>NZ_CP107799.1:4897142-6121428 GCF_041431135.1 Streptomyces sp. NBC_00554 | reverse complement strand
TACGGACGTGCCGTCGGGCGTACGCAAGCGGGGCGGACTCGGCGCATGGGCCCGGCGCCTGACCGGCGGGCGCGCGGAGCCGTCGGAAGCCGGGCAGGACCCGTACGACGACGGGGAAGCCGCTGCGGAGGAGGACCCCCCGGTGGTGACGCGGTCGCCGGAGAGCTGGCCCGACCCCGCGGCACTGCTGCTCACCGCGCTGGGTCCGGGACCGAGGCTGTGGGAACGCGGCCCGGGGCACCCGGAGGCGCTGACGGTCCGGCTGGGCACGGCGGACCGGGCGGCGCCCGACGGTTCCGGCCTGCTGCCCGCCGTGCCGGTCACCGCCGACCTGCGCGAGGCCGGCGCACTGGGCCTCGCCGGACCGAGGGAACGCCTCACGGGGCTGGCCCGCGCGGTCGTGGCACAGCTCGCCGCGCTGCACTCGCCGGACGCGCTGGAGATCGTCCTGATCAGCACGGACCGTTCCCGCACGGTGGAGGAACGCACCGCCGAGTGGTCCTGGCTCGGCTGGCTCCCCCACCTCCGCCCCACCCACGGCCAGGACTGCCGCCTCCTGCTCGCGTACGACCGCGAACAGGCCACGGCCCGCACCGAGGAACTCCTCCGCCGCCTGGACGACCACCCGCAGACGCCGGGCGCTCCCCGTGACGACGCAGGCCGCGCCGGAGCCCGACGGCCCTCGTGGGCGCGGGACGAGGACCCTGCGGACGGCGCCTTCGACGGGCCGTACACGGTCGTGGTCGTGGACGGCGACCCCGGCGGAGCCGACGTACGCGAGTCCGTGGCACGGCTGGCACACGAGGGTTCGCGGGCCGGCATACACGTCATCTGCCTGGCCGAGACGGCATCCGCGTCACCGGCGTCACCCGTGAGGGACACGTACGAGGCGGCGTGCGAGACGTCACCGGCGTTCCGGGAGTGCGGGGCGGTCGCGCTGCTCAGCGGCGATGTGGCCACGGCGCTGCGGTTGCTGCGGGTGGCACAGGGCGCCCCGGAGGGCCCCGAGCCCACGCACTCCGGATCGGCCCACCCTGGGTCCATGGACAACGGGCCCGCACACGGCGACCCCTCCCAGGACGGCTCGGCACGCACCGGCCGCAACAACAACGGATCCCCGCACGGATCCACACAAGGCGGCGCGGCGCACGCCGAATCCACCCACTCCGGATCCCTCCGCCCCTCTCCTGCTCACCCCAACGCCTCTCACCCCAACTCCTCTCACCTCACCCCCCCTACCGCCCACTCCCCCGGACACCTGCCTCGTGGCCCCGTGGGCCGTGGCACCGTCGCCGCGGTGGACGCGGTGTCGGTGGCATGGGCGGAGCGGTTCGCGCGGGCGTTGGCTCCCTTGCGTACGGATGGTCCGCAAGGGGAGCGGCACACGCGGGTGTCCGTGCCGTTGCCTCATGTGGCGCGGCTCCTCGACGAGTTGGGGCTGGCGCGGGCCACCCCGGCGTCGCTGATGGCACGTTGGGCGGACGCGGGCGACGACGCGGAGGCGCTGGGCGGGCGCGGCTGGGCCGTGCTCGGTGCCGGGCCGCGCGGACCCGTCTGTGTGGACCTCGCGGCGGAGGGCCCGCATCTGCTGATCGAGGGCCCGTCGGGCAGCGGCCGTACGGAACTGCTGCGCTCCATCGCCGCGTCCCTCGCCGCAGCCGAGCGCCCGGACCGGCTCGGGATCGTCCTGATAGACGGCCGGGACGGCACCGGGGGCAATGGCGAGGGGCTGCGCGTCTGTACGGACCTCCCTCATGTCACCACGCACCTCGCCGCCAACGACCCCGTACGGATGCGGGAGTTCGCCCAGTCCCTGAGCGCTGAACTGAAGCGGCGGGCGGAGTTGCTCGGCCGGCTCGACTTCACGGAGTGGCACACCCGGCGCGAGGTGTCGGGGCGGATGGTCACGCAGCGCTCGGCGGGCGGGGGGTCCTCCGGTGCCGGGGATCTCGACGCGCCGCCCAGTTCGACGCTGCGGCTGCGGCCGGCGGCGGCGCGGGAGCGGGCGGAGCCGGGGCCGCCGCTGGCCCGGCTCGTCGTGGTCGTCGACGACCTGGATGCGTTGCTCTCCCCCGCGTTGGGGTCGCTGGGGCGGCCTTCGGCCGGGTCGGTCGTACGGGCGCTGGAGGCGGTTGCCCGTGAAGGGGAGCGGCTCGGGGTGCATCTCGTGGCTGCCGCCGGGGTGGAGGGGCGTACCTCGGATTCCGAGCTCGCCCGGGCCGCGGCGATCCGGGTCACGCTGGACGAGGTGTCGTCGGCGCAGGGGCCGGACGAGCCCGCGCCAGGCCGAGGCCACCTTCTCGGCCCCGACGGACGGGTCACGCCCTTCCAAGCAGGCCGGGTCACGGGACGCATCCCCCGTACGGCGACCCTCCGCCCCACGGTCGTCCCCCTCGAATGGCACCGCATGGGCGACCCCCCGGCCCGCCGCCCCGTCCGAGAACTCGGCAACGGCCCCACAGACCTGGCCCTCCTGGCCAGCGCCCTGGAACGAGCCGCCCGCTCGGTATCCGCCACGGAGGTCCCGTCCCTCCTCTAACCCCTAACCCCTAACCCCAGGCACCGGTGCCGACCTCGATTTCTTTCGCCCCCTCCGCCCCTACCCAACCCGTACCTGGGGGCTCCGCCCCCAGACCCCCGTTCGCCCGAAGGGCTCGTCCTCAAACGCCGGACGGGCTGGAGATACCTGCCCCGAGCTGAAAAGCGCAGCCCCCACGGGCGGGTGGGGGATCGGGACGGCACCGCCTCTCCTCAAACGCCCGACGGGCTGAAACCGCGGCCTCGGTGGGTGGGTGGGGGATTGGGACGGCACCGCCTCTCCTCGAACGCCCGACGGGCCGGATGGTGACTCCCTGGGCTGAAGGATGCAGCTCCCGCCGGGTGGGCGGGGGATCGGGACGGCACCGCCCCGCCCACCGGACGCCGTAGGCGTTCGAGGAGCGGGCCCCCACCGGACACCCCGCAGCCGCCCACCGGCGTGGGTCGGGGGCGTGCCGGTACGTCCAAAGCCCGTCGCGTACGTTCGCGTCACCGGACGTTTCACTGCCCGGCCAACGTCTGATCCGGCGGCGACGGGCGGACGTACCGGCACGCCCCCGACCCACCCACCGGACAGCAGGCGAACCCCCCACCCGCCAGAACACGTCACGACGCGGTCACGATCGCTCCCTTGACAGCGTCGGCGCTCTTGCCGCCCTCGCAGACACGGGCGTAGACCAGACCGCACGGGACAGCGCAGAACGTTCGACGAGGAACGATGAACGGGGCAAAGATGCGCAGCAGGATTCGTACACGCAGGTCGCCCGAGAGCTCGACACACCACAGGTCACGCAGAGCCGCAACAGCCACCGCGGCCGCGGTCATCGCAGGCGCCCTCACTCTCACCGCATGCGGCGGCGACAGCGACGACAACACGGGCGGCACGGAAAGCAGCGGCGCCCCGGAAAGCGCCGCCTCCGTCCAACTCCCCAAACTTAACGGGCAGACCCTCGAAGTCGCGGCCGTCTGGACCGGCCCCGAGCAGGCCAACTTCACCAAGGTCCTGGACGAGTTCGAGAAGCGCACCGGCGCCACGGTCAACTTCGTGCCGACCGGCAACAACACCTCCACCTTCCTCGGTACCAAGATCGAGGGCGGCAAGCCGCCGGACGTGGCGTTCCTCCCCCAGGTCGGCGTCCTGCACCAGTTCGCAGAGAAGGGCTGGCTGAAGGACATCGGCACCGACGCCCAGGCCCAGCTGGACAAGAACTTCTCAGCGGGCTGGAAGGACCTGGGCGCGTACGAGGGCAAGCAGTACGGCATCTATGTGAAGGCCGCCAACAAGTCCCTGGTCTGGTACAACACCGCGGCGTTCGAAGCCGCAGGCATCACCGACACGCCCACCACCTGGAAGGATTTCATCGCCACCGCGCAGACACTCTCCGACGCCGGCTCCCCCGCCGTCTCCATCGGCGGAGCCGACGGCTGGACGCTCACGGACTGGTTCGAGAACGTGTACCTCTCCCAGGCGGGCCCGGAGAAGTACGACCAGCTGGCCGCGCACGAGATCAAGTGGACGGACCCCTCCGTCAAGGCCGCGCTCACCACGCTCGCCGAGCTGTGGGGCAAGGACGACCTGATCGCGGGCGGCCGTTCGGGCGCGCTGCAGACGGAGTTCCCGAAGTCGGTGACGCAGACGTTCTCGGGTGACACCCCGGCGGGGATGGTCTTCGAGGGCGACTTCGTGACGGCGAACATCAACGCGGACACCAAGGCGAAGGTGGGCACGGACGCCAAGGTCTTCCCGTTCCCGGCGGTCGGCGACCAGGCCCCCGTGGTCAGCGGCGGCGACGTCGCCGTGGCGCTGAAGGACGGAGCGGGCGCCCAGGCGCTGCTGACCTTCCTCGCCTCGACGGACGCGGCCGAGATCTGGGCGGCACAGGGCGGCTTCCTCTCCCCCAACAAGGAGATGGACCAGGCCAGTTACAAGGACGATGTCACCCGGGACATCGCCAAGGCCCTGCTCGCTGCGGGTGACGACTTCCGCTTCGACATGTCCGACCAGGCCCCGGCGGCCTTCGGCGGCACGCAGGGTGTCGGCGAGTGGAAGGACCTGCAGGACTTCCTGAAGAACCCGTCGGACGTCGCGGGCGCCCAGAGCAAACTCGAGGCCGACGCCGCCAAGGCGTACAAGAGCAGCTGACGGCGCGCGGCATGTCGTCTTCGACAGCGAAGGCGGACGGCACCGGCGAACTCTCGGTGCCCTCCGTCGGAAGAACGCGCAAGAGCGTGACCGGGACGAGGCTGTGGGTGGCGGTGCTGTTTCTGCTGCCCGCCCTCATCCTGCTCGGTTCGCTCGTGGTCTACCCGATCGGGTACTCGGTCTGGCGCAGCCTCTACGACGCCGCCGGTTCGGGCTTCGTAGGCCTGGACAACTACATCGACATCTTCACCACCGACTCGACACTGACCGCAGTGAAGAACACCGCGATCTGGGTCGCCGTCGCCCCGGCACTGGTCACGGTGCTCGGCCTGATCTTCGCCGTGCTGACCGAACGGGTGCGCTGGGGTACGGCGTTCAAGCTGATCATCTTCATGCCGATGGCGATCTCGATGCTCGCCGCGGGCATCATCTTCCGGCTGGTGTACGAGCAGGACCCGGAACAGGGCGTGGCGAACGCGATCGTGACGTCCGTGCACGACGCGTTCGTCGACTCCTCCGTCTATCCGAAGGCGAGGCCGAACGCCCAGGTGAGCGACCTGAAGGCGTCCGGCGGCGGTTCCTTCACCAGTACGGGAACCGTCCAGGCGGGCTCACCCGCGCTGCTCCCGCTGGTCGGCATCGCACCGAACAAGCTCCCCGGCACCCCCGAGGACGCGAAGTCACCGACACCCGGCTCTGAAGGAATCACCGGCACGGTGTGGCTGGACTTCAAGCTCGGCGGAGGCGGCGAGAAGGGCAAGGTCGACCCGGGCGAGAAGGCCCTGAAGGGCGTGAAGGTCGAAGCCGTGAAGGACGGCAAGACCGTCGCCTCCGCCACCAGCGGCGCCGACGGCACCTTCACCCTCCCCAAGGAGGCCGACGGAGCCCAACTCCGCCTGCCCGGCTCGAACTTCGCGGCCCCCTACAACGGCATCGACTGGCTCGGCCCGACGCTCGTGACACCGGCCATCATCGGCAGCTACGTGTGGATGTGGGCGGGCTTCGCGATGGTGCTGATCGCCGCGGGCCTCGCGGGAGTTGACCGCAATCTCCTCGAGGCGGCGAGGGTGGACGGCGCGAACGAGTGGCAGGTGTTCAGAAGGGTCACCGTCCCGCTCCTCGCTCCGGTCCTGATCGTCGTCCTGGTCACGCTGATGATCAACGTGATGAAGATCTTCGACCTGATCTACATCATCGCGCCGCAGCCCAGCCAGGACGACGCCAACGTCCTCGCCCTGCAGCTGTTCCAGTCGTCCTTCGGCGGCGGGGGCAACTACGGCGTGGGCAGCGCGATCGGCGTCATCCTGCTGCTGCTCGTCCTGCCGATGATGTACGTCAATCTCCGCCGTCTCAGGAAGGAGCGCCAGCGGTGACCGCACTCGACACGTCCGTACGCGCCAAGCGCTCCCTCGCCGCCCGGCTGGCGAGCGGCGCGGCCGGCGGCGCGCTGCGCGTCTTCCTGCTCCTGGTCGCGCTGTTCTGGCTGGTTCCCGCCTTCGGCCTGCTGGTCTCGTCGTTCCGCGACCCGACCGACATCGCCGCGTCGGGCTGGTGGAAGGTCTTCTCGGCCCCCGCCCAGCTGACCACCAACAGCTACCAGTCGCTCCTGGAGAACGACGACGTCACCAGCGCCCTGTTCAACACCATCTACATCACGGTCCCGGCGACGCTGCTGGTCGTCATCATCGGCGCGATGGCCGGATACGCCTTCGCGTGGATGGACTTCAAGGGCCGCGACTGGTGGTTCATGGCCGTGGTGGCGCTGCTCGTCGTACCCGTGCAGGTGGCGCTGATCCCGCTCTCCAACCTCTTCGGGAAGATCGGGATCTTCGGCGACATCATCGGTGTCGTCCTCTTCCACGTGGGCTTCGGACTCCCCTTCGCGATCTTCCTCCTGCGCAACTTCTTCGCGGAGATCCCGCGTGAACTCCTGGAGGCGGCACGCCTGGACGGCGCGGGAGAGGCGCGGCTCTTCGCGACCGTCGTCCTTCCGCTGGGCATGCCGGCGATCGCGTCCCTGGGGATCTTCCAGTTCCTGTGGGTGTGGAACGACATGCTGGTCGCCCTGGTGTTCTCGGACTCGCAGTCGCAGCCGCTGACGGTCGCCCTGCAGCAGCAGGTACGGCAGTTCGGCAGCAACATCGAGATCCTGGCGCCCGGCGCCTTCATCTCGATGGTGATCCCGCTGGCCGTGTTCTTCGCGTTCCAGCGGCAGTTCGTGTCCGGGGTGATGGCGGGCGCGGTGAAGTAGCGGCGAAAGCACCGAGTTGCGGCACCCGGAAATTCCCCCGGATGCCGCAACTCGCGTAACCAGGTGCCCCCTTCGGCCGTTCCCGGGCAGTCTGCCCGCGCCGACCCATGGATGTGCCTTGCCCAGGTTCAGTGTCATCGTCCCCGCGTACAAGGTTCAGGCGTACTTGAGCGAGTGCCTCGAATCCGTCCTCGGACAGTCCTGTCCGGACCTCGAACTGATCGCGGTGGACGACTGCTCGCCCGACGCCTGCGGCGCGCTCATCGACGAGTTCGCGGCCCGCGACGCCCGCGTACGCCCCGTACACCTGCCGGAGAACGCGGGCCTGGGCCGCGCCCGCAACGCGGGCCTCGCCCACGCGAGCGGCGACTACCTGATCTTCCTGGACGGCGACGACACCCTCACCCCGGACGCGCTGCGAGCGATCGCCGACCGCCTGAAGGAGACCTCCGAACCGGACGTCCTGGTCCACGACTACGCGCACACGTACTGGTCGGGCGAGGCCGTCCGCAACCAGTCGGCGCAGCAGCTGACGGAGGAAGGCCCGGCCCCCTTCCGGCTGGACGACCGGCCGGCGCTGCTCACGGCCCTGCCGGTCGCGTGGAACAAGGTGTACCGCCGGGAGTTCATCGAGCGCGGCGGCTTCACCTTCCCGACCGGCCGCTACGAGGCCACGCCCTGGACGTATCCGGTGCTGATGTCCGCGGAGACGATCGCCACCCTCGACCGGGTCTGCGTCCACCACCGCCGACGCCGCCTCACCACGAGCACCGCGAGCGGCACCCGCAGCACCAGCGGCGTCAGGCACTTCGACATCTTCGAGCAGTACGACCGTGTTTTCACGTATCTCGACTCGCACCCGGAGCTGGCCCACTGGCGCCCGGTCCTGTTCCGCCGCATGGTCGACCACGTCTCCACGGTGTTCGTCGAGCGTGGCCGGCTGCCCCGCGGCTCCCGCGCCGACTTCCTGCGCAAGTCCCGTGACCACTACCGCCGTTACCGCACCCCGGGCGCCCGGATCCGCGTCCGTACCCGCCTGCGGCACGCGCTGGTCCGCCTGGGCACCCACCGCATCTACCGTCTCCTCTCCCTGGCGTCGAGCATCAACAGGCGTGCCTTGAAGCTCAGTTCGAAGCTGATCCACCGAGCACGCGGCGCCGCCCTCCGGCTCCACTACCGCGTGCAGCGCCGCCTCCCGCTGCGTGCCGACCGCGCCGTCTTCTCCAGCCACCGGGGCCGCGGCCACGGCTGCAACCCGGGCGCCCTGGAGTCCGCGTTCCGCACCTTCGCGCCGCACATCCGCACCACGTGGATCGCGCGCCCCGAGTACCACCACACGATCCCGGCCTCGACGCGCCGGGTCCGCCCCAGTTCGGCCGCGTACTGGACGGCGCTCGCCCGCTCCAAGTACCTCGTGAACAACGTCGACTTCGACGGCGGACTGGTCAAGCGCCCCGGCCAGATCATGGTCCAGACCCAGCACGGCACCCCGCTCAAGCACATGGGCCTCGACCTCCAGGACCGCCCGGCGGCAGCCCGCGACACCGACTTCGCCGAGCTGCTGCGCGGCGCCGACGACTGGGACTACTGCCTGTCCGCCAACCGCCACTCCACCCTGGTCTGGGAGCGCGTGTTCCCGGCCGCGTACACCACGCTGGAGTACGGCCTCCCGCGCAACGACGTGTTCCAGCAGGCGACTTCGGCGGACGTGGCCCGGCTGCGCGAGTCGCTCGGCATCCCCGAGGGCACCGTCGCCGTCCTGTACGCGCCGACGTACCGCGACTACCGCCGCACCCAGCGCCACACCCTCGACCTGGAACGCGTACTGCGCCAACTCGGCCCGCGCTTCGTGGTGCTCACCCGCGCGCACCACTCGTACGACGCCCCTCTCACGCACGCCTCGGGCGGCCGCCTGATCGACGTCACCGACCACCCGAGCATCGAGTCCCTGTGTCTCGCCTCGGACGCGCTGGTCACCGACTACTCGTCCCTGATGTTCGACTACGCCAACCTCGACCGCCCGATCGTGGTCCACGCCGACGACTGGGAGGCGTACGAGGCGGCCCGCGGCACCTACTTCGACCTGCGCGCCTTTCCGCCGGGCGCGGTCGCGCGCAGCGAGGACGAGCTGATCGACATCTTCGCGACCGGCCACTGGCGCGGCTCGCGCTCGACGCAGCTGCGGGCCGCGTTCCGTGAGCGCTTCTGCCCGTACGACGACGGGCGCGCCGCCGAGCGGGTCGTACGCCGGGTCGTGCTGGGCGAGAGCGGGGTGCCGGTCGTGCCGCTGTCCGACCGGCATCCCGTCCCGTCGGCCGCCGCGGCCCTCCAGCTCGCGCCCCTCGCAACCGTCCCGGGGCCCGCCGGGCCCATGTCCGTCCCCGTCGCCGAGACCCTCTGAACCGGAACGCCCATGTCCTCCAGCAGGCCCACACCCAATCGCCCGGTCACCTGGCGGCCGGCCGGGCGGCCGGGGCGATGAACGCCCACCTCGGCGCACGCTCATGGAGCCGCCGAGCGCACCCAATGAGGTGACGGACCGCTGAGCAGGGCGGATGAAGTCCGCTGCGGTTCGCGCGGGCCCTGAAGGGGCGCGGGGAACGGCGCGACCAGCCACGACGGCGCCTCAGACGATCGACGACGCGTTCCCGCACTTCCAGCGGAGCGCTTAGGCGGCCGACGTCGGCGGGAATAGACGACAAATGCCCCGAGCCACCGCCCAGCCCCGTCCCTCCACCCGGTGAGCGCCGACGTCGTCCTCCGAGGGGCCGTGCGCGGCGCCACCGCACTGCGCGGCGGTGCCTCCTGGCGCCCAACCCCGTACCAGGTCTTCGGCGGCTTGTTCTGGCTGGTGATGTCGCTCGCGTACTGGCGCGTCCCGCTGTGCTGCGACGCGGGCCTGCACGCGGCGGTCGTCGAACGGCTCAGCGCAAGCCTCCTCCACCCTCTCCACCCGACGGCGGACCTGCCCGGCGCGGGCAGCCCGTACTACTCGCCGTACGCCGTGGCGCAGGGAGCCTTCGCCCGGCTGTCGGGCCTGGGCGGCTGGGAGGTCGTACGGCTGTCGGGACCGCTGAACCTGCTGGTCCTGCTGACCGGCATCGGCCGCTTCGTCCGCGTTCTGGCCCCGCGCAGGCCCTGGGCACCCGTGCTCGCACTCGCCGCGATGACGCTCCTGTGGGGCACCGAGCGGGTCTCGTGGAGCGGCTTCCTCGCGCTGATGCCCATGACGGGGAACCTCGGCGATCCCTCGACGTTCGCCGTCGGACTGGCCTTCTGGGCCTGGGCGTTGACGGGTACGCGCGCGGGAGGGGGCGGCCGCGGGGGCAGCCGTGCGATCCGGTACGTCGGCCCGAGCGGACTCGGGAGCTTCTCCGGGTACGCCGGGCTCGGCGCCCTGTACGGGCTGATCCTGCTGGTGCACTCGATCACGTTCGTCGCGGCGGTACTCGGCGCGGTGGCGCTCGTCGCGGGATGGGAGCGCGGGTGGCGGGCCGGCGTGGTGGGGCGGTGGGCACTGGCGGGCGGGACGGCCCTGCTGGTCGCCGCCTGCTGGCCGTACTTCGATGTCGTGGCGCCGGCGGACGCGACGTACGAGCGGCTGTACGAGGGGATGCCGGGGCACTTCTGGCTGGCGCTCGCCGGGGTGCCCGCGCTGTGGCTGCGGGCGCGGAGGTCAAGACGGGATCCGCTCGTGCTCATGTTCGTGCTGGAGTGCGCGGCGGTGGCGTACGGCTGGGTGAGCGGGCACTACGCGTACGGCGGGATCATGGGGCTCACGCTGGTGCCGCCGCAGTTCGCGCTCGCGGTGGAGCTGGCGGCGCCGCGGCCGTGGCCCGCCCGGCGGCGATGGCTCGGGGCGGTGGCGGCCACGGGGGCCTGCGTCGGCTTCCTCACCGTGCAGGCCGGGGCCGTCGTACCGCGCTCGCTCGACCCGGTCGGCTTCGAACAGCCGCCGCGCTGGCCGACGTACGCCTGGGCCGCGCGGCACATCGAGCCAGGCGAGGCGGTCATCGCCGACGGGTACTACGCGGTCCGCCTGATCCCTGGCCACGGCGTCGACCTCGCCGCGCCCGCCCTGCCCGATCCCGCCCTCGACGAGGGGGAACGGCAGCGGCGGCTCGCGGCGGTCCGCGCCTACCTCGCCCCGTCGTCGACCCGCGCCCAGCGCACCGCCGTGGTCCGCCGCTACGACGTGCGCTGGCTGCTGCTGACGCGCAGGCAGCGGGTGCCCGAGGAGGCGGTGGTGGTGGCGTGGAGCGAGGAGACGGGCGAGGTGCTGGCGCGGGTCGGGCGCTGAGCAGTCCGGGGACTGCTCGATGATTCCGGGGACTACTCGATGACGAGGTCGACCGGGATGTTGCCGCGGGTCGCGTTGGAGTAGGGGCAGACCTGGTGGGCCTGCTCGACCAGCTTGCGGCCGGTGGCCTCGTCCACGGTGTCGGGCAGCTCGATACGGAGCGTGACCTTCAGGGCGAAGCCCTCGCCCTGCTTGCCTATGCCGACCTCGCCGGTCACGGCGGACTCACTGACGTCGACCTTCGCCATACGGCCGACGACGGCGAGGGCGCTGGCGAAACAGGCGGCGTAACCGGCGGCGAAGAGCTGCTCGGGGTTGGTGCCCTGGCCGTTGCCGCCCATCGCCACCGGGATGCCCAGCTGGAGGTCGAGCTTGCCGTCGGAGCTGACGGCGCGGCCCTCGCGGCCGTGGGTGGCGGTGGCGACAGCGGTGTAGATCGCGTCCATGGGGAGCATCCCTCTCGAGTCAAGATCTTGCCGGAGCGGCCGGTCCGGCCGCCTCACGGACTCAATTAGAGCACGCAATTCAATTGTGCACAACTAAATGGCGGACTAGAGCTATCCTGGACCCATGACCGCCATGCAGACCCCGACGACCACGAGCGCCCAGGCCCCGCCCGACGGGGACTTCCTGCGCCTCGACAACCAGATCTGCTTCTCCCTGAACGCCGCGTCGCGCGCCTTCGGCGGCGTGTACCGCGTGCTCCTCAAGGACCTCGGGCTCACCTACCCGCAGTACCTGGTGATGCTGGTGCTGTGGGAGCAGGGCGAGCTGCCCGTGAAGAAGGTCGGCGAACATCTGCGGCTCGACTCCGGGACGTTGTCGCCGCTGCTGAAGCGGCTGGAGGTGGCGGGGCTCGTACGTCGTGAGCGCAGCGCCCTCGACGAGCGTTCCGTGCACGTCCACCTCACCGAGGAGGGCGTCGCTCTGCGCGAGCGTGCGCTGCTCGTGCCGCGGCGGATCGCCGCCGCGACGGGGGCGAGCTTCGAGGAGATCCGTGAGCTGCGGGAGCGTCTTGACCGCCTGACGGCGGCGCTGGACGACGCCGCGCTGGATTAGACGCCCGGCTGCGTCCGAGCTTCGCAAGGGGCGGTTCGAAGCTGCGGGCCGGTGGGGGCTGGTCGCGCAGTTCCCCGCGCCCCTGAAGGGGCGCTTCTGTGCGCGTTCGGCCGAAGCGTCACCCCCTACGGGGCGGCTCTGTGCGCGTAAATCGATGCGTCACCCCCTTCCGGGGCGCTCCTGCGCACGTACAACCGAAGCGTCACCCCCTTCCGGGCCACCTCCTCCCGAGGCACGAACTCCTCGCCGACCACGGTGAGTTTGAGTCGCTCCGTCGCGCTGCCCGGATACCAGGCCGGCCGCAGGGCGAACGGCTCGGCGACCACCCAGACCCGGTCGAGGCGGTCGAGCCGTCGCCGCAGTTCGCCCGGGTTCGTCTCCTGCCCGTACAGGGTGCCGGACACCGGCCCGGGCTCCCTGAGCGCGATGTCCCGCACGCCGCGGAAGCCGTTCGGGTACGCCAGCGCGGAGCGTCGTACGAGCGAGGGCAGGAACAGGACCGGGTCCCCGGGCCGCAGTTCGCGCCCAGCGACGGCGGAGACGACGGCGAGGTT
Source organism: Streptomyces sp. NBC_00554 (assembly GCF_041431135.1). Classification (NCBI taxonomy): domain Bacteria; kingdom Bacillati; phylum Actinomycetota; class Actinomycetes; order Kitasatosporales; family Streptomycetaceae; genus Streptomyces; species Streptomyces sp. NBC_00554. The sequence continues at coordinate 6,108,583 of NZ_CP107799.1, read as the reverse complement.
GTCGGGGCGGCGGTCCGGGATGCGGTCCTTCCGGAGGAGGGGGAGCTGCCAGACGAAGACCAGGGCGATGGCGAGGACGCCGGTGAGGACACCGGAAAGGCTGCTGAGGGCGAGCCGCGGCACCATCGCCACCAGGCGTTCCGCCCCGGCGGCGGCCAGTAGCGGCGCCCCGGCGAGGGCGTACAGCACATAGCGCTCGTCGTACAGCGGCCAGAAGCGGGACACCGTCATCAGCACAGCGGGCGGGACGATCATCAGGGGCAGGGCGACCGCCCGGAGCGTCAGCTCGCCCCGCCGCGCGAGCGGGGACCGCAGGGCCAGGGCGATGAGGACCAGGTACGGCACGAAAACCAGCTGCCTCGGGCCCGCGAAGGCCCGTAACAAGCGGTCCGCGCTTCCGAATCCGGGCATCGGCAGCCATGCGACCTGGGCGGACTGGCCCTGCGAGACGAGGGCGAGCGGCAGCAGCACCAGCAGCGCGGCGCCGGCCGCGCACCCCCACCTCCACCACACCCGTCGGGGCACCCGCGCGAGCGCCAGAGTCCCGGCGTGGGCGAGCAGCACCAGCACCGCGAACTCGTGCAGCAGGCAGGTGACGGCGACCGTCCCGCCGTACGCCCACCAGCCCCCCGTCCGCAGGGCCCTCACCAGAAGCAGCGTCGCCCCCGCCACCCCCGCCGCGACCAGCGCGTACGACCGTCCCTCCTGCGCGAAGTGGCCGGTCATGGGCGTGACGGCGTACAGCAGACCCGCCCACAGGCCGACCCGCGGGCGGCACAGTCGGACGCCCATGGCGGCGACGAGGCCCGCGGTCGCGGCGGCCCCGCAGACCGACGGGAGCCGGAGGGCGACCTCGCCGGGGTGCGGGGTGAGGACGACGTGCATGAGGAGGTAGTACAGGCCGTGTACCGCGTCCACGCTGTGCAGCAGCTGCCAGATCTGCGGAACCGAGCGCCGCGCGACCTGGAAGGTGACGGCCTCGTCCCGCCACATGCCGCCGCGGTCGAGGCCCCAGAGCCCGATCGCGAGCATGACGGTCACGGGCATGAGCACGGCCACGGCCTCGGTACGTCCGGCCTCCGGCCGCCTAGCCCACGAGCTCACCATGGGCAAGATCTTGTGCGATTAAACAACCTTTGAAGGTGATTGACGGCGTATCAACACTTTTGCCCCATCCATGCGGCTTACGATCCGGCCTTGATGAGCACCTTGACGAGCACCTTGCCGAAACACCAGCGCCTGCTCCTCCTGGCCGCCGCCTGGCTCGCCACCCGCGCCCTGATGCTGTGGCTGCTCGCCCACGACCACCTCCGCCCGCTCGGCCACGGCGGGGTCTCGCGCGAGGTCGGCAACCTGTACTTCCGCTGGTACGGCGTGCTGTCCCACGGCGCCTTTCCGACGGACGACCGGCTGTGGCAGTACCCGCCGGGCGCGGGCCCGGTGCTGCTCGCCCCCGCGCTGCTGCCGGCCCTGACGTACTTCACGGCCTTCGTGACGCTGACCCTCCTCACGGACGCCGCGATCACGATCGCCCTCACGCGCGCGGGCACCCGGCCCGGCCGGACCCTGCGCGGCGCGGCCCTGTGGACGGCGGGGCTCCCCCTTCTCCTGCACCTTCCGCTCGTTCGCTACGACGTGCAGGTCACGGCCTTCGCCGTCATCTCCCTGTTGACGTTGTCGCGCTCCACGCGCGCGTGCGGGGCGTTCGCCGCGCTGGGCGCCCTGGTGAAGGTCTGGCCCGCGCTGGCGCTCATCGGCACACCGAGGGGCCGTACGACACGAGGGGCCTGGACGTCGGCGGTGGTCACGGCGGCGGCCATGCTCACGCTGCTGACGGCCGCCTTCGGCAACCCCTTCGGTTTCCTGCGCCAGCAGGGCGGCCGGGGCGTACAGATCGAGTCGCTCGGCGGCACGGTCCTCGGCCTCGCGCGCCACGCCGGTTGGCCGGGCACCGTGCGCTACCAGTACGGCGCGATGGAGTTCGTCGGCCCGTACGTCTCCGCCGTCGCGGCCCTCTCGCTCGCCCTCACGGTCGCCGCCTTCGGGCTGTTGCTGCTGTGGCGGGTGCGCGCACGGCATTGGACGGCGGCGACCCCGTACGACGCCGCGCTCGCCGCCGTACTGCTCTTCACGGTGACCAGCCGGGTGATCAGCCCCCAGTACATGGTGTGGCTGCTCGGTCTGTCCGCCGTGTGCCTGACCTCGCGGCACACCACGCAGCGCCCGGTGGCGGCGCTGATCGTGGCGGCGACGGCGGTCAGTTCGGTCGTGTACCCCGTCATGTACGAGGAGGTCGTCCACAGCACCTGGACGGGCTGCCTGCTGATGCTCCTGCGCAACGGCCTGCTGGCGTCCGCGGCGGCGCTGTCCTTCTCACGGCTGTGGCGGTCGGGCCTACCACCCATGACGGGTTCGGCGCAGTCGAACGTTCCGGCCCGGAACCCGGAGCCCCTTCGCCTGATTCACTGAGACGCGACCGAACAACACGGGCGGGACCACCGGTTCACGGGCCCACCCGGCTCACCCACGAGGGGACGGCCGCACATGACCTGGCTGATCACCGGCGGCGCCGGCTACATCGGGGCGCACGTCGTCCGCGCGATGCTCGACGCGGGCGAACAGGCCGTGGTCTACGACGACTTGTCCACGGGGATCGCGGAGCGGGTGCCTTCCGGTGTCCAGCTGGTGGTCGGCTCGACGCTGGACGCCGAACTCCTGGCCCGCACGATCGAGGAACACTCCGTCACCGGCGTCGTACACCTGGCAGCGAAGAAGCAGGTCGGCGAGTCGGTGGAACTGCCCCTGCACTACTACCGGGAGAACGTCGAGGGCCTGCGGGTGCTGCTGGAGGCGGTCACCGCCGCGTCGGTGTCGTCCTTCGTCTTCTCGTCGTCGGCCGCGGTGTACGGCATGCCGGATGTGGACCTGGTGACGGAGGAGACGCCGTGCCTGCCGATGAGCCCGTACGGCGAGACGAAGCTGGCGGGTGAGTGGCTGGTCCGCGCGACGGGCCGCGCCACCGGTCTGTCCACCGCGTCCCTGCGCTACTTCAACGTGGCGGGAGCGGCGACGCCCGAACTCGCGGACGTCGGCGTCTTCAACCTCGTCCCCATGGTCTTCGAGAAGCTCACCGAGGACGCGCCACCGCGCATCTTCGGCGACGACTACCCGACCCCCGACGGGACCTGCGTCCGCGACTACATCCACGTGGTGGACCTGGCGGAGGCCCATGTGATCGCGGCCCGCGCCCTGCAGTCGTCCCCGGGAAGGAACCTGACCCTCAACATCGGCCGCGGGGAAGGCGTTTCGGTGCGCGAGATGATCGACCGGATCAACGCGATCACCGGTTACGACCGCCCTCCGGTGACCGCTCCCCGCCGTCCCGGTGACCCGGCCCGCGTGGTGGCCTCGGCCGACCGCATCGCCGTGGAACTGGGCTGGAAGGCGAAGTACGACGTCCAGGACATGATCACATCGGCGTGGGCGGGGTGGGTGCGGCTGCATCCGGAGGCGGCGCGGGACTAGACGACGTTCACTGCCAGGCTGCTCAGCTGCGGGAACGTGACGCCGGTCAGTTGCTCCGAGGCCGCCCACAGGCGGACGGCGGACTCCGGGTCGCTGGCCGCGGCCGAGCGGCCGACGAGGGCCGGTCCGCCGCGCATCTCGGCAAAACCGTCCGGGCCGACGTAGCTGGCGCCGGGCAGATCCTGCGTGGCGGCGTACAGCGTGGGCAGGGCGCCGGCCGTGTTGTCCTGGGCGATGAAGCGGTTGCCCACCGCCATGAAGGCGCGCCGCACGGCGCTTCCGTCATGGCTCTGGAGCTGGGTGGCGGCCCAGCCGGGGTGCGCGGCGAGGGCCCGCACGGACGATCCCTCGGCGGCCAGCCGGCTCTGCAGTTCCAGGGTGAAGAGCAGGTTGGCGAGCTTGGACTGGCTGTAGGCAACCGTGGGTGAGTACTCGCCGGTCAGATTCAGGTTGTCGAAGTGCATGTGGGGGCTGCCGGGGAACCGGTGGGACCCGGAGGACACGGTGACCACGCGGTCGGTGACGTACGGCAGCAGCAGGTTGGTCAGGGCGAAGTGCCCCAGGTGGTTCGTCCCGAACTGCATCTCGAAGCCGTCCTTGGTGCTGGCCTCGGGGATGTTCATGACGCCCGCGTTGTTGATCAGCAGGTCCAGATCACCCTGCCAGGACTCGGCGAACTCCCGCACCGAGGCGAGGTCCGCGAGGTCGAGGCGGCGCACCTCGACGGTGCCCTTGGCGCCCTGGACGGTGCGGGCGGCGTCCTCGCCACGCTTCACGTCCCGTACGGCGAGTACGACGTGCGCGCCCGCACGGGCCAGGGCTTCGACGGTGGCGATACCGAGCCCGCTGTTGGCGCCGGTCACGACGGCGGTACGGCCGGTCTGGTCGACGATGTCGCTTGCGTTCCACGTCTGCTTGGTAGCCATGACTCCGAATGTAGGCGTCGACAACAATGCTGTCAACGCCAACAATGATGACGTCGACAACAATGTAGCCAGCGTTCACATGGCCACTACACTGAGGGCCATGCAGACTCGCCAGACACGCCGCTACCACCACGGAGACCTACGCGCCGCCCTGCTGACCCGCGCCGAGGAGACGCTCAGGGAGAAGGGCCCCGCCGCCCTGTCCCTGCGCGAACTGGCCCGCGACCTGGGCGTCAGCCACGCCGCGCCGAGCCGTCACTTCAAGGACAAGCAGGCCCTGCTGGACGCGCTGGCCCTGGTCGGTTTCGAGCGCTTCGGCGAGACGCTGGCCGCGTCACAGGAGACGGCGGACGAGACCTTCGCCGACCGCCTCGGCGCCCTGGCCCGCTCCTACGTCGGCTTCGCCACCGCCAACGCGGAACTCCTCGACCTCATGTTCTCGATCAAGCACGACCCGGCGGCCTCCGCGGCCCTGGTCGCCGCCTCCCAGAACATGGGCGTACTGGCCACCCGCCTCATCGAGGAAGGCCAGCGCCGAGGCGAGGTCCGCGAGGGCCCCATCGAAAGCATCGCCCTCCCCCTCTTCACCACCCTCCACGGCTACGCCAGCATCGCCGTAAGCGGCACACTCCCCACCGAAACCCCGGACGTGGACCTGGAGAACGTAATCGCCTTCACCCTCAGGGGCAGCGCCCCGGACTCGCCCCGATGACCGTCGCCCGTGACGCCCGCACCACCGGGGCAGTGCTCGGCTCCGCGGTGGGCGACGCCCTCGGCGCCCCCTTCGAGTTCGGCCCCGAAGGCGCGTTCACGGAACGCTTCCCCGCCCCCGGTCACGGCGGGGAGATGTGCGGAGGCGGCGGCTGGGAGCCGGGCGAGGCCACGGACGACACGCAGATGGCCGTACTGGTCGGTGAGTCGCTCCTCGACCACGACGGCCTCGAACTCCCGGACATCTTCCGCAGGTTCCAGCGATGGGCGGCAGCGGACCCCAAGGACATAGGCCTGCAGACGGAGGCGGTCCTCACCAGCGGAGACCCCTGGGACCTGGCCGCGCCGATCCACTTCCAGGAGAACCAACGAGCAGCGGGCAACGGCTCGTTGATGCGGGCGGCCACCTCCGCCGTGTACTTCGCCCCGCAGGGCCGGACTGCCACCATGGCCGCCGCCCGCAGCATCGCCGCCCTCACCCACGGCGACCGAGCGGCCTGGGAAGGCACAGCGCTCTTCCACGAACTGATCCGGGTGGCACTCGACGGCCACGACCCCCTCACCGCGATCCGGGAAACCCTCACCGCCGTCCACCCCGGCCACCGCGCCCGCTATGCCACCGTCCTCGCCCCCGACTGGCACCCCGACCAGGCCACCGAGTTCAACGGCGCGGTCTGGCCGTGCCTGGGCTCCGCCGTATGGTCCCTGCGGACGACCGGCTCCTACGAGGAAGCCGTGCGCGCGGCGATCGACCTCGGCGGCGACACAGACACGGTCGCGGCCGTGACGGGCGCCCTGGCCGGAGCCGTATACGGGGCGAACGCCATTCCGGCCCGATGGACCGAGCCCCTGCACGTACCCCTGCCGGGCTCCCGCGGGCGGATCCTGCGCTCGGCGGAACTGACGGCCCTGGCAAGCGAGTTGGCAGGCTGACGTGCTGAAGCCTTGAGCGAACAGGTCCACGCGCCGAGGTCCGCCGTCCCTAGCCTCGACGGCATGGGAGCCGATGAGGACACAGGGACGACGGCGACGGCGACCTACGACGAACACGCCGACTGGTACAACGAGTTCATGTCGGCCGGCAGGGCCGGTGAGTACATCCAGCGGGTGCACGCCACGCTTGAGGATCTGCTGGGTGCCGGTGAGGGGACGTGCCTGGACGTCTGCTGTGGGACGGGGGCTCACGCGTACGTGCTGGGCGGGCTGGGGTGGGCGCCGGTGGGGGTGGATCTGTCGGGTGGTCAACTCCGGCATGCGGTGGGCAGGTTGCCCGTCGTCAGGGCTGACTCGACGGCGCTTCCGTTCGCGGATGGCTCGCTGCCCGCCGCCGTCTGCGTCCTGGCTCATACCGACGTGCCCGACTACGCGGCCGTTCTGCGCGAGATCGCCCGCGTTCTGCAGCCCGGCGGACGGTTCGTGCATCTGGGCGTACACCCCTGCTACATCGGCGCGTTCGCCGACTGGAGCGACCGGCCGAGGATCGTCGTCGACGAACGGTACGCCGACCGCTCCCGTTCCTTCGACGCGTGGAACCCCGCGGGGGTCCGCGCCCGGGTCGGCGCCTGGCACCTCCCCCTGGGGGACCTCCTCAACGCCACCACGGCAGCCGGCCTGCGCCTGGTGCGCACCGTCGAGGCAGGCCCCGGCGGCATCCCTGACCTGTTCGGATTCCTCTGCGTGAAGCTCACAACTCCCGGTTGAGATACGCCAGTACGGCCAGCACCCTCCGGTGTCCGCTGTCGCTCGGTGGCAGGCCCAGTTTCAGGAACACGTTGCCGATGTGTTTGCTGACCGAGCGTTCCGTGACGACGAGGGTCTTGGCGATGGTGGCGTTGTCGTGGCCCTCGGCCATCAGCTCGAGGACCTCGCGTTCGCGGGGGGTCAGGAAGTCGAGGGGCGAGTCGCGGCGGCGGGTGAGGAGTTCGGTGACGACCTCGGGGTCGAGGGCCGTGCCGCCGGCGGCGACCCGTTCCAGGGCGTCAAGGAACTCGTCGACCCGGCCCACCCGGTCCTTGAGCAGGTAGCCGACCCCGCTCGCACCACCGCCGAGCAACTCGGCGGCGTACGACTCCTCGACGTACTGGGAGAGCACGAGCACCGGCAGCCCGGGGATCTCCTTACGGGCGGCGAGCGCCGCGCGCAGGCCCTCGTCGCGGAAGCCCGGCGGCATCCGGACGTCGAGGACGGCGACGTCCGGACGGTGCTCGATGAGGGCGGGCAGCACCTCGGGCCCGCTGCCGGCCACCGCCACGACCTCATGGCCGGAGGAGGTGAGCAGCAGCACGAGCCCCTCCCGCAGCAGGGCGTTGTCCTCCGCGATCACCACACGCACGGCAGCTCCACTTCGATCACGGTCGGCCCCCCGGCGGGGCTGGTCACCAGCAAGGTCCCATCGAGCGCGGCGACGCGGCGCCGCATGCCGAGCAGCCCGGAACCGCCCGCCTCATCTGCCCCGCCGCGCCCTTCGTCCCGTACGACAACCCTCAACCCCGCAGGCAGCCGCACCAGTTGGACCGACGCCCGCTCCGCCCCGCTGTGCTTGACCGCGTTCGTGAGTGCCTCGGCCACGACGAAGTACGCGGCCGCCTCGACCGCAGCCGGCGGCCGCGGCCCGTCGTCCGCAGCGCCCGCGTGACGGTCCTCAAGGCCGTCCACCCGTACGGTGACATCGAGCCCGCTGCTGGCTGCCAGCGCCCGTACCGCTCCCGCGAGCCCCCGGTCGGTGAGGATCGGCGGATGGATGCCGCGTACGACGTGGCGCAGCTCGGTCAGGGCCTCCTCGGCCTGGTCCTGGGCGTCGTCGAGCAGCTTGCGCGCGGCCTCCGGGTCGCGTTCGTACGCCCGTTTCGCCAGCCCGATCCGCATCGACAGCGCGACAAGGCGCGCCTGCGTACCGTCGTGCAAGTCCCGTTCGATACGGCGCAGTTCGGCACCGTGCGCGGCGATCGCACCCGCCCGGGTCTCGGTCAGCTCCTCGACCCGCTCGACGAGCCGCGCCTTCGGCGAGGGCTTGAGCAGGGCGGTCGACCAGGCCGCGTCGAGGTCCGCGACACGGCTGATCAACGAGAGTACGACCGCCTCCCGGCCCAGCAGCCCCTGCCACACGCCGTCGACGAGCAGACCGACGAGCCACAACGGCACTGCCAGGAACCCGAGGCAGCCGTACCCGTAGTACGCGACCATCCAGCGGAGATCGGCATGCGTGCCGGGGTCGCGGACCGCCGTGCGCAGCCGCTCGCGCAGCGGGCCCTCGATAGGCAGATACGCCTCGGGGATCTCCCGGCCCGACCACGCGGCCACCGCGCGTCGCTTGGCCCCGGCCATACGCCGTATCAGCAGCACCGTCTCCGGTAGCAGCCCGGCACCGACCACGGCGAGCGTGGCGACGGCAGTGATCAGCAGCACGGTGATGAAGATGATCGAGAAGAAGGCCAGCACGACAGCCCCGGCCAGCTGGACCGTGGCCCGAGCCGCCTGCCGCACCGTGTTCCGCATGGTGATCAGGTTAGGCGACGGCCTCCGGCGGGGATCCGCGCGGATCCCCGCCGCCCCCGTGGTGTAGCCCGCTACACCCCCACTTCGGGAGCGCACTCCCTCGAAGCGCCGAGCTGACGACGGGATCGTTGATCTCAGTCGGTCCCCGGGTCCCCGGGGTTCAGGGCCCCCCGAAGCGAAGGAAACCCGTCATGAAGTCGCTGCTCTCCTCGAAGCCCGTCCTGTGGTTCCTGTTCCTGTTCAACCTCGCCGTCGCCGCGGTCGCCCCCTTCGCCGTGGACGGCTCGCAGGGGATCATGACCGCCGTCGGCATGGGCGTCGTCTCACTGGGAGCGGGCGTCAGCCTGGTCCGGGGTCGTGGTCAGCAGCGAGCCTGACGGCTCAGCGGCCGTCACAACGCCTTGAGCGCCGCCGCCGTGGCCCGGGCCAGACTCGCCAGATACCCCTTCGGCAGCTTCGGGCCCCGGACCACCACGGCCCGCCAGTACAGCGGCCCGGACATCAGGTCGAGCGCGAGGTCGAGGCTGATTCCCTCGCGGACCTCTCCCCGGGCGGCGGCCGCCGCGACGATCCCGTTCGCGACGCCCTGCTGGCCCTCGCGCAGGGCCTTCTGCATGGCGTCGGCGATCTCGGGGTTGCGGGCCGCCTCGGCCTGCAGGTCGGGGATGATCTGGCCGGCGACCGGGTGGCGCAGCGCGCGGGACGTGACCTCGTACAGCAGCCGCAGGTCGCCCTCCAGGGAGCCGGTGTCCGGCGCGGGCAGGCCCTGGACCGCGACGGCCGAGACCAGGTCGAGGACGAGGTGGAGTTTCGAGCGCCAGCGGCGGTACACCGCCGTCTTGCCCACGCCCGCGCGGCGCGCGATGCCCTCGATGGACATCCGGGCATAGCCGACGGCCGCGAGCTCCTCGAAGACGGCGAGGCGGATGGCTTCCGTCACATCTTCCCGGAGGACGGCCGCCCCGGCGGGAGCCCGGCGGCGCGGGACCTTACCCGGAACGGTCCCGGCCCCGGGCCCGGTTCCGGACCGCTTTCCACCCTTCGCCGCAGCCCCGGTGCCGGTCACGGCCCCGGTCACGGTGCCGTTCATGGTCCCGGTGGCGTCGGCGTTCGTCGTCATGCGCTCCAGCATAGGGCGTTACGACGAAACGGTTGCGTTCCGACGTGGAAAAGGCCTACTCTCACGTTGCGACGATACGGTCCCGTCCCGACGTAAGAAGACGGTAAAGACGGCGTATGAACAGGTCAAGGACGGAACCGAGCGACTCGCACCCCACCCCCCGAGCGAAAGCAGCGGATGTGAGCCAGGTCCTCGACACACCGCCCCCGACGTCGGTCTCCCCCACCCGTGAGACCACCGTCGGCCAGACCGCCGACGAGTCCGCCGAGGCGCTCGCCGCCCGGTACGGCCTCACCGTCAGCGGTGCCCGACCCTCCCTGCCCGAGTACATCCGCCAGCTGTGGGCGCGGCGCCACTTCATCACCGCCTTCGCCACCGCGAGGCTCACCGCCCAGTACAGCCAGGCGAAGCTCGGCCAGCTCTGGCAAGTGGCGACCCCGCTGTTGAACGCGGCGGTCTACTACTTCATCTTCGGCATCCTGATGGGCACCAGTAAGGGGATTCCCGACTACATCCCGTTCCTGGTCACGGGCGTCTTCGTGTGGACCTTCACGCAGAGTTCGATCATGGCGGGGACCCGGGCGATCTCCGGCAGCCTCGGGCTCGTACGGGCCCTGCACTTCCCGCGGGCCGCGCTGCCGGTGTCGTACTGCCTCCAGCAGCTCCAGCAGCTGCTGTTCTCGATGTGCGCGCTGGTCGTGATCCTGCTCGCCTTCGGTGTGCCGGTCAGCATGTCCTGGCTGCTCGTCATCCCCGCCCTGACGCTCCAGTTCGTCTTCAACGCGGGCGTGGCGATGGTCATGGCCCGGATGGGCGCGAAGTTCCCCGACATCTCGCAGCTCATGCCGTTCCTGCTGCGCACCTGGATGTACATCTCGGGCGTCATGTGGAGCATCGAGCACGTCCTGAGGCACCAGGACCTGCCCGGCTGGGTCCTGGTCGCGCTGCAGTCCAACCCCGCCGCCGTCTACATCGACCTGATGCGGTTCGCGCTGATCGACAGCTTCCACGCCGGTCAGCTGCCGCCCCACGTGTGGGCGGTCGCGACGGGCTGGTCGCTGCTCGCCGGCGTGGGCGGTTTCCTGTACTTCTGGAAGGCTGAGGAGACGTACGGCCGTGGCTGACATCATCACGAAGAGCACCCCTGAGACCGCCCCCGTGGACACCCCCGGCGAGCTGGTCCCCACGGTCATCGTCGACCAGGTCGACATCGTCTACCGCGTCAACGGCACCGGCGGCGGCCGCGGTTCCGCCACCGCCGCGCTCAACCGCATCCTGCGCCGCGAGAAGTCCGAGAAGGCGTCCGGTGTCCGCAAGGTGCACGCCGTCAAGAACGTCTCCTTCACGGCGTACCGGGGCGAGGCCATCGGCCTGATCGGCACCAACGGCTCCGGCAAGTCCACGCTGCTCAAGGCGTGCGCGGGTCTGCTCCCGGTGGAGAACGGCAGGATCTACACCGACGGCCAGCCCTCGCTCCTCGGCGTCAACGCGGCCCTGATGGGCGACCTCACGGGCGAGCGCAACGTCTACCTCGGCGGCCTCGCGATGGGCATGTCCAAGGAGCAGGTGCGCGAGCGCTACCAGGAGATCGTCGACTTCTCCGGCATCAACGAGAAGGGCGACTTCATCACGCTCCCCATGCGCACGTACTCGTCCGGCATGTCGGCCCGTCTCCGGTTCTCCATCGCCGCCGCCAAGGACCACGACGTCCTGATGATCGACGAGGCCCTGGCGACGGGGGATCGCTCCTTCCAGAAGCGCTCCGAGGCTCGCATCCGGGAGCTGCGGAAGACTGCCGGCACCGTGTTCCTCGTGAGCCACAACAACAAGTCGATCCGGGATACGTGTGACCGGGTGCTGTGGCTGGAGCGGGGGGAACTCCGCCTGGACGGCCCGACGGAGGACGTCCTCAAGGAGTACGAGAAGTTCACGGGGAAGTAGAGCCCGGCGCTCGGCAGGAAAAAGGGGGCGCCCCCGGCCGTAAAGGCCAGGGGCGCCCCCAACTGCGTACGGGCTACGAATGCGTCCGCAACAGCGTCCGCATCGTCCGCATAGCCACCGACAGATTCGCCAGGTCGAACGCGTCCGAGCTGCGGATCTCCTCCAGCGTGGTGCGGGCCCGGCCGAGGATCGCCGCGTTCCGCTCCTCCCATGCCTTGAAGCGCTGCTCGGGAGTGGAGGCTCCGTTGCCGACCGAGAGGACGTCGGCGACGAGCGCCGCGTGGGCCGCGTACAGGTCCTCGCGGATGGAGGCGCGGGCCATGGACTGCCAGCGGTCGGCGCGCGGGAGCTCGATGATGCGGTCCATCAGCTGGGTGATGCCCAGGCGGTCGGCGAGGTCATAGTAGACCTCGGCGACGCCCATCGGGTCCTTGCCCGTGCGGTCGGCCACCGCGACGATGTCCAGCGTCGGGAAGGCCGAGGAGAACCCGGCCACCCGTGTGGCGAGTTCGTCCGGGACGCCCGCACCCGACAGCTCGTCGTAGATCTGCTGGTACCACTCCAGATCCGCGCCGCGCAGCAGCTTGGGCAGCTCGGACCAGACCTGCTCGACCCCGTCGCTGAAGAAGCCGATCGTCTCGGCGAGCTGGAGCGGCTGCGGCCGGTTGTTGAGCAGCCAGCGCGTGCCGCGCTCGACGAGCCGGCGCGAGTGGAGCCGGATCCGGGTCTGGACGTCGGCGGCGACGACATTGTCGAGCGCCTCCACCGAGTCCCACACCTTGCTCGACTCGAAGATCGCGCGAGCCGCGGTCTGCGCCCGGACGATCTCCTCGAGCGAGGCACCCGTCTCCTCACGCAGGCGGTGCAGGAAGCTCGTACCACCCGTGTTGACCGTGTCGTTGACCAGGACGGTCGTCACGATCTCGCGGCGCAGCGCATGCCCGTCGATCTGCTCGCGGAACTTCTCGCGCAGCGCGGTCGGGAAGTAGGCGTGCAACAGGCGCTGGAGGTACGGGTCGTCCGGCAGCGAGGTGGCGAGCAGCGCGTCGGAGACCGTGATCTTCGTGTACGCGAGGAGGACGGCCGTCTCCGGACCGGTCAGCCCCTGCCCGGAGTTGAGCCGCTCGCGGATCTGCCTGTCGGTGGGCAGGAACTCCAGGGCCCGGTCGAGGTGGCCCTCCCTGACCAGGGTGCGCATGAAGCGCTGCTGGGCGTGGAGCATGTCGGGCGACTGGGCCAGCGCGTTGGCGATCGCCACGTTCTGCGCGTAGTTGTTGCGCAGGACCAGGGCGCCGACCTCTTCGGTCATCTCCGCGAGCTGCTTGTTGCGCTGCTTGACGGTCAGGTCGCCGTTGGCCACCGTCGCGTTGAGCAGGATCTTGATGTTCACCTCGTGGTCGGAGGTGTCCACGCCCGCGCTGTTGTCGATGGCATCGGTGTTGATCTTGCCGCCGTGCTGGGCGAACTCGATCCGGCCGAGCTGGGTGAGCCCCAGGTTGCCGCCCTCGCCGACGACCTTGACCCGCAGGTCGGCGCCGTCCACGCGGATCGAGTCGTTGGCCTTGTCGCCGACGTCCGCGTGCGTCTCGGTGGACGCCTTCACGTACGTACCGATGCCGCCGTTCCACAGCAGGTCGACCTGCGCCTTCAGGATCGCCTTCATCAGGTCGGCCGGGGTCATCTTGGCGACGCCGGACTCGATGCCGAGGGCCTCACGGATGTGCGCGTTGATCGGGATGGCCTTGGCGGTACGCGGGAAGATGCCGCCGCCGGACGAGATCAACTCGCTGTTGTAGTCGGCCCATGAGGAGCGCGGCAGTTCGAAGAGACGGCGCCGCTCGGCGTACGAGGTCTCGGCGTCCGGCTTCGGGTCGAGGAAGATGTGCCGGTGGTCGAAGGCCGCGACCAGCCGGATGTGCTCGCTGAGCAGCATGCCGTTGCCGAACACGTCACCGGACATGTCACCGACGCCGACCACGGTGAAGTCCTGGGTCTGGGTGTTCACGCCCAGCTCCCGGAAGTGCCGCTTCACGGACTCCCAGGCACCGCGCGCGGTGATGCCCATCTTCTTGTGGTCGTAACCGGCCGAGCCGCCGGAGGCGAAGGCGTCGCCGAGCCAGAAGTTGTAGCTCTCCGCGACCCCGTTGGCGATGTCCGAGAACGTCGCGGTGCCCTTGTCGGCGGCGACCACGAGGTAGGTGTCGTCCTCGTCGTGCCGTACGACGTCCGCGGGCGGGACGACCTCACCGGCCACCATGTTGTCGGTGATGTCGAGCAGCGCGGAGATGAAGGTCTTGTAGCTGCGGATGCCCTCGGCGAGCCAGGCGTCGCGGTCCACGGACGGGTCGGGCAGCTGCTTGGCGACGAAGCCGCCCTTGGCGCCGACCGGCACGATGACGGTGTTCTTGACCATCTGCGCCTTGACCAGGCCGAGGATCTCCGTCCGGAAGTCCTCCTTCCGGTCGGACCAGCGCAGCCCGCCGCGCGCGACCTTGCCGAACCGCAGGTGCACGCCTTCGACGCGCGGCGAGTACACCCAGATCTCGTACGCCGGCCGAGGCGCCGGCAGATCGGGGATGGCCTGCGGGTCGAACTTCATGGAGACGTACTCGTGGGGCTTCGCGCCCAGCGCCTCCTGGAAGAAGTTCGTACGCAGGGTCGCCTTGATGACGGTGAGGAAGGACCGCAGGATCCGGTCCTCGTCCAGGCTGGCCACCTGGTCGAGAGCGGCGTCCAGTTCCTCGAGGAGGGCGTCGGTCAGCTCGACACCGGCGCGCTGCCGGTCGGGCGACATCCGCGCCTCGAAGAGCGAGACGAGCAGCCGGGTGGTGTGGACGTTGTTGCGGAGGGTGTCCTCCATGTAGTCCTGGCTGAAGGTCGAGCCGGCCTGGCGCAGGTACTTGGCGTACGCGCGCAGCACCATCGCCTGCCGCCAGTTGAGCCCGGCGCTCAGCACGAGGGCGTTGAAGCCGTCGTTCTCGGCCGCGCCGGTCCAGGTGGCGGCGAAGGCCTGCTGGAACCGCTCGCGGCCGTCGTCACCGAGGTAGTCGCCGTTGCCGTTCAGGGACTTGGGCAGCCGCAGCCCGAAGTCGTAGATCCAGGCGGTCGTACGGTCCGAGCAGCGCAGCTCGTACGGACGCTCGTCGGTGACCTCGACACCCATGCGGTTGATCGCGGGGAGGACCGCGGAGAGCGAGACCTGCTCGCCGGTGCGGTAGATCTTGAAGCGGCGCTCGCCGGGGCCCGCGCCCACCGGCTCGTACAGACTGAGCGCGAAGTCCTTGGTGTCGTCCCTGGTCAGCCTCTCGAGGTGGACCAGGTCGGCGACGGCGGCGCGCGGGTTGTGGTCCGCCTTGTACCCCTCGGGGAAGGCACCCCCGTACCGGCGCAGCAACTCGGCGGCGCGCTCCTCGCCGAACTCGGCGGTCAGCGCCTCCCCGAAGCCGTCGGCCCAGGAGCGGGCGGCCTCGACGAGCCTGGCCTCGATGCGTTCCTTGTCGGCGTCGGACAGCTGCGGCAGCTCGGTGCCCGGCTCGACACGGACCACGAAGTGCAGCCGGGAGAGGATCGACTCGGTGTTCCAGGCCGTGAAGTCGACGCTGGTGCCGTTGAGCTCTTCCTTGAGGATGTCGATGATCCGCAGGCGTACGCCGGTGGTGTAGCGGTCGCGCGGGAGGTAGACGAGGGCGGAGTAGTAGCGCCCGTACTCGTCCTGGCGCAGGTAGAGCCGCAGCCTGCGCCGCTCCTGGAGGTACAGGACGGAGGTGACGATGGACCGCAGCTCGTCCGCGGGCGTCTGGAACAGCTCGTCGCGCGGGTACGTCTCCAGGATCTGGAGCAGGTCGCGCCCGTCGTGGCTGTTGGGCGAGAACCCGGCGCCGCGCAGGACTTCCTCGACCTTGCGGCGCACCACGGGAACCCGCCGCACGGACTCGGTGTACGCGGCCGAGGAGAAGAGCCCGAGGAAGCGCCGCTCGCCGATCACATTGCCTTCGGCGTCGAACTTCTTCACACCGACGTAGTCGAGGTACGACGGCCGGTGCACGGTGGACCGGCTGTTGGCCTTGGTCAGCACCAGCAGCTTGTGCTCGCGGGCCTTGGCGCGGGCGTCGGCGGGCAGCCGCTCGAAGGACGGGCTGACCGGGTGGCTGTCCTCGCCGCTGTGGTGCGGGTCGGAGCGCAGGATGCCGAGCCCGGTGCCGGCCACGGCGGCGAGCGAGTCGTCGTCCCGCAGCTCGTACTCGCGGTATCCCAGGAAGGTGAAGTGGTCGTCCGCGAGCCAGCGCAGCAGCTCCCGGGCCTCCTCGACCTCCTGGTCGCGCAGGTCGTCCGCGGTCGGCTCCTTGGGCAGCTCCTCCGCGATGCGCAGCGCGGCGTCGCGCATCTTCTCCCAGTCCTCGACGGTCTCGCGGACGTCGGAGAGAACGCGCAGCAGATCGGCGGTCATCTGCTTCAGATCCGCGCGGTCGGTCTCGCGGTCGACCTCGACATGGATCCAGGACTCGACGGCGGCATCGTGCGGGAGCTCGCCGGTGGGCCGCGTCGGCAGCACCTCGATGAGCTTGCCGGTGAGGTCACGCCGTACGACGACCTGCGGGTGGATGACGAGGTGGATGCCGCGCCCTTGGCGCGAAAGCTCGTTGGTGACCGAGTCGACGAGGAAGGGCATGTCGTCGGTCACGACCTCGACGACGGAGTGGCTGCAGGTCCAGCCGTTCTCGTCGACGGTCGGGGTGTGCACCCGCACGTTGGCCGTGCCCTGGGGGCGGTTCTCGGCCAGGCGGTAGTGCGAGAAAGCGGCTCCGAAGATGTCGACCGGGTCGCGGTCGGTCAGGTCCTCCGCTGCGGTGTGCAGGTAGTACCGCTGGAGGAACGCGAGCACGGTGTCCCGGTCGGGGGTGCCCTCGCCCGTCGTCCCAGTCGGTAGGTGCCCCCCGACCGGGCTGTTCTCAGCTACCCGGGCGGCCCGTTCGAGCAGCTCGGCCTTGGCTTCGTCCAGCTTGGTCTGCATTGTCCTCTGGCTCCTGTCGCGCGCCGTTGCGTGACGTTGAAGGAAGTACGGTCTCTTCTCCGACGCAACGTCTTGACGCGGGGTGTCCGGTCTGGTTCGACGCTATGCCGCACGGAGAGATGAGCGGGGGGTTATCGGCCATTCTCGGCACCCGCGGCGACTGTGACGCTGCTCTCGGCACCGCCTGTGCCTCGGGTGCCCCAGGCGCTGCCTCGGGTGCCCTCGGCACTGTGGATGTCGCTCCGGGTGTCCGTGCTGCCCTTGACTCCCCGACCCGCCTGCGAAGATCAGCGACCGCCGCCCGGTCACGGATGTCGTCCGTGCTCTCCGGGCGCGGGGCAGGGGCGTCAATGCCCCCGCGAGATATCGCGCTGATCACGCCACCAGGCTATCGCTCCCCACCCGGGGGTCGTCATGAGCCGTATGTGTACAAAAGCAGGGGTCGAACTTTGACACTCTGCACAGGGACGAAAGGGGCGGGGGCGTGCAGTGCGGGCGGATTCCCTGCCGGCCGGGCCCTTTGGGAGGCAGGTTCCCCACTGGCCCCGGGCCCTTGGGGAGGCAGGTTCGCCACTGGCCCCGGCTCCTTTGGGAGGCAGGTTCCCCACTGACCCCGGCCCTTGGGTAGGCGGCTGCCCCGCCGACGAGGGCAGCCGCCGTGACACCGCCCGGGGCGGAACGGCAGGGCGCCTGCCATGACAGCCGGGGCTCGCGGGGACTGGACCCACACTGCCGACACCCAACCGCTCCCAGAGGATCCCTCACCCCATCCCCAGCGGGCAGCGCCCCTGGAGATGTGCGACGACCGCGTCCAGCGGCCCCACGCCGGACCACTCCGGCAGTTCGCGCACCACGGCAAGCGTCGGCGGCATCAGCTCCGGGTCGCGCAGCGCCGACAGCCAGGCAAGCCACACCCCGCCGGGGAACCCCTCCCCGAATCCGGCCGCCACCCGAAGCGCCGTACGACTCTGCGGAGCGCGTTAACGGGTTCGCATCAAGTCGGTCAGGCCGCCAGCCGCTCGGCCTCCACGACCGCTTCCGCCAGGCTGTCCACCACGGGCACGCCCACCTCCTCCAGGCTGGCGCGGCCGTGCGAACCGCCGGTGTAGAGGACCGCCTGCGCACCAACGTGCCGGGCGGCTATCGCGTCGTCGGCCGCGTCACCTATCACCACCACACGGGCCGGCTCCACGCCGGCGAGCACGCCCAGGTGCCGCACCATGTGCTCGGCCTTGCTGCCGCCGGAGGGCCCGGTCCGCCCGTCGACACGCATGAAGTGCGGCTCGATCCCGAACCCCCGTACCAGCGGGACCAGTTCGTCATGCCCGTACATGCTGAGGATCGACTGGCTGTGCCCCGCCGACCCCCACTCGGCCAGGAGTGTCGGCACACCCTCGGTGAGCTCGCACCCGGTCCGGTGCTCCGCGTAGTACCGATGGAAGGTCTCGTCCATGACCTGCCACTCGGCATCGGTCGGCAGCCGCCCCATCAACCGCTCATAGAACCTCGGTACCGGAACGCAGTACAACGCCCTGTACCGCTCCATGGTGATCGGCTCAAGCCCCAGCTCGGCGAACGCCGCATTCGTCGCCCCGATGATCGCGGCATTGTCATGGAACAGAGTCCCGTTCCAGTCCCACACAATGTGCGCTGCTCCGTACTTCCCCATACACAAGAAAATACCCGCCCCCACTGACACCCATCCGTCATAGCTGCGGGCATGCGTGCGCTCCGCAACCGCCCCAGCTGTGGGCATGCGTGCCGCTAGGGGCGGCACGGGTGGGCACAGCGGCACCCCGCAAGCGCCGGGCTCCGCGACCCACCCCGACCCCAGCCCCAACGCCGGGCACCGAACCCAGCGAACCGACCCCTCAGTCCCCCAACCCCACCAGGTTGGGAATCTCCTGCGTGGCGAACCACAACAACTCGTGATCCTCAGCCCCGTCCACGACGAACTGAGCGTCATCGTCCCCGTGATCGGCCGCCCCCAACGCCTCCACGGCAGCAGCGACGTCACTCTCCGCATCCGCAAGATCGACATGCACAGCGGCCGCCTTGGCCAAAGGCACAGCCCCAGAAACCCGAACCTCACCGAGCGCCCCGGGATCCAGCCCCCGATCGGGATCCCCGACCGCGTCCCGGTCGGCCACATCAACCGCGACGACCACCCGCCGCCGCACAGCCCCCGGATCAACCGCCAGCAACCGCAGCGACGCCACAGCCGCACGGTTCAGCGCCGCGTACTCGAGCTCCTCGATGTCGTCGGAGAGATACCACTCCCGCAACGCGGGCGTGACGGCGTAGGCGACGAACGGTCCCGCCCCCAGCTCCCCCGTCTTGTACGCCTCGGCGAGACCGGAGAGGGTCAGGGGGACGTAGACGCGCATGGCTGGCCACTTTCGTAGTCGGGGAGTCTCGTGGTCGGAGGGCTCCGGGAAGGGCGGTCCCGCGCCTCCCGGGAGGGCTTCAGGATACGTGCGGGCGTCCCCTTTCGAGTCCCCGACCGCACCCTCCGAGGCGTCCACCCCGGGCCCGCGATTCACCCGGTACACCCCGGCCCCGCCAAGCCTCCCGCACCCCCCGGCCACCCTGATGAGTGAACTTTCCGGCGGCCCCGACGCGCACCCCGCGTCCTTGCGAAGGCCCGCCCCCGCCTCGTACAAGATCCCCAACGCAAAAGTTACTGCCCGGTATCAAACCGGGCCCGTCGAGCGGGGACCACGCATGAACAAGGTGATGACCAGGACGACGCGCCACCCGGGCACCCGCCCGCCGGGCCGCCAGGACTCCCGCCGCCCCGGCAGCACCCCACCCCGCACACCGGGCGGAGGCACCCCTCGTACGGCCCCGGGAGGCAGCCCACCCCCGACGTCCCCCGGCGGAGGCGCATCCCGCACCGCACGACCCGCGAACCGCCCGCCAACCGCACCGCCCACAACCCGCCCCCCAACGGCGTCGTCGGCAGCCACGACCCTCACCGCGCCCCCTGAAGCCCCACCCGGGCCGGTCCCCGCTCAGGCCCCCCACAGGCCCGCTCCCCGCCCCCGCCCCACCGACCTCTTCGCCGACCTCCTGCTCGCCGTACTGAGCGGTCAGCGCCCCGTCCACTGCATGCTGCGCCACACCGCGGGCCGCGCCTACGACGAACTGGCCTGGCTCGCCGAACGCGGCCTGCTGCGCACTCGCGGCACCCGCCCGGTCGTCCGCGACATCGGCTACTACGTGCCGCGCCCCGGCGCGATCGAGGCCTTCGCCCGCATCGGCGCCGGCGACCAGCTCCGCGCCATGGCCTTCCGCCTGGAGCAGGCCGCCGACCTCCGCTGGCGCTGCACGGCGGTCGAACTGGGCGGCCCCCGCATGCCACACACGAACGACGACTGAGCCCCGGGCCACCTCGCTCGCGACGCAACAGGCAACGCGAAGGGCCGGGCACCCAAAGGTGCCCGGCCCTTCAGCCGAACTCTGGACCGCCGAACCGCGGGTTACTTCTTGCGGCGACGCGTGCCCTTCTGCTGCTTGCGGCGCTCCGCGCGCGTGAGGCCGTCCGACTCGGAGCGCACCGGCTCGTCGTCGTCACTGGCGAAGTCGCCCTCGACGATGCCGCCCTCGCCGTCCACGGTGGGCGCGGAGAAGTGCAGCCGGTCCGGCCGCTGCGGGGCGTCGAGCCCCTTGGCGCGGATCTCGGGACGCGCGCCCGCGGGGACGGCGTCCGTCTTCTTGTCCAGGGACGGCCCGGCGGCGTCCTCGACCGGGACCTCCTCGACCTGCTGCTCGACCTGGACCTCCAGGTTGAACAGGTAGCCGACGGACTCCTCCTTGATGCCGTCCATCATGGCGGTGAACATGTCGAAGCCCTCGCGCTGGTACTCGACCAGGGGGTCCTTCTGCGCCATGGCGCGCAGGCCGATGCCCTCCTGGAGGTAGTCCATCTCGTAGAGGTGCTCGCGCCACTTGCGGTCCAGGACCGACAGCACGACCCGGCGCTCCAGCTCACGCATGATCTCGGAGCCGAGCTGCTCCTCGCGGGCCGCGTACTGCTCGTGGACGTCGTCCTTGATGGACTCGGAGATGAAGTCGGCGGTCAGACCGGCACGGTCACCGGCGGCCTCCTCGAGCTCCTCGACGGTGACCTTCACCGGGTAGAGCTGCTTGAAGGCGCCCCACAGCCGGTCCAAGTCCCATTCCTCGGCGAAGCCCTCGGCGGTCTCGGCCTCGATGTACGCGTCGATCGTGTCGTCCGTGAAGTGCTGGATCTGCTCCTTCAGGTCCTCGCCCTCCAGGACGCGGCGGCGCTCGCCGTAGATGACCTCGCGCTGCCGGTTGAGGACCTCGTCGTACTTCAGGACGTTCTTACGGGTCTCGAAGTTCTGCTGCTCGACCTGCGACTGGGCGGACGCGATCGCGCGCGTGACCATCTTGTTCTCGATCGGTACGTCGTCGGGAACGTTCGCCATCGACATGACCCGCTCGACCATCGCGGCCTTGAAGAGGCGCATCAGGTCGTCACCCAGCGACAGGTAGAAGCGGGACTCGCCCGGGTCGCCCTGGCGGCCGCTACGACCGCGCAGCTGGTTGTCGATACGACGGGACTCGTGCCGCTCGGTGCCCAGGACATACAGCCCGCCGAGGTCCTTGACCTCCTCGAACTCGGCCTGCATCGCCTCCTTGGCCCTCTCCAGGGCGGCGGGCAGCGCGGCGGCCCACTCCTCGATGTGCTCCTCGGGGTCGAGGCCGCGCTGGCGCAGCTCCGCCTCGGCGAGGTCTTCCGGGTTGCCGCCGAGCTTGATGTCCGTACCACGGCCGGCCATGTTCGTGGCCACGGTCACAGCGCCCTTGCGGCCGGCCTGGGCGATGATCGGCGCCTCACGGTCGTGCTGCTTGGCGTTGAGCACTTCGTGCTGGATGCCGCGCTTGGAGAGCTGCTGCGAGAGGTACTCGGACTTCTCGACCGACGTCGTACCGACGAGGATCGGCTGGCCCTTCTCGTGCTTCTCGGCGATGTCGTCGACGACCGCCTCGAACTTCGCGACCTCGGTGCGGTAGATCAAATCGGACTGGTCCTTGCGGACCATGGGCTTGTTGGTCGGGATCGGGACGACGCCGAGCTTGTAGATCTGGTGGAACTCGGCGGCCTCGGTCATCGCCGTACCGGTCATGCCGGAGAGACCCGGCATTTCCTTGCCCTGCTGGTCGTGGCGCTTGTAGAGGCGGAAGAAGTTCTGCAGGGTGATCGTGGCGAGCGTCTGGTTCTCGTCCTTGATGTCCACCCCTTCCTTCGCCTCGATCGCCTGGTGCATGCCCTCGTTGTAGCGGCGGCCGGCGAGGATACGGCCGGTGTGCTCGTCGACGATCATGACTTCGCCGTCGATGACGACGTAGTCCTTGTCCTTCTTGAAGAGTTCCTTGGCCTTGATGGCGTTGTTCAGGTAACCGACGAGCGGGGTGTTCACCGACTCGTACAGGTTGTCGATACCCAGCCAGTCCTCGACCTTGGCGACACCGGACTCGTGGATGGCGACGGTGCGCTTCTTCTCGTCGACCTCGTAGTCCCCGGTCTCCTCGATGCCCTTGAGGGTGTTGCCTGCCTCGCCCTTCTTCAGCCGCGTGACCAGCTTGGCGAAATCGCCGTACCACTTGGTGGCCTGGTCGGCCGGGCCGGAGATGATCAACGGCGTACGGGCCTCGTCGACGAGGATGGAGTCGACCTCGTCGACGATCGCGAAGTGGTGGCCGCGCTGGACGAGCTCCTCCTGGGACCACGCCATGTTGTCGCGCAGGTAGTCGAAGCCGAACTCGTTGTTCGTGCCGTACGTGATGTCGCACGCGTACTGCTCGCGACGCTGGGCCGGCGTCATGTTGGCGAGGATGCAGCCGACGGTCAGGCCCAGGAACTTGTGGACGCGGCTCATCAACTCGGACTGGCTCTCGGCCAGGTAGTCGTTGACCGTGATGAGGTGAACGCCGTTTCCGGTGAGTGCGTTCAGATACGCGGGAAGCGTGCCGACCAGGGTCTTGCCCTCACCGGTCTTCATCTCCGCGACATAGCCGAGGTGGAGCGCGGCGCCGCCCATCATCTGCACGTCGTAGTGGCGCTGGCCAAGGACGCGCTTGGCAGCCTCACGGACGGTCGCGAAGGCCTCGGGCAGCAGGTCGTCGAGGCTCTCGCCGTCGGCGTACCGCTGCTTGTACTCATCGGTGAGGGCCCGCAGCTCGGCGTCGGAGAGGTCGACGAAGTCCTCTTCGATGGAGGTGACCTGGTCCGCGATGCGGTGCAGTTTGCGCAGGATCTTGCCTTCGCCTGCACGCATGATCTTTGAGAGGACGGACACTGGGCTATGTCTCCTTGCCGGTCGGGCCTGGGACGGTCGGTTGCAATGAAGATTCAATTAGCAGCTTGAGCAACGGCCATCGTAAGCGAGGACCCCACCGCGCCGGGAGGTCTGCCCGTGACAGCCACTAGGACAACGGGCAGGGGTTGCGGAAGGTGCCGCGTTCGCGTCGCGAAAAGTAATGAGGCACTCACTCTCAGCAAAAGAATGGCGTCCTTCCGCTCGCCCGAGCAGAATCGGCCGATGGACCCCGTCACTCTGACCACGGACCGTCTCCTGCTGCGCACCGTCGGCCCGCACGACACGGACGCCGTGTACGACGCCGTCCAGGACCCCGACATCCAGCGCTGGACCACGATCCCGTCGCCCTATCTCCGCGAGCACGCGGCGGGCTTCACGGACCAGATGGTGCCCGACGGCTGGGCGGACGGCTCCATGTTCACCTTCGGCGTCTTCGTCCCCTCCGGAGAACTGGTGGGCATGCTCGCCATCACGATGCGCTCCCTGGGCACCGGCGAGATCGGCTTCTGGGCGAAGAAGGAACACCGCGGCAACGGCTACATCACCGAGGCCGCGATCGCCGCGTCCCGCTGGGCCTTCACCGACATCTCCCTCGACCGGGTGGAATGGCGCGCCCAGGTAGGCAACACAGCCTCCCGCGCCGTAGCCGAAAACGCCGGCTTCACCCTGGAAGGCACCCTCCGCTCAGCCATCAACAACAAGGGCGTACGCAGAGACTGCTGGGTAGCTTCCCTGCTCCCTTCGGACTTGGGCCTCCCCTCGACAGCGCCTTATCTGCCGACGCCGTCTTAACTGTGGGCATGCGTGCCGCTAGGGGCGGCACGGGTGGGCACAGCGGCACCCCGCAAGCGCCGGGCCACGCGACCCACCCCGACCCCAGCCCCCACCCCGGGAACCATGAGGCAGACCCCCACTGTCAGTGGCACCGCCTACCGTGAGGACATGACGAGCCTCCCGCGTCCCACCACCGAACTCTCCACCGACGAAGCCCGCCGCATCGCCCTACGCGCCCAGGGCTTCCTGGGCGCCCCGGACCGCAGGAGCGGCGTACGCGGAGTCCTGCGACACCTCGGCGCGGTCCAACTCGACACGATCTCCGTCCTCGCCCGCTCCCACGAACTCATCCCGTACGCCCGCCTGGGCGCGGTAGGCCGCAAGACGGTGGACCAGGCGTACTGGACGCCGGGTTCCGACGGCGCACCCCACGCCTTCGAGTACTGGTCCCACGCCGCCTGCATCCTCCCCGTGGAGGAGTGGCCCCACTTCGCCTTCCGCCGCCGCTCCTACCGCGCCCGCCCGCACTGGAACCACGACCTGCCGGACGGCACCTACGACCAGGTCATCAAGCAGCTC
Source organism: Streptomyces sp. NBC_00554 (assembly GCF_041431135.1). NCBI lineage: Bacteria > Bacillati > Actinomycetota > Actinomycetes > Kitasatosporales > Streptomycetaceae > Streptomyces > Streptomyces sp. NBC_00554. Next base: position 6,084,151 of record NZ_CP107799.1, on the reverse strand, counting down.
CGCACCGAAGGCCCCCTCACGGCCACGGACTTGGGCGGCGCGAAGAAGACCAGCGAGTGGTGGGACTGGTCGGGCACCAAGGTGGCAGTGGAACGCGCGCTGATGTACGGCGAGGTGGTGTGCACCGAACGCCGCGGCTGGAAGCGGGTGTACGACCTCGCAGAGCGCGCGATCCCCGACGCGCTGCTCCATGACGAGCTGGACGACCCGGAGTGCCTGCGCCGCCTCGTCCGCCTCGCGGGCCAGTCCCTGGGCGTCGGCACGCGCGCGGACATCGCCGACTACCACCGCCTCAAGGGCGAACAGGTCGACGCGGTGATCGCCGACTCGGGCCTGGTCCCGGTGACGGTGGCGGGCTGGGGCAAGCCCGCGTGGGCGGACCCGGAGGCCCTGGAAACGACCCCGCGCGGCCGCCACCGTACGACGCTGCTGTCGCCGTTCGACTCCCTCATCTGGGAGCGGGCCCGCACCGAGCGGATCTTCGGCTTCACCCACCGCCTGGAGGCGTACACCCCCAAGCCGAAGCGGGTGTACGGCTACTTCGCGATGCCGGTCCTCGCCGGCGGCCGGCTCGTCGGCCGCGTGGACCCCGCCCGCGAGGGCCGCACCCTGGTCGCCAAGCAGGTCACCCTGGACGGCCCCAAGGCCGTCCCCGCGGTGGCCCAGGCCCTGGTGGAGGCCGCGAGCTGGGTGGACTGCACGGACGTACGAGTGGAACGGGTGGACGCCCCGGAGCTGCGCGCCCCACTCACCAGAGAGCTGTCACGCGCACTCGCGTGACCACCCGACGAACCCGACTCCCCCAACTCACGCAAGCCACCCAACTCACCCGAGTGACTAGCGAATCTCGAGGATCTTCTCCCGCATCGCGTACACCACGGCCTCCATCCTGGAGTGCAGCTGCAGCTTCTCCAGGATGTTGCGCACATGGTTCTTCACCGTGTTCTCGGAGATGAACAACTCCTTGGCGATATCCCGGTTGTTCATCCCCGTGGCGACGAGCTTGAGAACCTCCAGCTCGCGCTCCGTCAGCCGCGGCGCGGGCACCAGCCGACGCTCGTCGGTGCGCTGGATCATCGACTTGAACTCGGTGAGCAGTTTCGACGCCATGGAGGGGCTGATCTGCGACTGTCCGTCGGCCACCGCGCGAATGGCTGTGGCCACTTCGTCGGTGGAAATCTCCTTGAGGAGATATCCGGTCGCGCCCGCCTTGATCGCGTCGTAGAGATCGGCTTCCTCGTCGCTGATCGTCAACATGATGATCTTCGCGCTGGGGGCCACCTCCTTGATGGAGGTGCACGCCTCGATTCCGCCCCGCTTCGGCATCCGTACGTCCATCAGCACGATGTCCGGCAGCAGATCGGCCGCTTTGTCGACCGCCTCGGCCCCGTCACCGGCCTCACCGACGACCTGGATGTCCTCCTCGGCCGCGAGCACGATCTCCAGGCCGCGGCGGAAGAGGGCGTGGTCGTCCACCACCAGGACCCGGATGGGCTCCTTGCGTGGAGACCCCGCGTCCGGGCCCATGGCGACGACGCCGTCGCCGGCATCCGCGTCACGCATCGGTCCGAAGCTGTCCGCCATCGTTCCTCCCCCTGAAGGCCGTGGCCTGTGTTTCTTGTGCCATCGCCAACCCAAGGCAGCGGCCCACGGGTTGGGCCGGTACGGCCATGATTCCATGCCCGAGCGACAGCGCGGTGACAGCGCGGGGCGCGAAAGGTCGCACACCGGTGCCCCTGGGGGCGCACAAGCGCTCCAGGGGCACCGGCTCAGCTGTCACCGGGGTGGGTCAGCCGCCGAGCGCTCCGCCCGGCCCGGCCGACCCGGCCTGGGCGACCATCGGGTCCGTGTTGAGGTGGATGACGCCGTAGTCGTACGCGTGCCGCCGGTAGACAACACTCGGTTCCTTGGTCTCGGAGTCGACGAACAGATAGAAGTCGTGCCCGACCAGTTCCATCTCGTAGAGGGCCTGGTCAAGGGACATGGGTGCGGCCACGTGGGTCTTCTCGCGGACGACGAGGGGGCCTTCGCCCATGACCTCGAGGGGGCCGACCTTCTTCGTCGGCACGCTGTCGGGTTCCTCGTCGTGGACGACGCTGCCGTCTCCGTTGAGCGTCGCGGCGCCCGGCACGCGGTCGGCGACCTCTGCTGCCGAGATCCTGCCGGTACCACGGCGGGTGTAGCGCTTGTCGTGCTGCTTGCGCAGCCGGGCTTCGAGTTTGTCCGCCGCCAGGTCGAGTGCTGCATACGGATCGTTTGCCGAGGCCTCCGCCCGGATCACCGGACCGCGGGAGCGGAGCGTGATCTCCACTCGGTCACAACGGTCGGCCTGACGGGGGTTCGGCTCCTTGGACACCTCGACGTCGAGGCTGATCACCTTGCCATCGAGCTTCTGGATCTTCTCCAGCTTCAGCTTCTCGGCCACGTGCTTGCGGAACCTCTCGGGCACCTCGGTCTTGCGGCCCTTGACGACGATGTCCACGCAGAACTCCGTTCCCGGATAGCCCCACTCCACTGGCGGGGCGTCTCCCTTTTGCACCAGGCTCCGGTGAGTCCCGGAACCTCGGACTCGGTGACTTTCACCTCCTCCTCCCCCATGGGCAAGATCTACACCCCAACCGATGCGGGTGATTGCAAAAAACCCGCGGCACGGCATTCCGATATACGAGGTACGGCCTGCGCCATTGCCTCACAACCGAACATATCTCGCCCGGACGGATGTCGTCACCCTCTACTGCGGCGTACCTCCGTTCAGGTGAATTGGTCGAGTCATTACCTGCAACGATGCAAGTTCCCGGTCAGTTCCGGTTTATTTCGAACGAGTCAGGTGGCGCCGCGATCACTGCCGCGCAGATCATGACTCCCGCTCCGCCCATAGCCGTCACGCCTCCCGTTTCGCGCCTGCCCGCCACTCCCTGGGCCGCCCGTGATCGGTCTGCCCTCGCCGCCGCTTTCGCTGCCCCGCAGTCCCCTGCCGGTGCCCGTACCGCCACCCGGCAAACGTCGTCGGCGTCGGTGTCGGCGTCCGGCACCACCGTCCGCACGGCACGCGCCGCCTCCGTCAGCGAGGCGCCCGTCGTCATCAGGTCGTCCACGAGCACGATCCGGCCGCCGTCCGCCAACAGCCGTTCACCCCCGGCAGCCACCTCCAGGGCGCCCGCGAGATTGTCCAGCCGCTGCCGGGAGTTGAGCCCCGACTGGTCGGCCACGGCACGCTGCTGCCGCAGCACGGCGAGCACCCGGGCCGGAGTCCCCGTACGACGCAGCTCACCCGCCGCGGCGAGAGCGATCCGCCGCGCCGGATCATGCCCTCGTGCCCGCACCGCCTGCCGCGAGGACGGCACGGGAACCAGCAGCACGCCCCCACGTCCGGCTCCGCCGGCAGCTCCCGGCGGCACCCGCCCACTCCCCGCCGACGGCTGCCCGCCACCGACTCCCGTTCGGTCGTCCCGAACCCACGGCCGTCCCCCCTGCTCCCTTCGCGACCCGCCCGCCCCCGACCGGCCACCCGCAGTCCCCGGCGACCCGCCGCCCGCCCCCGACGGAGGCTCGGTCCACAGCTGCCCGTTCCCGCCCCTCAGCGAGCCCTCCGAGGCCATGAGCCGCCTCTCCTGCACTGGGTGGCGCATGTACCCCAGTCCCGCCCGCACAGCCCCGGCCAGGGCCGCCCCGAGAGGCCCCGCGAGCATCAGCGCCCCCCGTTCCTTATGGGCGAGGAGCACCGCCCGCACCTCGTCCTCGTAGGGAGCCGCCGCGTGCACCACAGGCAGCCCGGACGGCTCCGGCACCGGTCGCACCCGGCTCGGTGCGGCCCCGGTCAGGGCGGCACGGCACTCGGTACAGAGCACCGTGCGAGGCCTCCCGCAGCCTCCGCACTCGGCCGGCAGCACCAGATCCGTGAGGTCCTGCCACCACCCCCGCATGCCCACCACTGTGCCAAGGCACGGGCCGACCGGCCACCCCTGTGGATAACTCCCTGTGGATAACCGACGCGGCCGTCGGACAGCCCCGTCCACCCTGCGGAGACGTCACCCGCACAGCCGTCATCCGCGGGCAGGGCTACCCGGGATAGACCGGTGCCGTCCCGTCCTTGACCACTTGCTGCCACTGCTCTCCGGACGACAGCCGCACGATCCCGTCCTCCTCCGAGTGCGCCACCAGCGGCAGCCGCTCGTCCTCGGACGCGGCGATCTCCTTCACGCCCGTCAGCGCGGAGGGCGCCGTACCCACCGGAGTGGAGCCGTCGACCTGGACGTACCCCATCTGCTGCACGCCGCCTTCCTCGCGCCCGACCACCACGAGCCGGCTGTCCCCGGCCCACGACATGGCCGTGACCTCCTCCAGCTGCGGTGCCGCGGCACGCAGTTCGAGGATCGAGACGACGGGCCGCTCACCGGACTTGGTGTCGCGCTCGATACGCCCGATCTGCAGCGAGCTCTTGCCGTCCTTCTCGACGATCAGCGCGATCCGCACCCCGTCGGCGGCGACCCGTACGGCCTCGATGCGCCCGTCGAGACCCGGCGCCGAGACCACCAGCGGTTCGCCCGCGCCCTTCTCCAGCAGAAGAAGCCGGGGCTTCTTGGTGTCGCGGTCGGCCACCCACAGGTCGCCCCGTCCGTCCCAACTCGGCGTCGTCAGCCGGTCGTCCGCGGTCTTGCCCTCGCTGTGCAGCACCGCCTCCCCGAGCGAACTGCCCGACACCAGCGACCCGACGTACAGCGAACTCCCGTCGGTCGAGACCCCGGCCGCGATGTCCTCGTCCCGCGACACCGCTGCCGCCCGCAGCTTCGTGTCGCCCTCGCCCAGCGCACCGGGCACCGGCTCGGGCAGTTTGTCCCCGTTGCCGCTGGGCATCCGTACAAGACGCTGCTTGGCATCGATGAAGTACTGGTACTCGGGAGACTGTCCCGTGCCGTGCGAGGCCACGGTCTGCGCCTTCTCCTCATCGAGCGCACACAGCTGCGAGCCGTCCGACTTCTGCAGCTCCACCTCCTCCACCCCCGTGGGCGTCAGGTCCTGGAGCGTGAAGAAGAGTTGGGCCGCCATCTTGTTGCACTGGGCCTGTCCGACACGGTCGGCCTTGCTGTTCAGCGGAACGGTGACCCAGTTGCGGTCATCGGGCGACAGGGACTTGACGCCCTTCTTGAGCTCCGTACCGGAGGGGAAACTCGACGTCACCACAGGGTCCAGCCAACTGGTGGGCCCTTCCAGGAGCGTGCGGACCATCTCCGTCATCGGATCCACCTCCCCGCGTACATAGACCGGGTCGGCGACAGTCCTGAGCTGTCCGCCCTGTCCGCCTGTCCCGGAGGACACGTCCGAAGCGAAGTAGTACTTGTTGACGGAGTCGTAGTTGCGCTCGAAGTCGGACTTGCCCATCACCACACCCGGGGGCAGCCCGTCGATGCGCCACTGCTTGTCCTTCTGCTGAGTGAGATGCACGGCCGCGGTGTACGCGCCGGACTCCGGTGCATACGCGTGCTGCGCGTCCACCGTGGCGACCTTGCTGCCGCTCAGCTGGTACAGGAAACCGTCGTCGGCGCCTTCTCTGCTCGCCGTGTGCACCAACTCGGTGTTCGGTCCGTCCGCGAGGACTGCCGTGGACCGGTAGGGATCCCACGTCTTGCGAGCGCCCGTCGCCAGGTACTTGCGTGCCGTCTCGTACTGCGCGTCGTCGCTGGTTAGCGCCTCCAGGAAGCCCCGTACGATCTCCGCCGGCTGGGCGTCCTCCCGCGGTGGCACCGCGAAGACCCGGACCTGCGAGTCCGCCCGCGGCGTGGACTCGACGTCCCGCAGATCCCCGCTGTCGGGCATCGAGGCGCACCCGGCCAGCAGCAGCGCGCCGCAGCCGACGTACGCCCCCACTCGCACCGGACGCCGTCGACCGCCTCGCCGCTCGCGGTCAGCGCCCACGAAATGCCTCCCCTTGTCCGAGCCCCTCCGGCTCCCCGCCGGCCCGCTCGCGCTCCTGCGCGGCCCGCTCCCCGCCCGCGGCAGGTGCGTCGTCCGGACGTCGTACGGCGCCTGTGGGCCGCGGCACCACGCGCGCGCCGTTGCCCGGCAGCGCCGTCGGATCGGCCGTGGGGGACGCCCCTGTCATCCGCGGCACGACCGGCGTCCGCTGCGGCGCACTCCCGCCCGTGGGCTGCTGCACCGGCACCGTCGCGAGCTTGCCACTGCCTCCGAGCGGCAAACCGGCCTCATTAAGTCCACGATTACGCCGTGAGTCCTTGGGCTCCAGCGGTATCGGCGACCCCCGCAGCGGCTCGTCCGCCGTCCGGGGCAGCGTGAGCCGGAACTGCGAACCGCCACCCGGCTCGCCCCAGGCCTGCAGCCAGCCGCCGTGCAAACGCGCGTCCTCCAGGGCGATGGACAGCCCAAGGCCTGTTCCGCCCGTAGTACGCGCGCGTGCCGGGTCCGCCCGCCAGAAGCGGCTGAAGACCCGGGTCGCCTCACCGGGCTTGAGTCCCACCCCGTAGTCGCGCACCGCGACCGCGACCGCGCCGCCCGCCGCGGCCAGCTTGACCACGACGTCCCTGCCCTCGCCGTGCTCCACGGCGTTGACGACGAGATTGCGCAGCACCCGCTCCACCCGCCGGGCATCCGCCTCGGCGATCACCGGTTGCTGGTCGCCGACGACCCGTATCTGCGTGCCCTTGCGCTCGGCGAGCGGATCGGCCCCGCTGACGACCCGCCGTACGACCTCACGAAGGTCTATCGGCTCGGCCTCCAGCGCCGCCGCACCCGCGTCGAAGCGGCTGATCTCCAGCAGGTCCGCGAGCAGCCCCTCGAACCGGTCGAGCTGGTCGGCGAGCAGCTCGGCCGACCTGGCGGTCATCGGATCGAAGTCCACGCGCGCGTCGTGGATGACGTCGGCCGCCATCCGCACCGTCGTCAGCGGCGTACGCAGCTCGTGCGAGACGTCGGACACGAACCGCCGCTGCATCCGCGACAGGTCCTCCAGCTGCTGGATCTTCAGCTGCAGGTTCTGCGCCATCTTGTTGAAGGCCTCGCCGAGCCGCGCGATGTCGTCCTCGCCGGTGACCTTCATACGTTCCTGGAGACGCCCGGCGGACAACCGCTCGGCGATGCCCGCGGCCATCCGTACCGGCGTGACGACCTGGCGCACCACGAGCCAGGCGATGGCCCCGAGGAGCACCACGACGAACAGCCCCGCCGTCGCGAGTGTCCCCTTGACCAGGCTCAGCGACTTCTCCTCCTGCGTCAGCGGGAAGAGGTAGTAGAGCTGGTACCGGTCGCCGTTGGGGTCGGTGACCTGCTTGCCGATGACCAGCGCCGGCTGCGAGTCCTTGGCGTCCTTGTAGACGACCCGCGTGTAGCTCTGGGCCGCCGCCGTGTTGCTGTCGACACGGGCGCGCAGGTTCTCCGGCACGCTCAGCGTCGGATCGACGTTGCCGGAGGAGCGCGGCCCCAGCCCGGCGCCGCCGTCACCGGCCGCGGTGGAGCTGAGCGTCACGACGTCGAAGGCGCCCTGGCCGCCGCTGGAGAGGGACACCACGAGGTCGCTCATCCACTGGCTGACGTTCTTGGAGGGGCGGCCGTCCGGGCTCGAGGTGTCGGCGCCGTTCGCCGTGGCCGCCGAGTCCGCGTTCTGCGCGGCCACCGAGAATCCGCCGGTGGCCTGGCTCTGCGACGCCTTCACCTTGGCGTCCAGCAGTCCGTTGCGCACCTGCCCGATGACGACGAAGCCGAGCAGCAGCACCACGCCGAGCGACATCAGCAGCGTGGTGACGACGATCTTGAGCTGGATGTTGCGCCGCCACAGCCGCATCACGGGCAGCAGCGGACGGCGCACCCAGCGCATGAACAGCCGAAGGACCGGGCTGCCCTGGACTCCGCCCTGAAGCAGCCCGCCCTCGACGAACTGGGCCCAGCGGGAGCCCGTCACTTTCCGGCCGACAGGCCGCCCCGACCGGACCCCCGGCTCACCGGGCGCCGAAGCGGCACTGTCCCGGGACATGTCAGCTCGGTCCGGCCTTGTAACCGACGCCACGGACGGTCACCACGATCTCCGGCCGCTCCGGGTCCTTCTCGACCTTGGAGCGCAGCCGCTGGACATGGACGTTGACCAGGCGGGTGTCCGCCGCGTGCCGGTAGCCCCACACCTGCTCGAGGAGCACCTCCCGCGTGAACACCTGCCACGGCTTGCGGGCCAGCGCCACCAGGAGATCGAACTCCAGCGGCGTCAGCGCGATCGACAGCCCGTCCCGCTTCACAGAGTGACCGGCCACGTCGATGACAAGATCGCCTATGGCCAGCTGCTCCGGCGCCGGTTCCTCGGAACGGCGCAGCCGCGCCCTGATCCGCGCAACCAGCTCCTTTGGCTTGAACGGCTTCACGATGTAGTCGTCGGCGCCGGACTCGAGGCCCACCACGACATCGACGGTGTCGCTCTTCGCCGTGAGCATCACGATCGGCACCCCGGACTCCGCCCTGATCAGGCGGCACACCTCGATACCGTCCCGGCCGGGAAGCATCAGGTCCAGGAGCACCAGATCGGGCTTGCTCTCACGGAAAGCGGCCAGCGCCTTGTCGCCGTCGGCTACGAAAGACGGCTCAAAACCTTCACCACGCAACACAATGCCGAGCATCTCGGCCAGTGCGGTGTCGTCATCGACGACAAGGACTCGTCCCTTCATAAACGACATCATCCCATTAACTAAATCGTTACCTGGCGTGACCTGTCACACAGCTCGGCAAGCGCCTCAGCTGTCACGGGCGACACAGCGCCCTCTTCGGTCACGATCGCCGTCACCAACTCGGGCGGCGTCACATCGAATGCCGGGTTGTACGCCTGGGTCCCCAGGGGTGCCACCGGTATCCCGCCTCCCGCTTCCACTCCCGCCACCTGCACCTGAGGTGCTGTGATCTCCGTCACTTCATGACCTGCGCGCTGCTCGACCTCGATGGACGCCCCGTTCGGAGTGTCCAGGTCCACCGTCGTCACCGGCGCCACCACGATGAACGGCACATGGTGGTACCGGGCCAGCACCGCGAGCGGATAGCTCCCCACCTTGTTCGCGACCGAACCGTCGGCCGCGATCCGGTCGGCCCCGATCAGCACCGCGTCCACCTCCCCCGCCGAGAACAGCGAACCCGCCGCGTTGTCCGTGAGCAAGGTGTACGCCATTCCGGTGCGCGCCGCCTCGTACGCCGTCAGGCGAGCACCTTGCAGCAACGGCCGCGTTTCGTCCACCCACAGCCTGCGAAGCCGCCCGGCCCGGTGCGCCGCGAGGGCCACCGCGAACGCCGTGCCCTCCCCACCGGACACCAGCGCCCCGGTGTTGCAGTGCGTCAGGATCCGGTGTCCGCCGCCCGGCAGCAGCTCGTCGAGCAGAGCCAGTCCGTGCGTAGCCATCCGCGCGCTGGCCTCGGCGTCCTCCCGATGAAGCGCCCGCGCCGCGGCGAGCGCCGCCCCGGCCGCCCGCTCCGGATCGCCACCACCGGAGAGCACGGCACTGTACGCCGCCTGCGCCCTCCGTACTCCCACGGCGAGGTTCACCGCGGTGGGCCGGGCACCGGCCAGCGCCCGCGCGGCATCATCCACGTCGAAGCCGCGTACGGCGGCGAGCGCGACGCCGTACGCCCCCGCGATACCGAGCAACGGCGCCCCGCGCACGGCGAGCGTCCGGATCGCCTCCACCAGCGCGGGCGCGTCCGTGCACACCAGCTCGACTTCCTCGGCCGGCAGTCTCCTCTGGTCGAGAAGGACCAGTACGGGGCCTTCGGGTGGCTCGTCCCAGCGGATCGCCGGTATCTCCACCGGCCCACTGTCCTCGCGGTATTGCGCGTACTGATCAGCCATTCGCCCAGTCTGCCCCTTCCCGGGCGGACAATTGAAGGTGTGCAGCTCATACGACCCCCGGTCCCCAGTCGCGCACACCGTGGCACGATGGCTGCCAACCTGCCGCCGCGCCTGCGGACGGGCACCGTGAAGGAGCGACGATGAACGACACTCCGGGCTGGGCCTCGCCCGGATCTGCCCCCTCCGACGGGCAGGAGCCGGACACCTCCGGCACCGCTCAGCCCACGGAGCAGCCCTCGGACCAGGGCAGCAAGGACCAGCCCGACACCCCCTCGAAGTGGTCCAAAGAGCAGCCCCCGCCCGGCCAGTGGTCCGCCCCCAGCCCCCAGGACGCCGCCCCCGGCCAGGCCCCGCCACCACCTCCGCCCGGCCCGGGCTGGGGCGGCCAACACCCCGGCGGCCCTGGCGGATCCGGAGGCCAGGGGGGCTACGGCGGTGGCGGATACGGCAGTTGGGGCGGCCAGGGTGCCGGCTACGGAGGTCCCGGTGGTCCCGGCGGCTGGGGAGGCAACTGGGGCGGCCCGCCGCCCGCGGCCAAGCCCGGCGTGATCCCGCTCCGTCCGCTCGGCGTCGGCGAGATCCTCGACGGCGCGGTCTCCACGATGCGTACGTACTGGCGCACCGTCCTCGGTATCTCGCTGACCGTCGCGGTCGTCACGCAGATCGCGGTCATCCTGCTCCAGGGCTTCGTCCTGGACGACAGCGCCACCTCGGACACCCTCAACGACTCGACCGCCACCGTCAGTGAGCTGAGCAGCGCCCTGGGCACCACCCTGGCCAGTTCCGGTGCCGTCCTGCTCATCACCCTGCTCGGCACCATCATCGCGACGGCCCTGCTCACGACCGTGACCAGCCGCGCGGTCCTCGGCAAGCCGGTGACCACCTCCGAGGCCTGGCGGGATGCCCGTCCTCAGCTTGCGAAGCTGTTCGGCCTGACCATCCTGCTGCCGCTCATCGCCATCGTGATCATCGGCGTCGGCACCCTGCCCGGCGTACTCATCGGGGTGACCGCCTCGGGCGACGCGGGCATCGCGGTCGCCGTCATCGGCGGACTCGGCGCCGGCGTCGTCGCCCTCTGGCTGATGATCCGCTTCTCGCTCGCCTCGCCCGCCCTGATGCTGGAGAAGCAGAGCGTCTTCAAGTCGATGAGCCGCTCCGCGAAGCTCGTCCGCGGCTCCTGGTGGCGGGTCCTCGGCATCCAGCTGCTCGCCACGATCATCGCCAACATCATGGCCTCGATCATCGTCATCCCGTTCGCCGTCATCGCCGCGGCCCTGAGCGGAGACGGCCTCTCCGGCTTCTTCAGCAGCGACAGCGGCTCCCTCGGCTGGACGTTCCTCATCGTCAGCGGCATCGGCTCGGTGATCGGCTCCATGCTCACCTTCCCGATCACCGCCGGCGTCACCGTGCTCCTCTACATCGACCAGCGCATCCGCCGCGAGGCCCTCGACCTCGACCTCGCACGCGCGGCCGGCCTCCAGGACTACGGCTCCAGCGCCCCCGGCACCACCCCGGGGAGCTGATGCGGTGAGCCTGGCGGGGGGAGTTCTCACAGCCGTCCTGGCACTGCCGCTCACCGGCGACGAACCGCCGGTGACGATCCCACGCGACCCCGCGCGGGAGGCGGCCGAACGCGAGCTGTCCAAGCCGATGTACCACGAGAACGACCCCAGCCTGGCCCAGCGCGCCCTGGATGCCGTCTGGGAGTGGATCGACAAACTGTTCGGCGCGGCCTCCACCGCAACTCCCGGTGGAGCGCTCGGACTTGCCGTCATCGTGCTGGCCGTACTGGCGGTCGCGGCCGCGCTGTGGTGGCGCCTGGGCACCCCGCACCGCGCACCCACATCGGCCCCGGCACTCTTCGACGACCGCCCCCGCAGCGCCGCCGAACACCGCGCTTCGGCCGACGCGCACGCCGCCCAGGGCCACTGGAACCAGGCCGTCCAGGAACGCATGCGCGCCATCGTCCGCTCCCTGGAGGAGCGCGCCCTTCTCGATCCGCGCCCCGGCCGCACCGCCGACGAGGCAGCCGCCGAAGCGGCCCGAACCCTGCCCTCCCACACGGACCGACTGCGCGCCGCGGCAAGGGACTTCGACGACGTCACATACGGCGGACGAGCCTCGAACCCGGCCACATACGACCGCCTCTCCGAGCTCGACCGCGACCTGGAGCGCACCAAACCCGTACTCGCGAGCAGCACCGCCCGGAGCACGGCCCACAACACCCGCCAGGGGGCCGCCCCATGACCGAGGCCACCCTCCTGTCGACCTCCCCGACCTCGGCCTCGCCCACCGCCCGCCAGCTGTGGACGCGCACCCGCGGGATCGTCCTCGCGTTCGTGATCCTCCTGGCGGCCGCCATCGCGATCGCCGCGGTCCGCTCCAACTCCCAGCACGGACGCCTCGACCCGCGCTCCGCCGACCCCTCCGGCAGCCGCGCCGTCGCCGAACTCCTGGCAGACCGAGACGTCTCCACGCGCGTGGTCACCACCCTGGCCGAAGCCCGTGCCGCGGCCGGCCCCGACACCACTCTCCTGATCGCCGCCCCGGACCTGCTGACGGACCGACAGCAGACGCTCCTCCACGCGACGACCGAGAACTCCGGCGGCCGTACGATCCTGATCTCCCCGGCGTCGCCCTCCCTCGGCATCCTCGCCCCCGGAGTCACCGCCGACCCCGCGATCAGCTTCGACTCGACCCTCTCCCCGAGCTGCGACCTGCCCGCCGCCCAGCGCGCGGGCACCGCCGACACGGGCGGCATCCGCTACACCACCACCGATCCCACCGCCGACGAGTGCTACCCCAGCGGCGGCCTGCCCACCCTGCTGCGCATCCCGGCACCCGAAGGGGACGGCGACACCGTCGTACTCGGCGCCCCCGACATCCTCTACAACTCCCGCCTCGACGAGCACGGCAACGCCTCGCTCGCCCTGCAACTGCTCGGTTCCCGTCCCCACTTGGTCTGGTACCTCCCCTCGCTCTCCGATGCCTCGGCCACCGACGCGGGCGACCAGAGCTTCTTCGACCTGCTCCCCTCGGGCTGGCTCTGGGGCACGCTCCAGCTCTTCATCGCGGCAGGCCTGGCCGCCCTCTGGAGGGCACGCCGACTCGGCCCCCTCGTACCCGAACGCCTCCCCGTGGCGATCCGCGCCTCCGAAACCGTCGAAGGCCGCGCCCGCCTCTACCGCAAGGCCAACGCCCGCGACCGCGCGGCCACCGCCCTGCGCTCCACCACCCGCACCCGCCTCGCCCCCCTCGTAGGCGTCCCCGTCACCCAGGCGCACTCGCCCGAATCCCTGCTCCCCGCCCTGTCCGCCCAACTCCGCGGCCAAGGCGACGGACAGGCCCTGCACTCCCTCCTCTTCGGGCCGCCACCCCGCGACGACGCAGCCCTCATCTCACTCGCCGACCAACTCGACGCCCTCGCAAGAGAGGTACGCCATTCATGATGGACCCGACCACTGACAACGCCGGGAACACCGGGGACCAGGGCGCCGCCCGCGCCTCCCTGGAGGCCCTGCGCACCGAAATCGCCAAAGCCGTGGTCGGCCAGGACCCCGCCGTGACCGGCCTTGTCGTCGCCCTCCTGTGCCGCGGACACGTTCTCCTCGAAGGAGTCCCCGGAGTCGCCAAGACGCTGCTCGTCCGGGCCCTCGCATCGGCGCTGGAACTCGACACCAAGCGCGTCCAGTTCACCCCCGACCTGATGCCGAGCGACATCACAGGCTCCCTCGTCTACGACTCGCGCACCGCGGAGTTCTCCTTCCAACCCGGCCCGGTCTTCACGAACCTCCTCCTCGCCGACGAGATCAACCGCACCCCGCCCAAGACCCAGTCCTCCCTCCTCGAAGCCATGGAGGAGCGCCAGGTCACGGTCGACGGCACCCCGCGCCTGCTCCCCGAGCCGTTCCTGGTCGCCGCCACCCAGAACCCGGTCGAGTACGAGGGCACCTACCCGCTCCCCGAAGCCCAACTGGACCGTTTCCTCCTCAAACTGACGATCCCTCTCCCCTCCCGCCAGGACGAGATCAGCGTCCTGACACGCCACGCCGAGGGCTTCAACCCGCGCGACCTGCGCGCCGCCGGCGTACGCCCCGTAGCGGGCCCGGCCGACCTCGAAGCAGCCCGCGCCGCGGTCGCGAAGACTTCCGTCTCCCCCGAAATCACCGGCTACGTAGTGGACATCTGCCGCGCCACCCGCGAATCCCCGTCCCTCACCCTCGGCGTCTCCCCGCGCGGCGCGACGGCCCTCCTCGCCACAGCCCGAGCCTGGGCCTGGCTGACGGGCCGCGACTACGTCACCCCGGACGACGTGAAGGCCCTCGCCCTCCCCACCCTCCGCCACCGGATCCAACTCCGCCCCGAGGCCGAGATGGAGGGCGTCACCGCCGACTCCGTCATCAACGCGATCCTCGCCCACGTCCCCGTCCCCCGCTGATGGCACTCACCGGACGCGCCGCCCTCCTGGCTGCCCTCGGCGCACTCCCCATCGGCATCTGGGAACCGAGCTGGACGGGCATCCTCGCCATCAACGCCCCCCTGGCCCTGGCCTGCGCCTGCGACGCCGCCCTGGCAGCACCCGTACGCCGCCTCGGCCTGACCCGCTCCGGAGACACCTCGGTACGCCTCGGCGAAACCGCCGACGTCACCCTGACCGTCACCAACCCCTCCGGCCGCCCCCTGCGCGCCCAACTCCGCGACGCCTGGCCGCCCAGCAGCTGGGAACCCGGCACCGAAGTAGCCGCTTCCCGCCACCGCCTGACGGTCCCGCCCGGCGAGCGCCGCCGCCTGACCACCCGCCTACGCCCCACCCGCCGCGGCGACCGCCAGTCCGACCGCGTCACCATCCGCTCGTACGGCCCCCTCGGCCTCTTCTCCCGCCAGGGCAGCCACAAAGTCCCCTGGACGGTACGAGTCCTGCCGCCCTTCACCAGCCGCAAGCACCTCCCCTCCAGGCTGGCCCGGCTCCGCGAACTCGACGGCCGCACCAGCGTGCTGACCCGCGGCGAGGGCACGGAATTCGACAGCCTCCGCGAGTACGTCCCCGGCGACGACACCCGTTCCATCGACTGGCGCGCCACAGCCCGCCAGACCACGGTCGCCGTACGCACCTGGCGCCCGGAACGCGACCGCCACATCCTTCTAGTCCTGGACACCGGTCGCACCTCCGCAGGCCGTGTCGGCAACGCCCCCCGCCTCGACTCCTCCATGGACGCGGCCCTCCTCCTCGGAGCCCTCGCCTCCCGAGCCGGCGACCGAGTGGACCTCCTCGCATACGACCGCCGTGTACGCGCCCTAGTCCAGGGCCGAGCGGCAGGCGAGGTCCTTCCGTCCCTGGTCACAGCGATGGCAACCCTGGAACCGGAACTCGTCGAGACGGACGCACGCGGCCTCGCCGCCACAGCACTCCGTACGGCCCCACGCCGCTCCCTGATCGTGCTGCTGACGAGCCTGGACGCGGCCCCCATCGAAGAGGGCCTGCTCCCCGTACTCTCCAGCCTGACCCAGCGCCACACAGTCCTCGTGGCATCAGTGGCGGACCCACACATCGCCCACATGGCGACGGCCAGGGGCAACGCCGAAGCGGTGTACGAGGCAGCAGCCGCGGCCCAGGCCCAGACGGAACGCCATCGCACAGCCGAACAGCTACAACGCCACGGCGTCACCGTCGTCGACGCAACTCCGGACGACCTGGCGCCGGCTCTTGCGGATGCCTATCTGGCGCTGAAGGCCGCGGGCCGACTATAAGCAGGCACAGAAGAACGAGGCGTGAAACAAAAAAAAGGGGGGTCTCTCGCTTCCGAGAAACCCCCTAAATGCAAAAAACCCCTGTACCGGTTTCCCGGTACAGGGGTTTTCTCTACAAATAGTTCGGCGGCGTCCTACTCTCCCACAGGGTCCCCCCTGCAGTACCATCGGCGCTGTGAGGCTTAGCTTCCGGGTTCGGAATGTAACCGGGCGTTTCCCTCACGCTATGACCACCGAAACACGGTGAAACTTGTCAACCGGAGCCGTGGCATGGCTACGACGGTTGTTCGTGGTTTCAGAACCAACACAGTGGACGCGAGCAACTGAGGACAAGCCCTCGGCCTATTAGTACCAGTCAGCTTCGCCCATTACTGGGCTTCCACATCTGGCCTATCAACCCAGTCGTCTACTGGGAGCCTTAACCCCTCAAGGGGGTGGGAATACTCATCTCGAAGCAGGCTTCCCGCTTAGATGCTTTCAGCGGTTATCCCTCCCGAACGTAGCCAACCAGCCATGCCCTTGGCAGGACAACTGGCACACCAGAGGTTCGTCCGTCCCGGTCCTCTCGTACTAGGGACAGCCCTTCTCAATATTCCTGCGCGCGCAGCGGATAGGGACCGAACTGTCTCACGACGTTCTAAACCCAGCTCGCGTACCGCTTTAATGGGCGAACAGCCCAACCCTTGGGACCGACTCCAGCCCCAGGATGCGACGAGCCGACATCGAGGTGCCAAACCATCCCGTCGATATGGACTCTTGGGGAAGATCAGCCTGTTATCCCCGGGGTACCTTTTATCCGTTGAGCGACGGCGCTTCCACAAGCCACCGCCGGATCACTAGTCCCGACTTTCGTCCCTGCTCGACCCGTCGGTCTCACAGTCAAGCTCCCTTGTGCACTTACACTCAACACCTGATTACCAACCAGGCTGAGGGAACCTTTGGGCGCCTCCGTTACTCTTTAGGAGGCAACCGCCCCAGTTAAACTACCCATCAGACACTGTCCCTGATCCGGATCACGGACCCAGGTTAGACATCCAGCACGACCAGACTGGTATTTCAACGACGACTCCACCTGAGCTGGCGCTCAAGCTTCACAGTCTCCCAGCTATCCTACACAAGCCGAACCGAACACCAATATCAAACTATAGTAAAGGTCCCGGGGTCTTTCCGTCCTGCTGCGCGAAACGAGCATCTTTACTCGTAGTGCAATTTCACCGGGCCTATGGTTGAGACAGTCGAGAAGTCGTTACGCCATTCGTGCAGGTCGGAACTTACCCGACAAGGAATTTCGCTACCTTAGGATGGTTATAGTTACCACCGCCGTTTACTGGCGCTTAAGTTCTCAGCTTCTGCCACCCCGAAGAGTGACTAACCGGTCCCCTTAACGTTCCAGCACCGGGCAGGCGTCAGTCCGTATACATCGCCTTACGGCTTCGCACGGACCTGTGTTTTTAGTAAACAGTCGCTTCTCGCTGGTCTCTGCGGCCACCCCCAGCTCAAGCAGCAAGTGCTATCACCGGTGATGGCCCCCCTTCTCCCGAAGTTACGGGGGCATTTTGCCGAGTTCCTTAACCATAGTTCACCCGAACGCCTCGGTATTCTCTACCTGACCACCTGAGTCGGTTTAGGGTACGGGCCGCCATGAAACTCGCTAGAGGCTTTTCTCGACAGCATAGGATCATCCACTTCACCACAATCGGCTCGGCATCAGGTCTCAGGCTATGTGCTGTCCGGATTTACCTGGACAACGCCCTACACCCTTACCCCGGGACAACCACCGCCCGGGATGGACTACCTTCCTGCGTCACCCCATCACTCACCTACTACCAGCTCGGGTCACCGGCTCCACCACTTCCCTCAACTCCGAAGAGATCAGGACGGCTTCACGGGCTTAGCATTACTGGATTCAATGTTTGACGCTTCACAGCGGGTACCGGAATATCAACCGGTTATCCATCGACTACGCCTGTCGGCCTCGCCTTAGGTCCCGACTTACCCTGGGCAGATCAGCTTGACCCAGGAACCCTTAGTCAATCGGCGCACACGTTTCTCACGTGTGTATCGCTACTCATGCCTGCATTCTCACTCGTGAACCGTCCACCACTAGCTTCCGCTGCGGCTTCACCCGGCACACGACGCTCCCCTACCCATCCATACGGGCGTTGGCCCTATTGTATGAATGACACGACTTCGGCGGTACGCTTGAGCCCCGCTACATTGTCGGCGCGGAATCACTAGACCAGTGAGCTATTACGCACTCTTTCAAGGGTGGCTGCTTCTAAGCCAACCTCCTGGTTGTCTGTGCGACTCCACATCCTTTCCCACTTAGCGTACGCTTAGGGGCCTTAGTCGATGCTCTGGGCTGTTTCCCTCTCGACCATGGAGCTTATCCCCCACAGTCTCACTGCCGTGCTCTCACTTACCGGCATTCGGAGTTTGGCTAAGGTCAGTAACCCGGTAGGGCCCATCGCCTATCCAGTGCTCTACCTCCGGCAAGAAACACACGACGCTGCACCTAAATGCATTTCGGGGAGAACCAGCTATCACGGAGTTTGATTGGCCTTTCACCCCTAACCACAGGTCATCCCCCAGGTTTTCAACCCTGGTGGGTTCGGTCCTCCACGACCTCTTACAGCCGCTTCAACCTGCCCATGGCTAGATCACTCCGCTTCGGGTCTTGAGCGCGCTACTAAATCGCCCTATTCGGACTCGCTTTCGCTACGGCTTCCCCACACGGGTTAACCTCGCAACACACCGCAAACTCGCAGGCTCATTCTTCAAAAGGCACGCAGTCACGAGAGTGCATGCAAGCATGCACTCCGACGCTCCCACGGCTTGTAGGCACACGGTTTCAGGTACTATTTCACTCCGCTCCCGCGGTACTTTTCACCATTCCCTCACGGTACTATCCGCTATCGGTCACCAGGGAATATTTAGGCTTAGCGGGTGGTCCCGCCAGATTCACACGGGATTTCTCGGGCCCCGTGCTACTTGGGTGTTTCTCAAACGAGCCGTTGACGTTTCGACTACGGGGGTCTTACCCTCTACGCCGGACCTTTCGCATGTCCTTCGCCTACATCAACGGTTTCTGACTCGCCTCACGATCGGCAGACCGTGAAAGAGAAATCCCACAACCCCATATACGCAACCCCTGCCGGGTCTCACACGCATATGGTTTAGCCTCATCCAGTTTCGCTCGCCACTACTCCCGGAATCACGGTTGTTTTCTCTTCCTGCGGGTACTGAGATGTTTCACTTCCCCGCGTTCCCTCCACATACCCTATGTGTTCAGGTATGGGTGACAGCCCATGACGACTGCCGGGTTTCCCCATTCGGAAACCCCCGGATCAAAGCCTGGTTGACGGCTCCCCGGGGACTATCGTGGCCTCCCACGTCCTTCATCGGTTCCTGGTGCCAAGGCATCCACCGTGCGCCCTTAAAAACTTGGCCACAGATGCTCGCGTCCACTGTGCAGTTCTCAAACAACGACCAACCACCCACCACCCCACCCTCACGGGCGAGTTCACTGGGGCCGGCACTGAAGAAACAAGCTAGAACAGCCCGTACCTTCAGACACCCAACAGCGTGCCCGGCACCCTCGCCACTCATGATCAGCTTTCCACGCCCCGAAGGACAGTACTTGCAGCCCGAGATGACTGAGAGTGCCGAATAATCAACGTTCCACCCATGAGCAACCAGCACCGGACGTACGCCGATGTACTGGCCCTGGACCACCAGACAATGCCTGGCGGCCTAGATGCTCCTTAGAAAGGAGGTGATCCAGCCGCACCTTCCGGTACGGCTACCTTGTTACGACTTCGTCCCAATCGCCAGTCCCACCTTCGACAGCTCCCTCCCCACAAGGGGGTTGGGCCACCGGCTTCGGGTGTTACCGACTTTCGTGACGTGACGGGCGGTGTGTACAAGGCCCGGGAACGTATTCACCGCAGCAATGCTGATCTGCGATTACTAGCAACTCCGACTTCATGGGGTCGAGTTGCAGACCCCAATCCGAACTGAGACAGGCTTTTTGAGATTCGCTCCGCCTCGCGGCATCGCAGCTCATTGTACCTGCCATTGTAGCACGTGTGCAGCCCAAGACATAAGGGGCATGATGACTTGACGTCGTCCCCACCTTCCTCCGAGTTGACCCCGGCAGTCTCCTGTGAGTCCCCATCACCCCGAAGGGCATGCTGGCAACACAGAACAAGGGTTGCGCTCGTTGCGGGACTTAACCCAACATCTCACGACACGAGCTGACGACAGCCATGCACCACCTGTACACCGACCACAAGGGGGGCACCATCTCTGATGCTTTCCGGCGTATGTCAAGCCTTGGTAAGGTTCTTCGCGTTGCGTCGAATTAAGCCACATGCTCCGCTGCTTGTGCGGGCCCCCGTCAATTCCTTTGAGTTTTAGCCTTGCGGCCGTACTCCCCAGGCGGGGAACTTAATGCGTTAGCTGCGGCACCGACGACGTGGAATGTCGCCAACACCTAGTTCCCACCGTTTACGGCGTGGACTACCAGGGTATCTAATCCTGTTCGCTCCCCACGCTTTCGCTCCTCAGCGTCAGTAATGGCCCAGAGATCCGCCTTCGCCACCGGTGTTCCTCCTGATATCTGCGCATTTCACCGCTACACCAGGAATTCCGATCTCCCCTACCACACTCTAGCCTGCCCGTATCGACTGCAGACCCGGGGTTAAGCCCCGGGCTTTCACAACCGACGCGACAAGCCGCCTACGAGCTCTTTACGCCCAATAATTCCGGACAACGCTTGCGCCCTACGTATTACCGCGGCTGCTGGCACGTAGTTAGCCGGCGCTTCTTCTGCAGGTACCGTCACTTTCGCTTCTTCCCTGCTGAAAGAGGTTTACAACCCGAAGGCCGTCATCCCTCACGCGGCGTCGCTGCATCAGGCTTTCGCCCATTGTGCAATATTCCCCACTGCTGCCTCCCGTAGGAGTCTGGGCCGTGTCTCAGTCCCAGTGTGGCCGGTCGCCCTCTCAGGCCGGCTACCCGTCGTCGCCTTGGTGAGCCACTACCTCACCAACAAGCTGATAGGCCGCGGGCTCATCCTTCACCGCCGGAGCTTTTAACCCCCACCCATGCGGGCAGGAGTGTTATCCGGTATTAGACCCCGTTTCCAGGGCTTGTCCCAGAGTGAAGGGCAGATTGCCCACGTGTTACTCACCCGTTCGCCACTAATCCACCCCGAAGGGCTTCATCGTTCGACTTGCATGTGTTAAGCACGCCGCCAGCGTTCGTCCTGAGCCAGGATCAAACTCTCCGTGAATGTTTTCCCGTAATCGGGACGACACCACGAGAGCGGAACCGAAGGGAGGAATAATCCCCACGGTCCACAGCGTCCTCGCTGATGTTTTACTTCAAAGGAACCTCGTCCCAGCCATGATGACTGGAGACGGGGTATCAACAAACTTGGCGTTGATTTTTGGCACGCTGTTGAGTTCTCAAGGAACGGACGCTTCCTTTGTACTCACCCGAGAGACTCTCTCAGGCTTTCCTCCGGGCAGTTTCCCTTCGGTCTTGCGTTTCCGACTCTATCAGACCGTTTCCCGATCCGATTTCCTCGGTGCTTTCCAGGTTTCCGCTTTCGCGTTTCCCTTTCCGGCGGTTCCGACTTTATCAGAGGTTTTGGGCCGGACTGACCGGCATCCATTTCTGAATCATCGGGAGGGGCCTCTCGGAAAACGACGTTTCCAGAAGCAGGCAGACCCTAACCGCTGCCACTGGAGCTGTCCAGTTCTAGGCAACTGTTCGAATCTACCTCCCCGCTCGTTCCGTGTCAACGGTTCTTGTGGGGCGAAGAGGAGACTAGCAGGTCAGCGAGGGGGGTCGCACATCAGGCAGCCGTCGGGAGGACGGCGCTGCGCTCGGCCTCGTCGACGTCGCCGGTTTCACCGGCGCGTGCCGCACGACCGCCCAGTACATAGACGTACGCGAGGAAGGCCAGTTCAGCCGCGATTCCGATGCCTATACGGGCCCAGGTGGGGAGTCCGGACGGTGTGACGAAGCCTTCGATGGCGCCTGAGACAAAGAGGATCAGGGCCAGGCCTATTGCCATGCCCAGGGCGGCTCGGCCTTCTTCGGCGAGTGCCGTGCGACGGGGACGGGGACCCGGGTCGATCAGGGTCCAGCCCAGTCGCAGACCTGTGCCGGCGGCAACGAAGACGGCCGTCAATTCCAGGAGGCCGTGTGGGAGGACGAGGCCCAGGAAGGTGTCGAGGCGGCCGGCCGAGGACATCAGGCCTATGCCGACACCAAGGTTGAGCATGTTCTCGAAGAGGATCCAGATGACCGGCAGGCCCAGGAAGACGCCCAGGACCAGGCACATCGCGGCGGCCTGGGCGTTGTTCGTCCACACCTGGGCCGCGAAGGACGCGGCCGGGTGGCTGGAGTAGTAGGTCTCGTACTGGCCACCGGGGCGAGTGAGCTCGCGCAGGTCGCTGGGCGCCGCGATCGAGGACTGGACCTCGGGGTGCGTACCGATCCACCATCCCAGTAGGGCCGCGACCAGGGTGGACAGGAGAGCGGTGGGAACCCACCAGTGGCGCGAGCGGTAGACCGCTGCCGGGAAGCCGTGCGTCAGGAATCGGGTGACATCGCGCCAGGAGGCGCGGCGGGTGCCTGTCACTGCACTACGCGCGCGTGCCACCAGTTGACTGAGGCGGCCCATCAGCTGAGGGTCCGGGGCGCTGGACTGGATCAGGGAGAGGTGGGTGGCGGTGCGTTGGTACAGGGCGACGAGTTCGTCGGCCTCGGCCCCGGTGAGGCGGCGTTGGCGGCGGATCAGTGCGTCGAGCCTGTCCCACTCGGCGCGGTGGGCGGACACGAAGACGTCGAGGTCCATCTGGTTGGCTGCTCCTCGGCTGCTCGTCGTAAGTGTCAGCTTGTCGTACTGCGGCGCGATGTGCCCTCAGCTTGGCAGACTGGCCGTTCTCGAGGCAGGTCAGGGGAAGGACGGCAAGCGTGAGTGAGCTAGTGACGGGCGAGGCGGTGGCGCTGGAGCTGCGCCCCGCGAAACTGCCGAGCCGGGCCCTGGCCGTCTTGCTGGACCTGGTCGTGACGATGACCGTCTACGTCCTCGTGACCATCGGCTTGGTGGCCGCGACGGCTGCGCTGGACGAAGCGGCGCAGGTCGCGGTCTCGATCGCGGCTTTCCTGCTCGTGCTGGTGGGCGGGCCGATCGCGGTGGAGACACTCAGCCACGGGCGTTCGCTGGGGAAGCTGGCGTTCGGGCTGCGGGTGGTGCGGGACGACGGCGGGCCGATCCGGTTCCGGCATGCGCTGGTGCGCGGTGCCGTCGGTGTGGTCGAGCTTCTGATGACGTTCGGGGTCATCGCGTGCATCGCCTCGCTCGTGTCGGCGCGCGGGCGGCGGCTGGGTGACGTGTTCGCGGGGACCCTTGTCGTACGGGAAAGGATTCCGGCCGGCCGCACGTCTTTCGTGCCTCCACCGCCGCCCTGGCTGGCGGGGCGATTCTCCGAGCTTGATCTGTCCGCGGTTCCGGACGGCTTGTGGTTGGCCATCCGGCAGTACCTGACGCGTATGCAGCAGCTGGATCCGCAGGTCGGTGGGGCGATGGCGGAGCGGCTCGCGATGGATCTGGCCACCCGTACGGGGACTCCGGCGCCGCACGGGGTCCCGCCGGCCGCGTATCTGGCGGCCGTGGTTCAGGAGCGGCAGGCGCGGGAGGCTCGGCGATCCTTTGGCGGTGGCGTCGCCATGGGCGGCCATGGGGGCCCGGGTGGACCGGTGATGGCGATGCCGGGCGCGGTCGGACCTGCGCCGGTGCAACCAGGCATCTACCCCTATCCGCCGGCGATTCCGGGAGCCCCGTCACCACAGGCATCGCCGACGCCGCAGTCGCCGCAGAACATCGCACCGCTGCCTGTCCCACCGCCGCCCGCCGCACCGCAGCAGGACCAGGCCGACCGTCCCTCGACCGGCTTCGCGCCGCCCGCATAACCACCGGTGTCGGCGCCGAGCGGCGAACGGCGCCGACGTCTCGTCAGGCGAAGACCGACGGGGGCGATTCGAGGTGTTCCAGTTCGATGCCGGGTGCCGCGAGCACCACGTCTCCCGCGATGTGTACGGCGTGCTGTTCACCGGTGTCCAGGGCTGTGACCTGGTATTCGTCCACGGTCAGGGGGCCGTTGTCAGTGGCGTGTGTTTCTCTCGAGATCAAGGCCCAGGACTGGTCGAGGGTGCGCGGGGCGAGGACCGGGTCGGTGAAGGCGACGAGGCGTACGCGGGTCGCGGAGGCGGGGGTGGAAGGGGTGAGGCGAAGGAGACGTGCGGTGGCGATGAGGAACGCCGGGGACGAGCCGGTGAAGGCGTGGGCGCGGACGTTGCCTTCGGTGGCCTGCGTGCCGGTGGGGTCGGTGCGGACCCAGGTGACGCCGTCGAGCGCGGCGCCGCGGATCTGCCAGCTCGCGGCGTTCAGTTCAAGGCGGATGGGGCGGCCGAGGTCGTCGAGCGCGAGGTCGACGGAGCCGGCATGGTCGCCGGAGGGGGTGGTGAGTTGGGAGACGTAGCGCCAGCCGGAGGGGCCGGGCGCGCAGTGGAAGTGTTCTTCGGCGAGGGGGGTGTGATCGTGCGGATCATGGAGCGAATAGCGGCCGCGGGGCATGGGGGTTCAGGTCCTCATCGGGGACAGGCCCCCGCCGTGACGGCGAGGGCCTGCTGACATCCGTACGCCGAGCGGTGGTACCGCTGCTCGGCGGGGAACTCAGTAGCGGTAGTGGTCCGACTTGTACGGGCCCTCGACTTCGATGCCGAGGTAGGAGGCCTGCTCCGGGCGCAGCGTCGTCAGCTTCACGCCGAGCGCGTCCAGGTGGAGGCGGGCGACCTTCTCGTCCAGGTGCTTGGGCAGCACGTACACGTCGGTCGGGTACTCCTCGGGCTTGGTGAACAGCTCGATCTGGGCCAGCGTCTGGTCCGCGAACGAGTTGGACATCACGAACGAGGGGTGACCGGTGGCGTTGCCCAGGTTCAGCAGGCGGCCCTCGGACAGCACGATGAGGACCTTGCCGTCGGGGAACGTCCAGGTGTGGACCTGCGGCTTGACCTCGTCCTTGACGATGCCCTCGACCTGCGCCAGGCCCGCCATGTCGATCTCGTTGTCGAAGTGGCCGATGTTCCCCACGATCGCCTGGTGCTTCATCCGGGCCATGTCGGCGGCCATGATGATGTCCTTGTTGCCCGTCGTGGTGACGAAGATGTCCGCCACTTCGACGACCTCGTCGAGCGTCGTGACCTGGTAGCCGTCCATCGCCGCCTGCAGCGCGCAGATCGGGTCGATCTCGGTGACGATGACCCGGGCGCCCTGCCCGCGCAGCGACTCCGCACAGCCCTTGCCCACATCGCCGTACCCGAACACGACCGCCGTCTTGCCACCGATCAGCACATCGGTGGCACGGTTGATGCCGTCGATCAGCGAGTGCCGGCAGCCGTACTTGTTGTCGAACTTCGACTTCGTCACCGCATCGTTCACGTTGATCGCCGGGAACAGCAAGGAGCCGTCCCGGTGCATCTCGTACAGGCGGTGCACGCCGGTGGTGGTCTCCTCGGTCACGCCGCGGATCTCCGAGGCGAGCTGGGTCCACTTCTGCGAGCCCTCGGTGATGGTGCGGGTGAGGAGCTCGAGAACGACGCGGTGCTCGTCGGACTCGGCGGTGTCGACGGAGGGGACCTTGCCGTCCTTCTCGTACTGGACGCCGTTGTGGACGAGCATGGTGGCGTCACCGCCGTCGTCCAGGATCATGTTCGGGCCGCCGGTCGGGGTGTTCGGCCAGGTCAGAGCCTGCTCCGTGCACCACCAGTACTCCTCCAGGGTCTCGCCCTTCCAGGCGAAGACCGGGACGCCCTGCGGGTTCTCGGGGGTGCCGTTCGGGCCGACCGCGATGGCGGCGGCCGCGTGGTCCTGGGTGGAGAAGATGTTGCAGGAGGCCCAGCGGACCTCGGCGCCGAGGGCGACGAGGGTCTCGATGAGGACGGCGGTCTGCACGGTCATGTGCAGGGAGCCGGTGACGCGGGCACCCGCGAGGGGCTGTGCCTCGGCGTACTCCTTGCGGATCGACATCAGGCCGGGCATCTCGTGCTCGGCGAGGGTGATCTCCTTGCGGCCGAAAGCGGCCAGGGAGAGGTCGGCGACTTTGAAGTCCTGTCGGTTGTCGACAGTCGTCATGTCGAGCTGCTCCTCAAGATCGGGATTGGGGCGAGGTCGTGCGGCTGGTCTGCGCGGCGGCGGGCACACGCGTGCCCGGCTGGACACAGGAGTGCCCGGTGCGCGCAGCGCAGTCCGTCGGAGGCCCTCTCTCCCTCGGCCGGTCCGCGGTGGGACCGCCCGACCGCCATCAGCAGCGACGTCTGGCTCAACCCCCAAGCTACACCGGTGGGCCCGGCCCTCCCCAGTCCACCTCCGAACACAGCGGGGCTCAGCGGAACGCGTCAGGTGGGCCGTGCTCGACGGAACCGTGGCCGAGCCGGTCTTGGTGATCTCCGGGGCGGAGGGATCGGGCAGGTCCAACGGAACGGGGCCCGTCCGAACTTCAGGCGGGCCCCGGCGACGTACAAGAGGGAATCAGTGCTCGGCGGGATGCGCCGGGCCGCCCGGTGTCGCCTCGCGGTCCGGGCCCTTCGCCGCCTCTGCCTCGTTGTAGATGTCGGGCTCGAGGTAGATGACGCGGGCGATCGGTACGGCCTCGCGGATGCGGGACTCGGCGGCGTTGATCGCGGAGGCGACCTCGGTGGCTGTCTCGTCGTGCTGGACCGCGATCTTGGCCGCGACCAGGAGCTCCTCCGGGCCAAGGTGGAGGGTGCGCATGTGGATGATGCCGGTGACCGTGTGGCCGTCGACGATGGCGGCCTCGATCTTCTTGACCTCTTCGAGGCCCGCGGACTCGCCCAGCAGGAGGGACTTGGTCTCCACGGCGAGGACCAGCGCGATCACGATGAGCAGGATGCCGATGCAGAGCGTGCCGATGCCGTCCCAGACGCCGTCGCCGGTGGCGAGGGCGAGACTTACGCCGAACAGCGCCAGGACCAGACCCACCAGTGCGCCGAGGTCCTCCAGGAGCACGACCGGCAGTTCGGGGGCCTTGGCGTGGCGGACGAACTCCTTCCACGACTTCTTGCCGCGCAGGGGGTTGGACTCCTTGATGGCAGTCCGGAAGGAGAAGGACTCCGCGATGATCGCGAAGACGAGGACGCCCACCGGCCAGTACCAGGCCTCGATCTCGTGCGGATGCTTGATCTTCTCGTAGCCCTCGTAGATCGCGAACATGCCGCCGACCGAGAAGAGGACGATCGAGACGAGGAAGGCGTAGATGTAGCGCTCGCGGCCGTAGCCGAAGGGGTGTTGCGGGGTCGCCTCGCGCTGGGCCTTCTTGCCGCCGAGCAGGAGAAGGCCCTGGTTGCCGGAGTCGGCGAGCGAGTGCACGGACTCCGCGAGCATCGACGACGAACCGCTGAAGAGGAACGCCACGAACTTCGCTACCGCGATCGCGAGATTGGCGGCGAGTGCCGCCACGATCGCCTTGGTGCCGCCTGAAGCGCTCATGTGCTCCTGCTGTCCCTTCGTACGCCGTCCAGGGCTTTGCCTGCCTTTTGCCAGTGGGCCATTGTTGCAGTCCGCTCGGACAACGGCGCGTCAGGCCGCCACAGTGGTCACATCAGGCCACTACGGTCGCCCGGAAAATCGTGCCAGGGCCGGACACTTCGGCCTTTTCGCCTGCCGGTACGAAGACGGACTCGCCGGGGCCGAGCGCGATGCCGTCCGCTCGTACGGAACCCGCCGTGCACAGCAGGATCTGCGGGGTCGCGGCGGTGAGGTCGTGCGGGGCGGTGTCCTGGGGCAGGACGAAGCGGGAGAGGCGGAACTCGTCGATGGGGGTCGCGTAGACCTCCTCGCCGTCGGGGGACGCCTCCGGGCGCAGTACGCCGGGGTCGCTCGCCTCGAAGCGGACGACGCGCAGGAGTTCGGGGACGTCGACGTGCTTGGGGGTCAGGCCGCAGCGCAGGACGTTGTCGCTGTTGGCCATGATTTCGACGCCCAGGCCGTTCAGGTACGCGTGCGGGATGCCGGCGCCGAGGAACAGTGCCTCTCCGGGCTGCAGTTGGACGTAGTTGAGGAGCATCGCGGCGATGACGCCGGGGTCGCCCGGGTAGTGGTGGGCGAGGTCGGCGTACGGGGCGTAGGAGCCGCCGAGGCGGGCGCAGGCCGCCGCTGCCTCTCTGACCGTGTGGGCCATGTCGTCCGGGTCGGCGGTCAGCAGCGCCGTGAGGACCTCGCGCAGGGCGGCCTCTTCGGGGTGGGCGTGCAGCAGGTCGACGTACGGCTTGAGGGAGTCGACGTCCAGGCCCGCGAGCAGTTCGGCGGCCTCGTCGGGGGCGCGGAAGCCGCACAGGCCGTCGAACTCCGTGAGGGCGCAGATCAGTTCGGGCTTGTGGTTGGCGTCCTTGTAGTTGCGGTGCGGGGCGTCGACCGGGATGCCGCGGCTCTCCTCGTCCTCGTAACCCTCTCTCGCCTGTTCGAGGTTGGGGTGCACCTGGAGGGAGAGGGGGGCGCCCGCGGCGAGGATCTTCAGCAGGAACGGCAGGCGGGGGCCGAACTTGGCGACGGCCGCGCGGCCGAGTTCCTTCTCGGGGTCCTCGTCGATGACCTCGGTGAGGGGACCGCGTTCGGTGCGCGAGGGTGCGCCCGGGTGGGCGCCCATCCACATCTCCGCCTGCGGTTCACCGGTCGGCTCCACGCCGAGCAGCCGCGGGATGGCGGTGGTCGAACCCCAGGCGTAGGGGCGGATGGTGTTGTCGAGGCGGTCCATAGTGTGTCGTTCTCTCCATACGTACGCTGGTCAGCGGGCGTTTGTCGCCGTGCGGGGTCCGGTGCGGGCTGCCCCGTGTGCGTCCAGATCAGGCCCCTGAAGCGAGCGCCAGGTAAACGGCGGCGAAATCCGTGATGGCGATCAGTTCCGCGAGGGTCTCCAGCTCGCCGCCCTCCTCGGGTTCGAGCTCGCTGATCGCGGTGTCGTGGCTGAGGGCGAGTTCGCGGGCGGCCGGGGCGGCGGTAAGGCCGCCTGTCGGACGGTCGCGGAGGAGCACCACGCGCGCGTGGATGGCCTGTTGCTCCTCGACGCGGTCGCGGAAGAAGTCGTCGGGGTCGGCGCCGGCGGCCAGCGCGCCGGCCAGCAGCGCGGTGTGCGCGGCGAGCGCCTCGGGCAACTCGCCGGTGAGCGCGGGGCGTCCGGCCAGTTCGGCGAGTGTGGCGGCGAAGCGGCGGCCCGCCGGGCCCGCGGACGAGCCCTCGGTCCAGATCACCGGGAGCGCCTCGGCGAGTTCGGCGGCGAGGGTCTTGGCGGGGTTGCTGTACGTCGCGATCGCCGGGCCGCAGCGCTCGGCGACGGCGTCGAGGCGGTCGGCGACCTTCTGGATGGCCTCCGGGGGCGCCGTGAGCAGGCCGGTGCGGTCCAGGAGCGCGAGCAGCGGGGTGAGCAGCGCCCACAGGACGCCGGGGGCGGACGCGGCCGCGGGCTCGTCCTGCTCGTACGGAGTGGTCGCCAGGGCTACGAACAGGCCGTGCGCGCCTTCCACCGCCTCGGACAGCGGAGACTGGGCCGGGGCCACGGCGGCTACGGCGCAGCCGCGGCGGTAGGCCTGCTCGATCAGGAGCGAGAGGCCCGGCTCGGAGCCGTCGGGGGTGGCGACCAGGAGCAGGTCCACGGGGCCCGCCCAGCCGGGGAGTTCCCAGCGCAGGGCGCCGGCGGCGGGGGCTACGCCGGTGGGGCTCAGCCGGGTGACCGGGCAGCCCGCGCCGGCCAGGGTGCCGAGCAGGTCGGCGACGCAGGTGGCCGCGGTGCCCGGGCCCGCGATCAGGACGCCGCGCGGGCGGCCGTCCGGCTTGAGCTCCGCGATGCCGGCCTCGGCGGCGTGCCGGGCGGCGGTGCGCACATGGGCGCCTGCTTCGGCGGCCCCCCTGAGGAGGCCCCGGCGGTCCGCCTGGGCCAGTGCCTCGGGGGTGTCGAGCAGCGATTCGTCGAGCATGGGCGGCAGCCTCCGATCGCCGGGTCGTTACGCGGGGCGGCGGGCCTCGTCGACGAGCAGTACGGGGATGCCGTCACGGACGGGGTAGGCGAGGCCGCAGTCGTTGCCGGTGCAGATCAGCTCGCTCTCCTGCTCCTTGAGCGGGGCGTGGCAGGCCGGGCAGGCGAGGATCTCCAGGAGGCCGGCTTCGAGCGGCATGGGGTGTCCTTCCGAACAGGTGGATGCGGCCTGGTCAGGGTACCGCTGTGGGGGGCTGTGTGCGGGGGCGCGGCGCTGGCTTGGAGGGGGTGCGCTCAGGGTGCACTCAGGGGTGCTGGCTGGGTGCGGGCTGGGGTGGGTGGGGTTTTCGCCCCCTCCGCCCCTACCCGTCCCGTACCTGGGGGCTGCGCCCCCAGACCCCCCTGTCGCGCTGACGCGCTCGTCCTCAAACGCCGGACGGGCTAAAGACTTCTAGCGCCGGCCGGGGGGGGAAGACTCAGCCCCTGATGATCCCCAGGACCTCGTCCCGCATCTTCTCCATCGTCGCCTCGTCGCGCGCCTCCGCGTTCAGGCGGAGCAGCGGTTCGGTGTTGGAGGGGCGGACGTTGAACCACCAGTCCTCGGCGGTGACCGTGAGGCCGTCCAGTTCGTCGAGGGTGATGCCCTCGCGGCTCTCGTAGGTGGTCTTGATCGCGGCGAGGCGGGCCTTCTGGTCGTCGACCGTGGAGTTGATCTCGCCGGAGCCGGCGTAGCGGTCGTACTGGGCGACGAGGGCGGAGAGTGTGCCCTCCTGGCCGCCGAGGGCGGCGAGGACGTGGAGGGCTGCCAGCATGCCCGTGTCCGCGTTCCAGAAGTCCTTGAAGTAGTAGTGCGCGGAGTGCTCGCCGCCGAAGATCGCGCCGGACGTCGCCATCTCGGCCTTGATGAAGGAGTGCCCCACGCGCGTGCGTACCGGCGTGCCGCCGTTCTCCCGGACGACCTCCGGGACCGACCAGGACGTGATCAGGTTGTGGATGACCGTGCCCTTGCCGCCGTTCCTGGCCAGCTCGCGGGCGGCGACCAGGGCCGTGATCGCGGACGGGGAGACCGGCTCGCCGCGCTCGTCGACGACGAAGCAGCGGTCGGCGTCGCCGTCGAAGGCGATGCCGAGGTCGGCGCCCTCCTCGCGGACGCGCTTCTGGAGGTCGACGATGTTCGCCGGGTCGAGCGGGTTCGCCTCGTGGTTCGGGAACGTGCCGTCCAGTTCGAAGTACATCGGGACCAGGTCGAGGGGCAGTCCGTCGAAGACCGTCGGGACCGTGTGCCCGCCCATGCCGTTGCCCGCGTCGACGACGACCTTCAGGGGGCGGATGGAGGTCAGGTCGACGAGGCCACGGAGGTGCGCCGCGTAATCCTTCAACGTGTCACGCTGCGTGATCGTTCCCGGCGTCACGTCCGAGGGCGCCGGGGCACCCGAGTCGAGCCAGGACTCGACGAGGCCGCGGATCTCGGAGAGACCGGTGTCCTGCCCGACCGGGGCCGCGCCCGCCCGGCACATCTTGATGCCGTTGTACTGGGCGGGGTTGTGCGAGGCCGTGAACATGGCGCCCGGCAGGTCGAAGGCGCCCGACGCGTAGTAGAGCTGGTCGGTCGAGCACAGCCCGATCTCGGTGACGTCGACACCGCGCGCCGCCGCACCGCGCGCGAAGGCGCGCGACAGGCCGGGCGACGAGGGCCGCATGTCGTACCCGATCACGATCGCGTCCGCATCTGTCACCTGGACGAAGGCCGCTCCGAACAGCTCGGCCAGTGCCTCGTCCCACTGGTCCGGGACCACACCGCGTACGTCGTACGCCTTCACGAGCTGCGACAGATCAGCAGTCACGACCAACCCTCCATAAATCCAATTCGGTCGGCTCAAACTACCTGGCCGGACCGACAGCCCTGCCTGCGGTGGCTGAGCGGATGCCCATCCGTCATCTGCGGGCTCGCATTGTCACCTGGGGGTAACACGCCGCGGCAAGCCGACCCCGTCCTGTCAGGGCAGCATCCACCCCAGGACCGGCGTGCTCTGCCCCGCGACGATCAGGCACATGATCAACAGCAGCCCGATGCTCCACGGCAGCACCTTGCGCAGCACGTCGCCTTCGCGGCCCGCGAGTCCGACCGCCGCGCAAGCGATGGTCAGGTTCTGCGGCGAGATCATCTTGCCGAGGACGCCGCCCGAGCTGTTGCCGGCGGCGAGCAGTTCGGGGGACAGTCCCGACTCCCTTGCCGCGCTCACCTGGAGGGCACCGAAGAGGGCGTTCGCCGAGGTGTCGGAGCCGGAGACGGCGACGCCGAACCAGCCCAGAACCGGTGACAGGAAGGCGAGCCCCGCGCCGGCCGCCGCTACGAAGTGGCCGATCGTGGCGGCCTGTCCGGAGAGGTTCATGACGTAGGCGAGGGCCAGCACGGACGTCACGGTAAGGATCGCGAACCTCAACTCGTGCACCGTCGCGGCCCATTCCCTGACCGCCACGCGCGCGTGCACCCCGAGTACGACGGCCGTGCACAGCCCGGCGAGCAGCACGAGTGTGCCGCCGGTCGACACCAGCGGCAGCGTGAAGACATTGCCGCCTACCGGCTCGCCGTCCGGATTGACCACGTTCAGGAACGGCCAGTCGAAGACGCGTGTCGCCTGGGCCAGCCAGTCCTTCACCGCGGGGATCTGGGCGATGGAGAAGATGACGACGATCAGCGCGTACGGGGAGTAGGCGCGCACGACTTCGGGCCGCGGGTCCTCCTCGTCCAGGTCCTCGCTGCGTACGCCGGTCAGGACCGCCACGCGTACGGGCTCGGCGGCGGGCCTGCGCGCGTGCGGTACGGCGACCAGGGCGCCCGCCCCCGCCAAGGCGGCCCCGATGTCGGCGAGTTGCGCGGAGACGTAGTTGGAGGCGGCGAACTGGGCGGCGGCGAAGGCGATCCCGCACACCAGGGCGGGCACCCAGGTCTCGCGCAGCCCGCGCCGCCCGTCGACCAGGAAGACGAGCACGAGCGGTACGACGAGGGCCAGCAGAGGCGTCTGACGGCCCACTACGGAGGCGACGGAATCCAGTGGCAGACCGGTGACTTGGGCGAGTGTGACGACCGGGGTGCCCATCGCGCCGAAGGCGACCGGAGCGGTGTTGGCGACCAGCGCGACCACCGCGGCGCGCACCGGGTCGAAGCCGAGGGCGACCAGCATCACCGAGCAGATCGCGACGGGCGCGCCGAAGCCCGCGAGGGCTTCCAGGAGTGCACCGAAGCAGAACGCGACCACGAGGGCCTGGATGCGCGGATCGTCGGACAGGCGCCCGAAGGAGCGGCGCAGGATGTCGAAGTGCCGGGTGTGGACCGTCATCCGGTACACCCACAGGGCGTTGACGACGATCCACAGGATGGGGAAGAGGCCGAATACGGCCCCTTGGGCGGCGCTGGAGAGCGTCTGGCCGACCGGCATGCCGTACGCGAGCCACGCGACCAGTCCGGCGGCCAGGAGGCCGATCAGTCCGGCCCGGTGCGCCTTCATGCGGACGCCGCCGAGCAGGATCAGGACGATGACGAGGGGCAGGGTCGCGACGAGGGCGGACAGGCCGAGCGAGCCGGCCACGGGTTCCAGTTCCTGGACGTACACGGGCGCCTCCTCGGATTCCGCGATGCGGAAAGCGGTTTCTCGCTGGCGGAGGCATAGTCCGTCCATGACAGGTGCGCGTCAATACTTGTACGCCGCTGAGTGAAACGTGCACGGAACATGCACCGAGGTGAAGTTCCCGTCAGGGAAGGGGAGTTCAGCCAGGTCAGGCAGGGAAAGGGCGTGCGGCCGGGTAAGCGGAGCTCAGGAGTCCGGCGAGCGCAGCACCCGCAGATGGCCGCGGCGCGCGACCTCCATCGGGTCCGCCGTACGCGCGCTGCCACCGGCGCCCGCCGCGCGCTGTTGCGGACGGGCCGCCTCACGCACCGCGTTGGCGAGCGCTTCCAGGTCGTCACCGGTGGGGCGGGAGGGAGCCGAGGAGTCGGCGAGCCGGACGACCTCCCAGCCGCGCGGCGCGGTGAGGCGCTCGGAGTGCTCGGCACACAGGTCGTAGCAGTGGGGTTCGGCGTAGGTGGCGAGCGGGCCGAGGACCGCGGTCGAGTCGGCGTAGACGTACGTCAGCGTCGCGACGGCGGGACGGCCGCAAGCGGTGCGCGAACAGCGACGTACAGGGCTCACGACGTTGGACGGTACCGCACTCTTGAGCGGGCCGCGACGACTCTCTCCCAGGTCACCCCACCGTGTCGTGCTGTGAGGCCGCCCACATCAACGTCCGTACACGCGGCCCTGACCTGGGGTGACATCACGTGTCACGGTGCCGAACAGACCTGAAACCGGTCACCACTTGGTGCAAATCATGTCAATTGCCATGTGAGTGACGGTCTTGGGGGATACGGAATCGAGCCCAAGCTTGGCTGGAATGGTCATCCAGCGACATCCGGAATGTCACGGAGCGAGATCCCCGTCGATCACAGAGCAAGATCCCGCACCGCTTCCCGTCCACCGCGTGGGGGTCGGGCACACCACCCTGACGAGGACTACTCTTCGTCAGTGATGGACAACCCCGTACCTCCCCGTGCCGCCGCACCAGGGCCCCGCCGTCGTGACCGCCATGGCAGGGGCATGCGTGGCCCCGTCGCGCCACCCCAGGTGCCGCTGGCCGCGAGCCGTGCCGAGGTGTTCGCGGACCTGGTGCAGGACTCCGTGGAGCGGCTGGAGCGGCGCTGGCCGCAGCTCGCCGACATCGACTTCATCGTCCTGGAGGTGCCCCGTCTGGAGGGCTCCGGAGACGGCTGGAGCGACGAGGCGGTGCCCCTGGGCGGCACGATCCAGGCACGTGAGGGCCATCCCGCGCGCGTGGTCGTCTACCGCCGCCCCGTCGAGATCCGCACCAAGGGCCGCGACGAACGCGCCGCCCTGGTGCACGAGGTCGTCGTGGAGCAGGTCGCGGAGCTGCTGGGGCTCACTCCGGAGACGGTGGATCCGCGGTACGGCGAGGACTGAGGTCCACCGGGGCCGTGCGCGCCCCGGCGGACCACCGCTGGATCACCACCTGTTGGAGCACCACCTGCCGGATCACTACTTCTGCAGCACCGAAAGGTCCTGCTCGGCCTCCGGCACCGCCACCGTCCCGCGGTCGTCCGGAAGGGTCTGGATCGTGAAGCCCGGGACGCCGTTCTCGGTGGCGGTGAGCATCCGGGAAGCGTAGACGGAGCCGCCGGAGACCGGCTCCACGGTCAGTGCGTACGTCCCCTTGAGGCCGCTCGGGACCGGCGCCTCGATGTTCTCCGTCGTCCCGGCCTTGATGGTGAACGTCTTCGTCACCGCCGTACCGCCCTCGCTGCCCGCGGACGCGGTGACCTTGACCTCGGCGGCCTTGCCTGCGGCGGTCAGGGTGAGGGTGGAGGCCTTCGACGTGTTGTCGGCGACCGTCGCGCGGGCGGCCACCGGGCCGGTGGCGGGGATGAACGCCGTCTCCTGCTTGTCGCCCTTGCCGCGGACGACCCGCAGGGCGGCGACTACCGGCACCGACGTACTGGTGGGCGTGAGCACCAGGGAGCCCGCCTCGCCGCGCGTCAGGTCACCGAGGTCCACGGCGGCGGTCATGCCGGACTTCACGTGCAGGGTCTCGTTGCCCGCGGGCGTGATCAGGCCCGAGGGCGCGGCGAGGCGCACCTTCAGATCGGCGTCGGTGTCGCCGGGCACGAAGGCGACCAGGCGCACGGACGTGGCGTCCTTCGGGATGCCGGGCAGGACGAGGCTGCCGGCCGGGTCGGTGGAGGCGGCCAGCCAGTCACCGCCGATCTTGTCGTCCAGTGCCTGCACGGCAGCTCCCACGCGGCCGCTGCGGACCGTCACGTGCACGGTGAGGTCGTTCTGCGGATCGCCCGTGAGCGTGTTCAGGAGGATCGCGTCGCTGGAGTGCGGCTGGACCGTGATGCCCTCGCCCAGCGGGGACTTGAGGGTGCCGTCCTTGCCGTACAGCTCGATGTCGACGACGGCGGCGGAGTCGTCGGGGTTGGTCAAGTGCACATAGTCGGTGCGGGCGTCGGCGGTGCTGGCGCCCGGGAACCAGAACTCGGTGTCTGGAGCGGTGCAGTTGGTGCCGAGCAGGCCACGGCCGGTGCCCGCGGCGACCTCCGTGGTCTCCTGGACGGTCCAGCCGGACGCGAACTTGCCCTCGGCGGTGCCGACCAAAGCCGGGGCCTCTGCGCCCGAGCTGTCGCCGGTGGCCGGCTTGCCGGGCTCCTTGACCTCCAGAACGGGCTTTTCCGCCTTGTCGTCGGCGCCGCCGTCCGCCGACTCCTCGGTCGCGACCTTGAGTTCGGCCTTGCCGCTGTCGCCGGTGCCCTCGGAGACGGGCGTGAAGGACGTGTACGCGGTCTCGGCGAGGTCGGAGGTGCTCGGCTGCGGGCAGAGCAGGCTGGTGCGCTCGACGGGCAGCCGGGCGGCCGTCTTCACGGTGCCGTCGCCCGAGGCGTCCGGCGCGCTGAGCGCGGCGAAGCCGGTGACGGCGGCCAGCGCGGTGGTGCCGGCGATCAGGGACAGGGTGGTGCGGTTCACTGCTGGCTCCCGTCGGGGCGCTCACTGTCGGTGCCGTGCGGCGGCTGCGGAGGCATCGGGGGCTGCGCCGACGGGTCGTACGCGGGGTCGTAGCCCTGGCCGTTCGTGTCGTAGCCCTGGTTGTACGTCTGGTCGTACTGCGCCGTGCCCCCGTAGGCGTACGGGTCGTACTGGCCGCTCTGGTACGGATCCGCCTGGTAGGGCTGCTCGTACGTGCCTGCCTGGTACTGCTGCTGGCCCTGGTACTGCTCGCCGCTGTAGGTGCCGTACTCGGCGCTTGCGTAGCTCGGGGTGTCCCACTCGCCGTACGCCTGCTGCTGCGGGACGGCGGCCGAAGCGACTGGGACCTCCTCCTCCTGCTGCTCCTGCGGAGGAAGGCCGTCGGCAGTACCGGTGTCCTGATCGGCCTGTTCGGCTTCCGCCTGGGCGCGCAGGCGGCGGGCGCGGCGGCCGTCGCCTGTGACCTCCTGGGCGGAGACGACCTCCTCCTCGGGGAGGTCGTCGTCGACGTCACGGCGGCGTCCGGGCAGAGCCATCACCACGAGGACGACGGCGAGGGCGCCCTGCGCCCACAGCCATGCGGTGTGGCTCAGCGGTGCGTCGAAGGTGACGTCCAGCTTGCCGCCGCCGGTGGGCAGTTCGAAGCCCTGCGCCCAGCCGTCGACCGTGGTGCGGGGGAGCGGCTTGCCGTCCAGGGTCGCGGTCCAGCCCTCGTCGGCCGTGTCGGCCAGGCGCAGGACGCGGCCGTCGGCACCGGCGGGGATGGTGGTGTGCAGTTCGACGGGTCCGGCGGCGATGGACTGCGGCTCACCGGACTTGGGGACGATGGCGGCGCGCGAGACCTGCTGGTCCACACGCCACAGGGCGCTGCCGTCCTGCTGGCTGAGCCTGCTCAGGCCGGGCGTCGCGTCCAGGACACTGGTCATTTCGGTGGGCGCGCCCTTGTGGACCAGGACATAGCGCACGGCGAAGCCGCCGAGCTCGTCGGCCTGGTCGGCGCCGGAGCCCGCCACCAGGTTGGCGACCACCTTGCCGAGCTTCTCGTTCTCACCGTCCGCCACCGCGAGTTCGGCGTCGCCGAGGCGAGCGCCGGAGCCGCGGACGAGGGTGTAGCCGACCTCGGCGGTCGACCGGCTGTCGAGGACGAGGGTGCGGGCCTGGTCGCGGGTGCCGCTCTCCTCGGCGACGAACGCGGGCACCTGCACCGGGTCGCGGCGCTCCAGGGGCCCGTCCGCGCCACCGATCATCCAGCCGGCCGCGACGAGCAGGGGGCCCGCGGCGGCGGTGAACGCGATCAGCGCGGCCACCGGCTGACGCCAGCCGAAGCTCTGCTCGGCCACGCGCGAGCGTGCCCCGTCGGCGCCGAGCGCGGCGGCCGCGAGCAGTGCCAGGCCGTAGACGAGGGTCGCGGGGCCGGCCCAGGCGGAGCTGTTGGACAGCACGGCGAAGACGAGCGCCACCAGGGCTACGGCCCAGGCCGCCCAGATCCCCGCCTGGCGCTGGGTGCGCAGCAGGGCGGCCAGCGCGGCCAGCAGCACGCCGATCAGCATCAGTCCGCTGACGGTCCCGGGGCCGCCGGGGCTGGCGCCGAGCAGGTCGAGCGCGGAGGCCGAGCCGGTCCCGTACTCCAGACCGGCTTCCTTGAAGAAGCCGAACGGGAGCAGCGTCAGTGACCAGGGGGCGAGGACCAGCAGCGGAGTGCCGAGCTGGGCCAGAAAACGCAGTCCGTAGGCGGTGATCTCGTTTCGGCGCACTACGAGGAGTGCGATTCCGAGAACCAGCGCGATGGGCCACACGATCGGCGTGAAGGCCGTGGTGAACGTCAGCAGCAGGGCGTACGCCCAGGTGGCGCGCCAGCTGCCGCGCGTGCCGGAGGAGTTCGTCAGCCCGCTCGCGGCGATGCCCGCGCGCGCGAGGAGCGGCAGCAGGATCGCGAGGACGGAGGTGCCGATGCGGCCGCCCGCGAGCGCGCCCGTGGCGGCCGGCAGGAAGGCGTACACGACGGACGCCCAGGCACGCAGCAGGCGCGACTCGACGAGGGGCCGCGAGGCGAAGTAGGCGGTGAAGCCGGCCAGCGGTACGGAGGCCACCAGGAGCACGGTGACCGCGAGCCCGGTGGAGCCGAGGAGCAGGGAGGAAAGCATCGCGACGATCGCCAGATAGGGCGGCGCCGTCTGTGTCCCGCCTGTGCCCACCGCGTGCCAGCCGTCGAGATAGCGCGACCAGAGCTCGGAGGAGTCGCCGGGCGCGGGCAGCAGCGCGCCGCCCGCGAGCGCCCCGCTGTCGAACAGCGAGCGGCAGGCGATGAGCGAGACGAAGAGCAGCACGACGAAGAGCACGGGTCCGGGCTTGCGCGCGACGCGCTTGACCCGGCCGAACTGCTCGACCTCCAGGAAGTCGGCGTCGTCGCCGCCGGGGCCGGACTCGACCGCGCCGCCGTGCCGTCCGGCGCCGGCGGTGGCCTCGGCGTCGGAGCGGCTCACGAGACTGCCCGCGGCCTGCTCGATGGTGGCCCGCACGGTCGCGCCCGGTGGCGGGAACAGCGGGCGCAGCTCGTCCTTGTCGACCTGCGGGCGGCCGCGCCTGCGGCGGC
Organism: Streptomyces sp. NBC_00554; assembly: GCF_041431135.1. NCBI lineage: Bacteria > Bacillati > Actinomycetota > Actinomycetes > Kitasatosporales > Streptomycetaceae > Streptomyces > Streptomyces sp. NBC_00554. Next base: position 6,045,346 of record NZ_CP107799.1, on the reverse strand, counting down.
CCGCGAGGATCCGCTCGGGGCGCAGCAGCGTCCCCAGGAGGCCGCGGATCTCGTCGACGGCCTGTCCGGGGACCTTGCCGACGAGATACGCGACCGTGCGCAGCAGGGTGCCGAGGACCAGCCGGAACAGGATCCAGGGCAGCTGTGCCGTACGGGCGTTGACGAGGAGGGTGTAGACGGCGCCCGCCTTGTCGACCTTGTGCGGGGAGGCGGCGGTGCGGCCCACGCAGTCGACGGTGCGGCGCTCGCGGGAGGAGGCCTCTGCGTGCCGGACGACCGCTTCGGGGGCGACGAGGACGTGGTGCCCGGCGGACTGGGCCCGCCAGCACAGGTCGACGTCGTCGCGCATCAGGGGCAGCCGGCGGTCGAAGCCGCCGAGTTCCTCGAAGACATCGCGCCGGATCAGCATTCCGGCGGTGGAGACGGACAGCACGGGGTGTACGTGGTCGTGCTGGCCCTGGTCCTGTTCGCGGCGGTCCAGGCCGGTCCAGCGGCGGCCGGAGTTGGCGATGGTGACGCCGACTTCGAGGAGCGCCCGGCGGTCGTACCAGCCGCGGAGCTTGGGCCCGATGACGGCGACTTCCTTGCCGAGCTCCGCCTCGTTCTCCACGACCCGCAGCAGCTGCGCCAGGGCGTCCGGCTCGGGCGCGCAGTCGTCGTGCAGCAGCCACAGCCACTGCTCGGGCTCGCCGTGCGGGAGGTCCGGCATGTCGTACGCGTCGTCGCGCCAGGTGCGGGTGACGGGGTCCCAGCCGCTGGGGCGCTTCAGGTAGGGCAGGTCGTCCGGGGTGAGGACACCGGCGGTGCGGGTGGCCTCCTCGACGGCCTGGCCGAAGCCGGTGCGCCGGGCGAGGTGCACCACGCGGTCGGCGCCGAGCGCTTCGGTGAGCAGCTGGGCGGAGTCGTCCGCGCTGCCGGTGTCGGCCGCCACCGCGTTCTGCACGGGGCGCTCCTGGCCGAGCAGCCCGGCGAGCGCCTCGGGCAGCCAGCGGGCGCCGTCGTGGGAGACGAGCACCGCGGTCACCACGTGGCGCGGGAACTCAGGAGTGGCAGCGTCGTGTTGGCCTGCCGTATGGCTCTGCACGGACATCGAGGTACGGGCCCCGGTTCGGTGGACTGCGGTGGACGTCTGTGTCCGGCGGGGACAGCGTGACGTCTCGGACGAGGGCCCACACTAACGGCTGGGCAACACAGCGGCCCGCCGCCTGTGGATAACCCACCTGCGACGGGCCGTTCGTTACGTATCGGTACGTAGGGGTGTGCGCCGTTCGGTCGGACGGCGGTCCCCTTCGGTCAGCGTTCGGTCAACATGCGGCCGGCGTCGGTCACTCTCAGACGGCGGCTTTCTTCAGACGACGTCGTTCGCGCTCGGAGAGACCGCCCCAGATGCCGAATCGTTCGTCGTTGGCGAGCGCGTATTCGAGGCACTCGGAACGGACCTCACAGGCGAGGCAGACCTTCTTGGCCTCGCGGGTGGAGCCGCCCTTCTCGGGGAAGAAGGACTCGGGGTCGGTCTGGGCGCACAGCGCGCGCTCCTGCCAGCCGAGTTCCTCGTCCGCGTCGTCGACCAGCAGTTGCTGCACCAGCTCGGTCATGTGCGCCCCTCGTCTGTCTTTCGCGTCCCCGTGATGCTGCCGTAACCGATTTCGGCTGAACGACACGAGTGAAATTACAAGTGTGCCGATCCGGGCCAGTCAAGCCGAGATCTGCTATTGGGCCCCTTATTCACTCTGCGGAACCAAGGCTATGCGGAAAGTGTTCAAATCGGCATAAACCCTGACAGCCGAAGGTGCCCAGGCCAGACCCCCGCCCCCTTCACAGGGAAGGACGCGCATAAGTTCGATCTCGTTCCGACGCGAACAACGAAGCGAACCGGATCACATTCGGATCACGGGCTCGCGGCGAGGTTTGTGCGCCCGGTTGTGCGCCATGTGTCCGGGGCGGCTACTGAACAAACCTTTCGCCTCACAGATGAACCGGATGAGGTGAAACATCTCCCACATGGCGGGCATGAAGTTGACAGTCGAGGTGTGACCCGATGTCCTTGTGGGCATGCTCGCGAACTTGGCGCTCACCTCGACCCGCACCACCGGGTCCCACGGTGCTGTCCGCGCTCGCTGTAGCTGTTGTTGCTGTCCCAGCTGTTGAGCCACACCGCGCTCCGGCTGACGTCCGCTCCGTAGATCCGTACGGCGCGACTCCCCGCCCGTAACCGGGCGACACCCCCGCTCGTAACCCGGGCGGTAATGGTCCGCGACACCCCAGCACTCTCCCGCCGAGGAACCACCGCACCCCATGAACAGCGACAGCGACCTCCAGATCGCCGGCGACATCCTCGAAGTACCGCACCTGCTCCAGCCGCCGCGCGAGCACCCCGCCACCGTGGCCGAGTTCGTCGGCCTGGCCCGCTCCATCGCCGCCGACCGCTCCCAGTGGGAGCACCTCGTCCAGTACGACGCCACCTCCCGTTGGTACCACCGGCTTCGCACCGGCCCCGGCTACGAGGTGTGGCTGCTCTCCTGGGTGCCCGGGCAGGGCAGCGGGCTGCACGACCACGGGGGCTCCTCCGGCGTACTGACCGTCCTGGACGGCGCGCTGACCGAGCGCACGGACCGGGGCACGCGCGCGTTGGGCACGGGTGCCCAGCGGGTGTTCGCGCCCGGGTACGTCCACGAGGTCGTCAACGACTCCCTCGAACCGGCGGTGAGCCTGCACGTGTACTACCCGGGTCTGACCGAGATGCCGATGCACGCCGCGCGCTGCGCCGTCGCCGAGGTCTCGTAGTCGTCCAGGTCCCGTACAGCTGAGGTCTCGCACAGCTAGAGGTCCCGTAACCGCCTGACGCGTTGTCGTACCCGCCTGCAAGACTGATTCCCATGCGCATTGTGGTTCTGGCAGGCGGCATCGGTGGTGCCCGGTTCCTGCGTGGTCTTCAGCGGGCCGCGCCGGACGCGGACATCACGGTCATCGGCAACACCGGGGACGACATCCACCTCTTCGGGCTGAAGGTCTGCCCGGACCTCGACACGGTGATGTACACGCTCGGCGGCGGCATCAACGAGGAGCAGGGCTGGGGTCGGGCGGAGGAGACCTTCCACCTCAAGGAGGAACTCGCGGAGTACGGGGTCGGGCCCGAGTGGTTCGGACTCGGCGACCGCGACTTCGCGACGCACATCGTGCGGACGCAGATGCTGGGGGCGGGCTTTCCGCTCAGCGCGGTCACCGAGGCGCTGTGCGACCGGTGGAAGCCGGGCGTCCGCCTCATCCCCATGTCCGACGACCGCGTCGAGACGCATGTGGCCGTCGAGGTCGACGGCGAGCGCAAGGCGGTCCACTTCCAGGAGTACTGGGTGCGGCTGCGGGCCTCCGTGCCGGCCGAGGCCATCGTGCCGGTCGGCGCCGAGCAGGCGAAGCCCGCGCCCGGGGTGCTCGAAGCCATCGCCGAGGCGGACGTCATCCTCTTCCCGCCGTCCAACCCCGTCGTCTCCATCGGCACGATCCTCGCCGTGCCCGGCATCCGGGAGGCGATCGCCGACGCGGGCGTTCCCGTGGTCGGCCTCTCCCCCATCGTCGGGGACGCTCCCGTACGCGGCATGGCCGACAAGGTGCTGGCAGCGGTGGGCGTGGAGTCCACGGCCGCCGCGGTCGCCGAGCACTACGGCTCGGGGCTCCTCGACGGCTGGCTCGTCGACACGGTGGACGCGTCCGTCGTGGAGCGCGTGGAGAGTGCCGGGATCCGCTGCCGGGCCGTGCCGCTGATGATGTCCGACCTCGACGCGACGGCGCAGATGGCCCGTGAGGCGCTGACGCTGGCGGAGGAGGTGCGGGCGCCTTGAGCGGTCTGGTTCCTCCGGAGGAGGGGTTTACGGAGGGCGAGGGTTCGGAGGGGGTCGCCGCCGGTGACAGCCTCGCGGCTCACGCCGTGTCCGGGCGTCCCGACACGGACGTCTCCGCCGCGCCTCCCGGCTATCGGGTCTGGGCGCTGACCGGCTTTCCCGAGGTGCGCGAGGGCGATGACCTCGCCAAGTTCGTCGCCGCTGCCGAGCCCGGGCTCATCGACGGTGACGTGCTCCTCGTCACCTCCAAGATCGTGTCCAAGGCGGAGGGGCGGATCGTCGAGGCCGTCGACCGTGAGGCCGCCATCGACGCCGAGACCGTACGGGTCGTGGCGCGCCGCGGGACCCTGCGGATCGTCGAGAACCGGCAGGGGCTCGTGATGGCCGCCGCCGGAGTCGACGCCTCCAACACCCCCGCCGGGACCGTGCTGTTGCTCCCCGAGGACCCCGACGCGTCCGCGCGGACGATTCGGGACGGGGTGCGGGACGCCCTCGGCGTGGACGTCGGTGTCGTGATCACTGACACCTTCGGACGGCCCTGGCGCACCGGGCTCACCGATGTCGCCATCGGCGCCGCGGGCGTACACGTGCTCGACGATCTACGCGGCGGCACGGACGCCCACGGCAATCCGCTGAGCGCGACCGTCGTCGCCACCGCCGACGAACTGGCCGCCGCCGGTGACCTGATCAAGGGCAAGTCCGCCGGGCTGCCCGTCGCCGTCGTGCGCGGGCTGCCGCACGTGGTGGCCGAGGACGACGGTGAGGGAGCGCGGGCGATGGTGCGAGGCGGGCGCGACGACATGTTCCGGCTCGGCACGTCGGAGGCTGTACGGGAGGCCGTGACCCAGCGGCGCACCGTACGGGCCTTCACCGACGAGCCCGTCGACCCCGGTGCCGTACGACGGGCAGTGGCGGCGGCCGTCACGGCGCCCGCGCCGCATCACACCACTCCCTGGCGGTTCGTCCTCCTGGAGTCCGAGGAGTCCAGGACGCGGCTCCTCGACGCCATGCGGGACGCCTGGATCGCGGATCTGCGCGGGGATCAGAAGGCCGAGGAGTCCATCACCAAGCGGGTCCGGCGGGGGGATGTGCTGCGCAAGGCCCCGTACCTCGTCGTGCCGTGTCTGGTGATGGACGGGGCTCATACGTACGGCGACGTACGGCGGGACGGGGCCGAGCGCGAGATGTTCGTGGTCGCGGCCGGGGCTGGCGTACAGAACTTCCTGGTCGCGCTCGCCGGGGAGCGGCTCGGCTCCGCCTGGGTGTCGTCGACGATGTTCTGCCGGGATGTCGTACGAGAGGTGCTGGGGCTGCCGGAGGGGTGGGATCCGATGGGGGCCGTGGCCGTGGGGCACGCGGCGGAGGAGCCCAGGGCTCGGCCCAAGCGGGACGCGGGGGCGTTCATCGAGGTGCGGTGAGTCAGGCCTTCCGGGGAGTCGGACCGCCTACCCTCGTAGGGCACCCCAAGCGCTAGGACCTCATTCGTGGCTGGACGTTTCGCTCCTCGGCCGACGCGTACGACAGTGCGCGGCGGGCATGTCGTGGTGCCCGGCGGTGTGCCCCGGCCCGCGCCGGCGCCCGGCCGCAGTCGTACGTGGACGCCGTCCTGGCCTCTCGATCTCGGGCTCGTGCTCGGGCCGCTGCGGCGTGGGCCGGGCGATCCGACGTTCCGTACGACGCCGGACGGGTCCGTCTGGCGGGCCTGCCGGACTCCTGCCGGGCCGGGGACCCTGCGGGTCGCGCTGCGGGGCGGGGCGGTGCACGGCGAGGCGTGGGGGGCGGGGGGCGAGTGGCTGCTCGATCAGCTTCCGGAGCTGCTCGGGGCCCTGGACGACCCGGATGCCTTCGAACCGCGGCACCGGCTGGTCGCGGTCACCCGGCATCGGCGGCCGGGGTTGCGGCTGACGCGTACCGGGCTCGTGCTGGAGTCGCTGATCCCGTCCGTGCTCGAGCAGAAGGTCACCACCGATGAGGCGTACCGGGCCTGGCGGTTGCTCGTACGGAAGTACGGGGAGCCTGCGCCGGGGCCCGCGCCGGAGCGGATGTGTGTCATGCCGGCGGCTCGGACCTGGGCGTTGATTCCCTCCTGGGAGTGGCATCGGGCCGGGGTGGACAACAAGCGGGCCTCGACGATTCTGCGGGCCGTGCGGGTCGCTGCGCGGCTCGAGGAGGCGGTGTCGTTCGAGCCCGTGCGGGCTCAGGCTCGGCTGGAGCTGGTGTCCGGGGTGGGGCCCTGGACCTCTGCGGAGGTTGTGCAGCGCAGTCATGGGGCGGCGGATTCCGTGACCGTGGGGGATCTTCATCTGCCCGGGATCGTGGGGTACGCGCTGGCGGGTGACCGGGACGCGGACGACTCCGTGATGCTGTCGTTGCTCGAGCCCTATGCGGGGCAGCGGCATCGGGCCGCTCGGTTGATCCTGTTGTCCGGGCGGACGCCGGCTCGGCGGGTGCCGAAGATGCCTCGGGGGGATATCGGGCGGCTTTGACCGGCGCCCGGCGCCGGTGCCGGGGCCGAGGGGTTTTCGCCCCCTCCGCCCCTGCCCGTCCCGTACCTGGGGGCTGCGCCCCCAGACCCCCCTTCGGCCTGAACGGCCTCGTCCTCAAACGCCGGACAGGCTGAGAGCTACTGGTCCGAAGAGAAGCGCACCGCGCCCGGCGGGATTCTGGCGTCGCACCAGACCCGTACGCCGTCGCGGAGTTCGTTGTCCGGGCCGATGTGTGCGCCGTCTCCGATTACCGCGCCTTCCAGGATGGAGCGTTCGCCGATGCGGGCTCGGGCTCCGATGAGGGAGTCGGTGATGACGGCGCCGGGTTCGATGACGGCGCCGGGGAGGATGGCGCTGCCTGTGATGCGGGCGCCTTCGCCGATGTGTGCGCCCTCGCCGACCACCGTGCCGCCGGTCAGCTTGGCGTCGGGGGCGACGGTGGCGGTGGGGAGGACCAGGCGGTCGCCGCAGCGGCCGGGGACGGCCGGGGAGGGGGCGCGGCCGAGAACGAGGTCCGCTGAGCCGCGTACGAAGGCCTGGGGGGTGCCGAGGTCGAGCCAGTAGGTGGAGTCGACCATGCCCTGGAGGTGGGCTCCGGTGGCGAGGAGGTCCGGGAAGGTCTCGCGTTCCACCGAGACCGGGCGGCCCGTGGGGATCGTGTCGATGACCGAGCGGCGGAAGACGTACGCGCCCGCGTTGATCTGGTCGGTGACGATCTCCTCGGGGGTCTGGGGCTTCTCCAGGAAGGCCGTTACGCGGCCGGTGGCGTCCGTGGGGACCAGGCCGAACGCGCGCGGGTCCTCGACACGGGTGAGGTGGAGGGAGACGTCCGCGCCCGTCGTCTGGTGGGTGCGGACCAGGGCCGGGATGTCGAGACCGGTCAGGATGTCGCCGTTGAAGACCAGGACCGGTTCGTCGGGGCCCGAGTGCAGGCGGGAGGCAACGTTGCGGATGGCGCCGCCGGTGCCGAGGGGCTCCTCCTCGGTGACGTACTCGAGGTGGAGGCCGAGCGAGGAGCCGTCGCCGAAGTACGGCTCGAAGACCTCGGCCAGGTAGGAGGTCGCCAGGACGATGCGCTCTACGCCCGCTGCCTTCGCCCGGGCCAGCTGGTGGGTGAGGAACGGGACCCCGGCCGCCGGAACCATCGGCTTGGGAGTGTGCACCGTGAGCGGGCGCAGTCTGGTGCCTCTGCCGCCGACCAGGAGGATCGCTTCTGTCACCTGTCGTCTCTGCTTCCTGCCGGGACCGGCCGAACTGTGTTTCGGCCGGCCAGTGTATGCAGACCGTTCGATGGCGCTTTCGACGGCCGACGGTGCGGGTCCTCCCGTGCTGCCCGGCCGTGCTACCTGCCCTGGTACTTGGCCGCCGTCTTCCGGGCGGAGCCGAGCTTGCTGTACAGCTGCCAGCCCGGGCACTCCGTGCTGAACCCGTCCCGATGGCCGGAGATCACGTTCAGTCGCACGTTCTTTCCCTTTTTGTAGAGATTGCCACCGCCGGACTTCAGATATGTCTTTCCGTTCGGATTGGCTCCGAAGAGGCCAAGCTTCCATGCCGTGAGCTTCGCGATGGCTGTTACGGCGGATCCGGACGGCTTCGTCTTGCCGAAGCTGCCGAGGACGGCGATCCCCATGCTGTCGGTGTTGAAACCGAGGGTGTGGGCGCCCATCACGGCCTTCGCTACGCCCCCGGCCCGGCCTTCGTAGATGTTTCCGCACTTGTCGACGAGGAAGTTGTAGCCGATGTCCCGCCAGCCACTGCTCACCACGTGGTAGCGGTAGATACTGCGGATGACCGAAGGGGCTTGGGCGCAGGTGTAGTTGTTGCCCGAGGCGGTGTGGTGCACGAAGGCCACCTTGACCTTCTTCGTGTAGACGAAACCGCGCTCGCGCAGGTCCTCGTTCGCGCCCCAGCCCTTGCGCGTGATGATGCGCGGGCGTGGGCCGATGTACGGCTTCACGCGCTGCTCATCGGGGCGCTCGGCAAAGAATTCGCTCTCCGTCTCCTGCTGGGAGAGCTCGGGGATCTCGTCCGGGGAGAGCTCGGGGATGTCGGCGGCGCTCGTGGGCTCCAGACCGGTGTTGTCGGCGTTTACGGCGGCGTACACCGCGGAGAGTGCACCGGCGCGCGGGGCGCGCACCTGTGCGTCGGCTCGCGGCAGGCTCTGTTGTGCACCGGCGCGTGGGACGTCCGGCTGCGCGCCTGCGGAGCGGGCGTCCGCGCCGGGCGCGACGAGTTCGAGACGCAAGCCCTTGGGGAGCGGCGAGTCGCTCACCACCGGCGCGCGCTCGTCCATCTCCGCCTGGACGCGTACCTCGACGCCGTCGGAGTCCCCCACCCACAGCGGTGCGGTGGATCCACGCAGCCGGCCCGACCCGCCTTCGGCGCTGTCCGGGTCGGCGCCGTGTTCGTGGTTGTGCGTCTCGACGTCCTGCCAGCCGGACCACTGGCCGGTGGCGGCGCCGCGGGTACGGACCTGGACGCGGCCGTGCAGTTCGCTGTCCGGGTTGTCCCAGACGACGCCGACGAGCGAGAAGGGCCGTACGTCGCGTCTGACGAGCCCCTGTTCGGGAGCGGCGGAGCCGAGGGAGCGGTCGCCCCCGAGCGGGACGAGCGGCAGGGACTGGGTGCTGCCGGGGGCGGCGGGCTCGGACGTCACCGCCGGCAGGCCGGCCTGCGCCGGAGCGGACAGGGCCAGCGGAAGGGCGAGAGCGGCCGCGCAAGTGACGCCGACCGAGGAAGCAAGGAATCCACGCATGCCCCTGATCCTGGACATAGTCATACATATCTGTCTATCGGGGAATTGACGGGCCGTCGGGTTCCACTCGTCCGAACCGGTGGCCCGGTGGGCCCGCCGGGCGCTCCGCCCCGCGTACGCTTGCCCGCGTGAACGCCACCGACCGCACCCCCGCCGACCTGCTGCGATCCGCGCTCGCCGCGGACCCCGCGCGCCCCCTGGTGACCTTCTACGACGACGCCACGGGCGAACGGATCGAATTGTCCGTGGCCACCTTCGCCAATTGGGTGGCCAAGACCGCCAACCTGCTCCAGAACGAACTGTCGGCCGAACCCGGCGAACGGGTCGCGCTGCGGCTGCCCGCGCACTGGCAGACGGCCGTCTGGCTGCTCGCGTGTTCGTCGGTGGGTGTCGTCGCGGATGTCGGGGGCGATCCCGGCGCGGCGGATCACGTCGTCGCGGGGCCCGGCGAGTTCGAGGCCGGGCTCGCGTGCTCCGGCGAACGTGTCGCGCTGTCGCTGGCTCCGCTGGGGCGGCGCTTTCCGACGCCGCCCGCCGGGTACGCCGACTACGCCGTCGAGGTCCCGACGCAGGGGGACCGGTTCCAGGCGTACGCGCCTGTGGACCCGGAGGTGGCGGCGCTGATCGTCGCCGGGGCGGAGTACACGAGCGCGGAGGTTGTCGAGCGGGCGCGGGTGGATGCGGGTGCGCTCGGGCTCACGGGGCCCGGGTCCCGGATCCTGTCCGCGCTGCCGTACGACACCTGGGAGGGGCTCAGCGCGGGGTTGTACTCGGCGCTTGCCACCGGGGGGTCCGTGGTGTTGTGCCGCCACCTTGAGGAGCTTGGCGAGGACGCGTTGGCCAAGCGGATCGAGAGTGAGCGGGTGACGGCTACGGCTCGGTGAGCCTTTGCCAGGAGGCCGCCAGTTGTCTGCGGGCCGACTGTGGCTGGTCGCGCAGTTCCTCGCGCCCCTGAAGGGGCGCTGCGGTCGCCCCCCGTGTCATCCGTTCGGCCCATCAGCGCCCCGCCCCCACCCCCGCCCCGCGCCATGGTCGTAGGAGCACGACACGCTCGTACGCCATGAGGGGTGGACTCAGACGTGACCGACACCGCAGGCACGGCCTCCGGACGTGGTGCGCTGGGTCCGGAGCTCGGTGCCACCCCTACCGGCGCCGGGGTCATACGTCGGCGTAGGCGCTGGCTGCGTTACACGGCGATCGGTGTCGCGGTCGTGGTGCTCGGTGCCGCGGGAGTGGGCTGGGCGGCGTACGAGAAGCTGAACGCGAACATCACGGCGGACAACGACGCGGCCACCGAGCTCGCCCGGTACGAGAAGGAACGGCCCACCGCGCTGGTGCGCGACGCGCAGAACATCCTGCTGATCGGGTCGGACTCGCGGGCCGGGGACGGCAACGCGAAGTACGGGCGGGACTCCGGCACCGAGCGGTCCGACACCACGATCCTGCTGCATCTCGCCGCGAACCGGCGCAGCGCGACCGCCGTCTCCCTCCCCCGCGACCTGATGGTGGACGTGCCCAGCTGCCGCCGCCCGGACGGCACCCGCACCGAGCCGATGCTCGCGATGTTCAACTACGCCTTCCAGACGGGCGGTTCGGCCTGCACGATCCGTACCGTCGAGAAGCTCACGAACATCCGTGTCGACCACCACATGGTCGTCGACTTCAACGGTTTCAAGGAGATGGTCGACGCGGTCGACGGCGTCCGGGTGTGTCTGAAGGAGCCGATCGACGACAAGGAAGCCCAGCTGAAGCTGCCGGCGGGCAAGGTGACGCTCAACGGCGAACAGGCCCTCGGTTATGTCCGCGCCCGCAAGAGCATCGGCGACGGCAGCGACACCGACCGGATGGACCGCCAGCAGCGCTTCCTCGGCGCACTCGTCAACAAGGTGCGCAGCAACGACGTACTGCTCAATCCCACGAAGCTCTATCCCGTGCTCGACGCGGCCACCTCCTCGCTCACCACGGACCCGGCGCTGGCGAACCTGCGCGGGCTGTACGACCTCGTGCGCGGCATGCGCAACATCCCCACGGAGCGGGTGCAGTTCCTGACGGTGCCCCGGACGTCGTACGTCTACAACGCCAACCGCGACCAGCTCGTGGAACCCGAAGCTGAGAAACTCTTCACGCGGCTGCGTGAGGATGCGCCGATCGCGGTCACAAAGGACCTTCCGGAGGTTTCCCCCACAAACAGCTCGTACGACTCCGCTTTCGGGGAGTCCTACGACGAGTCCCGGGAGTCCTACGCCGAGCCCTACGACGAGTCCGAGGGCGAGTCCTACGAGGACGGGAAACCGGGCGGAAAGGGACCCGCCGGAGTCCCGCGGAGTCCCGATCCGGCGCCGACTTTCCGGGGGAACACGGCGGCCGAGGACGAGTGCGGGTAAAGCCCACGTCAAGGCGGGGAACTGCTGAGCTAAGAACTCTCTGAGAAATAGGGCGGATTGCCCAGTTGTAGGCAGGTGGAATTTGTCACTGCCGTCGCTTGACGCTGAACTGGGCGGATAGTGTGAGCGATCCGGTGCACCCGGCCTTCAGGTCTGTCCTGCGGTCGCGCACTGCTGGACCGACTGACCGAGCGCCTTTTGTAGGGGGAAAAGGCGCCGCGTGGCCCCGACGGAGGACTTAAGCAACCGTGGACGCGCAAGGCCGTGGGCGGGCGGACGATATCGACCCCGCAGACCAGTGGGTACTCAACCCGAACACCGGCGACTACGAACTGCGACTGCGGCCTTCCGCACCGCAATCACCAGTCCCCGGTCCTCGCAGATCGGCCCGTGGCGCGGGGGGCGTCCCAACGGGCTCACGCAGCACGCCGGTCCGCGAACCCGGCGAAGCTCCGGGCCGCGTTCCCGACACCGATGTGCCGGGGCCGCGCAGGCGCCGTGGCGCACCCGCCGAACCGCCTCCAGGGCGCCGGCGGGGGCGTACGAAGCCGAAGAAGTCGAAGGCGAAGAAGATACTGCTGTGGACCGGCGGCACGATGGCCCTCGTGCTGGTCGCCGCCTCCACCGCCGGGTACTTCTACCTCAAGCACCTCGAGGGCAACGTCACCACGACGGACGTCGGCAACGCGGCCTCCAGCAGCTTCAGCAAGGACGAGGCCTTCAACATCCTCATCATCGGTACGGACAAACGCACCGGTGAGGGCAACGAGGAGTACGGCGACTCGGGCAGCGTCGGTCACGCCGACACGACGATCCTGCTGCACGTCTCCAAGGACCGTACGAACGCGACGGCGTTGAGCATTCCGCGTGACCTGATCGTCGACATCCCGGACTGCGAGACGAAGCAGGCGGACGGCTCCTCCAAGATCATCCCAGGCACGACGGACGTCCGCTTCAACACGAGCCTCGGTCAGTACGGCCGGGACGCGGGCTGCACCATGCGCACGGTCAAGGAAGTCACCGGCATCACGCCCAACCACTTCATGATGGCCGACTTCAACGCGGTCAAGACGCTGACCACCGCGGTGGACGGCGTCGAGGTCTGCCTCGCCAAGGACGTCGACGACGACGACTCCAAACTCAAGCTCTCCGCCGGCAAGCACACGATCGAGGGCGAGACGGCGCTCGCCTTCCTCCGCACCCGGCACAGCTTCGGCAACTCGGGCGACCTCGACCGCATCAAGGTGCAGCAGCAGTTCCTGGCCTCGCTGATGCGCAAGATGTCCTCCAGCGACACCCTCACCAGCCCCAGCAAGCTGCTGAAGCTGGCCGAGGCCGCCACCAAGGCGCTGACGGTGGACACCGGTATCGGCAAGGTCAGCACGCTCAAGGACGTGGCCCTGGAGCTGAAGAAGGTGCCGACGAAGAACATCACCTTCCTCACGACGCCGGTCATCGACAACCCGGCCGAGGAGACCCCGGTGACGGTCGTCGTCTCCCCCACGGATTCTCAGCCGGTCTTCGACATGATCAGGGACGATGTGTCCTTCACCGAGGTGAAGGCGCAGGAGAAGAAGGAGGCCGCAGCGGTGGCCGCCCGGCTCAAGGGCACCCAGTCCGCGGCCGCCGATGTCCGGGTCAACATCTACAACGGCGGCGCCCCCGCCGGCTCCGCACAGGAAACACTTAACTGGCTGCAGAATGATGAGGGCGTGACCAAGTCCAGCCAGCTCGGCAACGCCGAGGAAACGCTCAGCAAGACGACCCTCGAGTACTCGCCCGACCAGGCCGATCAGGCGCGCAAGCTGGCGGATCTCATGGGGTTGTCCGGTTCGGCGATGAAGCCTGGCAAGAGCGAGACGAACTCACAGGGTCTGCCCGCGATCGTGCTGACCCTGGGCAAGGACTTCAAGGGCGCGGGGGTCTCCATGACCGCTGCGACAACGGCGCCCTCGACGGTCGAAAAGTCCACGGCGGACAAAACTGTGTGCGCCAGCTGATGACCTAACGGGTCCGTCATGCGTCCAACAGGACGTGAGTGCGTCCGACTTGGGCGCCACAAACGTTCAACTGGACGCGGGACGGGCCCGTTTGTCAGGCGCAGGGTGGGGAGGGGCAGCAAGATGGCGCAAAGTGGTGTGCGCGGGGAGGGAAGACGCTCAAACGGCCGGGGGGCCGGTGAGCTGGGCTGGGACGACAGCCTGTACGACGAGAGCGGTGAGCCCGTCCGGGGGGCCGACGGCGATTCCGGTCAGGGCGCCGAGAGCGTTCCCGGCCCGAGGGCCGACGGAGAGCCGGCGGCGGCCCCAGTGGCGGCCGACGGCGATCCGGTTCCGGGAGCCGACGGCCGGACGGCCGAGGACACGATGCCCCTCAAAGCGCAGGGGAGCAGCGGGAGCGGCGGCGCCCGCCGGCACGGGGGCGGGGCGCGCCCGCGCCGCAAACGCCGAATACTGCGCTGGTCGGCGATGGTCCTGGCAGTCCTGATACTTGGCACCGCGGGTGCCGGATATCTCTACTACCAGCACCTGAACGACAACATCCAGAAGGACAAACTGAACATCGGCGACGAGAAGGACCGCGCCGCCAAGTCCGAGGCGAACGCGGCCGGCCAGACCCCGCTGAACATCCTTCTGATCGGCTCGGACGCCCGGGACACCGAGGAGAACCAGGAACTCGGCGGCGCGAAGGAGACCTTCGGCTCCACCCCGCTCGCGGACGTCCAGATGCTGTTGCACCTCTCCGCCGACCGCACCAACATGTCGGTGATCAGCATGCCGCGCGACACCCTCGTGGACATCCCCAAGTGCACGGACCCGGACGACGGCGAGGTGTACGCGGCAACCACCGTTCGCACGTTGACCAACCGGACACTCGGCCGCGGCGGCCCCGGCTGCACGGTGGCCACCTGGGAGAAGCTGACCGACATCCACATCGACCACTTCATGCAGATCGACTTCTCGGGTGTGGTCTCGATGGCGGACGCGATCGGCGGCGTCCCGGTCTGCGTGGACGCCAACGTCGAGTCCAGGGACAGCCAGGGCCACGGCTCAGGGCTGAAGCTGGAAGAGGGCACCACGTACGTCAAGGGTGAGCAGGCCCTGCAGTGGCTGCGTACCCGCTACGGCTTCGAGGACGGCAGCGACCTGGCGCGCGCCAAGGCTCAGCACCAGTACATGAACTCGATGGTCCGCCAGCTGCGCGAGAACGCCACGATCACCAACCCCACGAAGCTGCTCAAGCTCGCCAACACGGCCACCAAAGCGCTGATCGTCGACGAGAGCCTGGACGAGGTGGGGAAACTCTACGACCTCGGCAACGAGCTGAAGAAGGTCGAGCCGAAGCGGATCACGATGACCACGATGCCGAACCGGTACGTCGGCGTGCATGTGGAGCCCACGGACGACGCGGCCAAGCTGTTCCGTCTCGTCCGCGAGGACATCGCGCTGGACGGCAAGGACAAGAAGAAGACGACCACGGAGAAGGCCTCCTCGGATCCGGCCGCCGCGGACGACAAGATCGGCGTGGCCGTGCTGAACGGCACCCGGACGTCCACGCTGGGCCCGGTCAGCGGGCGGGCGAGCGATGTGAGCGAGCTGCTGGTCGGCAAGGGCTTCACCCAGGCGTCGGCGGAGCAGACGGAAGCGACGGCCGAGGACAAGACGCTGATCAAGTACCCGAGCGCCGACCTGGAGGGTGACGCCCAGCGGGTCGCCAAGGCCCTGGGGATTCCGACGAGTTCGGTGGAGAAGTCGACGAACGTCTCGGGCGTCACGCTCGTGGTCGGCGCCGACTGGCGCGAGGGCACGACGTACAAGGCCGAGGTGGAGGACAACACGATTCCGGACACGGCGGAGGCGCTCAACGGCGCCAACGACGAGGCCTGCATGCACGTGAACCCGAACTACACCTGGTCGTAAGCGAGTAAGCGAGTAAGCGAGTTGGGCCCCTCTCCATGCCGAGAGGGGCCCAACTCGTGCACCTACAACCTCAGTTGGAGCTGAGCACCGCCGGACGCCGCGACGCGATGACCTTCTTCGCGAGCGCCTTCGGGCTGGTGAGGAAGCCCCAGCCCCACGACATGTGCATCGTCGCGAGGGCGAGGGGAATCTGGAGCCGCGCCTTCAGCGGCAGCCCCTTGCCCGTGGCCAGCGACCCGAGCGCGATGGCCGCGAGATAGCCGCCGGGGATCACGAACCCCCAGGGGGTCAGCGCCGCGCCCACCACGACACCCAGCGTGATCGCGCAGACGGCGGTCGGCGGGGCGAGGTAGCGCAGGTTGATGGAGCCCTCGTGGAAGCGGGCGACGACATGGCGCCAGCGCCCGTAGTCCTTGTACTGCCTGGCGAGGGCGCGCATGGAGGGCCTCGGGCGGTACGACACCCGCAGCTCGGGCGAGAACCAGATGAGGCCGCCCGCCTCCCTGATCCGGAAGTTCAGCTCCCAGTCCTGGGCGCGGATGAACTCCTCGTTGTAGCCGCCCTGTTGCTCAAGGGCCTCACGCCGGAAGACACCGAGGTACACGGTATCGGCGGGCCCTGCCTCGCCTCCCGTGTGGAAGGCCGCGTTCCCCACGCCGATCTTCGAGGTCATCGCGGCGGCGACCGCATGCTCCCAGTCGTTCTCACCCTCGGCGTGCATGACCCCGCCGACGTTCTGCGCGCCGGTCTCCGCGAGGAGACGTACGGCGGTCGCGATGTAGTTGGGCGAGAGCATGCCGTGCCCGTCGACGCGTACGACGATGGGGTGGCTGGACGCCTTGATCGCCGCGTTCAGCGCGGCGGGCGTGCGACCGGCCGGGTTCGGCACGGTGTGCACGCGCGGATCCTCGCCCGCGAGCTCGGCGGCGATCTCCTCCGTACGGTCCGAGGACGGACCGATGGCGAGCACCACCTCCATCTCGCCGTCGTACTCCTGCGCCAGGATCGCTTGGACGGCCCCGCGCAGGTGCCGCTCCTCGTCGAGGACGGGCATGATCACAGAAACGGCGGGAGACCGCACGTCAGACTTCTCGCTCATCGGTCGCCACGTTACCGCGAATGGGGGACACGGTCGCGCGCCGCCCTCTCTCCGCCCCGGGCCGCAGATCGTATGGGCCTACGGTGCTCACGGATCCCACGGCCGGCCTTCGCGGAGGTGCCCCCTTGCCCACGCCGCCCCGCTCCCCCGCACGCCCTCCACGCCGACCGGGGCCTTCCCCCGCCCGGCGGCCGCCCGTACGGCGCAAGAAGCCACGCTGGGCCATGCGGGCGGTGACGACGCTCTCGGTGGTGGTGCTCGCCGCGGCGGGCATCGGGCACGCGGTGGTCACCAGCCTGGACGCGGACATCGCCCGGGTCGACCCCTTCAAGGACATGAAGAACCGTCCCGAGGCGGGCCACGGCATGAACGTGCTGCTGGTCGGCACCGACGGCCGGGACAAGATCACGGAGGCGGAGCGGCGCAAGTACCGGCTGGGCGGCGCGCCCTGCCACTGCACCGACACGATCATGATCGTGCACATCTCGGAGGACCGGGAGCGTGCCAGCGTGGTGAGCCTGCCGCGCGACTCGTACGCCGAGACGCCCGCGCACACCGACCAGATCACCGGCAAGAAGCACGGCTCGCACCCCATCAAGATCAACGCGGCGTACGCCGAGGGCGGGCCGCAGCTGACCGTGCGCACGGTCGAGAGCATGACCCGGGTGAAGATCGACCACTACCTGGAGGTCGACTTCACCAGCTTCATGAAGACCGTCGACGAGCTCGGCGGTGTGGAGATCTGCACGACGAAGCCCCTCAAGGACTCGTACACCGGGCTCGACCTCACGGCGGGCTCGCACCGGCTGAACGGCGGGCAGGCACTCCAGTACGTCCGCTCCCGCCATGCCGACGGTTCCTCCGACCTCGGCCGGATGCAGCGCCAGCAGCGTTTCCTGGCGGCGCTGATCGCACGGGCCACCTCGTCCGGGGTGCTGCTGAACCCGATGAAGTTCCGCGACGTCACCCGGGCCGTGCTCGGCTCGGTCCGCGCGGACAAGGGGTTCGGCACGGACGAACTGCTCGACCTCGGGCGGGCGATGCGCGACTTCTCACCCTCCTCGTCCGAGTTCACGACCGTGCCGATCGGGCAGATGGGATACGCCGTGAAGGGCGTCGGCTCGACGCTCAAGTGGGACCCGGTCAAGTCGAAGAAGCTCTTCCAGGCCCTGCGCGACGACCGGCCGCTCGCGGCGCACAAGCCCCGCAGCAACGCCCTGCGCGTCGATGTGGCCCCGCAGCAGATCCGCGTCCAGGTCGAGAACGGGACGCCCACGGCGGGCCTCGGCATGCGGGTCGACAGCGCGCTCGCCGCCACCGGGTTCCGTACGACCCGGCAGCCCGTCACCGCGCAGGACCGCACCCTCCGCCGCACGATCGTCTCGTACGACCCCCGCTGGGACCGCTCCGCGAAGTCCCTCGCGGCCGCCCTGCCCGGCTGCGAACTGCGCGCGGTCAAGGGGCGGGGGCCGCTCCTGAAGGTGACCGCTGGGGCGGACTTCAAGGGGGTGCGGAAGGTGCGGGCGGACGATCCGTATCAGGGGGAGTTCGGGGTGACTACGGGGGATCAGGTGATTTGTCCGTAACGGTCACCGTCACCGTCGCCGTCACCGTGGGTGCCGTTACTCGTCCAGACCCTCCGCCGCGCGCTTCTCGCGCAGGTCCATGATCGCGCGGCGCCTGGCCAGTCGGTGGGTGCGGCGGATCTGGGCCTCCTGGTACCGGCGTTCGTCGCGCTCGGTCTCCGGGAGGACCGGCGGCACCGGTCGCGGCTTGCCGTCGGCGTCGACCGCGGCGAAGACGAGGTAGGCCGAGCCCACCTGTTGGGGTGGCGTGGACTCGTTCCACCGCTCGGCCAGGACGCGGACGCCGACCTCCATGGACGTACGACCGGTCCAGTTCACCTGGGCCTTCACATGGACCAGGTCGCCCACGCGGACGGGTTCCAGGAAGGCCATCTCGTCCATGGAGGCGGTGACGGCGGGCCCGCCGGAGTGCCGTCCGGCCACCGCGCCCGCCGCGTCGTCCACGAGCTTCATGATCACTCCACCGTGCACCGTTCCCAGAAGGTTGGTGTCGTTGTGGCTCATGATGTGGCTGAGGGTGGTCCGGGACGCTGAGGTGGGCTTGCCCGGAATATCGGATTCCGGGGTGGGGGCCTGGTCTGTCATGGCGTCCACCTTATGCGGGGGTCACACAGAGGTTGCTTTGCATCAGGTCTGCAACAGGCATGGCATGAATCTCCTCACTCTCTTGTATGGCGCACAGTGCGGCACTGCACACTGGTCCGCATGAACGATTGGCCCGACGAGAACCGCAACGACCGGTACGGACGCGGCAGCGCCGGCGCACAGCCCGAGAGCGCGCGCGTCATGCGGCAGGTCCGCCGTGGCCAGCCGGGCCCCGGTCCGTCCGCGCCGCCGTACGGCGGGGTGCCCCAGCAGCCGACGTACGTCGACGGTCAGGGGTACGACGACCAGTACGGCAACGGCTACAACTCGGGCCAGGTCTACGGCACGCCGAACGGCGGCGGACCGCAGGGACCGGGCGGGCCGGGCGGCGGACGGGGTCCGCGCCGCGCGCCGAACTGGGGCCGCCGGATCAAGTGGACCGCCATCACGCTGGTCACACTGCTCGTCGTGGTCTCCGTCAGCACGTACTTCTGGGCCGACTCCAAGCTCAACCGTGACGTGGATCTCTCGAAGGTCATCGACCGCCCCGACGCGGGCGAGGGCACGAACTACCTGATCGTCGGTTCCGACAGCCGCGCCGGCATGACCGCCGAGGAGAAGAAGGCGCTGCACACCGGATCCGCCGAGGGCAAGCGCACGGACTCGATGATGATCCTGCACACCGGCGACAACGGCTCCACGCTGATCTCGCTGCCGCGTGACTCCGACGTCGAGATCCCGACCTTCGTGGGCTCCGAGTCCGGCAAGACGTACAAGGGCACGGGCCGGCACGTGAAGCTGAACGCTGCGTACGCAGAGGACGGGCCCGAACTGCTCGTGCGCACCGTCGAGTTCAACACCGGGCTGCACATCGACCACTACGTGGAGATCGGCTTCGCGGGCTTCGCGGACATCGTCGACTCGGTCGGCGGCGTGGAGATCGAGATCCCGAAGGGCGGCATGAAGGACACCAAGTCCGGCGCCGACTTCGAGGCGGGCAAGCAGACCCTCAACGGCGAGCAGGCCCTCGCGTTCGTCCGTACCCGCTACGCGCTCGCGGGCAGCGACCTCGACCGTACGAAGAACCAGCAGAAGTTCCTCTCGGCGCTGGCCAACCAGGTCGCGACACCGGGCACCGTCCTGAACCCCTTCAAGCTGTACCCGACCATGGGCGCCGGCCTCGACAGTCTCATCGTCGACAAGGACATGGGCCTGTTCGACCTCGCCGACATGTTCTGGGCCATGAAGAGCGTCAGCGGCGGCGACGGCACCTCGATGAACATGCCGATCTCCGGCTCCACCGGCGGCAACCTCGTCTGGGACGAGGCCAAGGTCAAGACGCTGGTGAACGAGCTGAAGAACGACGAGAAGGTGACGGTCACGGGCGACTGAGCCAGGCGTTCCGGGCGACTGAGCCAGGAAACGAGTGAAGGGCACCCATCGGGTGCCCTTCACTCGTTTCAGACGGAGGTCACATCGAGGCGCACTACATCGCGCGGCACATCTCGGCGGCGCGGCGACAGGACTCCGCGCAGCGCATCATCTGGGGGTCGTCCGGCATCGTCATACACGCCTCGGCACACATGTCGCAGGCCTTGGCGCACATGACGCACATCTCGGCCGACATGGGTGAGCGGCGCATCATCATGTCGGCGCACATGCGAGTCATCTCGGAGCAGTCCATGAGCGCGCGCATGACCTGCATCTGGGCCTGGCCGCCCATCTGCATGCAGGAGCTCATGGTCTCCTCGCACACGGCGTGGCAGGACATGCAGGCCTCGACGCAGTCCTGCATCGCCTTGCTCATCGCGGTCATGTTTCCGGTCTGGGTCATGACTTCTCCCGGGGGTGGGGGCCCCTGAGCGGGGTCCCGTGCCCTTCCGTCGTACGCCGTCCCGGCCGACCTCGCCATCGGACGGCAGGCGGAAGAGGGGCTCGGGGAGGCCCCTCCCCCGCATCCGCCTTTACGGCAGGTTGCGGGCCATCACGATGCGCTGGACCTGGTTCGTGCCCTCGTAGATCTGGGTGATCTTGGCGTCGCGCATCATGCGCTCGACCGGGTAGTCGCGGGTGTAGCCGTAGCCGCCCAGGAGCTGGACGGCGTCCGTCGTGACCTCCATGGCCACGTCCGAGGCGAAGCACTTGGCCGCCGCGCCCTGGAAGGTGAGGTCCTTGTCGCCGCGCTGCGACTTGGCCGCTGCCGCGTACGTCAGCTGGCGGGCGGCCTCGATCTTCATGGCCATGTCGGCGAGCATGAACTGGATGCCCTGGAACTCGGCGATCGCCTTGCCGAACTGCTTGCGCTCCTGGACGTAGCCCTTGGCGTAGTCCAGCGCGCCCTGGGCGATGCCGAGGGCCTGGGCCGCGATCGTGATGCGGGTGTGGTCCAGGGTCTTCATGGCGGTGGCGAAGCCGGTGCCCTCTTCGCCGATCATGCGGTCGGCGGGGATGCGGACGTTGTCGAGGTAGACCTCGCGGGTCGGGGAGCCCTTGATGCCGAGCTTCTTCTCCGGGGCGCCGAAGGAGACGCCCTCGTCGGACTTCTCGACCACGAAGGCGCTGATGCCCTTGCTGCGCTTCGTCGGGTCGGTGACCGCCATGACCGTGTAGTACTCGGACTCGCCCGCGTTGGTGATCCAGCGCTTCACGCCGTTGAGGACGTAGAAGTCGCCGTCGCGGACCGCCTTCGTCTTCATGCCCGCCGCGTCGGAGCCCGCGTCCGGCTCGGAGAGGGCGTACGAGAACATCGCGTCGCCCTTGGCGAGCGGGCCCAGGTACTTCTTCTTGAGGTCCTCGGAGCCGGAGAGGATCACGGGGAGCGAGCCCAGCTTGTTCACCGCCGGGATCAGCGAGGAGGACGCGCACACGCGGGCCACCTCCTCGATCACGATCACCGTGGCAAGGGCATCCGCGCCCGCGCCGCCGTACGACTCGGGTACGTGCACGGCGTGCAGGTCGGAGGCGACCAGGGCGTCCAGGGCCTCCTGCGGGAAACGGGCTTCCTCGTCCACCGCGGCCGCGAACGGCGCGATCTTCGCCTCGGCCAGCGAACGGATCGCGTCACGGAGCATGTCGTGCTCCTCGGACGGGCGGTACAGGTCGAAATCAGCCGATCCGGCCAAGGTCTCTCACGCTCCAAGGATGCTGTGACGGTGGTGCTAACTACCGTTAAGTAACCCAAATTTTAGGGGCCCTCCCACCCAAGGGATACGTGAGCTTGGCGACAGAGGGAAAGTTGCCCGTTGAGGGGCCGTCGCATGCCCCGGTTATGCTCGGGCGCGCACCCCGCCGTACACCTCAGGAGTACACCCATGGCCCTCAAGATCACCGTGATCGGCACCGGGTATCTCGGCGCCACCCACGCCGCGGCCATGGCCGAGCTCGGCTTCGAGGTCCTCGGGCTCGATGTGGTCCCCGAGAAGATCGAGATGCTCAAGCGGGGCGAGGTCCCGATGTACGAGCCGGGGCTCGAGGAGCTGCTGCGCAAGCATGTCGCGGGGATCGAGGGGTCCAGCGGGCGGCTGCGCTTCACCATGGACTGGGCCGAGGTCGGGGAGTTCGGCGACGTCCACTTCGTCTGCGTGAACACGCCGCAGAAGCACGGCGAGTACGCGTGTGACATGTCGTACGTCGATGCCGCCTTCGAGTCGCTCGCCCCGCACCTGCACGGCCCCGCCCTCGTCGTCGGCAAGTCCACCGTGCCCGTCGGCTCCGCGGACCGCCTGGCCGCCCGGCTCGTGGAGCTCGCGCCCGCCGGTGAGGACGCGGAGCTGGCCTGGAACCCGGAGTTCCTGCGCGAGGGCTTCGCCGTGAACGACACGCTGCACCCCGACCGCATCGTGGTGGGCGTACGCAGTGAGCGCGCCGAGAAGCTGCTGCGCGAGGTGTACGCGACGCCGGTCACCGCCGGATCGCCGTTCGTCCTGACCGACTTCCCGACCGCCGAGCTGGTGAAGACCTCCGCGAACTCCTTCCTCGCGACCAAGATCTCCTTCATCAACGCCATGGCCGAGGTGTGCGAGGCCGCCGACGGCGATGTCGTCAAGCTGGCCGAGGCCATCGGGCACGACGAGCGGATCGGGAAGAAGTTCCTGCGGGCCGGGATCGGGTTCGGGGGTGGCTGCCTGCCCAAGGACATCCGCGCCTTCATGGCCCGTGCCGGTGAGCTGGGTGCCGACCAGGCTCTGACCTTCCTGCGCGAGATCGACTCGATCAACATGCGCCAGCGCGGGCAGATGGTGGAGCTGGCGCGGGAGGCGCTCGGTGGCGGGTCGTTCCTGGGGAAGCGGGTCGCCGTGCTCGGTGCCGCCTTCAAGCCCGACTCGGACGACGTCCGGGACTCGCCCGCGCTGAACGTCGCCGGGCAGATCCACCTCCAGGGCGGCCAGGTCACGGTGTACGACCCGAAGGGCATGGCCAACGCTCGCCGGCTCTTCCCGACGCTCGCGTACGCCGACTCCGCCATAGAGGCCGTGCGCGGCGCCGATGTCGTACTGCACCTGACCGAGTGGCGTGAGTTCCGCGAGCTGGACCCGGCGGTCCTTGGCGAGGCCGTGACGACGCGGCTGGTCCTCGACGGGCGCAACGCGCTCGACCCGGAGGTGTGGCGGCGGGCCGGGTGGACGTACCGCGCGATGGGGCGGCCGACGGCCTGAGACTCCGGCCCACCGACTGAGGCTGTCGGGTGACGCCGATCCGGCCGAGGCTCAGTCGGCCGGATCGGCGTCGTCGCACATTCTCCACCGTCCTGCCGCCTGGTGTGGCCGGACGGGCTACTTGGCCCGGTACCTGCGCATCTTCGCGCGTGCCCCGCAGACCGACATCGAGCACCAGCGGCCGCGTCCGGCCGGGGAGCGGTCGTAGTAGGCCCAGTGGCAGTCGACGGCCTCGCAGGCCTTCAGCCGGGTCCAGGTGCCCTCGACGAGGGCCTGGGCGACGGCCGCCGCGACCCGCGAGAGCAGCGGGCCCTCGTCCGCCGGGGCGAGGGCCGCCGAGCCGTCGCCCGGGTCGACCGTGACCACCAGGTGCGCCCGCGCGAGCAGCTCGCCCAGCGGGGTCACCGTGCCGTGCGGCGGGTGGCCCGCGTGGGCGAGCAGGGCCGCGCGCAGGGACTCACGCAGCTCGCGGGCCTGTTCCAGCCCGCCCTGGGGGACACCGAACCGCGCCCGGCCCTCCGCCCCGTCCAGCGAGTCGGCGCCCGTCTCGATGTCCAGCGTGTTCACCAGGGACTGGACCAGGGCCAGGCCTCCGGGTGCGGGCGATCTGTCATTCACGCTTGCGACGTTACCTCCAATACGGGAGCATGCAGTAACCGTTACCTCTTCATGAGGCCTACGGGTAACTCGACGCTTCCTGGGAGGAAGTCATGGCTCTCGCCGAACTCGGCGTCGTCGTCCTGGACTGTCCCGACCCCCGCGCTCTCGCCGGGTTCTACGCCGAGGTGCTCGGCGGCACGGTCGAGGGCGAGGGGGACTGGATCGACCTGAAGCTGCCCGGCGGGCGGTCGCTGGCGTTCCAGGCCGCCCCCGGACACCTACCGCCGAAGTGGCCCGCGGGCGAGGCCTCGCAGCAGTTCCATCTGGACCTGACCGTGGCCGACCTGGACGCGGCCGAGAAGGGCGTGCTGGCGCTCGGGGCGCGGGCACTCGACGCGGAGGACCGGTCTCGCGGGTGGCGTGTGTACGCCGATCCGGCGGGGCACCCGTTCTGCCTCTGCGCATGTTGAGCCCGAAGGAGATTGCTGTGGAGCCTGTCGTACGTATGCGGTCCGTCGTACTCGACTGCCCCGACCCACGCGCGCTCGCCGCGTTCTACGCGGGAGTGCTGGGCGGCACCCCCTGGGGCGAGGACGACGAGTGGGTCGTCCTGCAGATCCCGGACGGGCCACGGCTCGCGTTCCAGCGGGCCCCGGGGTTCGTCCCGCCCGAGTGGCCGCGCGCCGACCTCAACTCGCAGCAGTTCCATCTCGACTTCGACGCCGGAAGCACCTGGGAAGCCCTCGAAGCCGCCCAGGAGGCGGTGCTCGCGCTCGGCGCCCGGCTGTTGCACCAGGAGGACAAGGAGGACTTCCGGGTGTACGCCGATCCGGCGGGGCATCCGTTCTGCCTCTGCCGGATCGACCACCCGGCGTAGCTATCCGTCCAGCTCCGCGATCTTCGCCGACGAGGGTTCGCGGCGCTGCCGGGCCGCGCGGGCGGTGAAGTCCGCGCTGCGCAGCACGCGTTGGACGTTGCCCCAGGTGAGCAGGGCGAGGTCGGTCTCGGACCAGCCGCGGGTGAGGAGTTCGGCGATCAGGTGCGGGTAGCAGGAGGCGTCGGCGAGGTCCTGCGGGTGCGCGGTTCCGGAGTCGTAGGTCCCCGAGAGGCCGACGGACTCCGGGCCCGCGAGGGCGCGGACGTGGTCGAGGTGGTCGGCGACGTCCCGTACCGAGGGGCCCGTCTGCTCGGCGGTGAGCGGGACGAGGCACAGGCCCTTGGCGGCGCCGAGTTCGGCGAGGACGCCGTCGGGAAGGTTGGCCGGGTGGGGGCGCAGGGCGCGGGCCGCGGAGCGGGTGAACAGGACCGGGGCCTTGGACGCGGCCATCGCGCGGGCGATCGTGGCGTCCGAGGTGCCGGAGAGGTCGGCGAGCACGCCGAGCCGGTTCATCTCGCGGAGCACCTCCTCGCCGAACCGGGTCAGGCCCGCCTCGCTCGCCCAGGACGCGCCGGAGAGGGTGAGGACGCGCAGGCCGAGCGCGTGCATGGAGCGCAGGATGCCCATCGAGTCGCCGAGCGCGCCGGCTCCGGCGGGGCCGAGTACCACGGCGACGCGGCCGCAGTGCTGGGCGTCGGTGACGTCCGCCGCGTTGCGGGTCATGCGCAGACCCTCGGGGTGGGCCTGGACCACCGTATGCACCAGGTCGAGCTGCTCCAGGGTGGCTCCGACTGCACGGTCCCCGGCGAGCCCCTCGGGCAGGTGCAGCGACCAGAACAGGGCGCCCACATGCCCTTCCCGCATCCGCGGCACATCCGTGTCCACCGCGCTCTCCCCCAGCTCCAGGTCGAACCAGGGCAGGTGGCGCAGCGCCCATGGCAGACCGCTGTAGCCGTCGGCGACGGGGTGGCCGGCGAGGAAGGCGTGGGCCCGCTCCAGCGGGTCGCCCGAGGGCTCGGGCTCGGGTGCCGTCTCGAGGTCACTGGTGTCGAGCGGCAGCGGCTCGGGCTCCGGCCAGGCAGCCGGCCGGTCCAGCTTGCCCACCTCAGCGGTCGTGTGCAGTTCGTCCTGCAGGTCTGCCATGACAGGGCTCCGTTGGGTGGACGGTGATCGCAGTACCACCACCGTTCCACGGAGGCCGGGGCGCTTCCTGGTGGGTGGGGCGTTTGGGGGTACGCCCCACCCACCGGGCAGGCTCCGGAGGTGTCAGCAGTCCAGCTGCTGCAGCGTCGCGTTCGACGGTCCCCGCCGCGCTTGGAGGTCGCGGGCCACGTCCTCGGCCGCGCCCAGCACCCGTACCGCGTTCTGCCAGGTCAGCTTGGCCAGGTCGGCCTTGGACCAGCCGCGGTCCAGCAGCTCCGCGATGAGGTTCGGGTAGCCGGACACGTCGTGCAGGCCGTCCGGGGTGAACGCCGTGCCGTCGTAGTCGCCGCCGATGCCGAGGTGGTCGATGCCGGCGACCTCGCGCATGTGGTCCAGGTGGTCCGCGACCGTCGACACCGTGGCGACGGGGCGCGGGTTGGACTCCTCGAAGACGCGGTGGACCTTCATGCCCTCGGGGGTCGTGTCGAGGTGGTGGAAGCCGTTGGCGCGCATGTTCTCGTCGGCCGCGGCCGTCCAGTCGACCGCCGCCTGGAGGACGAACTTCGGTACGAACGTCACCATCGCCACTCCCCCGTTGGCGGGCAGCCGCTCCAGGACGTCGTCCGGGATGTTGCGCGGGTGGTCGCACACCGCGCGGGAGGAGGAGTGGGAGAAGATCACCGGCGCGGCGGTCGTGTCGAGCGCGTCGCGCATGGTGGTGGCGGCCACGTGGGAGAGGTCCACGAGCATGCCCTCGCGGTTCATCTCCCGTACGACCTCACGGCCGAAGGACGACAGGCCGCCGACGGCGGGGTGGTCCGTCGCCGAGTCCGCCCAGGCGATGTTGTCGTTGTGGGTGAGGGTCATGTAGCGGACGCCGAGCGCGTACAACGCCCGCAGTGTGGCGAGGGAGTTGTCGATCGAGTGGCCGCCCTCCGCGCCCATCAGCGAGGCGATACGGCCCTCCGCTCGCGCCGCCTCCATGTCGGCGGCGGTCAGCGCGGCGCGCAGGCCGGACGGGTGCCGGTCGATCAACTGCCGTACGCAGTCGATCTGTTCGAGCGTCGCGGTGACCGCTCCCGGCAGGTCCGAGCGGACGTACACCGACCAGAACTGGGCGCCGACCCCGCCCTCGCGCAGCCGCGCCAGGTCCGTGTGCAGGTGTGCGCTCTGGTCGGTGGCGATGTCGCGGGCGTCGAGGTCGTAGCGGACCTGTTCGCGCAGCGCCCAGGGGAGGTCGTTGTGACCGTCGACGACCGGGAACTCGGCGAGCAGTTCGCGGGCCTGCGCGAGCGAGGCGGAGGTCATCGGCGTCACTTCCCGAAGCCGAAGCCGCTGCCCGCGCCCTCGACCTTGGTGCGCAGCCGCTTGCCCTTCTCGGTGGCCTGCTCGTTCAGCTCCTGCTGGAACTCCCGCATCCGGGCGAGGAGTTCCTCGTCGTGCGCGGCGAGCATCCGGGCGGCAAGCAGGCCCGCGTTGCGCGCGCCGGCGACGGAGACGGTCGCGACCGGGACACCGGCCGGCATCTGCACGATGGAGAGCAGGCTGTCCATGCCGTCGAGGTACTTCAGCGGGACCGGGACGCCGATCACCGGCAGCGGCGTCACGGACGCCAGCATGCCGGGCAGGTGGGCGGCGCCGCCCGCGCCCGCGATGATCGCCTTGAGCCCGCGGTCGGCGGCCTGCTCGCCGTACGCGATCATCTCGCGCGGCATGCGGTGCGCGGAGACGACATCCACCTCGTACGGGATCTCGAACTCGTCCAGGGCCTGTGCGGCGGCCTCCATGACGGGCCAGTCGGAGTCGGATCCCATGACGATGCCCACCAGAGGTGCGACGGGGTTGCCTGGTGCAGCGGGTTCAACGCGGTCGGTCATTCGGTGATCGTGCCTCTCAGATATCCGGCTGCGTGCCGGGCGCGCTCCAGTACGTCGTCCAGGTCGTCGCCGTAGGTGTTGACGTGGCCCACCTTGCGGCCGGGCTTCACGTCCTTGCCGTACATGTGGATCTTCAGCTGGGGGTCGCGGGCCATGCAGTGCAGGTACGCGGAGTACATGTCGGGGTAGTCGCCGCCCAGGACGTTGGCCATGACCGTCCACTTGGCGCGGGGGCGCGGGTCGCCGAGCGGGAGGTCGAGGACGGCCCGTACGTGGTTGGCGAACTGGGAGGTGATCGCGCCGTCCTGGGTCCAGTGGCCCGAGTTGTGCGGGCGCATGGCCAGTTCGTTGACGAGGATGCGGCCGTCGCGCGTCTCGAAGAGCTCCACGGCGAGGTGGCCGACGACTCCGAGTTCCTTGGCGATGCGCAGGGCCAGCTCGCCGGCCTGGAGGGCCAGCTCCTCCGCGATACCGGGGGCCGGGGCGATCACCGTGTCGCAGACGCCGTCGACCTGCTGGGACTCGACGACGGGGTAGGCGACGGCCTGGCCGTGCGGCGAGCGGACGACGTTCGCCGCGAGTTCGCGCACGAAGTCGACCTTCTCCTCGGCGAGGACGGGGACTCCGGCGCGGAAGGGGTCGGCCGCTTCTTCGAGGGAGCGGACGAACCAGACCCCCTTGCCGTCGTAGCCGCCGCGGACGGTTTTCAGGATCACCGGGAAACCGTCGCCCTCGGCCGCGAAGGCGGCGACGTCGTCGACGTCGCTCACGATCCGGTGCCGCGGGCACGGCACGCCGATCGAGTCGAGCTTCGCGCGCATCACACCCTTGTCCTGGGCGTGCACGAGTGCGTCGGGCCCCGGGCGGACGGGGATGCCGTCCGCCTCCAGGGCACGCAGATG
Source organism: Streptomyces sp. NBC_00554 (assembly GCF_041431135.1). Lineage (NCBI taxonomy): Bacteria > Bacillati > Actinomycetota > Actinomycetes > Kitasatosporales > Streptomycetaceae > Streptomyces > Streptomyces sp. NBC_00554. Next base: position 6,016,641 of record NZ_CP107799.1, on the reverse strand, counting down.
CTCGGTGGGTACGTGTTCGTGATCGAAGGTGATCACATCGCAGCCCCGCGCGAACTCACGCAGCGTGTCGAGGTCGCGATAGTCGCCGATGACGACATCGCTGACGACCTGCGCCGCGGAATCCTGAGGGGTGTCACTGAGGAGCTTGAACTTGATGCCGAGCGGGATGCCCGCCTCGTGTGTCATACGAGCGAGCTGCCCCCCGCCGACCATGCCGACTACCGGGAACGTCACGCTCCAAGAGTATCGGCCACGCCACGGCGGCCGGTTTCCGCACCGGTATGCCGGTGTCTCCACGTCGACAAGCCGGTAATTCCGCATCGAGATGCCCACGGTGGCGGCCATTTTTCTTACCTGTGAGTCTGTACACACAGGCGATGCCGAGGACCGCTGGTTAGCATGGCTGAGTTGATATATCCGACTGACGGCAACCTACGGGGGCTGGCGACACCATGGGCAGTGGTTCTTCGGGGCTCCATACCGAGCAGCCTCGCGGCGCGGTCCGCCGTCGTTTCGACCGGCTCTTCCGAGAGGTCGTCAAGTTCGGCGCGGTCGGCGGGGTGGGGCTGCTCGTCAACCTGCTCGTGTTCAACCTGGTGCGCCACGGGACCGGTCTGCAGGTCGTCCGGGCCAGTGTCATCGCCACCGTCGTGGCCATCATCTTCAACTACGTCGGGTTCCGCTACTTCACGTACCGTGACCGGGACAAGGGCGGCCGCACCAAGGAACTGACGCTGTTCCTGCTGTTCAGCGCGGTGGGACTGGTGATCGAGAACGGCGTGCTCTACATGGCGACGTACGGCTTCGGCTGGGACAGCCCGCTGCAGAGCAACGTCTTCAAGTTCCTGGGCATCGGCGTCGCGACCCTGTTCCGCTTCTGGTCGTACCGCACCTGGGTGTTCCGTACGCTGCCCGCGCGGGAGGCGGTGGCCAGTGCGGAATCGTTCCTCGAAGCCGAGCCCGGGCCCGAGCAGCGCCCCAGGCCCGCACAGCACGTGAGCTGAGCCCTACCGCTACCTGACCGTCGGCTCCGGCTCCTCGCCCGTCGGCGGCTTCTTCAAGGGCGTACGGGACAGGAACAGGCCGAACACCGGGGGCTTCACCTGGAGCATCTCCAGACGGCCCCCGTCGGCCTCCGCGAGGTCACGGGCGACGGCGAGGCCGATCCCCGTGGAGTTGCGGCCGCTGATCGTGCGCTCGAAGATGCGGGCGCCGAGGTCCGGGGGAACGCCGGGGCCCTCGTCGGTGACCTCGACGACGGCCTGGTTGCCGGTGACGCGGGTGCGCAGGGCGACGGTGCCGCCGCCGTGCATCAGGGAGTTCTCGATGAGCGCGGCAAGGACCTGGGCGACCGCGCCCGGGGTGCCCACGGCCCGCAGATGCCGCTTGCCCGAGCTGACGATGGCGCGGCCCGCACTGCGGTAGGCCGGGCGCCACTCCTCCAGCTGCTGCTTGATGACCTCGTCGAGGTCGAAGGAGACTGCTGAGCCGGTGCGCGGATCGCGGGCGTTGGTGAGCAGCCGCTCCACGACGTCCGTGAGCCGCTCGACCTGCGTCAGCGCGATCGTCGCCTCCTCCTTCACCGTGTCCGGGTCGTCGGTGAGGGTGATCTCCTCCAGGCGCATGGAGAGGGCCGTGAGGGGCGTACGGAGCTGGTGGGAGGCGTCGGCGGCGAGCCGGCGCTCCGCCGTGAGCATCCGTGCGATGCGCTCCGCGCTGGCGTCCAGGACGTCCGCGACGCGGTCCAGCTCCGGGACGCCGTACCGCTTGTGGCGCGGGCGGGGGTCGCCGGAGCCGAGCCGTTCCGCGGTCTCCGCGAGGTCGGTGAGCGGGGAGGCGAGGCGGTTGGCCTGGCGTACGGCGAGGAGGACGGCGGCGATGATGGCGAGCAGGGCGACCGCCGCGATGATCAGCAGCGTACGGCCGATTTCCTTCGTCACGGACGAGCGCGGCTCCAGGACGGTGACCGTCTCGCCCTCCTCGCCCTTGGACGTGTAGTGGGTGACCTCACCGCTGGGCTTGGTCCCGATCTCGATCGGCTCCCGGCCCGGGATCCTGATCACGGCGTACCGCTCGTCCGTGACCTGGTTCTTCAGGATCTCCGCGGTGATGTCCTCATGGCCGATGATCCGGCTGTCCACGATGCTCGCGAGTCGGAGCGCCTCGGACTCCACCCTCTCCTGGGCGCTGCTGCCGATCGTCCGCGTCTCGACGATCACGAGGGAGACGCCGAAGACGGCGATCACTACGAGCACCACGGCGAGGGTGGACTGGATGAGACGGCGACGCACGGTGCCCTCCGGGCGGGTTGCTTGGAGCCTGGCGGGAGGGCTCCGTCAGCTCTTCTCGAAGCGGAATCCGACGCCTCGTACCGTCGCGATGTAGCGGGGGTTCGCCGCGTCGTCGCCGAGCTTCTTGCGGAGCCAGGAGATGTGCATGTCGAGGGTCTTGGTGGAGGACCACCAGGTGGTGTCCCAGACCTCGCGCATGAGCTGGTCGCGGGTGACGACGCGTCCGGCGTCCCGGACGAGGACCCGCAGGAGGTCGAACTCCTTGGCGGTGAGCTGGAGTTCCTCGTCGCCCATCCAGGCGCGGTGCGACTCGACGTCGATGCGCACCCCGTGCGTGGCCGGCGGCTGCTGGGGCTCGGCGGCACCGCGCCGCAGCAGGGCCCGTACGCGGGCGAGCAGTTCGGCGAGCCGGAACGGCTTGGTGACGTAGTCGTCGGCGCCCGCGTCGAGGCCGACGACGGTGTCCACCTCGTCGGCGCGCGCGGTCAGGATCAGGATGGGGACGGTGTGCCCCTCGGCACGCAGCCGGCGGGCCACTTCCAGGCCGTCCATACCGGGCAGGCCCAGGTCCAGGACGCACAGGTCGATGCCGCCCTGGATGCCGGCGTCGAGCGCGGTGGGTCCGTCTTCGCGCACCTCGACCTCGTAGCCCTCCCGGCGCAGGGCACGGGCCAGTGGCTCCGAGATGGACGCGTCGTCCTCGGCGAGCAGTACACGGGTCATGGGTTGATGGTAGTCCGCCGCGGACGACACTCGCGGGGTGATCGGCATCCGTGATTCTTACCTACGGCCCTGGAGATGCCGACCTGCGACTGCGAGGGGCGATCTTGATAAACACCTTCGAATAGGTTCCTGTGGTTCCAATACCGCCTGTGATCCATCTCTCAAGTCCTTCCATATGCGGCATTGACATGTCGTATGGTGACCAGACGCCTGTAGCACTGCAGGGACCTTTGGCGGGCATTTGACGCTGAAGGTCTCTTTTATGTGCGGGCTGGTATTCGCCAGCCTTGAAAGGAATGACCTGTGGCCGGGCCCGAGCGCGTCAAAGCGTGCGGGCGTGGATCCCGGTGGTCGGCCTCCGCCGCTTCGCAATCCGGAGCGGACTCCCCGTGGGCGTGGGGACGGACGGCCGGAACCCGCCGGTGCCGGCCGCCCCCACCGGGCGCGCAACCCCACTTCCGCGCGTCCCGACCAGCAAGGAACGACCATGGCGTCCAGCCTGACGAAGGGTTCGGCAAACCCGGGCACCCCCGGTTTCGAACGCACCTTCTTCGGCCACCCCCGGGGACTGGCCACTCTCTTCATGACCGAGATGTGGGAGCGTTTCTCCTACTACGGCATGAGGGCTCTGCTCCCGCTGTACCTGGTCGCACCGGGTGGCCTGCACCTGAGCGTGGCCACCGCGACCGCGATCTACTCCGTCTACGTGTCGATGGTGTACCTGCTCGCCCTGCCCGGCGGCTGGTTCGGCGACCGGGTCTGGGGTCCCCGCAAGACCGTCGCCGTCGCCGGCGGAATCATCATGCTCGGCCACCTGACGCTGGCGCTGCCGGCGTCGGGCACCTTCTACGCCGGTCTCGGCCTGGTCGCGATCGGCTCGGGTCTGCTGAAGGCCAACATCTCCACGATGGTCGGCCACCTCTACGACGGCCCGGACGACCCGCGCCGCGACGGTGGCTTCACGGTCTTCTACATGGGCATCAACCTCGGCGCCTTCGCCGCGCCGCTGATCATCGGCACCATCGGTGAGAACGTCAACTGGCACCTGGGCTTCGCGCTCGCCGCGCTCGGCATGGCGCTCGGCCTCGGCCAGTTCCTGATCGGCAGCCGCAACCTCGCCGAGCGCTCCACCATCGTGCCGACGCCGCTCTCCGCCGCGGAGAAGTCCTCGACGCTGCGCAAGGCCGCGATCTGGGCGGGCATCGCCGTCGTCTTCTACGCGATCGTCGGCACCACCGGCCACTACACGCTGAACTGGGTCCTGGTTCCGCTGACCCTGCTCGGCGTGATCATCCCGATCATGGTCCTGGTGCGGATCAAGCGCGACAAGGACCTGGACCGCGCCGAGCAGTCGAAGATGTCCGGCTACATCTGGTTCTTCGTCGCCGCGGCCGTGTTCTGGATGATCTACGACCAGGGCGGTTCGACGCTGTCGATCTTCGCCGACGGCTCGGCGCAGAACACCGTCTTCGGATGGGAGTTCCCGGTCTCCTGGTACCAGTCGGTGAACCCGGTGCTGATCATGGCGCTCGCCCCGGTCTTCGCCTGGTTCTGGCTGGCGCTCAACAAGCGCGGCAAGGAGCCGAGCACCATCGTGAAGTTCGCGTCCGGTCTCGTGCTGGTCGGTGCGTCGTTCTTCCTCTTCCTGGCTCCGCTGTCCATCGCCGAGGGCGGTCACAAGGCCGCCGCGATGTGGCTGGTCGCGATCTACTTCGTGCAGACCGTCGGTGAGCTGCTGCTCTCCCCGGTCGGCCTCTCCGTCACCACGAAGATGGCGCCCGCGAAGTACGCCTCCCAGATGATGGGCGTCTGGTTCCTGGCCGTCACCGCCGGTGACGCCACGACCGGTCTGCTCTCCATCGCCGGGGTCGACCTGAACAAGATGGGCATCGTCGCCCTGGAGGCCACGCTCGCCGTGGTCGCCGGTGTCGCGGTGTGGATGTACCGCAACAAGGTCAAGGAACTCATGGGCAACGTCCGCTGACGTACGCCTGAGGCTTCTGTACGAAGGGCCGCCGCACCAAGTGGTGCGGCGGCCCTTCGGGTTTTCCCGCGTCGGCTCAGCGCACGCGCCGACGGGGCATGAAGGTGAAGACGGCGCCGCCGAGCAGGATCACGGTGCCGGCCACCAGGCCGAGGGCCCGGAGCCCGCCGTTGTCGTTCGCGCCGGTCTCGGCCAGGCCGCCGCTCGAAGAAGAAGACGAGGACGAGGACGAATCGGAGCCCGACGTCGTCGCGCCGGAGACGCCGCCGTCCTGCTTCTCGACGTCGAGTTCCAGTGAGACGCCGGTCTTCGTCGCCTTGCAGGGGATGGCGATCGGGTCGGCCCCGGCGCTCAGCGTCACGACGATCGTGAGATCGCCCGGGCTGAGCGTGGCCTTGCCGTCCGCTCCCGGCTTGTACGTGCCCGTCATGTCCTCGAGCGAGACCGGGTCGCCCGCGTTGAGGGCCTCCTTGTTGGCAGGGCCCTCGACCTCGAGCGAGCCGCTGTCGTCGCCGCCGACCGTGATCACCATGGACGGCTTCAGCGCGCCCGCGGGCAGCGGTGCGGGACTGTCCATCACGCCCTCGGCGGTCTTCACCGTGAGGTCGTAACTCCCGCCGTTCTTCTTGGCGTTGATCGTCGCCGTGGATTCGATCTTCTCGGGTCCCGGCGAGGTGCAGGCGAAGGACGTGGTCACCGTCTTGCCCTCGAAGTCGGTCTGACCGTCATCGCCGCCGGAGGTCGAGCCGCCGTCGGTCGACCCGCCGGTCGTCGTGCCACCGTCGGTGGTCGTGCCGCCATCGGTCGTGGTGCCACCGTCGGTGGTCGTCCCGCCGTCGGTGGTCGTCCCGCCCGAGGTCGTCGTACTGCCCCCGTCGTCCGTCACCGTGATCGTGGCCGCGGCCGGCACCGCCTCCTGGGGCGTGCACACGGTGTCCGTCGAGTAGGCGGTGATGGTGTACGCGTCCGGGGTCAGCGTGACCTCGCCCGCCGTCGTCAGCGTGACCTTGCCCGTCATGTCGGACAGCACCATGTCGCCGCCCTTGGGTATCGCCGGGTTCTCCTGCGGCCCCTCCATCGGGACGTCCGCGGTCTGCGCACCGGCCGCCTTGACGGTTCCGGTGGGCTTGACCGAGTCCTCCGGGAGGTCGATGAGGTCGGGGTTCTTCGAGGCGGCCTGCGTGAACTTCCATACGATCTCGACCTCGTCACCCACCTTCGCCGTCGCCGGTGCGGTGATCTCCACCTTTGTGGTGCCCTCGACGGGGTCGAGGCCCGAGGCCGCGGGCGGGATGCACTTGGTCGCGTACGACACCTCGGCGGCCTGCGCCGGTGACGCGGCCACCCCGAGCAGGATGCCCGCGCCGCCGAGTACCAGCGCGATCCCGGCCGCGCCGGCTCTCCGCCCCACCGTTGGTGCCACTCTCCGTTGCGTACTCACGTATTGCCCTTCCTCGTGGGAGTCGTAGGACTGTTCTCTTGCGGTGCGGAGAGCTGACCGGCCGCCGGGATCCCCGGATCGCTGTCCGGCGTGAACCACGGAAGGGTCCGCGTCGAAGCCGGGGCCGGAGTCGGAGTCGAGGTGGAGGTCGTACGGGATTCGGGTGCCGTCGATGCCTTCGTGGCCGACGGCATGCTCAACCTCGGCATGCGCAGGGTGAGTTCGGGCAGCCGCAGGCCGCGCCGACGGCCACTGCCGCTGCGCCGGGACGGCCTGCGCGGCCGCAGCCGGTCCACCACGGCCATGCCGATACGGAACACCGCGGCCGGCACGACCACGGCGAGCAGGATCCAGAACAGCGTCACGCCCCAGGGGCGGCCCACGCCCCACGGCTGCTCGGCGAGCATCTTCCCGCCGTACTTGAGCGAGACCGTGTAGTCGCCGTGTGCCCCGGCCGCGAGTTCGACGGGGAGTTCGATCTGCGCCTTCTTGCCGGGCTCGACGGTGCCGCGCCACTGCTGTTCCTCCCACGTCGGGGCGAACACACCGTGGGAGGTGCCGACTTGGAAGACCGGGTCCTTGACGGCGGCGGTGCCGACGTTGCCGACCGTGAAGACGAGCGTGCGGGAGGGCGGGGCGCCGAACGAGGTGAGCAGCCCGCTCGAACCGTCGAGCCGGGTGTCCGTGAGCACCGAGAGCCGTCCGCCGCTCTCCTCCTCGGGGAGCGGCTCGACCGAGTGCCCGGCGACCATGAAGATGGCGTCCGCCTCCGCCTTCGCCCCCGTGACCGTGGCGACGTGCACCACGCACGGGCACGGCTCGGGCGGTTCGGCGACCGGCAGCTCCTTGCTGAAGTCGCCCTTCGCGTCGGTGGTGACGGCCCGGCCGTCGGCGTTGGCACAGGAGTTGGTGCCGCCGATCACACCCCGGGACGGCACCGACTGGCCGCAGATCAGCATCATCAGCAGCGTCTTCGGCCGCCATCCACTGCCGGTGACGGTGATCGAACCCCCCGTCCCGGCCTGGGACTTGGACAGTTTGACGGAGGGCTTCTCCGCGCCGACCGCGGGAGCCCCCGCGAGGGGCAGCACGAGGAGCGCGAGCACCGCCGCCAGCACCGTCATCCGCACCTTGCCGCCCACGACACCGCTCACGACACCGCTCCCGTCAACTCGACTTCCGCACGCGGCTGTTCGCACGCCTCACCGCCGGGCGTGCGATGCCCGTGACGCCGTACACCGCCCGGCGGACGACGCCTGTGACGCCGTACGACGAGAAACGCGGCGACCGTCGCGAGCGCGCCCCCGGCCCCCGCCACCGCGCCCCACGGCACGAACGTCGCCGACGCGGCCCCCGTGTCGCGCGCCCCGCCCGCCGCCGTGACCGTCAGCCGTACCTCGACCGAGTCCAGCGCCGGGGTGTCGGGCCACGGCTCGCTGAGCGTGACGCGGCGGCCCGGCAGGAGTTCGACGGGGAGGGTGCGCGGGGCGCGGTCGAGGACCTCGCCGAGGGTGCCGTCGGCGTGGACGGCGAGGCGCGGGGTGAGGGCGGTGGTGCCTCGGTTGACCAGCTCGTACGAGATGCGCCCCGCGCGCACCGTGACGTGTTCGACGGTGAGCGCGGACAACGTCGGTCCGTCCACTCGCAGTTGGATCCGGACGGCCGAGGTCCGCCCGCCGTCGCCGCTCGCCACGATCGCGCCGGGGTGGTCGCCGGGCGACGCGCCCGCCGGGACGCTCAGCGTGAAGGGGACGTCGGCGCGGGTGTGCGCGGGGACGCGTACGGACAACTCCCGTACGGGGACCCGCCGTCCGTCCGCCTTCCCCGCGAAGTTGATCCACGCGCCCGCGTCCGTCGGCTTCTCCCGGATCGTGAACCCGCCGCCCGCCGTGTTGTCCGCGTCCGCGCCGCGCAGCCGGACCGTGAGCGGCTGCGCGCCCGGGTTGAGTACGGACACCGAGTCCTGGAGGACCGTGCCGGGCGCGCCCTCCGCGTAGACGTACGGCCGGCCCTCCGGCGCGCTCGCGGAGGGCACCACGGACCAGCCGTCGTCGGCCACGGCCACGGGTGCCATGCCCAGCAACAGCAAGGTCAGGCCCAGGACGCGGGCGGCGGGCAGTACGTACGGCATCAGCGGCTCCTGCTTGTCGTACGGGGGCCGGTCAGCGGCGTACCGCCTGGTTCCTGCGCGTCAGCCACAGCACACCCGCCGCGCCCGCGAGCAGGACCGTGCCGCCGAGCGTGCCGAGGGCGATCGCCGAGTCCTCGGGGCCGGTCTGCGGGAGTTCGCCGCCGGAGTCCGAGCCGCTCTGGGTCTCGCCCGAACCGCCGCCCGCGGCCGTGACGTCGAGGGTGAGTGAGGGCTTGGGGCTGTTCGAAGGGGTGCAGGTGGTCGTGGTGCCCAGCGCCTTGATGGTCAGCACGCCCGCGGTGAAGGTGACCTTGCCGGTCTCCTTCGGCGTGTAGGTACCGCTCAAGTCACTGATTTTGATGGGGGTGTTGGCAGGGATCGCGGCCGCGTTGGCCGGACCGCTCACGGCCACCGTCCCGGTGTCCGCACCGCCCAGCTTGATCACGGCACTCGGCTTCATCGAGCCCTTTCCCAGCTCCACCGGGCTCGACGAGACGCCCTTCTGCCAGGACATGGTGAGTTTGTAGCCGCTGCCGCTCTTGACGCTCTTGATGTCGATGGGCGACACAGCACTCTTGTCACCGATCGGTGTCTTGCACTCGTAGTTGACGTCGACCACGTCGGCATGGGCGGCGGGGGCGGCCATCAGCACCGCGGAGCCGGCCAGGGCCGCGGCGAACGCGAGCGCGGCGGTTCGTTTCTGGTACGTCCGGTACGACACCTCGGGGCCTCATTCCTGACGGAACATCAGATCGGCCGTCAAGGTACGCCCGGGGACTTGTGGAGGGAAGACAAAGCGCGCGCCGGATGTGAGGAGATCCGGCGCGCGTTCGATGACGTACGGGAAGGGCGCGAATGAGGGTTCGAACCCGGGGTAACACAAGGTGGGAGTCGCCAGGGGCTATGCGGGTGCCCCGAGTTCGGCCCAGACGGTCTTGCCCACGCCCCCCGGAGTGCGGACAACTCCCCAGTCCAGGCACAGTCGCTGCACGATGAACATGCCGTGGCCGCCGGGGCGCCCGGCGCGGTGCGGGGTGCGCGGGGCGGGCTGTCCTGCGCCGCGGTCGGAGACCTCGACGCGGAGCACCTTGTTGTCGCAGGCGATCCGGAGTTCCTCCGGACCCTCGGCGTGCAGGCAGGCGTTGGTGACGAGTTCGGAGACGACCAGGAGGACGTCCTCGGCGGCGGCGCGGCGGTCGGCGGTCGCGGCGGGCAGCCAGCCCCACGCGTTCAGCGCCTGGCGGGCGAAGTCGCGGGCGAGCGGCACGACACCGCTCTGGCCGTCGAAGCTGAGGCGGCGGGCCTGGCGGCCGGTGCCGGTGGCAGTAGCACTACTGGTGCCGGTGTCCGTGCCGGTGCCAGTGCCGGTGGCACCGCCCGTGCCGGTGCCACTGCCACTGTCGATGCCACTGCCGGTGCCGGACACCGCGGAAGCGCCGCCGTCGCCCGACTCCGGGCCGCGGTCTCCCGGCGGGTAGGGCCGGGTGGTGCTCATCAGCGCTTCACCTCACCGATTCACCCATTCACAATTCAAGACTTCACTACTCAGTACGTTGCGGCGGCGGACGCAGTCAGAAAGTCTCCTGCCCGACCGAACCGTCCGAACACCCAATTATTCGACCCGAAACCCGTGACGCGCGTAACCCGCCGATCACGCAGGGACAACTGGGGTATCACTGTGACGCGATCCACCCGGTCCGCCTAGACGGCCAGGGCCGCGGCGAGGCTGTCGTGGACCGTGAAGACGGCCTCCGCCCCGGTGATCTCGAAGACCCGGGCCACCACCGGCAGCATCGCGGCGAGATGGACCGCGCCACCCGCGGCCTCGGCCTTCAGCCGGGCGCCGAGCAGCACATTGAGTCCGGTGGAGTCACAGAACTCGAGGCGCGAGCAGTCGACGACCAGGCGGGCGTACCCCTTCTCCAGGCACGCATCGAGTGGTTCACGCAACAAATCGGCCGTGTGGTGATCGAGCTCACCCGCAGGGGTCACGACGGCACTGAGGCCCTCTGTCCGCACTTCGACAAGAAGCCGACCCGACTGCGCGCTGCCGACCGTCCCGCGGTCCATGCCGTCTCTCTCCTGAGCGTCGTGACTGCTGATGTAGGCACTCGAACACTACGCCTTCTCTACACACCCCGACACCCGAACAACCGCCATTAAACGGACATTTCACAAGTAAGCACACTTGCAACAACCGCGCGGGAGCGGGTAGGGCTAGTAGAGACACCTTTTCGACACGACCGGCTTTGGAGGCGCCGCACACCGCAGTGCACGCATTGGCATCGGCGGCCATATGCCGAGAACGATGGAGGACACCATGTCACCCCGGCTCGACGAATCGCATACCCAGACGGCGACGTCGGCTCCCCCGCCGGAACACCCGCGACTCATCGGGAAACCCGACGGACTAGAAGGCCTTCCGGAGATCCCCCCGTACGACCAGGTGGGGCCGGTGGACGCCCGGGCCCTGTCCAAGACACTCTTCGAGCGGCTGGAGTCCCTCGAAGAAGGCACCTACGAATACTCGTACGTTCGCAACACGCTGGTCGAACTCAACCTCGCACTGGTCAAGTTCGCCGCCTCTCGGTTCCGCTCCCGCAGCGAGCCGATGGAGGACATCGTCCAGGTCGGCACCATCGGCCTGATCAAGGCGATCGACCGCTTCGAGATGAGCCGCGGCGTCGAGTTCCCCACCTTCGCGATGCCGACGATCGTCGGCGAGATCAAGCGCTTCTTCCGCGACACGTCGTGGTCGGTGCGCGTACCGCGCAGGCTGCAGGAACTCCGCCTCGACCTGGCCAAGGCGGGCGACGAACTCGCCCAGAAACTCGATCGCGCGCCGACGGTGGGAGAGCTGGCGGAGCGCTTGGACCTCTCCAACGAAGAGGTCGTCGAAGGCATGGCCGCCTCAAACGCGTACACGGCCAGTTCGCTGGACGCCCAGCCCGAGGAGGACGACTCCGAGGGCGCGCTCGCGGACCGCATCGGCTACGAGGACCACGGACTCGAAGGCATCGAGTACGTGGAATCGCTGAGGCCGCTGATCGCCGAACTCCCCTCCCGCGACCGGCAGATCCTCGCCCTCCGCTTCGTCGCCAACATGACCCAGTCCGAGATCGGCGACGAACTCGGCATCTCCCAGATGCATGTCTCCCGGCTGCTCTCGCGGACGCTGGTGCGGCTGCGGAAGGGGCTGACCGTCGAAGAGTGACGGTCCCCCGCGGCCACCGGCCGCGTGCGACAGCTGTAACCAGGTCGGGCGCCCCCAACTACCGGGGCGCCCGACCTGGTTACAGCTTGGCAGCGGCCGCGGTTACCCCGGGAAACCTCTTTCCCCACAGGTTGCCTTCCACCACGATGGGCACCCCCGTACCCGCCGGTACTCCAGGACACCGGCGAGCGGAGAGCACGGGGTGCGAGGAGGCACGGGGATGGCTGGGGCCGGCCGGACCGACGGAGAAGACGGGTACGGCGCGGACGGCGGCTTCGGCGGGCGCGGCGGGGATGACGGGTACGGCGGGTACGACTCCCAGGACGCCGGGAGTGGCATGTACTCCACGGCATCCGACGCACAGCTCACCGAACTGCTGCGCGCCGACACCCCGACCGCGTATCCGGCGCTGCGCGAACTACGCCTGAGGCACCGGCCCGCGGTCCTCTCGTACGCCCGTCTGTGCACCGTCGGCGAGTCCGCCGCACGGCAGCTCACCGCGCAGGCCTTCGCACTCGCCGCCCGCGACACGGCACGCGGCATCGACCCGCCGGGGCCCTGGCGCCACCAACTGCTGCTCCTGGCAGGCCGGGTGGCCGCATCCTGGGCCGCGCCCCTGGACCATCGCGCGAGCCGCCTCGATCCGGGCCTGCTCGCCCTGCTCCGCCGGACGAGCAGCCCCGACGGGCCCGTCCCGCCGATGCTCGACGCGTTCCAGTCGCTCCCTAGCCGTGTCCAGGGCCTCATCTGGTACGGCGTCGTCGACGAGGTGCCCGACGTCAGGACCACCGCTCTCCTCGGGGCCGTGCCGCAGGACGTGGCGTACGGCAAGCAGCCCGCGTTCCAGGCCCTGCGCCAGGCCTGTCTGAAGACCCGCCTCGCCCGCTCCGGCAACCCGCGCTGCCAGGACTTCCGGCGGCTGATCGAGGAGGCGGCGCACCCCGAGAACCCGCGCTACAGCGCCGACTTGAACGCCCACATGACGCACTGCGCGCACTGCGCCACCGCCTACGAGGAGCTGGGCGCCCTGCGCGACACCCCGCGCACGGCGCTGGCCGAGGGGCTGCTGCCGTGGGGCGGCGCCGCGTACGTCATGGGCCACGGAGGCGAGACGGTTCCCGCCCGGAGTCCGGCGTCCTCCTCGTGGCCGCCTTCCCGGCGCTTCGTCCTCGCGTCTGCCGCGCTCGGCGTCGCGGTGGCGCCGCTGCTGCTGTTCCTGTTGACGTCGGGCGGATCGGAGCCGGGGCAGGCGGCGAGCGCGGTGAGCACTCCGGCGGCGCCGCCCCCGGTCACGGTGACCGCGACGGTGTCGGTGACTCCGTCGCCGTCCGTGTCCCCGTCCCCGTCTCTTTCTCCGTCGCCCAGTCGTACGACCAAGTCCCCGTCTCCCAGGCCCACTTCGACACCCTCGAAGACACCGAAGCCGTCGCCGACCCCGCACCCCCCGAACGGCACCTACGCCCAGGTCGTGAACGCCGGTTCGGGGCTCTGCCTCGACATCCGCGACGGCGTCATGGACCTGGGCACGGACGTCGTCACGGCCCGCTGCACCTCGTCCCGCACCCAGATGTGGCGTGTCGACACCGGCCGCGGCGTCCTCCAGTCGTACGCCGACGACCGCTTCTGCCTGGACAGCCGGGGTTCCACGGACAGGGGCGTCGGCATCTGGGAGTGCTCGGCCGCCGACGACTACGAGCCCAACGGCAAGAACCTGCACTTCACGGTGGACTCGCGCGGCACGATCCGCCCGGACATCGCCCGGGACCACGTGGTCACGCCGTACGGCGACCGGCTTGCGCTGGCCAGGGACCAGGGCCGCGACGACCAGCGGTGGCTGGCGGGCTCCACCGCTAGGTGACCGGAACCCCGCGCCGCCAGACCTGCGACACCAGCGGAACGCCCGGCCGGTAGGCGAGGTGGACATGGCTCGGGGCATCGAGGATCGCCAGGTCGGCGTAGGCGCCGGGGGTCAGGCGGCCGATGTCCGTACGGCGCAGGGCCTGGGCTCCGCCGGCCGTGGCCGACCAGAGGGCCTCGTCGGGGGTCATGCCCATGTCCCGTACCGCAAGCGCGACGCAGAACGGGACGGACGAGGTGAAGGACGAGCCCGGGTTGCAGTCGGTGGAGAGGGCCACGGTGACGCCGGCGTCGAGCAGGCGGCGGGCGTTCGGCCACTCGGCGCGGGTGGAGAACTCGGCGCCTGGGAGCAGGGTCGCCACGGTGTTGCCGCTCGCCAGGGCGTCCACGTCGGCGTCCGTGAGGTGTGTGCAGTGGTCGGCGCTCGCCGCGTCCAGTTCGACCGCGAGCTGGACGCCGGGGCCGTAGGAGAGCTGGTTGGCGTGGACGCGCGGGTGCAGGCCCTTCGCCTTGCCCGCCGTGAGGATCGCGCGGGCCTGGTCGCCGTCGAAGGCGCCCTTCTCGCAGAAGACGTCGACCCAACGGGCGTACGGGGCACAGGCGTCGAGCATCTCGCCGGTCACCAGGGCCACGTACCCGGCCGGGTCGTCGGCGTAGTCCGGGGAGACGATGTGGGCGCCGAGGTAGGTGACCTCGTCGGTGTGCGCCGCCGCGATGCGCAGTGCCCGTGCCTCGTCCTCGACGGTGAGGCCGTAGCCCGACTTCGTCTCGAAGGTGGTGGTGCCCTGGAGCAGGGCCTCGCGGAGGTAGTGCGTGAGGTTGCGTTCCAGGTCCTCGTCGGAGGCGGCGCGGGTGGCGGCGACGGTGGTGCGGATGCCTCCGGCCGTGTAGCTGCGGCCCGACATACGGGCGTTGAACTCCTGCGTGCGGTCGCCCGCGAAGACGAGGTGCGAGTGGGAGTCCACGAAGCCCGGGATCACCGCCCGGCCGCCGGCGTCGACCCGATTGTCAGTGGCGGGTGCTTCTCTTGAATCACCGGTCCACGCGATGCGGTCGCCGTCGATGACGACGGCCGCGTCCTGGATCAGACCGAGGGGGGAACCGTCACCGAGGGAGGGGTCGTTGGTGACCAGGCTGGCGATGTTGGTGATGACGGTGGTCATGGCGGCGTCCTTGTGGGGGCTCGGGCTGCGGGGGACGATCGGGCTCAGGCGCGCAGGGCTTCGACGGCATCCGCAAGAGCTGTCGGCACATCGGGTACGAGGGTGTGCGCGCCGTCTCGTACGACGTGCCGGCCGCCCACGACCGTGTGGCGTACGTCGGCCGCCGTCGCGGCGAATACGGCTGTCTCGGCACCGAGGCGCGGCACCGGTCCCGCTGTTCTGACCGAGTCGAGGGCGATCGTCGTGAAGTCGGCGAGCGCGCCCGGCTCCAGGATGCCCGCGCCGTCCCAGCCCAGGGCCGCGTGGCCGTCCGCGGAGGCGGCGCGGAGGAGCGCGGCCGCCGTCCAGTGACCGCGGGTGCGGGTGCGCAGGCGCTCGTTCAGCTCCATGGCGCGGGCCTCTTCGAGGAGGTCGATGACGGCGTGGCTGTCGGAGCCGAGGGAGAGCGGCGAGCCCGCGTTCTGCAGGGCGGCCGCGGGCCCGATGCCGTCGGCCAGGTCCCGTTCGGTGGTCGGGCACATGCAGGTCCCGGTCCCGGAGCCGCCGATCAGGGCGATGTCCTGATCCGTGAGGTGCGTGTTGTGGACGCCGGTCGTGCGGGGGCCGAGGACGCCGTGGTCGGCGAGCAGCTGGGTGGGGGTGCGGCCGTGCGTGGCCTGGCAGGCGTCGTTCTCCGCCGTCTGCTCGGACAGATGCACATGCAGCGGGGCCCGCCGCTCCTCGGCCCACCGCGCCACCGTCGCCAACTGCCGGGCCGGCACGGCCCGTACGGAGTGGATGGCCGCACCGATCCGCGCGTGATCTCGGTCCTTGAGAAGTGAAGAGCGTTCCGCCCAGGCGTCCGCGCTGCCGTCGGAGAAGCGGAGCTGGTGCCGGTTCGGGGGCTGTCCGAAGCCGGAGGAGACGTACGCGGTGTCCAGGAGGGTGATGCGGATCCCGGCGTCGGCCGCGGCCGCGATGAGCGCCTCGCCCATCGCGTTGGGGTCGGCGTAGGGGGTGCCGCCCGGGGCGTGGTGCACGTAGTGGAACTCGCCGACGGCCGTGACCCCGGCGAGCGCCATCTCCGCGTACACCGCGCGGGCGAGCGCGTGGTAGGTCTCCGGGGTCAGCCTGTCCGCGAAGGAGTACATGATCTCGCGCCAGGTCCAGAAGGTGCCCGAGCCGACCTGGACGGTGGAGCGCAGGGCGCGGTGGAAGGCGTGCGAGTGGGCGTTGGCGAGCCCGGGGAGGGTGAGGCCGCGGAGGGTCTCGGCGCCGGGGGGCGGGGTGTCGACGCCGGTGCGGACGGCGGTGATGCGGCCGTCGTGGACGTCGAGGGCCACGCCCGGCTCGACGTTGGTGTCGAGCCAGGCGTGTTCCAGCCAGTACGTCTGCGTCACCTGCGGACCAGCCCTTCGAGTACGTCGGCGAGTGCGGTCACCCCGGCCACGCAGTCGTCCTCGGCGGCGTACTCGGCCGGGGAGTGCGAGACGCCCGTGGGGTTGCGTACGAACAGCATGGCGGTCGGGACGGTCCCGGAGAGGATTCCGGCGTCGTGTCCGGCGCCGGTACCCAGGACGGGGACCCTCAGGTCCGTCTCCTTGCCCAGGATGCGGGCGAGCTCGTCACGCAGGGCGTGCTCGAACTCGATGACGGGGGTGAACGACTCGCGGACGACGTCGAGTTCGACGCCCTGCGCCTCCGCGTACTCGCGGGCCGCCTTCTCGATGCCGGTGACGACCGTGTCCAGGCTCGCCTGGTCGGCGGCGCGGGAGTCGAGCCAGCCGCGGACGAGGGAGGGGATGGCGTTCACGCCGTTCGGCTCGACGGCGATCTTGCCGAAGGTGGCGACGGCGCCCGCGAGTCGGGCCTCTCGTCTCGCGGCCAGCACCGTCTCCGCGTACGGCAGCATCGGGTCGCGGCGGTCCACGAGCCGGGTGGTGCCCGCGTGGTTGGCCTCGCCCCGGAAGTCGAACCGCCAGCGGCCGTGCGGCCAGATGGCGCTCGCGATGCCGACGCGGTCGCCGGAGAGGTCCAGTGCGCGGCCCTGTTCGACGTGCAGCTCGACGAAGGCGCCGATGCGGGCGAGCCGCTCGGGGTCCGGGCCGATGGTGTCCGGGTCGTATCCGGCCCGCTCCATGGCCTGCGGCAGCGTGATGCCGTCGGCGTCCGTCAGCCGGTGCGCCTGCTCGACGGTGAGCTGCCCGGCCGCGAGCCGCGACCCGACACAGGCGAGCCCGAACCGGGCGCCCTCCTCGTCCCCGAAGTTCACGATGGCGAGGGGCCGGGTGAACTCCACGCGGCGTGCGCGCAGTTCGTCCAGCGCGGCGAAGGACGACACGACCCCGAGGGGCCCATCGAAGGCCCCGCCGTCCGGCACGGAGTCGAGATGGGACCCGGTGACTACGGCGTCCCCCGCCCCGGAATCCCCGAGCCAGGCCCACTGATTCCCGTTCCGGTCGACCTCATAGTCAAGCCCACGAGCCTCGGCCTGCCCCCGGAACCAGTCCCGACAGTCGGCGTCGGCCCCGCTCCAGGCGAACCGGCGGTAGCCCCCGGAGTCGGGGTGCCGGCCGATGGGCTTCAGGTCACGCCACATGTCGTGGAAGGAGGCGGCGGCCGGTACGGGGCGGCCGGGTAGGGACGCGCCGCCGGATGCGGCGGGCTGCGCGTGGGCGCCGGGGACTGCTGTCGCGGGCTGCGGACGGTCTCCGGCCGCTGCGGCCACGGGCTGCGGACCCTCGCCAGCCGCAGCCACCACAGGCTGGGAGCAGTCACCGGCCGCTGCCACCACGGACTGCGGACGGTCACCAGCCGCAGCCACCCCAGGCTGCGGACCGTCACCAGCCGCAGCCGCCACCGGCTGCCCAGGGCAATCGGCGCCAGGCGATGGCTCAACCGCAGCCGCTACAGGCTGTGGGCAATCGTTCCGCAGGGCGGAACGGGTGGGCACAGCCGGGCCCGCAGGTGGGGACGAGGCGTCCGCCCCCACCGGGGGGTTGCCGCCTCGCGCCGCAGGCGCGCCTTCACGCTGGGTCACGCGGACTCGCCTTCCCGCATGGGGATCCGCACACCGCGCTCGTCCGCCACGGACTCGGCGATGTCGTAGCCCGCGTCCACGTGCCGGATGACCCCCATCCCGGGGTCATTGGTCAGCACCCGGCGGATCTTCTCGCCGGCGAGCTTCGTGCCGTCGGCGACGCAGACCTGACCGGCGTGGATGGAGCGCCCCATGCCGACGCCGCCACCGTGGTGGATGGAGACCCAGGACGCACCCGACGCCACGTTCACCATGGCGTTCAGCAGCGGCCAGTCGGCGATCGCGTCGGACCCGTCGAGCATGGCCTCGGTCTCGCGGTACGGCGAGGCGACGGAACCGCAGTCGAGGTGGTCGCGGCCGATGGCGAGGGGCGCCGCGAGCTCACCGGAGGCGACCATGTCGTTGAAGCGCTCGCCGGCCTTGTCGCGCTCGCCGTAGCCGAGCCAGCAGATACGGGCGGGCAGGCCCTGGAAGTGGACGCGCTCGCCGGCCAGCTTGATCCAGCGGTGCAGGGACTCGTTCTCCGGGAAGAGGTCGAGGATCGCCTTGTCGGTCTTGTGGATGTCCGAGGCCTCTCCGGACAGGGCGGCCCAGCGGAAGGGGCCCTTGCCCTCGGAGAAGAGCGGCCGGATGTAGGCGGGGACGAAGCCGGGGAATGCGAACGCCCGCTCGTACCCGGCGAGTTGGGCCTCGCCACGGATCGAGTTGCCGTAGTCGAAGACCTCGGCACCGGCGTCCATGAAGCCGACCATCGCTTCGACGTGACGCGCCATGGATTCACGGGCGCGGGTGGTGAACCCGGCCGGGTCCTTCGCCGCGTAGGAGGCCATGTCGTCGAAGTCGACGCCGACGGGAAGGTAGGCCAGTGGGTCGTGGGCCGAGGTCTGGTCGGTCACGATGTCGATCGGGGCGCCCTCGGCGAGCATGCGCGGCAGCAGGTCGGCGGCGTTGCCGAGCAGACCGATCGACAGCGGGCGCCGGGCGTCGCGGGCCTCGACGGCGAGCTGGAGGGCGTGCTCCAGGGAGTCGGCCTTCACGTCGAGATAGCGGTGTTCGATGCGGCGCTCGATGGCACGCGGGTCGACGTCGATACAGATCGCGACGCCGTCGTTCATCGTCACGGCGAGCGGCTGGGCGCCGCCCATGCCACCGAGACCGGCGGTCAGGGTGATCGTCCCCGCGAGCGTGCCGTTGAACTTCTTCGCGGCGACGGCGGAGAACGTCTCGTACGTGCCCTGCAGGATGCCCTGCGTGCCGATGTAGATCCACGAACCGGCGGTCATCTGCCCGTACATGGTCAGGCCGAGGGCCTCGAGGCGCCGGAACTCCTCCCAGTTCGCCCAGTCGCCGACCAGGTTGGAGTTGGCGATGAGGACGCGCGGGGCCCACTCGTGGGTCTGCATGACACCGACGGGGCGGCCGGACTGGACGAGCATCGTCTCGTCCTGCTTCAGGGTCCGCAGGGTGCGCACCATGGCGTCGAAGGAGCGCCAGTCACGGGCGGCCTTGCCGGTGCCGCCGTAGACGACGAGCTTGTCGGGGTGCTCGGCGACCTCGGGGTCGAGGTTGTTCTGCAGCATCCGCAGGGCGGCTTCCTGCTGCCATCCCAGGGCACTCAGTTCCGTACCGCGCGGAGCTCGTACGGGGCGGGGTCCTGACATGGTCTGCCTCCTATGCGGACTGTTGCAGTAGATATTCACATCCTGGCTTCTTGAATAGAGCTAGTCAATAGCCCCACGGGCCAGCGCGGGCACGCGGTGGATGTTTGGCTGGTACGTATGGGCGCAGACAGGGACAGGGCGGGGGATCCGGTGAGCGACGGGGCGGACGGGGCGGCGGGTCCTTCGGATGGCGCGGGCGACGAGGACGGCGGTCGTGTCCTACGGCGTGACGATGCCGTCCGGGCCGCCGTCGAGCAAGGACTCCTCACGCCGGGAACCCCCATCGTCGCGCTCCTCGACGTCCCCGGCATCCGGGCCTCGGCCACCGCACTGCGGGCCGCCTTCGACGCGGTGACCGCTCCCGGCACCCCCGTGCTGCACGCCTTCGCGGTGAAGGCGACCCCGCTCGTGCCTGTCCTGCGGCTGCTGCACGAGCAGGGCATCGGCGCGGAGGTGGCGAGCCCCGGAGAGCTCGCCCTCGCCCGGGCGGCCGGAGTACCGCCGACGCGCACGGTGCTCGACTCCCCGGCCAAGACGCCCGCCGAGCTGCGCGAGGCGCTGGCGCTGGGCATCGCGGTCAACGCGGACAACCCCCAGGAGCTGGACCGCATCGACGCGCTGGTGCGGTCCGCGGCCACCGGCTCCCCGATCGGGATCCGGGTGAACCCGCAGGTCGGCGGGGGTTCGATCGAGGCGCTTTCCACCGCGACGGCGACCTCCAAGTTCGGGGTCGCGCTGCGGGACGAGGGGGCGCGGGAGTGGATCGTCCGGGCGTACGCCGACCGCCCCTGGCTGACCCGGCTGCACGCGCACACCGGGTCGCAGGGCATCCCGCTCTCGCTGATGGCGCAGGGCGTGGCGGAGACGTACGCGCTGGCCGAGGAGATCAACCAGCACCTCGGGCGCCGGCAGATCGACACGATCGACATCGGCGGCGGGCTGCCGGTCAACTTCGGTTCCGACGCGACGGCCCCGACGTACGCGCAGTACGCGCGGCTGCTCGCCGAGGTGGTGCCGGGGCTGTTCGACGGGCGGTACGGGCTGGTCACCGAGTTCGGGCGGTCACTGCTCGCCAAGCACGGGACTGTGGTCGCGCGGGTCGAGTACACTAAGTCCGCCGGGGGCCGGGCGGTCGCGGTCACACACGCGGGCGTGCAGATCGCCGCCCGCACGGTGTACGCGCCCGCGTCCTGGCCGCTGCGGATCGCGGCGTACGACGCGAAGGGGCGCCCCAAGGCGGGACCGGATGTCGTCCAGGACGTCGCGGGCCCCGCCTGCTTCGCGGGCGACCTCCTCGCCGAGGGACGCGCGCTGCCGCTGCTCGAACAGGGCGACTACGCGGCCGCGCTGGACACCGGCGCGTACTACTTCGCCCACCACTACGCGTACAACTCCCTCGCCCGCCCGGGCATCCACGGCTTCGCACCGGACCGCGAGGGCGGCGTCCGCTTCGCCGTCGTGCGAGAGCCGCAGACCCTGGACGAGATCGTCGCGGAGTCGGGCGGGGCGCACCCTTCGGCGCTCACGGGGCTCTAGCGCGCCGGAGCGCGCAGACCATTTGGCCGCGTCCGACGGACCACGCCCGCGGGGTGTCTTGACCCCCGCCCGGCAGTCGGCACCCTCCCGAGCAGCCAAGTCACCCTGACTCGGCGCTGAATACACTCCGCGCGCCCCGGCGCACCCGCACGCGCCCCCGGTCAAGACTTCGCGACGGCTTCAACCGGCCAGAAAATATGGTCAGTTGACCCACCTTAGTCACCTCGGGGCATGTTCCTCAGGAAAATGCCAGAACCCTCACCCCCGGCGCACACGTTGCGTAACTTCGGCGTCACTCGGCCGAACCCTTGGCGGGAGGGGAGACACGGTGCCCGGAATCGACGAGTGCCTACTGGAAGCCATGACACTGCCCGGTGCCCGGGGTGCCGCGGTGGTCGACTGGACCAGCGGCCTGGCCCTGGGCACCGCGGGGGACGCTCCGGGCGGTGACCACGAGACGACCGCGGCCGAGGCCGCGGAGCTGGCGCGGCTCGCCGCGGAGCACCGAGCGTTCGCCCCGGCGGACGGCTCCGACTGGTCCGACCGGGAGACACCGGTCGAGGACCTGATCGTCAGCAACCGGGACAGCTACCACCTGCTGCGCTTCGTGAGCACCACCTTCGACAGCAGCGTGTTCCTGCACCTGTGGCTGGCCCGCGCGGACGGCAACCTCGCACTGGCCCGCATCCGCCTGGGCGAGCTGGCCGGACGGCTGGTGCTCGGGTGACGACGGTCAGGACACCACCTCCGCCCCGACTCCCCCTGCGGGACAGGGCGGCCGACACCGGCGGCGTCTCGCCGATGCTGAGCCGGCTCGCCGCCGAGCGGGCCACCGGCGTGCTCATACGCGAACGCGGCACGCTCTACCTCGCCGACGGCGACGTGGTGCACGCCGAGAGCCCCGCCACACCTGGGCTCGACGTGCTGTTCGCCGCCCGTGGGGTGCTGGACGCCGAGGTCTGGCGGGAGGCCGTCGCGGCAGCCGGCGCACGCCACCGGGTCGGACGTTTCCTGGTCGACACCGGCCGGATCGCTGAAGGGGCGCTGGAACTGTGCCATCTCGGTTCGCTGTACGACGCGGCGTACTTCGTGCTCGGGGCGAGCAGCACCCCGACCCGCTTCCGCTACGGGGCCGCGCACTGGCTCGGCATCGTCCGACCGGTGCCGGTGGCCGCGCTGGAGCGCGAGACCGTGCGCCGCCGTGAGCTGCTGCACCGCATCTGGCCCGACCCGGCGACGGACACCGCACCGCTGGTGCGCGCCCACCTCGCCGCCGGGCCGTCGGTGCCGCTGCGCCAGGAAGCCGTACTCGTCCGGGTGGACGGCGTACGCACCGCGGCGGACGTCTCGCTCGCCCTGGGGCGGCCCGCGTTCCACACCCTGGTCGACCTGCGGCGGCTGGCCGCCGCCGGGCTCGTGACGGCGGCGGCGCCTGCGCAGCAGCCTCCCGTGCCCAGTGTGCTCACGCAGCCCTCGGCCGATCCCGACGTGGCTCTGCTGCGGCGGCTCAGAGACGCATTGGAGGCCCTGTGAGCACCGACGAGCGGGAGGCCTTGTGATCCGCGCGCTACGACAGCGTGCCGAGAGGAGACTGCTGATGGCGGCGGAGCCCGAAGTCCTCGACGAACTCCACCGGTTGAGGGCCCGAGTACCCCAGCTGACCGGGGCGCTCGCGGCCAGCGCCGACGGTCTCGTCCTCGCCCACGACACCCCCGGCGTGGAGCCGGACGGCCTGGCCGCGCTCACCGCGGCCGCGCTGGGCGTCGCCGTACGGATGGCGGACGCCACCGGGCAGGGCGACTTCCGCGAGCTGCTCGTGCGCGGCGTCCACGGCTATGTGGCGACGTACGCGGCAGGCACCTCCGCCGTGCTGACCCTGCTCGCCCAGGACCGGGTGAACGTCGGGCGGCTGCACCTGGAGGGGCGCCGCTCCGGCACCCGGATCGGGGAGCTCGTGGACGCCGCGACGGCGCGCGGCGAACCGGTCACCTCGGCGAGGGCTCCGGCGAAGACCGCCGCCGCCCCCTCGCGCAACCGGACGGC
Organism: Streptomyces sp. NBC_00554; assembly: GCF_041431135.1. NCBI lineage: Bacteria > Bacillati > Actinomycetota > Actinomycetes > Kitasatosporales > Streptomycetaceae > Streptomyces > Streptomyces sp. NBC_00554. Next base: position 5,993,578 of record NZ_CP107799.1, on the reverse strand, counting down.
GCGCGGCACGGCGAGTCAACGCACGGCCACCGCCACGACCCGAACCCCCAACACCCCCACCACATCGGAAAGTTGAAAGGAACCAAGACACCATGGCAAATACCGAAACCGCGCTGAAAGAGGCGCTCGCCTCCATCGAGGGCGCGACCGGAGCCGCCCTCGTCGACTACACCAGCGGAATGGCGCTGGGCACCATCGGCGGCAGCAAGAGCTTCGACCTCAACGTCGCGGCGGCCGGCAACACCGACGTCGTACGCGCCAAGCTGCGCACCATGGAACACCTCGGACTGAAGGGCGAGATCGAGGACATCCTGATCACGCTGTCCGACCAGTACCACCTGATCCGGTTGATGAAGGGGCGCGGCGGCAACGGCCTCTTCCTGTACCTGGTGCTCGACGTCAAACGGTCCAACCTGGCGATGGCCCGCCACCAGCTGCGCAAGATCGAAGCGGACCTGGAGGTGTAAACCAAGCCGACGGCCAACGGCTGCTGCAGCCAACGCCGTCAGTGGCGCCGCGCTCCGCCGGGCGCGGCGTCGCCCGCCGCAACTCCGGTGGCCCGGCAGGCCTTGACCGGCTTGCCGGCGGGGGCGCCCGCGCCCCTGCCGAGCCAGTCGACGCGCACCCAGATCAGCTCCTGCCCGGCACGTTCGCGGCGCCCGAGCCAGCCGGCCTTCACCCACAGGCCGGCGCCCGCACCCGCGATCAGCATGCCGCCTGCCGCGGGCACCGCGAACGAGCTGCCCAGCGCGCCCGCGAAGGCGAGCAGCAGCCACCAGCGATGGCCCCGGCGCCAGTTCCTTACGGTCACCGCACGGTCCTGGAGCACGTCGTGCTTGCCGGCGCGCGCGGCGGAGCGGGCCAGTGCGACGTACCGCTTCCTGCGCGTGTACGCCACGACGACGGCCGTGACGATGAACAGCACAGCTCCGGCCATGACCCCGATCCGGCGCCCGGTCAGCCCCGGCAGCAGCAAGCCGATACCCGCCGCGAACACCCCGCACCACCACAGCGGTGCGGCACCGGCCCTGACGACGACAGCCACCCGGGCCAGTCCCTGCCCTCCGCGCACCACGTTCCGCCTCCTCGTGTGTCCCAGCTCTCCGGGCGGGCACGCTAGCGAGCGAAGGTGAGACGAACCTGAGAAGCACGGCCGCTCAACCAAACCGTGACTACCGCACGGCAGGTCCGGGCCTACTCCACGAACAGTCCCCGGGCCGCGGCCCGCACGTCGAACTCCTCGAGGCGCGCCTGCGCGTCCGGCAGGTCGTCGCACATCGCCTCAAGGAGGACGCGGCCCAGCAGCATCGGGGCGCAGGCCGTGTCGAAGGCGAGGCCGGTGCCGACGGCGGCCGGGAGCAGCAGGTCCGACACCTTCGCCACCGGCGCGAACGCCGAGTCCGCGACGGTGACCACCGTCAGGCCCGCCTCCTTCGCGTACGCCAGCGAGTCGACGACCTCACGCGGGTGCCGGGGCAGCGCGAAGCACAGCAGGGCCGTGGCCCCGGCGCGTACGGCCGCGTCGATACGGTCGTGGAGCATCGTGCCGCCCTCGTGCAGCAGCCGTACGTCGGGGTGGACCTTGGCGGCGAAGTACGCGAAGCCGTACGCCTGGGAGGCGGCGGCCCGCAGACCGAGTACGGGGAGGGGCCTGCTCGAAGCCAGGAGACGCCCGGCACGCGCCACCGGGCGCGGGTCCGCAAGGACCTCCGCCAGGTGCTTCAGATTCTCGATCTCGGCCTCGACGGCCTGCTGGTACTCGTTGTACGAGGCGGAGGCGGCGGTCTGTTCGGTGGGCGCGACCTCGCGCAGGTGCTTGCGCAGCGCCGGGTAGCCGTCGAAGCCGAGCGCGACCGCGAAGCGGGTGACGGAGGGCTGGCTGACCCCGGCCAGTTCGGCGAGCTCGACGCTCGACAGGAACGGCACGTCGGCGGCGCGCCGCACCATGCTGTGCGCGATGCGCCGCTGGGTCGGCGTCAGCCGGTGCCCCTCGAAGAGCGCCTGAAGCCGCGCGGCGGGACTGTCCGTCGTCATACCGCTGCTCCCGTCAACACCCTTGGTCCCGTCCGCACTTGCGTCCACGCCGTTCATGACGCGCTCCCCCTCCAGATGTCCGTGAACCGGTCGAGCAGTGCGGCCGCCGTGCCCACGTCGTCGGTGAGCGGCCGGTCGGCCTGTTCCGGGTCGAGCACCGACTCGGCCAGCTCCAGCGCCCGCCCGGCCGGCAGCTCCGGGTCGGGCCGCAGACCGCGCTGGCGCAACGCCCGTACGGCGGCGACCAGTTCGCAGCCGACGACAAGACGGTACGCACCGCACGCCCGCAAGGTCTGACGTGCGGCGAGCGAGGCGAAGCTCGCCTGCTCCTCGACGCCCCGGGAGAGTACAGCGTGGCCGAGCGAGGCGGGCGCCGAGAAGGCCCGCAGGTCACCGAGGGCGGCCGCGGCGGCGTACTCCAGGATCATCACGCCGGAGGACGCGGGCTCGCTGTCGGCGAGGAAGGGGCGCAGGCGGGTGTAGGCGGGCTCGTTGAGGGTGGAGAGCCGGGAGGTCGACAGGCGGGCCACCTGGGTGACGGCCAGCCTGAAGTGGTCCAGGGCGAGGGCGAGTTGGGCCTGGTAGAAGCCGCCGTGGTGGTAGGCGGCCATGTCCTCGGGGCAGATCAGGGGGTTCTCGGCGGCGGCGTTGATCTCGACGGTGAGGACGTCCTCCAGTGCGTCCGCCGCGTCCTGCGCGGGCCCGTGGATCTGCGGGACGCACCGGAAGCCGTACGGGTCCTGGATCCGCCCGAGCGGCGGCACCGGCCGGTCCGCCGCACCGATCAACTCCCGCATCCGCCGGGCCACTTCGACCGATCCGCGGTGCGGGCGGGCGGCGTGCACGGGCGCCGCGTACGCCTCGTGCGACCCGTCGACGGCGAGCAGCGACAACGCGGCGACGACCTGCGTGGCCCCGATGAGCCCACGCAACTCGTCGAGGGCCAACGCGGCCTGCCCGAGGGTGAGCGCGTTGCTGCTGATGAGCGCGAGGGCATCGTTGTTGTCGAGCGGCTGAGGCTCGGGGCCCAGCCCCTCGGGGAACCGCCCGGCCCCCGCCCCGGAGGACCGCCAAGGATGCTCCCCCGCCAACGCAAGCCCCACCTGCGCCAGCGCCGCGATGTCGCCCGTGCCCACGGAGCCGAACTCGTTCACCACCGGGTACGCCCCGGTCTCCAGTGCCTCGCAGAGTGCCGTGACGACGGTGGGCCGGAGTCCGGCTCCGCCCGCGAGGAGTTGGTTGGCGCGTACGGCGAGCATCGCGCGGACCTGCCGGGCGGGGAGTTCCTCGCCGATGGCTCCGGCGTGGCTGCGCAGGAGCCGCAGACCGTGTCCCGCGGCGGACGCCGTCGGCACGTCCTCGTTCCGGTTGGCGCCCACTCCGGTGGAGCGGCCGTACACGCGGCCGCTCGCGGCGATCTGCCGGGCCGCGTCCCAGGATTCCTCGACGCGCTTCATCGCTTCGGTGCCGGGAACCGGCCGCGCGGCCCCGTCGGCGAGCCGGACGACGTCCGCGACGCCGGTGCTGCAGCCGTCCAGCACCACGAGGCCGGCCGTCACCCCACTCGGCACGTCCACATTCCGAGACGACATAGAGCGTTAACTCCCCTCAATCCGGACATTGGATCTTGCCTGGCGGTCATAAGTAACCAGCGATTAACACCGGACCGTTGACAACCTATTCAGGTACAGAGAACTCTGCATGACGATATGCAGACCGGGCAAGGGACACCTCATGATCCAGTTCGACACGGTCCACAAGCGTTTCCCCAACGGCACCACAGCAGTCCACGACCTCTCCCTGCAGATGCCGGAGGGCGGCGTGACCGTACTCGTCGGATCTTCCGGTTGCGGTAAGACGACCACCCTCCGGATGATCAACCGAATGGTCGACCCGACCTCCGGGACCATCCGGGTCGGCGGCAAGGACGTCCTGGAGCAGGACGCCGCCGAGCTGCGCCGTTCCATCGGCTACGTCATCCAGCAGTCGGGGCTGTTCCCGCACCGCACGGTGCTCGACAACATCGCGACCGTGCCGCTGCTCCTCGGCTGGGGCCGCAGGAAGGCCCGGGCGAGGGCGGCCGAGCTGCTCGAGACCGTCGGCCTCGCCGCCGACGCCGGCAAGCGGTTCCCGCACCAGCTCTCCGGCGGCCAGCAGCAGCGCGTCGGCGTGGCCCGCGCCCTCGCCGCCGACCCGCCGGTCCTCCTCATGGACGAGCCCTTCGGCGCGGTCGACCCGGTCGTCCGCACCCAGCTCCAGGACGAACTGCTGCGGCTCCAGAAGGAGTTGAGCAAGACCATCGTCTTCGTCACGCACGACGTGGATGAGGCGGTACGCCTCGGCGACCAGATCGCGATCTTCCGCACGGGCGGTCATCTCGTCCAGTGCGCCGAGCCCGCCGAGCTCCTCGCCCGCCCCGCGGACGACTTCGTCGCCGACTTCCTGGGCGCCGAGCGAGGCCTCAAGCTCCTCTCCCTGAAGACCCTGGCGGGCCTCCCCCAGGCCCCCGCCCCCGAAGGCGGCACCTGGGAACTCGTCCTCGACGGCGCCCGCAGGCCCCAGCACTGGCGGTCCAAGGAAGCCGAACTCCCCGTACGGCCCCTCAAGGACACCGACACCCTCCTCGCCGCGCTCAACGAGTCGATCGCGTCGCCGACCGGCCTGGTGGCACGTGTCGACGCCACCGGCGTCCTCACCGGCGTCACCTCCCGCGACAAGATCCACGAGCACGCGGGCAACGCGCACACCGAAGCGCGAGTGGCCATATGACCATCGACTGGTCGTGGATAGGCGACCACACCGACGACCTCACCACCCTCACCGTCTCCCACCTCCAAGCGGCCCTGTCCGCGGTCTTCTTCGGGCTGCTGATCTCCCTCCCGCTGGCCGTGGTCGCACACAGGATCCGCCCCCTGCGCGGCCTGCTCCTCGGCCTCTCGAACGTCCTGTTCACGATCCCGTCGATCGCGATCTTCGTGCTCCTGCTCCCGGTGTCCGGCCTCACCCGCACCACCACCGTCATCGGCCTGACGATCTACACGCTGGTCGTCCTGCTCCGGAACACGGTCGAGGGCCTCGACTCGGTCCCCGCGAAGACCAAGGAGGCCGCGAAGGCGATGGGCACCCGCCCCCTGCGCACCCTCCTCACCGTCGAACTCCCCCTCGCCCTCCCGGTGATCATGGCGGGCGTGCGGATCGCGACGGTCATGTCGATCTCGCTGGTCTCGGTGGCGACGTACATCGGCGACGGCGGACTCGGCCAGCTCTTCACCGACGGCTTCCAGCGCAACTTCCCCACCCCGGTGATCGTCGGCGTGGTCCTGACGCTCCTCCTGGCGCTGGTGGCGGACGCGCTCCTGGTGGCCGTGCAGTACGTACTCACCCCGTGGACGAGGCGGCGAGCCTGATGTTCGAACTCTTCAAGAACCTCGGCAGCTGGCTGACCAGCGGCGCGATGTGGTCCGGCACCGACGGCATCGCGCACCGCCTCGCCGAGCACCTCCAGTACTCGCTGCTCGCGACGCTCGTCGCCACCGCGATCGCCCTCCCCGTCGGCCTGCTCATCGGCCACACCGGCAAAGGCGCCTTCCTCGCGATCAACCTCTCCTCCTTCGGCCGCGCGCTGCCCACCGTCGGCCTGGTCGTGCTCGTCTTCCTGGCCAGCGGCCTGTCCATGTGGCCGGTGTACATCGCGCTCGTCGCCCTCGCGGTCCCGTCGATCGTCACGAACACGTACGCCGGCATGACCGCCGTCGACCCGGACGTGAAGGACGCGGCCCGCGGCCAGGGCATGCGCTGGCACCAGGTCCTCTTCCAGGTGGAACTGCCCCTCGCGCTCCCCCTGATCATGACGGGCCTGCGCCTCGCGCTGATCCAGGTGGTGTCGACGGCCACGGTCGCCGCGTACGTCAGCTTCGGGGGCCTGGGCCGCTTCGTCTTCGACGGCCTCGCCCAGCGCGACCTCGTGCAGGTACTCGGCGGCGCGGTCCTGGTCGCCGCGGTCGCCGTGGTCCTGGACCTCGCCCTCTCCGCGCTCCAGCGCATCCTCTTCCGCCACCGCCCCGCCTAGGAGCACAGCCATGAACCGTCGTACTCTCCTCGGCGCGCTCGCCGGAGCCGCCGTCTCCGTCCCCGTCCTCTCCGCCTGCAGCAGCGGCATCACCTCGCTCGACGGCGGGGGCAGCGCGGGCTCGGGAAGCGGTTCCAGCGCGGACGGCGTCACCATCGGCACCGCCAACTTCACCGAGAACCAGGTGCTCGGCTACCTCTACGCGGCCGTCCTGGAAGCGGCGGGCGTCACCACGAAGGTCCGCCCCAACCTCGGCACCCGCGAGATCCTCATCCCCGCTCTCAAGGGCGGCGACATCGACCTGCTCCCCGAGTACCAGGGCGCGCTCCTGCACTACCTCGCCCCGAAGGCGACCGCCACCGAGGAGGGCGAGATGCAGAACGCCCTCGCGATCGCGCTCCCCGCGGGCCTCCAGATCCTCCCGTACGGCATGGCCGAGGACTCCGACGCCTTCGTGGTCACCCGGGAGACCGCGAAGAAGTACGGCCTGACCTCCCTCGCCGACCTGAAGAAGCAGAACGGCAAGCTCGTCATCGGTGCCGCGCCCGAGGTGAAGAAGCGCGAGGTCGGCGCGGTCGGCCTGAAGGAGGTGTACGGGGTGGAGTTCAAGGAGTTCAAGTCGCTCGACTCCTCCGGTCCGCTGGTCAAGGGCGCCCTGAAGAAGGGCGACGTGGACGTGGCGAACCTCTTCACCACGGACACGGACATCGTGGCCAACGACTGGGTGGTCCTGACCGACCCCAAGAACCTCATCCCCGGCCAGCACATCGTCCCCCTGATCGCCGACCGCAAGGCCGACTCCACGGTCCGCAAGGCCCTCGCCGAACTCGGCAACGTCCTCACCACCGCCCAGCTCACCGAACTCAACCGCCAGGTGGACAAGGACAAGAAGGACCCCGAGGACGTGGCGAACGCGTACGCCAAGCAGCACGGGCTGGCCAAGTAGGGGCGGGCGCCCTCCTGAGCCCTCGTGCCGGACGGGGGTGGAGCCCACTTCGAACAGGGGGGCTAACCCCAGTGCGACGGGGGCTGCGGCTGCCTAACGTGGGCATCATGACCGGTATGGATGCCCGCGGCGACGCCGAACTGAAGAAGGAACTCGACGCCACCTTGCACGCACGCAAGGAGTTGGGCGAAGAGTACGAGCCCGCGCTGATCGACTCCTTCCTGGAGAAGGTCGAACAGCGCGTCGATGGCGCGGTCGACCGCCAGGTACGCCGCCAGCTCGCGGAACAGCAGATGGTGGTGGCCCGCGGCGCGCGCTCACCCCAGTCGTCCGATTCCTTCGGGGAGCGGTTCGGCTTCGGAATCGTCTCGCTCGTTCTCGCGATCCCCCTGTCCGGAATCGGCGGCGGTGTCGCGGGCCTGCCCGGCCTCCTGGTCGCCTGGGCGGGCATCGTGGGAGTCAACGTGGTCCAGGCCGCGCGACTCTCCCCGAACTTCCTCCGCCGCCGCAAGGGCAGGTCGGACTCGGACTGGGAAGGCTAGAAGAGCCGGACGAACACGTGTGAAGGGCCCGGCACCTTGGTGGGTGCCGGGCCCTTCGAGGTCTTGCGCGGGGACCGCCGCACCCCCGATACCGGGGGGCGGGACGACGGCGGTCCCCGCGAGGGACGCGTGCCGGGTCAGGGCCAGGCGTACGCGTCCGTGGCGTCCATGGAGGTCCGGGAGCCGCTCCGGAGGTCCTTGACGCCGTTTTCGGTGCCGGCCGGGGCGGGGAGCCGCTCCCGCCCTTGCCGACACCCACTAATGTGCCGGACCCGTGTTAAGCGGGTGCTGCGCGGACGTGACACGCTCGTACCACTTCCGCGAAGTTCCCCGCCGAAACCGCCGTTCAGAGGATTTCTCGCAGCTCGGCCCCGGACAACCGGCCACTCTTACTTCCTGGCCCCGCCCTTGGCGAGGAAGGACAGCAGGTCCTGGCGGCTGACGACCCCGGTGGGCTTGCCCTCGACCAGGACGATCGCGGCGTCGGCAGCGCCGAGCACGGTCATCAGGTCCCCGACCGGCTCACCGGAACCGACCTGCGGCAGCGGCGCCGACATGTGCTTCTCCAGCGGGTCCTCCAGGGAGGCCCGCTTGGTGAACAGCGCGTCGAGCAGCTCCCGTTCGACGACGGACCCGATGACCTCGGCGGCCATCACGTCCGGGTGCCCGGCGCCCGGCTTCACGATCGGCATCTGCGAGACGCCGTACTCGCGCAGCACCTCGATCGCCTCGCCGACCGTCTCCTCCGGGTGCATGTGGACGAGGGAGGGGATGTGGCCGTGCTCCTTGTCGTCGAGGACGTCGGCGACGCGCGCGTTGGGACCCGAGTCCTCCAGGAACCCGTAGTCGGCCATCCACTCGTCGTTGAAGATCTTGCTGAGGTATCCGCGCCCGCTGTCGGGCAGCAGGACGACCACGACGTCGTCGGGCCCGAGCCGCTCCGCCACCCGCAGCGCGGCCACGACGGCCATGCCGCAGGACCCGCCGACGAGCAGCCCCTCTTCCTTCGCGAGCCGGCGCGTCATCTGGAAGGAGTCCTTGTCGGACACGGCGACGATCTCGTCGGCCACGGTCCGGTCGTACGCGGTGGGCCAGAAGTCCTCGCCCACGCCCTCGACCAGGTACGGCCGCCCGGAGCCGCCGGAGTACACGGACCCCTCGGGGTCGGCGCCCACGACCTGCACCTTGCCGTCGCTGACGTCCTTCAGGTACCGCCCGGTCCCGGAGATCGTGCCGCCGGTGCCGACGCCCGCCACGAAGTGGGTGATCCGCCCCTCCGTCTGCTCCCACAGCTCGGGGCCGGTGGAGTGATAGTGCGAGAGGGGATTGTTCGGGTTGGAGTACTGGTCGGGCTTCCACGCGCCGGGCGTCTCACGCACCAGCCGGTCGGAGACGTTGTAGTACGAGTCCGGGTGCTCGGGGTCGACGGCGGTGGGGCAGACGACGACCTCGGCCCCGTACGCCCGGAGCACATTGATCTTGTCGGTGCTCACCTTGTCGGGGCACACGAAGATGCACTTGTACCCCTTCGTCTGCGCCACGATGGCGAGCCCAACTCCCGTGTTTCCACTGGTCGGCTCGACGATCGTGCCCCCCGGCTTGAGGGCGCCGCTCTCCTCCGCGGCCTCGATCATGCGCAGGGCGATGCGGTCCTTCACAGACCCGCCGGGGTTGAAGTACTCAACCTTCGCCAGGACCGTCGCCTGGATACCTGCGGTCACGTTGTTGAGCCTCACCAGCGGGGTGTTGCCGACGAGGCTGATCATCGAGTCGTGGAATTGCACCGTTGTCTCCGGAGCTGTGTTTCAAGAGGGATGGTTCCGTCAGCGTAAGGCGTCGGATGACCGTTCACGCACAGTTGAGATTGGGGGACGGCCTTCACGGGGCAAGCACTGGATGTACGGCTATGAGGAGGTGGCGGCGGCACATGGCGGGCTTGTCTAGGGCGAGGGTGGCACGCCGGATCGCGGCGGGCGCGGCGTACGGCGGCGGCGGGATCGGTCTGGTGGGCGCGGCCGCGATCGGTCTGCTCCTTGCCGAGGTGCAGATGGCGAAACGCGTGGTGGGCAACGGACACACGCCGCACGCACCGCGCGGAGAGGGCCTGTACGGGTACGGGTACGCCGGGCAGGACGGTCCGCCGCTGCGGCTGACCATGCTCGGTGACTCCACGGCCGCGGGCCAGGGTGTGCACCGGGCCCGGCAGACTCCCGGCGCGCTCATCGCGTCCGGGCTCGCGGCGGTCGCCGAACGTCCGGTGGAGCTGAGCAACGTGGCGCTGCCCGGGGCGCAGTCGGACGACCTGGACCGCCAGGTGGGGCTGGCCCTCTCGGACACCTCCCGGGTGCCCGACATCTGCGTGATCATGATCGGCGCGAACGATGTGACGCACCGGATGCCGCCGACGCGTTCCGTACGCCACCTGTCATCGGCGGTACGGCGGCTGCGTACGGCCGGTGCGGAGGTCGTGGTGGGTACCTGTCCCGACCTGGGGACGGTCGAGCAGGTGCAGCAGCCGTTGCGCTGGCTGGCGCGGCGGGCCTCGCGGCAGCTCGCCGCGGCGCAGACGATCGGTACGGTCGAGCAGGGCGGCCGCACGGTCTCGCTGGGCGACCTTCTCGGCCCCGAGTTCGAGGCGAACCCTCGGGAGCTGTTCGGCCCCGACAACTACCACCCCTCGGCGGAGGGGTACGCCACCGCCGCGATGGCCCTGCTCCCCACGGTCTGCGCGGCCCTCAACCTCTGGCCTGCGGAGGACGAGCGTCCGGACGCCTCGCGCCGCGAGGGCTTCCTGCCGGTCGCCCGTGCGGCCGCGGAGGCCGCCTCCGAGCCCGGCACCGAGGTCACGGCCGCCATGCCCACGGGCCCCCGCGGCCCCTGGGCCCTCCTGAAACGCCGCCGCCGACGCCGCGTCCCGGCAACGGACCCGGCCCCGGCGCCGTCGACGTAAGGGGCAGTTTTTCGCCCCCTCCGCCCCTACCCGTCCCTTGTTCCTGGGGCTCCGCCCCAGACCCCGCTCCTCAAACGCCGGAGGGGCTGGATTGTGCCGGGCGGGGCTAGAAGTTTTTAGCCCGTCCGGCGTTTGAGGACGAGCGCGTCAGCGCGATACGGGGGTCTGGGGGCGGAGCCCCCAGGAACGGGACGGGTAGGGGCGGAGGGGGCGAAAACAGCTGGCCGCACCCCCCGATGCAAAGGGCGCCCACGCCAGAAAAAAGCAAGCGCTTAGAAAGTGCGTCCGGAGTCACACCCCCACAGCCGTGACCCCGACGGTACGTACGGGTAACTTCCCACTCAGCCATGCCAACCCCCGTACGCCAATGGAGCCGTCGATGCCCGAAGCCGTGATCGTCTCAGCCACCCGCTCCCCGATCGGCCGCGCCTTCAAGGGCTCCCTGAAGGACATCCGCCCCGACGACCTGACCGCCACGATCATCGAGGCCGCCCTCGCCAAGGTCCCCGAGCTGGACCCGAAGGACATCGACGACCTGATGCTCGGCTGCGGCCTCCCCGGCGGCGAGCAGGGCTACAACCTCGGCCGCATCGTGGCCGTGCAGATGGGCATGGACCACCTCCCGGGGTGCACCATCACCCGTTACTGTTCCTCGTCGCTGCAGACGAGCCGCATGGCCCTGCACGCCATCAAGGCGGGCGAGGGCGACGTCTTCATCTCGGCGGGCGTCGAGATGGTGTCGCGCAGCATCAAGGGCTCCAGCGACGGCCTCCCCGAGACCCAGAACCCCTTCTTCGCCGAGGCCGTGGCCCGCACCGCCGCGGTCGCCGCCAGCGAGGGCGCGACCTGGCACGACCCGCGCGAGGACGGCCTCGTCCCGGACGCGTACATCGCGATGGGCCAGACCGCCGAGAACCTGGCCCGCATCAAGGGCGTCACCCGCCAGGACATGGACGAGTTCGGCGTCCGCTCGCAGAACCTCGCCGAGGAAGCCATCAAGAACGGCTTCTGGGAGCGGGAGATCACCCCGGTCACGACGCCGGACGGCACGGTCGTCGCCAAGGACGACGGCCCCCGCGCCGGCGTCACCCTCGAAGGCGTACAGGGCCTCAAGCCGGTCTTCCGCCCCGACGGACTCGTCACCGCCGGCAACTGCTGCCCCCTGAACGACGGCGCCGCCGCCCTCGTGATCATGTCGGACACCAAGGCCCGCGAGCTCGGCCTGACCCCGCTGGCCCGGATCGTCTCGACCGGCGTCACCGGCCTCTCCCCCGAGATCATGGGCCTCGGCCCGGTGGAGGCGTCGAAGCAGGCCCTGAAGCGCGCGGGCCTGACCGTCGACGACATCGACCTGTTCGAGATCAACGAGGCCTTCGCCGCCCAGGTGATCCCGAGCTACCGCGACCTGAACATCCCGCTGGACAAGCTGAATGTGAACGGCGGCGCCATCGCCGTCGGCCACCCCTTCGGCATGACCGGCGCCCGCATCACCGGCACGCTCATCAACAGCCTCCAGTTCCACGACAAGCAGTTCGGCCTGGAGACGATGTGCGTCGGCGGCGGCCAGGGCATGGCGATGGTCATCGAGCGCCTCAGCTAGTACCGCTCCTGTCACGGGAGTTGAACCCAGCGTGACCGAACTGGCCCAGATCCCAGCAACCACAGGGATCTGGGCCGATTTGTGATCCAATCCCCCCCAAGATGTGACCTATCTCCCCCTGGAGAGCGATTTACGCAGGTCAGAGCCGCTACGCAACTAAACCCCGGGCCCAAAGTCCTGTCCCTTTCGTGACGTTACGCACTGACAGCGGGATGGTTCGCCCTTCAAGCTGATGTAGGAAGTCGGGGGTCGACTTTGAACCGGGAGTACGTCAGTGAGCGCCATGCCGATTGCTTTGCTGCTCACCACGGCCGCCACCGCGGCCGTGGGCGTCGCCGTTCTGCGCACCCTTAACGGGCTGCGCCGGCAGGTCGCGGCCCTGCACACCGAACTCGCCGCGAACCGTGCCACGGCCGCGCGAGGCCTCGTGCCCGCCGCCCGCGCGGCCACGGACACGGACGAGATACGCGCCGCAGTGGCCGAGGCGCTCGCCGAGGAGCGGGAGCGGGAGCTTGCCGAGGCGCGGGCGTTCTGGGCCGCCCAGGAGGCGCGTGACGCCTCTGACATGCCCTCCCTGCTCGGTCTGCCCGACAGCGAACCGTTCCTGCCGCGCCACTCGGACTTCATCGGCCTCGAGTACCTGGAGCCGGTGACCGAGCCTGGCCTGGACGCCGAGGAGTTCGCCGGCGACTCCCCCGAACTGGCCGCGGCCCGCCGCCGCCACCCGTCCCACCCGGACTTCGTACCGGTCCAGTCACCTGTAGTGAACGACCATGACCGCACGGTGGCCTGCCTGGAGGAACTCGCCGAGTCCCGCACGGAGCTGGCGGACGTCCGCCCCGGCCCCCTCGGCACCCTCGACGTCTACGTCTTCGCCGACGGTACGACCCTGTGCATGACCCCGGGCCACCGCGAGACCGCGGAGCAACTGGCCGCGGCCCTGCGCGCGGGCGCCGCCCCGGTCCTCCTCGGCGGCTCCGGCGTATCGGGCGCGTACGCACTGACGTTCGCGTGCGGCGAGGAGAACGTGTACATCCTGGCGGACCGAGTCATAGCGTCGCTGTAGAAGCGCCCCGTAAGGGGCGCGGGGAACTGCGCGACCAGCCACGAACCACCCGCGGTGAAAACACAGCGCGCCGGAGTCGATCAGACCCCGGCGCGTTTCTGCGCCTCCGCCACAAGCCGCACCGCTTCCGCGAGCTCCCGCTCGTCTTTCAGTACGAGCGCCAAATCGTGCGCGGCGACGGTGATTTGATCGGCGGCGGCGAACATGCCCGCGTCGGGCATCTCGCGAGGCTCCCCGGACGGGTCCTCCACACGCTGGGTCCACAGGGCCAACTCCCTGGCCAGACCCAGCGCCTCGGCGGCAGCCCCCCGCTGCAGCCGGCTCTGCGGCGCGGCCCGCAACCGGTCGGCGAAGTGATCCACGGCACGGGTCAAAGACGTCGTATCAAGCACGCGGCGAGCGTACGCGCCGCGGCAGGACTGTTGCCAACAACCCAACCCTCAGGCACGGTGGCGTGAAGGACCGGCTTACATCCCCATTGCGTCCGGAGGCGCCGATGTCCCAAGTGTTCTCCCAGGAGACCCATCGCAACCTGCTCGCCCGCATCCCCCATTGCACCGGTCGTGAGATCTCCGACTGGCTGCGCACCGTCGATGAAGGCCCCGCGCTCTTCCGCTTCGAGGAAAAGGTCAGCTGGCTCCGCGCCGAGCACGACCTCGCGTACGGCCACGCCAAGGCGATCATTCACGAGTACGACCTGAGGAGGGCCGCGCGCAAACTGCTCTGAGCGCGCACCACCGGCACCACAGGCATCCGAACCACAGACACCGTAGACATCCGACACCGCAGGCATCCGCACACGGCAAAGGGCCCGCGAACCGGTGGGTTCGCGGGCCCTTCAGTCAGTCGATGCCGGCCGGAGCCGGCGGCCCGACTAGTCGTCGCCGCTGAAGATGGCGACCAGCCGCAGCATCTCGACGTAGATCCACACGAGGGTCATGGTCAGGCCGAACGCGGCCAGCCAGGCTTCCTCGCGGGGAGCGCCGTACGCGATGCCGTCCTCGATCTGCTTGAAGTCGAGGGTGAGGAAGAACGCGCCGAGGATGATCGCGATGATGCCGACGATCGCGCCCAGCGGGCCCATGCTGCGCAGTCCGCCGTCCTCGGCGACACCGAAGGCGACCAGCAGCAGGTTGACGGCCATGACCACGATGAAGGCGATGGCGATGGCCATGCCGATGCGCGCGTACCGCGCGGTCACGCGGATCCAGCCCGCCTTGTAGATCAGCAGGGTCGCGCCGGACACCGCCATGGTGCCGAGCACGGCCTGGAAGGGAGCGCCCGACCACCGGCTGTTGTACATCTCGCTGATGACCCCGAGGAAGACGCCCTCGAAGGCGGCGTAACCGAGGATCAGCGCGGGCGAGGCCTTGCGCTTGAAGGACTGCACCATCGCCAGTACGAAGGCGATGAGGGCGGAGCCGATGGCGAGCCCGAAGCTGGTGTTGGTGACCGGCAGCAGGGCCCAGGCCAGGATGGCGCCGACGGCGACGGTGCCGAGCGTCATGGCCGAGCGCATGACGACGTCGTCCATCGTCATCCGGCCGGTGGAGACCGGGGCCTGCGGCGGAGCGCCGTGCTGGAGGTCCTGCTGCGCGTAAGGGTTCTGCGCGTAGGGGTTGGCGCCGCCCTGGGCGTACGGGTTGGCCTGCGTGCCTACAGCGGGTCCCCCGGCCTGCGGCGCCGCGTTGAATCCCGCGTAGCCGTTGTCGCGGCTGAACCCCCGTCGCGAGAAGACCGGGTTGCTGCTCCTCATTTCACTCCTCCATGGCCACCGTGCGTGGCGTTGGCTCAAGAGTAATAGGTAGGCAAAGGAAAGAGCCTAGTGCTTGGGGAGGATCTTTCCCTTGTCATGACGCGGAACACGCTACGTGCTGCCCTCATTCCCTGCGACGGAGCACCCAATCCATGACCAACCCGGGACACGGCCGAGACCGGCCGATGATCACTTCAGTCCAGCGGGAACCCGGTGTACCCGTCCGCGAGGTCCGTCTCGGCCGCCCGTGAGCCGACGACCCGTTCCAGCCGGGCGAGCTGGAGGCGGTTCTCGAAGGGGGTCGCGTCGGGGGCGGGGTGCAGCATGGTCGTCATGTCGTACGAGAACCGCTCGGCCTGCCAGACGCGGCGCAGGCAGGTCTCGGAGTAGGTGTCGAGCAGTTCGGCCGATCCGGTGTCCCGGAGCCGGACCAGGGCGCGGGCGAGGGTGACGACGTCGCCGACGGCGAGGTTGAGCCCCTTGGCGCCGGTGGGCGGCACGATGTGCGCGGCGTCACCGGCGAGGAAGAGCCGCCCGTGCCGCATCGGCTCGTGGACGTAACTCCGCATCGGGGTGACGGACTTGGAGGTGATGGGCCCGCGCTCGAGCTGCCACCCGTCCTCGGTCTCGAACCGCCGCTCCAGTTCGTCCCAGATCTCCTCGTCGCCCCATGCCTCGGCGTCCGTTCCCTCGGGCACCTGGAGGTAGAGGCGGGAGACGGTGGGCGAGCGCATGCTCAGCAGGGCGAAGCCGCGGTCGTGGCGGGCGTAGACGAGCTCGTCGTGCGAGGGGGCCACATCGGCGAGGATCCCGAGCCAGCCGAAAGGGTACGTCCGCTCGAAGACGCGGGAGAGGCCGGCGGGTACGGCGTTCCGCGCGACGCCCCAGAACCCATCACACCCCACCACGTAGTCACACTCGAGCACGTCCTCGCGCCCCTCGTGCGTGAACCGGATCCGCGGCCGGTCGCTCTCGGCCCCCTCCACCGCGAGCGCCTCGGCCTCGAAGAGCAGCGGCCCGCCCTCCTTGAGCTGGAGGGCGATGAGGTCCTTGCACACCTCGGTCTGCGCGTACACCATCACGGAGCTGCCCCCGGTGAGCCCGGGAAAGTCGACGCGGTGCCGCTTTCCCTCGAACCGCAGCTCGATCCCGTCGTGCCGCAGCCCTTCCCGGTCCATCCGCTCACCGGCGCCCGCGGCCCGCAGCACGTCGACGGTCCCCTGCTCCAGGATCCCGGCCCGCTGCCGATGCTCCACATAGGCCCGGTCCCGGCTCTCCAGGACCACGGACTCGATCCCCGCGTTGTGCAGCAGCCGCGCCAGCAGCAGCCCGGCCGGCCCGGCCCCGATGATCCCGACGGTGGTACGCATCGGCACGCCCCTTCGCGTTCCTCGACCCAGATACGTTCGCGTTATGTTCGCGTAGTGAAATTTACTTCACCAATTCCTGAACGCGAGTCTCCGACGACGTACGCCCTCTGTCAAGGATTCGGCCGCGCACCGGACTCGGCGGGCCCCGGTCGGAATGTCGCCCGTCGAGACCCGCACCCGTGTCGCAAGTGCGGGAAGTGCCCGGAACCGGACTTGAACCGGTACGCCCGCGAGGGGCAGCGAGGTTTAAGCTCGCCGTGTCTGCATTCCACCATCCGGGCAGGCCATGGGCTCCGCATCGAGGTTCCGAGCCTATCGGGACGCATCGCCCGAACAGCGGGCGGGCGGACCGATGTTGTCTTATTTTATTGATGTCTGAGGGTGCATCAGCACTCGGTACGGACCATCCGCACATGCCAGATAGCCTTTCGGGTGACTTTCGGCTGCGCATGCGGAATGACGGAATTTCACCGTCCGAACAAGCGGCCTCCACGACATTCACCGCACCGGCGGCCGGCGACCCTCAGGGACGGGCCTCATCCCCAGGTATGACACGGGCGCTCCCGGTGCGACCGAAGTCGCCCCCCGGAACCGGAACAGCGGCTGACTACATCGCCCCGAACGGCCACGACGATGGACACACGTCCCCGGAAATCGTCGTCGTCCCGACAGGAGCACCCTCCCGTGACCACCACCCCCATTGCCGACCGGACCACCACGGTGGCCGCACGCGCCACGGAACTCTCCAAGGTCTACGGACAGGGAGAGACCCAGGTGGTCGCCCTCGACCGGGTCACCGTCGACTTCCGGCAGGCCGAGTTCACCGCGATCATGGGCCCCTCGGGGTCCGGCAAGTCCACGCTGATGCACTGCGTGGCCGGACTGGACAGCTTCTCCTCCGGCTCCGTGCGCATCGGCGAGACCGAGCTCGGCTCCCTCAAGGACAAGCAGCTCACCAAGTTGCGCCGGGACAAGATCGGCTTCATCTTCCAGGCGTTCAACCTGCTGCCGACCCTGACGGCCCTGGAGAACATCACGCTCCCGATGGACATCGCCGGCCGCAAGCCCGACAAGGAGTGGCTGGACACCGTCATCAAGATGATCGGCCTCGCCGACCGCCTCAGCCACCGGCCCTCCCAGCTCTCCGGCGGCCAGCAGCAGCGTGTCGCCGTCGCCCGCGCGCTCGCCTCCCGGCCCGACATCATCTTCGGCGACGAGCCCACCGGAAACCTCGACTCCCGGGCCGGCGCGGAGGTCCTCGGCTTCCTGCGCAACTCCGTACGTGAACTGGGGCAGACCGTCGTCATGGTCACCCACGACCCGGTGGCCGCCGCCTACGCGGACCGCGTCATCTTCCTGGCCGACGGCCGGATCGTCGACGAGGTGCACGAGCCGACCGCCGACTCGGTCCTGGACCGCATGAAGCAGTTCGACTCGAAGGGCCGTACGAGCTGACGCCCGCCGGTCCATCGGACCGAGCACCCCTCGTGCCGCCCCGCAGACCTCCTACCTCCCTGGACTGAGACAACCCCATGTTCCGTACCGCCTTGCGCAACGTGCTCGCGCACAAGGCCAGGCTCCTCATGACCGTGCTCGCCGTGATGCTCGGCGTGGCGTTCGTGTCGGGGACCCTGGTCTTCACCAACACCATCTCGGACGCCTACCAGAACAGCTCCGCCAAGGGCTTCGACCAGATCGACGTCGTCATAGAACCGGAGAGCCAGGAGTCCACGGGCGACACGGTCGGCAAGGAGCAGAAGCTCACGCAGGCGCTCCTCGACAAGACCGCCGCGGTCCCCGGTGCCGCCTCCGCCGTCGGCGTCGTCAACGGCTTCACCGCCATCGCCGACAAGGACGGCAAGCTCGTCGGCAGCGGCTTCCAGTCCCAGGGCGGGAACTACTGGCAGGAGAAGGACCCCCGGTACCCGCTGACGGGCGGTCAGGCCCCGCGCGGCCCGAACCAGGTCGCCCTCGACTCCGAGACCGCGAAGCGGGCCGGGTACAAGGTCGGCGACACCGTACGCCTGTCCGTCGACGGGCCCGTCCTCACGCCCACCATCAGCGGCATCTTCACCACCGACGACGGCAACGTCGCGGCCGGCGGCAGCCTCGCCCTCTTCGACACGGCGACCGCGCAGAAGCTCTTCGACTCGGTCGGCACGTACGACGAGATCGACGTGAAGGCGGACGCCGGCACCAGCCAGACCGCCCTCCTTGCCGCGCTCGACAAGGTCGTACCGAAGGACGTCGCCTCCACCACCACGGCCGACAAGGCCGCCGCCGACCAGGCCGAGCAGATCGCCTCGGCGATGAGCGGGATGAAGACGGGGCTGCTGGTCTTCGCCGGTATCGCGCTGTTCGTCGGCACCTTCATCATCGCCAACACCTTCACCATGCTGGTCGCCCAGCGCACCAAGGAACTCGCGCTGCTGCGCGCCGTCGGCGCCTCCCGCAGGCAGGTCACCCGGTCCGTGCTCGTCGAGGCGTTCGTCGTCGGCGCGGTCGCCGCCGTCGCGGGCCTGGTCGCCGGTATCGGCATCGGCGCCGGGATGCGCGCCCTGATCGGCACACTCGGCGCGCCCGTGCCGGACGGCCCGCTGGTGATCTCGCCGGGCACGGTCGCCACGGCCCTGCTCGTCGGCGTCCTCATCACGATGCTGGCCGCCTGGCTGCCGGGCCGCCGCGCGGCGAAGATCCCGCCGGTCGCCGCGATGAGCAGCGTGCACGCCCAGGCGACCACGAAGTCCCTGGTCGTACGGAACACGATCGGCGCCATCTTCGCCGGAGCGGGCATCGCCGTCGTCCTCTACGCGACGACCATGAGCGGCTCGGACGGCCAGGCCCCGATGGGCCTCGGCGCGGTCCTGCTCATCATCGGCGTCTTCATCCTCACGCCGTTGCTGTCGCGCCCGCTGATCGCGGCCGCCTCACCGGTCCTCCGTATCTTCGGGGTCTCCGGCAAGCTCGCCCGCCAGAACTCCGTACGCAACCCGCGCCGCACCGCCGCGACCGCCTCCGCGCTGATGATCGGCCTCACCCTGATCACCGGCATGACGGTGATGGCGGGCAGCCTGCAGAAGTCGATCGACAAGATGGCCAGCTCCGCGATCAAGGCGGACTACGTCGTCTCGATGGCGAACGGCAACTCGCTCTCGCCGGACGTCGAGAAGAAGCTCGCCGGCGTCGACGGGGTCACGGACACCAGCGCGCTGCGCAACTCGCCCTCGCGCATCGACCAGGAGACCGAGTACCTGACGGGCGTCAACGGCGCGTCCATCGCCAAGCTCACCGACCTCACGATGGAGGAGGGCTCGTTCAAGGTCGGCGGCAGCCAGGTCGTGGTCGACGAGGACACCGCCAAGTCGCACGGCTGGAAGGCGGGTTCGGACTTCACGGTCTCCTACGAGGACGGCACGAAGCAGCAGCTGACGGTCGCCGGTGTCTACCAGGGCAACGAGATGATCTCGGGCATCATGCTCGACAACTCGACGCTCACCCCGCACACCACGGACGCCTTCGACATGCAGGTCATGCTGAAGACGTCGAGCGGCGCCTCGGACGCGACGAAGGGCCAGCTGGAGAAGGCCCTCGGCGACAACCCGGCCATCCAGGTCCAGGACAAGAAAGACATCTCCGACAGCATCGCGAGCATGTTCACCCTGATGCTGAACATGCTCTACGGCCTGCTCGCGATGGCCGTCATCGTCGCCGTCCTCGGTGTCATCAACACCCTGGCCATGTCGGTCTTCGAGCGCTCGCAGGAGATCGGGATGCTGCGCGCGATCGGCCTCGACCGCAAGGGCATCAAGCGGATGGTCCGGCTGGAGTCCCTGGTCATCTCGCTCTTCGGCGGCGTACTCGGCATCGGCCTGGGCGTGTTCTTCGGTTGGGCCGCCGGTGAACTGCTCGGCAGCAGCATGGCGACGTACGAACTGGTCCTGCCCTGGGCCAGGATGGGCCTCTTCCTGCTCCTCGCGGCGACGGTCGGCATCCTCGCGGCGCTGTGGCCGGCGCGGCGGGCGTCCCGCCTGAACATGCTGTCGGCGATCAAGTCGGAATAGCAGTACGGCAGATGGGGCCCCGTTCCGCCATGGAACGGGGCCCCATTGCCGTAGCGGATCAGTTCCAGTCACGCGCCCTCAGCGGCATCCCGGACGCGCCGGACGCCTCCGGTGTCCTGACCGCCAGCACCTGGTTGACGCCGATGCGGTTGTGCTCGAAGGCGAGCGCGGAGGCGGCCATGTACAGGCGCCAGACGCGGGCCCGGCCGGGGCTGGTGAGCCGTACGGCCCGCGTCCACTGCTCCTCCAGGTTGACGACCCAGCGGCGCAGGGTGAGGGCGTAGTGCTCACGGATCGACTCCACGTCGCGGACCTCGAAGCCGGCCCGCTCAAGCTGGGTCACCGTGGTGCCGACGGGGGCGAGTTCGCCGTCGGGGAAGACGTACGCGTCGATGAACTCGTCGACGGAGTACGCCGATTCGTCCCGCCGCGGCGGGCGCGCGATCTGGTGGTTGAGCAGCCGGCCGCCGGGCCTCAGCAGCCGGCGCAGCGTCTCGGCGTACTCCAAGTACCGTTCGGCGCCGACGTGTTCGGCCATCCCGATCGACGAGATGGCGTCGTACGGCCCGTCCGTGACGTCCCGGTAGTCCTGCACCCGGATCTCCACCCGGTCGGTGAGCCCCTCGTCCGCGACCCGCTTACGGGCGTACGCGGCCTGCTCCTGCGAAAGCGTCACGCCGACCACGCTCACGCCGTGCTCACGGGCCGCGTGGATGGCCATGGAACCCCAGCCGCACCCGACGTCGAGAAGCCGCTGGCCCGGTTTCAAGTCCAGCTTGCGGGCGATGAGTTCGAGCTTGTCGCGCTGTGCGTCCTCGAGGGAGCCGTCATCCTCCCAGTAGGCGCACGAGTAGACCATCGACGGGCCGAGGACGATCTCGTAGAAGTCGTTCCCCACGTCGTAGTGGTGGCTGATGGCCCGTTTGTCGCTGCGCTTGGTGTGCAGGTGGCGGCGTCTGCGCACCTCCTCGGCGGGCGGGGCGGGCGGCAGCGGCCCGGCCAGCTTCACCAGGCCGCGAAGGGCGGCGCGCACCTCGGAATCCCGCAGCGCCTCCCCGACCCCTCTCGCGCCCTCTCCCCGCTCCCACAGGAGCCCGGACATCAGGTCGAGGGCGGCGTACAGGTCGCCCTCCACTCCGAGGTCTCCGGCGACCCATGCCCTCGCGAGGCCCAGCTCCCCCGGCTTCCACAGCAGCCGGCGCACGGCCCGTCGATTCCGTACGACGAGTACCGGGGCGGCGGGCGGCCCTGCCTCCGAGCCGTCCCAGGCGCGGATGCGCAGCGGTAGTGGGGCTCCCAGCAACTGTTCGACAAGGCTCTTCAGCCGCAGCGCGGCGTCCTGCATGGCGCACACCTCCGTGACGACACTCCCGAACGCTCCAACACCCACGTAAACACCAACATGGTCTTCGCGCAGTCCCCCTTCCGCGTTACGGCTTCGCAAAATACGTGCATGGGCCATGTTTTTGGTGATGCCTCTGCCGTCGCGAAAACGCCGAAGGGGACGCCGGGGAGGGACGCCGGGGGAACGCCGAAGGGGCCTCCCGCACCACGGATGGCGGGAGGCCCCTTCGGGGCGTTCGGTGACCGGAGGTCAGGAGGCCTTGGCCTTCTCCTCGGTCTTGGCGGGCGCTGCGGGCGCGGCAGCGGCCGCCGGGGCGGGCGCGGGCTTGGCGGCCTCGTAGAACTCCTCGCGGGGAGTCTCCATGGCACCGAGCGAGACGACCTCACGCTTGAGGAACATCGCCAGCGTCCAGTCAGCGAAGACGCGGATCTTCCGGTTCCAGGTCGGCATCGCCATGCCGTGGTAGCCACGGTGCATGTACCAGGCGAGACGGCCCTTGACCTTGATCTTCATCTTGCCCATGACGATCATCGCGACGCCCTTGTGGAGGCCGAGACCGGCCACCGCACCCTTGTTGGCGTGCGAGTACTCCTTCTGCGGGAAGCCCCGCATACCGGAGATCACGTTGTCGCCGAGGACCTTCGCCTGACGCAGCGCATGCTGGGCGTTCGGCGGGCACCAGGCGTTCTCGACACCGGCCTTGCGGGCGGCGGCGTCCGGAACCTGGGCGTTGTCGCCCGCGGCCCAGATGTAGTCCGTGCCCTGCACCTGGAGCGTGGTCTGCGTGTCCACGTGACCGCGCGGGCCGAGCGGCAGACCGAAGCGGGAGAGAACGGGGTTCGGCTTGACGCCGGCCGTCCAGACGATCGTGTTGGAGTCGACCTCGAGGCCGTTCTTGAGCACGACGTGGCCGTCGACGCAGGAGTCCATGGAGGTGGAGAGGTAGATCTCCACGCCGCGGCTCTCCAGGTGCTCCTTGCCGTACAGGCCGAGCTTGGGGCCGACCTCGGGAAGGATCTTGTCCGCCGCGTCGACGAGGACGAACCGCATGTCCTCGCGGGACACGTTGGTGTAGTACTTCGACGCGTCACGCGCCATGTCCTCGACCTCACCGATGGTCTCCGCACCCGCGAAGCCACCGCCGACGAAGACGAAGGTCAACGCCTTGCGGCGGACCTCTTCGTCCGTCGTGGAGTCAGCCTTGTCGAGCTGCTCGAGGACGTGGTTGCGCAGGCCGATGGCCTCCTCGATGCCCTTCATACCGATGCCCTGCTCGGCGAGGCCGGGGATCGGGAAGGTGCGCGAGACCGCGCCCATCGCGACGACGAGGTAGTCGAAAGGCAGCTCGTACGCCTCACCCACGAGGGGGGCGATCGTCGCGACCTTGCGGTCCTGATCGATGGTGGTGACCCGACCGGTGAGGACCTCCGCCTTGGGGAGCACGCGTCGCAACGGGACGACGACATGCCGCGGGGAGATGCTGCCGGCGGCGGCTTCGGGGAGGAAGGGCTGGTAGGTCATGTACGACCGGGGGTCGACAACCGTGACGGTCGCCTCTCCGTAGCGCATCTTCTTGAGAATGCGCCGAGCTGCGTACAGGCCTACGTACCCACCGCCTACTACGAGGATCCTGGGACGCTCCGTGGTGCTCATGCCATCGAGTATCCACCTGCCCCAGGGGGGTCGCTCGTGAGCCCCTTCACAAGCATGGGTGGACCCTCTGCTACACTCCGCCGCCCACGTGACTCAGGTCATGGCGCCAGGGGGGAACCACCGTGTGGTGCGGACCGTTGTCAACACCGCGTGAGCTGCCACTCCGCCCCTGCGAGGCCCCTGTGAACCAGCCGAGTCGGCCCCCGTTTCACACGCCCGAAACACACCTCGAACGCTCCGGTGAGCACCCTTCCCGGCCTGGTGAGCCCCCTGGAAGGGCCCTGGGGAAGAAATCCTCGCCCAACAGGGCCGTTTTCCTTGTGAAGAACTTCACGAACTTTTCCGACGGCGCGTCGCCGAGAGGTTTTCCAGGGCCCTGAAGTGCGCTCATACGTTGTCCGACCTGCTCAGGAGAGGCGGATCGGAGGGCCGCAAAGCCCCCCTCACACCACCGCTACGCACCACCGCTACGCGATCGACCAGGCGATCCCGTCGAGGATGTCGTGCTCGCTGACCACGACCTCCGTCGCGCCGATCCGCTCCATGATCGAGAGGAGCACGAGGGCCCCGGCGGCGATGACGTCGACGCGGCCCGGATGCATCGAGGGGATCGCGGCGCGTTCGGCGTGCGTCGAGCCCACCAGGGACTCGGTGATCTCGCGGACGCGGTCGTACGGGACCCGAGAGTGGTGGATGGCGACCGAGTCGTACTCGGGGAGGTTCTGCGCGATCGCCGAGACCGTGGTGACCGAGCCCGCAAGACCGACCAGCGTGTGCGCCTCGCGCAACGGCACGGTCAGCTCCGCGAGGTCCAGGGCCGCCCCGATGTCGGCACGGATCGCCTCAACCTCGGCGGACGTCGGCGGGTCACTGACCTTGCCCTCGTGCACGAGGTGACGCTCGGTCATCCGTACACAGCCGATGTCGACGGAGCGCGCCGCGCTCACATGCTCCTCGCCCACGACGAACTCCGTGGACCCGCCGCCGATGTCCACCACCAGGTACGGCTTGGCGAGGTCGTCCCGGCCGGTCAGCTCCTTGGTGGCGCCGGTGAAGGAGAACTCCGCCTCCTGGTCACCGGTGATCACCTCCGGCTCGACACCCAGGATGTCCAGCACCCCGCGCACGAACTCGTCCCGGTTCTCGGCGTCACGGGAGGCGGAGGTCGCCACGAACCGCAGCCTCTCCGCCCCGTGCTCCTTGATGATCGCCGCGTACTCACGGCAGGCGGCGAAGGTCCGCTCCAGTGCCTCCGGGGCGAGCCGCCCGGTCCGGTCGACGCCCTGGCCGAGCCGCACGATCGTCATACGGCGGTCCAGGTCGACGAGTTCGCCCGTCTCCGGGTCCGCGTCGGCCACAAGCAGCCGGATCGAGTTCGTACCGCAGTCGATGGCGGCGACACGGGTCACTTGGCGGCCTCCTCTGCGGCGGGGGACGCCTCGGCGCCGGGCTGCCGCGAGTCCTCCGAGGACGTCACGCAGGGCCCCTTGCGCCACCACTCCGGCAGCATCGCGATCGCCTCGTCGCCCAGCGGGTTCACGCCCGGACCCGCCGCCAGGGAGTGGCCCACCAGCACATGGAGGCACTTCACCCGGTCCGGCATGCCGCCCGCGCTGGGGAAGCCCTCCAGGACCTCGATGGAGTCACGCCGGGCGATGTAGTCCTCGTGAGCGGCGCGATACGCGGCGGCCAGCTCCGGATCGCTCGCCAGACGGTCCGTCATCTCCTTCATGACCCCGTTGGCCTCCAGCGTGCCGATCGCGGAAGCGGCACGCGGGCACGTCAGGTAGTACGTCGTCGGGAACGGCGTCCCGTCGGGCAGGCGGGGCGCCGTCTCCACCACGTCCGGCTGACCGCAGGGACAGCGGTGCGCGATCGCGCGCAACCCGCGCGGCGGTCGCCCCAGCTGCTGCTTGAAGGCCTCGACGTCCGCGTCGGTCGGCTCGGTGCGCGGGGTGGGCGGCGGTGGCGTTTCCATGCCGTGAGTCACATGTCTTTCTGGTCGGTCGGTCAATCGGTCGGTCTGCCGATTCAGTCAGTCGATCGGCCGGTCGGCCGGCCGGCCGATGAACTGGTCGATCGGTTCGTTCACCGGTCGGCGGCGTCGGCCTTGTCCACACCGTCCCAGACGTTCGCGTACCAGGGACGGTCGGCCGCCCCCTGGCCGGCGCGGGACTGCTTCGCCGCGTCCGGGTCGATCACGATGTAGCCGGTCTCCCCCGGCATCACATAGTGCAGCCGGTCCCGGATCTGCTGCTCCGCGTACGCGTCGTCCTGCCACCGCGCCTTGAGGTCACGCAGCTGCTCGACCCGCGCACGGGCCTGCTCCCGCTGCTGCTGCAGGTCGGCGATCTCGGCGCGCTGGGACACGTACTGCCTTATCGGGTACGCGAGGGCCACGACCAGCGAACAGAGGACGAGGGCGAGGAGCGCCGCCCGCCCGGTGAGCCGCGAGCGGCGCGCCTGACGCTTGGTCTGGGAGCGGTAGACCCGGGCCGCCGTCTGCTCGCCGAGCAGCTTCAGCCTGGTCGCGGTGGAGAACCGGTCCCGGTCCTTCACGGCCATGAGTCCCGCCTCCCCGGTACAAACCCGTCACGTGCGTACGTCCCCGCACACGGTACGGGACCGAGTACGGGGACGTACGTACGACGCTTCCTAAGCCGGTACGGCTCAGCCCTTGAAGCGGGGGAAGGCGCTGCGACCGGCGTACACCGCGGCGTCGTCGAGGATCTCCTCGATGCGCAGCAGCTGGTTGTACTTGGCGACGCGGTCCGAGCGGGCCGGGGCGCCGGTCTTGATCTGACCGCAGTTCACCGCGACGGCGAGGTCGGCGATGGTGACGTCCTCGGTCTCGCCGGAGCGGTGCGACATCATGCACTTGAAGCCGTTGCGCTGCGCCATCTCGACGGCGTCCAGGGTCTCGGTCAGCGAGCCGATCTGGTTCACCTTGACGAGCAGGGCGTTCGCCGAGCCCTCCTCGATGCCACGGGCGAGGCGCTCGGGGTTGGTGACGAACAGGTCGTCACCGACGATCTGGACCTTGTCACCGATCTTCTCGGTGATGACCTTCCAGCCGGCCCAGTCGTCCTCGTACAGCGGGTCCTCGATGGAGACGAGCGGGTACGCGGAGACGAGCTCCTCGTAGTACTCGGTCATCTCGGCGGCCGAGCGGGACTTGCCCTCGAACTCGTACTTGCCGTCCTTGTAGAACTCGGACGCGGCGACGTCGAGCGCGAGCGCGATCTGCTCGCCGGGGATGTAACCGGCCTGCTTGATGGCCTCGACGATGAGGTCGAGCGCTGCGCGGTTGGACTCCAGGTTCGGGGCGAAGCCGCCCTCGTCGCCGAGGCCGGTGGACAGGCCCTTGGTCTTCAGCACCTTCTTGAGGGTGTGGTAGACCTCGGCGCCCCAGCGCAGCGCCTCGGAGAAGGACTCCGCGCCGATCGGGGCGATCATGAACTCCTGGATGTCCACGTTCGAGTCCGCGTGCGACCCGCCGTTGAGGATGTTCATCATCGGAACGGGCAGCAGGTGCGCGTTCGGGCCGCCCAGGTAGCGGAAGAGGGGGAGGTCGCTGGCCTCGGAGGCGGCGTGCGCGACGGCGAGGGAGACGCCGAGGATGGCGTTGGCGCCGAGCGAGCCCTTGTTGTCGGTGGCGTCCAGGTCGAACATCGCCTGGTCGATCAGGCGCTGCTCGGTGGCGTCGTAACCGACGAGCTCCGGGCCGATCTGCTCGATGACCGCGAGGACGGCCTTCTCGACACCCTTGCCGTGGTAGCGGTTGGGGTCACCGTCGCGGAGCTCGATGGCCTCGAAGGCGCCGGTGGAGGCGCCGGACGGGACGGCGGCACGACCCGTGCTGCCGTCATCGAGGCCGACCTCGACCTCGACGGTGGGGTTCCCTCGCGAGTCGAGGATTTCCCGGGCTACGACGACGTCGATGGACGGCACGAGCATCTCCTTCTGGGATGTGACGCGGGTACGCGGGGCTTTTTGGAACCCTGCGGGATGAGCCTAACCGGCTCGGAGCGATCGGCCAGCCGGTCGACCACCCCTTGGGCAGAACACAGGGTAAACATTGTTCCAGAACGGAACAAAAAAGGAATGAAAAACCCCGCCCCGGTGCGTACGGGGGAACACGCACCGGAGCGGGGAGCCCGTGGGGACGGGGGTGACCCACACGAGGCCTTCAGTATGGAGACCACGTATAGGAGAGAGCTGAGGTTCAGCTACGAGCCTGGTGTCAGCCGACCGCCGTGGGCCGACAACCGCTGCCCCTCAGCTCTCGGACCTCAGCTGAGGTGCAGCTGCTGACCCGGGTAGATGAAGTCCGCGTCGTCGATGATGTCCTTGTTCAGCTTGAGCAGCTGCTGCCAGCCACCCTTGACGTTCTTCGCCTCGGCGATGGCGCTGAGGGTGTCGTTCTTCTTCACCTTGTACTCGCCGTCACCCTTCTTGACCTTCTTGCCGGTCGGGGTCTCGACGGTCTTCGCCTTGGCGGTCTTGGTCGTCGCGGTGGACGTGTTCGACTGCTGCGAAGGAGTGGTGCTCTGCTCGCTGCTCGACGACGAGGAGGACGAGGACGAGTCGCTCGTACCACCGTCGTACGCGGCGCTCGACAGGCCCGTGCCGCAGGACGGCCAGGCGCCCTTGCCCTGTGCGGCGAGGACCTTCTCGGCGACCGTTATCTGCTGGGACTTGGAGGCCTGGTCGGCGGTGGCGGCGTAAGCGCTGCCGCCGTACGCGGACCAGGTGGAGGAGGAGAACTGCAGACCGCCGTAGTAACCGTTGCCGGTGTTGATGGCCCAGTTGCCGCCGGACTCGCACTGGGCGACGGTGTCCCACTCGGAGGTGGTGGCGGCGGAGGCGGTGCCGGACGCCATCAGCGGGGCGGCGACGGCGACGCCGGTCACCCCGGCGAGCGTGGCAATGCGGGTGACCTTGGACGGGCGACGGTGCTTGCCCTTGCACGAACGCAGCATGAAGTGATCCCCTCACCGACGCCTGCGAGGTGAGCTGTCGGGTTCGGGCGGGTGAGTGCCCGGTCGCGCACCTCTCGGCGCACGTCTTCACCCCAAGCCGCTCCCGGTCAACTACCGGGCTCGGCACTTACCTTGGGTCCCCCGCTCCTGCCTACGGCGCTTGACGCGACGACTGTTCCCGTACGGCCGCTGGCAGGATTCGGCGTTGCGATCGTCGGGGCCCGCTGTGGCGAGCGGTCACGACCGTAAGCAGGCGATCGGCGGAATTTCAAAGACGATCAGGGGGTCTGAGATCCATCTCTCATTCTCACCAAACCGGACATTCCATGGCGAACCATGACGCGAACTCCCGCTACTTTTCGCCCGGTTCGGCACCAACTGCAAGGCTCTGACCGGGGAGAATGAGGTTCGCGTCGGTGCCCACCGTCTCCTCGTTCTCGGCGTACAGCTCGGCCCATCCGCCTTCGAGGCCAAGGGCGTCGGCGATGGCCGAGAGACTGTCGCCGACGCGGACGACGTACGAACCGTCGACGACGCCGCGAAGGCCGTCGGAGTCACGCGAGGCATGCCGCCCGGCCGTGCTGTCCGTACGGCCGTCGGTCGTGCCCTCGGTGGCGGTGTCGCCGCGGTGACGCCCGGCGCCGGTCGTCGCACTGTCGGACGCATCCGAAGAGTCGTCACTCTGGGCCGACTTGTCCGAGTCGTCATCGTTTGTCGCGCTCGAGTCCGCACCCTCGTCCGCGTCCGAAGTGTCGGACTTGGTCGACGTGTCGGACGAGGACGACGCGGACGGAGAGGGGCTGGACGAAGCAGACAAGTCGAGCGAACCGGATGAGTCGGTCGATTCCGAGCTCGAAGAGTCGGAGGAGTCCGAAGTGGAGGCGTCGGACGACGAGTCGTCCGACACGCCCGTGTCGACGTCCGCCGAGGCCGAGTCCTTGCTGAGCCCGGAGAGGGGTCCACAGGTGGGCCAGGCGACGACTCCGCGGCCGTCGAGGATCTTCTCGGCGACTGCTATCTGCTGCGAGCGGCTGGCCTGGTCGGCGCTCGGGGCGTATTCGATGCCGCCGTAGTTCTCCCAGTCCCACTGGGTCAAGTGCAGCCCGCCGTAGTACCCGTCACCGGTGTTGTCGCTCCAGGAGGCGCCCGTCTCGCACTCCGCGACACGGTCCCAGGTGGTGGCGTCGGCCGCGCTCGCACTCGTGGCACCGAGCAACGGGATCGCGATGGCCGATCCGGTCACTCCTGCCGCGACGATGAGAGCCGGAGCCTGACGGGGGCGACGATGGCGGCCGTTCCCGGAGAGCATGCGGAAGCCTTTCACGTGACAGCAGGTGACTAAAGCGACGTACGGAGACGTCTGCGACGGATGATCCGCGCTGGTCATTGAACGTATCGGCACTCGAACGCTTGTCACAAGTCGATGCAGCGTAGATCACGTGAAGATCACAATGTTGATGGACCGTCAGCTTTTCGCGCCCCCGAAGTGCCTTACGAAGGCCCGGTGGACAACTGGAGCGGAGGCGTGAACTCCACTGGAAGTGTGCGCAATCCGCGCATAATGAGCCCACCGCGCCATCGCAAATCGGCGGAATCTCCCGCGAGTTGGAGGTCGGGGAGGCGGGTGAGGAGGGTGGCCAGCGCGGTCTGGCCCTCCAGGCGGGCGAGGGGTGCGCCGAGGCAGTAGTGGATGCCGTGTCCGTAGCCGAGATGCTGGTTGTCACGGCGGGAGAGGTCGAGGGTGTCCGGCTGCGCGAAGCGTTCGGGGTCACGGTCCGCAGCCGCCAGTACGACGAGGACGGGGTCGCCGGGTGCGATGTCCTGTCCGCCGAGCCGGACGGCCTCGGTCGCGAACCGCCAAGTGGCCAGCTCCACAGGGCCGTCGAAGCGAAGGAGTTCCTCGACACCGGTTTCGAGCAGTCCACTCTCCCCGGCGGCAAGGGACTTCTGCAGTCGCTGCCGCTGCTCGGGGTGGGTGAGGAGGGCGTACGTGCCGTTGCCGATCAAGTTCACGGTCGTCTCAAAACCGGCAAACAGGAGGATGAAGGCCATGGCCACCACCTCGTTCTCCGTGAGGTGCTCACCGTGGTCGGAGGCGCGGATGAGGCCGGAGACGAGGTCCTCGCCGGGGGCGGCGTGTTCGGGCAGCGCCTCGCGCTTGCGGTGGATCAGCTCGGCCAGATATCCGCGCATCTTCTTGACGGACCGTGCGACACCGCCCCGCGGCCCTCCCCCGTGCCGGATCATCATCCCCGCCCAGTCCCGGAAGTCGTCCTGGTCCTCGCGGGGGACGCCGAGGAGCTCGCAGATGGCGTAGATGGGGAGCGGGAAGGCGAACTCGTGGATCAGGTCTGCGGACCCCTTCTCCGCGAACTGGTCGATGAGGTGATCGGTGATCTCCTGCACGCGCGGCGCGAACTCGGCCACCCGGCGCGGCGTGAACGCCTTGCTGACGAGCCGGCGCAGCCGGGTGTGATCCGGCGGATCGATGTTGAGCAGATGCGTCATCAGCTCGGCCTTGCGCTCACCCGGGATGCCCGTCTTGCCCTTGGCATGGGCGGGTTCGTCGTGATGCGCCGGGTTCTTGCTGAGCCGTCCGTCGGCGAGAGCGTGCTTGGCGTCGGCGTACCGGGTGACCAGCCAGGCCTC
The DNA here is from genome assembly GCF_041431135.1 of Streptomyces sp. NBC_00554. Classification (NCBI taxonomy): domain Bacteria; kingdom Bacillati; phylum Actinomycetota; class Actinomycetes; order Kitasatosporales; family Streptomycetaceae; genus Streptomyces; species Streptomyces sp. NBC_00554. The sequence goes on along the minus strand of NZ_CP107799.1, from coordinate 5,962,555 downwards.
CACACCGCTGGGCAGCCGGGTCCTGTGCACGGGGGCGTGCTCGCGGAGCCAGGCGTACGCCGGGTAGGGGTTGGTGGCGAACTCCCAGCTGAAGAGTTCGGGGGCAGGGCCTGCGGGGGTGGGGTGCTCGGTCACTCCTTGACCGTATCCGGGGACGGTGTCCGGGCAGGCGAGGAGGCCTTGCCCGGCCGACCCGGACCACGGTGCCGGCCGCCCCGCACACTTCACCCCAGGCTGTCCGCAAATCACCTGCTGTTTGACTCTGCGGCTCGACAAGTCCCTACATTCGCGAAGTGGACCCCGAAATACTCAGATCCAGCTTCGCGGTCGTCGAGAGACGGGCCGAGTTCGCGGTCAAGTACTTCTACTCGCATCTGTTCCGGCACAACCCGGAGGTACGCGCGCTTTTTCCGCTGGACTTCCCTGAGGACATGGAACGGCAGCGGGATCGGTTGTTCGCGGCGCTGACGTATGTGATGGAGCGGTTGGGGGATCCGGCGCTGCCGGAGTATCTGCGGGAGCTGGGGCGGGATCACCGGAAGTATCTGGCGGAGCCCGATCACTACGCCGCCGTGGGGGCGAGTCTGATCGCCGCGTTCACCGTCGTCGCGGGGTCGGCGTGGAACGCGGAGGTCGAGAAGGCGTGGTCCGAGGCGTACGGGGCGATCGCCAATGTGATGCTCCAGGGCGCGTGGGAGGCGCAGCAGGAGGGTGAACCGCCTTGGTGGGATGCCGAAGTGGTGGCCCGGACGCGGCACGGTGACGATCTCGTCGTACTGACCCTTCAGCCCGACCGACGGCTGCGGTACTCCCCCGGCCAGTACGTCAGCGTCAACGCCCCGCATCTGCCGGGCATTTGGCGGCCGTACTCGCTGGGCAACGCACCCCGCGTCGACCACACCCTCGACCTGCACATCAGCCGGGTCGAGGGCGGGGTGCTCTCCACGGCCCTGGTCCGGCAGACGCGGGAGGGTGACGCCCTGCGGCTCGGCGCACCCGGTGGCGGGCTGACCCTGCGGACACCCGGGGAGCGGTCGCTGACGTTCATCGCGGCCGGCACGGGGTGGGCACCCGTCAAGGCGCTTCTGCAGCAGCTCGGCGACTCGCACGAGGCCCGGCTCTTTCTCGTCGCCCGCGACACCTCCTATCTGTACGACCGGTCCGCCGTCGAACGGCTTCAGGCCCGACTGCCTCTGCTTTCGGTCACGTTCATCACCCCCGCGCCCGGCCGGCCCAAGGCCCAGGCGACCGAGCGGCTGCTGACCGCGCTGGGCAACCGCGCGGGCTGGGAGCGGAGTGACGTCTATCTGGCCGGTCCGCCCAAGCTCGTGGACGAGATCAGCGGCGAGCTTCCTGCGCTGGGTGCTCCGGCCGAGCGGATCTTCCACGACCTCCTGGCGCCGACCGGTGAGGGCCGGACCCGGCCGCTGGGCACGGCGGAGTGGCTGCTCGACCGTCCGCCGCCGAACTGGCACAACCCGGCCGGCCGCGCGCCGGGCGCGTGACCCTCATTCATCTGCGGGCCCGCTCGGCTGCGGCTTGCATCTCTCCGCCGGAGGCTCCTGCTCGGCCGCGGCCCTCGTCCCTCTACAGGCCCCCGGCTTACAGGCGCCCCGGCCGTCATCCCTCCGCAGGTCGCTCCGTCGCGCGGATCGCGTCCCGGTACGCCCGTGCCGCCGCCCGTAGCGCCGCCTCCGGGTCCACGCCCTCGGCCTCGGCGCGCGTGGCTATGGCCAGCAGTTCGTAGCCGACGCCCTCGCCTCGGGGAAGCTCGACGTCAAGTCCTGCCGTACGCACCCGGGATGCCAGTTTCGCCGCCAGTGCCAGGCCCGGCTGGCCCAGCGGGATTCCCTCGGTCACTGATGTGCGCCGCTTCTCCTCGGCCTTGGTGCGCAGCCAGTGCTCCTTGACCTCCTCGGGGGTCGTGGCCGTCTCGTCTCCGAAGACGTGCGGGTGGCGGTGGATCAGCTTGGTGACGATGCCGCCGGCGACGTCGTCGATGGAGAAGGGGGCGTCCTCGTCCTCCGGACCGCCTTCCTCGGCGATGCGGGCGTGGAAGACGACCTGCAGCAGGACGTCGCCGAGCTCTTCCCGCAGCTCGTCGCGGTCGCCCTCCTCGATCGCCTCGACCAGCTCGTACGCCTCCTCGATGCCGTACTTCGCCAGGCCCTTGTGGGTCTGCTGGGAGGACCAGGGGCATTCGAGGCGGATGCGGTCCATGACCTGGACGAGGTCGAGGAGGCGGGCGCCCGGGAGGTCGTACGAGGCGGGGAGCAGCTCCAGGTCCGGCATCTGTATGCGGCCGGAGCCCGCGAGCCTGGCCAGGCCGTCGGTCAGCCGCGGCTCGCCCTCGCCGGTGGCGACGACGACCACTGTGCGGCCGCCGGCACAGGCGTCGACCAGTTCCTGGGCGTTGGGGGCGGTCTCGTCGACGGTGATGCCCGCCTCGCGGAGGTAGGGCAGCTGCGGGTGCGTGCCGTCCGCGCACAGGACCTGGTCGGCGCCGCGCAGTGCCTGCCAGGCGGGCCAGGACAGCAGTCCGGGGGCGACGCGGTGGCTGGTGGTGAGCAGGACGATACGGCCGGGGGCCGGGGCAGCGGCGGGGGCGGCGAAGTCCGAGCCGGTGGCGGTCGGGGCGCCGTCGGGGCCGGTCGTCGCGTTCGGGTCGCCGTCGAAGCTGGTTGCGTTCACCCATCGAACGTAACCCACGCCGCCGACAGCCCCCGCGGTTATCCACAGGCCGGGTCGCCCGCCCGTTCCCGGGCCAGGTCGCCGCCCGCCTGTTCCCAGGCCGGACGGCCGCACCAACGTGTCCGCGAGTACCGGGACCCTATCCGCGAGCCCCGCGGCCGAACCGTTTATCCACAGCCCCCGCCCGCTGCGAGACCCGTTACGTCGTCTCCTGTGTCTGGTCCGCCGTGACCTCCCGCAGCCACGGCGTCTTCACGTCGACGCGGCTGCTCTGCTTGACGTCCCAGGCGCCGTAGCGCGGGTTCAGGTCGACGTCCAGTGTCTTGGATGCCTCGGACATCGCCTTCCAGAAGGTGGCCTGGCCCTCGGTGGTGTTCATGTCGGCGCCGATCGCGGCGGCGAGCTTCTGGGCCTCGATCTCGGTGCGGAGGCTTTCGTCGAGACGCTTGGGCGCCACCCCGTACTGGGTCAGCCAGGCCGCCTCCAGCTCCTTCGCGCCGCCCGCCTGCTGCTCCAGGGACGTGCGAAGTTGCTGGGTGTCCTTGCGGGTGACGCTGACGCCCGCGTTCTCCGCGGCCTCGTCCAGGACCCGGTCGAGGACCATGGTGTGCAGGGTGTTGCGGGTGAGGCCGGAGGTCTTGGCGACGGCCTGCTCGTACTGGGCCTCGTCCGTGGTGGCGGCGCGCTGTGCCGTACGCACCTCGTTCACGCGGGTTTCCAGCTGCGCGATGGTGATCCGCTGCCCGCCGACGACGGCCGCGGCACCGGGATGTGCCTCGCTGCCGCAGGCGGTGAGCAGGGGGGCCGCGGCGACGATCGCGGCGGAGAGGACGAGCGCGGTGCGACGGCGGCGGTGCAAGGAAGCCTCCCGAGGAGATTGTGCGGCGGTGCACAAAGTCTTGCGGTGATCGATGTTAGGCAGTGGCTCAGCTCTCGGCCACCCATTCGACCAACGATTCGCAAGCAGTTCAGGCACCGCCGCACCGGCAGATCGCCCTCAGCCCACTCCAGCTCGCCCCAGCCGGTGATCGCTGCCGTCGCTGCGGCGTATGTCCTCAGCCGGTGATCGCCACCGGCGCGTCCCACGCGTCCCGGTCCACGGTGATCGTGTAACCGCCGCGGGTCTCCTTGCTGTTCACCATGTACTGGTGGGCGCGGCTGTGGTTGGTCCACAGGGTGGCGGCGAACGGCCAGTCGGCCGTGGTGGTGTTCTGCTTGTCCCACAGCGCGTACCACATGTTGCCCGGCAGGTCCGTGCGGTCGGTCGCGTTGGCGATGGCCTTGGCGCTGGAGCTGGTGAAGCCGTAGTAGCCGCTGCGGTACGTCTTGGCGCGCAGGGCCTTGTCGAAGGCGCGTACGTACGTGAGTACCGCCTTGTTGCAGGCCGTGTTGGTGATGTCGTACGCCTCCATGTCCAGGTAGACCGGGCTGCCGGCCTTCATGCCGAGGGCCGAGGCCTTGGCCACGGCGTCCGCGGCGTCGGTGGCGCCGAGTGAGGCGGCAGTGGCGGCGGTGATCTTCTCGGGGCTGGAGCCGGTCTGGCAGGGTGGCTGGGCGCCGACGTACAGCGGGATGAGTTTCCAGCCGACCGTGCTGACCGATTTCACCCAGGACGCGGTGAGGTTGGGCTGGGCGCAGCCGCGGTTCTTGCCGCCGATGTAGACGGCGGCGGCGCCGTAGAGCCCGCCGTGCCAGGCCTTCATCGCGTTGAGCGAGGGGGCGGCGCAGGTGTCGAAGGCGCGGCCGGTGTACGTCCGTTGGGCGGGCCAGGTGGTGGCCGCCATGGAGTTCTGCGCGGCGATGCCGGCTCCGGCGACCACGGCGGCGCCGGCCGCGGCCCAGGCGACGTATCTGCGCTTCTTCGACTGACGATGGTTGGACATGCGTGACCCACCCCTGGTTGAGCTCCGATTGCGTGCCGACTCGCACACCGACCTGCGCGTTGAATCGCGCGCCGGCTTGTGCGCTGCTTTTGCGCCGACTTTGCGTCTCCTTCGTTGCGGAGACGGATCGCAACGTATCCGGTGTCGCATCCGCGTTCGGGAAACCCCGGGCCTTGATCACTACATGGTTCGGCCAAGCGGGAGCAAAACCTGTGCGCGCTCCAGCTGCGGCCGGCCGCGATCTAGCCCCGCACCTGTCCCAGCCACTGCAGCGTCCGCCGGATTTCCGCCGCCATCGGATGTCCGGGCCCGCGCAGGCGTTCCACGTCGTGCAGCAGCCGGGCCAGTGTGTCGTGGGCGGCGGCGCGGTCGCCGAGGGCGAGGAGCAAGTGGCCTATGCGGCGGCGGACTTCGAGGGAGAGTTCGGGGTCACCGGCGACGTACTGATTCTCGTAGTACGGCAGCAGCGCGCGGTACTCCGCGAGCGCGGCGGCGGGTTCCCCGAGCTGTTCCAGGCACTGGGCGGCCTCGTAGCGGAAGCGCAGGGACTGCGGGTCGGACTGGCCTGCCTCGGAGGCGCGTTCGTCGGCGAGACGGCGCAGTTCGGGCAGTGCGCGCCGGTACTGTCCGTCGTCCATGAGCGTGGCCGCGTACTGCTTGCGCAGGGTGCGCACGACTGGGGAGTGCGCGCCGTGTTCGGCGGCGGCCGCCGGGAGGATCGCGCCGAGGATGTCGACGGCCTGCGTGATGCGCCCTTCGCCGAGGAGGCGCTTGACCTCGTCGACGGCGCCCACGACGTCGGCCTTCTCCACGGCGGGCGCGGCCTGCGGCTGTGACGCGGGCGTGCGCGCACGGTCCGGCCAAGGGGCGTGCGGGCGCAGGAAGGGGCGCGTGGGGTCGAGTGGGGCGCCTGTGGGCATGCCGCGCGCCGGCAGCAGCGGGAGCAGCTGCTCGTACGTCTCCTGCGCGGACGCCGGCCGGTGCTGCGGGTCCTTGGAGAGCAGTCGCAGGACGAGACCCTCCAGGGCGGGCGGGACCTCGGGGCGCAGCCGGCGCACCGGGAGCGGCGGTTCGTAGAGGTGCCGGTGCAGCACACCGAGGGCGGTCGAGCCCGCGAACGGCACGTCTCCGCTGAGGAGTTCATGGAGGAGTACGCCGAGCGCGTACAGGTCCGTGTACGGGCCGACCGCGCCGCCCATCGCCTGTTCGGGCGCCATGTAGGCGGGGCTGCCGATGGGTGAGCCGGTGTGGGTCAGGCGGGTGGTGTCGGTGTCCATGACGGAGGCGACGCCGAGGTCGAGGACGGTGACCGTGCCGTCCTGCTTGACCATCACGTTCCGCGGTTTCAGGTCGCGGTGGACGATCGGGACGGCGTGCACGGCGCTCAGCACGGCGCACAGTTGCGCGGCGACCGCGACCGCCCACTGCCACGGGTAGGGGTCGTGTTCGGCGAGGTGGTCGGAGAGGTCGGCCCCGTCGACGTACTGCATGACGAGGAACAGTTCCTCGTCGTCGCTGCCCGCGTCGTGGACCGTGACCAGGCCGGGGTGGTCGACCTGCGCGGTGACGCGGCACTCGCGCACGAAACGGCGGCGCAGTTCGTCGGCCTCCTGGCCCGCGACCTTGTCGGGGCGCAGCAGCTTGACGGCGACACGCCGGTCAAGCCGCTGGTCGTAGGCCGTCCACACCTGGCCCATGCCGCCCTGCCCTATGAGCGTGGACAGCTCGTAGCGGTCGGCGACCACACGCCTCGTCGCGACGCTCATCTGCCGTCCTCGTGGTTGCCCTCGTGCTTGCGCAGGTAGTCACTGAGCTCGTCGAGTTCGGCACGCACCTGGTCGATCCGGACGGGCGTGGGGCGCTGCGGAGGCGCGGGCGGCGGAACGGGGGTCTGGGGCACGGGGGCCTGAGGAACAGGGGTCTGAGGAACGGGAGCCTGGGGAACGGGAGTCGACTGCATCGGCGTCTGCGGGTGCGTGGCGGTGTACGGGGACGCGGGCTGCGGGTAGCCGTATCCGGCCGGGGGCGGCTGCTGCGGCACGTAGCCCGGGAACGAGGGCCGCGCACGGTGGTGCTCGATGTCCACGGACAGGAAGTACACGCCGCTGAACGCACCCAGCAGGAGCACGACGCCCAGCGCGACATCGGTCCTCGGGTCCGACTCGGGCAGCGAGCCGATCACCATGAGACCGCCGATCGCCAGCGGCAGGCTCACCCAGGCCAGCGCCCAGTCGAACCACTTGCCGCGCAGCACGGCCACCCGGAACAGCGGGATGCACGCGAGCATGCCGCAGGTGAGAAACCCGGCAGCGGTGAACAGCACACGGAGGGTGATGACCGTACCCGAGCTGCGGGAGGGCGGCGCCGCGCCGTGGCCGTACATGACTGCTCCCGGTGACCTGATGAGGACGGACGTACAAGTTCGAAGTCCGAGCGTATAGGCCGACAAGGACAACCGGTCCCGGGTTGTACCGAACCGTTGTCGTGACGATCACATCGTCCGCCCCGCGAGACTCGACGAGGGCTCAGCCGGGCGCGACCGTCCCGTCCGTCAGCCCGTCGTACATGCCGCGCACAAGCTGTTCGCCGAGGCGGCCCGCGCGCCTGAGCGCGTCCTCGAACTCGGCGAGCGCGCGGAACCGTTCGCCGTACGTGCGCTGTTCCTCGAGCGACAGCCGGGGCACTTGGAGGCGGCGCACGTCGAGCCTGGTGGCGGTGGACGCATAGCTGCTGGCCTGCCGGTTGTTGGCGGTGCCGCGCAGGAATCCGGCCAGGAACCACGGGTCGAGGGCGGCCGGATCGGGGCGCAGGAGGGCGAGGTTGCGCCCCAGGGCGGCTCCGGCCGTCCTGTCGTCGACCACGCGCGCGGTGGAGCCGCCGCCGAGTACCGGGACGACGACATCGCCCGTCTCGACCAGTACCGCTTCCTCGCCCCCGTCGGTTTCGGGGAGGCTTCCGGAGGGCGCGGTTCCGGCGAGGACGTCGTGGTCGGTGAGTACGGGCACGCGCGCGGGGGCGTTGTTTCCGCCCGTACGCATCAGCAGTCCGCCCCCACGCACGAGTTCACCGACGGTGATGAGCGGCCAGCGCGCGGACGGCGCGTACGCGGGCGCGGGGGGCGTGAGACCGGCGGTCAGGCGCAGGGTCGCGCCGAGGCGCTCACGTACAGTCGCGAGCCCCTCGGTGCCGCCCCCCGCGCCGGGCGGCGGCAGATGACGGGCGGGCGCCAGGTCCACGTCGTCGTCGAGGAGTTCGATGACGGGCACCGCGCGGCTGAACCCCGGCTCCTCCTGCGCGGTACCGGTGCGCTCGAAGGGCCGCCAGGCGTCGAGCACGGCGGTGCGCACGGCCCCCCAGTCGAGGCCGCCCCTGCCTTCGGCGGCCAGCGCGCCGGTGTCGACGAGCAGCAACTCGGGCTGCACCGGCGCCTTCTCGGGGCGGCGCAGCACCCACACGTGGAGCGGGATGTTGTACGGGGGTGCCGCTCCGATCGGGAGGGCGATCACGGCGCGCAGCGCGCCACGGCGCAGCAGGTCGGCACGGATGCGGCGGCCCGAGCGGCGGGAGGCGGCGGCGGGAGGCATGAGGACGACGGCGCTGCCGCCTTCCTTGAGGTGGGCCAACGCGTGCTGGACCCAGGCCAGTTCGGACTCGGTGCGAGCCGGGAAGCCGTACTCCCAGCGGGCGTCGTAGGCGAGTTCGTCGTGGCCCCAGTTGCGTTCGTTGAACGGGGGGTGGCACAGCACGGCGTCGGCCCTGAGGTCTCCGTACGCGTCCTTACGCAGGCTGTCCCCGGTGGCGGTGCGGATGCCGGCGTTCGCGTGCAGGGCGAGCCGCAGCCCGGAGAGCGCGGCCAGTTCGGGTGCGCTGTCCTGGCCGTACAGCGCCTGGTCGGGCTTGGGCGCGACGGCGCGCAGCAGTGCGCCGGTGCCGCACGCCGGGTCGAGCACCCTGCGGGCGGGTCCGGCGAGTTCGGCCATGAGTTCGGCGAGGCCGCCCGGGGTGAGCGTGTACTGGCGCGGGTTGGCGTCGAGGTGCCGCCCGAGCAGGAACTCGTACGTCTGCCGCGCACCCAGCCCGGCCGCGAGTTCGGCGGCACCGCGCAGGAGCGGGACGGAGGGGAGGAGCTCGGGGCCGGTCGGGGTGTTCACAGCACGCGCTGGGCCGGGGCCGGGGGCGGTGTTCGGGGTGTTCACAGCGCGCGGTGGGCCGAGGTGGGTGTTCGGGGTGTTCACAGCGCGTTCGCGGGGTGGGCCGAAACGGGGGGTGATCACCTGGTCCAGCGCGGCGGGCAGCAGGGCGGCGAGGCGCTCGTCGGAGCCCGCGCTGAGCTCCAGCCAGTCGGTGGGGCGGTCGTGGATGAGCAGGAGGGCGCAGCCGGCGTGCACGAGGGCGGTGACCGGGCCGTCGGGGTGTCCGGCGAGCTGCTGCCAGACGCGTTCGCGCAGCGGGACTTCGGCGAGTTTGCCCTGGTCGCGGAGCCATGATTCGACTTCGGTGAGGGCGAAGGAGGGGCTGGTCTCGGTGCCGCCGACCGGCTTGGGGAAGTCGGCATGGCGGCGGCGCCAGTTACTGACGGCAGCGCGGCCGACCCCGGCGAGCCGCGCGATCCCGGCAGCGGTCACCTCTGTCGCGTTGTCCTGCACCACCCAACTCCTCTCGCCCTGCTCTGCGACGTCGTCCCGGTCCGCGGTCTGTCGCGGTCCACGGTCTCGCCCGGTCCGCGGCGTCACCGCCTGCGCCGTCTGTGACGCCGAGCATACCGGCGTACACGAGATCCACCCCTTCACATGCGTGTACACAAGCTTCCTCGTGAATCGTGTTGACTCGGTTCACAAGCTCTGTTGTTATTGGCCCATCGAACGAGCGGTCGCCGAAAAAGAGGCGGCAGCCGCCTTGGGGAGGGAACTGTCATGGGTACGAAGGGCAAGATCGCACTGGGGGCCGTGGTTGGCATCGTCGTCATCGGCGCGGTGTCGGCGAACGCGGGCGGCAACAGCGACAGCGGTTCCGGCGACAAGAGCAAGGACAGCTCCGCCTCCGCCAAGCGCGAGTCCGGCAAGCCGGACGACGCCAAGAGCGACGAGGCCGAGCAGGCGGCCGAGAAGAAGATCGCGTTCAAGGGGGACGGTGACTACGAGGTCGGCACCGACATCAAGCCCGGCACCTACCGGACCACGGGCAACACCGACGACATGTGCTACTGGGAGCGCGCCAAGGACTCCTCGGGCGAGGTGGACTCCCTCCTCGCCAACGACAACGTCAGCGGCACCAGTTACGTGACCATCGCGGCGAGCGACAAGCTCTTCACGTCCAGCGGCTGCAAGGACTGGGAGGCCGTCGACGCGAAGGCGTCCGGCACGCCCGCCTCGCAGATGAAGGGCAACGGCGGCATGTTCAGAGTCGGCGCCGACATCGCTCCCGGCACCTACAAGTCCACCGGCAACACGGACGACATGTGCTACTGGGAGCGCACCAAGGACGCCTCGCAGTCCATGGACTCGATCATCGCCAACAACAACGTGTCCGGTACCGCCGTCGTCACCATCGCCGCCGGCGACGCCTACTTCAAGACCGCCGGCTGCAAGGACTGGAAGAAGACCGCCTGACGGCAGCGGGCCCGCCCCTCTCCACCCTCACCCCCCACACTTCGCCACCCCCACTCTTCTTCTCTTCTTCGCCGCAGCGCAGACCGGCGCCCATCAGCCGATCGGCCGGAGCAGATACGTCAGCCGTACGTCGAGCTCAAAGGGTGTGCCGCACCCACACATTGGGCTCGACGTATACGGCGTATCCGCGCCCCGTTTCGCAGTGCACCGGCACCAGCGCACCGGGCACCTGGACAAGGCCTTCGGTGTCGAAGGGCAGCCCCGTCCAGTCGCGCCACTCCTCCAGCGAGGCCGCCACGGTCATGGACGCCGGTGCCACCGCCTCGATGACGCCGCCGGCCCGGACGTGGACACGCAGCCACGGGTCGTGCGGCAGCCCGTCGGCACGCTTCCGGAACGCGTACTCCTGCATCGGCGTCCGCGGTTCCAGGTGCTTGGCGCTGGGGCGGACCGGGGCGACGACCTCGCCGAAGCCGTGCGCACGGGCGTTGTCCCGCATCGCCGAGAGCATCCGGCCCGACAGGCCACCGCCCTGGACATGCGGGGCGACCACGATCGAGATGGCGCTCACCGTGTCAGGCGGTGTGCCGCGACGCCGATCGGCGAACGCCCGGGCCAGCACCTCGTCCCAGCCCCGCGCGGGCAGCACTCCCCGGGCGCCCCCGGCCTCCTCGTCGACGTAGGCCTCGCGCTCCTCGTGCTCATCGTCCTCATCCACGTCGATGAGTGCGAAGGGAACGCTGTACCCATGCGCGACCACGTCCCCGTGCTCGTCCTCGGCGAACAGCACGTACTCAGGGAGTTCGGTGGCGATCCGGCCGTAGTGCGCGTTGCCCACCGGGTCGTGGAGCAGGAACTCCGGCCAGGTGTTGGCCATCCCGACCACCTGGCCGAGCATCTCCGGGCGCTCGGCGAGACTCGACACCGTCAGCTGCATGCCAGTCACCGTAGGCGGCGGCGCTCCACAACAAAACGGTTTTGCACCCACCTCGGGCGCCCGGCGGTGGTGCTGACTGTGTTGCTGCCGGTGATGCCGTCAGCCCGCGTGAAAGCGTGTCGGCGCGTTGGTCGGGTTGCCGCCCGAAGGGATCTTCTGGTCGGGGCAACTGGCCAGCACCCGCTTCATCGCGGCCTTCTCGCTGCTGGTGACCCACAGCTCGTACTTCTTCTTGACGGCCACCTGGGCGGCGACATACGTGCAGCGGTACGCCTTGCTGGGCGGGAGCCAGGTCGCCGTGTCGCCGTCACCCTTGCTGCGGTTGGTGCTCGAGTCGACGGCACGGAGGTTGAGGGGATCGTTGGCCAGGGCTATCCGCTTGCTGTCGTCCCAGTACTTGGCGCCCTTCTGCCAGGCGTCCGAGAGCGCGACGACGTGGTCTATGTCGACAAGGCTGCGGCCGCGGGTGAACTTCACGTCCTTGCCGGTGTACAGATCCGGGTCGAGAACTCCGGAGGACACCTTGCAGTCGCCGTCGCTGAACTTCACGTCCTTCAGGTCCCGTTTGAGGATGTCGTCGCGGGTTATCTGCACCCTCTTCTTCTCTCTGATTTACATGAGTGACAGCCGTTTCCTCTTTCTGTGCCTCGCCGTTATCAGTCATGCCAAGAGGCACATGCGTGACATCGCGGTGCAGAGGATGATTCAGTGGGATTACACACCGAGAAGGCCGTCTCTCCCACCACCGGGGAGATCACCTGGCTACTCGTCGACGGGGACACATACCGTCCGCACTCCGAGGCCCGGGAGTTCTCTCTGTATCTACGCGGCGCGGGACGCTCACCACAGACACAGCGCGCCTACATCCCTCGGATCGGGCGCTTCCTCAATTGGTGCGCGGAACGGGGGACCGACTGGGAGGCTGCCTCACTCGGGGATATGGCGCGGTTCAAGTTCCACCTCGAGCAAACGCCCACGCGGCGAGGGCTGCTCCCGTCCGGCAAGACGGTCAACGCCGTACTCACCGCGGTCTGTGAGTTCCTCCGGTTCTGCGCCGTTCAGGGACACGTCGACCACGAAGTGGCCGCCCGGCTGAGCGAGCCGCGCTTCCTGGCTTCGGCACCGATCGGCTTCGACCCGGGCGAGGGCGGCCAGCACCTCATGGTCAAAGCTCGCGTGTTGAAAGCACCCGAGATTGAGATGGCACCGGCGACGCTGACCTCCCCCCAGGTGAGCCGAGTGCTGGATGCGTCCCGCACCGCCAGGGACCGGCTCCTCCTGACCGTGCTCGTGAAAGGTGGGCTGCGGATCGGTGAGGCCCTCGGGTTGCGGCGGGAGGACATGCATCTGCTGCCCGACTCCACGCACCTGGGCTGCCGGACTCGTGGCGCTCATCTCCATGTCCGACCGCGCCAGGACAACGTGAACGGTGCGCGCGCCAAGGCGGGCCGCCACCGGATGGTGCCTCTGGCGGAAGGGACGGTCCACCGGTACCGCGACCACCTCTCCGAGCGGGAGAAGGTGGCCCAAGCCGTCGGCTGTGACTACGTGTTCGTGAACCTCGTCGGCGAGCATGCCGGCAAGCCGATGTCGTACTCCAATGCCAAGCAGATCGTCGAGCGGATCGGGGAGCGCTGCGGGTTCCGCGCCCGGCCGCACATGATGCGGCACACGGCGGCAACCCAGTGGATTCGGGGCGGAGTCGCGCCAGATGTCGTACAGACGCTGCTTGGTCATGCCTCATCTGCGAGCACCGCTGTCTACCTGCATGCTCAGGACGAGGACCTGCGATCCGCTGTCGACCATCTCTCTCCGGAGGTCGTCCGATGACGCGTGCTTCCGTCTTGGCCGCGGTCGCGCTGCCCCGCCAGCAAGGCCCCGGATGGGCTGCCTGGCTCGCGGAACGCCTTCTCCCTGGCTGGCGGTCGGCCGAATGGGACGAGGACAAGTCGCTCTTCGCAGCAGACTCCGAAAACCCTGCGACCAGCGTGTTTCCCTGCGTCGTGGCTGCATGCTCGACCCACGTGGCAAGCAACGGGAGCCGCTGTGGCGCCTGCCGGAAAGCCCGCTTTTTACAGGGCAACCCGCCGGGCTTCGACAGTGCCCACGTCCCCGTACCGTCGCGACGCAGGCCCAATGTCACGCACGGGGCTCTCCCCGGGGTGTCCCAGTTCTCGCTGCTCGGGGTTTCTTCAGCCGTGCGCCGAGAGGTGCTGTACGGCCTTCAGCAACGCGACACCGCCGGGATCAGCCTGGTACCCCAGCGCATTCGCCGTATTGTCGCCGGGCTGCCCTCGGGCCTTCCCTCGCTCCTGGACCTGGACGAAAGCTTCGTACGTGGTCTTCCGTCAGCTGCCTCTGGTGTCCTGAACGGCATCCTTCTCCATGTCCGCCGCGCCAGGCTGGAGTTCGAGGGGGGCGACCCCACCTCTGGAGACGTCTGGGAGTGCTCGCTGGTAGGGCTCACGGCGGGACGCGGCCGGAAGTACGCCGCCGTCCACGGTGTCATCGACTTCCGGCCCGTCCGACAGCGGTGGCTTCGGGAACTGGTCAAGGAGTACGGGCGCACGGCCCGTCCCACCGTGATCGATCTGCGGCAGACCGTGTACGCCGCGTCGATTGCCTCTGTAGCCCTGGCCGGTCGCCCGCACGGCGACACCCCGGAGAGACTGTCGATGGCGGACATGAGCGCCGTGGTGGACACACTCCGCATCACGAAGAGGCCCGAAGACGGCCACGACTACTCGACCAGCCACCGCCGAGCGCTCCTCCGCCTGTGGCGGACGTTTGTGGAGTACACACGCCAGGCCGGGATGATGGACCACGTCCCCGGCGGTTTCGCGCTCAACCCCAAGTTCCACAGCATCGCCGCCGTGGAGACGTCCGAGGACGATGTCGGCCGGGCGATCCCCGAGCACGTCATCGCCCAACTCGATGCGCGGATCCCCTTGCTCGGCACGTCGACCGCGTACGAGAGCGGCGGTTGGACGGCGGCGGACTTCGCGCAGATGTATCAGGTGGTCTACAAGGTCCTGCGGGACACCGGCCGCCGTCCTGGCGAGGTCACCAGCCTGCCCCGCAACTGCCTGGAGTGGATCGACGGCAAGCCGACTTTGATCTACGACAACCACAAACGGCGCCGTCATGGCCGACGACTCCCCGTCAGCGAGGCGACCGCCCAGGAGATCGAGGCGTGGAAGAAGGAACTGGACCGGCTGCCGCTCGTACCGGCCTGTGAACAGTGGCTGTTCCCCTCGCCAGGCCAGCGCAATCGACCTCGGCGAGGTCATCTGAGCGCCCCACAGTTCTGCAACCGGATCTTCCGCGACTGGGTCGACGAGCTGATCCCAGATCTCGTGGACGAGCGCCTGGACGACAACGGCGATCCGTTCGCCTACGACCGCACCCAGATCGTCCCGTACGGCTTCCGGCACGCCTACGCCCAGCGGCATGCTGACGCCGGGACCAGACCAGATGTCCTCAAGGAGCTCATGGACCACCGCTCACTCGACGTCACCATGGGCTACTACAAGGTCTCCCTGAACCGGAAGCAGGAGGCCGTCAGGACCGTGGCGAAACTCGTCGTCGACCGGCACGGTACCCCGCAGGCCTTCGGTGACTCCCTGGCCTACGAGGTCGAAAGCGTCGCGGTCCCGTACGGCGGCTGCACCGAACCCAGCAACGTCAAAGCAGGCGGCGGGCACTGTCGCATCCGCTTCCAGTGCGCCGGCTGCGACTTCTACCGGCCCGATCCCTCCTACCTCCCCGCGTTGGAACAACAGGTAGCCGATCTGCGTGCGGACAAGGAGGCTGCCCTGGCCATGGACGCAGCCGACTGGGTCGTGCGCAACTTCGACGACCAGATTCGTGCCTACGCCAAGTCGGCCGATGAGATGCGACGCAGGCTGGAGGAGATGCCGGAAGGCGAGCGGGACCTCGTGGAGGCCGCCTCCCGTGAACTACGCAAGGCTCGCTCGGCCGCCGCGTTCATCCCCGTACAGTCCCTGACTACCCGGAGTGCCCCGTGAGCCGTACCGCCCCTTCCGACAGCGCGAGACGGGATGCGCGTGTCGAGCGGCTTCAAGCCGCCCGCACCCGAGACAGCGAGGCCAAGTCGGCCCGCACTTTGAACGTTGTCCGCGACCTCCTCGCCTCCGGCCAGCGGGTCAGCTGCGCCCGCGTCGCCCGCGAGGCGTCGGTGTCCACATGGTTCGTCTACAACCAGCCCCAGGTGCGGGACGCCGTACAAGCCGCCATGCACGAACAGCACGAACAAGGGCGCCAAATCTCTGGCTCGGGAAGCGGACAGCAGGTCACCCCGGCTGGTCTGCACACCGAACTCGCTCTGGCCCGCGACGAGATCAAGGACCTGAAGAAGGAACGAGACCGGCTCCGGGAACGCGTCCGGCTCTCTCTCGGCGCGGAACTGGATGACGTGGACCGCCGTCAACTGGTCGAGCGGATCCAGCAGTTGGAACAGCGCAACACGGACCTCAATCACGAACTGTCGGATGCCCGGGACCGGCTAACCACTCTGGAACAGCGCCTGCAGGAGGCAGAAGACGACCTCACTGCTGCCCGGGCCGGCCTCCGCCGCGCGATGCGAGCGGTGCCCTCGACGTGACCTCACGCAGGCCATCTCTGCTGTCTTCGTGGCTCTGCCCGGATCCGGGAGACAAACGTGTGGACCCACCCGCACGGCTCTGGCTACCATCCGCCGGTGCTGCACGCCGAGTTCCACGACCCGCGCCTCGTGACGGTTTACGACGCTGAATGCCCGTGGTCACGAGAGGACGACTTCTTCCTGTCCGTTGTCAACGAGACCCCAGGCTCACAGGTACTCGACCTGGGCTGCGGCACAGGTCGGCTCACCCTCGGCATCGCGGCCGCAAGCCACGCGGTGACGGGGGTCGACCCGGCACGGGCGTCACTCGATGCTGCGCGTGCCAAGCCGGGTGCCGGGCGGGTCGTCTGGGTGGAGGGCACCTCGTCGGGCCTCCCGGATACGTCATTCGGCGTTGCAGTCATGACCAGTCACGTCGCACAGTTCTTCGTCGAGGACGACGAATGGGCACGGACTCTCGCCGACCTCAGTCGCTCCCTCCTGCCTGGCGGCCGACTCGTCTTCGACACTCGCGACCCGCTGGACCGCCGCTGGGAGCGGTGGAATCCGGTCGACTCCGGACGGCAGATCACGTTGCCGGACGGCGCGGTGGTAACCGCGTGGACCGAGGTCACAGCCGTCCGGGACGGCACAGTCAGCTTCACCCATCACTACACGTTCCCTGACCACTACACGTTCCCCGACGGTGAGGAACTGCTGAGCACCGCCACGCTCCGCTTTCGCTCGGAAGCGGACATCCGCTCCTCGCTCCACAACGCAGGCTTCCGCATCGAGCACATCTACGGAGGCTGGAACCGCGAGCCCGCGGGCGCCGGGGACGGAGAGCTCCTGGTGATCGCTCGCGCCTGAGGCCTCAGCTCCGGGTCATCCACCGCACTGCTTCAGCATCATCTGCTTGTCCGGCGCGGTCACCGGCATCTCGTACTTGACGGCGACCTGGGCGAAACGGGCGGCATAAGCGCACCTGATCTGCTTGTTCGGCGGTAGCCAGGAGGCGGGGCCGGAATCGCCCTTGGACGAGTTGGTGCGGCCGTCGACCGGAATCAGATTGAGCACGTCGTTCGCAAGCTGCTTGCGCTCGCTCAGGGGCCAGCGCGAGGAGCCCATCTGCCAGCTGTATGACAGTGGCACCACGTGGTCTATCTGCACCTCGGAAGCGTCCTGCTTGCGCCACTTGATGGTCTTTCCCGTGTACGGATCATGCAGCGTCATGGATATGACGACACAGTCCGAACCTGATCGGAATTGAAGGTCCTGGCCATCGCGATGGATGAGATCGTTTCGAGTGTCACAACCATTCCGTGCGAGGGGCACCCCATCTGCCGTGTCCATCCAGGCGTAGCCGAACTCGGAGCGGGCGTAGCCGGTTTGAGGACCCCGGCCCTTGGTGGAGAGGGTCTCGATGAGCTTCCGGGCAGCAGCCTTGTCCGCATCGGACGTCACGGGCGCGAGGCCCGGCTTCGTTCCGTCCGGGTTCTTCAGCGGGCTCACCGCGTGCCCGTCCGGCGCCCCTGCTCCGGCTCCCGTCGAAGGACTGCCGTCGTCGAGGCCTTCACACCCGGAGACAAGAGCCACAGCAGCCGCCAAGGCCGACACCCTGAGGAGAAGCGATCTCCGCACCATGCCCTTGTGCCTCACGTGCCTCTCAGACCGCACAGCGCACCCCTCCCTGTATGAACTGCACAAACTTCTCAGCAGCCCGCCGACCCATAGAGATAACGCGGGTGTCGCAGTGGTTCGAGTCCGTGTCGGCCCAGGCCGTGCCGAACTTCTCCCTGGTGTATCCCGTCTTGGGTGCGCGCCCCTTGACGGCCAGTGAGTCCACGGCCGTAAGAGCGGCGCCGCCGACCGTCGTCTCCTCCGGGCCTGCGGAACCCTCCTCGGGGTCGATCTTGCAGCCACTGACACCGACGCTCACACCGACCACGAACAGCACCAGCGCAGACGCGGCACCCCCACCCCTCAGACGCACAACGACGCCCCTCCCTTTGCCTACCCGGGTGGCACCCTGTTCGAGCGCGTGTCCCCTGGCCTCAAGGTAGCTGCCGGGGAACCGCGGCCATACCCGCCCTCAAGGGGCAAGAGGTGCACGCCGGGTGTATCGATGGTGGTGAGTGAGCCACCTCCACGCCGGATACCCCCTCTTCCGCACTTCGTGCACGTCAGACCTTGCCAATTCCCAGCGTCGTCTCCGAGGGCAGCAGACCGGAGCCGAGCACCGCGACCCAGAACTCCCCGACCAGGTCGGCGAGTTGTCCCACGGCGTCCGGGCCGAGCGCCTGCCAGGGAGCGGCGGCCAGTTCGTCCGTGTGCTGTTCGACCTGGCGGCGCAGTTCGCGGCCGGCGTCCGTGGCGGTGCCGTCCTCGGTCAGCAGGCCGCGCCCGACGAGCCGTTGGCGTGCGGCGGTCCACTCCTCGGGGGTCCACCCACGGCTCTCGAAGCGCTCCACGGAGGCCGCACCGATCGCCGCGAAGGAGACGAGGGACTCGACGGGGTCCAGGCCCGCGACGAGCAGGGCCGCGAGGTGACCGTCTCCCCGGTGTTCGCGCAGGATCGTCGCGGCATGCCACAGCTGGAGGTGTGGAGCCTCGGGCCAAGCCAACTCCGCGTTGGCGGCGGCCAGTGGGCGGCCGGCGGTGTTCGCGGCCTCGGCGGCACGACGGGCCAGCGCGGCGGCCTGCGCGAGTTCGGGACTGGATATGCGATCGCCGAATATCGCACGGTACGCCCGGTTGACGGCCCGCTCCCGCGCCTTCAGCACCTCGTCCGGGCTCGCTGTCCGCCACGCGGACTCCACGTGTTCGGCGACCATGCGCGGACTGAAGCTGTAGAAGGCGGAGGTCACACGCTCACTCCCGACCGCACCCAACGGCGCGGCGCGGTACGGGAAGTAGCTCGGCCAGCGCTCCTCGGTCCCGTACCCGAGCGCGGCGGCCTCCTCGAAGGCCTCCGGCGCGTAGTAGAGCACGGCGTGCAGGGGCTCCAGCAGGTGCCACATCT
Organism: Streptomyces sp. NBC_00554; assembly: GCF_041431135.1. Lineage (NCBI taxonomy): Bacteria > Bacillati > Actinomycetota > Actinomycetes > Kitasatosporales > Streptomycetaceae > Streptomyces > Streptomyces sp. NBC_00554. The sequence goes on along the minus strand of NZ_CP107799.1, from coordinate 5,943,810 downwards.
GGCGCACCCGGCCGAGCTCGACACCCGCACTCACATCGGCACTCTCTGCCGTCCCACTTGTCCCGCTGGCATTCCCCGACATGACCCACCCCTCGTCAGATTCCAACCCACCCGCAACTTGACACTGACAAGATTGCCGGAACCCGCGCAACTTGTCAATGCCTAGATTCCGCGTACGCTGCTGACCATGGCCCCTGCCAATACCGATGCCGATGCCGACCCCAACGCCAGTGCTGGCGCCGGCACCACCGCCAGTGCCAAGACCGGCGACACCTCACGCCCCTACCACCACGGCGACCTACGCCGCGCGATCCTCAACGCCGCGCTCGACGTCATCAGCGCCGACGGCCCGTCCGCGCTGAGCCTGCGCGACCTGGCCCGCCGCGCGGGCGTCTCGCACGCGGCGCCGGCCCACCACTTCAAGGACCGCACCGGCCTGCTCACCGCGATCGCGGCCGAGGGTTACGAACTGCTGGCGGCAACGCTGGCGCAGGCCGCGGACCTCAAGGACGCGGGCGTCCACTACGTACGCTTCGCGCGCGAGCACCCGGCGCACTTCCAGGTGATGTTCACGCCGGAGCTGCTCCGCGCGAACGACCTGGAGCTGACCACCGCCCGAACCCTCGCGGGCGAACGCCTGCGCACCGCCGTCTCCGGAGTCCCACCCGAGGGCCGCGGAACCAACCCCCGCCTCGCCGGAGTAGCCGCCTGGTCCCTGGCCCACGGCTTCGCCACCCTGCTCCTCAGCCACAACCTGGACGACCCGGTCGGCGACCAGGATCCCGAGGAGGTCTTCCGCGCCCTGACGGGGATGCTGTTCCAGCCCAAGTCACCCTGAACGGACCGGACCCGACCCGCACGACCCGCCCCGCCCGGACCCGATCGGACTTGGCCTACGAGCCAAGAACCGTAGCCAAGAACTCCCCCGTCCACCCCAGCAACTCCCGCCCCACCAACGGCTTCCCCCCGACCTTCGCCGTCTTGGGACGCGGCACCAGCACCTGATGCGCGGTCGGCTTGATGACCGTGCCCGGGTAGAGGCGCTTCAGTCGCAGCTCCTGGGACTCCCTCAACTCCACCGGTGCGAAGCGGATGTTGTTGCCCTGGAGGACGACCTCGCCGACTCCGCAGGCGCGGGCGAGCATGCGGAGGCCTGCGACGAGCAGCAGGTTCTCCACCGGCTCGGGCAACTTGCCGTAGCGGTCGACGAGTTCCTCGCGTACGGCCTTGACGTCCTCCTCCGTGTTGGCGGAGGCGATGGAGCGGTAGGCCTGGAGGCGGAGCCGCTCGCCCGGGGCGTAGTCGTGCGGGACGTGGGCGTCGACCGGGAGCTCGATCTTGACCTCCAGGGGCGGCTCTTCCTCGACACCGCCGTCCAGGGAAGCGCGGTAGTCGGCGACCGCCTCGCCGACCATGCGTACGTAGAGGTCGAAGCCGACGCCCGCGATGTGGCCGGACTGCTCGCCGCCGAGCAGGTTTCCCGCGCCGCGGATCTCGAGGTCCTTCATGGCGACGTACATGCCCGCGCCCATCTCGGTGTGCTGGGCGATGGTCGCGAGCCGCTCGTGCGCGGTCTCGGTCAGCGGCTTCTCCGGCGGGTACAGGAAGTACGCGTAGCCCCGCTCACGGCCACGCCCGACTCGCCCGCGCAGCTGGTGCAGCTGTGAGAGGCCGAAGTTGTCGCCGCGCTCCACGATCAGGGTGTTGGCGTTGGAGATGTCGATGCCCGATTCGACGATGGTCGTCGACACGAGCACGTCGAACTTGTTCTCCCAGAAGTCGACGACGACCTGCTCCAGGGACTGCTCCGACATCTGACCGTGGGCGGTCGCGATACGCGCCTCCGGGACGATCTCCCGCAACCTGGCCGCCGCCCGGTCGATGGACTCCACCCGGTTGTGGATGTAGAAGACCTGGCCCTCGCGCAGCAGTTCGCGGCGGATGGCGGCGCCGATCTGCTTCTCCTCGTACGGGCCGACGAAGGTCAGGACAGGGTGCCGCTCCTCCGGCGGGGTGGTGATCGTCGACATCTCGCGGATGCCCGTCACCGCCATCTCCAGAGTTCGCGGGATCGGGGTGGCCGACATCGTCAGCACATCCACGTTCGCGCGCAGCTTCTTCAGCTGCTCCTTGTGCTCGACGCCGAACCGCTGTTCCTCGTCGACGATGACCAGGCCCAGGTCCTTGAACTTGGTCTCCGCGGAGAAGAGCCGGTGGGTGCCGATGACCAGGTCCACCGAGCCCTCGCGCAGGCCCTCCAGGACCGCCTTCGCCTCCGTGTCAGTCTGGAAGCGGGACAACGCCCGTACGTTCACCGGGAATTGGGAGTAGCGCTCGGAGAAGGTCCCGAAGTGCTGCTGCACCAGCAGGGTGGTGGGCACGAGCACCGCGACCTGCTTGCCGTCCTGCACGGCCTTGAAGGCGGCGCGGACCGCGATCTCCGTCTTGCCGTAGCCGACGTCGCCGCAGACGAGACGGTCCATCGGGACCGTCTTCTCCATGTCGTCCTTGACCTCGGCGATGGTGGTGAGCTGGTCGGGCGTCTCCGCGTACGGGAAGGCGTCCTCCAGCTCGCGCTGCCAGGGGGTGTCGGGTCCGAAGGCGTGCCCGGGAGCGGCCATCCGCGCCGAGTACAGCTTGATGAGGTCCGCGGCGATCTCCTTGACCGCCTTCTTCGCCCGCGCCTTGGTCTTCGTCCAGTCGGCGCCGCCGAGCCGGTGCAGGGTCGGGGCCTCGCCGCCGACGTACTTGGTGATCTGTTCCAGCTGGTCGGTGGGGATGTAGAGGCGGTCGCCCGGCTGGCCGCGCTTGGCGGGGGCGTACTCGACGACCAGGTACTCGCGGGTCGCGCTCTGGACGGTGCGCTGCACCATCTCGATGTAGCGGCCGACGCCGTGCTGCTCGTGGACGATGTAGTCGCCCATCTCCAGCGTCAGCGGGTCGATGGTCTTGCGGCGGCGGGCCGGCATCCGCGCGCCGTCCTTGCCTGCCGCCTTCTGGCCGGAGAGGTCGGTCTCCGTGAGGACGGCGAGCTTGAGGGCCGGTTCGATGAAGCCGAAGTCGATCGAGCCGCAGGCGACCTGCACCACCCCGGGCGTCAGCTCCGCCACATCGGTGTCCAGGCGGGCCGCGATGCCCTCGCCGCCCAGGACCTCGACGGTGCGGGCGGCGGGACCGTGCGCCTCGGTGACGTACACCGTGCGCCAGCCGTCGGCCAGCCAGCCCTTGGTGTCGGCCAGCGCCCTGGCGGTGTCGCCGCGGTAGGTCTCGGGGGCGTGCATGCCGAGCTTCAGCGTGTCGGCGTCCAGCTCGTCGTCCGCCGCGAAGGGCGAGACCGACCACCACATCATGTCCAGCTCGCGCGCCCGGTCCCGTACGTCCGCGATGGCCCACAGCGACGCCGCGTCGACGTCGATGGGTGCCTCGCCGCCGCCCGCGGTGGCCGCCCAGGACGCCTGGAGGAACTCCTGCGAGGTCGCCACCAGGTCCGCGGCCCGCGTCCGCACCCGCTCCGGGTCGCACACGACGGCCATCGAGCCCTTGGGCAGTACGTCGATCAGCAGCTCCATGTCGTCAACGAGGACCGGAGCCAGCGATTCCATACCCTCTACGGCGATGCCCTCGGCGATCTTGCCGAGCAGCTCACCCAGCTCCGGGTGCTCCTCCGCCAGCCGCGCCGCCCGCGCCCGTACCTCGTCGGTGAGCAGCAGTTCACGGCAGGGCGCGGCCCACAGCCCGTGCGCGGCGACCTCAAGGGACCGCTGGTCGGCGACCTTGAAGTAGCGGATCTCCTCGACGTCGTCGCCCCAGAACTCCACCCGCAGGGGGTGCTCCTCGGTGGGCGGGAAGACGTCGAGGATGCCTCCGCGGACCGCGAACTCGCCGCGCCTCTCGACGAGCTCGACCCGGGAGTACGCGGCTGCCGCGAGCGCTTCGACGATCTCGCCGAGGTCGGCGCTCTGGCCCGTGCGCAGGGCAACGGGCTCCAGGTCGCCGAGGCCCTTGACCTGCGGCTGGAGCACGGAACGGATGGGGGCGACGACGACGGAAACAGGACCCGTCTCCGGGTCGTCGGGGCGCGGGTGCGCGAGGCGGCGCAGCACGGCGAGGCGGCGACCCACGGTGTCCGACCTCGGGGACAGCCGCTCGTGCGGGAGCGTCTCCCAGGACGGATACTCCACGATTCCCTCGGACGGGAGGAGGGAGCGCAGCGCGGCGGCCAGGTCCTCGGCCTCGCGGCCGGTCGCCGTCACCGCCAGTACGGGCCGGCCGGCCTCGCGGGCCAGCGCGGCCACCGCGAAGGGGCGGGCGGCGGGCGGGCCGACCAGGTCGACATGCATCCGGTTGCCGTCGGCGGCGGCCTTCACCGCTTCCGCGAGGGCGGTGTCCTTGACGACGGCATCGAGCAGACCGTGCAGGCTCATGAAGGAGTTCCATCCCGGGGAGTGGGCAACGCGAACCACCCGACACGTGTTCCGGGCCGGGGGGCCTCCAGCGTACGTCGGTGAGCTCCACGGCGCCGTGCCTGTGGATAACCCCGGCGCCGGAGCGGGCGTGTCCCTGGGGGCTCCGCCCCCAGACCCCCGTATCGGCCTGAACGGCCTCGTCCTCAATCGCCGGACGGGCTGAAGATCACCCCCGCCCGAAACGCACCCGGCGCAGGGTGCGGGCGTCCCCAGAGGCTCCGCCCCCGGATCCCCGATCGCCCGAAGGGCTCGTTCTCAAACGCCGGACAGGCTGGAGATACCTGCCCCGGGCTGAAAAGCGCAGCCCCCACGGGCGAGCGGGGAATCGGGACGGCGCTGTCCCGTCCTCGAACGCCGGAGGGGCTGGAGATACCTGACCCGAGCTGAAGCGCAGCCCCCACGGGCGAGCGGGGAATCGGCACGGCACCGCCCCGCCCACCGGACGCCGGAGGGGCTGAAAAATGGGGCCCCACGGCTAGGCGGGAGACCGAGACGGGGCCGGAGCCGGAAGAGATGCGACCCGCAGCCGCCCACCGGCGGAAGGGGACGTGCCGGAACGTCCGCCCGCAGCGGCTGGCGCGTCAACACCGGCACGTTGGTAAGCAACCCATTCCGCGCCAGACCGAGGACGGATGCTCCGGTACGGCCCCGACCCACCCACCGCGCACAAGGCGCACACATCCCCCATGCCTATGCTCACCCCGCCGAAGCCCAACGCCCGACGCCCGCCGCCCCAAGGACCCGCACGTGCCCGCACCCCTCACCGCGACCCCACCCGACCGCGCCCCCTGGATACCCTCGCCGGTCACGCCCACCCGTGACCGGCGCCTCCGCGACCCGTACCTCCTGGCAGCCGTGCTGTTCACGGCGTACGCGGCGCTCTCGGTCTGCCGCTACCGGCATCTCGCCACCCGTTCCTGGGACCTCGGCATCTTCGAGCAGGCCGTCCGCGCGTACGCCCACCTCCAGGCCCCCGTTGCCGATCTCAAGGGCCCGGGCTTCAACATCCTCGGCGACCACTTCAGCCCAGTCATCGCACTCCTCGCACCCGCGTACCGCCTCTTCCCCACCCCCGTCACCCTCCTCGTGGCGCAGGCCGCACTGTTCGCGCTGTCCGCCGTGCCGGTCACCCGGGCCGCGGCGGGCCTCCTGGGCCGTGCGCGGGGACTCGCCCTCGGGGTGGCGTACGGGCTGTCCTGGGGGATCCAGCGCGCGGTGGACTTCGACTTCCACGAGATCTGCTTCGCGGTCCCGCTGATCGCCTTCTCGCTGGAAGCGGTCCTCACCCACCACTGGCGGCGGGCCCTGCTGTGGGCGCTCCCGCTGGTGCTGGTCAAGGAGGACCTCGGACTGACGCTGGCCGCGATCGCCCTGGTGGTCGCGTTGCGAGCCCGGCGCCCCGCCCCACGGGCGGCGCTGTACGCACTCGCCGTCGCTGCCTTCGGCGTACTGGCCGCAGCGCTCACCTTCACCGTGCTGATCCCGGCCTTCAACACCACCGACAGCTACGAATACTGGGACAAGGTCGGCGGCGGCCCCCTCACCGGCATCGGCGCCAAGCTCCACACCCTCGCCTGGCTACTGATCCCCACCACGGGCTTCCTCGCCCTGCGCTCCCCGCTCCTCCTCGTCGCCCTGCCGACCCTCACCTGGCGCTTCCTGTCCTCCGACGAGCACTACTGGGGCACGGACTGGCACTACAGCGCGGTCCTGATGCCGGTGTTCTCGCTCGCCCTCGCAGACTCGCTCGCCCGCACCCGTTACAGCCCGCGCCCGTGGCTGCGTTCGTACGCCCTCCACCTCCCGGCCGCCTCCGTCGCGGCCGCCCTCGCGCTCACGACCACGCTCCCGCTGTCCGTGCTGACCGAGCCCGACGCCTATCGCAAGCCCGCGCGCGTGAGTGCCGTCGAACGGATGCTGGCGCTGATCCCGGACGGGGCGAGCGTCGAGGCGAACACCGGCCCGGGCAGCCGGCTCACCTCGCGCTGCAGGGTCTTCTGGGTCGGCCGCACCGACGGGATCGCACCGGACTTCATCGCGCTCGACAACAAGTCGGGCTGGGTCAAGGACGTCCAGGCGTACGCCCGCCAGCTGCACCCGCACGCGGAGTACGAGGTGACGGGCGCCGCCTACGGCTACGTACTCCTGGAGCGGCGGAGATAGCACGGCGGGCCCGGTGGCCGGAGGACATCTCCTCCGGCCACCGGGCCCGTTCCCCGCGACCCCCGTACGCGGTGGCTATTCGGTGGCGATCGCGTTCAGGACGTTCATCCGCCCCGCCCGGAACGCCGGGATCAGCGCGGCGAACAGACCCACGAACGCGGAGCCGATGAAGACGGAGATGATGGTCGGCCAGGGGATCTCCAGGATCTTCAGGCCTTCCAGAGCCAGCAGCTTCTGGGCGGTGGCGCCCCAGCCCATGCCCAGGCCAAGGCCGAGGAGCGCACCGAAGAGGGCGATGACGACCGACTCCAGGCGGATCATGCGGCGCAGTTGGCGGCGCGACAGACCGATGGCCCGCATGAGGCCGATCTCCCGGGTCCGCTCGACGACCGACAGGGCCAGGGTGTTCACGACGCCCAGGATCGCGACGATGATCGCCAGGGCCAGCAGCCCGTAGATGATGTTGAGGAGCTGGCTGATCTGGTCCTTCATCGCCTCCTTGTAGTCGGTCTGGTCGCGGACCGTGTACTGCGGATAGTCGTGCAGCGCCGACTTGAGCGACTTGTAGGCGGCCGCTTCCTGGCCGTCCTTCGCCGAGGCGAAGACCATCTCGTCGAGGGGCATCTTGTCGGCGGGGACGTACTTGGCGAGCGTGTCGATCGACGTGTACATCGCACCCGCGTCGATGACGACGTCGCTGCTGGTGATCGCGCGGACCGTCAGCTGGGCCTCGGAGCCGTCCTCGAAGTCGACGCCGATCTTGGACCCGAGGGTGATGCCGTGGTCCTTGGCGAACGTCTCGTGGACGGACATCGAGTTGGGCTTGTAGGCGTCGGCGAGATTGCCGGCGACCGTCTTGGTGGCGAGGTCCGTCGCGTACGACGGATCGGCCGCGGTGATCGCCGTCTTCTTGAGGGTCTCGCCGTCGGGGGTGGTGAAGTCACCCTTGGTCCACTTGTACTCGGTGACCCCCTCAAGACCCTCCGTCGCCTTCACGGCCTTGACCGCCTGCGGGGTGATCAGCTGGCCGCTGTCGGACTGGATGATGAAGTCCGTGCCGACGGTCTTGTCGAGCTGGTCGGTGGCGGAGGCCACCATCGAGGAGCTGACCACGGAGAGGCAGGCGACCAGCGCGAGGCCGATCATCAGGGCCGCTCCGGTGGCGCCGGTGCGGCGCGGGTTGCGCAGCGCGTTGCGCTCCGCCATCCGTCCGACCGGGCCGAAGGCGCGCAGCACCACCACGCTGAGCACGCGCACCACGGCGCTCGCGAGCAGCGGGCCGATGATGACGAACCCGATGAGGGTCAGCACCACACCGGCACCGAGGACGAGCGAGCCCTCGCTCGCCTTGTCGGCGGTGGCCGCCGCGTAAAGCGAGGCGGCTCCGGCGCCGGTGAGGACCAGGCCGATCAGACCGCGGATGAGGCCTGCCTTGCCGTCGGCCGGCGTACCGGCGTCGCGCAGCGCGGCCATCGGAGAGACCTTGCCGGCGCGCCGGGCGGGTACGTACGCCGCGAACACCGTGACCAGCACGCCGAGGAGCAGCCCGGCCACCGGAGTCGTCCAGGCGACGGTCAGGTCGGACGTCGACAGCTGCATGCCCATGGAGCCCATGAGCTTCATCAGCCCGACGGCGATGCCGACGCCCGCGCCGACCCCGAGCACCGAGCCGAAGAAGCCGAGGAGCAGCGCCTCGACGAGCACCGACAGGTTGACCTGCCTGCGGGAGGAGCCGATGGCGCGCATCAGGCCGATCTCGCGGGTGCGCTGGGCGACCAGCATCGAGAAGGTGTTGATGATCAGGAAGATGCCGACGAGGAAGGCGATCCCGGCGAAGCCGAGCATCGCGTACTTCATCACGCTCATGAAGCCCTCGACGTCACTGGCGTTGGCGTCCGACAGCTCCTTGGCGGTCTGCACCTGGTAGCCGCCGGCTCCGAGTTCGGCCACGACGTTCTGCTTCAGCTGCGCGTCGGTGAAGCCGGAGGCCGCGGTGACGTTGACGTTCGTGTACACGTCGGACTGCCCGACCAGGGTCTGCTGGGCGGTCTTGGTGTCCAGGTAGAAGATCGCGGCACCGGGGTTGGTGACGGTGAAGTCGGCGATCCCGGAGATCTTCGCGAGGTGGGTGCCGACCGCGCTGATGACGCCGATCTCGTCACCCAGCTTCAGGTCGTGCTTGTCGGCGGTGTCGGCGTCGACCATGACCTGGTCCGCGCTCTTGGGCGCCGCACCGGAGGCGATCTTCATGGTGCGGGCGTCGTTGCTGTTCCAGCTGCCGACGATGGTCGGTGCGCCGCTGGAGGGCGACAGGCTGTCCTTGTCGGCGTCGACGACGGTCACCGAGGTGGAGAAGACGGTGCCTTCGGCCGACTTCACGCCGTCGGCCTTCTTCACCTCACCGAGCACGGAGGCGGGTATGACGGGCGGCTTGCCGTTGTCGGACTGGGTCTCGCCGGTGTCCGATGCGTCCTTGGCACTGACCGTCACATCGGCGGAGGTGGCCGCGAACAGCTTGTCGAACGTCGTGTTCATCGTGTCGGTGAAGACGAGGGTGCCGCAGACGAACGCCACCGACAGCATGACCGCCACGGCCGACAGGGCCATTCGCCCCTTGTGCGCGAAGAAGTTGCGCCTGGAGGTCTTCATGACAGTCATGACGTACGCCCCCGGGCGTCGAAGTCCTTCATGCGGTCCAGGACCTGATCGGCCGTCGGCTGGTGCATCTCGTCGACGATCCGGCCGTCGGCGAGATACAGCACGCGGTCCGAGTACGAGGCGGCCACCGGGTCGTGCGTGACGATCACGATGGTCTGGCCGAGCTCGTCCACGGAGCGCCGCAAGAAGCCCAACACCTCGGCACCTGCACGGGAGTCCAGGTTTCCGGTCGGCTCGTCACCGAAGATGATCTCGGGCCGGGCGGCCAACGCCCGTGCCACGGCGACGCGTTGCTGCTGACCGCCGGAGAGCTGGTTCGGCCGGTGCTTGAGGCGGTCGGCGAGCCCGACGGTCTCGACGACCTGGGCCAGCCAGCCCTTGTCGGGCTTGCGCCCTGCGATGTCCATCGGCAGCGTGATGTTCTCGATCGCATTGAGCGTCGGAAGCAGGTTGAACGCCTGGAAGATGAACCCGATCCGGTCCCGGCGCAGCTGCGTGAGCTTCTTGTCCTTGAGGCCGGTGATCTCGGTCTCGTCGAGGTGGATCTGCCCGCTCGACACGGTGTCGAGCCCGGCGAGGCAGTGCATCAGCGTGGACTTGCCGGACCCCGAGGGGCCCATGATCGCGGTGAACTGGCCCCGCGCGATGTCCACGTCGATGTGGTCAAGGGCGACGACGCGGGTCTCTCCGGACCCGTACGCCTTCACGACCTGCCGCGCCCGTGCGGCAACGGCCGTACGCCCTCCAGTGCCCCCGTGCCTGGGAATGGTTACAGCCGAAGTCACGGTAAGTCTCCTATGTCGGTCAGCGGGTGAATCGCGTGAAGTGCTTCATGGATGAGTCTGCTTGCGGGAGGGGGTCCGGCGCGCTGGTGCCCGGCCCCGTCTTCTGCGGGGGAAAACCCCACCCTCCGAGGTGCGGTCACCGCCCTCAGAGGTGCGGCCACCGTCCCCAGCCGTGCGGGTCCGCCGTCCTCGGCGGTGCCGTCGCACCGCCGCCCTCAACGGCGTAAAGCCAGGTTAAGGACGCACCCCGCCCCGTCTCGTCCTCCGCCGGTACGACCCCTCCCCGAGCCCTTGTACGGAGGTACCCCTAGGGGCAGTCCACCCTGCGGTGGAGTACGTCTCAGGGATGCCTCCACCTCCGGACCCCGCCCAGCGTCCACCCTGCCGCGACGTGAGGGTCAAGTGGCAGAGTGTCCCCGGCAGATAGATGCAGGGGGAAGGAATCCAGTGGGCCGTACCCGACCTGCGATACGCGACGCCGCCGAGCACCCCGGTACAGGCGCCGGTACCGACAGACGCGGCGCCGTGGTCGCCGCCCTCATGCTCTCCATGGCGCTGGTCGCGCTGGACACCACCATCGTGGCGACGGCCGTACCGCAGATCGTCGGCGACCTTGGCGGTTTCTCGGTCTTCTCCTGGCTGTTCTCGGGCTATCTGCTGGCCGTGACCGTCTCGCTCCCCGTCTACGGCAAGCTCTCCGACACCTTCGGCCGCAAGCCGGTGCTGATCGCGGGCTCCGTCCTCTTCCTCGTCGGCTCGCTGCTCTGCGCCACCGCCTGGAACATGGCCGCGCTCATCGCCTTCCGCATCGTCCAGGGCCTGGGCGGCGGCGCCCTCCAGGGCACGGTGCAGACACTCGCCGCCGACCTCTACCCGCTCAAGGAACGCCCGAAGATCCAGGCCAAGCTGTCCACGGTGTGGGCCACTTCGGCGGTCGCGGGCCCCGCGCTCGGCGGAATCCTCGCGGCGTACGCCGACTGGCGGTGGATCTTCCTCATCAACCTCCCGATCGGCGCGCTCGCCCTGTGGCTGATCGTCCGCCACCTGCACGAGCCCCGGCGCGAACCGGCCCCCAGGCCCCGCATCGACTGGGCGGGCGCACTCGCCGTCTTCGCCTGCGGCGGCGTACTGCTGACCGCGCTGGTGCAGGGCGGGGTCGCCTGGGACTGGCTGTCCCCACCGTCGATCGCCCTGTTCGGTACGGGACTTGCGCTGGTCGCGGTCGTCGTGGCCGTCGAGCGGCGGGCCGCCGAACCGATCATCCCCGGCTGGGTGTGGCGGCGGCGCACCATCGCCGCGGTGAACCTGGCGTGCGGCGCGTTAGGGCTGCTGATGGTCGCCCCGACGGTCTTCCTCCCCACGTACGCGCAGGCGGTCCTCGGCCTCGCCCCGATCGCCGCCGGATTCGTGCTCTCCGTATGGACGTTGAGCTGGCCGATCTCGGCGGCGCTCAGCCAGCACGTCTACCGGCGCATCGGCTTCCGCAACACCGCCATGATCGGCATCGGCACGGGGACCGTCATCCTGCTGGCCTTCCCCTTCCTTCCCTACCCGGGCGAGCCCTGGCAGCCGGCCCTCCTCATGCTCCTGCTCGGCGGCGCCCTGGGTCTCTTCCAACTCCCCCTGCTCATCGGCGTCCAGTCGACCGTCGGCTGGGACGAACGCGGCACCACCACCGCGTCCGTCCTCTTCTGCCGCCAGACGGGCCAGACCCTGGGCGCCGCCCTGTTCGGCGCGATCGCCAACGGGGTACTCGCCGCGCGGCTCGGCGGCGCGGGCGACCTCGACACCGTGACCCGCTCCCTCGAATCACCGGGAGCAGCCACCGAAGAACTCCGCCACGCGGTCGCCGAAGCGGTCCACGCCGTCTACTTCGGCGCGGCGATCGCGGCCGGACTCGCCTTCCTGGTCCTGCTGTTCGTGGCCCCGAGACGCTTCCCGGTACTGGCGAGCGAGACGAAGGAGACGGACGACACGGGCGAAGCGGTCGAGGCGGACGACGAGGGGCCCGAGGACACGGAGAACGTCAGCCGGCCGTCGCCTGCTCCACGTGGCGCACCTTGATGCACTCCTTCACGGCGAAGAGGTGCCGCAGTCGGTGTCATTGGTCCAACTCCGTTAAGCAGGCGGCCACTTGAGCCCGCGCCCCGCCACGGCTCACCTTTCCGCCACAAAGAACCCACCGTTACAGGAGGGGAAGGAGTGAAGCCGCAGGTCACCGAAACAAGCGCATACCGACCACTCAGTTCGATGAAAGACTCCCGCACCCCGTCTACCTGCGAGTAGCGTGCCTCGCCCACCCCCAAGCTCCCTGCGGTCCGCACCGGAACCCGCACCACGCAAGGAGAAACGGGATGCCTGACTCGTTCTCGTCCCCGGAGCACCAACCACCGCACCAGTACCCAGACCAGCATCAGCACCCCGACCAGGACCGGTATCCGGACCAGGATCCATATCCGGACCCCTATCCGGATCCGTATCGGGACCAGGATCCGTATCCGGACCAGTACCCGTATCCACAGGATTTCCCGCCCGAGCCGCCCCGCAACTCCTCGCCCTCCCGCCTCACTTACCCCTGGCAGCCACCGCCGCCGGAGCCCGCGAGAAGGCGCACGCCGCGCCACCGCGCGCTGGGCCGGCACAGCGACATGCGCCTGCTCCGGACCGCGTACCGCAGACAGCGGCGCGTGGCGACGCTCACGGCGCTCGGATACTTCGTCCTCTTTCTGCTCCTGTCGGCGTTCGCGCCGGGCCTGATGACGAGCAGGGTCTCCGGCGGGCTCTCGACCGGACTGCTGCTCGGTCTGCTCCAAGTCCCCGTGGCCTGCCTGGCGATCGGGCTGTACGAGTACACGGCGCGCCGGAGTGTCGACCCGATCGCGGACCGGATCCGCAAGCAGACCGAGCTGGACGCCAAGCGGGAGGCGGCACGATGAGCGGGTTCAGCAGTTCGGCGCAGGCGATGTCGCTGGTGGCGTTCACGACGGTGGTGACGATCACGATGCTGCTGTGCGTACTGACGGGCCCCGACCGCGACGACCTCGACGAGTTCTACACCGGCTCCCGGTCCCTGTCGCCGATGCGCAACGGCCTTGCCATCGCCGGGGATTACATCTCCGCGGCGACGGTGCTGAGCGGGTGCGGGGTCATCGCGCTCGCCGGGTACGACGGGGTCGTACTGACGCTGAGCGTCTGCCTCTCCCTCGTGCTGCTGATGTTCCTGCTGGCCGAACCCCTGCGGAACGCGGGCCGGTTCACGATGGGGGACGCACTCGCACGGCGAATGCCGGGACGCTCCGTGCGCATCGCCGCGTGCGCCACGACGATCATCGCGCTGCTGCCGCTGATGCTGGTCCAACTGGCGGGTTCCGGCGACCTGTTGGCCTTCATCCTCGGATTCTCCAACGAGTCCCTCAAAACGGGCTGCGTCATCGGCCTTGGCGCGCTGATGATCAGCTACGCGGCCGTCGGCGGCATGAAGGGCACCGCGCTGATCCAGATCATGAAGATCGTGATGCTGCTCGGCTCGGGCGCCGTCGTCGCCGTACTCATCCTGAACCGCTTCGACTGGAACCCGGGCGCACTGCTGGACGCGGCGGCGCAGGGCAGCGGCGCGGGACCGGCCTTCCTGGAGTCCGGACTGCAGTTCTCGGGCGGTGCCAACCCCCGCCTGGACATGATCAGTTCAGAACTCACCGTGGTCCTCGGCGGCGCGTGCCTGCCACACGTCACCATGCGCATGTACACCGCGAGGAGCGCCCGTCAGGTGCGCCGCTCACTGTCCTGGGCGGTGCCGTGCGTGGCGCTGTTCGTGCTGGTCATCACGGTCATCGGCTTCGGCGCCACGGCCCTGATCGGCCGCGCGGCGATCGCCGGCGCCGATCCGCAGGGCAACACGGCGTATCTGCTGGGATCTCAGGCCGCGTTCGGCCCGGACGTCTCGACGGCCGAGACCCTCGTCTTCACCACCGTCACCACGGCGATCTTCCTGACCCTGCTCGCCTCGGTCGCCGGAATGATCCTGGCCTGCGCCAACTCCCTGGCCCACGACCTGTTCGCGCACGCCCGGCTCTTCCGCGGGAGCCGCCGCCACACCGACGAACTCTCCCCGCGCCGCGAGATGCTCCTGGCCCGCGTATCCGCCCTGGCGGTCGGCGCGGTCGCCATCCTCCTGGCCACCCTCGTCCAACACCGCAGCCTCCAGCCCCTGATCACCCTCTCCTTCTGCCTCGGCGCCTCCGCCCTCGCCCCCGCCCTGATCCACACCCTCTTCTGGCGCCGCTACACCCGAACCGGCCTCCTCGCCACCCTCATAGGCGGCACCCTCACAGTCCTCCTCCTCATGCCCGGCACCAACCTCGTCTCCGGCTCCCCCACCGCCGCCTTCCCCGACGCCGACTTCAACTGGTTCCCGTTCACGACGACCGGGCTGGTGTCGATCCCGCTGGGGTTCGCGTACGGGTGGCTGGGGACGGTGGTTTCGGGGCGGAAGAAGGCGGAGGAGCAGAGGAAGCAGTACGAGGCGGTGGAGGGGTGGATTTTGGCGGGGGCGGTGAGGAGGAGGGGTGATGCCGGGGGGAGATGACGCGGAGGAGGATTGGCGAGCCGCGCCGATCAACGGACCGAGACGGGCGGGTGGGCGGGAAACACGCCGCGGAGCGGCGAAGATCCCCCCCCCAACAGCAACCCCACCTACTCCGCCGGAGCCCGCCCAGTCAGAGTCGTCAGACTCGTCCGTACGTGGTCCATATGGGCCCGTACGTCATCCCACCGCTCCCCATGCTCCCGCAGCACCCGCTCGGTCTCCCGAGCAATCCGATCCTCCCGCACCTGAGCCTCCGCAAGCACCTCCGCGGCCCGCGCCCCCGCGTCCTCCTGCCCATGCCGAGCCGACTCCTCGGCCTCGGCAAAGGCCCGCTTGGCCTCGGACAACGCGGCCTCGGCGCACGCAACCCGCTCCACGTGCTGCGCATCGAGCGCGCCCTCCCGCTCGGCGGCAGCCCGCCCGGCCTCCTCCCAGCGCTCCGCATGCTCCTTCTCCTGCTCGGCGAGCAGCCCCTCCGTGCGCTGCCGCACCTCCCGCAGCGCGGCCAAGGCCTCACCACGGTTCTCCTTGACGTCCCGCCGGGCCGAGATCCGCATGTCGTCGGCCTCGGCACGGGCGGCGAGAAGCCGCTGCCGGGCGCGTTCCTCGGCCTCACCACGCACTTCGTCGGCGTACGCCGCCGCGGCCTCGCGCACGCGCTGCCCCGCCGCCTCGGCCTCGTCGACGACCCGCTGGACCTCCAGGCGTGCGGTGTCCCGTACGGACGCGGCCTCCTCCTCACCGAGCGCGAAGATCTGCCGGGCACCTTCACCGAGCGTCTCGTAGGTCTGCGGGGCGAGCGTCGCCACGACCTCCCTCAGCCGCTCCGCCTCCGCCTCCATCTCCCTGGCCAGCACGGTCAGCCGGGCGGCCCGCTCCCAGGCGGCGTCGCGATACCGGGAGAGCGCCGCGGCGTACGCGTCGACCTGCTCGGGACGGTAACCACGCCCCCGTACGGCCATGAAGCCGTACGGCGGCTCCGATGCGCTGCTCATCCTTGAACCCCTCTCCGCCGGACACACACGAAATGACGAACGATTTCGCGCACATCTTGATGGATCACACGGAAGTGTTCATAACGCGACACTCCGCCCATCCGTCCGGTCAAAGGTGAGTCATTTGAGGTCAGAAGCCGGAATCGTCGTGTCGTCGCGAAGTGCGGAGAAAAGCTGTTCGGCCTTCACGGAGTCCCACTCGACAACATCGCCGACCCCGTCGACGGTGGTCTCCTCCCCCACCGGAACGGTCGTCGTGGCCCCCTCCCCGCCCGCGAGCTCCTTCATCCGCCACCCCATCTGCGCCAGATCCCGCACCCCGGTCCCGTCATCCACGGTGAGCGCGTCGAACGAGGCCCCGAGCCACGGAATCAGCCGCCACGGCGGCACCACCACAGCCGCGCTCATCGCCTTGTCCGCGACCGCGCTCACCAACTGCCGCTGCCGCCGCACCCTCCCGAGGTCCCCCAGCGGATCGGAGTACCGGGCGCGGACGTACGCCAGTGCCTGCGTACCGTCCATCCGCCGGCACCCGGCGTCGAAGTCGGCCCCCGACTTCTCGTCGTGCAGCCCGCCCTTCGCCACGCAGATGGTGACGCCGCCGAGCGAGTCGACCACGTCGACGAAGCCGAGGAAGTTCACCTCGGCGTAGTGGTCGAGTTTCAGCCCGGTGGCCTGTTCGACGGTGCGGGTGAGGAGTTTGGGACCGCCGAGCGCGTACGCCGCGTTGATCTTGTTCTTCCCGTGCCCCGGGATGGCGACGTACGAGTCCCTCGGGATCGACACCAGATACGGGCCGCTGTCCCCGTAGTGCAGGACCATGATCGTGTCGGTGTTGAACACCTCGTTGTTGCCGACGTGCAGCTTCTTTCGCTGCTCGGGGGTCAGCTCGGAACGGCTGTCGGACCCGATCAGCAGCCAGTCCGCGCCCGGGTCCGCGCTCGGCTGATCGGCGTACGTGTCGAACGCGTCCGTGTGCCGCAGACGTGAATCCCCCCAGAAGTACAGGCCGATGACGTACGCGACGACGACCAGCACCAGTGTCAGCAGCGCCAGTGCCAGCCGCTTGGGCCACCGGCGCCCGTGCCGACTCTCCCGCAGGCGATCCTGCCCGCGCTCCCGCTGTCCGGGCCGCATACCCATGACCGCATGATCGAGGCGCCCGACCTTTCCCGCAGGTCGAGCGCCTCGTTCGTACGTACGCCGGCTCCGGCCGCCCTACAGCAGGCCGTCCCACATCTGTTCGAGCAGGACCGACCACCAGCTCTCCGGCGACCCGAGGGCCGCCGGGTCGAGGGAGGCGAGCTGGGCCTGGAAGTCGACGGTCCAGCGGCCCGCCTGCTCCTGGTTCAGCCCGAAGCGCAGCCGCCACATCCGGCCGAGGAGGGCCAGGCAGCGCGCGAACTCGGGCAGCCCCGTGTTCACGAACTGCGGCGCCACCGGGGCACCGCCCGGACCCGCCTCCACCGGCACGGCCACGATGTTCGCCGTGCCGTACTGGACACAGATCGCCTTGCCGAAGTCACTGCCCATCACGAGGTACGAGCCCGCGTCCGAGGCCGGCTGCACCCCGCGCTCCGCCGCCAGCTCCGCCAGCGTCGGCACCGGCCGGCCCGGCTGGGCCTGCGCCCAGAAGAACGGCCCCATGTCGACCGGCAGCCCGGCCACCACCAGCGTGTGCGCCACGATGTTCGGCACACCCTGCCGCGACACGGCCACCTGGTCGAACCGGAACACCCCCGGCCCGAACGCCGCCGCCAGCTCCTGCCCGATCGCCTCCGGAGGAATCGGCGGCGCGGGCTGCACCGGCGGAATCGGCGCCCGCACCGGCGCGGGCCGCGCCGGCCCGTCCGCCACCTGGTGCAACTCCCCCTGGTGCGCGAGCAGTTGCCCCATTCCCTGCTGCCTGCTCGCGTGATCCGTGCCGTACGGCGCGATGCTCGTGATCCTCGCCTGCGGCCAGGTCTCCCTGATCATCCGCGCGCAGTACGCGCCCGGCAGCTCACAGGACTCCAACTCCGTGTGCAACTCCAGCACCTGCTGCGGCGGCACATTCATCGCCCGCAGCTCATGCAGCATCTGCCACTCCGGATGCGGCGTCCCCGGCGCCGAACGCCGGATCAACTGCTGCTCGGAACCATCCTGCGCCCGATAACGCAGCACGGCCTGATACCCGGGCCCGACGGTCGGCTGCCCCGCCTGCGGATAGCCGTACGCCGGGGGCTGCTGACCAGGGGCCCCGGGCTGACCCGGCATGGGCTGACCGCCCAACGGCTGTCCGGGCAGAGGCTGGGGCGCACCCGGAGGCATTCCGGGGGCGTGCGGAAGCGGCGGTGCGCCAGGGCCCCCGACGGGCGGGCCCGAGAGCATGGTCGCGGCGTGATGAACAGCGCCGGGGGGCGTACCACCAGCGGGGTTCGGCGCCCCGGGCACACCAGGGACGCCCGGCGGCTTGGGAGCGCCCGGCGCACCCGGCGGCTGCGGCGCGCCGGGACCCCCGACAGCCGGCCCCGACAACATCGTCGCGGCGTGATGAACACCGCCCGGAGTGTTCGGACCACCGGGCGCCCCGGGCACGCCGGGCTGCCCCGGAGCGCCAGGTGCCGCGGGCGCACCAGGCGCACGCGTCCCTGCAGACCCCTCAGGCCCGTCCGGCCCGAGCTGCGAGACAAGCTGCGTCGGCACGTACCCACCCGCGGGCGTACCCGGAGCGCCGGGCCCGGACTGCGGAGGCGCACTCCCGGGCCGCGCGCCCGGCACTCCCGGCGCACTCGGCGGAGGCGGGGCGCTCGCCCCACTCCGCGCGCCCCTCGGAGGCTGCGCCTTGCTGGTCGCGGCGTCGGCGATGTCACCGGCGCTGGGGCGCGAGGGCGCGGCGGGCGGCGTCGCACCAGGAGCGCCCGGAACCGGCGGCACACCGGGCGGCGGAGTCCCTGGCACACCACCCGGCCCCTGCGGGAACCCGTACGAAGGCGCACCCGGAGGAGGCGCGCCCTGCGGCACGCCGGGAGGCGGCGTCCCCGGTACTCCGCCCGGCCCCTGCGGATAGCCGTACGAAGGTGCGCCCGGAGGGGGCGTGCCCTGCGGACCACCGGGACCCTGCGGATAGCCGTACGAGGGCGGAGCGCTGGGCGGCGCACCCGGACCCTGCGGCGCGTTCGGCCCCTGCGAGAAGGCGGACGGCCGCGGGGAGTTGGGGTCGCCGACCGCCGGAGCCTGAGCCGTGGGCGGAAGTTGGCTGCCCCCGGACATCAAGGCGGTCTTGGCATCCGGCGCCGGGCCGGGCGGGGTACCGCCGTCGTTGACGTCGGTCAGTGGCGGCGCGAACACGGTCGCCGGCAGAGGTACGGAACGGTCGTCGCCGGAGTCCGCGTTGGTGTCGGTCCCAGCCCAGGGGGTCGCGTCGGCGGGCATGCCCGGCGCCCCCGCGTCCTGAGCGCCGCCGGCCGCGGGCCACGCCGTCCCCCCACCGGGAGCCGAAGGCGCACCCGGCACGAAGTGCGCAGGCGGCGCATCAACCGGTGGCGCATCGGCCGGAGAGGGCACGGAGTGCACCCCAGCCCCAGAGGACCCGTTCGGCACTCCACCCCCGGCAGCCGCGCCCGAACCCGCAGCGGCACGAGCCCCCGCCCCGTCCGAGGCCCCACCCCCACTCCCACTCCCACCCCGCCGATCCGGAATCCCCAACTTGTCCGCGGCCTCCTGCAACCACTCAGGGGGACTCAACAAGAAGGACGTCTGGTTCAGGTCGACGCGAGCGGGAGGAGCCGGCGCCGTTTCCGGAGCAGCGTCCGGCACCCCGTACTGCTCCTCGTACCGGCGGATGACCTCACCCACCGGCAGCGAGGGCCACAACGTGGCCTCCCCGCTGTCGCGGGCGATGACCAGCCGCTGCGCGCCCCCGTCGGAACGCGGACCGTCGGCCCGGTCCTCGGCCCACACCACGAACCCGAGTTCGAACTCCCGTACCCGCACCTCACGGTGCTGATACGTGACCACATCCCCGTTGATCCACTCTTCCGCACGCTCCTGCGCCTGCGCGAAGGTCACCATCGAAAGCTCACTCCCCCACCGAAGACGCAGAAGCCACCGCAGACCCCGAACCGGACCCGGCCCCGGACCCCGAACCGGCCGCGGACGCCGAAGCCGCCGCGGAGACGGGAACCGCCCGCGCGAAGCCGCCGTCCACCATCAGGTTCGCCACCGTCTCCAGCTCCGGCGGATTGCCCGCGAGCCGGGACAGGAACTGGTCGAAGTCCGCACCGCAGGGCAGCAGCAATCGCGCCACCCGCTCCGCCGGCGGCCAGGCATCCTGATCGCGGACATCGTCGTACGCGCAGAACCAGACCGAACCGATCGCGTCGCCCTTGACCTTCACGGCGAGCAGACCGCCCTGCACGAAGCCGACGCACAGGTAGTCCTTGGTCAGATGGTCGCGCAGGCACTTGTTGATGTAGACGAGGTCGTTGAGGGCAGCCTCGTCGCGCACGGTGAAGAGGGGCTGGTCGACGAGCAGCCCCAACTCGGCGTCCAGCGCGGCGCCCACCGGCGCGCAGCCCCCGGCCGCCTTCAGGAAGGACCGATACGCACCGGGCAGCCGGTAGCCGAGGTCCTCCTCAACTCCCTGCACCTGCTGCTCGGTCACCGCGACCAACGACTTCTGCAGCCCGAAATGCACGGGCCGCGTCTCCTGCAACGGTCGCGTACCCCGCTTGTCCTGATCCACCAGCGCGGTCGCGAGCCCACCGTGGTGCCGCAGCAGCGCCTTCACGTCCACGGGGACGAGTTCGAGCCGCCGGGTGCCCGGCACGTGGTGCCAGGTCCAGCCGTGCGGGGTCGCCACCGCGGGGATCGTGTCCCACAGGTCGTGTCCTGAGGCGGCGAGCGCGGCGTTCGCGGAGACATAGTCCGTGAGCCTCAACTCGTCCACGCCGAAGCCCTCCGGGGGCTCGGCAATCTCCGCGGCGGCACGCGCGTACGCCGAGAAATCGGGATAGCCGTACTCGTCGATCCGCACCCCTCTGGGGTGGCGGGCCGCCCGGACCGGGTCCGGGAAATGTACGACCTGCCCGGCGTATGCCGCGTTCGGCGGCGCGGCTTGCTGCCCGAGCCGACCTGTCGTCATGGCGGTTGCCCCCTGCGGCGTCGTCAATAGCGGTATGGATCGCGGATGTCGACAGCCTATGCGGTTGTACGACACCGGTCACCGGGCCTCTGGTTCCGTGACCTGCCGTCACCCCGCCGTGACGGTGCGACGAAGACCGGGCGTGTCGCGCAGCCCCAGCTTCCCCACCGACCACGCCATTTGGCAGTCTGTCTCCGCACCGGGGGATGCACGGGAGGGAATAACGATCATGAGCGCGACGCATATGGGCACGTCCGGGGACCCACGGGTCGGCTGGAGCAGCGCCGAGACACCGCACGCCCCTGCCCTCTTGCACCGCCGCGACGGCATACTCCCGACCGTGGCCGCCGCCCTCTCGGTACGCGGCGAGACCCTCACCGGCACAGCGGCTCGCGGCGACCAGCCACCCACCCTCCACCCGCTGGTGCAGGACTTCCTCGACACCCTCACCAGCGCACAACGCGACCGCTTCACCGGCCGCTGCGCCGAGGCGATCCTGATCTCCCGCCACATCGCCTCAGCCGACGCCACCCGCAGCAAGCGCGCCGGACGCAAGCCGATGACCAACGGCGAGGCCCGCAAGGCGCTCAAGCAGGCCAAGCTCACCGCCCGCCGCATCCGCGAGGACGGCGACCCGCTGCACGGCAGCTTCGCCGCGCCCTGCCGCTCCTGCACGGCACTCAGCGACCACTTCGGCGTACGCGTAGTCGACCCGACAGCGCCGGACGCCTGAACCACAACCACTCCACCGCTCACGTACGACAGCGAAGGCGCCCGCTCCCCGACGGCCGCCCCCGCCTCCCTGACACTCGACGAACGAAGGGCAGATGCACGCCGACCGCACCTCCACCACACGCTTCTCCGTCCCCGTGGACGCCGCGCTGCGCTCTGCCGGGTGGCAGCCCGGGCGCTGGGACATAAAGCAGGCCGAGTACTGGGCCGACGCCCTGCGCGGGCACGAGTCGCCTGCCGGTCACCAGCACGCCGTGTTCCCCGCGGCGGTGGAGGCATGGGCGGAGTTCGGCGGCCTCCACGTCACCTCACCCGGACCCGGCCGCCAGATCGCCCCCGCCGCACTCCACTTCGACCCCCTGCACGGCCTCCACCTGGCCCGCACCCTCGGCGACCTCGGCCGCGCCCTCGACACCGAGGTCTGCCCCCTCGGCGAGGAGTCCGACAGCCGAGCCCTCCTGGCCATCGACGCGGAAGGCCGCGTGTACGCCCTGGATCACACCGGCGACTGGTTCCTCGGCCCCGACATCGACACCGCCCTCACCACACTCCTGTCAGGCACCACCCCAGCCCGCCTGACCGCCGGCTGACCCACCCCCGGCACCGGGGCCCGACAAAGGCGCTTCTTCGCCCCCTCCGCCCCTACCCATCCCTTGCTCCTGGGGACTCCGCCCCCAGACCCCCGTATCGCGCTGAACGCGCTCGTCCTCAAACGCCGGACAGGCTGAAAGATCTCCCCCGGCCCGGGACTGAAGAGCACAGCCCCCACGGGTGGGTGGGGGTTGGGGACGGTGGCGCCCTCCACAAACGGCGGAGAGGCTGAAAGATCTACGGGCACGCTGAAGGGCACGGCACCCCACGGGTGGGTGGGGGATCGGGATGGTGCCGCCCTCCTCAAACGGCGCAGAGGCTGAAAGATCTACGGGCACGCTGAAGGGCACGGCACCCCACGGGTGGGTGGGGGATCGGGATGGTGCCGCCCTCCTCAAACGGCGAAGGGGCTGAAAGATCTGCGGGCGCGCTGAAGGATGCGGCCCCCCACGGGTGGGCCGAACGTGCGCGCGGGATCGGGACGGTGCTGCGGGAGGGTCGCCCCCCCCGGGCCGAGAACGCGCCCGCAGCCACATACGCACGGGAGGGGCCGGGGGCCGGTACATCAAATGCCCGTCGCGTACGTTCGCGTCACCGGACGCTTCCCTGCTCGGCCAAGGTCTGATCCGTCGGCGACGGGCGGATGTACCGGCCCCCGGCCCCGACCCACCCACCGCCGTCACCGACCCGCCGGAATCACCGCCGAAACCCGAAACCCACCCGCATCCGTAGGCCCCGAAACAAAAACTCCCCCCAACGCACTGACCCGCTCCTTCATCCCCAGCAACCCGTTCCCCCCACTGGGCAGATGCACAGAAGAAGCCGCCCCCGGCTCCGGCGGACACTCGTTCTCCACCTGCATCGCGATCTCAGCGACCCGGTGCGCCAACCGCACATGCGTCTTCGCCCCCGCCGCATGCTTGTGAACGTTGGTAAGCGCCTCCTGGACAACCCGGTACGCGGTCTGCTCGACCTCGGCGAGATACCCCGGCGAGTCACCCTCGACCGACAGATCGACCACCATCCCCGCAGCCGCCGACTGCCCGATGAGCTCATCGAGCTCCGCAAGCGACGGCCCGTCCACGGAATCCTCGGCAACCCGCGACGCCGCAGCGGCAGCCGCCACGGCCACCGCGGCAAGCGGCATCGGCTGGACCCGCGAGTCCAGCCCCTCCCCCGTACGCAGCACCCCCAGCATCTCGCGCAGCTCGGTCAGCGCCTGACGCCCCATGTCCCCCACGAGCGCCGCGTTCCGCACGGCCTTCTCGGGATCCTTCCGCGCGACGGCCTGAAGCGCGGCGGCGTGCACGACCATCAGACTCACCCGGTGCGCAACCACGTCGTGCATCTCACGAGCGATCCGCGTCCGCTCCTCGTTACGCGCCCACTGCGCCCGCTCCTCCGCCCGCTCGGCAAGCAACTGCAGCTCACGTTCCAGCGAGTCCGCCCGCTCCCGCAGGCTCTCCATCAGCCGCCGCCGCGCCCCGACGTACAGCCCGAGCAGTACGGGCGGGGCGGTCATCCCCAGGGCGGTGGTGAGCGAGATGAAGGGGACGAACCAGTCCCCCATCGTCACGTCCCCGCGCACCACACCCTGGTGCGCCCGCACGAACGTCACGATGAGCGTCCCGGCGAAGGACATCGCCGCCAACGCCCCGATGATCCGCCGCGGCAGCTCGGACGCGGCCAGCGTGTACAGCCCGACGAGCCCCATCACGAAGCCCATCTGGGCGGGCGTGATGGCGATCGACACCAGGACGACGGCGATCGGCCACTTCCGCCGCAGCAACAGCGTCAGCCCGGCGAGTACCCCGAACCCCACCCCGACCGGAACCGGCAGCCCCGCGTCGTGTGCGAACCCAACCCCCTCGATGCCGCACTCGGCGGCCGACACCCCGGCGAGCCCCGCATCAAGCACGGCACTGCGCCACCTGACCCACCACCACGGCCCGGTACCGGCCGCGGTGTGCTCTTCCCCCGTCGTGGTCATGCCTCCAGCCTACGGTCGCCCCCCGCCCCTTTTCCGGTGAGTTTCGGCTACTGGCCTACACCACACCCCGAAATCGAACAGAAGCGAAACCGCCTGGTATCACGCAGCGCAGGTGAGGGGCCCCGAGTTGTACCGTCGCACGGAAGGCGCCTGGTACGGCATAGTGTTGGGTGCCAACTCGGCGACCTGACCAAATATCTGGTTCGGTCGACTTTGATCCCCCGTGGTGTAATTGGCAGCACTGTGGCTTTTGGTGCCATCTGTCCGGGTTCGAGTCCTGGCGGGGGAGCAATAGCACGATTCGGGTCCTGACAGCTCAGTCAGGGCCCACTCTCATATCCCCCCTGAAACACCCCGGTATCCTGCGGATGTCCACACCCCAGCCATCCGTAGCCGAAGGACATACCCCGTGAGCGCCAATCGCCCGGCAGCCGTCGTCGTACTCGCAGCGGGTGAGGGCACCCGTATGAAGTCGGCCACACCGAAGGTTCTGCACGAACTGTGTGGCCGTTCCCTGGTGGGTCATGTGCTCGCGGCAGCGCGCGAGTTGGAGCCCGAGAACCTGGTCGTCGTGGTGGGTCACGCCCGCGAGAAGGTCGTCGCGCACCTCGGTGAGATCGACCCGGGTGTGCGCACCGCCGTGCAGGCGGAGCAGAACGGCACCGGGCACGCGGTGCGGATGGGCCTGGAGGAGCTGGGCGGCGGCGTCGACGGCACGGTGGTCGTCGTGTGCGGTGACACCCCGCTGCTCACCGGGGAGACGCTGAAGAGCCTCGCCGCGACGCACACCACGGACGGCAACGCGGTCACCGTGCTGACCGCCGAGGTCCCGGACGCGACCGGCTACGGCCGCATCGTCCGCGACGGTGTCAGCGGCGCGGTCACCGCGATCGTCGAGCACAAGGACGCCGACGGGTCCCAGCGCGCCATCCGCGAGATCAACTCGGGTGTCTTCGCCTTCGACGGGCAGCTCCTGGCGGACGCCCTCGGCAAGGTGCGTACGGACAACAGCCAGGGCGAGGAGTACCTGACGGACGTCCTGGGCATCCTGCGCGAGGCCGGGCACCGGGTCGGCGCCTCCATCGCCGGTGACCACCGCGAGATCGCCGGCATCAACAACCGCGTCCAGCTCGCCGAGGCCCGCCGCATCCTCAACGACCGGCTGCTCACGCAGGCCATGCTCGCCGGGGTGAGCATCATCGACCCGGCCTCCACCTGGGTCGACGTGACCGTCACCTTCGAGCGGGACGCGATCGTGCACCCGGGCACCCAGCTCCAGGGCGCCACGCATCTCGCCGAGGGCGCCGAGGTCGGCCCCAACTCCCGTCTGAACGACACCAGGGTGGGCGCGGGAGCCCGGGTCGACAACACGGTCGCGAACAACGCCGAGGTCGGCCCGCAGGCGAACGTCGGCCCGTTCGCGTATCTGCGCCCCGGCACCCGCATCGGTCTCAAGGCCAAGGTCGGCACGTACGTGGAGACGAAGAACGCGACGATCGGCGAGGGCACGAAGATCCCGCACCTGTCGTACGTGGGTGACGCGACGATCGGCGAGTACTCCAACATCGGTGCGGCCAGCGTCTTCGTGAACTACGACGGCAAGGACAAGCACCACACGACGATCGGCTCGCACTGCCGTACCGGTTCGGACAACATGTTTGTGGCGCCTGTCACCATCGGGGACGGCGCCTACACCGCGGCGGGCTCGGTCATCACCAAGGACGTGCCGCCCGGTTCACTGGCCGTGGCCCGTGGCCAGCAGCGGAATATCGAGGGTTGGGTGGCCCGCAAGCGTCCGGGGAGCGCGGCCGCGAAGGCGGCCGAGGTGGCTTCCCGGGAGCCGGAGGGCGAAGCCTGACCGGAAACCGGCACGTCCGACACGGCGTACCGTGATAAATGCACTTCCGCACCGTGCACCCACACGCCAGCTGAGACCACCTCTCAACACCCAGCTGAGACACCTCTGAGGAGACAGTGCTGTGACCGGGATCAAGACGACCGGCGAGAAGAAGATGATGTTCTTCTCCGGCCGCGCCCACCCCGAGCTTGCCGAGGAGGTCGCCCACAAGCTGGGTGTCGGGGTAGTCCCGACGAAGGCCTTCGACTTCGCCAACGGCGAGATCTACGTCCGTTACGAGGAGTCGGCGCGTGGCGCGGACTGCTTCGTGATCCAGAGCCACACGGCCCCGATCAACCAGTGGATCATGGAGCAGTTGATCATGATCGACGCTCTGAAGCGGGCCTCCGCCCGGAGCATCACCGTGATCGTGCCCTTCTACGGTTACGCCCGGCAGGACAAGAAGCACCGTGGACGTGAACCCATCTCGGCGCGCCTGATCGCCGACCTGATGAAGACGGCCGGTGCCCACCGCATCCTCACGGTCGACCTGCACACCGACCAGATCCAGGGCTTCTTCGACGGCCCGGTCGATCATCTCTTCGCGCTGCCGATCCTCGCGGACTACGTGGGCGCGAAGGTCGACCGTTCCAAGCTGACCGTCGTCTCCCCCGACGCCGGCCGCGTGCGCGTCGCCGACCGCTGGTGCGACCGTCTCGACGCTCCCCTCGCGATCGTGCACAAGCGCCGCGACAAGGACGTCGCCAACCAGGTCACCGTCCACGAGGTCGTCGGTGACGTGAAGGGCCGTGTCTGCGTCCTGGTCGACGACATGATCGACACCGGTGGCACGATCTGTGCCGCCGCCGACGCCCTGTTCGCGCACGGCGCCGAGGACGTCATCGTCACGGCCACGCACGGTGTGCTCTCCGGCCCGGCGGCCGACCGTCTGAAGAACTCCAAGGTCAGCGAGTTCATCTTCACGGACACCCTGCCGACCCCGGGTGAGCTGGAGCTCGACAAGATCACGGTGCTGTCCATCGCGCCGACGATCGCGAACGCGGTCCGCGAGGTCTTCGAGGACGGTTCGGTGACGAGCCTCTTCGAGGAGCAGTAGGCCCCCGCTGCACCGGTCGCTCCCGTAGATCGATTTCTGATACGGCCTTCCCGCCCAGTAAGCTGTCACAGTTGCTCGGCGAGGGAGGCCGTACCGCTTTCAAAAGCGTACGGCGGTCCGTTATCGACGCGCTCTTCGTAGCAGGCCGATGTTCGGCCGGGTGACCTCCCCCACTCTCGACTTCGCTCGAGCGGGGGGACCCCCATCCCCAATTGATCTACGAGGAGTGAACATGGCTGACGTCAAGCTCGCCGCCGAGACCCGCACCGAGTTCGGCAAGGGCGCCTCCCGCCGTATCCGTCGCGAGAACAAGGTTCCGGCCGTTGTCTACGGTCACGGTGCCGACCCCGTCCACGTCACGCTGCCGGGCCACGAGCTCCAGCTTGCCCTGCGTACCGCGAACGTCCTGCTCACCCTGGACATCGAGGGCAAGACCGAGCTGGCGATCCCGAAGGCCGTCCAGCGCGACGCGATCAAGGGCTCCCTCGTGCACGTCGACCTGCTCACCGTGAAGAGCGGCGAGAAGGTCACCGTCGAGGTCTACGTCCACACCGAGGGCGAGCTGGCCCCGGGCGCGTACCTTCTCGAGCACGTGCTGAGCACGCTGACGGTCGAGGCCGAGGCCACCCACATCCCCGAGTCGGTCACCGTCTCCATCGCGGGCCTCGAGGCCGGCGCGGCCATCCTCGCCAAGGACATCCCGCTTCCCGAGGGCACCACGCTGGTGATCGACGAGGACGCGGTCGTCCTCCAGGTCCTGGCCGCCCAGGCGGAGGAGGCCTCCGCGGACGAGGCCGAGACCACCGAGGCCTGATCCTCACCTGGTCATCGTTCGTCGGCCGCCGCTCCTCCGGGAGCGGCGGCTGACGCGTATCAAGGACGTATGGGAGACACGGACGTGACGACGACGACCGACGCAGCCGCCCCCTGGCTGATCGTGGGGCTCGGCAACCCAGGGCCCGAGTACGCCATGAACCGGCACAACGTGGGCTTCATGGTGGCCGATCTGCTGGCGGAGCGGATCGGCGGGAAGTTCAAGCGGGCCGGGAAGGCGCAGGCGCAGGTGATCGAGGGTCGCATCGGCCCGCCGGGACCGGCGAACCGGCGGGTGATCCTGGCCAAGCCGATGTCGTACATGAACCTGTCCGGCGGCCCGGTGAACGCGCTGCGCGACTTCTACAAGGTGCCGCTCGGGCACGTCGTCGCGATCCATGACGAGCTGGACATCGACTACGGCGTCCTGCGTCTCAAGCTCGGCGGCGGCGACAACGGCCACAACGGACTCAAGTCCATGACGAAGGTGATGGGCCCGGACTACCACCGGGTGCGGTTCGGGATCGGGCGTCCTCCGGGGCGTATGCAGGTCGCCGATTTCGTACTGAAGGACTTCTCGTCGGCGGAGCGCAAGGAGCTCGACTACCTCGTGGACCGCGCGTCGGACGCGGTGGAGTGTCTGGTCATCGACGGTCTGGAGCGGGCGCAGAGCTCGTACAACTCCTGAGAGGGGCGACTGCCCGGCGTGCCGCACCGAAAGGTACGTACAACTCGGGACTTGTCCCTCACCGGAGTTGACCGAGCGCACGGCCATGGCCAATGATCCCCGCCATGCCCGCCGTCACCTCAGATCAAAGCTCCCGCCAGAACGCGTACGCGGCCCTGCGGTTCGGACAGCTCGCGACGATGGGTACGGTCGCGGCGCTGATCCTGATCGCGGGCATCTGGGGCTCCTGGGGCACGGCTCAGCACGTGATGCTGGGCAAGGGCCGGGAGCAGGGGACGATGACGGTCACGGCGTGCTCGGGCGAGACCTGCACGGGTCCGTACACGCCCGCGTCGACGGGATCGGAGGCGCGGGCCCGCGTCACGATCGAGGAGTCGGTCGCGGTGAAGAAGGGCCAGATCTACTCGGTCACCGTGAAGCCGGGCAGCAACGACGTCGTCCGCTCGGGCCCCGCCGGACTCCTCTACGCCTGGATCCCCCTGGGCGGCGCCCTGCTGCTCGCCTCGGTGGTGGTCGCGGGCGGACTGCGGCTCACGCGACTTGCGTGGGTGCTGGCGGGGGCGGGGTTCGTGCAACTGACGGTGACGTTCCTGGCCTTGTGACCTGTATGAACGACGGCGCCCCCGTGTTCTCACGAACACGGGGGCGCCGTCGTACGACCGGTGGTCAGCCGGTGTTGCGCAGGCCCGCCGCCACGCCGTTGACCGTCAGGAGCAGGGCCCTGGACAGCAGCGGGTCGGGGGCGGAGCCGGCCGCCGCCTCGTCGCGCTGACGCTTGAGGAGGGCCACCTGGAGGTAGGAGATCGGGTCCAGGTAGGCGTCGCGGATGGAGAAGGTCTGCTGGAGGACGGGGTGGGTGTCGAGCAGCTTCTCTCCGCCGGTGATGCGCAGCACCTCGCGGACGGTGAGCTCGTGCTCGGCGCGGATGGCGTCGAAGACGTGCTTGAGCTCGTCCGGTACGAGGGTGTCGACGTAGTGGCCGGCGATCCGCAGGTCGGTCTTGGCCAGCGTCATCTCGACGTTGGAGAGGAAGTTGCGGAAGAAGTGCCACTGGTCGTGCATCTCGTCGAGCACGGTGTCGAGGCCGGCCTCGCGCAGGGCCTTGAGGCCGGAGCCGACGCCGTACCAGCCGGGGACGATCTGCCGGGACTGGGTCCAGCCGAAGACCCAGGGAATGGCGCGCAGTCCGTCGAGCGAGACGCCCGAGCCGGGGCGGCGGGAGGGCCGTGAGCCCAGGTGCAGGTCGGCGAGCTGGTCGACCGGCGTGGAGGCGAGGAAGTAGGTCGGCAGGTCGGGGTCCTCGACGAGCCGGCGGTACTCCTGGTGCGCCGCGTCGGAGACGACGTCCATCGCCGCGTCCCAGCGGGCCAGCGCCTCGTCCGACTGACGCGGGGAGGTGTGCAGGGCGGACGCCTGCAGCGTGGCCGCGACGGTCAGCTCCAGGTTCTCGCGGGCCAGCGAGGGCACCAGGTACTTGTCGGAGATGACCTCGCCCTGCTCGGTCACCTTGATCTCGCCCTCCAGGGTGCCCCAGGGCTGCGCGAGGATCGCGTCGTGCGAGGGGCCGCCGCCACGGCCGACGGTGCCACCGCGGCCGTGGAAGAGACGAAGGCGTACGCCGTAGCGGTGGGCGACGTCGCGCAGGCGCCGCTGCGCCCGGTGGATCTCCCACTGCGAGGTCGTGATGCCGCCGAACTTGGAGGAGTCGGAGTAGCCGAGCATGACCTCCTGGACGTCTCCGCGCAGCGCGACGAGGCGCCGGTAGGAGGGGTCGGAGAGCATGTCCTCCAGGATGGTGTCGGCGGCCTTGAGCTCGTCCGTCGTCTCCAGGAGCGGCACGATGCCGATCTTCGCCCAGTTGCCGTGCAGGTCGAGGAGCCCGGCCTCGCGGGCGAGCACGGCCGCCGCGAAGACGTCGTCCGCGCCCTGGCACATCGAGATGATGTACGACTCGATGACCTCGGGCCCGAAGATCTTCAGGGCCCGCTTGACCGTCTCGAACACGCCCAGGGTCTTCTGGCCCGCGGCGTCCAGCGGAGCGGGGGTCGGGGCCAGCGGGCGCCGGGACCTGAGCTCCTTGGCGAGGAGCTTGGTGCGGTAGTCGCGGGGCATGTCGGTGTAGCGCCAGGACTCCTCGCCGAGGCGGTCGAAGAGCTGGCCGAGCGCGTGGTGGTGGGCGTCCGCGTGTTCGCGTACGTCCATGGTGGCGAGCTGGAGACCGAAGGCGGCGAGCGTACGGATCGTGCGGTTCATGCGGCCGTCGGCGAACAGCGCGCCGCGGTGCTCGCGCAGCGAGGACTGGATCTGGGTCAGGTCGTGGAGGAGCTCGGCGGTGCCGAGGTAGTCGCGTCCGGCCTCGTGGGGGGTCCCCAGGGCCAGCCGCTTCTTGGTGTTCTCCAGCTTCTGGCGGATGCAGGTGGCCTTGAGCCGGTAGGGCTCCTCGGCGTTCAGCCGCTTGTAGCGGGGGCTGATCTCGGGGAGCCGCTCCAGGTCGGTCTGGAGGGAGGTGAGGAGCTCCTCGGTGGCGCCCGTGTACCTGATCGAGTTCGACAGGAAGCCGCGGAGTTCGTCGATCAGCTCCAGGGCGTCGTTGATGCCGTGCTCGTGCTGGAGGATCAGGACGTCCCAGGTGACGTCCGGGGTGACGTTCGGGTTGCCGTCCCGGTCGCCGCCGATCCAGGTGCCGAAGGTGAGCGGCCGGGTCTCGTCCGGGAGGGTCACCCCGACGCGCTCCAGCTCGGCGGTGAGGTCCTCCAGTACGTCCCCGACGGCGCCGGCGTGCAGCTCGTCGAGGTAGTAGATGGCGTTGCGGGCCTCGTCGGCGGGCTCGGGGCGTACGACGCGCAGCTCATCCGTCTGCCACACCAGGTCGATGTTCTCGGCCAGGCGGGTGTCGTAGCGGCGGCGGTCGGCCTCGATGACCGGGGTCTCAAGGAGCGCGGCGATGCGGCGCAGCTTGTTGAGGACCGAGCGGCGTGCGGCCTCCGTCGGGTGCGCCGTGAAGACCGGGCGCACGTTCAGGTTCTTGACCGTCTCGCGCAGGTGGTCGGGGTCGGCGTCCTTGAGCCGGTCCGCCGTACGGGCGAGGAGGCTGCCCTCGGCGGCGCGCTTGGCGCGCAGTTCGCGGCCGCGGTGCACCTGCTCGGTGACGTTGGCGAGGTGGAAGTACGTCGAGAAGGCGCGGACCAGCTTGGCCGCGGTCTCCAGTTCGGTGCCGCGCAGCAGTTCGGCGGCGGCCTCGCCGTCCTCGCGGGTGAGTCGGCGGACCTTCTCGACCAGTTCGAGGAGCTCGGGACCCTCCTGGCGGACCAGGGTCTCGCCCAGCAGGTCACCCAACCGGCGGATATCGGCGCGCAGCTCGCTGCTGGTCGTCGTGGTCTGGTCGTCGGCACTGCTCACAGGTGCGGCTCCTTGCAGTGTTGAAGCTCATCTGAAGAGTGGAAGCTCGTCTGAAGCTCGTCTGGGAGGGAACCCGGGTGGCGACCGCGCGGCGGGTGCCGCTTAGGAACGTGGCATCCGGGAATTAAACAGAACGGACCGCGCTGTCCGACCGACTCCAAGGATAGGTGTCCACACGGACGCGCAGGCTCACGGGCTCTTGCCGCCGGGCTACGCGCTGCCATACTTACGACGCCGTAGGTTACGGAAGCGTAGGGAATCCCGTCAGATAGAGGGAGGACCCTGGGTTCCGTTTCCCGGTACCGGGAGGACCTGAGGACCCTGAAGGCCCCGGGATCCGCACCCCGGACATCTGGCTCAACTCTCACCCCGGACATCTGTCTCCACCCTCGAAACCCCACAGGGGACGCCCATGACCACGAGCTCCGATGTGATCGACGACGCCCCGCAGGCGAACAACGACGACGGCCCGCTTCCTCCCGCCACGCTGGGCGGCGAGAAGAAGGGGTCGCTCGAGCAGCTCGCGCTTCTCCTCTTCATCGTCGTCCCGTTCCTCGCACTGGTGGCCGCGGTGCCGCTGGCCTGGAACTGGGGGGGAGTGAGCTGGCTCGACCTCGGCCTGCTGGTCTTCTTCTACTACCTGGGTTGCCACGGCGTCACGATCGGCTTCCACCGCTACTTCACCCACGGCGCCTTCAAGGCGAAACGCCCGTTGCGGATCGCGCTGGCGGTCGCCGGTTCGATGGCGGTCGAGGGGCCGGTGGTCCGCTGGGTCGCCGACCACCGCAAGCACCACAAGTTCTCCGACGCCGAGGGCGACCCCCACTCGCCGTGGCGCTTCGGGGAGACGCTTCCGGCGCTGATGAAGGGCCTGTGGTGGGCGCACATCGCCTGGATGTTCGACGAGGAGCGCACTCCGCAGGACAAGTACGCACCGGATCTGATCAGGGACCCGGCGATCCGTGCGATCTCGCGCCATTTCCTCTACTACACGATCCTCTCGCTGGCCCTTCCGCCGCTCATCGGTGGTCTGGCGACGATGTCCTGGTGGGGCGCGTTCACCGGCTTCTTCTGGGGCTCACTCGTCCGAGTGGCGTTGCTGCACCACGTGACCTGGTCGATCAACTCGATCTGCCACGCGGTGGGCAAGCGCCCCTTCAAGTCGCGTGACCGTTCGGGCAACGTGTGGTGGCTGGCCGTGCTCTCCTGCGGCGAGTCCTGGCACAACCTGCACCACGCCGACCCGACCTCGGCGCGGCACGGTGTGGAGCGCGGCCAGCTGGACTCCTCGGCCCGGATCATCCGCTGGTGCGAGCAGCTCGGCTGGGCGTACGACGTGCGCTGGCCGTCACGCTCGCGTATCGATTCCCGCCGGAATACGGACGGGTCCGACTCCCGCCGCAAGACGGAAGCAGCCGAAGCGGCATGATTGACGGCGTGGCGACCGACTCCAGCAGCACCCCGAGCAGCAATGAAAAACCGCGGCGCGCTCGCCGCACCCGCATGACCGGCGCCGAGCGCCGTCAGCAGCTGCTGGAGATCGGCCGCACCCTCTTCGCGGCCAAGGGTTTCGAGGGCACCTCGGTGGAGGAGATCGCGGCGAAGGCCGGCGTCTCCAAACCGGTGGTCTACGAGCACTTCGGTGGCAAGGAGGGCCTGTACGCGGTGGTGGTGGACCGTGAGATGCGCCGCCTCCTCGACATGGTGACCAGCTCCCTGACGGCGGGCCACCCCCGTGAACTGTGCGAACAGGCGGCGTTCGCGCTCCTCGACTACATCGAGGAGTACACGGACGGCTTCCGCATCCTGGTCCGCGACTCCCCGATCCCCCAGTCCACGGGCTCCTTCGCCTCCCTGATCTCGGACATCGCGACGCAGGTCGAGGACATCCTGGGCCGCGAGTTCAAGAGCCGCGGCTTCGACCCCAAGCTCGCCCCCCTGTACGCCCAGGCCCTGGTCGGCATGGTGGCCCTGACCGGCCAGTGGTGGCTGGACGTCCGCCGCCCCAAGAAGTCGGAAGTGGCGGCCCATCTGGTGAACCTCGCCTGGCACGGCCTGGACGGCCTGGAGGCGAAGCCCCG
This sequence comes from Streptomyces sp. NBC_00554, assembly GCF_041431135.1. Classification (NCBI taxonomy): domain Bacteria; kingdom Bacillati; phylum Actinomycetota; class Actinomycetes; order Kitasatosporales; family Streptomycetaceae; genus Streptomyces; species Streptomyces sp. NBC_00554. Next base: position 5,909,785 of record NZ_CP107799.1, on the reverse strand, counting down.
GTTGATAGGCCACCGCAAGGCCTGAGGAGCCGGCCTCGGCAAGAGGTTCCTACGCGTCCCGAAGCGGCGTGGTCTCCAGCAGCTCCCGTGCCATCCGGTCCGCGGACTCGGCGGTCTCCTCGGCGACGCGCCGGAAGGTCTCCTGTGCCTGCCGGGCCGGCCAGCCGGGCGGCAGGTGCTGGACCGGGAGCCTGGGATCCGTACGGATGATCCGCAGCCATTCGCCGACCAGCCGAAGCCGGGCCGTGACCGGGTCGCGCGAGCCGGTGTCCTGGTCGGCGGTCCAGCGCTTGTCGAAGGCGACGTACCGTGCGGCGATGGACTCCAGGTCCCAGCTCTCGCGGATCATCAGGCCGATGTCGGTGGCCTGGTCCGCCTGGGCGTGGAAGACCTTGACGTGGGCGGCGAGGCCGAGCTCGGAGACGATTGAGTGGACGTCGACCCGGCCCGGCGCGACCCACAGTCCGCTGTAGAGGGCGCCGAACCCCGACCAGCTGAGCTGGGAGCGCAGATCGTGGCGCTGGCGCTGCCAGGACTCGGGCAGGGAGAAACCCAGCAGGGTCCAGGTGCCGTCCCAGTCCTCGTTGACCGCGCCGTCCCGCCAGATCCGCCGGCCGCCGTCCCGCAGGATCCGCGCCGCCTGCGGGGTGAGCCCGAAGAACATCTTGCGGCCCTCGCGCTGGCGCAGCAGCAGGCCCCGGTTGACCATGCGGGTCAGGGTGGAGCGCACGGCCTGCTCCCCCGTCCCCGCCCGGGCGAGCACGTCGATGATGCTGCCCGAGTAGACGCACAGGTCGCCCTCGTCGAGCACGTGGTTGCCGAAGAAGGCGAGTACGAGTGACTGGGGGCGCAGTTGCGTGCCGTCCGGCGCGTCCACCGGCTCGTCCGGGTTGTCGTCCTCCACGGAGGTAAGCGTACGACCGCCCGCCGGAGGTCCGGCGGGCGGTACGAGGTCACCGGTCACTGAACGTCGGGGCGACTTGCTCCCTCTCCGCCGCGGTGGCGGGGGTGCCGCCCTCGGTCAGCGAATCCCGGTGGGTCTCGCGCAGGAACCAGACGGTCAGGGCGGTGACGGTGGCACCGCCGCACAGCAGCAGCGCGACCGGCGTACTCCCGCCACCGTCCGCGGCGACCAGGCTGCCCGCGATCAGCGGCGAGAACCCGGCACCGACCAGAGTGGCCAGCTGATAGCCGAGGGAGGCGCCGGTGTAGCGGACCCGGGTGCCGAACATCTCGGTGAGCAGCGCCCCGAGCGGGCCGTACATCATGGACTGGGCGACGCCGTGGCCGAGGGCGACGGCCAGGATCAGCAGCCCCGGGGACTTCGAGTCGACCAGCGCAAGCACGGGGAAGGCGAGCGCGGCGGAGGCGACGGCACCGGTGAGGACCACCGGGCGGCGCCCGATCCGGTCGGAAAGCGCGGAGGCGCAGGGCAGCACGACGAGTGCGACGCACGCGGAGACGGTGAGCGCCGTCAGGACCTGCGAGCGGGCGTAGCCGATGCCGGTGGCGTACGCGATCATGTAGCTGGTCAGCAGCGACTGTGCGGTGAAGGCGCCGATGCCGACGCAGCAGGCGAGCAGCAGTGCCCGCGGACGCCGCAGCACCTCGACGACCGGCAGCCGGGCCTCCGTGCGCTCCTTCTTAACCTCGGTGAACAGCGGGCTCTCAACCACCTTCAGCCGTACGAAGAAGCCGACCGCGAGCAGGACCACACTCAGCAGGAACGGCACCCGCCAGCCCCAGGCGGCGAACTCGTCCTTGGGGAGTGTGACGACGAGCGTGACCACGGCCGACGACAGCAGCGAGCCGAGCGGGGCTCCCATCTGCGTGAAGCTGGACCACAGTCCGCGCCGCCGCTCTCCGGCGTGCTCGACGACCATCAGGGTGGCGCCGCCCCACTCCCCTCCGATGGCGAGGCCCTGCACGACGCGCAGCGTGATCAGCAGCACGGGTGCCCAGACGCCGACGGTGTCGTACGTGGGCAGCACCCCGATCAGGAAACTGGCGCCGCCCATCAGTCCCATGGTCAGCAACAGCATGGACTTGCGGCCGAGCCGGTCCCCGAAGTGACCGAACAGGATGCCGCCGAGCGGCCGGGCGACATAGCCGGCGGCGAAGGTGCCGAAGGCCGCGATGGTGCCGACGGCGGGGTCGGCACCGGGGAAGAACAGCTCGCCGAAGACGAGGGCGGCGACCGTTCCGTAGACGAGGAAGTCGTAGAACTCCACGGCGGTACCGAGGAGTCCGGACAGCGCGACGCGTCGCAGCTGCCGGACGGATTCGGGGGTTCGCGGGGGATGTGAAGCGGGCGGGAAATCGGTTGGGGACGAAGGCATCGCGGTCTCCCTTGACCGGGGGAAGGACACCGCGAAGATAGGCGCCTGAATGACGGCGGTCAATAATGTGCACAACATCGACAGCATCGACAGCTCGTCGCGGCACCGCGCGCCCCGAGCGTCAGGCGGCGCGCCTCGCCACCGCGAAGATGCGGCGGAACGGGAACATCGTGCCGTGTTCCGTGGCCGGATAGGCCTCGCGCAGTGCGGCCCGGTACTCGTCGACGAAGGCGCCCGCGTCCGCGCCCAGTTCGGTGAGGACGGGCCGCAGCCCCGTCCCCTTCACCCAGTCCAGGACCGGGTCCTCGCCGTCCAGGAGATGGAGGTACGTCGTCTCCCAGACGTCGGTCTCGCAACCGAGGGCGGTGAGGTGTCCGAGGTAGGCGGCCGGGGTGTGCACCGCGTCGTCGTGGCGCAGGGCGTCGGCCAGGCGGTCCTTCCAGCGGGCGGAGTGGGCGAGTTCGCGCATCAGCCGGTGGCTGGGGGCGTCGAAGTTGCCGGGGACCTGGAAGGCGAAGGTGCCGCCGGGCGCCAGGCCCCGCACCCAGGCGGGGAAGGAGTCGGTGTGCCCGGGGACCCACTGGAGGGTCGCGTTGCTGATGATCAGGTCGTACGGGTCCGAGGGCGTCCAGGTCCGGGCGTCACCGGGGGCGAAGTCGAGGCGGCCGCCGCCGGAGGTGGGACCGGCCAGCGGCTCGGCCCTGGCCAGCATCTCCGGGGAGTTGTCGTAGCCGGTGATGTGCGCGGCGGGCCAGCGTTCGGCGAGCAGGGCCGTGACGTTGCCGGGTCCGCAGCCGAGGTCGGCGATGCGGGCGGGGTCGCGGGGCAGTGCGGGGACGCGGGCGAGGAGGTCGGCGAAGGGGCGGGCGCGGTGGTCCGCGTGGCGGAGGTACTGGCTCGGGTCCCAGGTGGGGGTGGTGGCGGGCATGGACGGGCCTCCAGGAAGTCACCGTTGGGGATCATTCGGGCAGGCCTTCACCCTCACACCCAAAGTATCTTGACGTCAAGAGACTTCATGTCGACACAACCACTACACTGATCGTCATGGAGGACGAGGTCGATCGGCTGGTCGCAGCATGGCGCCGGGAGCGCCCTGACCTCGACGTGGAACCACTCGAGGTGCTCAGCCGGGTGAGCAGGCTGGCGCGGCATCTGGACCGCGCGCGTCGGCTGGCGTTCTCCGAGCACAGCCTGGAGCCCTGGGAGTTCGACGTCCTGACCGCACTCAGGCGCGCCGGGAGTCCCTACCAGCTCTCCCCCGGCCAACTGCTCACACAGACCCTCGTCACCTCCGGCACGATGACCAACCGCATCGACCGGCTGACGAAGAAGGACCTGGTGGAGCGGCTCCCCGACCCGAGCGACCGCCGGGGCGTGCTGGTACGCCTGACGGACGAGGGCCGCGACCGCGCCGACCAGGCGCTGGCGGGCCTGCTGGAGCAGGAGCGCGCGATCCTGGCGGAACTGAGCAGGGCTCAGCGCGGAGAACTCGCGGGCCTGCTACGCCAGTTGACCGCCCCGTTCGACAACATCCCCGGTTAGGTCGACGGGCCCGACCCCCGCACGGCGGGCGAGCGCGACGGCGGCGAGGGTGGAGTGCACGCCCAACTTCCCGAGCACGTTCTGCATATGGGTACGGACGGTGTGCGGGGAGAGGAAGAGCCTCTCGGCCACGGCTTTCCGCCCCAGCCCGGCGACCATGCACCGCAGCACTTCCCGCTCCCTCGGCGTGAGCGACTCGACGAGCCGCTCGCTCTCGGTGCGGTGCTTGCGGGCGGCGGTGAGTTCGCGCAGCACCCCGGTGAGCAGGGCGGGCGGAAGATGGGTCTCGTCGCGCAGCACACCTCGTATGACGGTGAGCAGCCGCGACAGCGAACAGTCCTTGGCGACCCAGCCCGAGGCTCCGGCCTGCAGGGCGAGCGCGGCCCGGCGCGGATCGTCCTTCTCGGCGAGCACGACGGTCCGTACGGACGGCTGGCCGGACCGGACACCCGCGACGAGCGAGATCCCGTCCACGAGCCCGTCCTCGTTGCTCTCCTGGACGGGCACGGCCGGACGCATACCGGGCACGTTGCCGCCCAGGTCCGCGTCGACGAGCAGTACGTCGAATCTGCGGCCTTCCGCCGCAGCCCGCTCCAGGCAGCGCAGCGCGGCGGGACCGCTGCCCGCGGCGGACACGTCGACGTCGGGCTCGGCCGCGAGGGCGGCTGCGAGCGACTCGGCGAAGATGCGGTGGTCGTCGACGACCAGTACTCGGATGCGAACCACTGAAACCCCCACTGTCGGGGGACGACCGGTGCGGGTACGGCGCCCGAAATGATCCCGAAGCCGCATGTGCGACCCCGGAAGGCGGGGTGCCGCAGCCGCACGGCCGCCGCCGTGCCGTAACTGCTACCCCCACTTCGGGCGTCGTACCCGACTGTCTCGCCCCCTGATCAGCACCGGCCCCCACCGGCACTGTTCACAGAGTAAGGCCGGGGGCAGGGAGGGGAAGGCAATTCACAGAACTGATTGGCCAGGCCCGTTTATGGTGAGCCGTATGTTTCGTATTGAGACAGGAGTCGACAAAGAACGCCGCGAACTGCTCCGCAGGCAGCTACTGGACGCCAACACGGCGGCGTCTCCCGTGCTCCGCGCGCTGCGCGGGACCCCGGGTGAACGTGAACTTCCGCTCCATATTTGGGCGTTGGACTCCGCCGGTGCCCTCGCGGGCGGGCTTGTCGGTCACACCTGGGCGACCTGGCTGCACGTCACCTACCTCTGGGTCGACGCCCGCCACCGCGGCACCGGCCTCGGCTCCCGTCTTCTCGCCGAGGGCGAGCGTCTGGCCCGCGAGGACCGCGGCTGCCGTGCCGCCCGCCTGGAGACCTGGGATTTCCAGGCCCCCGACTTCTACAAGAAGCAGGGCTACGAGGTGGTGTGCGTGATCCCCGACTATCCACCGGGGATCACGGAGTACACGCTGACGAAGCGGTTGGGCTGAGCGGAATGGTTTTTCGCCCCCTCCGCCCCTACCCGTCCCTTGTTTCTGGGGGCTCCGCCCCCAGACCCCCGATCGCCCGAAGGGCTCGTCCTCAAACGCCGGACGGGCTAAAACCCTTTCCAGCGCCGGGCGGCAAAAGTTCAGCCCCTCCGGCGTTTGAGGAGCGGGGGTTTGGGGGCGGAGCCCCCAAGGGACGGGAATGGGTAGGGGCGGAGGGGGCGAAAAACCCTCAGCTCAAGCGGCGGGCGCCTGCCGAAGGCACCGCCGGGAACACCCGGGGCGCTGTGTAGCCCGCGGCGGCGAACGCCTCGGACACCGCCTTGGTGACCGTGTCCACGTCCGCGGCCTCCACGAGGACGATCGCCGAACCACCGAAGCCGCCCCCCGTCATACGGGAGCCGAGCGCCCCGGCGGAGTTGGCCGTGGCGACCACGAGATCCAGCTCGTCGCAGGAGATCCGCAGATCGTCCCGCAGGGACGCGTGCCCCTCGGTGAGAACAGGCCCGATCCCCCGCACGTCACCGGCGTCCAGCAGCCCGATGACCCGCTCCACCCGGTGGTCGTCGGACACGACATGGCGCACATAGCGGCGGACACGCTCGTCGGACAGCCGCGCGAGAGCCGCGTCGAGCCCCTCGTACGCGACATCCCGCAGATGCGAGACCCCGAGCACCCGCGCGCCCTCCTCACACCCCTCACGCCGCTCGGCGTACGCCCCGTCGCCCAGCGCATGCTTGACGCGCGTGTCGACGACCAGCAGCGAAAGCCCCTGAGCCGCGAGGTCGAAGGGAACCTGGCGGATGGTCAGGTCGCGGCAGTCGAGGTGCAGCGCGTGCCCGTCCGTGCAGCACGCGGACGCCGTCTGGTCCATGATTCCGCAGGGCACGCCGACGAAGTCGTTCTCCGCGCGCTGGGCGATACGGGCCAGCTCGGGACGGGTGAGGCCGAGCTCGTAGAGGTCGTTCAACGCCAGCGCCGTCACCACCTCCAGCGCGGCCGAGGAGGACAGACCCGCGCCCGTCGGGACGGTGGAGGCAAGGTGCACATCGGCACCCGCCACGGCATGCCCCGCCGCACGCAGCGCCCACACCACACCCGCCGGGTACGCGGCCCAGCTGGTGTTCGTGAGTGGCTCGAGCCCGTCCACGTGGAGCTCGACGACGGGCCCCTCGATGTCGGCCGAGTGGAGCCGCAGCACGCCGTCGTCGCGGCGCGACACCGCAGCCACCGCCGTGTGCGGCAGCGCGAGCGGCATCACGAAACCCTCGTTGAAGTCCGTGTACTCGCCGATCAGATTGACCCGGCCCGGTGCCGCCCAGACGCCCTCAGGGGCAGCCCCGTACAGCTCCTCGAAACCCTCGCGAACCCCCACCTACTGCTCCCTTGCGATGTTCTGCGCGAACGCCCACGCGTCCGCGACGATCCCCGCGAGATCCGCGCGGGACGGGTTCCAGCCGAGCCGCTCACGGGCGGTCGCGGCCGAGGCGACCAGCGCTGCCGGGTCACCGGCCCGGCGCGGGGCCAGGACCTCGGGGATCGGGTGCCCGGTCACCTGGCGGACGGTCTCGATCACCTGGCGGACGGAGAAGCCCTCGCCGTTGCCGAGGTTGCAGATCAGGTGCTCGCCCGGCTGAGCGGCGGTGAGGGCGAGCAGGTGCGCGTCCGCCAGGTCGGCGACGTGGATGTAGTCGCGTACGCAGGTGCCGTCCGGCGTCGGGTAGTCGTCGCCGAAGACGGAGATCGCCTCGCGGCGGCCCTGCGCGACCTGGAGCACCAGCGGGATGAGGTGCGACTCGGGGTCGTGCCGCTCGCCGCAACTGCCGTAGGCGCCCGCCACGTTGAAGTAGCGGAGCGAGACCGCACCGAGGCCGTGGGCGTTGGCCTCGCTCGTGATCATGTGGTCGACGGCGAGCTTGGTGGCGCCGTAGGGGTTGGTCGGGGAGGTGCGCGCGGTCTCGACGATCGGGACCTCCTCCGGCTCGCCGTACGTCGCGGCCGTGGACGAGAAGACCAGCTTGCGGACGCCCGCGTCGCGCATGGCGCCGAGCAGCGCCATCGTGCCGCCGACGTTGTTGTCCCAGTACTTCTCGGGCTTCACGACGGACTCGCCGACCTGGGAGGAGGCGGCGAAGTGCAGGACCGCGTCGTACGAGGAGTCCAGCCACTTGGCGGCGTCGCGGATGTCGCCCTCGACGAAAGTCGCCCCGGCGGGGACGCCCTCGCGGAAGCCGGTCGAGAGGTTGTCGAGGACGGTCACCTCGTGTCCGGCCTCGATCAGGTGCTGCGCGACCACGCTGCCGACATAGCCCGCGCCACCCGTGACCAGGTACTTCCCACTCATGAACTCGCTACCTCTCGCAGTCGCTGAGCCGCGGACTCCGGCTGGATGTCGTTGATGAACACGCTCATCCCCGACTCGGAGCCCGCGAGGAACTTCAGCTTGCCGGACGTACGGCGAATGGTGAAAAGCTCGAGGTGGAGCGCGAAGTCGTCCCGGTTGACGCCTTCGAACTCCTCCAGCGCGCCGAACGGTGCCTGGTGCCAGGCGGAGATGTACGGCGTCGCCGGCTCGCCCTCACCGAAGATCCGGTCGAAGCGTCTCAAGAGTTCCAGGTAGACCTTGGGGAACTCTGTGCGGGCGTCCTCGTCGAGCCCGAGGAGGTCCGGCACGCGGCGGCGCGGGTAGAGGTGGACCTCGTACGGCCAGTGCGCGGCGTACGGCACGAAGGCCACCCAGTGGTCACTCGACAGGACGACCCGCGAACCGTCCGCCAGCTCCCGGGCGACGACCTCGTCGAACAGGTTCTCGCCGCCGGTCGCTTCCTTGTGCGCGGAGAGCGAGCGCAGCATCAGGGCCGTACGCGGGGTGGTGAAGGGGTAGGCGTAGATCTGCCCGTGCGGGTGGCCGAGCGTGACGCCGATCTCGGCGCCGCGGTTCTCGAAGCAGAAGACCTGCTCGACGGCGGGCAGGTGCGACAGCTCGGCCGTCCGGTCCGTCCATGCCTCCAGGACCAGGCCGGCCTGCTCCTCCGTCAGGTCGGCGAAGGAGGAGTCGTGGTCGGAGGTGAAGCAGACGACCTCGCAGCGGCCGGAGTCACCGGCCAGGGAGGGGAAGCGGTTCTCGAAGACGACGACGTCGTACGAGGAGTCCGGGATCTCGCTCAGCCGGTCGCCCTCGGAGGGGCACAGCGGGCACTCGTTCGCCGGCGGGTGGTAGATGCGGCCCTGCCGGTGCGAGGCGATCGCGACCGAATCGCCGAGCAGCACGTCGCGGCGCACCTCCGAAGTGGTGACGGTCGGGTCCAGTGGACGCCGGTCCACCGCGTCGCGCACCGCGTCGTCGCGTGAGTCGTAGTAGATGAGCTCACGACCGTCGGCCAGCCGGGTCGAGGTCTTCTTCACAGTCGGACTCCCCATCCGCGCCCATCAGAGCTTCGAAGCCCATCAAAGCTTCAAACAGAACCGAACACAACAAACCATTAAACACCACCTACGTCAACATCACAATCAAACAAAGGACACCATCAGAAGTGTTCATTTCTTGAAGGTGGAGGCGTAGGTTCCGCTTGGATCAGTTCGCGCAACGAAGCGAGTTCTCTATGCAGTCCCCCACGCATCTGCAGCCCCCCACCCATCTGGCCGCGTCCGGCATCGACCGTCTGACGTCAGGCATCGACCTGGCGGCCGAGCTGCGGCTCCCCACCAACGCACTCGACTACACAATCCTCGGCATCTACTTCGTCGTCGTCCTTGGCATCGGCTTCGCCGCCAAGCGCTCGGTGAAGACGAGCCTCGACTTCTTCCTCTCCGGGCGCTCACTGCCCGCCTGGATCACCGGTCTCGCGTTCGTCTCGGCCAACCTGGCCGCGACCGAGATCCTGGGCATGGCCGCCAACAGCGCGCAGTACGGCGCGTACACCGTGCACTGGTACTGGATCGGCGCCATCCCGGCCATGGTCTTCCTCGGCCTGGTGATGATGCCCTTCTACTACGGCTCCAAGGTCCGTTCGGTCCCCGAGTTCCTGCTGCTGCGCTTCGACAAGTGGGCGCACCTACTGAGTTCGGCCCTGTTCGCCTTCGCCGCCGTCCTCATCGCCGGCGTGAACCTCTACGCCCTCGCGATCGTCGTCGAGGCGCTGCTCGGCTGGCCGCAGTGGGTGGCCATCGTGGTCGCCGGCTTCTTCGTGCTCGCCTACATCACCCTCGGCGGTCTGTCCTCGGCGATCTACAACGAGGTACTGCAGTTCTTCGTCATCCTCGCCGCGCTCATCCCGCTCGTCGTGCTGAGCCTCAAGAAGGTCGGCGGCTGGGGCGGTCTGACCGACGCGCTCGACGCGAGCCACGGCCACGACTTCACGACCGCCTGGGGCGGCACCGGCATCGGCAGCGCCAACCCGCTGGGCGCCAACTGGCTGACCATCGTCCTCGGCCTCGGCTTCGTGCTGTCCTTCGGCTACTGGACGACCAACTTCGCCGAGGTGCAGCGTGCCCTGTCCGCGAAGAACCTCTCGGCCGCCCAGCGCACCCCGCTGATCGCCGCGTTCCCGAAGATCTTCATCGTGTTCCTGGTGATGATCCCGGGCCTGGTCGCCGCGGTCCTGGTGCCGAATATCGGCACGTCCGGCTCGGATCTCCAGTACAACGACGCGATCCCGTACCTGATGGAGCAGTTGCTGCCCAACGGCGTGCTCGGCATCGCGGTGACCGGTCTGCTCGCCGCCTTCATGGCGGGCATGGCGGCCAACATCTCGTCCTTCAACACGGTGTTCACCACCGACATCTGGGCGAGGTACGTGGTGAAGGACCGCGAGGACTCGTACTACGTGCGCTTCGGGCGGCTCATCACCGTCATCGGCGTCATGGCCTCGATCGGCACGGCGTTCCTGGCCTCGTCCTTCTCGAACATCATGAGCTACCTCCAGACGCTCTTCTCCTTCTTCAACGTGCCGATGTTCGTCGTCTTCATCGTCGGCATGTTCTGGAAGCGCGCGTCCAAGAAGGCCGGCTTCTGGGGTCTGCTGGCCGGTACGACGGCCGCGATGGTCAACTACTTCGTCCTCTACAAGCAGGACATCGTCGGCATCCCCACCGACCAGGGCGCGAACTTCGTGTCGGCGATCGCGGGCTTCGTGGCGGGCGCGGTGGTCATGGTCGCGGTGTCCCTGTTCACCGCTCCGAAGACGACCGAGGAACTGCAGGGCCTGGTGTACGGCACCACCTCTCCCGGCATGACCGAGCCGCCCGCCCCCGGCGACGACGCGTGGTACCGCAAGCCGGCTCTGCTGGGCTGGAGCGCGATCGTCCTCGCGGCCCTCTGCTACATCCCGTTCTCGTTCTGATCGAGGAGGATTGGAGAAACCATGTCCGAGTTTTCCGAGAAGGACGTCCAGCGGGAAGTCACCGAACTTCAGGGCAAGTCCGCGACGGCCTTCCGCCTCTTCGACATCCGCCGCATCATCGGCGGCCTCTTCGTCGTCTACGGCATCATCGTCACGATCGCCGGCATCTCCCCGTCCGACGCCGACCTGGAAAAGGCCCAGGACGTCAACATCAACCTCTGGACGGGGCTGGCGATGCTTGCCCTGGGGGTGTTCTTCCTGGTGTGGCTGAAGCTGCGGCCGACCGTGCCGCCGGTGGTTGACGGGGCCGAGGCGCCGCCGTCGTCCTCGTCGCCGTCGGAGTAACTCCCTTGTGCGGGGCCGGGGTTCACTGCGGTGACTCCGGCCTCGTACGGCTATTTGGGCTGGTCGGCGGTGAAGAGGTCGGCGGGGTCGGTCACATGGACGGCCCGTTCCGACCAGATCTTGAGCTGGTCCAGGTCGGTGCAGGCCTGCACCCGAAGCCGGACGGAGTCGGATACCTGGATGCCGCGCAACTCCAGGATCTTCACGATCATCTCGATGCGATCCTCGATACGCCCTTCGTCCCTCAGCTGATCCGCGACCGGATTCTGGAAGAAGTAGTTCACCGGAGCCATCAAGTCCCTCCAAATCTCCTTCGCCTGGGAATCCACCAGGCCAGACGTCACGAGCTGCGCCAACAGAGCCGCGCTTGCCGGGTCAATAGTCTCCAGAGCCACCGCGAGTGGTCCCAGTATCGCAGCGACACCCGGCCCTCTACCATGCGTAATCGCCGAGAGCACCGCGAGCGACGGGTCCCGCACGGCCTCCTTCTCGTCAGCGATCACCGGCACCTGGTCCGGCCCGAGAACCATCGGCCGCACGACGAGCGAGGACCAGCCGGGCAGACCGAACCGGATGGGCTCGGCGGCCCAACGTGCGGTGGAACTGCTCTGGGTCATGACGACCAGCACCGGCTCACAGCGGTACTTTTCGTAGAGGTATGAGAGGTAGTACGGCCAACTCCCCCGTTTCCTCTCGTCCTTCTTACTCTGCGACTCCAGCACCAGCAGGAAGTCACCGTCCTCGGTGTGCACCCGCACCAAACTGTCCACACGCCGCTCGACCGGCTCGATCTCGGTCAAGTCCGTGTTCACCACCGTGAAGCCGCACGGTTCCGGGAACGGCACATGGAACAGCCTCTGGAAGTTGCGGATCAACCCGGCCGTGTCCTTCTGGCCGAAGTGGTGCATCGCCTCATGCGACGAGCTGACCATCGGACCTCCTTTCCATCTGACGTGATCAACGAACTACGCCGCACCGAGGTCACACCACACGTACTTGCCCGTGTCGCCACCCTGCCGCAGCGGATGCCAGCCCCAGTCGTCGGCACAGGCCCGGACGAGGGCGAGGCCGCGGCCCGCTTCCTCGTCGGGGGTCACCGTCAGCTCGTACGGGGGTGGTTCGGGGCTCGCGTCCCACGCACCGATGCGGAGCACTCCGTTTCGGTACTGCAGGCGTAGGGCCGCGGGGCCCTTCGTATGGCGTACGGCATTGGAGACCAGCTCCGCCGCCAGCAGCTCGGCGACGTCCACGAGGCGGATCAGGCCGTGCAGGGTGAGGATCAGGCGGACGGTGCGGCGGCAGACGGGGACGGCACGGGGGTCGTGGGGGATGTGGAGTACGTACTCCCAGGGTTCGGTCTCTGTTTTGGGCATGGGTGAACTCCGGTTGGGGTGAGGGGGGTTAGGGGGCGCTACGGGTAGCGGGCGGTGGCAGTTTCACCGCCGCCGTGGCATGGCGGGGTGGTGCGCTTCCGGGGTCCCGGGGTTCCGCAGTGTGTGCGTCGCGTCACTGACGGTAGAGCCACAATTTGGGACCGCGCAAGCCGCTGCCGTAATCTGCCCCTCGAACGAGTCACTGCCTCACGGCAGTTGGGGCAAGGAGGAAGTCATGGCGCGCAGGCAACAGCCGACCGCACGTCAGCAGCGCCTGGGCGCTGAGCTGCGGAAACTGCGTGAGGCTGCGGGACTCAAGGGACTTGAAGCCGCCGCACTGCTCGGTACGGACTCGGCACAGGTGAGTCAGATTGAGTTCGGCACGGCGGGCGTGAGTGCTGAACGCGTGCGCCGTCTCGCCGCCCATTACGCGTGCACGGACGAGACGCTGGTCGAAGCCCTGACGGCAATGGCGACCGACCGCACTCGGGGCTGGTGGGAGGAGTACCGAGGGGTCCTCCCGCCGGTGTTCCTGGATGTCGCCGAGTTGGAGCACCACGCAACTTCCCTGCGGGAGGTGGTCATCACTCACGTACCTGGACTTCTGCAAACCCCGGACTACGCCCGGGCCGTGTACTCGTACATGGTTCCGGGGCTCCCCGAAAGCGAATTGGAGCCTCGCGTGCAACACCGGCTGAGACGACGAGCTGTCATCGAACGCGACAGCCCCACCCCGTACGAGACGCTCGTCCACGAGTTCGCCCTGCGCATCCGGGTATCCGATCGCCCCACCGCCCGCGCTCAACTCCAGGAAATCCTGAACCAGATCGAGTGCGGTCACGCCACCGTGCGCGTCATCCCCACCGACCAGGACGGCTTCGCGGGCGCCGGAGCCTCGATGATGTACACCGGCGGTCCGGTATCCCCGCTGGACACTGGACTGCGCGATGCCCCGACGGGCACCGCGTTCATCGATGCCGAACCCCAACTGAAGCAACTTCGAACGCTGTTCCGTAGGGTGGAGAATGCGGCGCTGGACCCCACGGCGTCGCGGGACTTCATCCACCGTCTGTCGAAGGAACTGTGAGGCGCTTCCATGACCCAGGGCGTGCGCTGGCAGAAGTCCACCTTCTCCGACGGCGGCGACGGCAACACCTGCGTGGAACTGGCCACCACAGCCGCCCAGTTCGTCCACCTCCGCGAAAGCGACACCCCCACCACCCACCTCACCACCACCCCCGTCCCCCTGGCCCACCTCCTCCACCACATAAAGTCCGGCACCCATGCCACGCCCATGAAGTGAACTCGCCCTCGTTTCCCACCGGGATCACGCGGGAGGGACGAGCTGTTCGCGCACCCAGTCAGGATCGGGGTTGACGTGTGGCCGGCCCGCCACGAAGACCGTCGGTACGGTCTCATTGCCACCGTTGACCGCCCTGACCGCTGCCGCTCCAGCCGGGTCGCGCCAGATGTCGACCCAATGCAACTGGCGGGCGCTACGGCCCAACCGGATACGCAGTCGCAGACAGTACTTACAGCCCGACCGCCAGAAGACGACCGGCCGGCCGTCGACCGCGCTGCGGCGTTGCGCCTCCAGCGCACCGATCGACCTCGGGAAGATCAGAGGCGAGTTCACGCCTGCGAGCGGTACAAACACCAGCAGGAGCACTGCGGCCGCACCGAGGTTCCCCCGGAGGACCTGCGCAGTCGCAACGGCTGAGCCGCAGAGCACAAGCAGCATGGGCAGGATCCAGGCACGCATCATGATGGCGCAGGCTATCGGTGAGCCGAAATGCTCCTCGAACCAGGCTCCAAGTCCGGCGAATCCCCGGCCGGGCAAACTCATTCGAGAAGCCGTTCGAGATCGTGGCACCATGTGCGGCATGACTACGAACCGAAAGGTCCATGCCGCGTAGACGGCCAGGGCACATCCGGGCCGGCATCCCCCGCCGTACGACACCTGACGCGAAGCCGGTCATCGACGGCTTGTCCTCCCGTGCGATGTTCGAGATCTCCCATCTCGAGCGCACCCGCAATTACCTGCAGTCGGGAGACATCGGCAAAGCCGTGCGCCTGTGGAAGGACTACGTCCACCGCCCCCAGGGCCAGCTGTGGCACGACCACGAGTGGGGCAACTCGGACTGGGACTGCTGGGGCAGCCCTTTCGAAGCCCGCGCTCTCCTCGACACCGCGATGCAGGCCATGGCCCCCCGAAGCGCCCGTGAACTCCGCCGGATCATCAGCCGCTTCGACACCGTCTGGAACCAGCCATCACCGCCGTACGGCGCGGACGGAGGCTAGCCTGGAGCTTCAACCCTGCACAGCCGGGACCGACGCCATTTCCGGAGGTCAGCGTGTGTGCTCTGGTCCTGATACTGGCATTTGGTGCCGCGTTGTTGATCATCGGCATCATCCAGGACAACCTCACGACGGCGATCTTCGGCGCCGTAGTACTCGCCTTGGTCGTATGGGCTCTTCTGAGCCCCAAGGGCGACGCGGACGGCGACTACGCCGATGAAGACGGCGAAGCCTAGATTCGGGCATGCTCGCCTTGACCGGCAAGACCCGCCGCTGGGAACCCAAACACCTGCGGCTGCGACTGTTCTTCGCCGCCGACACGACAGCCGGGCCACGGGCATGCGGCGTTTGACGTCCGGGCCGTCCCAAGATGGATCAATCGATCCAGATCAGCATCGCGTGACCGGTGGATGCGGCACCCCGGAAGAACTCCGTCAGGGGAGTGAACAGGTCGCGGGCCCACTCCAAGGAGGCGGGCGAGTCCCAGATTTGGGGGTAGATCTCGGCCTTGATGAGCTCGGAGGGATCGATATCCTGGATGAGCTGGTCATACGTGGTGCGGTGCATGGTGTCAGCGGCCAGCCGTACCCGGTCCGGCGTCAGGTATTGCGGAGGTCCGTAACCCCAGTCATCGGTGCCGAGGGGTTCCTCGCCTTGGACGATGTCGACAGGGAAGGCCGAGCGCCGCAGAAGGAAACCGAGCAGGTGCCATGTCTGGTGCGTGGTGAAGTGCCGCGCGTCGATCGGTGGGGGCTCGCTCTCCTCCTGTGCGTCCTGAACCCCCTCGGCGAGTTCCAACGCCCATTCGGGATCTTTCAGGGCCCGATCCAACTCCGCAGGCGTGACACGTAGGTACTCCCCGTTCATGCTCATGGGCGGCAGCATACGGACGGTGTCCGGCAGCGGGGACGGCCGACCCCAGGCGGAGGTCATCCTGTGCGTCGGGGACATCATGCCGAGGGGCACTCCGACAGCGATCGCGAAGGCCCAGCGAGCGGAATCAGGCGGTCCGCCGACAAGGGCCGCGTGAGCCGCGAACCGTTGGTGAACCCGTCACCACGGCGACCGTTTACGTTCATCTCCTGGGATTCCTGAAGCAGGCGACAGGCCATGGCCACAGCCCTACGATCGCGTAATGCGCCTCTCCGAGCTCGAAGAAGCCAACGCCCGTACGTTGGCCCACTCCACCACCGTCCGGCCGGTCGCTGCGGGCGAGATCATCCGTACCCACCGCAAGAAGCACCCGTTCCGGGGCTTCGTCGAGATCGACTCCCCGTACTGTCCGCCGTTCGTCATGTTCTGCGTGAACGACGACGCGGTGGCCCTCGAAACGTTGTGGAACGGGCATTTCGGGTACGAGCCCGGCACCCTCGGCACCTGGGCACGGCTGGCCGAGCAGAGCGCGACGATCGCCGACGTCGGTGCGCACGTCGGGTACTTCTCGATGATCGCCGCGCTCGCCAACCCCGCCGCGAAGGTGCACTCGTTCGAGCCGGTGGACCAGGTCCACGCCCGCCTCGCGGTGAACGTGCGGGCGAACGGCGCGCAGAACGTGAAGCGCTACCAGGCGGGTATATCCAGCGAGGCCGGGTGGGCCGACATCAGCGTCCGCTTCTCGGCGAACCTCCTGTCGACGGGCTCGTCCCTGGAGCAGGTCCCCGACGGCGCCGAACTGAAGCGCATCCAGCTGCTGACCCTCGACGAACTGTTCGCCGACACCAAGCTGGACCTCATCAAGATCGACGTCGAGGGACACGAGATGTCGGTCCTGAAGGGCGCTCGGCAGGTGCTGAAGCGCGACCGGCCGAACGTGATCCTGGAGGCGCTGGTCAACGCGCCGCTGGACCCGCTCCTCGAGGAGTTCGGCCCGCTCGGCTACGAGTGCAACTGGATCGCCGAAGCCGACGGGTCACTCGTCCCGTCGACCGAGCCCCGGCCGAAGGGCACGCGGAACCTGCTCTTCACGCCCGTCGAGTAGGACCCCGGGCCGCCCACCACGAGTGCCGGGGAGGGCCGGACGTATCGTCCGGCCACGCCCCGGCGTGGCTACCGCTACCCCTACCGCGCGGCTACGGCGTATGCCGCGGATCCTGCGGGAGGTCGAGGGACGACACCGTCACCGGCCCCGCCCGGTCCAGCAGCCCCGTACGGGCCGCCAGCGCCGCCGCCTCCAGCCGTGACCCCACCCCCAGCTTCATCAGCACCCGCTGGACATGGGTCCGTGCCGTGGACGGCGCGATCCCCATGCCGGCCGCGATGAGCCGCGTATCCTCACCGTCCGCGACCCGCACCAGGACCTCGACCTCCCTCGGCGTCAGCATCTGGAGCAGCCGCTGCCCCTCGTCGTCGGGCTGTGCCGCCGGGTTGAGCAGTTCGCTGAAGGCGCCCTGGAGCAACTGCGGGGCGACGGCCGCCTCCCCCGCTCTCGCCTTCATGATCGCGCGCTCGACGCCCTCTATGCGCTCGTCGTGGCGTACGTATCCGGAGGCGCCGGCCGCGAACGCGGCAGCGATGCCGCGCGGGTTCGGGACCGGGCCCAGCACCAGGACCGCCACCTGCGGGCGCTCCTTCTTGATCTTCACCACCGGGTCGAAGATCCCCGGCTCGGCGGGCGTCGCCGTACCGATCAGGCACACCTCGGGTGCCCGTGTGATCACCAGCTCCGCCGCCCCCGCGGCGGGCGCGGCCGCGGCCAGCACCCGGTGCCCGCGCAACTTCAACGCCGAGGCCAAGGCCTCGGCGAGCAGTCGGTGGTCGTCGACCACCATGAGCCGCACTCCCATCGAGCAACCCCCCAGTTCCCCCAAGCATCCCCACTGGTTCCCCGTGGATTAGGAGCCCCCCGGCTCTCCATCACCCGGAAGCTACACGCTTGTTCGACGTTGCGCTTCCCCTACAGGAGAGAAGTGCCCCGGATTACCGAAATTCCTCGCATTCGGGAGTGATGAGAGGTTAGACCTACGCTAGTCGGTGCCGAATCCGAGCGCCGTGTACTCCTTCTCGTCCGCCGAGTACGGCTTGCTGATCAGGTCCTTGCCCATGAAGAGGCGGCCGCTGGTGTACAGCAGCTCGGAGCTCTTGGGGACCATGCCGCTGATGGCGCTCAGCACGCTGTCATCTGCCGGGGTCTCCAGAAGCGTCGTCTGCTTCAGCGACTTGCCGTCCACGGAGATGACCTGGGGGCCGACGTCGCTCGAACCGTCCTTGTACGCGAGGACGTTCCCGCCGTCCATGCGCATCGGGAAGATCTCGTTGCCGTCGCCCGCGTCGATCTTGTCGCCGGTGGTCTTACCGGTGGCCAGCGAGAACGAGATGATCTCGTTGGTCAGGCCGTACTCGCCGGTGCCGTCGTGCTGCCTGGTCGGAACGTAGAGCTTGTCGTTGCCCACCACGATCGCCTTGCAGGCGTACACCTCTCCGACACCACAGTCGTGGTCGTACTTGCCGTCCTCCAGCGTGATCTTGACCCGCAGCTTGCCGTTGTCGTCCAGCGAGAAGACGTCCGAGGCACCGGAGGCCGTGATGTCGGCGGAGTCCACACCGAACACGACGGGCTTGGTGGAGATCACCTTGGCGTTGTCGATGCCACTGGGCAGCTTGTACGTCCACTTCACGCTGCCCGACTTCGGGTCGAGCAGCTGAACCTCGTACGTCTCACTGCCGTAGTCACCGCACTTGCGGACCGCGACCAGCTGTTCCCCGCCCGCGTAGCCGACGTCCGCGCACGTGTCGACCTTCGGCTGCCACAGCGCCTTGCCGGACTTCACCTCGAAGGCGGCTCCGCCGTCGTAGCCGCCGCCGACCGCGACGGTGGTGCCGGAGATGGTGACTTCCTCGAACGCCGCCTTCCGGCCGCTGATCGCAGCGGTCTTCGTCCAGAGCTTCTTGCCGGTACTCACGTCGAACGCGGTGACCTGCGTGCAGTCCTCGTGATCGCCCTCGCTGTTGCGCTTGGCGCCCTCGGTGACCACGGCGGCGATCCCGTCCTCGGTGACCTCCCGCGAGCCCGCGCAGGTCTGGCCGGACAGCGGGAGCGTCCACTTCTCGCTGCCGGTGTCCGGGTCGTAGCCCACGATCTCGTTGACGCCGCTCTTGGCGTACACCGAGTCGGTGAGCCAGGAGCCCACGACGCTGTCGATCTGGTCGTCCTTGACCTCCGGCGCGGGCACCTGGAAGAGGACCTCGGCGGCCGGGTCGGCCGGAGCCTTCTCCAGGCCGGTGCCGCCCGAGGTGTCGGCGCCCGTGTCGTCCTTGCCGCCGGTGCCGCCGGTGGTGTCCGAGGAGTTGTTCTTGCTGTCGTCCCCGCCGTCCGTGCCGGAGGAGTTCGCGTACCAGACACCGCCGCCGACGATCAGCGCGACGGCCACCACGGCCGCCACGATGATGACCATCGAGCTGTTGAACTTCCGCCCGCCGCCTCCGCCTTGGGGCGGCTGCGCGTAGGGAGGCTGCTGCTGCGGATAGCCGTACGGGGGCTGCTGCTGGCCCGGGTAGCCGTAGCCCGGCCCCGGCTGGCCCGCCGGGGGCGGGGTCTGCGGATAGCCGTACGACGGCTGCGGCGAGGCGGGCGGGGCCGCCTGCGGGTAGCCGTACCCCGGGCCCTGCGCGGGCGGCGGGGGCGTCGGGGAGCCGAAGCCACCCGGGGGCGGGCTCTGAGGCGCGCCGAAGCCTCCCGGCGGCGGGTCCTGCGGCGCGCCGAAACCACCCGGGGGCGGGTCCTGGGGCGCGCCGAAGCCTCCCTGCGGGGGCTGGTTCGGGGGCGGCGGGGGCGGCGGCTGGGTCATGACGTGTGTACCTCGGAAGTGGGGACGATGGAGGAGGTGGGCGGGGAGACCTGAGAGGCGAGGCCGAGGCCGGTCACTCGCCGAACGCCAGCATCAACTTCTCCTTCTCCTCGCCCGTGCCCGTCAGCCGGGTGGTGGAGATGTAGAAGCGCCCGTCCACGTAGTCGACCGTCTTCGAGTAGAAGCCGTTCTCGATGTCCGCGGTGCCCGCCGGGTTCTGCAGCAGCTTCGTGGTCTTGTGGCTGCTCCCGGTCGTCGGGATCGACACGACCTGGCCACCGCCGTCGTACGACGGCTGGACGTACGCGATGAGATTCGTGCCGTCCATCTTCAGCGGCAGCATCGACTCGTCCGCCGGGGACTTGACGCGCCACTTCTCCTTGCCGGTGTCCAGGCTGATCGCGACGATCTCGTTGGCGCCGGTCGTCGCCTCGGTCGGCAGGTAGAGGGTGCTCGCGTCGGCGGCCGTGCCCACGCAGCCCTGAAGGTCACGGGCGAGGATGGCCCAGCCGCACTCCGGCGCGAAGGACTCGTCGACGTCGACCTGGGAGAGGAGTGTGCCGTCGTTCTTCAGCGTGGAGACGTTCCACTGGTCCTTCTCCTCGTTGGTGAGGTAGAGGACGACGGGGTCGACGGAGTAAGTACGCGCGACCGTCCAGCCCTTGGGGATCGTCTTGGTCCACTTGACCTTGCCGGTCTTCGGGTCGAGCTCCTGCACCTCGTCGTGCTCGTTGTCGTTGCCGGCACCGCAGGAAGCGACGGAGAGCAGCTTGGTGCCGCCCGTGAACCCCGAGGGGTAGCAGGCCTGCCCGTACTTCTCCTTTTCCCACAGCTTCTTGCCGGTGGCGGCGTCGTACGCCGTGCCCGACATCGAACGGCCCACCATCAGGGTGTCGCCGACGAGG
Organism: Streptomyces sp. NBC_00554; assembly: GCF_041431135.1. Lineage (NCBI taxonomy): Bacteria > Bacillati > Actinomycetota > Actinomycetes > Kitasatosporales > Streptomycetaceae > Streptomyces > Streptomyces sp. NBC_00554. The sequence continues at coordinate 5,889,419 of NZ_CP107799.1, read as the reverse complement.
GAGAGTTCGATGGACAGGGCACTGTCGAAGAGCGCGCCGTCGGCGACCTTCGCGGTCCAGCCCTTCGCACCGGTGGCGAGGTCGATCTCCTGGAGCTGGTTGCACTTGGCGCTGTCGCTCGCACCGCTCATGTAGGCGATGACGATCTTCTCGTCGGACGTCTTCTGCGTGGTGACCGCACAGATCTTCTGCGGGAACGCGAGGGCGTCCCAAGCGGGCTGCCCGTCACCGACGTTGTACGCGAAGATCTGCTTGTACGCCGCCTTCACCGCGACCTTGTCGGTGATCCACAGGCCAGGAGCGTCAGCGCCGGAACCGGGCGCGTCGGGCGCCTCCTTGTACCAGAGCACCTTCGACTCACCGGCCTGCCGGCCCTCGTTGAGGTTCTCGGGGTCGTCGCCGCCGTCGCCGCTGCCGTCACCCGGGTTGACCGGGCCGTCGGAACCCGTGGCCTTGCCGTCGTCGGCACTCTTGTCCGCGACCGGCTTCTTGCCGCCGTCACCGCCACTGCTGCTGACGGCGAACACGGCGCCGCCGATGACGAGCAGCGCGGCCACCGCGGCACCGATGATCACCGCGGGCTTGCCGCGGAAGGGGTTCTTGGTACCGCCGCCGGGGGGCGGGGTGCCCGGTGCGCCCGGGTACTGCGCCTGGGGCGGGTAGCCGTAGCCGGGGTGCTGGCCGTAGGGGCCGGACTGTCCGTACGGGCCCGGCTGTTGGGGCTGGCCGTAGGGGCCCGGCTGCTGCGGCGGCTGGCCGTACGGGCCTGGTTGGCCGTAGGGGCCGGGCTGTTGGGGGTAGCCGTAGCCGGGCTGGGGTGTGCCGGCGGGCGGCGGGGTCTGCGCGGGCGCGGGGGCGTGCGGGGGTTGCGCGGGGGGCGGCGGAGCGCCTTGGGGCGTGCCTTGCGGCGGGCCCGGAGGGGTGCTCGGCGGCGTGTTCGGGGGCGCGCCGAAACCGCCCTGCGCCCGCGGGTCCTGCGGTGCGCCGAATCCACCTTCCCCCGGCTGGTCCTGCGGTGCTCCGAAACCGCCCTGCGGCGGCTGACTCGGCGGCTGACTCATCAGCGCGTCCCCCTCTTCACTGATGTGGCGCCCCACCGGCGGCGCTGGATTCCCGCCATACCCGGTGGTTCTCAGACTTTTCTCAGACGGCTCTTTCTATCACTGTGGCGGCCTATGACACCGGGCCGGTGCTCCCCCTGTTCCCAAGGGAGGACCGGCCCGTGATGCCCTCGTTACGCGCCTTCACGGGGCCTTCACGCCCCGCGCGCGGCACCCTCGCGAGGGCATACGTGTGCAACAAGCGCGGGTTTCGCAGGGCACGCGCGGGGCGCGGCCAAGTACCGCACGCGGCACGCGAATTGCGCACGCCCGGCGTGCACGGCGCACGCGCCCCGGCTTACACGTCCTACGCCCCCGCCGGCTTTGCGCGCCCCCGCCCCCGCGTGCGCGGCGCGGCTTACGCGTCCTCCGCCAGCTCCAGCCAGCGCATTTCCAGCTCCTCGCGCTCCCCCACCAACTCCCGCAGCTCTGCGTCGAGTTTGGCGACCTTCGCGAAGTCCGTGGCGTTGTCGGCGATTTGGGCGTGCAGCTTGGTCTCCTTCTGGGAGACCTTGTCCAGTTGCCGCTCGATCTTCTGGAGCTCCTTCTTGGCGGCGCGGGCGTCGGCGGACGAGGCGGCCTTGGCGGTGGGCGCCGGCGAGGAGGCGAGTACGGCGGCGGCCGCGACCTCCTCCATCTTCTTGCGGCGCTCCAGGTACTCGTCGATCCCGCGCGGCAGCATCCGCAGCGTGGCGTCGCCGAGCAGTGCGAACACGTTGTCCGTCGTCCGCTCGATGAAGAACCGGTCGTGGGAGATCACGATCATCGAGCCGGGCCACCCGTCGAGCAGGTCTTCCAGCTGGGTGAGGGTCTCGATGTCGAGGTCGTTGGTGGGCTCGTCGAGGAAGAGGACGTTCGGCTCGTCCATCAGCAGGCGCAGCAGCTGAAGCCGCCGCCGCTCACCACCGGAGAGGTCTCCGACGGGCGTCCACTGCTTGTCCTTGTTGAAGCCGAACGTCTCGCAGAGCTGGCCCGCGGTCAGCTCGCGCCCCTTGCCGAGGTCGACCCGGTCGCGTACGGCCTGGACGGCCTGCAACACCCGCCAGGTGGGGTCGAGTTCGGCGACTTCCTGCGAGAGGTAGGCGAGCTTGACGGTCTTGCCGGTGACGATCTGCCCGGCGACGGGCTGCTTCTCGCCGTCGCTGCGGGCGGCGTCGGCCATGGCCTTCAGGAGCGAGGTCTTGCCGGCGCCGTTGACGCCGACCAGGCCCACCCGGTCGCCCGGGCCGAGGTGCCAGGTCAGATGCTTGAGCAGCACCTTGGGACCGGCCTGGACGGTGACGTCCTTGAGGTCGAAGACGGTCCTGCCGAGCCGGGAGCTGGCGAACTTCATCAGCTCGGAGCTGTCCCGCGGCGGCGGCACGTCCGCGATCAGTTCGTTGGCGGCCTCGACGCGGAAGCGCGGCTTGGACGTACGGGCGGGGGCGCCGCGCCGCAGCCAGGCGAGCTCCTTGCGCACCAGGTTCTGCCGCTTCACTTCCTCCGTGGCGGCGATGCGCTCACGCTCGGCGCGCGCGAAGACGTAGTCCGAGTAGCCGCCCTCGTACTCGTACACGTCGCCCTTCTGCACGTCCCACATGCGGGTGCAGACCTGGTCGAGGAACCAGCGGTCGTGGGTGACGCAGACGAGGGCCGAGCGGCGCTCGCTCAGGTGCCGGGCGAGCCAGGAGATGCCCTCCACGTCCAGATGGTTGGTCGGCTCGTCCAGGATGACCAGGTCCTGGTCCTCGATGAGCAGCTTCGCCAGGGCGATGCGGCGGCGCTCGCCGCCGGAGAGGGGGCCGATGACGGTGTCGAGTCCCAGCGGGAAACCTGGCAGGTCGAGGCCGCCGAACAGGCCCGTCAGTACGTCCCTGATCTTGGCGTTGCCCGCCCACTCGTGGTCGGCCATGTCCCGGATGACCTCGTGCCGGACGGTGGCCTCGGGGTCGAGGGAATCGTGCTGCGTCAGTACGCCGAGGGTCAGGCCGCCGGAGTGCGTGACCCGCCCGGTGTCCGCCTCCTCCAGCTTGGCGATCATCCGGATGAGGGTCGTCTTCCCGTCGCCGTTGCGGCCGACCACGCCGATGCGGTCGCCCTCGCTGACGCCGAGGGAGACTCCGTCGAGCAGTGCACGTGTGCCGTACACCTTGCTGACGGACTCCACATTGACCAGGTTGACGGCCATTTCTCTCCTGACAAGGGGGACGATCGACCCTCAAGGGTAGTCCGCGCGTCGGCGTGGGCTGAGCCGCGGTTTTTTCGCCCCCTCCGCCCCTACCCGTCCCATGCTTCCGGGCTACGCCCGGTGTCAGCCCGTCCGGCGTTTGAGGACGAGCGCGTCAGCGCGATGCGGGGGTCTGGGGGCGGCAGCCCCCAGGAACGGGACGGGAAGGGGCGGAGGGGGCGAGAACCCGTAGTTCCTCAGACGCCCCCGTCAGCAAGCCGCTGCCGCGGGATCAGCGCCGACGCCGGAGCCAGGGACCGTCCCTGCCCGCCGCCCTCGGCGATGGAGCGGTCGTGGACCGGCATGTCGTCCCGGAGCAGGGGCTCCGGGATGAAGACGGCCGCGGTCACGCCTCCGCTCGGCGTCTGCCGGAGCTCGATCCGCAGACCCTGCCGCTCGGCGAGGCGGTTCACCACGAACAGCCCGATCTGCTTGGCGTCGAGGAGATCGACCCGCTGGGCCTGGATCTTCCGGTTCGCCTCGGCCATCGCCTCCTCGTTCATGCCGAAGCCGCTGTCCTCGACCTCGACGAGGACACCGTCCCGCAGCCGGGCGGCCTTCAGCTGCACCTTGGTGCTGGGCGGCGAGAAGGCCGCGGCGTTCTCGACGAGCTCGGCGAGAAGGTGGATCACGTCGGCGACCGAACCGCCGGCGACCGAGACACGGGGTACGGCCCAGATCTGGACGCGGGTGGCGTCCTCGATCTCGGCGACGGCGGCACGCAGTACGTCGGACAGCGCGATCGGCGTACGCCACCCACGCCCCGGCGCGATCCCGGAGAGGATGAGCAGGCTCTCGGAGTGCCGCCGCATCCGGGTGGCGAGGTAGTCGACCCGGTACAGGTCCTGCAACTCCATCGCGTCCCGCTGCCGTTGCTCCATGGCGGACAGCAGATCCAGCTGCCGGTGCAGCAGCACCTGGCTGCGCCGGGCGAGGCTGACGTACACCCCGGAGATCCCGCTCAGCAGCTCGGCCCGCTCGGACGCGGCCTTGAGCGCGGCCCGCTGCACGGCGGTCAACGCGGTGCCCACCTGGGCCAGTTCGTCACCGACGAGTCGCCGCATGGGCGCCTCGGCGTCGATGTCGACGCCCTGCCCGGCGTGCAGCCGGCGCATGGCCTGCGGCAGCCGACGGCCGGCGACCTCCAGCGCGGAGTTCCGCAGATCGAGCAGTTCGACGATGAGCCCGCGTCCGACGAGCACGGACACGAGCAGCGACAGCAGTACGCCGATCAGTCCCAGGAGCATCGCGACGCCGGACGCGCCGAGCGTGGCCCAGCCGAACGGGTTCGCCTTCGCCGCGGCGGCGGTACCGGCCCCCGCCTCGGCCTTGGCCAGCCCCTTAAGGACGGCGGAAACGGAGTCGTCCCAGCCCGCCAGCAGACCGGCCGACACACCGGAGGCCCCGGGCCCGGCGCTGCGCACCCGGTTCTCGACGGCCTGCAGCTTCGCGTAACTGTCGCCCGCCAGAACGGTGTTGTACGCCGTCCGGTGCGCGGCCTTCAGGTCGGCGACCGCGGGCTTCAGCAGCGCCCGCTGCGTGGCGACGGCCCCGGTGAACAGCGCGTACTGGTCGGTCGTCAGCGACCCGGCCCCGCTCCCGGCGACGAGCAGCGCCTGTTCCTGGGCAACTGCCTCGCGGGCGCGGGAGAGTTCGAGGACGACGCGGGCCTCGGAGGTCGCGTCGGTGGTCTCGTCGCCGGTGAGCGCGCCGGTGACGGAGAAGCCGTGCTCGATGATCGCGGAGTACTTCGTGAACGCGGCGGAGGGGTTCGCCCCCTCCACACCGACCTCGGTGCGCAGGGCCGAAAGACCGCCCGCGTCGGATTCGAGGCGGTCGAGACGGCCGGGCAGCGCGGCGTTGAGCAGTTCGGCGTCGGAGCCGCTCGCGTCGACACCGGTGAGCAGCGTGGTGGAGGCCTTGTCGGTGGCGGCCCGCGCCGTCTCCAGGGCGGCGAGGCTGCGGGCACCCGGTGCGGCCACGTACCTCAGGGTGGCGGTCCGCTCGCCCTGCAGGGTGGTGACGAAGTCGCCGACGGGGGTGAGGAGTTCGGAGTTGACGTCCTTGGCCCGTTCCAGGTCGCCGATGCTGGACGCCGTGGTCACGGCGGCGAAGCCCCACAGTGCCATCAGGGACACGATGGGCAGCATGAGCAGGGCGACGATCTTCGCGCGAACGGATCTGGGACGCAGCCGGTCGGGCGTGCGGGGGACACGCATGGGGGGACCTCGTTCAGGGGGAGTTCAAGCGACGTACGGAAGGGGGCGGTTCAAGGGACGTACGGGCGGTGCGGGCGCCCGGACGACGGGGAGCTCAAGTGCTGGACAGCTTCAAGTGCTCGACAGCTCAAGGGTTGGACAGCTCAGGCGGTGGACAGCTCGACCTGGCGGAGCAGTTCGGCGGCGGCGGCCGACTCGTGTCGCTTGCCGGTCGGGGACAGTGCGACGTACGCGGAGGTCAGGAAGAGGAACGAACCGAGCACCACGGCGAGCGGGAAGATGAACTCGGTTGCCGTGGCCCCGGAAAGCGTCGCGCTGCTGGGCGCGAGGCTGATGCTCACGGCCCACATCCCGGTGTAGTGCATGCTGACGACCGCGAGACCCATGACGAGGGCCGCGAGGGTGGCGAGGACGGGCCCGCGGACGATGAGGGTGAGCGTCAGCGCGGCGGTCGCGGCGACGACGGCGATGATGACGGAGGCGATGACGAGCGTGGGGTCGTAGTCGACCGTGGCGTTCAGGTTGAGCGCGGCCATGCCCGTGTAGTGCATGGCGGCGACGCCGAGCCCGGTGCCGATCCCGCCGAGCGTCACGGCCCGTACGCGGGAGCGCCCGTACCCGGCGGTGAAGACGCCCGCCCCGACGACCGCGACCGCCATCAGCAGGCTGAGCACGGTGAGCGGGACGTCGTACCGGATCGGTGTCCCGTCGACGGCGAAGCCCATCATCGCGATGAAGTGCATGGTCCAGATGCCGGAGCCGATGGCGATGGAGGCCATCAGCAGCCAGTTCCGTTTCGAGGCTCCGTCGGCCTCAAGTGCCCTGACCGTGCAGCGCAGTCCGAGCGCCGAGCCGACGCAGGCCATCGCGTAGGACAGGACCGGAGTGACCCATCCGGCGCTGAAGTGGTCCATGTGTCCCATGGGGAACCCCTCTCGTCCGGCGAGCGGGCATGGCCGCGCACACGGAAGTACCGCCGGTAACAGGAGACCGGGGAGGCCTGATCATGCCAGCCTCCGCTGAGGGGCAGACCGCACGAAAGGGACCATGGGGGGCGATAGATCAGAATAAAGTTACCGTGACGTAGGTTACACGTGGACCTTCACATTTATGCAGGTCAGGTGAAGGTGGGGTGAGGTCGGTGCCCGAGTCGGGTCAGTGACCGAGCACCGTGGCGCCCGGCGCCGCTCCCGACGCCGTGCGCACCGTCCGGCAGGTGCCGGAGGCCGACAGCGCCTCGGCCACCTCGGCCGCCGACTCCGGATCACGGGCGAGGAACGCCGTGGTCGGACCCGAACCGGAGACGAGCGCGGCGAGGGCGCCGGCGGCGCGGCCGGCGGCCAGGGTGTCGGCGAGCTCCGGGAAAAGCGAAAGCGCGGCGGGCTGCAGGTCGTTGGAGACCGCGGCGGCGAGCGCGGCGGCGTCTCCCTTCGCGAGGGCGGCGAACAGTTCCTGCGAGGCGACGGGCTCGGGGATCCGTACGCCCTCGTTCATCCGGTCGAACTCCCGGAACACCGCCGGGGTGGACAGCCCGCGCCCGGCCATCGCGAACACCCAGTGGAAGGTCCCGCCGACCTCGAGCGCCCGCAGCCGCTCGCCCCGTCCGAGGCCGAGCGCCGCCCCGCCCACCAGGCTGAACGGCACGTCGCTGCCCAACTCGGCGCAGATGTCGAGGAGTTCCTCGCGCGAGGCGTTCGTACCCCACAGGGTGTCGCAGGCGAGCAGCGCGCCGGCTCCGTCGGCGCTGCCGCCCGCCATGCCGCCCGCGACGGGGATGTCCTTGGCGATGTGGATGTGCACGTGGGGGTCCACGCCGTACCTGCGGCCGAGCTCGATGGCCGCCCGCGCCGCCAAATTCGTCACGTCAAGGGGGACTTGGTCGGCATCAGGACCCGAGCAGGTGACGCTCAGCTCGTCCGCCGCCGTCACCGTGACCTCGTCGTACAGGCCGACCGCGAGAAAGACGTTGGCCAGGTCGTGGAAGCCGTCGGGGCGGGCGCCGCCCACCGCGAGCTGGACGTTGACCTTGGCGGGGACACGTACGGTCACGGACTCGGTCACTTGGCCGCGGACTCCTCGTTCTCGACGACACGGTTCTCGGCGATGCGGGCGAACTCCTCGACGGTGAGGGACTCGCCGCGGGCCTGCGGCGAGACCCCGGCGGCGACGAGCGCGGTCTCGGCCGCCGCCGCGGAACCGGCCCACCCGGCGAGCGCGGCCCTGAGCGTCTTCCGCCGCTGCGCGAACGCCGCGTCCACCACCGCGAACACCTCGCGCCTGGACGCCGTGGTCTTGATCGGCTCGGTGCGCCTGGTGAGCGCCACGAGCCCGCTGTCGACGTTGGGCGCCGGCCAGAAGACGTTGCGCCCGATGGAACCGGCCCGCTTCACGTCCGCGTACCAGTTGGCCTTCACCGACGGGACGCCGTACACCTTCGAGCCGGGCGGGGCCGCGAGCCGGTCCGCCACCTCGGCCTGCACCATCACGAGCGTGCGCTCGATGGTCGGGAAGGTCTCGAGCATGTGCAGCAGTACGGGAACGGCGACGTTGTACGGGAGGTTCGCGACGAGCGCGGTGGGCGCGGCGCCGGGCAGCTCCCGTACCTGCATCGCGTCGGAGTGCACGAGCGAGAAACGCCCGGCGCGGGTCGGCATGCGCGCGGCGATGGTCGCGGGGAGCGCTCCGGCGAGTACGTCGTCGATCTCCACGGCGACGACCGCGTCGGCGGCCTCCAGCAGCGCGAGGGTCAGCGAGCCGAGCCCTGGGCCCACCTCGACGACCACGTCGTCCGGGCGTACGCCGGCGGTGCGCACGATACGACGCACCGTGTTCGCGTCGATCACGAAGTTCTGGCCGCGCTGCTTGGTGGGCCGCACGCCGAGGGCTCCCGCGAGTTCGCGGATCTCGGCGGGGCCCAGGAGGGCGTCGGGGGTGGGGCTGGTCACGGAGTAAGGGTACGGGCTGGAGATTTCCAGCCCGTCCGGCGTTTGAGGACGAGCGCGTCAGCGCGATACGGGGGTCTGGGGGCGGAGCCCCCAGGAACAAGGGACGGGTAGGGGCGGAGGGGGCGAAAAACCCACCCTCACCCCCGCAACCGCGCCCCACAGTGCGGCCAAGGACTGGCCCCCCGCCGCACATAAAGCTTCTTCGCACGAAACGTCTGCTCCGCCGCAGGCGCGTCCTGCGGCCGCCCCGCACCCCCGAGCCCCTGCCACGTCCGCGTGTCGAACTGATAGAGCCCGCCGTACGTACCGGAGGGATCCACCGCCCCGGGCCGCCCCCCCGACTCACACGCAGCAAGCCCGGACCAGTCCAGATGATCGGCCCCGCCGACGGACGTAGGCAGCGGCTTCGTCCCGACCTTCACCACCTGCACCCGCGGCTCCCGCACCACCTCGGACTTCACCCGCCGCGGCTTCTGCTTGACCCCGTTGACGGTCCGCAGGAGGTACGTGACCCGCCGCACCCCCGGCTGCCCGGCCCGCTCGACCACCTCGGTCCCCCGGAACAGCGAGGAATCCCGGCTCCGCTCCACCGCGAACGGAATCGGCTCCTCGCGGACCTCCTTGGTCCCGGTGATCCGCATGACGGTGACGGTCTGTCCGTCGCGCGGGAAGCTCCCGGGCGCGACGGAGGTGGTGTCCTGCCCGTGCAGCGTGATCCCGGCCTCGTCGAGGGCCTCGCGCACGCTCGCCGCGTTCGTACGGATCGTCCGCGCCCGCCCGTCCGCCATGATCGTCACCGTGCGCTCGGTGCGGACGTCGAGCTCCAGCCCGGCGCGGCCGATCCGCTGGGAGCGCGAGGTCGACAGGTACGCCCCCTCGGCGCGCACTCCGAGCTGCCTGAGCGCCCCGTCCACCGTGTGCGCCGTCGTCCACACCTGGCGCCGTTGCCCGTCGAGGGTGAGGCGCACGGGGCGCCCGTAGTGCACAGCGACCTCGTCGCCGCTCGCGAGCGCCGTGCCGGGGGCGGGCGCCACGACGTCGTGCGCCCCCACGTCCACGCCCTCGTCGGCGAGCAGTTCGGTCACGTCGTCCGCGAAGGTGTGCAGCGTGCGCGGCTTGCCGTCGACGCTGAGCTCGATCGCCTTGTCGTTGGCGACGAAGGCGGAGGTGCCGCCTGCCAGGAACGCGACGACCAGCGCCTGCGGGAGCAGCCGCCGCAGCGGGTCGGGACGCTCGCCGGTGCGCCTGCGCCGGGCCGCACGCCGGGCTTCGGCACGGCCGCCGGGCCGCGGAGCGGCGCCCTCGGGGGCCGCCTGCCGAGGCAGCAGGGGCTCGGTGGGAAGGTCGGACTCCGGCACGTACGCCTCGTACGCGGGCTCGTACGTGTCCGGGTACACCGGAGCGTCCGAGGACTCCGGGAAGTCCGGGTAGCCGTGGCCGGCAGACGGCTCATAGTCCTCGTACGACGGGCCGACCGCCCCCGTCGTACCGGCTGTTCCAGTCGTTCCGTACGTCTCGTACTGCGAGTTGCTCACGACGACACGCTCCAGGGGGGAGTCCGGATCGGGCGACCAGAACCTAGCGGAGCGGTCGTCACTCTCCAAAGCAACGCGGCTACGCTGTGTCGCGACACTGCCCTGAGGTGCGGTCGGGAAGAACCCCCGGAAGCGTTATTCGTCAGTAATCAAACGCACGCGCGGTGTTCGCGGAGATCGAGGTCGCCAGCTCGTCCTCGCCGATTCCCCGCACCGCGGCCATGGCGCGGACCGTGACCGGAATGAGATACGGAGCGTTAGGCCGTCCGCGGTACGGCACGGGGGTCAGGAAGGGCGCGTCGGTCTCGACGAGGACGAGCTCCAGGGGCGCCACGGCGAGTGCGTCACGCAGCGGCTGGGCGTTCTTGAAGGTCATGTTGCCGGCGAAGGACATGAAGTAGCCGGCGCGGGCGCACACTTCGGCCATCGCGGCGTCACCGGAGTAGCAGTGGAAGACGGTCCGCTCGGGGGCGCCCTCCTCCTTGAGGATGCGCAGTACGTCGGCGTGGGCGTCGCGGTCGTGGATGACCAGGGCCTTGCCGTGCCGCTTGGCGATCTCGATGTGGGCCCGGAAGGACCGTTCCTGCGCGGCCTTGCCCTCGGGGCCGGTGCGGAAGTAGTCGAGCCCGGTCTCGCCGACGCCCTTGACCTGCGGCAGAGCTGCCAGCCGGTCGATCTCGGCGAGCGCCTCGTCCAGCGCACCGTCGCCGCCCGGCCGCCGCTCGCCCTGCCGGGACCAGCCGTCGGGGTCGCCGTGGACGATACGCGGCGCTTCGTTGGGGTGCAGCGCGACCGTCGCGTGGACGGCGTCGTACGCGGCAGCCGTCTCGGCCGCCCAGCGTGAGCCGTTCACGTCGCAGCCGACCTGGACGACCGTCGTCACCCCGACCGAGGCGGCCTTGGCGAGGCCCTCGTCCACTGTGCCGGACTGCATGTCGAGGTGGGTGTGCGAGTCGGCGACGGGCACGCGCAGCGGCGCGGGGAGGGGCGGAGCTTCGGCAGCGGAGGAGGGCATGCCCCGATCCTACGAAAGGGGCATGCCCTGCCTCACCGGAGCCCGGACTCTCGCCGGGTCATCCGGCCTTGCGGTGCGCGAACGGGTGCAGCAGATCCGAGAGGTGCCAGTGGTGCGGCTCTTTGGATGCCGACCGCGGCTCCGACTGGGGCTCCCCAAAGCCCTCGTCGTGCGTCACCTCGGGCTTGCGCCGCTGCTCGGTTCGCTGCATGCGGTGAATGGAGTCCTGGACGGAGGACACCTGACCGGCGCGCATGATGCGCACCACATGGTTGTCGCAGTTCAGGCAGGTGGGCCGGCTCAGCGGCGAAGGCACGACCTGGCCGTTCGCGACGTACATCACGAACTCGTTGCCCTCGACGTCGAGGTGGTGCTCTATCTCGTACGACTGCTCCCACCCGTGCCCGCAGCGCATGCAGGCGAACGAATACGACTCGTTGACGACGGCGGTGGCCGCGGCGCTGCGGGGACCGGTCTGTCCTGCGATCTCACTCATGCCAGCTCCTTTGTCCGCTGGACAAGCGCCTCCGGCTTGCGGAGGCGGAGGGACGGTGCGTCCCTTTACCCAGTGGACGCTTCTCCCGGCGCGAGTGCACGAGACCTGTCGACTGTTGGAGACGTCTTGGCCGTTCCTTGCCACAACGCTCCTGGTGGCGGGCCTGCGCTTTGCCTTCCACGGTAGCCCTTTGCCCGCTTATGGGGGAATACCAACAGCGTGCTTATGGCGGCCTCCGGGGCGGGCGCTTCCGGGGTGTTTCCGATGGTGCCCACGGGACCTACGAGGTGCCGGTCCGGACCTACGAGATGCCGGTCCGGACCTACGAGATGCCGGTCCGGACCTACGAGATGCCGGTCCGGACCTACGAGATGCCGGTCCGGACCTACGAGGTGCCGGTCCGGGCCGCGTTCTTCGCCGCGACCACCGCGTCGAAGACCTCCCGCTTCGGGAGCCCCGCCTCCGCCGCCACCACGGCGATCGCCTCCTTGCGCCGCTCCCCCGCGTCCTCGCGCACCTGGACCCGGCGCACCAGCTCGGCGGCGTCCAGCTGCTCGGCCTTCTCGGGGGCACCCTCGACGACGACCGTGATCTCACCGCGTACGCCCTCGGCGGCCCAGGCGGCCAGCTCGGCCAGCGGGCCGCGCTTGACCTCCTCGTACGTCTTCGTCAGCTCGCGGCAGACGGCGGCGCGGCGCCCGGCGCCGAAGGCCTCGGCCATCGCGGCGAGGGTGTCGTCGAGGCGGTGCGGTGCCTCGAAATAGACCAGCGTGCGACGCTCGTCGGCGACTTCGCGCAGCCGGGACAGCCGCTCGCCCGCCTTACGGGGCAGGAAGCCCTCGAAACAGAAGCGGTCGACGGGCAGCCCGGACATCGCGAGCGCGGTGAGCACCGCGGACGGGCCGGGTACGGCGGTGACCTTGATGTCCTTCTCGACGGCGGCGGCGACCAGCCGGTACCCGGGGTCCGACACGGACGGCATCCCGGCGTCGGTCACCAGCACCACCCGCGCCCCGCCCACCAGCGCCTCGACCAGCTCGGGCGTCCGGGCCGCCTCGTTCCCCTCGAAGTACGAGACGACGCGCCCGCCGACCTGCACGCCCAGCGACTGAGTGAGCCGCCGCAGCCGCCGGGTGTCCTCGGCGGCGACGACATCGGCCCCGGCCAGTTCCTGGGCGAGCCGGGGCGGCGCGTCCGAGATGTCGCCAATGGGGGTGCCTGCCAACACAAGGATTCCTGTCACGGCCCCATCCTCGCAGGGCCCCGCCGGGACAACCTCATCCGGACGGAAGGGCCCGGGCGCGGGACTCCCACAGAAGGGTTCCCTACGATGGCGCGGTGACCAGTACCGCGTCCTCCACGGACACCCGGCAGGGCCAGGCCGCCGAAGACCAGCGGCCGTCGTGGCAGCAGCGGCTGCGCCGCTTCGGATACACGGCGAGGCCGCCCATCGACGTACGCGACAGGCTGGTGCCTCCGTACGCCGAGCCCAGCCCGCGCATCTGGGCCACGCTCGGGCTGCGCCACGAGCTGGCCGAGCGCGTCACGCGCTGGTCGGGGTGGGGCGGCCCGCTCCTGGTGACGCTGCTCGCCGGGCTGATGCGGTTCTGGAACCTGGGCAGCCCCAAGGCGGTGATATTCGACGAGACGTACTACGCCAAGGACGCCTGGGCGCTGTTCAACCGCGGCTACGAGGTCAACTGGGCCAAGGACGCCAACGACCTGATCCTCCAGGGCAACGGCAACATCCGGATCCCCACCGACGCCGCCTATGTCGTGCACCCGCCGGTCGGCAAGTACGTCATCGGGCTCGGCGAGTGGATGTTCGGCTTCAACCCCTTCGGCTGGCGCTTCATGACGGCGGTGCTCGGCACGCTGTCGGTGCTGCTGCTGTGCCGCATCGGGCGCCGCCTGTTCCGCTCGACCTTCCTCGGCTGCCTGGCGGGCGCGCTGATGGCGGTCGACGGCCTGCACTTCGTGATGAGCCGCACCTCGCTGCTCGACGGCGTGCTCATGTTCTTCATCCTGGCCGCGTTCGGCTGCCTGGTCGTCGACCGCGACAAGGCCCGCGCGAAACTGGCGGCGGCACTCCCGCCGGACGCGGACGGCCTCGTACGCCCCGACGCGCACACCGCCGAGACCACCCGCCTCGGCTGGCGCCCCTGGCGCTGGGGAGCCGGCCTCATGCTGGGCCTGGCCCTCGGCACCAAGTGGAACGCCCTCTACGTCCTCGCCGCGTTCTGCCTGATGGCCGTCCTCTGGGACGCCGCCTCGCGCCGCGTCGCCGGCGCCCGTCACCCGTACGCGGCGGCCCTCAAGCACGACACGGGCATCACGTTCCTGGCCACGGTCCCGGTCGCGATCGCCACCTACCTGATCTCCTGGACCGGCTGGATCCTCTCCCCGTCCGACGGAACCGGCGGCTACTTCCGCAACTGGGCGGCGACCGAGGGCAAGGGCGGCAGCTGGACCTTCCTCCCCGACTGGCTGCGCAGCCTGTGGCACTACGAGCACGAGGTGTACGAGTTCCACGTCGGCCTCTCGTCCCCGCACACCTACCAGTCGAACCCGTGGAGCTGGATCGTCCTGGGCCGTCCGGTCTCCTACTTCTACGAGTCCCCGGCCCCCGGCACCGACGGCTGCCCCACGGACGCGGCCGAGAAGTGCGCCCGCGAGGTGCTGGCCCTGGGCACCCCGCTCCTGTGGTGGACGGCCTGCTTCGCGATCCTCTACGTCCTGTGGCGCTGGGCCTTCCGACGCGACTGGCGCGCGGGCGCGATCGCCTGCGGCATCGCGGCCGGCTACCTCCCCTGGTTCATGTACCAGGAGCGCACGATCTTCTTCTTCTACGCCGTCGTCTTCGTACCCTTCCTCTGCCTGGCCGTCGCCATGCTGCTCGGCGCGATCATCGGCCCACCGGGCTCCACAGAACGCCGCCGCGTCATCGGCGCCACAGCAGCGGGCGTCCTGGTCCTACTGATCGCCTGGAACTTCATCTATTTCTGGCCGATCTACACAGGGCAGGCGATCCCCATCGACCAGTGGCGGTCGCGGATGTGGCTGGACACCTGGGTCTAGCTGGGCTGACGGCTTTACTGCGGGATGAGAGCCACCGCAGGATCGCGGTCGTCATTGGTCATCAGTGGTTGTCGTTGGCCACCCTCGGACGGCCCGCAGACGGCCCAGCAGTAGGCACGTGACCTGCTGCGATGCAGGGGCCGGCGAGAGCGGAAACGGCGACGGCCCGCACTGGAAAGTGCGGGCCGTCGCCGTACGTGCGGATCAGCTGATGGACGGGCTGTAGCGCAGGTGCGTTCCGACTTGCACATAAAGCCTCCGAGATAGGCGCAAGGTCGGTAGAACGAGGGGCATGGGTGAACCTACGTGGGCGACCTGCCAAGCCGATCCGCTCTGTTCTGGCGTGCAAGTCTCGCCCAACGACCGATGCATCGCTCATCTGGCGGGGAACGAGCAATCCGGCCTCCTGGATGGGATCGCTGTCGGAGAGAGCGTCGACTTCCGAGGGGTGACGTTCAACGCTGCACTCACGCAAAAACTGCAGAAAGCAATCGCGCGGTGCACAGCCTTCGGAATTTCCCTCTTCACGGATTGCCAGTTCCTAGCGCCGATCGATTTCAGCGACTTCAAGTTTCAAGGTGCATGCTGGTTTGATGGCGCATCATTTGATGCCGCAGACTTCGGGCGGAGTATTTTCCATGAGTCTGCCTGCTTCCTGGGAGCGACATTCCACGCACCGGTAACATTCCAACTTTCCTCACTCGGAAGGGCCGACCTGTCCCGGGCCCAATTCAAAGGCGGGGCGGATTTTAGCTCACTGCAAAGACGCCCGTCCGTAAATTTCCAGGATTGCACCTTCGAAGACATCACCAGCTTCGAAAACTCTGAGCTAGAAAACGGTAGTTTCGAACGTACACAGTTCCAAATGGTGCGATTCTCCAGAGCAACCTTCCTAGGTCTTCCGACCTTTCGCCGAGCAGAATTTGGAGGTCTGGCTAACTTCGAAAACGTAAAGTTTCCGTATGGGGCAAATTTCAGATACAGCAGCTTCCCCGAGGGATGCCTTTTCACAGGTAGCGAATTTGGGTCGCGAGGCCCCGCAGTATTCGCCGGGGCACAGTTCGGCAAAATGACAGGGTTTACCAAGGTCAAATTTGAAAGCGAGGTTTATTTCAGCGGAGCAGTCTGCAAGGGATCGATAAGTTTCAAGTCCAGCCAATTTTCTGACCTGCTCCATGGACCGCTCAGCGCGAAGGACGTGAATCTAGGTTACGCAAGCTTCGATCGTTCGGTTCGTTTTGAGGTGAGTTCAAAAAATCTTGGCCT
Source organism: Streptomyces sp. NBC_00554 (assembly GCF_041431135.1). Taxonomy (NCBI): domain Bacteria; kingdom Bacillati; phylum Actinomycetota; class Actinomycetes; order Kitasatosporales; family Streptomycetaceae; genus Streptomyces; species Streptomyces sp. NBC_00554. Next base: position 5,873,559 of record NZ_CP107799.1, on the reverse strand, counting down.
GTCCCGTGCAACGTTCTCAGCAGCAGCGGCATTTAGTGTCCGATTTTCCACAGTTGACCTCACGGACGTGCATCTTAGCTCTCCTTTGACAATCTCCTCTTATCATAGCGAGTTCACCGTGGGCGATCTCACGGTTCCTGATCCCGAGCTGGGAGACCTGGACCCCTTGAGTAAAGTAACTCGGCTCGCCGGGGTGGACGCAAAATTGCTGGTGCTCAGCGACGTAGACCTAGCCAAGTGTTCTTTTGCTGGGGCATATCACTTGGATCAGATCACCTTGGAAGGAGACTGCCGCTTCGCCACTCCACCAACTGGCATAAAGTGGGGGGTCTCCACAGTTCCTTTCCGCTGGTGGACGCAGCGTAAAACGCTTAGCGATGAAGTCTTGTGGCGGTCACAGCGTCCAGTTAAACTCTTGAATAAAAAAGGATGGGAAGTAAGTCGTGAAGTTCCGACCCAGACTCCCAGCATTCAGAATATCGCAGCAACATATCGCCAACTCCGTAAGACATTTGAAGACGGCCTGAATGAACCAGGCGCAGCCGATTTCTACTACGGAGAAATGGAGATGCGAAGGCGTGATGAGCATGCTAGCCGCAGCGAGCGGGGCCTCCTGCATGCTTACTGGGCACTCTCCGGATTCGGTCTTCGGGCATCTCGCGCAATCGGCTGGCTTGCCGCCTCAATGGCAGTAACTATTGTCTTGATGATGGGATGGGGCCTACCCAATCAGGCAGCAAAACAGACAGCCACTGGAATCGCGTCCGCTCCCGGAAAGGAAACAACGCTAGTAATCGAAGTACCCAAGCAAAATCTGACCATTCCGTTTGATAAGCGGTGGACACTAAGCCGACTAGAAAGGTCGGGGCGGATCGTTATCAATTCCGTTATTTTTCGGTCCAGCGGCCAGGGTCTGACATCCGCTGGCGTTTGGATCGAAATGACTTCCCGCTTCACGGAGCCCATTTTTTTGGGCCTTTCCATTTTGGCCATCAGGGGACGTATCAAACGAAAATGATCTATTTCTGATGGTCAGGCAACACTCGAATTTTGTCCGAGGGCAGGAACAGCGACGGCCCGCACTGCTCAGTGCGGGCCGTCGCCATGCGTGTGGATCAGCTGATGGGCGGGCTGTAGCGCAGGACCCAACCGGGGCCAGGGCGGTGCACGGTGACCTCGACGGCGCGACCGGTCTTCGTGTAACCGGTGTGCGTGATCTGAAGGAGGTTGCTGCCGACCTCGACCCCGAACGCCTCCGCTTCGACGGAGGTAGCCGCGTACAGCGCGACCTCCTCGATCGCCTCGGTCTGCTCGTATCCCGCGTCACGCATCCGGCTGATAATGCCGCCAAGCCCGGGGTCGGGACTTTCGACGCCTGCGGCTTCTGCCACGTCCACGGGGACGTACGAGTCGGCAAGCTGGACCAGGCGCTCACCGTCGTACATGTGCCTGGCACGGATCACGGTCTGATCAGCGGTCGCGATGCCGAGGAGCTCAGCGACGTGAGAGGGCGCGGTGTCGCGACGGATCGCGGTTTCCACACGGGGCGTGCCACCGAGTCGCTTGATCTCGGTCTCGAAGGCACCGCGACTTTCGCCGGCCTCCCGGCGAGCGGTGCGGTAGCGCTCCGTGGCGTCGCGGACGATGGCGGTATTGCTGCTCACTGAGGTCTTTCCTCTCAGACGGTGGGTTGGTCGATGGGCCACTCATAGCTGAGTGACCAGAGAGTGATGGGCATAACGTGCACGCAGACTTCCACGGCCCTGTCGGTGTCGGTCAGGCCAACATGGGTGACCTCGTAGACCAACCTGTCGGCTGAAACGCCAAGCGACTCGGCTTCAGCCTTGCTCGGAGGCCGTACGTCGATGGACTCCCGGATCCGGGTCTGCTGGTAGCCGAGTTCAGCGAGGCGCGACTTACTACCACCGTCTCCGGTGTCCTGTTGCTCCAACTGCGTACCGAACGCCACGTCGCCGGGGAAATACGAGGTCGCCACCTGAACCACGGTGGCATCCGCCCGCATGACCCGTGCCCTGACGAGTGCCTTCGCAGCGTGATGGACGCCGAGGATCTGAGCGACCTGTTTCGGTGGCCGCTCCCGGCTGATCACGGTTGTCGAAGTCGAGGTCATCCCGAGCCTGGCGATTTCCGCGGCGAACGCGCCTCGGGCGCCGGCCTCTTCCCGAGCCGACTTGATGTACCGGCCCGTCCCGTCGCGGTGGATCTTCCCGAGGATCGGAGAGACAAAGGTGCCCTCACCCCTGCGGGAAATGATCAGGCCCTCATCTTCCAGCACCCGGTACACATCGCGCACGGTCTGGTAGGCGACGCCTTCGGCTTCCTGGAGTTCCCGGACCTTGGGCAGCGCGGAACCCGGGGGGTACACCCCCTGCCGGATCTTCGCCCGAAGCTCTGCGGCGAGCCGCTGAACCTTCGGAACCTTGGTCTCCTCCACGCCTGACTCCCTCGATGTGTGACTCACGCGCCCCCAGTCTTACAGAACTAGTCCTAGAAGGGTACCCGGGATCGGTTTCGCGACTCGCAAGCGAATCCCAGTGGCTCTGAACTAGTTCTATTGACACCCACTCCGGAGCGTGCCTTAATCGTCACATCGCACCGCAGAACTAGTTCAGCGGGGCGACGGGAGGGCCCTATGTGGGGTGCTCCCACGCAGAGGGCGGGGACGCTGCAATCCCGCTAAAGGCCAGATGAACAGGGCTTTAGCCCGACTGGCGAGGTGGCCCGGCGACCGCGAGCAACGGCCGGAGAGTGGGGACTTGGTCCCCCTTGCAGTGCAACACCACATGCACCCAGCGACAGAGAGGAGACGCCGATGCACCAACGACATCGCCCGGCGTCATCGCGCCTGACCAGCACGACGGCAACGCCCTTCGCGTCCCACTGACTTCCGCAGCGGCGAGCGCTGCGGCTGGTTGCCTCCCCCGCCCGTCAGGACCCCGCTACACGCGGTGCTCGTACGGACGGGGTTGAGGGGAGCCGGGTTACCGACTTCAACGGCACGCCCCCCGGAGCAGCAACTCCGGGGGGCGCTTTCGGGCCGTACCACCGACTAGGGAGAACACGACCCAATGAGTCACATCGTCACTGTTCAGGATGCTGTTACCGCGTTCGCCGACTTCATGGAGCCGACGGCCGCTGAGCTGGACGCGATCGACCGCGAGATGCCCGTCATCCTGGCGGACGTCGACCTGATCGACGCGCAGATCATCGCTCTCAACCACACGCCGAACGAGTTGGACACCAAGCGTGTCCGCCGGGCGTTCGGGCGGGTGCTGATGGCGCGGCGGGCGCTGGCCAACCGCACCCCCAGCGCGAGCACGGCGGACGGTGCCGCATGAGCGTACGCACACACACTGCGGTGATGTCGGTGTCGCCCACTACCGGCAGGTGGCGTCTGTTCGTGGGGCTGTTGAACACCACCGCCCCGTGGCCTGAGCACGTGTTCGGCACGCCGGAGATTCCGACCCTCACTGCGCGGACAGAGGCACTCGCCCTGCTCGGCTACGAGCCCGTTGCCTGTGCGCAGTGGGAGTGGAGCGAGGACAGTACGCCCCCGGATCGGCCGGTTGACCTGCTCGCTTCCCTGAAGGTGCGAGAGCACGCGGGAGGTACGGCATGAAGGCCAAGACCGCTCTTCCCGCTGTCGCGATGACGGCGGTGTCCATGGTCCTCACCCTGGCCGTGGTCGTGATGTGGCTAGGCACGGCGATGCCGTGGCCCGTCGCCCTGGTCGTCGGTCTCGGCATCGACGGCGGATGGCTGGCCACCCTCGCCTACGAACGCCGCCTCGCCGCCCAAGGCGACCACAACCGCGCCGTCACCGGCGTCGGCTGGTCCTTCGGCCTCATCGCCACCGGCGTCCTGGTCACCCACGCACTCACCGCAGAAGACAACCCGGGCGCGTGGCTGGCTGTCGCCTGGCTCCCCGTCGCGGCGAAAGCGCTGTGGCTGGTCCACGGACTGTGGGAGCAGACCGCACTCACCCCCAACGCCCTTGGAGCGATTCAGGGCATCCAGCAGGAAGCCCGCGACGAAGCAGCCGTGGCCCGTGCCCGGCTGCGGGCCGAAGCGGTCACGGAGGAGACGCGGTTGACGGCCGTGACGCAGGCCGGCGCCCGCGTCGCCCGCATCCAGGCCAAGACCGCACACTCCCTCTCCCGGGCCTGGTCGACCTTGGAGGCGGCACGGAAGGGCAAGGACACCGGACGGGCCCTGACCAGCGTGACGCACCGCGTCACACCCGACGTCACCTCCCGCTGGGAACTCCCGGTCTGGGGACCTGCCGAACCCGTCGCGCTTGCGTTGGAGTCGGCGCCCGCCCTCACAGACGCGGAACTTGACGCGCAGGTCGACGAGATCCGGCACAGCGAGCACCCGGCCCTGTCCTACCGCGAGATGGCTGTCCGCTTCCGCGCGGCCGGCCATTCTGCATCCGAGGTCCGGCTCCGCGCGGCGTGGAAGCGCGTGGCGTGATGGGCCGCTCGTACGGCAAGTGCTTCGACCCCAACGGCGCCCGCTACGGCATCCCCACCTTCCCGTGGCGGATGGCACCGGACGGCATGGTCACGCGCCGCCAGCTGCGGGCGCGTGGCCTGCGTCCGGGCGGACAGCCCATCGCCGCGCAGGTCCTGCGCCCGCGCTACCGCCGGGGCCCGCTGGTCGCCTACCTCTACCGCCTCGACCACGCCAAGCGCGTCCGGCCCATGACGCCGGGACGGTGGGCCGCGCTCGACAAGGCCAACCTCGCCCGCCGTACCTGCCCCGAGTGCCGGACGGATGCCGGTTACGTCATCCCCGCCTCGCTCGGCATGTGCGTTCCGTGCGCCTACCCCAACTGATCGCGAGGGAGGACCTGATGGACCATCGTGACCCGCCGGGGATCATCGCCCCGCACATTCCCGTCGACGCCTACCGCCGCGCGGAAGCCACCGGACAGCCCGTCGTCATCGTCGTCCACACCACCGACCAGTACGGGCGCCCACTGCGTCACTACCTGGTCCCGCTCGTCATCGCGGGCGCGGGTGCCATGGGCTGCTGGGGGCTGGTCGCCGCGCTGTGCGCGCTGCTTGACGCCGCCGCTCACACGGTCACCGTCATCGCCCAGACCGCCGGACCCCTCAGCGTCGGCGGCATCACCTTCCGCCTCACCCGCCCCAAGCACTGAACCGGCGCTCCGCACCACCCGCCTGCGGCTCCGCACACCCCGGAAAGGGCCGGAAGTCGTAGGCGGCCCGCAGGGCGCCTGACCCCCCTTCGGTATGGGTGGAGACCCCCGGGGCCGTGAACGGCCACTCAGGGCGCCACAGGGACGTTGCGTGACGGCATTTTCGACGCCTCTTCGCGCGCGTGCGCGTAGGGGCCCCCTCCCCGGAACGGCGCAACTCTGCAACTCCGCAGGTCACAGGCGCTTGCAGGGGCTCAACCAGCGATGCCGACGCAACCGACACCGCCAACTACCCCAAAACGGACGGGCCGGTGACGCCACGCGACGGCGCACCGGCCCTCATCCACGTGTCTTTGGAGGACTCTTCGTGGACTGGAAGCAAGCATGGACGACCACCGCCACAACCACCAACACCGCGTTGGACGCGCTCGCGCCGATGTGCGCGCCGTTCGCCGCACGCTGGGACCGGGAAGCGGAGCGCCGCACGCAGCTGCGGACTCCGGAGAACCTGAAAGCGCTCATGACAGCGCAGCGGGAGCACAACTCCGCCCGCTCCACTGCCGCGATGGCCCGGAACCAGCGCAGTGCGGCGCGCAAGGCGTCCACCAACCCGCTGTCCGCGAACCGCCGGGCCGCCCGCACGGCGGACAAAGCCGCACGCCAGCACCACAGTCAGGCACGGTCGGTGATGAAGGTGGCGCGGAAGAACTATCCCGCCACCCTCGCTGCCCGCGCCGTGCAGACGCACGCCGCGCACGCGGTACCCAGTGGACTGGCCACCTGGCTCATGTCCGAGGCCACCCACGCGCTCACCCTGTGGCCGGCGTCTGTGTCCGCCGGCCTGATCGGATTGAACGCCGCGGGCCTGTGGCTGGGACGTCGTCAGCCGTCGGTGCGGCTCGATGACGGGATGAGCGCGGAGGAACGGCGCCTCGCCTCCCGGCTGGACCCGGCGTTCTGGGTGCAGAACGCGGATGCCCGCGGCTTGTCGGGCACCGTGCCCACCCCGGCCAAGCTCACCCCGGCCGGACTCATCTCGCACGTGCGGCTGGACGGCCGGTGGACACCGAAGACGTTCCGGGCCAAGGCGGATGAGATCAGGGCCCTGCTCGGGGCACGAAGTGACCTGCGCATGGAGATCACCTCCGGCAGCCACGGCGACCGCGCCACCATCACGCTGCGGACCCGCAGCGCGGCTGACGGCATCGACCTGTCCGGCTGGAAGCCGGGCGAGCCGTGGGGTGTCGACACGGTCACGGGCGAGCCCGTGATGGTCCCGCTCGGGCGCCGGATGCTGATCGCGGGCACCTCCGGGTCGGGCAAGAGCTGGTCGACCCGCGCTCTTCTCGCTGAAGCCTCCGAGGCACCGGATCACCGCTTGGTGGTCATCGATCCGAAGCGGGTTGAGGCGATCAACTGGGAGCACCGCGCCCGGACTGCCATCGCGATCGAAGACGTCCTGGACGTCACCGACGAACTGGTCACCGAGATGCACGAGCGGCTCGCCCTGGTCCCCCGCGGCCGGGACACGATCGAGATCTCCGAAGAGCGGCCCCGCATCACGGTGTTCGTGGACGAGGGAGCCGAAGTCATCACCATGGCCCGCAAGAAGCGGGCCAAGGGCAGTGACGGCGAGCCGGGCGATCCCGACTGGTCGCAGATCATGGAGAACCTCGGCACGCTGGCCCGCATGGCGCGGGCAGCCGAGATCATCCTGATCTGGGCCACCCAGAAGCCCACGATGGACGCCAAGGGCGGCATCGACCCGCAGATCAGCGCGCAGATCACCTACCGGGCCGCGCTCGCGCTGTCCACCTCGGGTGAGTCCCGCGTGGTCTTCGGTGAGGACGCCACCGAGAAGGGCTGGCACGCGCACGAACTGCCCATGCCCGGCGTGGCGATGCTGCGATCCGGCCCCAAGGCCAAGCCCCACCCGATCAGCACCCGCGCCTTCTCCCCCGCCGATGTCATCGCCCTCCCCGAGCGGCCCATCTGGAAGCGCGGAACATCCCGGACCGCCGCAAGCCCTCTCCACCTGGTCAAGAATGCGGGCACCCCAGCAGCCGCCCCGGTCTCCGCCGGCACGGAGACGAATCGTGCCCGGGTCCTGCGGGCCGTTGAGGACGGGGCCCGCACGCTGCGGGACATCACCGACCGCACCGGAATCAACAAGGGCACCGTCTCCCGCGAGGTCAAGACCCTCATGACCTCGGGAGCACTCCGCAAGAGCGACGACGGCATGGTCCTGCCCGGCCAGGAAGCCGCCTGAGCACATCCCGCCCGACCGAACGACAACGGCGGCCCCCATCCGACCAAGAACCGGGGCCGCCGCCAATCCACCTGCCCTCAACAGACCTGTGGAGGCCTCCCAGCATGACCCAACCCACTGACACCCGGCGAGCCCGCGGCTTAAGGCCACGCGTGAAGGATCACCTGAGCACCGCGCTGCACCTGGCCCAAGCCGGTGTACCGCCGCTGCCGCTGCGGGCAGGGAAGGTGCCGTTCGGCAACTGCCCGACGTGCGCGCAGAACGCGTGCGGTGGCCGGCCGAACATGAAGACCCCAGGCCCTTGCACCTGCCCGGCGCCCTGCCACGGCTGGGCCGCCGCAACCACCGATCCGAACATCGTCAACTCGCCTACGTGGCAGCGGGCTTGGCGAGATGCGGCGGCGGTGGCCTATCACCCCGGAGGCGCCGGTCTCACCATTGTGGATCTCGACAGCGCGGAAGCCATCGCGTGGGCCCGCGCAAGTCTGCCCGCCACCCGGACCGTGCCAACGACCCGGGGTGAGCACTGGCTCTACCGAGGCGCGATGCAGTCCGCCAACGGCGTACGGCCCGGCGTGGATATCAAGTCGACCATGGCCTACGCCCGTTGGCTCGGACCCGGCACCGGCACCATGACGGCGCTCCCGGACGTCGTGCGCGCGCTGACCGCGAAGGAGCCGGCCCCCCGTCCGGCGTCCGTCACGGTGCCCGCACTGGCCGGCGGCGGCGAGTGTCCGCACCGCGCGCCGACCTACCTGGACCGTGGCATTGCCATGGCGGAACAGCGCATCACCGAGGCCCGGCAGGCGGTGCACGCCACGGTCTACCGGACGTTCCTCGCGGTGCTGTCCACGCACGGCCGGTGCGGCTGCCTCACCGAGGCACACACCGCGCGGCTGTTCACCGCCGCGCAGGCCAAGGGCGAATCGCCCCGGCACTGCACCGACGCGTGGACCAACGCCCTGACCACGTTGGGACTGTGACCATGTCCGAGGACGACAAGACTCCCGCCCGCGCGATCATCACCGACTACGCGCAGTCTCACTTCCGGTACTTCCGCACCCCCGACGGGACCGTGTACGCGCAGAAGAACGGCCACCCCGTGGCCCGCCCGATCCGCTCCCAGGGCACCACGGGCAGCCACCGCCAGGAACTCATGGTCGGCCTGTACAAGGACGGTCGCGGCGCGTTCAACGGGTCCGCCCTCAAAGAGGCACTGGACCTGATCGAAGCACTCGCCCTGTCCGAGGACGTACAGCCCGTGCACATCCGCGTCGCTCCGGGATACGACGGGGCGACGTGGCTGGACTTGGGCCGTGATGACGGGCAGTCCGTCCGCATCCACCCGAGCGGCTGGGACATCCTCACCCCCAACCCGCAAGAGGTCTGCTGGCGACGCACACAGCTCACCGGCGAACTGCCCCTGCCGGTCAAGGACACCGCCGGCAAGGGCATCGACCTGCTGATGCGGCTGTGCAACTTCGCCAACGCCGAGACCGAATGCCTGGCCATCGCGTGGCTGATCGGCTGCCTCGGGCCGTCCGTGCCCGTGCCCGCGCCGTTCCTCACTGGACCGCAGGGGGCGGGCAAGTCCACCGGAGGCCGGATGCTCACCAGGATCATCGAGGGCATGAGCGGTGACCTGCGCCGGGCACCGAAGGATGAGGAAAGCCTGATCGCAGCGGTAGCGGCGGGATGGGTCACCGCGCTCGACAACCTCTCCCACGTGACGCCAGACCTGTCCGACGCCATGTGCTGCATCGTCACCGGCGCCGAGAGCGTCAAGCGGGCCCTGTTCACCGACGGGGACGTGTTCCGCGTCGGCTACCGCCGGCCACTACTCCTCACCGGCATCGACGTCGGAGTCATCCGCCCCGACCTCGCCGACAGGCTCCTACCGCTCCGGTTGGAGCGACCCAAAGTCCGGCGCACCGAGGCCGAACTGTGGGCGGACTACGCGGAAGTGCTGCCCATCGTCCTCGGCTCGCTCCTCGACCTGACGGTCAAGGTCCGCGCCGTGGAGGCGGAGACACCCACCGACCTGCGGATGGCGGACTTCGCCCACCTGTGCGCGCAGTTCGACGCCGCGACCGGCCTGGGGGCGCTCCCCGCCTACCGGGCCAGTCTGGACGACCTCAACGACGACGTCATCGAAGGCGACCTCCTCGCACAGACCGTCCTCCGCCACGCCGACACCATCGAACCGGGCACGGCACAGCAGATGACGTCCACGGAGTGGCTGTCCTGCCTCAGCCGCCTCTACAGCGGCGACGACTGCCGCCCCCTGCCCAAGGGGTGGCCGACCACCGGCAAAGTCCTCTCGGACCGGCTCAAGCGCCTCCAACCCACCCTGGCGGCCCGGGGTGTGCTCGTCGACGCGGGTCGCACCAAGGCGGGCCGCTACCTCGAAATGACCCGCACGCTCCCCCCGGCCCCTCACGAGCAAGCACGGGCGTTCTGACCCGCGACCCGCACGCTCAAGCGAACAGCAAGAGGAGCACGTGCTCCTCTTGCTGTTCGGCGGAACGCCGCCCCAAGGTCGCGCCGCGCAGCGGCTCCTACTTCGCTCTGTAAGGCGCGCCGAAGTACTACAAGCAGCCCCTTCTTTGTCCTAAGTAGGAAGACACTGCGTCACCTGCGTCACCCGAGCCGGAAAACGGCATCTGACCTGCGTCAACAGCGATGACGCAGACGGCCGACTCTGCGTCATCCTGCGTCACCTGCGTCACCCGATGACGCAGCCGATGACGCACCGGTGACGCAGCACCGATCCGCCGCGTCACCCAAAACCGCAGGTCAGAGCCCTAAGTGACGCTGACGACGCGGTGACGCAGAAATCCGAGCTTCGGACAGACCCGGCCCCCGATGTATCACCCTTCGCTCGCGCACGGAGGACACGCCTATGAGCACCGCACGTGAACAGCCGGACCCGCGCGCCACGCTCCGCGCCGGGCTGCCTGACCGCTACCTCACCCCCGACGACATCGCCGAGATCTTCGAAGTGCCCAAAGAGACCGTCTACCAGTGGCGCAAGAAGCGCCTCGGTCCGCCCGGATTCCGCATCGGAAAGTACATCCGTTACGACCCCGCCGACGTGCTCGCCCACGTAGCCGAGCGCAAGAGCACCGACCAAGACGCCGCCTAACCCAACACCCACCGCAGACAGCAGGGAGAGCCGCTACCCAGCGGCTCTCCCTGCTGCGTGTTGAGAGGACCGCCGCCACATGGCAGGCCACATCCAAGACCGCTGGTTCAAGACCGAGACCGACGCCAACGGCAAGACCGTCAAGGCCAAGTCCGACCGCTACGGCACGGGCATGCGCTACCGCGCTCGTTACGTCGGCCCCGACGGCACCGAGAAGAGCAAGTCATTCCGCGACAAGGAGAAGCGCCTCGCTGACCAGTGGCTCGCTCACATCGAGGTCGACATGGCGCGCGGTCAGTACGTCGACCCGCGCCAGGCTCGGACCACCTTCCGGCAGTACGCGGAACGCTGGGTCAAGACGCACACGGGTGAGATCAACAGCCGTGAGGCAGCCGAGCGACGGCTTCGGCTGCACGCGTACCCGCACATCGGGACACGCCCGCTCGGATCGTTCAAGCCCGAGCACATCCGCGACTGGATCGCGGCTCTGGAGAGCACAGTGCCGGCGGGGTCGCACCGCCGCATCATCGTCGGAACGGTCTCGGCAGCACTGAGCGCGGCCGTCGATGACGGGCTACTCGCCAAGAATCCCTGCCGCGCGCGGACGGTGCAGCTCCCGAAGCCGGGCAAGCCGCGCGTGACTCCTTGGACCGCATCTCAAGCCTTCGATGTGCGTGCCGCACTCGAACGGCGCTTCCGAGCCGCTGTGGACCCCGGCGCTGGATGCGGTCTGAGGCAAGGCGAGATCTTCGGCCTGTCGGAGGACGAACTCGACTACGAGGGCGGTTGGCTGGCCGTCGGCCATCAGCTCAAACGCATCCGTGGCAAGTACGTCTTCGCGCTGCCGAAGGGCGGCAAGGTCCGTGACGTGCCGCTCCCGAAGGCCGTGGGCGCCGCGCTCCGGGAGCACTCCAAGGAGTTCCCCTCAGTGGACGTGACGCTTCCCTGGCGTACGCCGGACGGCCCGCTCGTGACGAAACGACTCCTGTTCAGCGGCGTCGAAGGCGACCACGTCCGCGTGAGCAACTTCAATGACCACCATTGGAAGGCCGCTCTAGCTGCCGCAGGGATCATCCCGGCACGGAAGGCGGGCGAACGGTACGCGTCGGCCCCCGAGGACGGCATGCACGCACTCAGGCACTTCTACGCGTCGGTGCTGCTGGACGCAGGCGAGAACATCCGTGCCTTGAGTCAGTACCTCGGCCACAGCGATCCGGGGTTCACGCTCCGGACGTACACGCACCTGATGCCGAACAGCGAGGGACGTACGCGAAAGGCCGTCGACAGCCTCTATCTGGCGTCCACTCCACAAGATCACGGCCCAGAGGCGGCCCAAGCAGCCTGACGCGGCCCCGGCCAGAGTCAAACGCCCTGGTCGGGGCCCGACCAGGGCGAATCTCGCAGACTTCATCTATTTCTGGCCGCTGTACACGGGCCAGGCGATCCCCATCGACAGCTGGCGGTCGCGTATGTGGCTGGACACCTGGGTCTGACGGTCGACCCGTCGACCGGGGTTAACAATCAGGGAACACCGCTCCCACACGTCACTTCTCCCGCATAGAGTGCGGACAGAATCACCTTTCTGAACGCGTTCAGAAGTTTGGGGAGGGGTTCACGGGGAGGGGAACGACCGATGCGCAAGGGGGCGAAGGCCGCCATCGTCGGCAGCGTGTTCGCGGTGATGGTGGGGGGTGCCGGGTACGGCGCCTACAACGTGGTGACCGCGATCAGCGGGGACGAGGGGACCAGCGGGTCGTCCGGGCCGGCGGCGGTGAAGACCGGGCCGCCGAGTGCCGACGAGGTCAAAGAGGCGTCGGAGAAGTTCTTCGCGGCCTGGGAAAAGGGCGACGCGGTGACGGCGGCGGCGCTCACGAACAACGACGCGGACGCGGACCCGGTGCTGAGCAGCTACAGCGGCGCCGGGCACATAGCCAAGGTGCAGATCACGCCGGGCACGCCGTCCGGTGCGTCCGTGCCGTTCTCGGTCAAGGCGACGGTGTCGTTCGACGGAAAGAGCAAGCCGCTCTCGTACGACTCCGAACTGACCGTCGTACGCGGGCTCACCACCGGGAAGGCGCTGGTCGACTGGAAGCCGTCCGTCGTCCATCCCGAGCTGGCGAAGGGCGACACGTTCGTCACGGGCGAGGCGGCGAACCCGCCGATCGAGGCCGTGGACCGGAACAACGTTGTCCTGACCGCCGAGAAGTACCCGTCGCTCGGCCCGATCCTGGACGAACTGCGCGGAAAGTACGGCGAGTCCGCGGGCGGCACGGCCGGTGTCGAGCTGACGATCCGGCACGAGGACGAGAACGCGGGCGACACCACGCTCCTGACCCTCGCCAAGGGCGAGCCGGGCAAGCTGCGGACGACGCTCAGCGCGAGCGTGCAGGCGGCGGCCGAGAAGGCGGTCAAGGAGTACGACCAGTCGTCCCTGGTCGCCGTGAAGCCGAGCACCGGTGAGGTGCTTGCAGTCGCCAACAACCGCAAGGACGCCTTCAACGCGGCCTTCCTCGGCAGGGTGGCACCCGGCTCCACGATGAAGATCATCACCGCGGCGATGCTCATAGACAACGGCGTGGCCTCGATGAACGGCCCGGCGCCCTGTACGCAGACCGCGATCTGGCAGAGCCAGACCTTCAAGAACCTCACCAACATGCAGCCCAACGAGAACGCGACCCTCCTCAACGACTTCATGCGGTCCTGCAACACCGGCTTCATCAATCTCATCGACGGCACCGAGGCGAACCCGCTCACCGACGAGTCGCTGACGACCGAGGCGCAGAGCCGGTTCGGCCTGGGCCAGGACAACTGGAAGACCGGTATCGCGTCCTTCGACGGCAGCGTCCCCGCCTCCGGCGGCCCGGACCGCGCGGCGAACGCGATCGGCCAGGGCCAGGTCCAGATGAACCCACTGAACCTGGCCTCGGTGACGGCGACCGCCATGACCGGCACCTTCCGGCAGCCGGTCCTCGTGTCGCCCGAGCTCGACGACCGCCGGCTGGCCACCGCCAAGGGGCTGCCCTCGAACACGGTCTCGCAGCTCCGCTCGATGATGAACGCCACCGCGGTCAGCGGCACCGCCGCCAAGGCCATGGCCGGGGTCGGCGGCGGCAGCATCGGCGCCAAGACCGGCTCCGCCGAGATCGACGGCAAGGCCGTGTCCGACAGCTGGTTCACCGGCTACCGCAACGACATCGCGGCCGCCGCGCTGGTCCAGGGAGGCGGCCACGGAGGAGACGCGGCCGGTCCGATCGTCGCAGCTGTGCTACGAACTGGTGGCTGAAGTCACTCCTCACAGGGCGGGACCCTAGGGTGGTGCCTCTCGTTGAGGAGCGTGTGGGCACGGGGGCACCAGGGGAACCAGCGGAGGATTGTTAGCTGTGGGCAACAGAAGACGTGTCGCCGAGCGCAAGAGCAAGAAGCCGAAGCCGGCCGTCCTCGGCGGAGTGATCGCCGTGGTCGTCGCCGGCGGGGCGTTCGGCGCCTACGGCCTGTACGGCGGTGACGCGGCGGCCGAGGGCAGGACGTCGACGGCTGCCGACCAGAAGGCCGTGAAGACCGGCCCGCTGTCGGCCACCGAGGTGACCACCGCGGCCACCAAGTTCCTCACCGCCTGGCAGAGCGGTGCGGTCGCGACCGCGGCCGCCGCCACGGACGACTCGGCCGCCGCGAAGACCCTGCTGACCGGCTACACCAAGGACGCCCACATCACCGGCGTGACCCTGACGAGCGGCACACGGTCGGGGGCCGTCGTCCCGTTCTCCGTCAAGGGCACCGTCACCTACAAGGGCACCAGCAAGCCGCTCTCGTACGAGTCGAAGCTGACGGTCGTACGACGGGCCAAGGACGGTGTTCCGCTGGTGAGCTGGAAGCCGTCCGTCGTGCACCCGGACCTCCAGGACGGCGACAAGCTGGTCACCGGCGAGTCCGGTACGCCCCCGATCACGGCCCTCGACAAGCACGGCGGCGAGCTGACCACGGCCAAGTACCCGTCCCTGGGCACGGTGTTGGACGGGCTGCGCGAGAAGTACGGCAAGACGGCGGGCGGCAAGGCGGGCATCGAGCTCCAGGTGATCCGCAAGGCGGCGGCGAAGGGCGAGGAGAAGACCCCCGACAAGTCGCTGCTGACGCTCAGCAAGGGCACGCCGGGGACCGTGAAGACGACGCTCAGCCCGACCCTCCAGGCCGCCGCCGAGAAGGAAGTGGCCAAGAAGGCCAAGTCGTCGGTGGTCCTGATGGTCCCGTCGACCGGCGAGATCCTCGCGGTCGCCAACCAGAGCCACGGCTTCAACACCGCCTTCCAGGGCTCCCTCGCCCCCGGCTCCACGATGAAGGTCATCACGGCGTCGCTGCTCATCGACCAGGACCTCGCCTCGGCCGACAAGCAGCACGTGTGCCCCAAGACGTTCACGTACGGTCACTGGAAGTTCCACAACGACGACGACTTCGAGATCAAGAACGGCACGTTCAAGGCGAGCTTCGCGCGCTCCTGCAACACCGCCTTCATCAGCCAGGCCCCCGAGCTGGAGAACGACAGCCTCACCAAGCAGGCCCAGCAGGTCTTCGGTCTCGGCATGAACAACTGGGCTATCGGCGTGCCGTCCTTCGACGGCGCGGTGCCCGTGCAGTCCGCGGCGCAGATGGCGGCCTCGCTGATCGGCCAGGGCGGGGTCCGCATGAACCCGCTGAACATGGCGTCGGTCGCCTCCACGGTGGCGGCGGGTGCGTTCCACCAGCCGTACCTGGTGGCGCCGTCGGTGGACGACCGCAAGCTGGCCACGGCTTCCCGCACCCTGTCGGCGGACACCCTCTCCCAGCTCCGCGAACTCATGCAGTACACCGCCGCGTACGGCACCGCCGCCGAGGCGATGTCCGGCCTCGGCCCCGACTACGGCGCGAAGACCGGCTCCGCCGAGGTAGACGGCCAGGACAAGCCCAACGGCTGGTTCACCGCGTACAAGGGCGACTTGGCGGCAGCGGGGGTCGTACAGCAGGGCGGGCACGGGGGCGACACGGCGGGGCCGATCGTGGCGGCGCTACTCAAGGCCGCGAGTTAGGCGTCGTCGTGGCTGTGGGTGGCCGAGGTCCGCTCCCTGGAACTCGGTCGCATGCCCCGTACACCGACCGCTACCGGGATTCCTTCGCAGTGCATCTGGCTTCAGCCCGATGGTGAAGCGAATCTGAGGGTTGCGAGGCGGAGCGTCGCGAGGGCCGGTCCCGGCGGAGCCAGGCGACGCTCACACCGGCCGGTTCTGCTGCTCGATGTACTGCCTGACCACGGAGAGTGGGGCGCCACCGACGGTTCCGGCGAAGTAGGAGCCGGACCAGAGTTTGTTGGCCCGCCAGTAGTGGCGTACCAGGTCGGGGAACTCCTGGCGCAGACGGCGGGAGGACACGCCCTTGAGTGAGTTGACGAGCTTGGTCACGGCGATTTTGGGCGGGAAGTTCACCTGGAGGTGGACGTGGTTGTCCCCGCCTTTGAACTCCACCAGCTCGCACTCGAAGTCCGCGCACACCGACCGCATGATCTCCTCCAGCCGCGCCAGATGGGCATCGGTGAACACTTCATGCTGGAACTTGGTCACGAAGACCAAGTGGACATGCATCACGAAAACACAGTGCCGACCAGTTCTGATCTTCCGATTCTCGCCCATAACCCAAGTATGTAGCGTGGCTGCCATGCAGCTTCGGTACAGCTTCCGCCTGTACCCGGACATCGCCCAGGCAGCGGCTCTGGCGAGGGCGTTCGGGTGCGCCCGCGTCGTATTCAACGACGCCGTGCGCGCCCGTGAAGACGCCCGCCAGGCGGGCGGGGCATTTCCGAAGGCGGCCGAGCTGTCCAGGAAGCTGATCACCGAGGCGAAACAGACCGACGCACGGTCCTGGCTGGGCAAGGTCTCCGCCGTCGTGCTCCAGCAGTCCCTGCGCGACGTAGAGGCCGCCTACAGAAACTTCTTCGCCTCCCTCAAGGGCGAACGCAAGGGCCCGAAGAGCGGCGCTCCCCGGTTCAAGTCCCGCAAGGACAACCGGCAGTCGATCCGCTTCACGACCAATGCCCGCTGGTCGATCACCGATTCCGGGAGGCTGAGTCTGCCCAAGGTCGGCGCGGTGACAGTGAAGTGGTCCCGCACCCTGCCCGCACGGCCCTCCTCGGTCACCGTGATCAAGGACGCGGCCGGACGGTACTTCGCCTCCTTCGTCATCGACACCGACCCGCACGCCGACGCCGCACGGATGCCCGACACCGACCAGGCCATCGGCATCGACCTGGGCCTCACGCACTTCGCCGTCCTGTCCAACGGCACGAAGGTCGACTCCCCGCGGTTCCTGCGCCGCGCGGAGAAGAAACTGAAGAGAGCCCAGCGCAAACTGTCCCGCAAGCAGAAGGGGTCCAGGAACCGCGAGAAGGCCCGCCTCAAGGTCGCCCGCGCGCATGCACAAGTGGCCGACGCCCGCCGTGAGTTCCATCACCAGCTCTCCACCCGGCTGATCCGCGACAACCAAGCGATCGGTGTGGAGGACCTGGCGGTCAAAGGACTGGCGCGCACCAGGCTGGCGAAGAGTGTGCACGATGCGGGCTGGGCGCAGTTCGTGCACATGCTGGAGTACAAAGCGATCAGGTACGGGCGGTCCCTGGTGAAGATCGGCCGGTTCACTCCGACCAGCCAGGTCTGCTCGGAGTGCGGGGCCAAGGACGGTCCCAAGCCCCTGCACATCCGGACCTGGACCTGTGCCGCCTGCGGTGCGGTCCATGACCGGGACCACAACGCCGCGAAAAACGTGAAAACGGCCGCCGGACTGGCGGTTACAGCCTGTGGAGCGCAGGTCAGACCAGGACTCGTCCTGGCACAGCGCAAGGAAACAGGAAGCCACGGATTCCCACCCGAACCCCGTGCCGCCTAGCGGCACAGCAACGGACGAGAAGGCCAAAATCCCCGGGCGTCAGCCCGAGGAGCATGTCAAGGTGCCTTTCATGACCACAGCCGAAGAGAACGCCGCCCACCCCCGCTTCGCCGAAGCCCTGCGCGAGCTGGGCCTCGACGACCTGATCCCGCAGGTCCGGCGCTTCCCGGACGCGACCCGCACCGCCGCCGAGGCCGCCGCAGCGATCGGCTGCGACCTCAGCCAGATCTGCAAGTCGCTGATCTTCGCGGCGGACGGCGTCCCGGTACTGGTCCTGATGGACGGCGCGTCCCGGGTCGATGTAGAGCTCGTACGGCGCGAGTTGGGCGCCGAGAAGGTGACGCGCGCGAAGGTGGACCTGGTGCGGGAGACGACGGGGTACGCGATCGGCGGCGTACCTCCCTTCGGGCACGCCTCCAAGACCCGTGTCCTGGCGGACCGTTCACTGCTCGACCACGAAACGGTGTGGGCCGCCGCGGGCACCCCGTACGCCGTCTTCCCGATGGACCCCAAGACCCTGATCGCCCACGCGGGCGGCACGCTGGTGGACGTGCGCGAGCAGACGCAGTGACCCCGCTGGTCACCGCGGCCGTCCTGCTCGCCGCGGTCACCCACGCGTGCTGGAACGCGATCGCGCACCGCATCACCGACAAGCTGGTCGGCTTCACGCTGATCGCGGGCGGCGGCATGCTGATCGGCCTCGTCATGGTGCCGTTCGTCGCGTTCCCGGCGCCCGGGGCGTGGCCGTACCTGTTCGCGTCGGCCGTGATCCACGTCGTGTACTACGTGCTGCTGATGCGGTCGTTCCGGCTCGGCGACTTCGGGCAGGCGTACCCGATCGCCCGCGGCACCGCTCCCCTCATCGTCACGGCACTCGCGGCGGTCTTCGCACACGAGGTGCCCGACGGGTGGGCGGCGGCGGGGATCGCGTTGTCCTGCGCGGGGCTGACGGGTGTCGCGCTGTGGGGGCTGCGGGGGCGCCGTCCCAACTGGGCGGCGATCGGCGCGGCGTTGGCGACAGGCGTGTCGATCGCCGCGTACACCGTCGTGGACGGCCTCGGCGTGCGCGCCTCCGGCTCCTCGCTCGGCTACATCGCCTGGCTGATGGCCATCGAGGGCTTCGTGATCCCGGTGTACGCGCTGCACCACTGGCGCGGCGAACTCCTCACCGTCCTGCGCCCGTTCGCCGGGCTCGGCCTGCTCGGCGCAGCGCTCTCCGTCGCGGCGTACGGGCTGGTCCTGTGGGCCCAGACCCGGGCCGAACTCGCGCCCATCGCGGCCCTGCGCGAGTCCTCGATCATCGTCGGCGCGGCCATCGGGGCGATCTTCTTCAAGGAACGGTTCGGGGCGCCCCGGATCGCGGCGGCGGGGCTGCTGGTGGTGGGGATCGGGCTGATGTTGCACACGGGGTGAGCTGCGTGACTCTGCCGGTCGCCGACGCCGTCCCACACTTGTCCGCGCCCCGCCCGGCCCCGTCAGCCCGAGCACGGGACGGTCGCATCCCGTGGCCGAGCGGTGCAAACGGCAGGTGCCGGGAGAGCAATTAGGGGCCGCCGGTGTCGAGTTACGGTCAAGCCTGCTTGTGCTGTTGATCGAGTGCGCATACTTTCCGCGTCATGACCATGACACGAAGAGCGATCATCAAGGGCATGGCTGCCGCACCGTTCGTCGGAGCCGTCGGCAATCTCCTCTCCCCCACAGCCGCCCATGCGGCCACGATCGCCGCCGGCCAGTTCGCCCTCACCAGCCGGTCCTCCAACAGCTACGGCGAATTCACCGATCTGGCCGCCGGCTTGGCGACCAAGCTGACCAAGGTGGACGCGACCACCGTCATAGCCGACACCAACCGCAGTGCCACCCACCTCACCAGCGCCCCCAGTACAGCGGGGGCCTTCTCGACCGGTTTCGCCTGGGACAGCGACGACCAGACAGTCGACTACTGGATACCTCAGGGCGTCACCACCAGCGCGGATGCGTACGGCAACGGGCTCTACCCCGAGGGCGGAAGCAACAAGGTCGTCCTCGCCTCCTGGTACTTCGAGACCGACCCCGACAACGACGGCGTCGACGAGTACGCGCTCGACAAGGGCCTGCGGCTCACGTTCGTCGACAACAACACCCCGTCGGCACCGACGTACCGGCATGTGCTGCTGGTCGAGCCCGTCACGACCAGCACGGGCAAGTACTCCTTCAACCCCATCCGCAAACACGCGGGCGGCATCATGTGGTACGGCAACCTTCTCTATGTCGTCGACACCTACAAGGGACTCCGGGTGTTCGACCTGAACACCCTCTTCACGGTCGCCACCGCCGAGAAGGACGTGTGCGGTCTGCACACCGACGGGTCGTACTACGGCTACGGATACCAGTACGTCCTGCCGCAGAGCCGCGCCTACGACAACGCGGGAACTTATCTGCGCTACACGGCGATCGGGCTCGACCGCGCGAGCACACCCGACAGCCTGGTCGTGAGCGAGTACTCCTACTCCGGCACCGTCGACTACACGGACGGCACCTTCAACGGCACAGGCCCCGGCACCACCACGCCCAAGGTGGTCCGCTGGAACCTCGACCACACCGACCGGCAACCGGCCTCGCTCACCGCGACCGAAGCCGTCACCGTCAGCCAGCAGAAGATCCAGGGAGTCGTGTCCCGCAAAAGCAAGCACTATCTCGCGGTCAGCGCCGGCACCTCCACCAAGGGCACACTGCGCACCTTCACCTCCGGCGACTCGACCGCAAGCACTGTGTGCGACCTGGCCGTCGGTTGCGAGGACCTCAGCTACCACAGCAGCGGGGCGTCCGGCTGGGCCTACAGCGAGTCCGTGATCTGGAACGCCAGCGAATACGTCGGCAAGCGCTACGTCTACGCAGTCCACGCGGACGGCTCGTAGCCGCAGCAAGGCGATGCCGGCTGACACGCGGAGGCACCGACCTCGACGGCTGACGCCGTAGGAGCCATCTCCCTGCGTGCAGGCGCCCGCGGACCAAAAGTCATGCCCTCGGCCCGGCGGCTTGCGGGTTTGACCACCACGGCCAGATGCGCTGCTAGGACTCGTCCGGGGGCAGGCTGCTCAGGTCCAGGACATCGGCTGCCGCCGGGGGCTGAATGTCCACCGGGTTGTTGAAATCGCTGAACTTCGTGACGCGGTGGGAGCGAGGGTCTTTGTAGTCGATCCTCAGTAGGTACGGCTTGCCCTCGGCGGCCACGTAGAAGGTATAGACGCCCCCCTTGAGTTCGTCGTCCGTCACTTTCACCGGGATGACCGGCTTGCCGTCAAGCTCGGTCGGGTCGGCCTTCGTCGCCTCGCCGAAGGAGGAGAACGGCCACGAGCAGTCGACCAGGTCGTCTGCTCCCTTCGCCGCGCTCACGGGGCTCTTCAGCCAGGGGCTGTTCCGCATCGCGGGTACCGTCTTCCGCCCCCACATGTCGAGGTACACGTCGTTGGGGTGGATGTAGTCCGTCTCGCCGATCCGGATCTGCTCCATCTCTGAACCGTGGGACGAGGTCGCCTTCAACGCGCACCTGCTCTTGAGATCGGTCGTCAGACGGCCGGAATACCGGTCGCCGCCCGAGGTGACATCCAGTCCGATGGTCACCGACGTGAGCGCATTCATGGTGCGGTAGGCCTCGCCGAGCAGTTGGTCGGCGGAGCGTGTGTCAGTCGTGCCACCGTCGCCGGCACAGCCAACCGTGACGGCACCCATGAACAGGCACAGCGCAGCGGTGCTCGCCTTCGTTCGCACAATCCCCCCTGGTGTGTAGGGCGGCAGAGTACCGGAACGATGATCACCCCGCCCCGGGCCGCGGACGAGCGCGCCGACCTCACCTCAAGAGCCCGCGTCACCTGGTCTTGCGACCTCGGATCAGGCCACCAATCCAACGTCCCAGCCCCGAGAACGGCATCAATCATCGTCGGCGCCGCCATCGGGGCGATCTTCTTCAAGGAACGGTTCGGGGCGCCCCGGATCGCGGCGGCAGGACTGCTGGTAGTGGGGATCGGGCTGATGCTGCACACGGGGTGAACCGCGTCGACGCTGCCCCACGATTGCCGCGCCCGCCCCGACAGAGGTCCGGTCCTAAACTCGCCCCATGGACAGGACCGACCGCGCCAGTCGGCTGATCGCCGCACCACCGGTGGCCGTCTACGGCGCCCTCCTCGACCGGGAGTCCATCGAGGCCTGGTTGCCGCCGGACGGCATGCGCGGGCGGGTCGAGCGGTGGGATCCCCGGCCTGGTGGCGGGTTCCGGATGGTTCTCACCTACCTCGACCCCAGCGGCGGTCCCGGCAAGACCTCGGACGCGACGGATGTCGTCGATGTCGCCTTCGCCGACCTGGTGCCACCGGAGCGCGTGGTGACGCGGGCGGTGTTCGAGGCCGACGACCCGGCGTACGCGGGCACCATGACGATGACCTGGCACCTCTCCGCCACCGGTGACGGGACCGAGGTGACCGTCACGGCCACGGACGTGCCGCCCGGCATCGACCAGGCGGCACACGAGGCCGGGATCGCCTCCTCGCTGGCCAACCTGGCGGCGTACGTCGAAGCCCCGACCTCGGGGCTCAGCGCGCCGTAGCCGCCCGCACCGCCCCCACCAGCGCCTGCGCCCGCGCATCCGCCGTCACGCTCTTGCGGAAGCCGTTCGTCACGTACCCGAAGGCGATCCCCGACTCGGGGTCGGCGAAGCCGAGGGCGCCGCCCCGGCCGGGGTGGCCGAAGGAGCCGCCACCAAGCAGTGGGGACGCGCTGCCGTGCAGCATGTACCCGAGCCCGAAGCGGGTGCTGACGACCAGCACGCGGTCGGGGCCTGCGGAGTGTTCCGTACGGGCCGCCGAGACGGTGGCCGGCGAGAACAGCCGCACCCCGTCCACCTCTCCGATCAGCGAGGCGTAGAAGCGCGCGAGGCCCTCCGCCGTGGCGATCCCGTTGGAGGCGGGCAGGACGGCCGCCCGGTACGCGGCGTCGTTCTCGTCCGGCAGCGGAGTGATCACGGCGAAGGCGCGGCGGGTCAGCGAGGAGGGGTCCGCGTACGCCTCGGAGACCGACCGCTTGGGCCGGGTCCGCAGACCGCCCGCCGCGGACGGGGCCTCGATCTGCCCGACCTTCCCCACGCGCCCCGCCACCGAGTCCGGCAGCCCGACCCACAGGTCCAGGCCCAGCGGCCGGGAGATCTCCTCGGCGATCCAGTCACCGATCGAGCGCCCGGTCACCCGCCGCACCAGCTCCCCCGTCAGCCAGCTGTACGTCTGCGCGTGATACCCGTGGTCCGCGCCCGGCTCCCACACCGGCGCCTGCGCGGCCACCGCCGCGGCCCCGAGACCGGGATCCGCCGCCTCGGCGGGCGTCAGCGGGCGGTCGAGGACGGGTACGCCGGCCCGGTGCGCGAGGACATGCCGTACGAGCGTCCGTTCCTTGCCCCGCGCCTTGAACTCCGGCCAGTACGC
Organism: Streptomyces sp. NBC_00554; assembly: GCF_041431135.1. Classification (NCBI taxonomy): domain Bacteria; kingdom Bacillati; phylum Actinomycetota; class Actinomycetes; order Kitasatosporales; family Streptomycetaceae; genus Streptomyces; species Streptomyces sp. NBC_00554. Next base: position 5,850,610 of record NZ_CP107799.1, on the reverse strand, counting down.
GCCGACCGGGGCGTCGAGGTCCAGCAGCCCGCGCTCGGCCAGCATGAGCAGTACGGCGGCGGCCACGCCCTTCGTCGCCGAGCGCATGATCTGCGCGGTGTCCCGCTCCCAGGGCTCGGTGCCGTCGACGTCCCGCGTGCCGCCCCACAGGTCGACGACCTTGTGACCGTCGCGGTACACGGCGACGGCGGCACCCCGGTCCCCGAGCACCTCGAAGTTCGCTGCGAACGCCTCCCTGACCGGCTCGAAGCCCTCGGCCACTGTGCCGTTCACGTCCACGCCCGTACTCCCTGTCGCCGCACACCTGCCAACAGTGCGTGCAACACGCACGTAGAGGTCGCGATTCCCAGACCTGTCCGGCCGATCACGGCGGAGACGCGGGGTGGCCGTGACATCCCCCGCTCACCGGTGCTCAGGCCCGGCTCTCTGCGCCGATGTACGACTTGGTGGCGTCGGTGATGAAGTCGCGGCTGCTGTCGGATTCGAGGGCCTGGGCCTGGAGGTGGTCGTACATCACGCTGTAGTGCTGCACGTCGAATGGTTTCTCCAGGTAGAGATCGCTGGTGAAGCGTTCCAGGTGCACGACTGCCTCGGGGCTGTCGGCGAACCTCAGGATGCAGAACCGTCCTCCGAGGCCCGGATGAGCGCCCACGGTGTACGGGAGGACCTGCACGGTGATGTGGGGCTCCGCGCCGAGTGTGTTCAGGTGCTCCAGTTGTTCGCGCATGATGTCCGGGCCGCCGACGACGCGGCGCAGTGCCGATTCGTCCACGATGGCCCAAAGGCGCAGGGGGCGGGCCGGGTCGTAGATCCGGTGCTGACGGCGCAGCCGCACCTTGAGGCGGGTGGCGGCCTGTTCGGCAGTGAGCAGAGGGATCGTTTCCGCAATGACGGCGTGGGCGTAGGCGGGGGTCTGCAGCAGGTCGGGGATCACCATGGGCTCGTATGCGTGGACGGTGGCGGCGTCCGCCTCCAGGCCGACATAGACGCTCTGGGGAATGTCGCCGTAGACGTTCCACCAGCCCTGCTGGCCGGATTCCTTGGCCATCCGCATGAGTGAGTCGATGACCTGCTGGTCCGTCACTCCGTAGATCGCGCACAGATCGCGTACATCGCGGGGGCTGGCGGTGCGGCGGCCGTTCTCCATGTGACTGATCTTGGGCTGGGAGACCATGAGCCGCTCGGCCGCTTCTGTGCTCTTCAGCCCGCTGGCCTGACGGAGCCGGCGGAGTTCGGCTCCCAGGCGGCGCTTTCTGACCGTGGGATTGCTGTTCGCCGCCACGGCGGTCCACCTCCGGCTCCAAGTCATCGTGCTGACCCGGAGATTGCCATGGACCGAAGCTTGTTGATCATCCGCCATGCCGTCTTCTTCGCAGCGCTCCAAAGAACCTCGAACGGCAAATGCCAGCGTAAGAGTCCTTTTCGGCTGCCTGTGATCAGGACGGTATGGCGCGTGACCAGCCAGCCTTGCCCCGTGGCAACCTGCGGCCCAGCACAGCGACTTGGAACCGGAGGTATGGCGCGCGTGGCGGCGAAATCCAATTCCGCAGAGCCAGGGCACGGCCCCGCGGCCGCGACCATGCCCAGAACGGAGGTGTTGCGGGCGTACCGGTTCGCCCTGGACCCCTCCGACGCCGAGCGTGCCGCCCTGTCCCGCTACGCCGGCGCTTGCCGGTGGGCCTACAACTACGCCCTGGCCAAGAAGACCCAGGCCCACCAGGCATGGGCCGACCGCCGGACCGCCTACCTCGAGGCGGGGCTGAGTGAAGCCGAGGCGAAGCAGCGGATCAAGGCCGACGGCGCCGAGCTCACCGACCGCATCAAGGTGTGGGACCACCACCGCAAGAGCCTCACGCTCACCGTCGCCGGCAAGCCGCCGCTGCCCGAGATGCAGCCCCCGGCCGGGCAGGAGACCCTCGTCCACCGGCTGGTCGCCGTCCGCGCGGACGCCGCCGAAACCACCCGTGAACGCGAGCTCCTGGCCGAAGCCCGTGCCACGGTGAACGCGCTCAAGACCAAGGCGTTCAGTGCCGGTTTCCGCACACCGACCGCCACCGACACCAGCGCCCTGTGGCGGGTGGAACGGGATCTGCCCAAGGAGCAGCGCGGCAGCCCCTGGTGGCGGGAGGTCAACGTGTACTGCTTCACCTCCGGCTTCGACCGCGCCCAGGTCGCCTGGAACCACTGGCAGGAATCGCTCGCCGGCCACCGAGCCGGTCAGCGCCACGGATATCCCCGCTTCAAGAAGAAGGGCCACGCAGAATCGTTCACTCTCTTCCATGATGTGAAGAGGCCGATCATCCGCCTGGAGGGCTACCGGCGCCTGGTGATGCCAGGCCTGGGCAGCATCCGCATCCACAACTCCGGCAAGCGCCTCGCGCTGCTCGTGGACGGCGGGCAGGCCGTCATCCAGTCCGTGACCGTCACCCGCGGCGGCCACCGCTGGTACGCCTCCGTGCTGGCCAAGGTGCAGCAGAACGTGCCCATGCTGTGGGAGCACGTCCACGACGACGGCACCCGCACCCCGTACCTGAGCCGCACCCCGGCCGAGGAAGCCGCCGAGAACGGCGGACGCGTCGAGCAGATCGGCCGCCCCACCGCCCGCCAGCGCGCCGGCGGGCTCGTCGGCGTCGACCTCGGCTCCCACTACCTGGCCGCCCTGTCCAGCCCCCTCGACCCGGCCGACCCCGCCACCGCCCTCGTACAGCACCCCCCTCTGCTTGCCGACAGCCTGGCCAAGCTGTCGAAGGCCCAGCGCGCGATGTCCCGTTGTCAACAGGGGTCGGGGCGATGGAGGAAGGCCACCGCCCGGGTCTCCCGCGTCCACCAGCAGATCACCGTGCGGCGCGCCTCGTATCTGCACGGCCTGTCCAAGAAGCTCGCCACCGGATTCACGCACGTGGCGATCGAAGACCTGGACCTCACAGCTCTCACCACCTCGGCCGAGGGCGCCCGGGACAAGACGGGCAGAAACGTCAAGGTCAAGGCCCGCTCCAACCGGCATCTCCTGGACGCCGGTCTGGGCAACCTGCGCAAGAAGCTCGCGTACAAGACCGCCTGGTACGGCTCGCAGCTCGTCGTCCTCGACCAGGGCGAGCCCGTCACCAGCACCTGCGCGAAGTGCAAGAAGCGAAACCCGAGCTCCGACCCTTCATGCAGTACGTTCCACTGCCCCTCGTGCGGTGCGGTCGTACACCGGCACCAGAACAGCACCGCGAACATCGTCGACGCGGCGCACAGACAGCTCGAGACGGTCGCCTCCGATAGGGGGGAGACCCAAAACGCTCGCCGAGCCCCTGGAAGTCCCAGAGCCCGCAAGGCTCCCGGGCAGGGGGCGTAGAAGCGAGAAGACACCGGCTGATGCCGGTGCCACCCCCGGGGAGCGATCCCCGGGCGTCCCACAACAGCACCACAACCAGCGCGGCAGGCAGCTACCGCCGAAGGCCCCAGGCCGTTCGGCGGCCGCTCCCTACGCGCCTGGGACGATCCGTGTTCTGGCAGACCGACAGCTGCACCACGATGCTTCGGACGAGTGCCTCCCGCGCACTCCCCGTCGCGAAGAAACACGCACTCTCCGTCGTGAAGAAAGAGGTACTTACTGGGCCCCGCCGCTTTCCTCCACCGTGATCGGCCGGACAGGTCCTAGCCCAGCAGGATCGTGACCTCGATGTTGCCGCGGGTGGCGTTGGAGTACGGGCAGACGTCGTGGGCCTCGTCCACGAGCTTGGCGGCGACGTCCTGGTCGACGACGGGGAGCGAGACGCTCAGGGCGACCGCGAGGCCGTATCCGCGCCGCTTGTTGGGGCCGATACCGACCTTCGCGGCGACCGTGGAGCCGGAGAGGTCGAAGCCGGAGCGGCGGCCCACCATCACCAGCGCGTTGTGGAAGCAGGCGCTGTAGCCGGCCGCGAACAGCTGCTCCGGGTTCGTGCCGTTGCCGTCCCCGCCGAGAGCCGGCGGCATCGCGACCTTCAGTTCGAGCTGGCCGTCCTGACTGGTGACATAGCCGTCCCGGCCGCCGTGGGCGGTGGCCTCTGCGACGTACATGATCTTCGTCGGGCGGGTGTCGACAGCGGTGCCGTCGATCATGGCGGGACCTCCCCCGGGGCGGGCGGCACAAGTGTGCAAGTGCATCCCGCTCAAGGTATCGACCGACACGCGACACCTTGTTACCAGGGGGTAGAAACCGCGGGTAACCCGAGGTCGGCGCAGGTCAGCGGGGATTCTCGTGCCGATCCGTCCGGTTCGTCACGCGCCCATGGTCGTTCGTCACGCGCCCATGGTCACGGAGCGCGGGTCGAACCCGAAGGGCAGCTCCAGGCGGTGGCTGCGCATCAGCTCGTCGTCGGAGAGCAGCTCGCCGGTCTTGCCGTCGGCCGCGATCACGCCGTCGCTGAGGATGAGGGCGCGGGGGCAGAGCTCGAGGGCGTACGGCAGGTCGTGCGTGACCATCAGGACGGTCACGTCCAACGACCGCAGGATGTCGGCGAGTTCGCGGCGCGAGGCGGGGTCGAGGTTGGAGGAGGGCTCGTCGAGGACGAGGATCTCCGGCTCCATCGCGAGGACGGTGGCCACGGCGACCCGGCGCCGCTGCCCGAAGGAGAGGTGGTGCGGCGGGCGGTCGGCGAAGTCCGCCACGCCGACCTGCTCAAGCGCCGTACGGACACGCTCCTCCAGCTCGGCACCCTTCATCCCGGCCGCGGCCGGTCCGAAGGCGACGTCCTCGCGCACGCTCGGCATGAACAGCTGGTCGTCCGGGTCCTGGAAGACGATGCCGACCTTGCGCCGGATCTCGGCCATGTGCCGCTTGCCGACGGGGAGTCCGGCCACCGTCACGGTCCCGGCGCCGCCGTTCAGGATGCCGTTGAGGTGCAGTACGAGGGTGGTCTTGCCGGCGCCGTTCGGCCCGAGCAGCGCGACGCGCTCGCCGCGCCCGACGGTGAAGTCGACGCCGAACAGGGCCTGATGCCCGTCGGGGTAGGCGAAGGCAAGTCCGGAGACTTCCAAAGAGGGGGTCACAGCATCCATCCCAGCAGACATACGACAAGAGCGGCGAACGGGAGGGCAAAGGCGTACGACCACTGCGCCCGCGAGGCGGTCACCTCGTCGATGACCGGCATCGAACCGGCGTACCCCCGGCTCACCATGGCGAGATGCACACGCTCCCCGCGCTCGTAGGAGCGGATGAACAGCGCGCCCGCGGATTTCGCGAGCACCCCCCAGTGCTTGACTCCGCTGGCCTCGAACCCGCGCGACTCCCGCGCGATCCGCATCCGCCGCATCTCGTCGGTGATGACATCCCCGTACCGGATCATGAAGGAAGCGATCTGCACGAGCAGCGGCGGGAGCTTCAACCGCTGGAGGCCGAGGAGCAGTTCGCGCAGTTCGGTGGTCGAGGCCAGGAGTACGGAGGCGGCGACGCCCAGCGTTCCCTTGGCGAGGACGTTCCACGCGCCCCACAGGCCGTTCACGCTCAGCGACATGCCGAGGACGTCGACGCGCTCGCCCTCCGCCACGAACGGCATGAGCACCGCGAAGGCGACGAACGGCACCTCGATGAGCAGCCGCTTCAGCAGGAAGGGGGCGGGCACCCGGGCCTGGTACGCGACTCCCGCGAGGAGCACGGCGTACAGCGCGAACGCCCACATCGCCTCGCGCGGGGTGGAGACGACCACGACCACGAAGGCGAAGGTGGCGGCGAGCTTGGTGTGCGGCGGCAGCGCGTGCACGGGCGAGTGCCCGTGCCGGTAGAGCTTGTGGGCGTGGCCGGCGCCCATGTCAGGCGACCTGCGAACGTGACACTTCGGGCGCATCGGCCGTACGGCGCCTGCGGACCGCCCAGAAGACTCCGGTGCCCGCGACGACGGTGACGCCGACACCGATCACACCCGCGAGGCCGCCGGAGATCCGGGCGTTCGAGACGTCCTTGACTCCGTAGTCCGCGAGCGGGGAGTCGGCGGCGGAGTGCTCCTTCGCCGCCTCGGCGATGCCCTGGTCCTCGGCGACCTTCTCCAGGCCGTCGGGGCTGGCGGAGGCGTAGAAGCTGACGAACCCGGCGAGGATCAGGGAGGCGACGAGCCCGGTGATCCACACCTTGCGGTGGGAGGTGCGGGCGGCGACGGCGGCCGGGACGGCCGTGGGCGCGTCGACGAGTTCGCCGTTGACGCGCAGCTTGAGCTGCTGGGTCAGGCCCCGCGCGCCGTACACGAGATCCGGTCGTACGGCGATGACGGCGCCGACCGTGAGCGCGGTGATCGCGGCCTCGCCGAGGCCGATGAGGATGTGGACGCCGACCATGGCGGTGGCGACCTTGTCGATCGAGACGTCGGTGGTGCCGCCGACCGCGTAGATGAGGGTGAAGGCGACGGCGGCGGCCGGCACCGAAAGGAGCGCGGAGACGAAAGCGGCGGCCGTGATGGAGCGGCGCCCGCGCGGGAGCACCTTCACCAGGCCGCGGAAGACGGCGTACGCGACGACCGTCGTGACGATCGCCATGTCCGTGATGTTCACGCCGAGCGCGGTGAGGCCGCCGTCCGCGAAGAGGATGCCCTGCATCAGCAGGACCACGGAGACGCAGAGGACCCCTGTGTAGGGGCCGACGAGTATCGCCGCCAGCGCACCCCCCAGCAGATGTCCGCTGGTCCCGGCCGCGACCGGGAAGTTCAGCATCTGCACGGCGAAGATGAAGGCGGCGACCAAGCCGGCGAGCGGCGCGGTCTTCTCGTCCAGCTCGCGGCGGGCCCCCTTGAGGCTCACGGCGATGGCACCGGCGGCGACTACTCCGGTGACCGCGGAGACCGGGGCGTTGATGAATCCGTCAGGCACATGCACCGTACGAGGATAGCGCCTTGTTGCGAACCTCTTGCAAGAGCGAGGAGGTTACGAATAGCCGAGCGGAGGCCGGGCAGGAGCACCGGGGAGGTCAGGCATACGCCCGGGAGCGGAATCCGTGGAGTGTGCGACATTGGAGAGGTGACGGATTCATAGATTCCGCACAGGTTACGCAGCGTAAGGAGTCGGCCCATGTCCGCTGTCGAACAGTACGCACGCGCCCATATCGTCACCGACACCGCAGACACCGCCGCCGACGAACACCGGGCCGTCCCCATCGCCCTCCGCTACGACCCCGAAGCCGACCCCCGCCAGGTCCACGTCACCCTCCCCGGCCCCCACGAGTGGGTCTTCGCCCGCGAGTTGCTGGAACAGGGCCTCCGCGCCCCGGTCAGCAACGGCGACGTACGCGTCTGGCCGTGCGGCCGGGTGCAGGCGGTCATGGAGTTCCACTCGGCACAAGGGGTGGCGGTCGTGCAGTTCGAGTCGAAGACGCTGCTGCGGTTCCTTCGCCGTACGTACATGGCGACGGCGCCGGTGGCTCACTGACGTGGACGGTGGCGTCCTGGTCGGGCGGTGACCGTGTCCGATGGGTCGGGGTCCGAGTCCGACGGGTCCGAGCCCGATGAGTCAGGCGCCGAGTCCGGATCGAGGACCCAGGACACCAGGTGGTCGGTTGCGAGGCACCACCATCCCGCCCGCCCCCGCGCCGCGCTGACGTGCAGCCCGCGGTCGTGGACCGTACAGACGGGCCAGATCTCCCAGTACAACGCGGCGACGTGCGCCTGGACTCCGCGGGCGACGCACGCGACGATCTCCTGCCACAGGAACGAGCCGACCGGCTCTCCGCCGACGTAAACCATCCCCGCCGGGAACACCTCGCCGGGACCCTCGCGCCAGGGCTCAGGGACTCCTGCGGGACCCCCGTCCAGGTCACCGCGCGCTCTCAGGATCTCCACCGCACGCTCCGTCAGCCGCACCTTGCGAGCGTGCAGGAGATCACCGAAGGCATCCGCCGGCATCTCGCCGTTGCGGCAGAAGACCGCGTACGCCCACGAACGGTATTCGTCGTCCCCCAAGCCGGTCGCCCACACAACGTCCAGATGCTCCGCCGACCGCAGATGCCAGGCCGCGAAGCGCTCGAAGTGAGCGTCATGTCTCAGCGAGTACAACGAAATATCAGCCCCCATGATCAAAATATACCAACCGGCATCGACATCCACTCGAACCTGGGACCGTCGACATCGCGAAAGTCACTTAGTGGCATTGACTGTTGCACCGGCCCGCGAGATCAGCGAACTCATGCGATCCGCCACGATCTATAGCCGAATCGAAGGATCAACTGCCCTTACCACATGACCACCTGTAACCCCTCCATTGCATTTCCAAACTGCAGCCTCATGGAAATAATCTACGTGCAGGCCGAAGGCGTGGCGGCCACAGACAGGCCAGACCGTGACATAATAATTCATAACAAATTCCTGCACCCCTTCCGCTACGACACCCAAAACCTCCACCAAATCCGGCGTTGAAACTTCCACGGACTTAAAGCGAACCACACCGACCGGCCCAAATTCCGGGTCGCGAAAATAATTAATGTAGCAAAACTCCTCCCCGGCAATCCTTTTCCCTATTTCATCAAATGCCGACATTTGGATTACCTCGAAGGCCGATCTCGCCATGGAAAAGGTTCGCATGGTCCAAAGTTCGCAGAATTCATCTTCGGAAATTTCTCCGAATTCGTCATACAGCTCAACCATCCATGCCACCACCTCTTCCGAGAGGTTCTCCCCGTGACGCCAGACCGCTCGCAGCATCCTGTCCTGCCAGTCCGAAAAGTTGGACATCAAACAGTTGGTGCCATTCTTGTTCTGCACGCTATTCCTCTCCGCACAGCAGTGCCTCAGCCTCGATCTCGGCCTTCGACAGTTCCTCGTCGATCCCACATTTGAACAGCCCTGAGTACGTGGCCAGCGACCAGGTGCTCAGGGTGCCTCGCACGGATTCCCGGCCGGAAGTGGTGCAACCGAAGACGAAGGATGCTTCGACCGTGTTGACGCCCACGACGCCGACCAGCACGCCGGAGAACTTTCCGAACTCCGTTTTGAGGACCTTGTCCCCTTCGCTCAGGACGAAGGAGGCGCCTGCCTTGGCCAGATCGAGCCCGGTCTCTTCTTCGAGCGAGCCGACGGCGGCCTGCGGATCCAAGGCGGTGTCGTCCGGGAGTGCGGGAGTGACGGCCGACTTGAGGGAGCGGACCGGAACGGCTTCGAACTCAGCCTTGACGGTCTTTCCCGCCGGGACGTCGAACTGCTGGGCGTCGGATACGGCGACCAGCACCTCCCGCTTCACCACCTTGCCCCAGTGGAATTTGCCGTTCTGGCAGGTCCAGTTTTTCGGAACCGTCCGGTTGACTGATGCCTTGTTGGCGGACGGGCCGGGGTTTGGCGCCGCGTTCGCTGTACAGGACGTCGCCGTCAGCCCGACGGCAAATATGGCTACACCTCGAAGCGATACGCTCACGCCGTTCAGCATCCTTTGTTGATCGCGAGTTTCGCGAGGCCGTCCTGTGGCTTCTTGTCGCAGCGGTAGGTGTCGGTGCAGAGGATCGCAAGCCCGAAAACCGCGCCTGCTGAAGAAGCTGATGGTTGGTCAGGCAGAGGGAGTCACCGATGCCGACGGCTCAGTAGTGGCCTCCTCACCGCAGAGCAGGCTGTACACCTCCCTCATGTACACACGTCGGGGATCGGTCCCGCATTCGATCATTCCGGCGGCGCGTTTGTGCCAGGTCGTGACCGTGCCGAAGACAGGTGTGGCGGTCGAACTCGCGCAGCCGTACACGAAGTCGGCCTCCACGACCGTCGCGCCGATGGCCGAGGCGTACTCCGCCTCCTGCCCCTCGAGGTTGATGGCGATCTCACCCTTGGTGTCAGGGAGAGGCACAGCCGTCCCGGGCCGGGCGAACGTGCCCTCCTCGACACCCATGTGCTTCTCGAGCGAGGCAAGCAGGGTTTCCTGGTCCGCTTTCACCGAAACACTCGTCTCGACGGACGCCTTCACGGTTCTGACCGGGATCACCGAGAACCAGACTTCGCTGCCCTTCATCCCGCTTGTGGCCTTCACCAGTTGGGAGGCAGCCACGAGCTGTTGCCGCTGCTGTGTCCTGCCCCAGTGAATGCTCTGCTTGTCGCACGTCCACGGGGAGACGGACGGGGCCGTGGAGGCGCGGGCCGCGGTGGCGGATGACGTCTTCTTGTCGGTGTTCTTGTCGGTGTTCTTGTCGCCGTTCTCCTGACAGGCCGCGAGGCCGGTCAGGAGCAGGCAGGCCAAGGCCGCGCGTACGATCGGCGTTCTCATGGACACGTCGTCGAGGTCGCCGAACGCTCCGACGGCACCTCGATCTTCCGGTCCTGCAACCGCGCCATCAACAGCGGCCGCCACCGAACCCGCCGACGAAGCAGCCGACTTCGTCTCGTCCGACGCCGCCGTAACCTCCGTCGTACCGGAGTCTGCCGCGAGCCCCGTACGTCTCAACGCGGCGCGCGACGGTCTCCCCCGCCTTTTCGCGCCTGGGACCCATCTCCCCTTGAGCCTCAACACAACTCCTGTGATCACGTCATGACGCCAAATGCGCCATGAGTGGCGTGATCAAAAGTCAGGAACCTGTGAAGGGACTCCGCAAGAAGTCCACCGTCACATCAAAGTGACCTCTGAACAGCGAGAACGCTCTTGACTTCCAGAAGGCGACAACCGGTTACCCCCCGACATCTGTGAAGCACCCATGGAGACCTTGTCCCAACGCTGTCCTCGTACCGGGCATATCGCGACTAACGCTCATCGTGAGCCTCTGACCTGCGCATACTCGGATCGTGACAGAGTCGTGATGGGTCGCGCTCATGTTCTGGACAGGTGAGGGTGCTGCGGGTCTACATCCCCGATGCGTACGCCACGAAGTCCGTCCACGTGGTGGGTTCCACGGTGAGGCAGGGGCCTTGGGTGTTCTTGGAGTCACGGACGTGGATGGTGGCGAGGGCCACGGCTATCTCGACGCAGTCGCCGGGTTCGCTGCTGCTGCTGTAGCTGCTCTTGAACCACTGGAGTTCACGGGTGCTCATAGTTCTCCCAGCACGTGCTCGATGAAGGCCAGCGACTCCCGTGGCGTGAGAGCCTGCGCCCGGATCATGCCATACCGCAGCTCAAGGACCCGAAGATCCCTGGGAGTTGAGACCGGTCGGCCATTGAAAGCTCCTTCGGAACGCCCGACCGCCGTACCGTCCTGGAACTTCAGCACCTCGATCAGACCGTCCATTCCGGCGTGGTCCTCCCGATCGGTCGGCATGACCTGAAGCATGACGTTCCGCAACTGCGCCACCTCCAGCAGGTGTTCGAGCTGCCGATGCAACACCATCTTCCCTCCGATGGGGCGTTCCAGCGTCACCTGTTCCTGGACGAAGGCGAGATTGGGGGCGGGCTCCCGCTCGAAGATCGCCTTCCGGGCCATACGGGCATCGGTCTCCCGCGCCACCACGTCGGCCGAGAGCGCGGGCTGCCGTGTCTCGAACAGCGCCTTCGTGTACTCCGGCGTCTGCAACAGCCCATGGATGTTGTGGTTGCTGTACAGCAGCAACTCAACCGCCCGCGCCTCCAGTTGAGCCAACTCCCGCACCTTCTTCGGATACCGGGCCTTCTCCGTGTGCACCCGCAGCGCGACAACCGCCCCGCCCGCGTTGAGCACCTCGTCCGCCTGGTACAGGAACTCCAGCCGTGGAATCCGCGCCCCACGCTCGATCTTGCGGATCATGTCCTCCCCGTACCCCATCGCCTCCCCGAAGTCGGCCGCGCTCATCCCCGCGGCCTCCCTGTGGAACTTGATCACCCCGCCGACGACCTCGATCATCGGCGCCATCTCGTCCCCGGGCTCGATGCCCCAGCCCGCCTCGTCCACGCCCTCGTCCACGCCCTCGCTCATCGCCCACCTCCAACGCGCATCCGTACCCGTGCGGCACGGGGACAGCCGAGACAGCCCGGGACAAAGACCGGACAATCCCCGTACGCACAGGCGTCATCGCAGCTCAAGGCAAGCACGGTCGGCCACGCTGAGTGACATGAACCAAGAAATCGCCGATCACGCAACCCAACCTGACGCCCCCATCCGCAACTTCAGCGTGCTCCTGTCCTCCACGCCTCGAGGTGCCCGTCTGGCCCGTCTGTTGACGGTGGAACAACTCCGGGCGTGGGGGCTACCGTTGGAGGTTCCGGCGCAGATCGTGGCGGAGCTGTCGGCGAACGCGGTGACGCATGGGCGGGTGCCGGGCCGGGACTTCCGCCTGACGCTGTACGTCGTCGGCGACACGCTGCGCATCGAGGTGGCGGACACGAGGGGCGACCGCATCCCGACGTCACCGGGACCGGCGCTGCCGGAGGCGGAGTCCGGGCGGGGATTGCTGATCGTGGAGGCGCTGTCCGGACGTTGGGGTGTGTCGCCGGGGCCGCCGCCGCGCAAGACGGTCTGGGCGGAAGTGGACGTGGGCGGAGCCCGTCATCCCCAAGGGTGATCATTCCCGAGTGGGCCGGATCGGCGCCAAGTACCGAATGACACGGCGACCGCCAAGAGCGCCCGCGGCCTGAAGCGAGAGTTCAGTGGCCCATGGAAGTGAGCTTGTCCCGCAATGACGTCAGTTCCTTCGAGACGGTGACGTCGGGGATGCTCGCCAGGCGGTCCACCAGGGCGGCCGTCTCGTCCAGGCAGGCGGGGTCGTTGACATTCTCGATGACCCACGTGTCGCCCTGGGGGTAGAACTGTCCGTCGCTCCCTGTGTCGACGACGGCGACAGGGCCGACAGTCGTCCTGGTGCCATCGTGCTCGAAGATGACGTCTACGACCCCGTACCAGGCCGACCCCCACCCGACCGTTTCCGGTCCCATCGTGAGGGTCAGGCGATCGAGCTTGTTGTCCTCGACGGTGAAGCTGATGTCCTTCGTCTTCTCGTAGGGTGTCTTCGGTAGCTCAAGCGGCATCGGGAAGTCGTAGTTCATGGAGATCCCGAGACCCCCTCCGCTCGGATGGCAACCCGGCAGGTTTCCGGCCTCACGGAGCCGCAGCGTCGCCTTCGTGATCAGGGAGGGGCCCGGAGCCCTGTTCTCAAAGGTCACGTCCAGGTGCGGGCCGTACAGATCCTTCGCCTTGACAGGCTCGGCTTCCGGGGTGATCCGCTCGGTGCCGTCGATTCCTCCCTCGATGTAGGCGGCGACACGCGCAACTTTGAGCTTGGGCTCGCGTGCGGCCTCTGACACACCGGTGCTTGCCTGCACCTCTCCGCTCTCAGCCTGTGAGCGCCCGGTGCCGGAGGAGTCGTTGCCGTAGATGATGAAGAGGGGGATGCCCACAATCGCGGCGGCTGTGCCGAGCAGAGCGATGATGTTGGGCGGGTGCCGCCAGCGCGAACTTGGATCGCCGCCGGTTACCGGTGTGGTGCTGCTGGTCGAAGGTACGGCTGGATCGCCGGCGGGTGCCGACGGGGTTGCGGACGGGCCGGCCGGTGCTGAAGCCGTTCCTGGTGCGGGCGTGGTCGGGGGAACCGCTGTGGGCTGCGGAGCCCCGGCGGGTATGCCTTCCCCAGCCGACGCGGGCGCAGGCGGTAACGGAGCGCCCGCCCCATCGCTCGCGGGGCTTCCGTTCGCACTTTCGTCGGTGCTGCCTGAAGGGTCCGGCATCTGTGTCCCTCACCAGTCCATGGCCCAAGTCTTCGTGCGCAGAAGGAGGTTATCGAGAATCTCGCGCGTTGACCGGAAACATCCGGACTGTCCGACTCCCTGAGCCATTCGTCTTCGCCAAGGAACCGGCCTGACAGGAGCAGTGACAAACAGGGCGCCCCACAGATACGTGGGGCGCCCTGTCGGTTCAGCCGAGGATCAGACCTGTACCAGCTCCCGGTCCTCGTCCTTGCCGCGCCGTTCCTCGTCCAGCTTGCGCAGCCCCTCGCCCTCGACGTCGACGTTCGGGAGGGCGCGGTCCAGCCACTTCGGCAGCCACCAGGCCTTCTTGCCGAGCAGGGAGAGCACCGCCGGGACGATCGCCATGCGGACCACGAACGCGTCGAAGAAGACGGCGATCGCGAGGCCGAAGCCGATCATCTTGATCATCGACTCGGTGGAGCCGATGAAGCCTCCGAAGACGGCCATCATGATGACGGCGGCGGCGGTCACGACGCGGGCGCCGTGGTTGAAGCCGGTGACGATCGCCTGGTTGGGCTTCTCGCCGTGGACGTACGCCTCGCGCATGCGGGTCACGAGGAAGACCTCGTAGTCCATGGCGAGTCCGAAGACGACGCCCACCATGAAGATCGGCATCATCGACATGATCGGGCCGGTCTCCTCGACGCCCAGCAGGCCGGCGAGCCAGCCCCACTGGAAGACCGCGACGACTGCGCCGAGCGCGGCCATCACCGAGAGCAGGAAGCCGAGGGCCGCCTTCAGCGGGACCAGGATCGAGCGGAAGACCACGATCAGGAGCAGGAAGGCCAGGCCGACGACCAGCGCCAGGTACGGGAGCAGCGCGTCGTTGAGCTTCTGCGAGAAGTCGATGTTCATCGCCGTGGTGCCGGTGACCAGCACCTCCGCGCCGGTGTCCGCCTTGATGTCGCCGGCCTCGCCGCGGATGGCGTGCACCAGGTCCTCGGTGGTGATCGAGGAGGGCTTGGAGTCCGGGATCACGGTGATCGTCGCGGTGTCCCCGGCCTCGTTGAGCGGCGAGGGAGTCACCGACACGACGTCGTCGAGACCCTTGATCCGGTCGGTCACCGTGGTGACGGCGGCGTCCGGGTCGTCGCTCGCCTTCACGTCCGCGACGATCATCAGCGGGCCGTTGAAACCGGGGCCGAAGCCGTCGGACAGCGTGTCGTACGCCCGGCGCTGGGTCGTGGACGTGGGCTGCGAACCGTCGTCGCCCAGGCCCAGTTCGAGCGAGGCCGCCGGGATCGCGGCGGCGCCGAGCGCGACGACACCGAAGAGCAGGACGGCCACCGGACGGCGTACGACGAAGCTCGCCCAGCGGGTGCCCATGTTGGGCTTGCCCTCCTTCTTGGCTGCCCGGCCCCCGCCGAGCAGCTTGCTCTTCTTGCCCGCGGGCTGGACCTTCTTGCCGGCGTAGCCGAGCATCGCCGGGATCAGGGTGAGGGCGATCAGTACCGCGATCACGACCGTGCCGGCCGCCGCGATACCCATCTTCGTCAGCACCGGGATGTTCACGACCGACAGCCCGACCAGCGCGATGACGACCGTCAGGCCCGCGAAGACCACCGCCGAGCCCGCCGTGCCGACGGCCCGTCCGGCCGCTTCCTCGCGTTCGCGGCCCTCGGCCAGTTCAGCTCGATAGCGCGAGACGATGAACAGCGCGTAGTCGATACCGACCGCAAGGCCGATCATCATCGCGAGCGTGGAGGTGGTGGTGCCGAGGTCGAGCGCCTTCGCCAGGGCTGTGATGGTCGAGATGCCGATGCCCACGCCGATCAGCGCGGTCAGTAGCGGCAGCCCGGCCGCGATCAGCGAGCCGAAGGTGATGACGAGGACGACCGCGGCGACCGCGATACCGATGATCTCGGTGGACCCGGTTTCGGGCGTCGCCTGGAGCGCGTCACCGCCGATCTCGACGGTCATCCCGCCGGCCTGCGCTTCCTTCGCCGCGTCCTCCAGGGCCTCCTTCGAGGAGTCCTTCAACTCCATGCCGGAGACCTTGTAGGAGACCTGCGCGTACGCGACCGTCCCGTCGTCGGAGATCGACTTGGCCTTGTACGGGTCGGTCACGGAGGTGACTTCGGAGCCGTCGCCGAGTGCCTCGACGGTCTTCTCGACGGTCGCCTTGTTGGCCGCGTC
Organism: Streptomyces sp. NBC_00554; assembly: GCF_041431135.1. Classification (NCBI taxonomy): domain Bacteria; kingdom Bacillati; phylum Actinomycetota; class Actinomycetes; order Kitasatosporales; family Streptomycetaceae; genus Streptomyces; species Streptomyces sp. NBC_00554. Next base: position 5,834,908 of record NZ_CP107799.1, on the reverse strand, counting down.
CGCCATCTTCTCGCCGCTGGGCGCCTTGAAGACGACGCGTGCGGTCGCTCCGTCGGCGCTCATGCCGGGGTTGCGCTGTTCCAGCAGGTCGAAGGCCTTCTGCGCCTCGGTGCCCGGTATCGAGAACGAACTGGTGCCCGCGGCGGGTGCGCTTGCCGCGCCGACGCCCGCGAGCGTCAGCAGCGCAACCCAGATCAGGGCGACGAAGTGCCGTCGCCTGAAGGCGAGTCGGCCGAGTTTATAGAGAAATGTAGCCACGAGGGCGTACTCCCGGTCAGGTCGTTGGATGGCAAGGGGCTGGTGCGATCACCCGCTGGGGAACGGGGGAGGGCAGGGGGGATCAGCCCGACGACGTGAGCGGTCGCGTCAGGTGCGATGGAAGGGATTTCGGGGAGGGCTGAGGGTTCAGGCGCAGAGGGCGGGAAGGACCACTGCGTCGACGTACGAGGTGAGGAAGTCCTGGGTCGGCGGCAGCTCGTCGATCATGGTGCGGGCCGCGAAACCACCGATCATCATGTGCATCACGTAGTCGATCGCGGGGTTGTCCGGACGGATCTCGCCCCGGTCGACGGCGCGTTGCAGCACGCGCCGCATCTCCGCCACCTCCGGCTCGATGAGCAACTCCCGGAAGGCGCGCAGGAGATCGGGGTTCGCGTGCATCGCCATGGCGAGACTCCGCATCAGCGCGGAGTTCTGCTCCATGTGGCAGTCGTCGTCACGGGTCACCATCGCGTGGAAGTCGCCCCGCAGGGAACCGGTGTCGACATCGGCGTGACCCCGCTTCTGGTGCCGCATCGCCCTGGCCACGAGCTCGGCCTTGCCACCCCACTGGCGGTAGAGGGTGGCCTTGCTCGACTTGGTGCGGGCGGCGACGGCGTCCATGGTCAGGGCGTCATAGCCGACTTCCCGGAGCAGATCGAGCACAGCCGTGTACAGCTCGGCCTCACGCTCGGGCGTGATCCGACTGCGTCGCACCGTTGCGGCTTCAGTCATCCCACTCACCTTCTCCTGCTCCGACGGCTTCATGCGTCATCTTCGTACATCGCCTTCGTACGTCTCTGAAGATACCCTGAGAGCGAGCGAAACGAAACCGTTTCGTACGTGTCCTGTGTCACGAGTCTTCGGCTCAACCCCGCAATCGACACCCACGCACAAGTTGCCGAGGCCCTCCCAGCGGAAAAGCATGGGTAGGTGAGCGACGAGTACGAGAACGCGACCCCCGGGGAACACGCCCCCGGATACCTGCGCTTCCCGCACCTCAGCGGCGACCGGCTGTGCTTCGCGGCCGAGGACGACCTGTGGGTGGCCCCCCTCGACGGCCCGGGCCGCGCCTGGCGCCTCACCGTCGACCGCACCAAGGTCGGCCACCCCCGCTTCTCCCCCGACGGCCGCCACATCGCGTACACGAGCTGGCGCAGCATCGCCCCGGAGATCCATCTCGCGCCGGTGGACGGCGGCCCCGGCAAACGGCTCACCTACTGGGGCAGCGCCGACACCCAGGTCTGCGGCTGGTCCCCCGACGGCGACATCCTCGCCGTCGCCTCGCACGGCCAGCCCTTCTCGTACTTCACCTGGGCCTACAGCGTCCCCACCAACGGCGACCCCGGCGGCAAGCTCCCCTGGGGCCCGGTCTCCGACATCGCGGTCGCCGACATCGGCGGCGAGCGCCAGACCCTGCTGCTCACCGGCACCCCGCCGCACGAACCGGCCGCCTGGAAGCGCTACCGCGGCGGCGCGACAGGACGGCTCTGGCTGCACGGCAGACGCCTCCTCGCCGACCTCGAAGGCCACCTCGACACCCCCATGTTCGTCGGCGGCCGGATCGCGTTCCTCTCCGACCACGAAGGCGTCGGGAACCTCTACTCGTGCGCGTACGACGGCTCCGACCTGCGCCGCCACACCGACCACGACGCGTACTACGCCCGGCACGCGTCGAGCGACGGCACCCGGGTCGTCTACCAGTGCGCGGGCGACCTGTGGATCGTCGACGACCTGTCCGTCAACTCGGTCCCGCGTCGTCTCGACGTCCGGCTCGGCGGTCCGCGCGCGGGACGCCGTACGTACCAGGTGCCGGCCGCCCAGCACGTCGACAGCATCTCCGTGGACGAGACGGGCCGGGCAAGCGCCGTCGTCGTACGCGGCAGCCTGTACTGGCTCACCCACCGCGACGGCCCCGCACGCACCATCGCGGACACCCCCGGCGTACGGGTCCGGCTCCCCGAGATGCTCGGCTCCGGCGGCCAGGTCGCCTACGTCACCGACGCGGACGGCGAGGACGCCGTCGAGATCGCCTACCTCCCGCGCGCGAGCGGCGAACGCGAACCGCGCCGCCTGGCCTCCGGCGAACTGGGCCGCGTACAGGAAATGGTCTCGGACCCGCAGGGCGAGCGCCTCGCGATCGCTTCGAACGACGGACGGCTGCTGGTCCTGGACGCGTCCGAGGAGTCTGGGGGCACCTCCCGGACGAAGTCTGGGGGAGGTGAGGTCATCGAACTCATCCGGTCCATCAACGGACCGGTGCGCGATCTCGTCTTCTCGCCGGACGGGGCCTGGCTGACCTGGGCGCATCCCGGGATCGGCCGCTCGCTGCGCCAGATCAAGATGGCGCGGATAAAGGACCGGTTGATCGTCGACGTCACGAACGGCCGCTTCGAGGACGAGAATCCGGTGTTCACCAGCGACGGCCGCTATCTGGCCTTCCTGTCCTGGCGCGGCTTCGACCCGGTGTACGACGTCCACACCGGGGACCTGTCCTTCCCGCTCGGCTGCCGGCCCTACCTGGTGCCCCTGTCGTCCGCGACGCCCTCGCCCTTCGCGCTGAACCCCGACGGGCGGCCGGTCGCCGGGGGCCTGGACCCGGTCGAGGACGAGACCGGCGACGGCAGCACGGTGACCGTCGAGGTCGAGGGCCTGGAGAGCCGGGTCACGCCGTTCCCGGTCACCGCCTCCAAGTACTCGGCGCTGTACCCGGTCTCGGGCGGCGGCCTCGTGTGGCTGCGCTGGCCGATCTCGGGCGCGCTCGGCGAGACCTTCGCCAACCCCGACGACACCTCCGGCCGACCCACCCTCGAGTACTTCAACATCGCCAAGGCGAAGAAGTCCGAACTCGTCGACCATCTTGACTGGTTCGCGGTGAGCGGCGACGGCAGCCGGCTTGTCGTGGTCGACGAGGGCGACCTGCGCGCGGTCCCCTCCACCGAGTCCGGCGACGGCGACTCCACCGTCTGGATCGACCTGCGCCGCATCCTGCACGAGGCGGACCCGCCCGCCGAGTGGCGCCAGGCCTACGAGGAGGCGGGCCGCATCATCCGCGCGTTCTACTGGGAGCCGCACATGTGCGGCATCGACTGGGACGCGGTGCTCGACCAGTACCGCCCGCTGGTCGAACGGGTCGCGTCCCCGGACGAGTTCGCGGATCTGCTCCGCGAGGTGCTGGGCGAACTGGGCACCTCGCACGCCTACGTCTCCGCGGCCCGCCGCAACGAGGGCCCGGCGCACTACCAGCGCTGGCAGGGCCTCCTCGGCGCCAACTTCGTCCGCCGGGACGGGAGTTGGATGCTCAAGCGGATCCTCCCCGGCGACTCCTCGGACTCCAAGGCCCGTTCACCGCTGGCCGGCACGGGCATCCGCGAGGGCGCGGTGCTCACGCACGTCGACGGACGGCCGGTGGACCCGGTCACAGGCCCGTATCCGCTGCTGGCGGGAGCGGGCGGTACGACGGTGGAGCTGACGTTCACACCGGCGGAGGGCGAGGGACGGTCACGCCGGGTCGCCGTGGTCCCGCTCATCGACGAGCGGCCGCTGCGCTACCAGGACTGGGTGGCCAAACGCCGGGACGTCGTACGGGAGTTGAGCGGCGGGCGCTGCGGCTATCTGCACATCCCCGACATGGGCGGCTCGGGCTGGGCCCAGTTCAACCGCGACCTGCGCCTTGAGGTGTCCCGGCCCGCGCTCATCGTGGACGTGCGCGGCAACGCGGGCGGCCACATCAGCGAACTCGTCGTCGAGAAGCTGACCCGCAGGATCCTGGGCTGGGACCTGACACGCAACGCCCAGCCGGTCTCGTACGCCTCCAATGCCCCGCGCGGTCCGGTGGTCGCCCTTGCCGATGAAGCGACCTCCTCCGACGGCGACATGATCACCGCGGCCTTCAAGCTGCTGAAGCTGGGCCCGGTCGTCGGCCAGCGCACCTGGGGCGGAGTCGTCGGCATGACCGGGCGACACCGCCTCGGCGACGGGACGGTGATCACGGTCCCGATGAACGCCGCCTGGTTCGACGCGTACGGCTGGTCCGTCGAGAACAAGGGCGTCACACCCGACCTGGAAATCCTCCGCACGCCCCTGGACTGGGCGGAGGGCCGCCACGCCCAACTGGACGACGCCGTGCAGCTGGCCCTGGACCTGCTGGGCACGCAACCGGCGGCGTCTCCGCCGGACTACTCGAACGTGCCGGATCGGACGAGGCCGAAGCTGCCGCCGCGGGGCTGAACGCGCGCGGCTGAACGCTCAACGCGGCTGAGCGCGCACGCTCAACGCGAGAGTGGGGCGCCCTCCTTCAAGAGGGCGCCCCACTCTTCGTACAGCTCGTGCCGCTCAACGACCAGACGGTCAGACGTCAGGTGTTCAGACGTCAGACGTCGTAGTCCTGGTCGAAGCGGTCCTGAGCCTCCTGCTGCATGCGGTCCGTGTCCTGCTGGCCACGCTCACGCTCCTGCTGGCCACGCTCACGGTCCTTGCGGCCGGGCTCACGCTGCTGCGAGGAACGCTCGCTCGCCTCGTCCTGGTTCTCGCCCATCTTCTTCTTGGCCTGCTGCTTCATCTCTTCGGCCTTGTCCTGGAACTGGTCCTTCATGCCCATGAGGTTTCACTCCCGTTTGTGGGTGAGGGGATCGGGGCTCGACCAGACTTACACGGGGGCACAAAGCACGCATTTCGATCAATAACTCACGGTGAGCTACGACCGAGACGCGACCGATAACTCAAGGTGAGGTGCCCTGTCGCTCCTGCTCGTCCGCCACTCCACCGGCCCCCACGAGCCCCGTACCCACACCCTTGAGCCGCGGCTCGAACCGCCGCATCTCCCGCTCCCCGACCGCCGCGATGATCCCGGGCAGATAACCGCGCACGCCCTGCATCCCCCGCAGCCACCACTGCGCGTACACATGGCTGGACCGCCGCTCGATCCCGGCGACGATACGGTCGACGGCAGGACCCAGCGGATACGTCTTGTTGGCCGGCCACGGCAGCCGCTGCCGCAGTTCGCGCATCACCTCGTCCTGGTCGGCCCCGCGCACCATGTCGGTGTCGGTCCAGGACAGGTAACCGACCCCGACCCGCACCCCCTTGTACCCGACCTCGGCACGCAGACTGTGCGCGTACGCCTCCACGCCCGACTTGGACGCGCAGTACGCGGTCATCATCGGGGCCGGCGTGATCGCGGCGAGCGAGGCGATCTGGAGCAGATACCCGCGGCTCTCCATGAGTACGGGCAGGAAGGCGCGGGCCGTCACCGCCGAGCCGATGAGGTTGACCTCGATCACGCGTCGCCAGGCCACGGGATCGGAGTCGAGGAACGGCCCGCCGCTCGCGACCCCGGCGTTGGCGACGACGATGTCCACCTTCCCGAACCGCTCCTTCACCTCCCCGGCGACCCGCGCCATCGCCTCGTGGTCGGTGACATCGGCGTACCAGTGACCGCTCTCGCCGTGCAGCCGCTCGGAGACCCGCTTGAGCTCGTCCGCCTCAAGACCGACGAGCGCGACCTTCGCGCCGCGCGCGGAGAGCTTGCGGGCGAGGAGTTCACCGACACCGCGCGCCGCTCCGGTGACGACCGCGACCTGCCCTTCGAGACTCACCCTGCTCATGCGCCCTCCTTGATCTGTACATACGTGGACGTCAGTTCGCGTATGCGCCCGGTGACCAGCTCGGGCGCCTCCACCGGCGTCATGTGCCCGAGCCCGGTCAGCTCGGTGAGCCCGACACAGTTCGGCAGCGCGGCGACCAGGGCACGCGCATGCACGGCCGGCGTCATCCGGTCCGCCGTACCCACCACCACAGCGGTCGGCACCGCCAACTCCCGTACCCCGTCGTCGAGATCGAGCAGATCGAGCACGACCGACCAGGCGTGCCGCACCCGCCGCGGACACGCGTGCACGATCCGCGCGCACGCGTCGACCATGCCCGGCGACGAACCGGGGCCCATGGTCGCGTACTTGAGGATCCTCCTGGCGAGCGGCGTGACCGGCCCGAGCGGCGCCCGCGAGCCGAGAACCGACTTGGTGATACGGGTCCGCAGCCGCCCGGCACGTATCGGCACCACCCGCGATTCGGCGACCAGCCTCGAACTGCCCGTGCTGCACAGCAGAACCGCCGCCGTGTGCTCCCGGAAACGCGGCCGCGCCGAGGCCGCCATCAACGTCATCCCGCCCATGGAGTGCCCCACGAGCACGGCCTTCTCACCCGGCGCGAGCGTGGCCGCGAGCACCGCCTCCAGGTCGTCGGCGAGCGCGTCCGTACCGCACGCGTCACTCGCGGGACTCCGCCCGTGCCCGCGCTGGTCGTACGCGATGACCCGGTGGTCGGCCGCGAGGTCCCGGATCTGCGCCGCCCAGAAGGCGGTCGAACAGGTCCAGCCGTGCGCGAGGACGACAGCGGGCATCCCCTCGGACCCGTGCACCTCGACGTGCAGCCGCGCCCCGTCGGCGGAGACGGCGGTCAGCTCGCGCGCGGGCACGGGCGGGGCGTAAGGCCCGTGCGACACATGCATCAGTCGGCTCATGCTCCGGCCTCCACCTTCTTGTCCGTCTTCTTCTTGTCCGTCTTGCTGTCCGCTGGGGACTCTTCTGCCACCGGGGGTCGCAGGACGTCGTACTCCGCCAACTCGATACGCCGAGTCGCCCGGCGGAACTCGGTCGTGGTCCCCGGCCAGACGGTCGTGTTGACCCCGTTGGCGTCGAGGTACCAGCTGTCGCAGCCGCCGGTGTTCCAGACCGTGCGCTTCATGCGCTCCTGGACCCCGCGGTTCCAGGCGTCCACGGCGCCGGGCCGGGCGTCGAGCGCGGCCCGCCCACCGAGTACGCCCAACTGCCGTACGAAGTCGGCCATGTAGTTCAGCTGGGACTCGATCATCAGGATCATGCTCGAGTTCCCGAGACCCGTGTTGGGCCCGATGATCGTCATCCAGTTGGGGAACCCGGCGGCGGAGGCGCCGCGCAGCGACTTCATGCCGTCCTTCCAGGACTCGGCGAGCGTCCGCCCGTCCGCGCCGACGACCCGGTCGGCGATCGGCATGTCGGTGACGTGGAAGCCGGTACCGAAGACGATCGCGTCGACCTCGGCCTCGCTGCCGTCGGCGGCGACGAGGGTGGACCCCCTGATCTCACTCAGGCCGCTGGCCACCACGTCCACATGGGGCTGGGCGAGCGCGGGATAGTACGTGTTGGAGAGCAGGATCCGCTTGCAGCCGATGCGGTAGTCCGGGGTCAACTTGGCCCGCAGCTCGGGGTCCTTGATGGCTCGGGCGATGTTCCGCTTGGCCAACTTCTCGATGAGCCCCAGCTCGTTGGGACGCTTGGTGAACGCCTGGACCTGCAACTCCCTGATCCCCCAAAGCAGTCCACGCCTGGCCTGCGCCGTGAACGGCAGCTGCCGGTGCAGCCACCGCTCGGCGCCGCTGATGGCACGGTCGACGCGCGGCATCACCCACGGCGGGGTCCGCTGGAAGAGCGTGAGGTGCGCGACCTCCGACTGGACGGCCGGCACGATCTGAATGGCCGAGGCCCCCGTACCGATCATGGCGACACGTTTGCCGCGCAGGTCGTAGTCGTGGTCCCAGCGGGCGGAGTGGAACACCTTCCCGGGGAAGGTGTCGATCCCGGCAATGTCCGGAATCTTGGGATCGGACAGCGGCCCAGTGGCCGAGACAACGACATCGGCGGTCAGGAAGCCGCTACTGGTCTCGATCCCCCACCGCAGCTTCTCCGCGTCCCAAGTCATCATCTTCACTTCGGAGTTGAACCGAAGATGCGACCGCAGCCGGAAGACGTCCGCCACATGCTCCAGATAGGCCCGGATGTGCTCCTGCCCGGAGAAGGTGCGCGGCCAGTCGGGATGGGGCGCGAACGAGAACGAGTACAGATGGGACGGTACGTCGCAGGCGCACCCGGGATAGCTGTTGTCCCGCCACGTGCCACCCACGCTGTCGGCCCGCTCGAGGACGACGAAGTCGGTGACCCCTTCACGCCGCAGCCGCACAGCGGCCCCCAGCCCGCCGAACCCGGACCCGACCACCGCGACTCGCACATGCTCGTGCTCGGTCATCCCGACGCCTCCCTAGCCGTACGACCATGCCAGTGAACACTGGCGCAATGGGGAGAGTAGAGCAGGTTCGTACTCATGGGTAGGGGTCGCGACAGCGAAAGTTACCGTCGGTACGTCGTAGGGTGCCGACGTGACGGAGAAGCACGAGTACCGGATGGCGGAGCTGGCCAAGGAGGCCGGCATCACCGTGCGCACCCTGCGCTTCTACCGCGAGCGCAAACTGATTCCGCCACCGCGCCGCGAGGGCCGCATCGCCTGGTACGACGACACCCACCTGGCCCGCCTGCGCACGATCTCGGCACTCCTGGAACGCGGCCACACCCTGAACGGCATCGCGGAACTGGCGGAGGCCTTCGACCACGGCCGCAACGTAGGTGAGCTGCTGGGCCTCGGCGAGCCCACCGAGGAGACCCCGGTCCGCCTCTCCCCCGAGGAACTCGCCGACGTCTTCGCCGGCCAGGCCACCCCGGAGAACCTCGCCGCCTCCCTCGACCTCGGCTACCTCGGCACCGACGGCGGCGAACTCGTCCACATCAGCCGCCGCCTCCTCGACGCCTCCGCCGCCCTGGTCCGCGAGGGCATCCCCCTCACGGAAGTCCTGGCAACAGCCCGCCGCGTACGCGACCACGCCGACGCCCTCGCCGACCTCTTCATCACCCTGGTCCTCACCGAAAACCGCACCCCGGAGGACCTCCAACGCCTACGCCCACTGGCGAAGAGCGTGGTGGAGGCGGAACTGTCGATGGCGTTGGACCGACGGCTCAGCCGTCGGCCGGGGGCTTGAGCAACCACCGCGGATCCGGCGCCGCACGGCCTGGCCGGGGAATCAGGTGTCCCGCTGGTCCGCATGGCGCTGATCGAGCCATCGGCGACTGATGTCGGCCCACACTTCTTGCGCTCTCTGGAAGAACGGGTCGACGTCCTCGACGCGTATGAGGTCGGGCGCCGTCCGTACGAGGAGGTAATCCAGTTCGTCTCTGATGCGGCGCAACCTGACCTCCGACTCCTCCATGAGGACCCACCGAGCCCTCCAGTTGAAGAAGGGTTCAACCGCATTGACAGCGACTCCGACGGCCCCCAGGGAAAAGGCCAGACTGGCCCAGAAGTTGAGGTCCTGCAGCCCCAGGATGACTGTCGAGGCAACGGAGAAGGCCAAGGACAGCAACTTGACCAGCGAGGCGGACCGCCGGAAACGCGCTCTGCGGCATTCGGACCACTCCATCCCGGCTGTGAGCTGACCCTGAACCCAGCGGGCCAACTCCACCGGCGGAAGCCCAGCCGGAGATTGCGGGTTCTCAGCCATCTCAGCGTCCTCACGTCGTCAACTCGCGCCTGGTCCGCTCCGATGCTCATCTTCCCCACGGCTCCGGCGGTCGACTCATCGCCGCCTTCGGCCTCGCTCTTGCTGCGACGTGGCTCTACGTCGGCCACCGCCATCTCCGCTATTGCGAACTTCTACGCGAGCGCGCCCGAAACCGGCTCCCCTGGTACGCCGAGACCCGTGCGGCATAGGACGAGAGAGGACCTGGGTCTCTTCCGCTCATCACATACGTACTGCCATCGCTCGCTACTTTCATGTGGGTCTTCCTCCTCGTCGAGGTGTGAGCCGAACTTCTGACTAGTTCACGATCACGGTCACAGCTGAGGCCCCACATCCAGGTTTTCACTAGATCGCTGACAGAACCCTGAACGTTCACACCATCGAGGTACTTTCCGGTCAACGGAAGACAGACACCAGTTCGCACTCCGAGAGTGAGACCGAATAGACCCCGGCGGCTGTCCTACCAGCCCCGGGGCACGGCCGACACTGTCGAGGAGTGCCAACATGCTCAAGCCTAGTTCCCTGCAGGCTCCACCGACTTCGCTTTCCGCCGGGCAACCGGGAGCGCTCGCGGCCCTGCGCCTGAGCTGCCTGACGAGTGTGACGACCTCGCCCGGCCGACAGCGCGCCGCCATCCAACTCTGCGCCGAGCAGCTCGGCTTCACGCTGATCGGCGAGGCATCGGACCTTGGCATCTCGGCCCGCAAGACGTCCCCGTTCGAGAGGCCGTCCCTGTCCTCGTGGCTACGTCACCCCCAGGAGTACAACGCCATCGTGTGGTCCCACGTGGACCGTGCCGTCCGATCCGTGGCACACATGGCCGAGTTGATCGCTTGGGGGCGGCAGCACGACAGGACACTCGTCTTCGGGATGACTGAGGCAGAGCACCCGCTCGAGGTAACCCCGCAGGCGGACAGCGCCACCATCCGACGGTGCATGGATCTGGCCTACGCCGCCGAGCAAGAGGCCCGCACCATTTCCAACCGGCTCACCGACAGCCACGAAGCCCTCCGTGCGGCCGGTCGTTACGGAGGCGGACTGGTCCCCTTCGGCTACCGAAAGGCGTCGCACCCTTCCGGCAGCGGCTGGTGTTTGACCCCTGATCCCGAAACCACACCTGTCGTCCGCATGATCGTGGAAGAAGTGCATGCGGGTCACTCCTTGCTCGCCATCGCGCGCAAACTCAACGAGACAGGTGTACTGGTGCCGCGCGACCGCCACGCCCAACTCCAAGGACGGCCACTGGGGGGCCGCCGTCACGGACGCGACTTCGAACACTTCCGCTGGACGTCCGGAACCCTGTCCAAGGTGCTGCGCAGCCCGTCACTGATGGGCCATCGCGTGCACCGGACACAGACCGTTCGCAACGTCGAGGGTGCGCCCGTGCTGATCGGTCCGCCGCTGCTCACCGAGGACGAGTTCAGCGCCCTGCAAGACGTCCTTCTGACACGTTCCAACGGCACTCGCAGCAAGCGCGGGACGGCCACCGCCCTGCTCACCAGGGTGGCGCACTGCGCAGGCTGCGGGGGACGCATGTACTTCGCCGCGCGGAAGGGGTATCCGTACGGCGACTACGCGTGTCGTGCCACCGCCCGAGGCGAGGTATGCCCCGCCCCCGCCGCCATGCGCTCCGACTGGCTCGAGGAATACGTGGTCAACCGCTACCTCCAGACACTCACCGCCGAAGCCGAGGTGACCCGGGAACACCTTCTCCTCAGCGCTGTCCGGGTCACCGTCAGCAAAGGCCGCCCAGGGGGCGGCCCCAGTCGACTGGCCGGGCCGGATACCTCGCGCCTGACCTTCACGATCGGGGAATGTCACACCGCGAGGTGAGGCAACTGAGGACTCGGCGGGGCTTGCCATGTCGACCGGGGCGGCGCGCCCCGCACCCGTCAGGTCTCAAAAACCACGGTCACGGGAGCGTGGTCCGACCACCGCTCCTCATGCCGGGCGGCCCGCTCCACAAACCCCTTGACCGCGCGCCCGGCGAGACCCGCCGTAGCGACAGCCAGGTCGATCCTCCACCCTGAATCGTTGTCGAAGGCCCGCCCCCGATACGACCACCACGAGTACGGCCCCTCCACGTCCGGATGCAGCCCCCGCACGACATCGACGTATCCGCCCTCGGCCGCGTCGAAGACCCGCCCCAGCCACTCCCGCTCCTCGGGCAGAAACCCGGAGTTCTTCTTGTTCGCCTTCCAGTTCTTGAGGTCGGCCTCCTGGTGGGCGATGTTCCAGTCGCCGCACACGACGACCTCGCGCCCGTCGGCGGCGGCCCGCTCCCGCAGCCCCTTCAGATAGGCGAGGAACTCCCCCATGAACCGGATCTTCTCGTCCTGCCGCTCGGTCCCGACCTCGCCCGACGGCAGATAGAGGCTGGCGACGGTGACACCGGGCAGATCGGCCTCGACGTACCGCCCGCTGGAGTCGAACTCCTCGGACCCGAACCCGACCTGCACACGGTCGGGCTCGCGCCGCGTGTACAGGGACACGCCCGCGCGCCCCTTGGCGGCGGCGGGCGCATGCACGACGTGCCAGCCGTCGGGCGCGCGGACCTCGTCCGGCAGCTGCTGCGGCTCGGCGCGCACCTCCTGGAGGCACAGCACATCCGCGGAGGTCTCCGCGAGCCACTCCACGAAACCCTTCTTCGCGGCGGCCCGGAGCCCGTTCACGTTCACAGAGGTAATAGTCAGCACCCAGGCACGATACTTAATGCCTACCACCCACCCCACGCATAGAAGTACGATGGTTCGCATGAATATCCGCCGGGTCCCCTTCGACCACCCCGACGCCGTCAAGCTCAACGACCAGGTACAGGCCGAATACGCCGAGCGCTACGGCGACGAGGGCGACGTCACACCCCTCGATGCCACGATGTTCGAGCCGCCGCTGGGCATGTACCTCATCGCGTACGACGAGCAGGACCGGCCGGTGGCCACGGGCGGCTGGCGCACCCAGGACGAGAACGACGAGGGCTACTCGGACGGCGACGCCGAACTCAAGCGCATGTACGTGGTCCCGCAGGCCCGCGGCCTAGGCCTCGCCCGCCGCATCCTGGCCGCACTGGAAGCGGACGCCCGCACGGCGGGACGCACCCGCATGGTCCTCGAGACGGGCACCGAGCAGCCGGAGGCGATCGCCCTGTACACATCGAGCGGCTACGAGCCCTGCACCAAGTTCGGCCACTACCGCGACTCACCCATGAGCCGCTGCTTCGCAAAGCCGCTGCACTGACAGGCCGACAGACAGAAATCCCGCCCAGTTCAATGAACTGGGCGGGATTTCAAGATCTGTTGACGATCTGACTCATCAACAGGTCGCAGTGTGGACCTGTGGGGATTTGAACCCCAGACCCCCTCGATGCGAACGAGGTGCGCTACCAGACTGCGCCACAGGCCCTTGCAACGAGAGAAACTCTAGCATCCCCATCAGGGTGCCCGGAAATCCGTTCCTGGCTGGTCAGCCAGTGGCCCCGAGGGCCCGTCACGGCACCGTCACTCGTTGGCCGCGCGCGGCCGGTCCCCGTCCTCGTACTGGTCGAACAACGGGGTGCGGCCACGCTCGCGGGCGCGACGGGCGGACGCGGCGCGACGGGCGTCGCTGCGACCGTCGCCGTCGGCGCAGTCCGCGGCGTCGGCATCCGCTTCGTCCTCGCACTGCTCCTCGGCGACGCGCTCCGCCTCCGGCGCGCTCGGCTCGACGGTGCTGGACCGCGCGGAACTCCACGCGTCCGGCGCCCCCAGGTCGACGCTGGACGTGGCCCGGGGCGCGACCGGCGCGGTCACATAGGTCGGCAGCGGAACCGGCACCGGGTCCCAGCTGTCACCCCGGCCGGGGCCCTGCTGGCGCTCGCGCTGCTGGTCGACCCACTCCGCGTGGTCGGTCTGCTCGACGAGCGCGCGGCGGTCGGCCGCGAGCGCGGAGAGACCGGGGTCGGTCGCCGGCTCCGGTCCCTCGTCCGGCTCGTCGGCCCCGGGGTCGACGGCCTGCCGCCGTCGCGGCTGCCGTTCCCGCAGCCGCTGTGCCGCGGCCTCGGCCCGGCGCCGGTCCATCGTGTAGGTGAAGCGGCGCCGTTCGTGGGTGCGCAGATACACGATGTACCCGCTCAGCATCACGGCCGGTACGCCGGGCGCCCACAGGAGCGCGAGCCCCCCGACGGCCGCCACGATCGCGCCGAGCGTGAAAGCGATGAAGAGCATCACCGTCGTACGCCGCCGGCGCGCGAGCACCTTCGAGCGCCGGGCGCGCGCCGCGGCCTCCGCCGAGGAAGCGCGCCGCGCCGCAGGCGTCTGCCGGGACGCGGACTTGGGCTCCGGCTCGGACTTGGGCCTGGCCGACTGCTTCGGTACGGGTCTGGGGGCGGTCTGCGCCGAGTGCGCCGTGCGCGCCGGTGCCTGCGCCGCGTGCGCCGGTGCCCCGTGCTGGGCGTCCGGTCTGCCCGCGCCCTGCGACGCCGAATCCGCCTTCGGCTGAGCCAGCGGCTGCCCCTGAACCCGCTCCCGCACCTGCGGTCGGGACCGGGCCTGCGCGTGCGCCTGCGGCCGCTGTTGGGTCGGCGCCTGCGACTGGGCCGGGGGCATGGCGAAGGCCCGGACGTCCACCGAGTCGGTGACGCCGGCCGGATCGGCGCTGGGCTCCCCCTCTTCGGTGGAGCGCGCCCGCAGGTCCTTGGCGTATCGGCGCTCCATGCCCGCCCGTCCGGACAGCAGCCGGATGGCGGTGCTGAAGCGTTCCGTCGGACGGGCTTCGTTCAGCTCGTCCTGCCTACGGAGCCACATCGGCACCAAGTAGGCGGCCCAGGCCCCGACGATGACTGCGTAGATGAGGCCGCTGCTGCTCACGCCTCACACGGTAGAGGGGTTTGCGTGAGGCCATCTGCCAATTGAGCCGGTGTGTCGCACGATCTGGCTGATATTTCGAGCTTTTTTTGTGACCGATGCGATCAACAGGCCGCCGGGACCGCGAATTTAATGCCCGGAGACGATCGCCGAGCGATCAATTTCGAACACCCATTTCATTTACTCGCGTTGCCCGGCTTACTCGGGTTCTGCGCGCCCGTCTGCCCGGGTCGCACCTGTTCGTGCCCCATCTGACCCGGCCTGGTCTGGTCCAATCGCGCCTGTTCGGAGCGCGCCCGCTCCGCGCGCGCCCGTTGCCAGCGCCCGAGCAACCCCTCCGGTACCTCTTCGGCGGTGAGTGCGAAGACAAGATGGTCGCGCCAGGCTCCGTCGATGTGAAGATAACGTGGACGAAGTCCTTCCTCGCGGAATCCGAGTTTCTCCACGACCCTGCGACTGGGCCCGTTCTCGGGGCGAATACAGACTTCGATGCGGTGCAGTCCGACGGTCCGGAAGCAGTGGTCGGTCACGAGCGCCACGGCCGTCGGCATCACTCCGCGCCCCGCCACCGACTGGTCCACCCAGTAGCCGATGTGCCCGGAGCACATCGAGCCCCAGGTGATCCCGGCGACCGTCAGCTGCCCGACGAGCCGCCCCTGGTATTCGATGACGAAGGGCAGCATTCGGCCCGCGTTGGCCTCGGCGCGCAGGTGCCTGACCATCTGACGGTAGGTCGGCCGGTGCGCGATCGGACCACTGGGCGTGGGCGGCGGGATGGTCGCCTCCCAGGGCCGCAGCCAGTCCCGGTTGCGCCGGTTGACCTCGCGCCAGACCCGCTGGTCGCGCACCTTTATCGGCCGGAGGACGACATCGCCGTCCACCAGCTCGACGGGCCAGGATGGGCTGTTCAGCTCACACCCCCGGTGTCGCTGGGTCTGGGGTGGTCGCCGCCGCGGATCTGGTCGACGGCGTGAGTCAGCAGAGGCTCCAGAACGGCCAGTCCGTCCTTCACCCCGCCGGAGGAACCGGGCAGGTTGACGATCAGTGTCCGTCCCGCGACTCCGGCGAGCCCCCGGGACAACGCCGCCGTCGGAACCTTCTCTCTTCCGAACGCCCTGATGGCCTCGGGAATGCCCGGCACCTCGTGATCGAGAACACGACGCGTGGCCTCCGGGGTCCTGTCGGTGGGCGAGATCCCGGTGCCGCCGGTGGTGACGATGACGTCGTACCCGGCATCGACACCGGCACGCAGCGCAACCTCGACCGGGTCACCGTCGGGCACCACCCGGGGACCGTCCACCTCGAAGCCGTACGAGGTCAGCCCCGCGGCGATCAGGGGTCCGCCCTTGTCCTCGTAGACCCCCGCGGCGGCCCGGTTGGAGGCGGTGACCACAAGGGCACGGTACGACGGTCCCGTCATGCCCGACTCCAGTGGCCCGACTTTCCGCCCGTCTTCTCCTCCACGCGTACGTCCGTGATGACCGCTCCCTTGTCGACCGCCTTGACCATGTCGATCACGGTGAGGGCCGCCACGGTGACCGCGGTGAGGGCTTCCATCTCGACGCCCGTACGGTCCGTGGTCTTCACGGTGGCGAGGATCTCGACGGCGTCGTCCGTGACCGACAGATCAAGCTTGACACCCGACACCGACAACGGGTGGCACAGCGGGATCAGGTCCGGCGTGCGCTTGGCGCCCATGATGCCCGCGATGCGCGCGGTCGCGAGGGCGTCGCCCTTGGGGACGCCCTCGCCGCGCAGCAGCTCGATCACACGCGGTGAGACCAGGACGCGGCCGCTGGCACGGGCGGTGCGCGCGGTCACGTCCTTGCCTGACACGTCGACCATGCGGGCGGCGCCCGCCTCGTCGATGTGCGTCAGCCGGTCCTGTACATGGGGTCCGGGGGTCTCCCCCCGGGCTGGAACTGTCATGTGCTGCGGCGCTCCCGGTCGGGCCTGTTGTGCGCGACACGGTACCGCCAACTCGGGGCGCTCAGCCGAGCAGGACCACGTCGACCTCGGTGCCGGGCTCGACCGAGGTGTCGTTCTCGGGGACGACGATGAGTGCGTCGGCGTGTGCGAGGGCCGCGACCAGGTGGGATCCGGCGCCGCCGACGGGCGTCACCCGGCCGTCGGCGTACTTCCCGCGCAGGAACTGCCGGCGTCCCGCGGGCGAGGTCAGTGCCTTGTCGGTCGCGAGCGCTGCCCGGACGGTCGGGCGGTGGACGTCCGTCAGGCCCATCAGGGTGCGGACCGCGGGGCGTACGAAGAGCTCGAAGGAGACGTACGAGGAGACGGGGTTGCCCGGGAGGGCGAGCAGCGGGGTGTGGTCGGGGCCGATGGTGCCGAAGCCCTGGGGTTTGCCGGGCTGCATGGCGAGCTTTCGGAACTCGATGCCGCTGCCCTCCTCGTCCTCGTCTCCGACGGAGGAGAGGGCTTCCTTGACGACGTCGTACGCGCCGACGCTCACCCCGCCCGTGGTGACCACCAGGTCCGCTCGGATGAGCTGGTCCTCGATGGTGGCGCGGAGGGTCTCGGCGTCGTCGGCGACCGCGCCCACCCGGTAGGCGATGGCTCCGGCGTCGCGAGCGGCGGCGCAGAGGGCGAAGCTGTTGGAGTCGTAGATCTGGCCGGGGCCCAACTCCTCGTCGGGCTGGACGAGTTCACTGCCGGTGGACATGACGACCACGCGCGGGCGCGGGCGCACCCGTACGGTGCCGCGGCCGATCGCGGCGAGCAGGCCGATCTGCGGCGGGCCGAGGACCGTGCCCGCGTCGAGAGCGCGGTCGCCGGCCCTCACATCGCTGCCTTTCGCGCGCACATGCGCGCGTGCCTCGGCCGGGCGGTGGACCTGCACCTGTCCGAAGGCCCCCTCGGGGTCCGCGCTGTGGGCGCGCATCCCCGAGACCGGGCCCTCGCCGAGGCCGCCGTCGGTCCACTCCACGGGGACGACGGCCTCGGCGCCGGGAGGCATCGGGGCGCCCGTCATGATGCGGGCGGCCTGGCCGGGGCCCACGTGGAGCAGCTCGGCCTGGCCCGCCGCGACATCGCCGACGACCGTCAGAGCGGCCGGGAACTCCTCGCTCGCGCCCGCGACATCCGCGACCCGCACCGCGTACCCGTCCATCGAGCTGTTGTGGAACGGCGGCAGGGAGACCGGCACCGTCACGTCCTCGACCAGGACGCAGCCCTGGGCGTCGAGGAGCTGCAGCTCGATGGGTTCGAGGGGGCGAACGGTCGCGAGGATGTCCTCCAGGTGCTCGGTCACCGACCAGAGGTGGTCCTGGCCGGTGACGCGGGTCGCGGCGGTGCTCAAAATCGCTACATCTCCTCGGCTACGTAACTGCGAAGCCAGGTCCGGAAGTCCGGGCCCAGGTCTTCACGTTCGCATGCGAGTCTGACAATGGCACGCAGGTAGTCGCCGCGGTCACCGGTGTCATAGCGGCGGCCCCGGAAGACGACGCCGTGCACGGGGCCGCCGACCTTCTCGTCCGTGGCGAGCTGCTGGAGGGCGTCGGTGAGCTGGATCTCGCCGCCGCGGCCCGGCTCGGTCTTGCGCAGTATGTCGAAGACGTGCGGGTCGAGGACGTAACGCCCGATGATGGCGTAGTTGCTGGGCGCGTCCGCCGGGTCCGGCTTCTCGACCAGGCCCGTCACCTTCACCAGGTCGCTTTCGTCGGTGGACTCGACGGCGGCACACCCGTAGAGGTGGATCTGCTCGGGTGCGACCTCCATGAGCGCGATGACGCTGCCGCCGTGCTGCTCCTGGACCTCGACCATGCGCGAGAGCAGGGGGTCGCGCGGGTCGATCAGGTCGTCTCCGAGGAGCACCGCGAAGGGCTCGTGGCCGACGTGCGGGGCCGCGCACAGGACTGCGTGGCCGAGTCCCTTGGGGTCGCCCTGGCGCACGTAGTGCATGGTGGCGAGGTCGCTGGACTCCTGGACCCTGGCGAGCCGGTCGGCGTCGCCCTTCTTCTGGAGGGCCGATTCGAGCTCGTAGTTGCGGTCGAAGTGGTCCTCGAGGGGGCGCTTGTTGCGGCCGGTGATCATCAGGACGTCGTCAAGACCCGCGGCCGCGGCCTCTTCGACCACGTACTGGATCGCCGGCTTGTCGACGACCGGCAGCATCTCCTTGGGAGTGGCTTTGGTCGCCGGCAGGAACCGGGTACCGAGGCCTGCTGCAGGGATGACAGCCTTGCTGATCCTGGGGTGCGACTCAGTCATGCCCGCAACCATATCCGGTGGCTATGTGCGGAATCTGTAGCTCCGGTTAATTCACTCTCATATGAGCGTATTAGGAAGTTACAGGAGAGACCTGTGAGTCACGTTGGGTCCGAGTCAGAGCCTGACAAGAGAACGTTGCGGCGAGAATTCCTCACGGTGAGAAACGGGTTGACAGCCGATGACGTGCGGGAGACAACCGCAGCTCTCGCCGCCCGCGCCCTGGAACTGCCCGAGCTGGCGCACGCGCGCACAGTGGCGGCGTACGTCTCGGTGGGGAGCGAGCCCGGCACCCTCGCACTCCTGGACGCGCTCCACGCGCGGGGCGTGCGCGTGCTGCTGCCGGTGCTGCTGGCGGACAACGACCTGGACTGGGGGGCGTACGCCGGAGTGAGCTCCCTCGCGCGGGTCCAACACGGCGGAAAGATGGCCCTCTTGGAGCCGGCGGGCGAGCGGCTGGGGCCCGCGGCCGTCCAGGAGGCCGACGCGGTCCTGCTGCCCGGTCTCGCCGTCGACGCGCGCGGAATGCGCCTGGGGCGCGGCGGGGGCTCGTACGACCGCGTGCTGGCCCGTCTGGAGCGCGCGGGGGCCGATCCCGCGCTGGTGGTGCTGCTGTACGACTCCGAGGTCGTCGAGCGGGTCCCCGAGGAGCCGCACGACCGGCCCGTCCACGCGGTGGTGACCCCGTCGGGCGTACGTCGCTTCCGCTGAGGTCTTCCACCGGCGCCTCCGGCAACGCGAAAGGGCCCTCCACGCGCGCGTGGAGGGCCCTTTCGACAGGTCAGCGCGTCACGGTTTCAGGACCAGTGTGTCGCTCGTCCCCTTCTCGACCGCTTCCTTCGAGAAGGACCAGTCCAGCAGTTGGCCCTCGGCCCAGATGTCCGTCTGGTCGGTGTAGTGGGCGCTGTAGGCGTGCCCGGAGGCGCCGGTGAGGTTGATCCACTTGGACTTGTCGAGGTCCCCGAGGTTGACCACCATCCGCATGGACGGCACCCAGACCACGCCGTAGCCGCCCGCCGCGTTCCAGCCGGTCGCGTTGACCGTCGCCTCGCCGCCGCTGAGCTTCCAGGGGCCGCGGTTGAGCATGTACTGCAGGTAGGCGGGGCCTTCGGTGCCCAGGGTCTGGTTCTTCAGGAACAGGCGGTGCAGCCGGCCCCAGTTCCAGGTGTCGATGTCCTTGCCGAGCTTGGCGGTCAGCTCCCAGCGGGCGTCCTTCAGAGCCCGCCCGAACAGCTCGTCACGGGTGTCGGTCGCCTTGTCGAGGCGCGTCTTGGGCGACTTCCACCAGTCGCTGTCCTCGTCGTCGATGATGTTGCGGACCACCTCGAACCAGCGGTCGCCGCCGTCCGGCTGCGCCTTGTCCGCGGCGCGCTGGCCGCACTCGCGGACCGTCTGGTCCTCGTCGGCGGGACCGGTGGTGTCGACCGGGGCCACGTTCAGGCACTGGCCCTCGACGCGCAGCTCCTTGGGCAGCTTGTTGCCGAATGCGAGCTTGAGGATGTTGCGCCAGACCGAGTTGAAGTAGGCGGCGGCGGCGGAGTCGGCGTCCTGGGTGTAGTCCCAGCCCTCCAGGAGCTTCTGCGCCTCGCGGACGTCAGGGTCGTCGACGTCGATCTTGAGCAGTTTGGGCACCAGCAGCTTGGCGATCTCGCTGCTGTTGTCGAGCTGCATCTGGCGCATGTCCTCGGTCGAGATCTTGCCGCCGTCCTTGATCTTCGACTCGATCAGGTCGGTGATCCGCTGACTGCGCGTTCCGTAGCCCCAGTCCGTGGTGAGCGTGTAGGGGTACTTGTCCTTGTCGACGACAGCCTGGTTGGCGGTCACGATGTAGCCGCGGTCCGGGTTGTACTCGTAGGGCAGCTCGGCCTGCTTGATGTAGCCGGTCCAGTTGTACTTGGAGTCCCAGCCGGGCGCCGGGAGCGAGCCGTCGCCCTCGCCGCGCGTGGGGATCTTGCCGGGCAGCTGGTAGCCGATGTTGCCCTTGGTGTCGGCGTAGATCAGGTTCTGCGAGGGCACGTCGAAGGACGCGGACGCGTTGCGGAACTCGGTCCAGTCGGAGGCCTTGTCCAACTCGAAGACGGCGTCCATGGAGTTGCCCGGATCCAGCGCGGTCCAGCGCAGCGAGATGCCGTAGCCGTCGCCGCGGTCGGGCGCCGCGGAGTCGACGGTGGCCTTCTCGCCGACCTTGACGAGTTCGTCGTTGCGGTCGGACACCAGGGGCCCGTTGTCGGTCTCCCGGACGACGATCGTCTTGGAGTCGCCGCCCGCGACCTTGATGGTCTCCTTGCGGGTCGTGAAGGGCTTCACCTTGCCGTCGACCTGGTAGCCGTCGCCGGTGAGCTTCTCCAGGTAGAGGTCGGTGACGTCGACGCCGGAGTTGGTCATGCCCCAGGCGATGTCCTGGTTGTGGCCGATGATCACACCGGGCATGCCGGCAAACGTGTAGCCGGAGACGTCGTACTGGCAGGTGGCGGAGACGGTGGTGCAGTGCAGGCCCATCTGGTACCAGACCGAGGGCAGCGAGGGCGACAGGTGCGGGTCGTTGGCCAGCAGCGGTTCGCCGGTGATGGTGTGGTCGCCGTCGACGACCCAGGAGTTGGAGCCGATGCCGTTGCCGTTCACTCCGACGGCCGTCGGCAGGTCGTCGAGGACGTCGTAGAGCCCCGACAGCTGGCTCTCCAGGCCGGCGGGAGCCGTGGTGTCGCCCGCGAGCCCGGTGCCCGCGGAGTCCGTCGTGGTGCTGCTGCCGCCCTGGACGTACGACTGGGTGGCGCTGTCGTACTCGCCCTCCTGGACGATCGTCTGGTTCCGGCTGTACGGGTACTCCGGGTACAGGTCCGCGATCTGCTGCGGGCCCAGGCGGCTCGTCATCAGGGAGCGGTCGATCTCGTCGTCCATGTTGCCGCGCAGGTCCCAGGCCATCGCCTTGAGCCAGGCCACCGAGTCGACCGGGGTCCACTCCTGGGGCTTGTAGTCGTTCTCGAAGCCGAGGGCCGCGTACTCCAGGGAGATGTCCTTGCCGTCCTTGCCCTTCAGGTAGGCGTTGACTCCCTTGGCGTAGGCCTGGAGGTACTTCTTCGTGGAGTCCGACAGTTTGGTGTCGTACTCCTCCTTCGCGACCCGGTCCCAGCCCAGGGTGCGCAGGAACTCGTCGTCATCGACCGTCCCGGAGCCGAACATCTCGGACAGCCTGCCCGAGGTCATGTGACGGCGTACGTCCATCTCGTAGAACCGGTCCTGCGCCTGGACGAAGCCCTGCGCCATGAAGAGGTCCTCGTCGGACGAGGCGTAGATCTGCGGGATTCCGTAGCTGTCCCGCTTGACGTCCACGGGTCCTGACAGGCCGTCGAGCTTGATCTCGCCCGTGGTTTGCGGGAAGGAAGCGCGCACTGTGCTGACGGTCCAGAACCCGCCGAAGGCGACGCCGCCGATGATGGCCAAAACCAGGACGATCAAGAACAGTCGGGCTTTGCGCCCCTTCTTCCTGCCGGACTTGCCGGGCTTTTGGCCGGAAGAGGCGGTGGTGTTGGGGGGCATCGCTGTCCTTGCTGTCCTAACGCGAGCGGCAGGCGGTCCTGGAGTGCTGGAGCAACCATAGGCGCAGGGCCCACCGCGCCTTGACGCGGAGTCGGGTACCCGAACGGACGGGCGTTCGATCTTGCCCCCGGGAACGTCAAGAAAGCGTCAAGAGTTAGGTAAGGTAACGAAGTACTTGCACTGAAGTGCTCGGCTTCCGGTGTTCTGATCCGAGGGTTCCGATCCGCGTGTGCCGATCTGAGCGTTCTGATCCGAGTGACCGGATTGACGAGGAAGGAACGGCCGCTGACTGTCCACCACCTCAACCAACTCCTGCTCGTGTGCTCGCTCGTTCTGCTCGTCGCGGTGGCAGCGGTTCGGATCTCTTCGCGCAGCGGGCTCCCCACCCTGCTCGTCTACCTGGGCATCGGCGTCGCGATGGGCCAGGACGGGATCGGCGACGTCCACTTCAACAATGCCGAATTGACCCAGGTCATCGGGTACGCGGCCCTGGTCGTGATCCTGGCCGAGGGCGGCCTCGGCACGAAGTGGAAAGAGATCAAGCCCGCCCTTCCGGCCGCCACCTCGCTGGCACTGGTCGGCGTCGCGGTGAGCGTCGGAGTGACGGCCACAGCCGCTCACTATCTGATCGGGCTGGAGTGGCGGCAGGCGCTCATCATCGGGGCGGTGGTGTCCTCGACGGATGCGGCGGCGGTCTTCTCGGTCCTGCGGAAACTGCCCCTCCCCGCGCGCGTGACGGGCGTTCTGGAAGCCGAGTCGGGGTTCAACGACGCTCCGGTGGTCATCCTCGTCGTCGCGTTCTCCACGGCGGGCCCGGTGGAGCACTGGTACGCGCTGCTGGGCGAGATAGGCCTGGAGCTGGCCATCGGCGCGGCCATCGGCATCGCGGTGGGCTTCCTCGGCTCGTACGGGCTGCGGCATGTGGCGCTGCCCGCCTCCGGTCTCTATCCGATCGCCGTGATGGCGATCGCGGTCGTGGCGTACGCCGCCGGCGCGCTCGCCCACGGCAGCGGCTTCCTCGCCGTGTACCTCGCGTCGATGCTGCTGGGCAACGCGAAGTTGCCGCACTGGCCCGCCACGCGCGGTTTCGCCGAAGGGCTCGGCTGGATCGCCCAGATCGGCATGTTCGTGCTGCTCGGCCTGCTGGTCACGCCGCACGAGATGGGCGACGACATCTGGCCCGCGCTCGTCATAGGCCTGGTTCTCACCATGGTGGCGCGGCCGCTCAGCGTCGTGCTGAGCCTGCTGCCGTTCCGCATACCGTGGCAGGAACAGACGCTGATGTCCTGGGCCGGACTGCGCGGCGCCGTGCCCATCATCCTGGCGACCATCCCGATGGTGA
The DNA here is from genome assembly GCF_041431135.1 of Streptomyces sp. NBC_00554. Lineage (NCBI taxonomy): Bacteria > Bacillati > Actinomycetota > Actinomycetes > Kitasatosporales > Streptomycetaceae > Streptomyces > Streptomyces sp. NBC_00554. Next base: position 5,811,333 of record NZ_CP107799.1, on the reverse strand, counting down.
GCGGCATCGAGGAAAGCCGCCGCATCTTCAACATCGTCTTCGTACTGGTCGTCGTCTACACGCTCATCCAGGGCCCCACACTGCCCTGGCTGGCCCGCAAGCTGCGGCTGGGCGAGTCCGGCGAGGCCGCCGACCTCGGCATCGAATCAGCCCCCCTGGAGCGGCTGCGCGGCCATCTGCTGTCCGTCGCGATCCCGAAGGGTTCGCGCATGCACGGCGTCGAGGTGGGCGAGCTGCGCCTGCCGGCGGGCGCTGCCGTCACCCTCGTCGTACGCGACGGGAAGTCCTTCGTACCGCTGCCCACGACCGTGCTGCGGCGCGGCGACGAGCTCCTCGTGGTGGCCACCGATCCCGTCCGGGACGCGGCCGAGAGGCGACTGCGCGCGGTGGGCCAGGGCGGCAAGCTGGCCGGCTGGCTGGGACCGGAAGGCGAAGGTCACAACCATTGAACGGAACGTCGAGCGAGACGGCGAACGAGACATCGGCCGGGACATCGACTGAGGCACCGGCTGAGGCATCGGCTGGGACATCCAGGCGAACAGGGCCTTAAGCGTTGATATGCATTCGCAGGCGAACGATGCCATGGTGCTCGTTTTCACAGGCAGTGGACCGTTCATCCCTGTACGATGAAGGCATACCTAGATCGAACCAACTCTGCCTGACGCAGAGCTGGCGCGACCGTATGGCGGCCGCGGTGCCCTCGCAGTGGGCAGCCGGTATCTACCGCAGTTCCGCGCAAGAGGACAGCTCTCGGCGCCCCCCGCACGGGCGCGCTACCAGGTGGCAGAAAGGCACGGGCCGTGGCATCCACGGTCACCTCCCGCCCCGGGTACGGGCAGCTGCTGCGCACGCGCGGCGCCTGGACGTTCCTGCTCCCCGGCTTCGCCGCACGCCAGCCGTTCGCGATGCTGACCATCTCCATCGTGCTGCTCGTGCAGCACACCACCGGCTCGTACGGAACCGCCGGCGCCGTCGCCGCCGTGACCGGTGTCTCCATGGCACTGTTCGCGCCCTTCACGGGGCGCCTCGCCGACCGGCTCGGGCAGCGGGCGGTACTGCTCCCCGGCGTCCTGGTGCACACCCTGTCGGGCCTCTCCCTGACCGCGCTCGCGCTGGCGGACGCCCCCTTGTGGGTCCTCTTCGTCGCCGCCGTGCCGACCGGCGCCTCGGTTCCCCAGATCGGTCCGATGGTGCGCGCCCGCTGGGGCGTCAAGCTCCAGGGGTCGCCGCTGATGACCACCGCGGCGGCCTTCGAGTCCGTCACCGACGAGCTGACCTTCGTGTTCGGCCCGCTCGTGGCGACCGCACTGTGCACGACCGTGGACCCGGCCGCCGGCCTGCTGACCGAGGCCGCGCTGACGCTGGTCGGCGGTCTCCTGTTCGCCGCGCAGAAGAGCACCCAGCCCGCTGTCGCTTTTGACGGGCACGCGCGCGTGGAGCACGTTTCGGCACTGCGCGTCCCCGGTGTGCGCGTTCTGATCGTGGCCTTCCTGGGAATCGGTTCCGTCTTCGGCGGCATGCAGGTCTCCCTCGCCGCGTTCAGCGAATCGATCGGCGAGCCCGGCCTGAACGGTGTCCTGTACGGCGTCTTCGCCGCGGGCAACATGCTCTCCGGCGTCGCCTTCGGCGCCATCGCCTGGAAGGTGGCCCCGCAGCGACGGCTCGTCCTCGGGTACGCGGCCCTGGCGCTCACCGCCTCCGGGCTCTGGGCCGCCCACTCCGTGATCGTGCTCGCCGGGATCGGCCTCCTGGTCGGCATGTGCATCGCTCCGGCCCTGATCACCGGCTACACACTGGTCGAGAGTCTGGTGCCCGCCGGCGCCCGCACCGAGGCCTTCACCTGGCTCACCGGCGCCGTCGCGCTCGGTCAGGCGGCGGCCGTCACGGTCTCCGGACAACTCGAGGATCGCTTCTGGGACGGCGCCGGTTTCCTGGTGCCGATGGCCGGTACGGCACTGGCTCTGGCGACGCTGGTAGGCCTGCGATCACGATTGGCGACGCGGCCCGCGAGCCGCACCGTCGCACGTGGCGTGGGTCACCGAGTGCCGGTGGCGGTGGACTGATCTCTCGGAATACGTCACTATGGACCGTCGTTAGCACTCATTGAGTGAGAGTGCCAGGAGGAAGACCAGTGCCGACCTACCAGTATCAGTGCACCGAGTGTGGCGAGGGCCTCGAGGCGGTGCAGAAGTTCACCGACGATGCCCTGACCGAATGCCCCAACTGCGGTGGCCGCCTGAAGAAGGTGTTCTCGGCCGTCGGCATTGTCTTCAAGGGCTCCGGCTTCTACCGCAATGACAGCCGCGGTTCGTCGACGAGCACCTCGCCGGCGTCCACGCCTGCTTCGAAGCCGTCGTCCACACCCTCGACCACTTCGTCGTCCTCTTCGGACTCGAAGTCGTCGGGCAGCGGCTCGTCCAGCAGCAGCTCCGCCGCGTAAGGCTTGTTCTTACGGGACCCCGTCGTCGTACGACGACGGGGTCTTCGGCGTTTCCTGGCCCGACTAGGGTGCGGTCCATGGCGAACACGGAGAATGCGCAGAGCCCTGCCGGAGAACAGCCGGCGGACAGGGCCGAGATCGGGGTCATCGGCGGCTCGGGGTTCTACTCCTTCCTCGATGACGTGACCGAGATACAGGTCGACACCCCCTACGGGCCGCCCAGCGACTCCCTGTTCCTCGGCGAGATCGCCGGGCGGCGGGTCGCCTTCCTGCCCCGTCACGGCCGCGGCCACCATCTGCCGCCGCACCGCATCAACTACCGGGCCAACCTGTGGGCGTTGCGTTCCGTCGGCGCACGACAGATCCTCGGGCCCTGCGCGGTGGGCGGTCTGCGACCTGAGTACGGGCCGGGGACACTCCTGGTGCCGGACCAGCTGGTCGACCGTACGAAGGCGCGGGCGCAGTCGTACTTCGACGGTCTTCCGCTGCCGGACGGCACGGTGCCGAACGTGGTGCACGTGTCGCTGGCCGACCCGTACTGCCCCGTCGGTCGCAAGGCCGCGCTCGAAGCTGCGCGCGGGCGGGACTGGGAGCCGGTGGACGGCGGCACCCTCGTGGTGATCGAGGGCCCGCGGTTCTCCACCCGTGCCGAATCGCTCTGGCACCAGGCGCAGGGCTGGTCCGTGGTGGGTATGACCGGCCACCCCGAGGCGGCGCTCGCGCGCGAACTGGAGCTCTGCTACACGTCGTTGACCCTCGTCACCGATCTCGACGCGGGGGCCGAGACCGGCGAGGGAGTTTCGCACGACGATGTGCTGAAGGTGTTCGCGGCGAATGTGGACCGGCTGCGGGGTGTGCTCTTCGACGCGGTCGCGGGGCTGCCGGCGAACGGGACGCGGGACTGTCTGTGCACGACGGCGCTGGGCGGGATGGATCCGGGGTTCACGCTGCCGTAGCGCGGGGCCCCTGCAGTCGTTCAGCGCGTCGCAGGAGGGGCGGAACTTCCCGTTCGGGTGAGGGAGTTGTCCACAACCCGTCGGTGGTCCACGGGCTCCGGCGGGCTCGGCCGTGAGGCCTCATCGTGGGATCGCAAGCAGCCGATCTCTCGTCGCAGGTGGTGGTCACCATGGCACAGCCCTCTCAGCTCGCTCCTCTCACTCCTCCCGTACGCCCGCCGGGCGCGGACGCGCCTCCGACCTGCGAGGTACCTCACTTCGCTCCCGTACGCGTGCGCGGCGGGCGGTATCAACTGCGGCGCCTCACCCGGCACAAGCGGCGGGCCGTGGCCGCGGGGCTGGCGGTCACGGCGGCCGCGCTCATCTCGGCCGGCCCTCGTGACGCCGAGCGGGCGCGGGGGCATCCCGCGGGCGCTGCCCGTTCCGCTTCCGCATCCGCGTCGGCTCCCGTACGCGAGCGCCGCGCGGCCGAGATGGTGACTGCGCCGGTGCGGATCGCCGACGCGGCCACGGTGCGGTTGTTGCGGCGCGGGGACCGGGTCGATGTCGTCGCCGCGGACAACGGCGGCGAGGCACGGGTGGTCGCAGCCGGGGTCCGGGTGACCGAGGTGCCGGAAGTCGACGCCACCGAGACCGGCGCTCTGGTCGTCCTCTCCGTCCCGCGGACCACGGCGACGCGGCTGGCCGGCGCGAGTGCGACCTCACGGCTGGCGGTGACGGTGTGCTGAACAACGTGCCCGACCGTGACGCCGTAAGTGACGAATCGGTGTCAAGTCCCTCGTTCGAGCTGCCGAATTGGACAGGCCCGGCACGCCCTGACGTAGGTTGCGGAGCTGTTTGTTCCACAACTTGTGCAGAAGGGCCCCTCGGTGAGCGAGAAGAAGAAACCCGGTGTGCTGGAGGGCTTCAAGGCCTTCCTGACGCGGGGGAACGTCGTCGACCTGGCAGTCGCGGTGGTCATCGGCGCGGCCTTCACCAACATCGTCAACTCGGTGGTGAAGGGAATCATCAACCCGCTGGTGGGCGCGTTCGGGACCAAGGACCTCAACCAGTACAGCTCGTGCCTGAAGTCGCCGTGCCATTTCGACGAGGCGACGGGCACGGCCACGAGCGGCATCCCGATCATGTGGGGCACTGTCCTCAGCGCGACGCTCACGTTCTTGATCACCGCGGCCGTCGTCTACTTCCTGATGGTCCTGCCCATGTCCAAGTACCTGGCCCGGCAGGCGGCCCGCCAGAAGGCGAAGGAGGGCACGCAGGAGGTCATGGAGATCACCGAGCTGGAGGTGCTCAAGGAGATCCGCGACGCCTTGGTGGCGCAGCGCGGTTCGGGGCACAGCGAGAACTAGCGGCACGGCTGTGGGCCGGGGCCCAGCGGTGGCGGGGCGGGGCCAAGACACGCTGGGGCGGGGCTAAGACGTGGTGGGGCGGGGTTCAGATGTGGTGGGGCGGCTTCTCGTCGAGGAAGCGCTTCAGGTCGGCCGCGCTGTCGCTGTCGCTGCCGGGCCGCTCGCCCCACCCGCGGTCCGTATCGTCCGAGGACTGCTGGCTCAGCGGGTCGTCGAAGACCAGCGCGGCAGGCTTGGGATCGCGCGGTTCGGGGGCGGGGGCGGTACTCATGCCTTCAGGGTACGCCGAGGGGGACGGCGGCCCACCCCGGCTCAGCTGGGGGCCTCGGCACCCCGGCGGGCACGCCCGCGACGAGGAACTGACCGGCCGCGTCGGTCCCCCAGCGGAGACCGAAGGTCCTCCCGTCCGGCGGGCGCGGGTCGCCCTGCCCCGTCTGACCAGGTCATCCCTGGGGGACGTTGGACTCGAGTCACCTTGTGAACGCATTCACAAGAATTTCCGGGACTTTTCTGCTGTGCTTGGCCGTATGACGTCCCGTGCCAGTTCCAGTTCCAGTTCCGGCTCGAGCCCCGGTGCCGGTTCCGCATCCGCATCCGCATCCGCATCCGCACCGACCTCACGGCCTGCCGGTCGTGGGCCGTTGCGCACCATGGCCGCTCGTGGCCGCGACGAGGCACACCGGGTCGCGTCGCCGCTGGAGCTCTTCTTCGACCTGTGTTTCGTCGTGGCCATCGCCCAGGCGGGCATCCAGCTGGTGCACGCCGTGGCCGAGGGACATGCGGGTGAGGGCATCCTCAACTACGCGATGCTCTTCTTCGCGATCTGGTGGGCCTGGATGAACTTCACCTGGTTCGCCTCGGCGTACGACAACGACGACGCGCTCTACCGGGTCGTCACGTTGGTGCAGATCGCCGGTGTCCTCGTACTCGCCGCCGGGGTGTCGCGGGCGGCCGAGGACCACGACTTCCTGCTCGTCTGGCTCGGGTACGCGATCATGCGGTTCGCGATGATCGCGCAGTGGCTGCGGGTGGCGCGGTCCACCGAGGGGGCCGAGAGAACCATGGCCCTGCGGTACGCGGGAGGCGTGCTGCTGTGCCAGGTCGGCTGGCTGGGGCTGCTGGTCCTGCCGGAGTCCGCGCGGCCCTGGGTGTTCCTGGTGATGGCCGTCGCCGAGTTGTGCGTCCCCCTGTTCGCGGAGAAGGATGCCAAGTCGTCCTGGCATCCGCACCACATCTCCGAGCGGTACGGCCTGTTCACGATCATCGTCCTGGGCGAGACGATCGCCGCGGCCACGGTCGCCGTGAAGTCGGGCGCGGACGAGAACGAGGCGCTCGGAGAACTGCTGCCGATCGCCGCGGGCGGGCTGCTGATCGTCTTCTCCGCGTGGTGGATCTACTTCGTGGTGCCGATCCACGGACATCTGCGGACCAACAGGCAGGCGTTCCTGTGGGGCTACGGCCACTACCTGGTCTTCGCGTCGGCGGCCGCGATCGGAGCGGGGCTGGAGGTCGCGGTCGAGCAGGCGGTCGGCAAGGCGCACATATCGACGCTCTCCGCGTCCGCCGCGGTGACACTGCCGACGGCGCTGTACCTCCTCACCGTGTGGCTGCTGCATTCACGCCACTTCAAGGTGGGCATCGCGCAGCAGGCCGTCCTGCCGACCACCGCCTTGCTGGTCATCCTGTGCACGTTCCTGGGCGACTGGGCGGTGCTCGCGGCGGGCGTCGTATCGGCGCTGTCGGTGGCGGTCGGGGTGACGTTGACGGCGCGGATGGTCACGCGGGAGGAAGCGCGGGCCGCGTAGCGGGAAACACTGTCGCCATGACAGTTGACGCTCTGACGGATGTCGCGGGTCTGCGGGTGGGGCACGCGACGTGTACCGGCGACGGTTGGCTCACCGGCACCACGGTCGTGCTCGCCCCTCCCGGCGGCGCCACCGCGGCCGTGGACGTGCGCGGCGGCGGGCCAGGCACCAAGGAGACCGACGCGCTCGACCCACGCAACCTCGTGCAGAAGGTCGAGGCGGTCGTACTGACCGGCGGCAGCGCGTACGGACTGGACTCGGCGTCCGGCGTGATGGCCTGGCTGGAGGAGCGCGGACGCGGGGTGCGGGTCGGTCCCGATCCCGCGCACGTCGTGCCGGTCGTTCCCGCCGCCGCCGTCTTCGACCTGGGCCGCGGCGGCGACTTCCGGGCCAGGCCGGACGCTTCCACTGGGCGCGCGGCGGTCGAGGCGGCCGACGCGAGCGAGCCCGGCACTCCGGTGCGGGAGGGCTGCGTGGGCGCCGGCACCGGGGCGGTAGCCGGCACGGTCAAGGGCGGCATCGGCACCGCGAGCGTCGTGCTCGACTCGGGGATCACGGTGGCCGCGCTGGTGGTGGCCAACGCGGCGGGGTCGGTGATACAGCCGGAAACGGGGGCGCTGTACGGGGAGTTGCTGCAGGGGCGTACGCCGTATCCGTCGGTGGAGGTGCACGAGGCGGCGCAGCGGCGGCTGGCCGAAGCCATCGCGAGGAACGGGGCTCCGCCGCTGAACACCACGCTCGCGGTCGTCGCCACCGACGCCGACATCTCGCGCGCGCAGGCGCAGAAGCTCGCGGGCACGGCGCACGACGGCATCGCGCGCGCCGTGCGTCCGGTGCACCTGCTGAACGACGGGGACACGGTGTTCGCGCTGGCCACGGGCGCCCGGCCGCTCGCCGACGAGCACCCCCTCGCGCTCAACGCCATTCTTGCGGCGGGTGCGGACGTGGTGACGCGGGCGATCGTGCGGGCGGTGCGGGCGGCGGAATCGGTGGACGGCGTGGGTGGGCTGTGGCCGGCGTACGAGGAGCTGTACGGAGGTCGGTAGGCGGGAGGCGTGCCGGGGGCGTGGGTGGGTCGGGGGCGTGCCGGTACGTCCGCCCGTCGCCGCCGGATCAGACGTTGGCCGGGCAGGGAAGCGTCCGGTGACGCGAACGTACGCGACGGGCTTTGGACGTACCGGCACGCCCCCGACCCACGCCGGTGGGCCGCTGCGAGCGGGGTGTCCGGTGTGGGGGGGGCGGGCGGTAGGGGCTGGGAGCAGGGGCGTTTCGGGGGCGGGCGTTGGGGGATTGTCCCGGTTCTGTCACGTGATGGTGTTCACCGGCGACGGAGGGAACCCTTCCTGGCGCCGGTCGCTCTTTCTCGACGTACTGGAGCGGATCACGCACATCACAAGAATCTGGAGCAGCCCGTGGCAACGCCGGACAATACAGCGCGGCGCGCACTGGGGGCCTGTGCCGCCCTGATGGTCGGCGCCCTCACCCTCACCGCCTGCGGTGGCAGCGCGAACGCCGACAGCAAGAACGGCAAGGACGCAGAGAACGGCGGGAGTTCGGCCAAGACGTCCACGGCGAAACTCGTCATCTCCGCCAAGGACGGTTCGACGGACGCGTCGATCAACGCGACCGGTGTGAAGGTCAGCGACGGCAAGCTCACCGACGTGAAGATGACGGTGTCGGGGACCGGGGCTGCCGTACCCGGCGCGATATCCGCGGACGGGAGCTCCTGGAAGCCGAAGGAGCAGCTGGAGCGCGGGACGAAGTACCAGATATCGGCCACCGCGAAGGACTCGAGCGGACGCACCTCCGCTGCCAACTCCATCTTCACGACGGTCACTTCCAGCAACAGCTTCATCGGGACGTACACGCCCGACAACGGCACCACGGTCGGCGTCGGGATGCCGGTCTCCTTCAACTTCGACAAGGTGATCAGCGACAAGAAGGCCGTGCAGTCGCACATCACGGTCTCCTCGAGCAGCGGGCAGCAGGTGGTGGGGCACTGGTTCGGGGCGCAGCGGCTCGACTTCCGGCCCGAGGAGTACTGGAAGGCCGGTTCCAAGGTCACGATGAAGATCGACCTGGACGGCGTCGAGGGCGCGAACGGCGTCTACGGCGTGCAGAAGAAGACCGTCACCTTCACCATCGGGCGTTCCCAGGTGTCCACCGTCGACGTCAACACGCAGACCATGACGGTCGTGCGGGACGGGAAGACCCTCAGGAAGGTCCCGATCTCGGCGGGCAGCCCGGATCACACCACGTACAACGGGCAGATGGTGATCTCCGAGAAGTTCACGCAGACGCGGATGAACAGCCGGACGGTCGGACTCGGCGGCGAGTACGACATCCCGGACGTGCCGCACGCGATGCGCCTGACCACCTCCGGCACCTTCATCCACGGCAACTACTGGTACAACAAGGGCAATCCGCCCTTCGGCCGCGAGGGCACCAGCCACGGCTGTGTGGGGATGGCCGATGTGCAGGGTGCTCAGGGGGACACGACCGCCAAGTGGTTCTACGACAACTCCCTCATTGGGGACGTCGTGACCGTCGAGAACTCCCCCGACAAGACCGTCTCTCCGGACAACGGGCTCAACGGCTGGAACTTGTCCTGGAGCGCGTGGACCGCGGGAAGTACCGTCTGACGAGGGCTTTTTGACGCTCGGTCGGGCCGCGTGGGAACTTGCCGCGCGGCCCGTCCGTTTTCCAACCGTACGTTTTCTCGGTTCGCGGACATGATGTCCGACCGAGGGGCTACGGTATGCACCCACAAGGTGACATGCAGCAACGCCGGGAGAAACCTTGAGCGTTCCGTACGAGACAGCAGCGTACGAACCACCCGAGTCGCCCGAGTCTCCGGAGGAGCATCTCGCGCGACTCCTCGGTCGCGCCCTGAACTCCTTCGAACTGCCGGACGAGACGATACGGCGGCTCGACTGTGCGCTGGCGCACGACAGTTCGCTGCACTCCGCGCACCACAGTGCGGGGCTGCACCGCGAGACGTACCGGCACACGTGGCTGCTCGCCGACGGCTCGGCGGTCACGCTGTGGGAGCTCGTGCACAACACGGCGCCCGGCAGCGATCCGCAACACGAGGTGTACGTCGACGACGACGAGCTGCGCGCCGCCACGGCCCGCCTGCCGCTCCCGGCGGACGCTCCGGACTTCGAACTGGCCGTACTGATGCAGCTGTCGCCGATTCCCGCGCCGCGGCACGAGTACGTGCCCGACGACTCGCCGGATCACGCGCGACGGCTGCTGCGGCGGGCGGAGAACCCGGACCAGCCGGGGGCCGACCTCGCGACACTGCTGATGCGCGAGGCGTTCGCGCACCAGATCACCCAGGCCTTCGGCCGTCCCTGCCGGACAGGTCGGCCGGGGATGTCCTTCTCGCTCTACGAGCACGCGTTCCTGCTGCGTGACGGGCAGGAGATCTCCCTGTGGGAGGTCGAGCACACGGCGACGCCCGACCGGCGGCACATGTGCGAGGTGTACGACACGGAGGACGCGGCGCGCGATGCGATCGAGCGGCGCGCGGCCCGACTCGGCTGAGACCGGCTCGACTCGGCCGAGACCGGCCCGGCTCGGCTGACATCACCACCGGGGAGCAGCCGCAGGGCAGTTACGGGCGGCTGTCGCTGAACTGGCGTACCAGGCCCGCGAAGGCGGCGTGCTCCTCCGGGGTCAGTTCGACGGACTCGGTGTCCGGACCCGACTGTCGCTGGCGGGGCATGGCCCGGAGCGCGTCGCCATGACGCCGGAGCACGGCTTCGGAGCGGTCCCGGCGCAGAAGGCGTACCAGGCCGACGACCCAGATGACGGTCGCCAGGGCGAGGGCGGCCACGCCTGTCAGCTGGAGGATCGACACGTGATCGGGCATGCGCCCCAGTAGACACCACGGTCCGGGACTTTGGTCCCGGACCGTGACGCATCTCGCAGATGCGGTGAACAGCTCACCAGTGCCCTAAAGGGGCAGGCGGTTGGCTCTTCAGGCGGCTGCCACCGGCTCCTTGCGTTCGGCCTTCGCCGATATCGGAGCGTCGGCAACCCCTGCGCCGGCGACCCCGGGAGCCTGCTTGCGCATGCCCTTCAGGACGACCACCAGGGCGGTGGTGACGCAGACGCCCGCGGCGATGGCGACCAGGTAGAGGAACGGGTTGCCGATCAGCGGGACCACGAAGATGCCGCCGTGCGGGGCGCGCAGGGTGGCGCCGAAGGCCATCGACAGTGCGCCGGTGACCGCGCCGCCCACCATGGACGACGGGATGACGCGGAGCGGGTCCGCCGCGGCGAAGGGGATCGCGCCCTCCGAGATGAAGGAGGCGCCAAGGACCCAGGCGGCCTTGCCGTTCTCGCGCTCGGTCTGGGTGAAGAGCTTGCCGCGGACGGTCGTGGCCAGGGCCATGGCGAGCGGCGGGACCATGCCGGCCGCCATCACCGCGGCCATGATCTTCATCGCCGAGTCGCTGGGGCTCGCCACCGCGATACCCGCCGTGGCGAAGGTGTACGCGACCTTGTTGACCGGGCCGCCGAGGTCGAAGCACATCATCAGGCCGAGCAGGGTGCCCAGGAGGATGGCGTTGGTGCCGGTGAGGCCGTTGAGCCAGTCGGTCATGCCCTTCTGCGCGGAGGCGATCGGCTTGCCGATGACCACGAACATCAGGAACCCGACGATCGCCGAGGAGATCAGTGGGATCACCACCACCGGCATGATGCCGCGCAGCGACTTGGGGATCTTGACCTTCTGGATCCCGATGACCACCGCACCGGCGATGAGACCTGCGGCCAGACCGCCGAGGAAGCCCGCGTTGATGGTGAGCGAGATCGCGCCGCCGACGAAGCCGGGGACAAGACCTGGCCGGTCCGCCATGCCGTACGCGATGTAGCCGGCGAGGACGGGGACGAGGAAGCCGAAGGCCACGCCGCCGATCTGGAAGAACAGCGCACCCCAACTGTCCGCCTGCAGCCACATGAAGTGGTCCATGACGGAAGGCGCCTTGTTGACCTGGTAGCCGCCGATCGCGAAGCCCAGGGCGATCAGCAGACCGCCCGCGGCGACGAACGGCACCATGTAACTCACGCCGCTCATCAGCCACTTGCGGAGCTTGCTGCCGTAGCCCTCGCCGGACTCACCGGTGCGCTCCACCGGTGTGCCGGGCGCGGAGCCCGCGGTGACCTCGCCGCGCTCCGCCTTGCCGCGGACCTCGGAGATCAGCTCGGTGGGACGGTTGATGCCCGCCTTCACGCCGACGTCGACGGTCGGCTTCCCGGCGAAGCGGTCCTTGTCCCGTACGGGGACGTCGTGCGCGAAGATCACGCCGTCCGCCGCCGCGATGACCGCGGGGTCGAGCCGGGTGAAACCGGCCGAGCCCTGCGTCTCGACGACGAGTTCGATGCCGGCCTCGCGTCCCGCGTTCTCCAGCGACTCGGCCGCCATGTAGGTGTGCGCGATGCCGGTGGGGCACGAGGTGACGGCGACGATGCGGAAGGGTTCGCCGCCCTCGGTGGCGCCCGGCGCCGGGGCGGGTCCGTCCTCGACGGTCGCACCCGGCGCCGGGGCCGTGCCGCCCGCGGCGGAGTCGGCGGAGGCCGCCGCGTTCGACTCCGCCGCGGAGCCATCGGAGGCGGCCGGGGCCGCCGCGGGCTCGTCGCCCCGGATCAGCGCGGCCGCGGCCGCCGCGTCGTCCACGGCCCGCAGCGCGGACGTGAACTCGGCGTTCATCAGGTGCCGGGCGAGCGACGAAAGGATCGTGAGGTGGGCGTCGTCCGCGCCCGCCGGGGCGGCGATCAGGAAGATCAGGTCGGCGGGTCCGTCCGGCGCGCCGAAGTCGATCCCCGCCGCGCTGCGCCCGAAGGCGAGCGTCGGTTCGGTGACGTGTTCGCTCCGGCAGTGCGGGATGCCGATGCCGCCGTCGAGGCCGGTCGGCATCTGGGCCTCGCGAGCGGCCACGTCGGCGAGGAAGCCGTCGAGGTCGGTCACCCGGCCCTGGGCGACCATGCGCTCGGCGAGGGCTCGGGCCGCCGCTTCCTTCGTTTCGGCGGACAGGTCGAGGTCGACCAGGTCCGCGGTGATCATCTCGCTCATCGCGGGCTCCTTCGCACGCGTATCGCCCGGGGGAAATTGTGGGCGGGGGCGGGGGTGGGGACAGGGGTGAAGCTGAACGTGGGGACGGGGGTACGGGGACTGGGACAGGAACTGGGGCTGGAACTGGGGCTTGGGCTGGGGCTTGGGCTGGGGCTTGGGCTGGGGCTTGGGCTGGGACGAGTTGCAGGGGCGGTGGAGGCGGGGCGGGGGAAGCCCCGCCTCCCCTCGGCGGCGGGACCGGGCCAGTCCCTTCGCCGTATGGCTGCGGCGGGGAAGGGGAGACCCCGCCGCTTCAGGGCCTGTTCAGGGGGTCCGGAGCCATTGGGCTCGGGACCGACGGGGCCGGGGCCAGTGAGCCCGGGGCCAGTGACTCCGGGGCCAGTGCGTCCGGGACCGGTGAGGCCGGGGCCGGTGAGCCCGGGGCCAGTGCGCCCGGGACCGGTGAGGCCGGGACCAGCGACTCCGGAACCGGTAACTCCGGAACCGGTGAGTCCAGGGCCAGTGACTCCGAGACCCGTGAGTCCAGGGCCAGTGCGTCCAGGACCGGATCGAGCGCCGGCCAGTCGTCCGGTGGAGCGCGCCGTCATGACACGGGCTCCGTCAGTACGCGGTCCACCGGGATCTCCGCCGTGACCGTCACGGCGGAGGGGTCGAGGTCGGCCGGGCCCGGCATCACGCTGCCGGGGAGTTGGACGGCCGCGGCGCCGTGGGCGACGGCGGAGGCCAGGGCCTTCGGGCCGCTGCCGCCGGCGATCAGGAAACCGGCGAGGGAGGAGTCGCCGGCGCCCACGTTGCTGCGTACGGCATCCACCCGCGCGCTCGCGAACCAGGCGCCCGAGCCGTCCACGAGCAACTGGCCGTCCGCGCCCAGGCTCGCGAGCACGGCGCGCGCGCCCAGCTCGCGCAACTCCTCGGCCGCCTTCACCGCGTCGCCCACCGTGGCGAGGGGGCGCCCGACGGCTTCCGCGAGCTCCTCGGCGTTGGGCTTCACCACATCGGGCCGCTCGCGCAGCGCCGCGAGCAGCGCCGGACCTGAGGTGTCCAGCGCGATCCGGGCGCCCGCCGCGTGCGCCCGCGCGACAAGATCGGCGTACCAGGAAGGTGCGAGCCCGCGCGGCAGGCTGCCGCAGCAGGTGATCCAGTCGGTGGCGTCGGAGCGGTACTGGCCGCGGACGGTCTCCAGGAGCAGTTCGGCCTCGGCGGCGGAGAGTTCGGGGCCGGGCGCGTTGATCTTCGTCATCGTGCCGTCGGGTTCGGCGACCGAGATGTTCGAGCGGGTGGCTCCGGCGATCGGGACCGGCGCGACCTCGATGCCCTGCGCGTCGAGCAGGTCGGCGACGAGTGCGCCGGGCGCACCGCCCAGGGGCAGGACGGCGATCGTGCGCTGTCCGGCGGCGGCGACCGCGCGCGAGACGTTCACGCCCTTGCCGCCCGGGTCCATGCGTTCGCCGGTGGCCCGGATGACCTCGCCGCGGTCGAGCGACGGGACCTCGTACGTACGGTCGAGGGAGGGGTTGGGGGTGACGGTGAGGATCATGCGCACTCGTTTCTCAACACACGGCGGCCGGATGCCGCTTGCAGCTCAATACACACAGCGCCTCGGAACACGGGGCGCTCTACACACACAGCACTTCGGTGCCGCCGCGCTCGATGGCGGTGGCGTCTTCCGGGCTCAGCCCGCGGTCGGTGATCAGCAGGTCCACATCGCTCAGGTCGCCGAAGCGGGCGAAGTGCTCCTGTCCGTGCTTGGAGGAGTCGGCGAGCAGCACCACGCGGCGCGCGGCGCGCATGGTCGCGCGCTTGACGGCGGCCTCGGCGAGGTCGGGGGTGGTCAGGCCGTACGAGACGGAGAAACCGTTGGCGGCGATGAAGAGGACGTCGGCGCGGATCTCGCTGTACGCGCGGAGCGCCCAGGCGTCCACGGCGGCGCGCGTACGGTGCCGCACGCGCCCCCCGACGAGATGGAGCTGGATGCCGGGGTGGTCCGCGAGGCGGGCCGCGATCGGCAGGCTGTGGGTGACGACGGTGAGCGTCGCCTCCAGCGGGAGCGCTCCGGCGAGCCGGGCGACCGTCGAGCCGGCGTCCAGGATCACTGTGCCGTCGTGGGGCAGTTCGGCGACGGCGGCCTGGGCGACGCGGTCCTTCTCGTCGGCCGCCGTGTACTCGCGTTCGGCGAGGTCGGGCTCGAAGTCCAGGCGCCCGGCCGGTATCGCGCCGCCGTGCACCCGGCGTACGAGACCCGCGCGGTCCAGGGTCTTCAGGTCGCGGCGGATGGTCTCCGCGGTGACCTGGAACTCCTCGGCCAGTGACACCACGTCCACCCGGCCGCCGTCACGGGCGAGCCGGAGGATCTCCTGCTGCCGCTCCGGTGCGTACATGTCCGTTCGCCTCCGACTTATGCCCGAACCTGTGGTTTCAATCGGAGGCTACGCCCGCATTTCCAGAAAGTAAACAGGTTCGGGCGTGATCCGGGCATGAACGGACTTTCGTTGCCGAAGGCAATACAAGGAGGGCCACACAAAAGGGGCCCGGCACCTGAGGTGCCGGGCCCCTTCGGTCCTGGTTCACGAAACGAGCTCGGGCTCCTTCGTGAGCTCGTCGGAGGACGCGTCCTCCACGCCCTCCACATGCTGCGCCGGCCGCTTCGGCAGCGCGAACATCAGCAGGAAGATGACCGCCATCACCGCCGCGACCCAGCCCAGCGCGTGCTGGAAGGCGTTCACGAAGGCCGGGCTGACCTCGGCCGGTGTCAGCCGGTCCCCCATCGTGCCGAAGAAGACGACGGACACCAGGCCGAGGCCCAGCGCGTTGCCCATCTGCTGCACGGTGTTGATGAGGCCGGACGCCGAACCAGCGTGCTCACGCGGCACGTCCGACAGCACCGCGTCCGTCAGCGGCGCCACGATGAAGCCCATCCCCGCGCCCATGACCACCAGCGGGAGCGCCATCTGCCAGGAGGCGATGGACATGCCGTACCGCTCGGACTCCCAGATGTAGAGCAGTACGCCCGCCGCCATGGTCAGCGCGCCCGTCTGGAGCACCTTGCGCCCGAAGCGCGGGACCAGCAGCTGCACCGACATCCCGGCCGCCGCCGACACCGCGATCGAGAACGGAACCCCGGTCAGGCCGGCCCGCAGCGGGCTCCACCCCAGTCCGATCTGCATGTACAGCGTCCACACCAGGAAGAAGATGCCGAGCGCGACCCCGAAGACGGTCTGGACGGCGATGCCCGCGGCGAAGCTCTTCGCCTTGAAGAGGGAGAGTTCGACGAGCGGCGAACCGTCGATCCGCGCCTTGCGCTTCTCGTACGCCACCAGCGCCGCGAAGACGAGGAGGGCGCCGACCATGGACGCGTACCCCCACAGCGGCCAGCCCAGCTCCTCGCCGCGCGTCAGCGGGTAGAGCAGCATCAGCAGCCCCAGCGTGACGAGGGCGACGCCGACGAGGTCCAGCTTGAGGGCCCGCGGGGCCTTGGACTCGGTGATGAAACGGCGGCCCAGGATCAGGCCCGCGATGCCGACCGGCAGGTTGATGAGGAAGATCGGCCGCCACTCGAGCCCGAACAGGTTCCACTCGGTGAGCAGCGCGCCGAGCAGCGGTCCGGACACGGCGCCAAGGCCCACGACCGCGCCGAACAGACCGAACACCTTGCCCCGCTCGTGCGCCGGGAAGGTCGCGTGCACGATCGACAGCACCTGCGGCACCATCAGCGCGGCCATCCCGCCCTGGAGGATGCGGGAGGCGACGAGCATCTCCGGGTTCGCGGCGAAGCCGCACAGGGCCGATGCCATCGTGAATCCGCCTATGCCGACCAGGAAGAGTCGCTTGCGGCCGTGGATGTCGCCGAGCCGCCCACCGGTGATGAGTCCTGCGGCGAAGGCCAGCGCGTAGCCCGCGGTAATCCACTGGATCTGGCTGAACGAAGCCCCCGCGTCCCGCTGGATCGACGGGATCGCGATGTTGACGATCGTGACGTCGACCAGGTCCATGAAGGCCGCGGTCATCACGATCGCGAGTGCGAACCAACGACGCCGGTCGGCCACGGGGGCCGGGCTGTTGAGAGTGGTCTCGGTGGAGGTCATGGAACGAAGTTAGTGCGGCAATAGGTCAGATCGTGTCCTAGTTCTACGGCACTCTGGAAAACATGACTACGGATACGCCGGCCCGGCTGCTCCAGCTCCTCTCCCTGCTTCAGACGCCCCGCGAGTGGCCCGGCGGTGAGCTGTCCGAGCGGCTCGGGGTGTCCCGTCGTACCGTCCGGCGGGACATCGACCGGCTCCGCGAACTGGGCTATCCGGTGCAGGCGACCAAGGGGTCCGACGGCGGGTACCGGCTGGTGGCGGGGAAAGCGATGCCGCCGCTCGTGCTCGACGACGAGGAGGCGGTGGCGATCGCGGTGGGGCTGCGGGCCGGCGCCGGGCACGCGGTCGAGGGCATCGAGGAGGCCTCCGTACGGGCGCTCGCCAAGCTGGAGCAGGTGCTGCCGTCGCGGCTGCGGCACCGCGTGTCCACGTTGCAGGCGGCGACCACCCCGCTGACCAGCGGGGACGGGGCGAGCATCGCGCCCGAGACGCTGACCGTCATGGCCTCCACGGTGGCCGGCCGGGAGCGGCTGCGGTTCGCGTACCGAGCCAAGGACGGGACGCCGTCGCGACGGCTGACCGAGCCGTACCGGCTCGTCTCCACCGGCCGCCGCTGGTACCTCGTCGCCTACGACCTCGACCGCGAGGACTGGCGTACGTTCCGCGTCGACCGGGTCGCCGAGCCCTTCGCGACCGGGGCGCGCTTCGCTCCGCGCGAGTTGCCGACGGGGAGTGCGGCGGAGTACTTGCGGCAGTCGATGTACCGGCGTCAGGTGACGTACGACTTCGACGTCACCTTCGCCGCGCCCGCCGCGTTCGTCGCCGCGCGACTGCCCCCCTCGCTCGGGACACCCGAGCCGATCGACGACCACAGCTGCCGGCTGCGTTCCTCCGCCGGGGACGCCGTGGAGTGGCTGGCGGTGCGGCTCGCGACGGTCGACTGCGAGTTCACGGTGCGGGAGCCGGCGGAACTTGTGGTGTGTATACGGGAGTTGGGGGCGCGGTTGACTCGGGGGGCGGGCGGGGCAGCGTAGTGGCGTACCGGGTCCCGCCGTGTCATGCCGTACGGGACTCGTGCCGCGCGGTGGCGCTGGATCCCGTACGTCAACCTCCCTGGCCTGTCACGTACTTGGCACCCCCGTTGAGCCACACGTACGGCCGTGCCGGTCAGTTCGTCGCTTGCTCGGCGTGCCACGGAAAGTCGCGAAGGGACCCGAGATTGCGCAGCGCGAGCGCGACGGGCCCGGCCGGTCCGGTCGCCGGGGCGTCGCCGGCGGCCCATGCCTCCACCGCGACGCGCACCGCCGCGCTGGCCACGGCGGCGCTGAGACGGAGCTCGGGGGACAGCTCGAGGTATGGCAGCGGGTGGCCGCCAGGCGCCCGGTCGCCGGACTCTGGCGCCCCGGCGGTCTGAACCTCCGCCCCGGGCATCCGCGCCGCCAGCACCTCCGCCAGCGTCCGCTCCGCCGTATGGCAGGCCTCGCCCCACACCCTCAGCAGGGCCGGGCTCTCCTCGGCCAGCCGGAGCAGGGAGCGGACCCACTGCAGGGACTCCTGGCGCACCCCGACGCCGGGCGTCAGCGTCTGGACGACGGCGTGGTGGAGGGCCTCGGGAACGGTCAGGTGGGCCGGGGCGTCGCGGACCATCTCGGCCCATCTCTGGGAACCGGCGGCGAAGAGGGGGCCGAGGGACTCCTCCTTGCTCGCGAAGTAGCGGTAGAAGGTGCGCGGGGCGATGCCGGCGGCGCGGGCGATGTCCTCGGCGCGGGTGGCGCGCAGGCCGTGGCGCATGAAGAGCCCGGCGGCGGCCCGGGCGATCTCCATACGGGTGGCGGCCTTGCGCCGCTCGATCAGCGTGGGGCGCTGCCCATCGGGCGGGGAACTCGGGGCACGTTCACCGGACGACGCCCCGGCAGCGGCGCGTGGCGGGCGTTCGACAGGGAGCGGGCCTGCGAAGGAGGACCGGGCCGTACCGTCGGCGGACACCGGCTCGGAGGACGAGGCCGGGGCATCCGCGGACGCCCGAGGGCCGGAAGCCGGGGCCGTCGCGTCGGCTGAGGCGCGTGCCGCAGCCGTCGCGTCGGCTGAGGCGCTTGCCGCGCGTTTGGTACCGCTCACAGACGGCAGGTTATGCCCCTGTGGCAGAATCTGCCATTCGGGTCACCCCGGGGTTCAGGTTCGGGGTGGCCCGTCAAACAACCTGCCCGGAAACAGCCTCCCATGCGCGAGCCACCCGGGCCTCCGCCCCTGTCCACGCGGCATGCGGCACTCCTCGTCGGGCAGGACCACACGCACCCCGCCGCATGCCCCGCACCCCGGACAAAAATGGAGCCGAGCCCCGGCGCCAGGGGGGGGGAAGGCGCCGGAGCTCGGCTCTGGAAGAGTCCCGGCGCGGGGGGGGTGTGCGTCGGGACTCGGCTTAGGGGGGCCAAGGGCGTATGCCCGGGGCCCTGATGCCTAACCCTGGGCCCTGAAGTCTTGTTCCCAGAGCCCAGCGAGTTGAAGCGGCCTTAGACGGCCATGTCCGGTCGACTTGTGGCCGACATCTGTCGGTTCCGAAGCGCCGGGCAAGGTCCGACCGGGCGATGCGGCGAGGATCCGAGCCGTAGGGACCGTACGAACCCTACGGACCTGACGGACCCTACGCCGAGGACCGCCCCCGCACGGGGACGACTCACGCCGCCGCGTCGAACCCGGTGTCACGTGCCAGCTTCTTCAGTTCGAGGAGCGCGTGCTTCTCGATCTGGCGGATGCGCTCGCGCGTGAGGCCGTGCTCCTTGCCGACCTCGGTGAGCGTGCGCTCCCGGCCGTCCTCTATGCCGTACCGCATCTTGATGATGGAGGCCGTGCGCTGGTCGAGGCGGCCGATCAGGTCGTCCAGCTCCTCGCTGCGCAGCAGCGTCATCACCGACTGCTCGGGAGAGACCGCGGAGGTGTCTTCGAGGAGGTCACCGAACTGGGTGTCTCCGTTGTCGTCCACCGCCATGTTCAGCGAGACCGGGTCGCGGGCCCAGTCCAGGACGTCGCCGACGCGCGCCTCGGTCGTGTCCAGCTCGGCGGCGATCTCCGCGTGCTCGGGCTCCCGCCCGTTCTTGCGGTTGAACTCGCGCTGCACGCGCCGGATCCGGCCCAGTTCCTCGACCAGGTGGACGGGGAGGCGGATCGTGCGGGACTGGTCCGCGATGGAACGGGTGATGGCCTGACGGATCCACCAGGTGGCGTACGTCGAGAACTTGAAGCCCTTGCGGTAGTCGAACTTCTCGACCGCGCGCACCAGGCCCGCGTTGCCCTCCTGGATCAGGTCGAGCAGGGGCAGGCCGCTGCGCGGATAGCGCCGGGCCACGGCGACGACAAGGCGCAGGTTCGAGCGGATGAAGACGTCCTTGGCCCGCTCGCTCTCGGCGACCAGCGCCTCCAGCTCCTCGCGGGACGCGTCCGCCTTGGCATGCTCCCCGCCATCGAGGATCTGCCGTGCGAACACACCCGCCTCAATGGTCTGGGACAGCTCGACTTCCTTGGCGGCGTCGAGCAGCGGTGTACGCGCGATCTCGTCGAGGTACATGCCGACCAGGTCGCGGTCGGCGATCTCGCCGCCTACGACGCGAACACTGCGTGCGCGGTCGCTGGTCTCGCCGGAGGCGGACTTACGACGGGCGACGGCACGGGTTGCCATGCGTGCTCCCTTGCGATGGTGGGCTTGCGGGTCGGTCCGGACACTTGGGCTCACCCTCCAACGGGTGCCCTGCATCCGAAGGAAACAACGACTGGAATCCGGACAGAATTCCCAACCCGCCCCTCGATTTTTCTGATCATGCAGTACCCTGTGCCGCCACAGAGAGGTGGCAGATGACATCAGAACGTATAGATGTGCAGGTCAGGCCGGGATTCGAGGGTGACCTCGAGGCCCTCACGGCCATCTACAACCACTACGTGCGTGAGACGCCCATCACATTCGATACCGCTGTCTTCACTGCGGAAGAGCGTCGCTCGTGGCTGCTCTCCCACCCTGAAGACGGACCACACCGACTGATGGTTGCCGCCGACGCGAACTCACAGGCGATTCACGGGTACGCCACCAGCAGCCCGTTCCGCGCGAAACCGGCGTACGCCACCTCGGTCGAGGTCACGATCTACCTCGCCCCCGACGCGGCAGGCCGCGGCATCGGCACCCTCCTCTACAAGGCCCTCTTCGAGGCCCTGGCCGACGAGGACCTGCACCGCGCCTATGCGGGCATCGCCCAGCCCAACGAAGCGTCCGAGCGGCTGCACGAACGCTTCGGGTTCCGGCACGTCGGCACGTACCGCGAGGTGGGCCGCAAGTTCGGCCGCTACTGGGATGTGGCCTGGTACGAGAAGGAACTCTGACCCGCCAGGCACGGGCTGGGCTGGGCTGGGCTGGGCTCAGCCGAACTGCACCGACCGCTTCGCCATCCCCATCCAGAACCCGTCGATCACCGACTTCTGCCCGTCCAGCTCGCCGGCCGCGTCCGCCGCGCCCATGGTCACGAAGAGGGGCGCGAAGTGCTCGGTGCGCGGGTGGGCGAGACGGCCCGCCGGGGACTTGCGCTCGAAGTCGAGCAGCGCGTCCACGTCACCGGCGTCCAGTGCGCGGTGGCCCCAGTCGTCGAACTCGCTCGACCAGGACGGCACGCCGCCGCCGGTGTGCCGCAGGGCCGCGAGGTTGTGCGTGAAGAAGCCGGAGCCCACGATCAGGACGCCCTCGTCGCGCAGCGGCGCCAGCCTCCTGCCGATCTCCATCAGCCGGACCGGGTCGAGGGTCGGCATCGAGATCTGCAGGACCGGGATGTCGGCCTCGGGGAACATCTCGACGAGCGGGACGTACGCGCCGTGGTCGAGTCCGCGGTCCGGGATGTCCTGCACCGGGGTGCCGGGGGCGCGCAGCAGCTTCCGTACGGACTCGGCGAGTTCGGGGGCGCCTGGAGCCGCGTACCGCACCTGGTAGTAGTGCTGGGGGAAGCCCCAGAAGTCGTAGACGAGGGGGACGGTCTCGACGGCGCCGAGGGCGAGAGGGGCCTCTTCCCAGTGGGCGGAGACCATCAGGATCGCCTTGGGGCGCGGCAGGCCGGCGGACCAGTCGGCGAGCTGGCCGGGCCAGACCGGGTCGTCGGCGAGCGGCGGGGCACCATGACTGAGATAGAGGGCGGGCATGCGCTCCAGCGGGGCACGCTCCTCGGTGGCGACGGACGTGGCAGCGGAC
Source organism: Streptomyces sp. NBC_00554 (assembly GCF_041431135.1). NCBI lineage: Bacteria > Bacillati > Actinomycetota > Actinomycetes > Kitasatosporales > Streptomycetaceae > Streptomyces > Streptomyces sp. NBC_00554. The sequence goes on along the minus strand of NZ_CP107799.1, from coordinate 5,789,401 downwards.
ACGGCGGCGGCTCCCTCCCAACGGGTTCGATCACACGCCCTCGGGCTTCGATCAGCGACCCGAAGGACTCGATACTTGAACTCTCAATATCAACATCTCACCTTAGTCCCCATTTGTTTAATTTTCAAGAAGGGGCTCGTACAGTGGAGTACATGAACACGGCATCCGCTCAAGAGACGCGCTGGCTCACCGACGAGGAACAGCGCACGTGGCGCGCCTACATGCACGCCTCCACACTCCTCGAGGACCACCTCGACCGCCAGCTCCAGCGCGACGCGGGCATGCCGCACGTCTACTACGGCCTGCTCGTGCAGCTCGCCGAGGCGCCGCACAGGCGGTTGCGGATGACCGAGCTGGCCATGAACGCGAAGATCACCCGCTCCCGCCTCTCCCACGCGGTGGCCCGCCTGGAGAAGAGCGGCTGGGTGCGGCGCGAGGACTGCCCCTCCGACAAGCGCGGACAGTTCGCGGTCCTGACGGACGAGGGCTACGAGGTCCTGAGCCGGACCGCGCCGGGCCATGTGGCCGCCGTACGCCAGGCCCTCTTCAACCGGCTCTCCCCCGACCAGCAGAAGGCCCTCGGCGAGGCCATGCGGATCATCGCCGAAGGGCTCCAGCCGAAGGACGCGGGCGCGGACCTGCCCTGGCTTCGCTAGAGCTCTCTCGTGGGGAGCTCTCGCGCGGCAGGGCGGCAGGGCGGCAGGGCCCGGACGCGGGTCCGCCCCGGCTCCGATGAACTCGGAACCGGGGCGGACCCTGGGATTCGTACGGGCGAGGCGTCCCCACCCCGCGCCCGTACGCGAAGTACCCGGAATGCCGGCGGTACGGGTGATCAGTGGGCGATCACCGGCACCTTCACCTCGTCCTCGGCGCCCTCGCCAGCACCCTCGCCGGAGGCCGAAGTGACGTCCGGGCGGCCGGTGTTGATGAGGGTCGCGGCGACCGTCGCGGCGAGCACGAGGATGCCGACGGCGAACCAGATCGCGTTGGTGTAGCCGTGCACCTGGCCCTCGAGTTGGACCAGCTGCTGCTGGGCCTGGGAACCGGCGCCGCCGATGTGGTCCTTGATGTACGAGGTCGTCGCCGAGGCGGCGATCGTGTTCAGCAGGGCCGTACCGATCGCGCCGCCCACCTGCTGCGAGGTGTTGACCATCGCGGAGGCGACACCGGCGTCACGCGGCTCGATGCCGAACGTGGCCAGGGACATGGCGGGCATGAACGCCGTACCCATACCGAGACCGAGCAGCACCATGCCGGGCAGGATCACGCCGGCGTACGAGGAACCGATCTCCAGCTGGGTCAGGAACAGCATGCCGAGCGCGGCGACCAGGAAGCCCGGGCCCATCAGCAGGCGCGGGGCGACCCGGGTCATCAGCCGGGTGCCGATCTGGGTGGAGCCCACCATCATGCCCGCGATCATCGGCAGGAAGGCGAAGCCGGTCTTGACCGGCGAGTAGCCCTTCACGATCTGCAGGTAGTAGGTCAGGAAGAGGAACAGGCCGAACATCGCGATGATCGCGAGGCCGAGCGAGAGGTAGACGCCGCCGCGGTTGCGCTCGGTGATGACACGGAGCGGCAGCAGCGGGGCCTTGACCCGGGACTCGGTGAAGACGAACCCGGCGAGCAGGACCACCGAGGCGGCGAACAGGCTGAGCGTCACGGAGTCGCCCCAGCCGTCGGACTCGGCGCGGGTGAAGGCGTAGACGAGCGTGACCAGACCGAGGACGGACAGGACGACGCCGGGGATGTCGAGCGGCGAGCGGTTGCGGCCACCGGCCGGCTCACGGATGACGAAGTACGCGCCGACGGCGGCGATGATCGCGAACGGGATGTTCACGAAGAACGTCCAGCGCCAGTCGAGGTACTCGGTGAGAACGCCGCCGAGGATGAAGCCCACGGCACCGCCACCACCGGCGATCGCGCCGTAGATGCCGAACGCCTTGGCGCGCTCCTTGGGCTCCGTGAACATCACGGCGAGCAGCGAGAGCGCGGCGGGCGCGAGCAGCGCGCCGAAGGCACCCTGCAGGGCGCGGGCGCCGAGCATCATCGCCTCGTTCGTGGCCGCGCCGCCGATGGCGGACGCGCCTGCGAAACCGATCAGACCGGCGACAAAGGTGCGCTTGCGGCCCCACAGGTCGGCGATACGACCGCCGAAGAGCAGCAGACCACCGAAGGCGAGGGCGTAGGCCGTGATGACCCACTGCCGGTTGCCGTCCGATATCCCCAGGTCCTGCTGGGCGGAGGGCAACGCGATGTTCACGATGGTGGCGTCGAGGACGACCATCAGCTGGGCGAGCGCGATGAAGGTGAGCGCTTTCCAGCGGTTCGAATGTGCTGATCCGGCGTCGGACATTGCTGTCGACTTTCCTGTTTCAGACATGGGGATACCCACTCCGGGACTTCGTAGCGAAAATAAGGATGAGAAGGATGAGAGAGAGTTCTGAGTACTGAGGGACTTGGTTCTGCGGTCTTTTGAGGTCTGCAGTCTTCTGAGGTCTGAGGTCTGAGGTTCTGACCGGCGCTCCGCGCGGGACTAATCGCTCACGCTCGTCGCATGTCCTCCACGGTCGCGGCCACTCCGGTGAGTTCGGAGCGGGCCGGAGCCCGCATACCGTCCAGGAACAGCTGCAGGTGACGGTGTACGAAGCGGTCGATGCCCTGGCACGCCCCACCGGGCAGCGGCCTGGTGAGCTGGGTGACGGCGATCATGAGGTCGCCGAACTCGACGTCGGGGCGCAGTTGGCCGGACTCGCGGGCGCGGGCCATGAGCTCCTCGATCAGTCCCGTGGTCCGGTCGCGCGCGGCGACGAGGTCCGGGTGGTTCTGGTCGAAGCCCTCGGAGAGCATCGGGCACAGGGCGCCGATCCGCTCGTCCGCCGAGAAGTGCACGAAGTCGCTCAGCGCCTCGAAGGCGTCGCCCCCCGCGGCGATCGCCGACTCGGCCCGCTCCGACGTGCGGTCCATGACCGAGCAGACGACCTCACGTGCCAGTGCGTCGCGGTCGGGGAAGTTGCGGTACACCGTGGCGTTGCCGACACCGGCCCGGCGGGCGATCTCGTCGAACGGCACCTCGGGGCCGAACTCGACGAACATCTCGCGAGCGGCGGCGACGATCCGCTCCCGGTTGCGCAGGGCATCGGCGCGCGGCCGGGGCACTCGACGCTGCACTCGGGTTGCGGTCTCCACGGCGTACTCCTCGTAGGTAGTTGGACGGCCGTTCACGTAGATGACGGCCGGATTGCGATCCGGGGATTCACTCCCCGCTTCGCTCGGACACATGGCTAAACGGGGAAACGATCCCCGGTTATTTCCTACCTTCGATGTGACCTGAGTCACATCTCCTCCGGCAAGAAACCCACGATCGGACTCGTCCAGCGCGCGCCCGCGCACCCCTCGCCACAGGGTGATCGAAAGGGTGCAGCCGGTGACCGGCGGCTGCCGTCGAGCGAAGGGGTCCGTATGCCGCCGACCAGCCGTCGGATACGCCCGCGCCGCGTGGTCGCGCTCGCCTCGGTGGCCGTTCTGACGCTGGCGGTCAGCACCTCCGCCGGCACCGGACATCTGACGGCGGGCTCCACGACGGCGGGCTCCATCGCGCTGGCCCGCTCCACGGCGCTCGGCCCCTGCATGATCAACGGCGCACTGGGCGTACAGATGGGCGAGGGCGTCCCGACGCCCCCCGGGTACGCCCGCTCCACCGGCACCGTCCGCGCCCTCACCCTGATGATCGACTTCTCCGACGCGCACGGCCAGGGCAGCGCGCTGGACCGCCTCGCGGAGTTCTTCCCGCAGACCCAGGAATGGTTCAGGACCGGCTCCTACGGCCGCCTCGACTACCGTCCCGAGACGCCCGTACGGCACTGGCTGCGGATGCCCAAGCCGTTCAAGGCGTACGGCATAGAGCGCGGCGCGCCCTTCGACCCCGGGTACCGCGAACTGGTCCAGGACATCGTGGCCGCCGCCGACCCGACCGTGGATTTCAGCTCGTACGACCTCCTGAACGTGCTGGTCACACCGAACGCCGGGCCCTCCGCCCTGGACACCGTCCTGTCCGTGACCTTCGCCGGCAACACCGAGGCACCGGTCGCCGACGGCGTCGCCGTCTCCAACGCGTCCTTCGTCTACAGCCGCCAGGACGACGGCTCCGGCTCCTACGACGAGACGGGCTACCGGGTACTCCCCCACGAGAACAGCCACACCTTCGGCCTGCCCGACCTGTACACCCAGGACGGCGGGGGCGCGGTCGGGCACTGGGACATCATGAGCGAGGACTGGGGGGCCGGGAACGATCTGCTCGGCTGGCACAAGTGGAAGCTCGGCTGGCTCGACGAGACGCAGGTCGCCTGTGCGGCGTCGCCCGGCACCACCGAGTACACGCTCACCCCGCTGGCCAAGCCCGGCGGCGCCAAACTCGTCTTCGTGCCGACCAGCAGCAGGACGGGGTACGCCCTGGAGCTGCGCACCCGCGACGGCAACGACGCCGCCGTCTGCCGCCCCGGCATCCTCATCTACAAGGTCGACGCGAACATCGACACCGGAAACGGCCCCGTCACCGTGTACGACTCCCACCGCGACAGCGGCGGCTGCACCCGCTCCCCCAACGTCCACGCGGAACTCTCCGACGCGCCCTTCACCCCCGGCGAGTCCTTCAAGGACCCCAAGACCGGCGTCGCGATCACGGTGACGGGAGTGGATCTCTCAGGGAACTACCGGGTGTACGTCACCCGACGCTGAGCCGGCCGGGCCCGCTGCTGCGCCGGTGACCTGCTCAGGACCTGCTGAGGTGGCCGGGCAAGCACTACCGTGTCTCTTCTGAGAGCCGCAAACGGAGAGCCCATGCCATCGAACGTCGTGCCGGCACCCGAGGACGAGAACGAGGACGGGAACGGGAGCGAGGACAGTAACGAGGACGGGAGCGGCAACGGGAGCGCAAGCGGAACCGTGATGACCGGGACCGTCGTGCCCGCGGAGGCCGTCGCCCCCCTCATGCGCGGTATCGCCGTCCTGCGGCGGCTGACCGTGGCCGACGGTGTGTCCAGTCTCAGCGGGCTCGAGCGGGCCACCGGGCTCGCGCGTTCCACCGTCGACCGGATCACCGCCACGCTCGCGCGCATGGGGTACGTACGACTCGACGGCCGGGACGCCGTACTCGCCCCGCGTCTGATGGAACTCGGCAACGCCTACCTCGGCGCCCTCCGCCTCCCCCGTCTCCTGGACGCGCACGCCGACGCCCTCGCCGACGAGCTCGACGAGTCGGTGTCCCTCGCCGTCGGTGACCGGGACGGCATCCGCTTCATCCACCAGGCGACCCGGCGCCGCGCCATGTCCCTGAGCTTCCGCATCGGCGACCTGCTGCCCGCCGAACGCACCGCCCCCGGCCCGCTGTTCGCCACCGAGTGGGGCGAGACGGAGTGGGCGCGGTGGCACGAACGCCGGGCGGCCGATCCGGAGGACCGGGGGTTCCCCGCCGTACCGGCACGGAGCCGGCCGTTCGCCGAAGTCCCGTCCGGGCCGGGCGAGTCGGGGGACCGTGATCGAGCGACCCGTGGCGCCCCGCCGGTCCAAGTCGCCACCGTTGGCGAGGACTTCGAGGTGCGTACGGACGAGGCCCGGAAGGACGGATGGTCGCTCGACGACCAGCTCATCGAGCCGGGGCTCGTCGCCCTTTCGCTGCCCGTACGGGCGGATGGGCACATCGCCTGCGTGGTGAGCGTGGTGAGCCACACCAGCCGGCACACCGCAGCCGGCCTGCGGGACACGCTGCTGCCGCGGCTGCGGGTGGCGGTCGCCGCGATGGAACGGGAACTGCGCGAGGCCCCGCCCGCCGTACCGGCCGCTCCTTCCGGCCTCGCCGCCTGGACCGGCGCCTCCAAGCAGGAACTGGGCCGGGAGTTCATCGAGTCGCTGGCCCGCGGCCTGACCGTGATCACCTCCTTCGGCGAGGGCCGCGCCGAGCTGACCCTCACGGAGGTCGCCCAGGCCACCGGCCTCGCCCGCGCGACCGCCCGGCGCGCCCTGATCACCCTGGAACACCTCGGCTACGTCACCACGCACGGCCGCGTCTTCCGGCTCACTCCGCGCGTCCTGGGCCTCGGCTTCCCTCCGCTGTCCCGGACCTCGCTCCCCGACATCGCGGCCCCGCACCTCACCGAACTCGCGCACCGGCTGCACGAATCGGCGTCGCTGGCGGTCCTGATCGGCGACGAGATCCAGTACACCGGCCGCGTCGCCACCACCCGCGTGATGAGCGTCAACATCACCGTCGGCACCCGGCTGCCCGCGTACGCGACCTCACTCGGCCGCGTACTGCTCGCCGACCTCCCCGACCCCCACCTTCCGGAACTGCTCCCGCTGACCCCTCGTACGATCACGGATCCCGCACGGCTGCGGGCCGAACTGGACCACGTACGGGAAGCCGGATACGCCCTGGTCGACGAAGAGTTGGAGTATGGGCTGCGCTCCGTCGCCGTTCCGGTGCGGCAGCGCGGCGGGCAGGTCGTCGCCGCGGTGAACGTCGCCCTGCACAGCAGCCGCCGTACCGCCGAGGAGTGCGTCCGCGACATCCTGCCCGAACTCCACGCCACAGCCGGCCGGATCGAGGCGGACCTGCGGGTCGCGGGCAGCTTCAGACGCGTACCGCTGGGCTGACTTCGGAAGAGGGCCATGAGGGCTATGAGGGCTACGAAGGCTATGAAGGCTATTGGGAAGAGGCCTATTTTGCGGGCCGGCCCAGCCGCTCGAGCAGTTCGGTGGCGGTCTCCTTGCCGCTGTCGTGGGAGTAGTCGACCTGGTCGGTGATGACGCCGGCCCAGAAGAGGGTGTCGTTGACCGGCTCGTAGATCTCCCGGGCGCCCGGGGCGTCCTCCTCCGAGAAGGCGGCGCGGGCGAACGGGTCCTTGGCCCATTCGTGCTCGATGACCTTGACGGGTTCGAGCCTGCGGTCGCCCGCCACGCCCCGGATCACGTCGAGGACTTCCCGGTGCCGGCGGTCGGCGGGCAGCGCCAGCAGGCGTCTGGCCTCGCCCCCGTCCGCCCCCATATCGACGACCTGCCCCGAGAAACCGGGCACCCCTTTGGAGGCGTTCCACAGGTACCACGGCACGCCGGCCTCGACGATGTCGTCGGCGTCCTCCGGGATCACCGGCCTGGCGAACTCCATGAGGACCTTCGACACCACGACCGGCCGTACGGCCCTGAAGGCGTCCACCTTCGCGGCCGGCAGCGCCGGGGAGAACTCGACGGCGCCGGCGGCCAGTACGGCGACCGGCAGGGCCACCACCACCGAGCGGGCCCGGTAGGTGACGGGGCGCCCCTGCCGCTCGGCGTGGACGACGACTCCGGCGGTCGAGTGCTCCACGCGCCTTACCACCGTGCCGAGTTGGATGGACAGCTTGTCGGCGAGAGGGACAAGGACCTGGTTGTAGCCGCCGATGACGCGGAAGTTGACGTAGGAGGGTTCGGCGGGTTCGGTGCTCTTGTGCCAGGGGCCGCCCGGTCGCGTACGGGAGATCGTGACGGTGTGGCCGTGGGTCTTCAGTCCCTGCTCGCGGACCAGTTCCCAGGTCGAGGCCATCGTGCCGTGGATGAACTCCGGCCCGCGCTCGACCGGTACCGACATCGTGCTCCGGTCGGTCCACATGCGGCCGCCGATACGGTTCCGGGCCTCGACGACCACGACTGACTTCCCCGCGTCCGCCAGCACCCGGGCGCTGCTCAGCCCGGCGACTCCCGCACCGATGACGACGACATCGAGGTCGGCGCCCCGGCTTCCTCCCCCGTTCGGCGTCGCCGGGGCGGCCCGTACCGCGTCGGCCGAGCACGCGGCGAGAGAGCCGGCCACGAGGCCTGCTGCGGCACCGATGAGGATGCCTCGACGGCCTACCAGGGGGCGTTCGTTCTGCACGTCGTCTCTGCCCTTCCATTCGTGAACGGTGTGCGCGCCGCTCGTTGCGCGTGCCGTCCACGCTGGTCGACCAGGCGTTCAGACCGCCATCCCCCGACCGGCGGTCGGACCCCCGCCGGTCGGGGTCGCGGGGTCTGTTAGGTGGCCTGCCGTCGGTGTCGATCCGGCCGGCTGTTCAGGCGGTGTGGGTGGGCAGGCGCAGCCGGACCCGGTAGCCGCTGTCCTCCGTCGGTCCGCTCTCGAAGGTGCCGCCGAGCAGTTCGGCGCGTTCTCGCAGGCCGATAAGGCCTTGCTGGGAACTGGGCAGGGCGAGAGCGGGGCGGGTGGGGGCGGTGTTGGTGACGGTGACCTCTGTGCCCTGGCCGGTGCGGCGGATCTCGATGCACGCGGTCGCTCCGGGGGCGTGCTTGCGTACGTTGGTGAGCGCCTCCTGCACGGTGCGGTAGACCGCCCGCTGGCTGGGCGCGGCCATGTCCGTCGTGGGCCCGACGCCGCTGAACTCCACGTCGATACCGCTGTTCGCGATCAGCTGCTCCAGCTGGGCGAGGGTGGGCTGTGGGGTGAGCTCGGTCGCTCCGCTGCCGGAGGCACGCAACAGGGTGACCATGTGGCGGAGTTCGTCGAGGGTGGCGACGCTCAGGGTGCGGATCGAGTGGGCGGCCTCGCGGCTGGGGGCGTCCTTGGAGGCCACTTGCAGGGCGCCGGCCTGCACGGCGATCAGACTCACCTGGTGGGAGACGACGTCGTGCATCTCGCGGGCCAGCTGGGCGCGTTCACGGGCCAGTACGGCCTGGGCGTGCAACGCCCTCTCGTGCTCGCGCGCTTCCTCGATCTCCGCGAGCCGCTGCTTCAAGTCGCGCCGGGCCTGGACGAGTTGTCCCACGAGCACGGGCGCCAGCGTGGCCGCCAGGAGATATCCGAAGTAGATCAGCGTCCATGTGTTGCCCGTCTCGGCGAACCCGTCCCCGTCCAGCGGCCATGGGAGGGCCAAGGCGGTGGCCGAGACAACTGCACAGCCGGCCAGGAGTCGGCGGTTCCGGGAACGCTCGGCGAGTGTGTACAGGACGGCGATCGGGGCGACCACGACTTCCAGGACCAGGGTGGCGGGCAGAGTCAGCGCGAACACCGTCAGCGGGAAGCGGCGCCTGAAGGCGAGCGCGGCGCAGGCGACGGCCGCCAGGACCAGGGCGGTGGGCGAGACGGTCTCCATGTTGACTGAGGCGTCGAAGGCGGCGAGAGCGATGAGGCCTGCGTTCCGCACCCAGGCAGGGATGGCCGGCACGGCGGGCATGGCGGGCACGGACCATCGGCGCATTACGCGTCGCCCGCCTTGTGCCTCGCGTCCCTCGTGTGGTGTGTGTCGCGCGTGTGGCTCGCGTCCCTCGTGTCGTCCAGCAGGCCCGTGCGCTGGGCGATGAGGGCGGCCTGGACCCTGCTGCCGACGCGGAGCTTCGTGAGGATGGCGCTCACGTGGTCCTTGACGGTGCCGGCGCTGAGGTGGATCCGGGCGCCGATGTCGGCGTTGGAGAGGCCCTCGGCGATGAGGGTGAGCACCTCCCGCTCCCGGTCGGTGAGCCGGCCCACCCGGGTGGCTTCCGCCGTGTCGACCGGCGCCGGACCATTGGGCCGTTCCCGCAGGACCGCACGGGATGCCCTCGGCGAGAGGACGACGCCGCCTGCCGCCAACGTCCGTACCAGCTGCGCCAGTTGGTCGGGTTCGGTGTCCTTGAGCAAGAACCCGGCAGCTCCGGAGTGCAGTGCGGTCATGACGTACTCGTCGGTGTCGAAGGTCGTCAGCATCGCCACCACCGGAGCCACCGGCAGCGCCTGCAACTCGGCGAGCACGGTCAGTCCGTCCACGTCCGGCATCCGGATGTCGAGCAGGACGACATCGGGGTCCTCACGGCGTACCGCATCGACCGCCTGAGCACCGACCGTGGTGGCGACGACCTGGATGTCGTCCGCCGAATTCAAGATCAATTCGAAGCCGGACCGAACCAAGGCCTCGTCGTCCACCACAACTACCCGGATCACAGTCGTTCCTTCGCACTCGTACGGCGGCTCGCGACCGCTGGGCTGTCGACCCTAGGCCGTGACCGGCGCTCCATGGGTCCGGCGGTGGTCGAGGGCAGTCGACCGGCGGGCCCGTTCCAGCCGGTTGGGGGAAGTGCGCGACCACTGGGTGGCGGGGGTGGTCCCGCTGGTCGGCGGAGTGATCCGAGACGGACGGAGCGGTGGGATGGGGGCACAGGCCGACACCGTGAAGAGGGAACGTGCATGAACACAGCGAGGCTCAGGGCTGCGACGGCGCCGGTCGGCGCCTCGGCAGCAGGAATCGGCCGTACGTCGGCAGCAGTAACCGGCCGTACGCCGGGGGCAGTTGCCATGCTGTCCGGCAGCGGAGCTGCCAGGGGTGCCGGCTCGGCGGGGGTCAGGTGAACGGGCACCTCGGTGGCGGTGGGGAAGCCGCCCTCATCGTGTTCCTGATGGCGGCCGGGATCCTGGCCGTTCTCCGCCCGGATCTGTACGCCGGGACGGCCCGGCACATCGCCGATCTGCTCGCAGCGCCGGCCCGCTGAGCAATTGACGGGACCCATGCAGAGCACGTTCCTGAACACCGCCTCCGCGTCTCCGCACCGCAGCGACCCGCACTTCTGCCACCCAACGACACCCAGCGGCACCCGCCCTGGCCAAGGAGTCCGACGATGACGAGCGCCCGCGCAGAGCGTCGTGCGCGGTGGTCGAACGCTCGCCTGTTGTGGTCGTTCGTTCGCCCCTACCGCGGACGCCTCCTGCTGTCCCTGCTTCTCGGTCTCGGTGTGACCGCCGCTTCGCTGGCCACGCCGATGGTGACGAAGTGGGTGCTGGACTCGATCGAGTCGCCGGCCTCGATCGCGGGTCCGGTGATCGTTCTGCTGGCGCTGCTCGTGGTGAGTGCGGGCCTGGGGGTGGTGCAGTGGGTGCTGCTCGGCGCCCTGGCGGAGAACGTGGTGCTCGACGCGCGGCGTTCGCTGGTGTCCCGCTTCTTCCGGTCCGTGCTGGGCGATCTGCACACACGGTCCAAGGGCGAACTCGTCACGCGCGTCACCTCCGACACCGTGCTGCTGCGGGAGGCGGCGTCATCGAGTCTGGTGAACCTGGTCAACGGAACCGTCTCGCTGGTCGGCACGATCGTGCTGATGGCGGTCCTCGACGTGCCACTGCTGATCAGCACACTGCTCGCGATCGTGCTCGTCGGTGTCCTCGCCGCTTCCCTGATGCCGCGGATCGCCCGCGCGCAACGCGAAGCGCAGGAATCGGTCGGACAGCTCGGCGGCCTGCTCGAAGGCGGTGTCGGGGCGATGCGCACGGTCAAGTCGTCCGGCGCGGAGGAGCGTGAGATCTCCCGGATCATGGGCCACGCGGACGATTCGGCCCGCCACAGCATCCGAGCGGTCAGGACCGAGGCCATCGCCTGGTCGGTCGCCGGCTCCGGAATGCAGCTGGCCGTCATCGCCATCCTCGCGCTGGGCGCCTGGCGGGTCAGCACCGGAGGCCTCGAGGTCTCCACCATGATCGCGTTCCTGCTGTACGCCTTCGGTGTCGTCGAGCCGATCACGGAACTGACCGAGGACCTGACCCATATGCAGGCCGGCGTCGCCGCCGCGGAACGGCTCCGGCAGGCCGAGGAGATCCGCACCGAGGACGTCACCGCCGGCGCGCCGGTTCCGCCGGGCGTGGACGGCGAGCAGCTCATCACCCTCAACGACGTGTCCTTCACCTATCCCGGCGCCGCGGAGCCCGCCCTGCGCGGACTGACCGCGGCCATCCCCCGCCGCGGGCACATCGCGATCGTCGGACCGTCCGGGGCGGGCAAGACCACCGTCATGTCGCTGCTACTGCGGTTCGTCAGCCCCGACCACGGCACCATCACCATGAACGGGGCACCCTACGAGAGCCTCGCGATCAGCTCCGTACGGCAGCGGATCGCCTACGTCGAACAGGAATCCCCTTTGCTGCCCGGCACAGTTCGCGACAATGTCGCGTACCGCCACCAGAACCTGACCGACGACGAGATCTGGGCCGCCCTGACCGCGGTGCACCTCGACGAGACCGTACGACGCCTCCCGGCCGGCCTCGACGAACCCGTGACCGGCACCAGCCTGTCCGGCGGTCAGCGGCAACGCATCGCCCTGGCCCGAGTCATCGTGACCCCGCCCGACCTGCTCCTCCTCGACGAAGCGACAGCCCAACTCGACGGCCTCACCGAGGCCGCCGTACACGAGGTCATCTCCCGCATCGCTCAACAGGGCACCGTCATCACCATCGCCCACCGGCTCTCCACCGTCATCGACGCCGACACCATCCTGCTCCTGGCCGGAGGAACCCTGCGCGCCGCAGGCACCCACACCGACCTCCTCGCCCACGACGACCTGTACCGAAAACTCACCACCACACTGAAGATCACCACACCCGCCACGACCGAGCCCGCCGGACAGCGATGAACCTGCGCCAGCGGCGAACACTGTCCGACGACCACGAACCCGGGGGCGTCACCACGACCGCCGGGGCGCCGGGGAACGAGGGGGAGGGCACGACCGCCGGGGAACGGGGGAAGCCCGGAGCGACCCCGAGCCGGTGCCCCGCCGAGCTGATCACCTACCCCCACCCCAGCCGCCCCACCACCCAGCCCGCATCCGCTACCCTGTCGGAAGCTGTCCTTTAACGACAGCGCAGACCTTGCAGAGACCTGGCTGACCTCTCACTCAGAGCCATCCGCCACGTTTCCCGCAAGGCCCCGCCTTCGTAGCTCAGGGGATAGAGCACCGCTCTCCTAAAGCGGGTGTCGCAGGTTCGAATCCTGCCGGGGGCACCAGGCAAAAGGCCCCGGACCGATCATGGTCCGGGGCCTTTGACATCTACTTTTGACATCAACGAGGGCGGTCACTCACAACCGGCCGCCGCTTGAGCAGCCGGTCCATGTGGCTGATGGCCTCGCGCTCCGCGTCCTGCACGACGTACGTGCATACGTCCATGGTGCGCGAGAATTCTTCCCATCTACTCGTCCGTACAAGATGCAGCCTTCGAACCCGATCTCCAGGAACGCGGCCACCCTGCCGCACAGCTTGCCCACTCGTCTATATGAGTATGCCTATTGGGGTGTATGAGTCTGAAGAGGTTTCCCCCTGCACTGCCCGAACCGAGGCGAACTCACCCGAAGGAACCGTCTTCCCGGATGGCGAACAACTCGCAGCCGTCGTGTTCGAAGCGGGCTCGCCCATCGAACGTCGAGCCTGGACGGGTGCAGACCCCCCAGTCCCGGCCCAGCTCTCCGCTCAGCGCGACCCAGAACCGGCAACCGCCGCACTGCTCGTCGAACCAGTCATCCCGGTAGTCGGGCTGATGAGTGCGCCTGTTCTGCGCCCGCAACCAGCGCTCGTGACACGCGTCGTTGTGTTCGCGGTCGTCACCTGTCCAAGCTCCGCCAGGCATCAGGTGATCCACACTCACGTAGCCGGGAGCTGGTACGACAGCACGTACGCATCCGCCGCCATCACGGTGTCGCAGACTTCCACGGCCCGCCCTTCCGTATCGAAGGCGGTACGGATGAGGTGGATCACCGGCACACCTGCGGCCAGCCGGAGCGTTTTGACCTCGGGCGGCGAGGGCATCCGGGCGCGGATCTCTTCCTCGAAGTGGTCGAGGCGGTGGCCCAGTTCCTCAAGGCGGGCGTAGATGCCGCCGGGACCTGGGTTGGGTTTGGCGATCGGGGTGTCTCGCGCGATGTCGAGCGGGAGGTAGGAGGTGGCGAACTCGACCGGCTTCCCGTCGAGCAGATACCGGCGCCGACGGGCGAGTACGCGCCGCACGGTACCGAGGCGGGTGGAGATGTCCTGGCTGGCCTTCTCCTCCTTGACCTCCAGGCTGTCGACCTGGGGGTGACTGCCCGCGGCGTCCGCTTCGACGATGAACGCGGACTTGCCCTGCTCGCGGTGGCGCCGGGCGAACCGGTCGGAGGCCAGCCGGCGGACGGGCGGTCGCGGTCGTACGAAGACGCCCTTGCCGTGCTCCGCGTGCACCAGGCCCTCGCCCTGGAGGATGGAGAAGGAGTTTCGGACCGTCATACGGGATACCCCGTAGTGGTCGACGAGCTCGGCTTCCGAGGGCAGCTTTTCGCCCTCAGTGAATCGCCCACGGTCGATGGCCTCGCGCAGCTGGTCGGCGATCTGCCGGAACACCGCACGATCGCTCGTGGGGTCCAGATCGCCGAGCTGGCTGGTCGGGAGTGAGGTCACGTTTACTCCTTTAGGTATCTAGACGAGTGGGCGAGTTTTGTTGCTACGGTGGAGAGCCTAGCCATCCGAGAGGGCCGAGGAACGTGAGCACTGACCGTCCGCACTCCGTGAGCGTTGCCGGAGTCATCATCGACGACCAGCGCCGGGCCCTCTTGATCAAGCGTCGCGACAACGGCCAGTGGGAACCCCCGGGTGGCGTCCTCGAACGCGACGAAACCATTCCCGAGGCACTCCAGCGCGAGGTCCTCGAAGAAACCGGAATCAAGATCGCGGTTCCCGCGACCCTCACCGGCGTCTACAAGAACATGACGGGCCTGATCGTCTCTCTGGTCTTCCGCTGTGAGGCCGCCGACGGGACGCCCACCACCGGGGACGAGACCCGCGCACTGCGCTGGGCCACCCGCGAAGAAGTCACCGAACTCGCCGACGAGGCGTACGCGATCCGCGTCCTGGACGCACTCGACTCCCTCGACGGGACATCCCCGCCGGCCATCCGCGCCCACGACGGCGTGAAACTCGTCTAGCCCGAACCCGCTGCACATGGCGGCCTACCAGCATAAAGGAACTTGTATGCACGAGTATACGAGCACTGCGCGGGTCTGGGGCCTCACTTGCCCAGGATTCCCGGAAGAGGTCAGCCGAGCGCGCCGCTGGACGAGGGACATCTTGCGCGGTTCACCGCTGGCCGAGGACGCCGAGCTGATCGTCAGCGAGTTGAGCGCGAACGCGATCCTGCACACGGCGAGCGGCCAGGAGTCCGGCAGCTTCCATCTGGCCCTCGCGGTGTCCGCGCAGGTCGTCGCGCTCTCGGTCACGGACGGCGGGGGTAACGGCACTGCCCCGAAGGTCGAGCACCAGGACGAGGACGCCGAACACGGCCGGGGCTTAGGCATGGTCAGCGCCATCGCCCACCGGGTGGTCGTCCACGACAGCAACGGCGGCTACACCGTCACCGCGGAACTCTTCGTCGATGCGCGGCCAGGAGGTCACCCGTGCTGATGGACAAGCCCCGCCGCGGCTACTGGTGCGAATGCTGGACCCAAGACATCGCCGAGCCGGGCTGGCCGTCCCTCCTGGCATCCTTCGACGCCTACTCGGCACCCCAGGCAGACAGATGGGTCGCAGTCGCGCTCCGCACCATCTCACCAGCGCTCGACCCAGAAGCCTCCGACGAGGCATGGGCCTGGCTGTACGAAGGCCGCGCCGAGACAAGGAGAGCTCTCCTATGCTCCGAGCCCTGCACGGTTTCCGTCACGCACACCAGCACCCGCATCACATGGACGATCCGCCCCGTGCTCTTCCTGCCGCTCGCACACCGCCACTCCGTAGAACTCCCGGACTGCACGAAGGAGTTCAAGCCCTCCTAACGAGGGCGCCCGGCCACAGCCTCGGACTTCTCGACCCAGTCGAGATACCAACCCGCAAACTCGACCCCCACCTGAGGCGCCCCAAGGGGATGGAACGTGCCATCTCCCGCACGCTCATCAAGCCACATACGGCCACGCTCCGGACCGGAGACGACGAGCCAGGAGCAGTAACCGCAGCCCTCGTGACTGAGGTTCACCGCGCCGGACGTCGACCAGTCGAAGAGCGCCTCATCCTCCTCCAACCAGGCACGACAGGCCTCACGGAACGCGTCGTCATCCTCAAAGGCAGACTCCACAGGTTCCTTGGCACTGTGCTCGGCCTGGACCTGTGAGCTTTCTTCCGCTGCTGGAAAAGGAAACCGCAACCGGCCGTGCGACATGCCGCCATCTACTTCGGTCCACAGCCACCCGGCGTCGCTCCGACTCAAGGAGCTCAGTCCGTAGCCCGGCCCAGCACCGCCCGCACCAACCTCAAGCAGGAATCCCCGGTAGTCCTCCGGTAGCAAAACGCCCCACTGAGCCTCAGCTTCACTGACATCCGACTCTGACAGCGGATCAGCAAGCCGGAAGTGATGACCACGGGCCCCGTACCGGTCCCAGGCTCCAAAGACTTGCCGCGCCCGATCCACCCGAGCCAACTCCGCAACACGCTTACGGACACCGCTCCAGGTCGTCGCCCCCATGAACCGCAGCGTAGGCCAAGAGCCCTGAACCCAAGCGAGCGTCACGCACCAACTGCAACTCCGGCGTCAAGCATCACCCGAGACAAGACAAGCCCCACGCGACCGACTGAGTTACAACTTTCTCTACTGGTTCAAGGCGGCTCGCTCCGCTCCCCGCGCGCGGCCCGACCCCCGGCCGGGCCTGCGCTCTTGTCTCCGCCCCGCTTCAGCCCGGCCAGCGCCCGTGCCGCGCACACAGCGATCAGCCGCTTGCCGTAGAAGAGGTACGTCATGGCTGGGGCGACCAGCTCCACGGCTTTACGCAGCCACTTTGACGCGACTCTCGAAGATCATGGCCCCAAGGTCGTGCCTGACCAGGCAGGTCCACCAACTGTCCGACGCGCCGGAAGCATAATTTGGAAACTCCGCCGTAATGCGTGTGGGGCGGTGACACGATATGGGGCACCTCCGGCTTAGGGGACAGAACATCAGGGGGAGAGTTGTGGACGCGCTAACAGTGGCCAACGAGATCACGCCCTATATCACCGCCGCTGTCAGCGCGTACGGCACCGCCGTGCTGACCCGGACCACCGACGCCAGCGCGGATGCCACCGTCTCGCTTGGGCAACGCATCTTGCAACGCATCTGGCGCCGCGAGGACTGCCGCCCCGATCTGGAGCAAGCCGTCAAGGACGCGAGCGAGGCCCCCGATGACGAGGACTTCCAAGCCAGACTGCGCGCCCAAATCAAGAGGATTCTGCGCGATGACCGCGCCCTGGTCACCGAGCTGACCGGCATGCTGGTCGAGGCGCGCGTGACCCTGGCAGCCTCCGGGGAGCGCGCAGTTGTGGCCAAGGACAACTCCGGCGTCATCAGCACCGGAGACAACGCCACTATCCAGCGATGACCCAACCCGAACCCACGCCCGCCCAAACCGTGCAGGCGATCGGTCACCGATCAGCCACCACTACTACCAACCGTGGGATCATCAGTACAGGCGATGGTGCGAGCATCGATGCACGCACCCAGGTCCTGCCAGCCGACGCGTACCGCCTGCCTACACAGGTGGACCCGCCCCCGGGGCTGACCAATCTGCCCGCCCCGGCCAGCGATGTATTCGTGGGCCGAGAGGAGGACCTGAACCGTTTGGAAACCGCCGTGGCAGATGGTGCGGGCGTGGTCACCCAGGTGATGCACGGGCTGGGAGGAGTCGGAAAGACCACCCTGGCCCTGCACTACGCCCACAGGCACCTAAGCGACTACACCATTCTCTGGTGGATCAACGCCGACAGCCCCAACGGCATCACTACCGCCCTGACCGACCTGGCCGCGCGCCTGAACCCGCGGGCTGATTTCACCACCACAGCCAGCGACCAAGCCGTGCCCTGGGCGCTCACGTGGCTCCAGTCCCACACCGGCTGGCTGCTGATCTTCGATAACGCCACTGCACCCGAGACCGTCGCCCCGTACATCGGGCAGCTGAGGACCGGCCGTCACCTGATCACCACCCGTCTTGCGCACGGCTGGCACCGCCTCGCCCGCCCCGTCCCTCTGGACACCCTCACCCCCGCAGCCGCCATTGACCTGCTAGCCCGTATCACCGCCTACTCCGCCGAACATCCGGCCCTGGCTGACATCGCTGCCGACCTCGGGTATCTGCCGCTGGCCCTGGAACATGCCGCCGCCTACGTCCGCCACGCCGCGCTCACCCCCGCCACCTACTTAGACCGGCTGCGACGCTACCCGGCCCGCATGTTCGCCGCCTCGCCCGCCGGCGGGGAGCAGGAGCGCACTATCGCCCGTATCTGGCACCTCACCCTGGCGGCCATCACCGAGCAGAACCCGCTTGCCGCCGACCTGCTACGCACCCTGGCCTGGTTCGCCCCTGAACACGTCCCCCGCGACCTGCTGTCCCCCTTGCACGACGACCCGATCGCCGTTGACGAGGCTCTAGGTCTGCTGGCTGCGTACAGCATGATCACGATCACCGAGACAACCGTCAGTACCCACCGCCTCGTTCAGACCGTCGCTCGCACTCCTGAGCCCACCGACCCGCAGCGCGCCCCCGACCCCATCAACCGCGCCAATCGGCAGGCGACCATAGCCTTACGCGATGCGCTGCCCGATGACCCGGAAGGCAACCCCGCAGACTGGCCCCGCTGGCGGGAGTTGCTGCCTCACATCGATGCCCTCGCCTCTGCCACAGACCCCCTCCTAGCTGAGACCGAAGCCACGGGGTACGTCCTCCACCGGACGGCCCTATTTCTTCAAGGACACGGCCAGACCGCCCGCGCCATCACCTATCTCCAGCGCGCAGAGCAGATACGCCAGCGTGTGCTGGGTGAGGAACACCCCGACACCCTCGCCACCCGCAACAACCTCGCGGGCGCCTACCAGTCGGCGGGTAACCTGCGACGAGCCATCACGCTGTACGAACAGACCCTCACCGATCGGGTGCGACTGCTGGGTGAAGAACATGCCGACACCCTCGCCACCCGCAACGACCTCGCGGGCGCCTACCAGTCGGCGGGCGACCTGCGACGAGCCATCACGCTGTACGAACAGACCCTCACCGATCGGGTGCGACTGCTGGGTGAAGAACATGCCGACACCCTCGCCACCCGCAACGACCTCGCGGTCGCCTACCAGTCGGCGGGCGACCTGCGACGAGCCATCACGCTGTACGAACAGACCCTCACCGATCGGGTGCGACTGCTGGGTGAAGAACACCCCCACACCCTCACGACCCGCAACGACCTCGCGGGCGCCTACCACGCCGCAGGCAACCTGCGACGAGCCATCACGCTGTACGAACAGACCCTCACCGATGAGGTGCGGCTGCTGGGTGAAGAACACCCCGACACCCTCATCACCCGCAACAACCTCGCGGTCGCCTACCACGCCGCAGGCAACCTGCGACGAGCCATCACGCTGTACGAACAGACCCTCACCGATGAGGTGCGGCTGCTGGGTGAAGAACACCCCCACACCCTCACCACCCGCAACAACCTCGCGGGCGCCTACCAGTCGGCGGGCGACCTGCAACGAGCCATCACGCTCTACGAACAGACCCTCACCGATTCGGTGCGACTGCTGGGCGGGGAACACCCCGACACCCTCACCACCCGCAACAACCTCGCGGGCGCCTACCAGTCGGCGGGCGACCTGCGACGAGCCATCACGCTCTACGAACAGACCCTCACCGATCGGGTGCGACTGCTGGGCGGGGAACACCCCGACACCCTCGCCACCCGCAACGACCTTGCGGGCGCCTACGAGTCGGCGGGTGACCTGCAACGAGCCATCACGCTCTACGAACAGACCCTCACCGATCGGGTGCGACTGCTGGGCGGGGAACACCCCCACACCCTCACCTCCCGCAACGACCTCGCGGGCGCCTACGAGTCGGCGGGTGACCTGCAACGAGCCATCACGCTCTACGAACAGACCCTCACCGATCAGGTGCGACTGCTGGGTGAGGAACACCCCCACACCCTCACCACCCGCAACAACCTCGCGGGCGCCTACCACGCCGCAGGCGACCTGGGACGAGCCATCCCGCTGTACGAACAGAACCTCACCGATCGGGTGCGGCTACACAGTGAGAACCACCCGGAAACTCTTACCTCCCGCAGCAACCTCGCCTATGCCTACGAGTCGGCGGGTGACCTGGGACGAGCCATCACGCTCTACGAACAGACCCTCACCGATCAGGTGCGGCTACACAGTGAGAACCACCCGGAAACTCTTACCTCCCGCAGCAACCTCGCCTATGCCTACGAGTCGGCGGGTGACCTGGGACGAGCCATCACGCTGTACGAACAGAACCTCACCGATCAGGTGCGACTGCTGGGTAACGATCACCCCGACACCCGCGCTAGCCGTCAGAAACTCGCCTGCTGGCTGTGGGCAATGGGTGATGAGGCTGGAGCCGAGGTCGCTCTTGAAGAAGCCTTTAGAGGAATGCGCATGAAATTCACAGGTGTGGCCAGCATCGTGCTTCCAGTTCTTCCCGGATGGGAGGACCGTTCTCAGGCGATCTTGGTCCAGTCTGAACAAGAGGATGGATTCGCACCCAACATCGTGGTGACCCATGAGGCCAGACACGGCAGGTCTTTGGACCAGTTTCTCACGCAACATCTGAGTACGCTGGAGCAGACATTCAACCACCTCGACATCGGACGCAATGAACCTGCCACTTTCGGGGCCCACTCCGGCCATCTGATCGATTACACCTTCTTGACCAACGACAAGCAGTACCGCCAGGCTCAATTCTTCCTCTTTACAGGTAAATCCGTCATCACGTTCACGGTGTCCCATACGTCCCGTCGGTTCCCTGCTTTCTGGCCAGTCATGAAAAGGATCATCGAGGCAGCCCGCATCGAAAGTAATGATCCCGATGTGGACGACTCTTTGCGGGCCATCGGCGATGCTTCCTAATCCTGCTGATCAAGGTCAGGCTCCCTTGGGGCAGCTGCACGCCTGGACGTGGTGCCAGTAGTTGACAATCGGCGGTTTGAACAGCCGGTCCGGACAGGTTGGGTCCTGCACTGACCGTCTGCTCCGGCCACGTGAAGTAGCGTTCCAGCAGCGCTCCATCGATAGGAGTCATCAGTTCACTCGCCGCGAGAAGCTCCGGCAGGACTACTCCGCGTTGGTCAACTACCGTCGCTGCCTGGTTCATCTCTGGTTCGGCGCGCAACAGCCACCACCGAAAGACCCAGACACGGTACGCATCCGCGCCTACGACTCGCGTTCCATACCCAAGGGGCTCTCTTCCGGGAGAAGGTGCGCACCGATGACGAGACGCTGAGCCAGGCTGCGGAGTACGTGCTTGCAGACATCACGGCGCTACCCGAGGCTTACAGCGGGGTCGGCCGACGGTTTCAGAGTGCAGACCCGACGATATCTGCCGACTTGTCAGCGCAGGCAAGTAACACCTCTGAGGCGCTTGTAGAGGCACTGGTCTTGTAGAGTCACCAGGTGCTCCGAATGCTAACGGTGGCCGCACCACAACCGCACCAGATCGAGCAGGGAATCACGGTGCAAGCTATCAAGCCCGAAAAGGCCACAGGACAGTATTCGCCCAGGTAAACGCCTCAACATGCCTCAGAATGGCGCAGCTTCCAAGCTGAGGGCTCCGCTGCTGTCGCTGGCCAGCCGTCGCGGCTCACTTTGGGTCGACAACACACTCACACAACGTGGCTGGAGCCGGTGGGGGTGCAGCGAGGCATGCGCGCGCCTCATCGGTCGACGCACCCGCCGTCGTAGCTGACTGTCGTCGGCTGAGGCACAGAACGACCTCGACGAAGGCGCCGGCCGTACCTCGACTACCGGTCGTATGCGGTGTGGGCAAGGCGCACGGTGGTGCGGAGCGCACGGATTGACATCCATCGCTGACATCAACGACCGCCAACAATGGCAGCCCCAGACGGCCTTCATCGACCACCCCTCAACTGCGTGGGGCCGTGTCTCCGCCGCTTTGATTCGAACTCCTAAAGCGGGTGTCGCAGGTTCGAATCCTGCCGGGGGCACCAGACACAAGGCCCCGGACCGATCATGGTCCGGGGCCTTTTACATCTACTTCTCACATCAACGAGGGCGGTCACTCGCAACCGGCCGCCGCTTGAGCAGCCACTCCATGTGGCTGTTGGCCTCGTGCTGCTTGTCCTGCGCGACGTGCATCAGCCAGCGACGGTTCCACTCGTTGTGTCAGCCTCTGTCGGTCGCTCTGGTCTCGTCCTCCGTGCTTCGGTGCAGCGAGCGCCAGACGTGCTGGGCCCATGGGAGGTCCTCCGGGGCGTCCCACGTGCAGTAGACCCCGGCGCCAGTGCCGCTGTTGTGGACGGTGAATCCGTACAGCTCGTGCCGCTCGTGGCCCTGCGGGCCCGAGGTGAGCCAGAAAGCGTGGCGCACGCCGTCCGGGATCTGTTCCGTGAGTTGTTGGTCGGACGGCACTGTGGGGGCGCCGACCAGCAGCGAGGCGAGGAATTCTTCTGGGGTGTCGCCGGCGCTGCCGGAGAACAGATCGGCCTGCACGTTATGGCCCGGCGCTGCGAACTGTGAGGTGCCTTCTACGACCCGCGCCGCCAGGCCGGCGGTTCGTTCGATGGACCAGTGCTCGTCCAGGTGCGTGCGCACGGCCACGGGCAACGGATGGCCCAGGCAGCTCAGGACGTCGTGCCGGTCCCAGGTTCCTGCCAGGACGTGCGCGAGGAGGTGCTGGTCGCTGGTGACGACGTACGGAATCTCGTCGGGGTTGCGGACCTCGACGGTGGCCGTTGCGCCGAGCAGTCCGTCGCCCCAGGGTTTGATGGAATTGGCCAGTGCCCCGCGGAGGGTCAAGTCCGCGTAGGCAGGGTCCTTCCAGATGGTGTGGGCGTGATCCAGCTCTACGTCGCTGATCTCCAGCCAGGTACCGAATACGAGCTCGATGTCGTCGGTAAGTCGGACGGGCAGCAGACAGCGCATGAAGCAGCCGACACCGTCGACCCGAAGAAGAGCGCCGAGACCGACTTCGTGCCGGGCTTCCTCGCCCGCCGCCAAGGCAACGTCAGGCAGCCCGAACCGGACATCTATTCGCTTCTCGTCCAGAGTGGGTGTTCCGCAACAGGAACAGGCCGGAGCATGGTTGGCGATCACGTCGCGCAGCCTAGAGCCGTGTGGGACGTCGCCATGCCTGGGACGCCTACGGTCTCGACGATCAAACGACGGCTCCGGCGGGGGATTCGGCCGGCACCGGGAGGGAGGGGGCGCCGTTCGCGGCTGCGGGCCCGAAGTGGCGTGTGCGGGGAGCTCCCATCACGCTTCGGCCTGTCGCTTGATGCGAGTTCCGAAATCCATCGATGAGTTCCGCAGGCCGGGCCGGTCTACCCAGTCGTACATCATCGAACCTCGGACTGGAGACCCACCATGGCCACTCCCGCACACGCCGGTCGCATGCTGTTCGTGAACATCCCTGTGGCGGACGTCGAGCGCAGCAAGGCGTTCTTCGCGCGGCTCGGGTTCAGCTACAACCCGATGTTCACCGGTGAGACCGCCGCCTGCATGCTGGTCGGCGAGCAGGCCTCCGTCATGCTGCTCAGCCACGAGACGTTCGCGCAGTTCGCGAAGCTGCCGATGGCCGATCCCACCACGCACACGCTGGCGCTCTACTGCTTCAGCGTGTCAACCCGCGATGAGGTCGACACGGTCGCTGAGGCTGCGCTCGCGGCGGGCGGCTCCGAGGCCGACGGCCCCGAGGACCACGGCTTCATGTACTCACGCAGCTTCTACGACCTCGACGGCCACGGCTGGCAGGTCATGTGGATGGATCCGTCGAGCACCTCGGACAGCTCGACCTCCTCCACGCCCGCCAGGGCGTGATCCTGCTCGACCCATCGGGCACCGGCAAGACCCACCTCGCCGTCATAGGGCGGCGCGGGCTTGCGGATCACGTCGATCGCCGCGGCCCATGTCGCCGCGTCGGCGCCCTTCCGCCCATGCGGTGTTCAGAGTTGGGTCTGGCCGCCGTTGACCTCGTAGACGGAACCGGTGACGAAAGCGGCTTCGTCGGAGAGCAGGAAGCTGACCACGGCTGCGACCTCGTCGACTTGGCCCACGCGGCCCATCGCGGTTTTCGTGGCGATCGAGGCGCGGACCTCCGGCGGGAGTGCTCGTGCGGATGGGGCGTCGATCGGACCGGGTGCGACGGCGTTGACGCGGATGCCGCGCTTCGCGTATTCGACCGCGGCGGAGCGGGTGAGTCCGACGATGCCGTGTTTGGAGGCCGCGTATGCGGACCGCCCGGCGTGGGCCATCACTCCGGCGGTGGAGGCCATGTTGAGGATGGCCCCACCGCCGGCCTCGAGCATGTGGGCGATCTCGGCCTTCATGCTGTGGAAGACGCCGGTCAGGTTGACGGTGATGACGTCGTTCCAGTCGTCGAGAGCGATGTCGTGGACCTCGGCCAGGGCGGGCGTGATGCCGGCGTTGTTGAAGGCGAGGTCGAGGGCGCCGTAGGTCGTGACGGTGAAAGCGACGAGCCGCTCGGTGTCGTCGAACGACGTGACGTCTGCGGCGAACGCGGTTGCGAGGTGTCCGGCGGTACGGAGTTCCGCGGCGACGCGTTCGGCGGCCCCCGCGTCACGGTCGGCGACGACGATACGCGCGCCGTCCGCGGCGAGTCGTCCGGCGGCCGCTTCACCGAGGCCGGATCCTGCGCCGGTGACGAGCCCGACCTTGCCGGTCTTGTCGCGCGAGTTGGTCGTCATACGGCAGCCTCCTCGACGGTGAGTTGGACGAGGGTGAAGACGGCGCCCGCCGGGTCGAGGAAGACCGCGATCGTGCCGATCCCGACCGGCGTCGGCGGCATGAGCAGGGTGCCGCCGTGTTCGGTGGCGGCCTTCGCCGCGACCTCGATGTCATCGACGGCGAAGTACACATCCCAGTACGCGGGCGTCTCGGCAGGCATCGCCGGCGGCCGGGGCAGGAGCCCGGAGAACGACCTGCCGTACGCCTGCCACTCGCGGCGGCCGAGGGGACCGCTCGGCTCCGTGAGCTCCCACCCGAAGGCCCCGCGGTAGAAGGCTGCGGACGTGTCGACGTCGTCGGTGATCAGTTCGGCCCATGCGAGGGTGCCGGGCGCCGGGCGCCGCTCACGGTGCTGTGGGGCGGGGGCGCGGAGCGCGAACCGGGTTCCGTTGGAGTCGGTGACGACGGCGGAGCCTCCGGTGACCGTGCCCGCGGCCTTGGAGACGGCGGTCAGCGCGGTGTCGAGCTCGTCGACGTCGAAGTGAACGAGCCATCCAGGGGGCCCATCAGCCGTGGCGATGTCGCTGATGTCGGCAACCGGCGTGCCCTCGGCGGATGCGAGCAGTCGGCCGTCGGTCTCCGTGACGGCCCAGCCCAGCAGGGCCTCGTAGAAGGAAGCGACGGTCCGCGGGTCGGCCGAGACGAGGCTCGCCCAGCCGGGCCGGACGGGGGTGCGAAACGCGTCAGTCACGGTCGCGGTCATGGTCGGACTCCGATCGGTGGGTGTTCGGAAAGGTCACTGGAGTGCACCCCCGCTGATCAGGAGGCTCTGCCCGCTGACCCAGGCCGCGAGGCCGGAGGCGAGGTACTCGGCGGCGTCCGCGACGTCGTCGACGGTCCCCATCCGGCGGCCGATGCGCCCGGGCTGGGCGACGAACTGCCGTACCGGGTGGTGCGGTTGGTCCGGGTTCGGGTCCGGCTCGGTGAACACGCCCGCGCCCTCGATCGCTGTGGGAAGGATTGTGTTGACGGTGATCCCGCGGTCGGCGAGTTCCTGCGCCAGGACCTGGACGGCGTAGCGCGGTGCTGTCTTGCTCGACCCGTACAGTCCTTCGCCGCGGACCGGCACGGTCGTCGTGCTCGAACCGACGTAGATGATCCGGCCGCCGTTCACGACGTGCCGCGCCGCCGCCTGGAGCGTGAAGAAGGTGCCCCGGGTGTTGATGGCGAAGAGACGGTCGAACTGCTCCTCGGTGATGTCGAGGAAATCGATGCCGATGAGCTCGACACCCGCGTTGGCGACAGCGATGTCGACCTGTCCGAAACGGTCGGTGGCCTCGGTGAAGAGGCGCTGGATGTCAGGTACGACGGACACGTCGGCCTGTACGGCGATCGCCGCCGCGCCCAGACGTTCGATCTCCGCGACCGTGGCATCGGCCTCCTTCGCGCTGGAGGCGTAGTTGACCACGATGTTCGCGCCGAGGCGTGCGTAGCGCAGGGCGATCGCCTTGCCGATGCCGCGGGCGGAGCCCGTGACCACGGCCGTCCTGCCGGTCAGGTCGGTCATGGGACTCACAGGCTCTGTCCGCCGGAGATCTCGATGCGCTGCGCGGTGACCCACTGGTTCGCATCCGAGAGGAGTGCCGTCACCGCGCCCGCGATGTCGTCGGGTTCGCCCACGCGTCCCAGGGCGACCTGCGAGGTGAGGTAGTTGCGGACCTGTTCGTCGTGCATCATGCCGCCGCCGAAGTCGGTCGCGGTCGCCCCGGGCGCGACGGTGTTCACGCGGATACCGCGGCTGCCGAGCTCCTTGGCCTGGTAACGGGTGAGGACCTCGACCGCGCCCTTCACGGCGCCATAGGCGGAATGCCCCGGGACGGCGAAGCGGGTCAGACCGCTGGAGACGTTCACGATGGCGCCGCCGTCGGCAAGCGCCGGCAGCAGGGTCTGTGTCAGGAAGAACACGCCCTTGAGGTGTACGTCCACCAGGTCGTCGAAGTCCTTCTCGGTCGTCTCGGCGAACGGGGCGGTCAGGTCGGTGCCGGCGTTGTTGACGAGGAAGTCGAACGTGGTCCTGCCCCAGCGCGCCTGGAGCTCGGTGCCGAGCCGCTCGGCGAAGTCCGCGAAGGTGTTCACGACGCTGGTGTCGAGCCGCAGCGCGACGGCGGAACGTCCCAGGTCGGTGATGGCGGACACGACTTCCTCGGCCTCGGCCCGGTTGTTGCGATAGGTCACGACGACGTCGACGCCTGCCCGGGCGAGATGCAGCGCGTAGGCGCGTCCGAGACCTCGGTTGGCTCCGGTGATGACGGCGATCTTCTGGGTGGTGCTCATGATGACTCCTTGGTCGCTCAACGGGGGTTCGCTCCGAAACGGGGATGCTGTGCCGAACCCGATGACCAGTTGACGCGCGATCCGAGAAGCCATCCAGTGCCTGCTTGTCCACTGTCCGGCGGTCCCAGGCTGAGGCTCAGCCTGGGACTGGCAGACAGTGGATAGCCGTATCCGGGTGAGGCACAGTGTCGATATGGATCAGAGCGGTCTGGCGACATTTCTCCGTAGGCGTCGAGAGGCGCTGCAACCCGACGACGTCGGCGTTCCTCCGGGGCAGCGCCGACGTACGCCCGGGCTACGACGCGAGGAAGTGGCCGCGCTGTGCGGAATGTCGACGGACTACTACAGCCGTCTCGAACGCGGCCGCGGACCGCAGCCCTCGGAGCAGATGATCACCGCGATCGCCCGTGGGCTCCGGCTCACCCTCGACGAACGCGACCACCTCTTCGTCCTCGCCGGCCACAACGCACCGGCCCGCACCACACGCGACGACCACGTCAACGCCGGCATGATGCGCATCCTCGACCGCCTTGAGGACACGCCCGCGCAGGTCGTCACCGCCACCGGCGAGACGATCGTGCAGACCCCGCTGGCAGTGGCCCTGCTCGGCGACCAGACACGATTCACCGGGCTCGCGCGAAGCATCATCTACCGCTGGTTCACCGACCCGGACGAACGTACGACTTACGCGTCGGACGACCACCCGACGCACAGCCGCGTCTACGTGGCCCAGCTCCGCACGATCGCCTCCCGCGAGGGCCGCGGCTCACACGCCGCCGCGCTCGCCGACCGGCTGTGCGCGGAGAGCTCCGAGTTCGCGGAACTGTGGGCCCGGCACGAAGTCGGTATCTCCTACACCAACCGCAAAAGAATCCTGCACCCGCAGGTCGGAATGATCTCCCTGCACTGCCAGACGCTCGTCGACCCGGACCAGGCCCAGTCGCTGCTGGTCTTCACGGCGATCCCCGGCACGGAAGACCACGACAAGCTCCGGCTGCTCTCCGTCATCGGAAGCCAGCGGCTCGGGGCGTCCACCACGGCGACCTCCGACTGAGGACTACGTGTCCCCTGCCGCGCCATGAAGACGTGGCATGAAGACGTGCCATGAAGACGCGCCATGAAGAGTGGGCGGTGCCACACTGCCGCCATGGGAAAGCCGCAGACGATCGGTGAGTACATCGAGGGTTTCGCGGGGCCAGGCCGCGAGGTGCTTGAGCAGGTGCGGGCGCTGGCCCTCGAGGCGGTCCCCGCGGCGAGCGAGGCGGTCAAGTGGGGCCATCCCGCGTGGGTTCACCCGTCCGGGACGATCCTGTTCATGGTCAGCGGCCACGCGAAGCACGCGAACGTCGTGTTCACCCCCAGCACCCGTGAGGCGTTCGACGCCGCCCTCGCCGGATTCGCCACCGGCAAGGGCTCGGTCAAGCTCCCGTACGGCGAGCCTGTGCCGGGCGAGCTGCTGCGCCGGATGATCGCGTTCCGCGTGCGCGAGCACGAGGACGACGGCGTGCTGTGGATGTGACGGCCGCGGAGGCGAAGCGAGGCTTCTGACGGCGCGGCCGCTGTGCGGTTGGCGCGCCGCCGGACAGCAGTCCGCCCGGCACTCCGCCCGGGTCACGGCCGCATCCGCGGACATGTGCATGTGTACGTGGGTCACCGCGTCCGTACGCGTTCACGGCCTCGTCGGTACCGGTCGCCGGAGCAGGTAGACGGCCGCGGTCGAGACCAGCACGGCCATGCATGCGATGAACACCAGCCCCGCGCCCTCCAGGCCGATCGGACCCGCCAGTACCCCCACGCCGATCACCGGTACCGAGATGCCCGCGTAAGCCACCACGAACAGCGTCGAGATGACGGCCGCGCGCCGGTCCGCGGGAGACGCCTCGGCCACTGCGGACAGCGCCCCGCGAAATGCCAGCCCCTGCCCGCATCCGCCGACGATCGCGCTCAGCACCACCAGAAGCAGCAGGTCCCACCGGAGCGCGCCCGCGAGCAGTGCAAGGCCGGCAAGGAGTGCGGCGCAGCCCAGTGGCAGCGATCGCTCCAACCCGACCCAGCCGACGGCCAGTTGACCGGCGGTCGAGGCGAAGAAGGCCAGCGCGACGACCAGACCGCTCACGGCGTGGTTGTGCACGTCCAGGGACTCTGCGAGGAACGCCGGGCTGACCGATGTGAACACCCCGAACAAGGCGAACCCCACGAACGAAGCGATCGCCGCCGGCCCGAACACCGCCCGCACCTGCGGGGGCAGGCCGGGCCGCTGCGGTCGTACGGTGCTCAGCGGGCGCCGTTCCCGTACGGTCTCCGGAAGCCACAGCAGGACGGTGGCTGAGCAGGCCACCAGGGCGAGATGTACGACGAACGGCAGGTAGAGCGGCCAGGGGGCGTACTGCGCGAGCACTCCGGCGAGCAGCGGACCGCAGCCCAGCCCGCCCATGTTGGCTGCCGTCGCCACGAACGTGGCCCGTGAGGCTCCGCCGGACGGTGCCAGTTCCATCACGTACGCCGTGGCGGCCCCGGTGAACAGACCTGCGGACAGTCCCGACAGCAGGCGCCCCGCGTACAGCCAGCCCAGCCCGGTGGCGCACAGGAAGCAGACGGCGCTGGCCGCCGCGAATCCCAGGCCCCACAGCAGCACCTGACGCCGGCCCACGGCGTCCGACGCGTTGCCCGCCAGCAGCAGCACGCCGATGACCCCGAAGGCGTACACGGCGTACACGACGGTGACCGTCAGCTCGGAGAACCCGAACTTCTCCTGGTAGAGGCCGTAGAGGGGGGTCGGCAGCGTGGTGCCGGCCATGCACACGGCGAACACGGCCCCACCGAGCAAACACTGGCGCCACCCTCGGCGATCACCGTCCATGCCGCCGACGGTATCCCCGCACGCCGCCCCGGTTCGGCACGGCGTGCCCGGCGAGCCGCCGGTGAGCCGGACACCACTTGCCTCGTGGGCATCCCAGAGATGCTGGTGTCATCTGATGGGGACGATGCGGTCGGGCCTGCCGAGCCCGCTGGTTCGGACCCATCCTTTGCCCGTCACGTGCCCATCTGCCGCCAGGCTTTCCGCCTGTCCGTCAGGGGCCAGGGAATGGTTGTAGCTCTGGCTGAGGCCTTGCCCGCTGTCCGCGAACAGGTACCTGCCGGCATAGACCCGGCCGTTGTGCTCCCACTCGTAGCGCACGATGGGCTTGCGCAGGACGGCTTCGAACCACTGGGCCGCGTGATCGGCGAGTTGCTGCGGGGAGCCGGCCGCTTCCGTGGCAAGGCTTGTGGGTCTGTCGGGCAGGAAATAGAGCTGGTTGTGGAGTTCGTCGCCTCGCATGGTCGATCCGATTCATTCTCAGGATCATCGATCTCGAACCAGGGGTTCCCCGACATGAGGGGCACTGTAGGCCGGCTGCCGCTCCGCCTGACGGCCGACCGACCGGCCCAGCCGGCGTCGGCGGACTGCCGTGGCGTTAATTCCTCAACGAATCCCCGGATGGATCGACGGAAATCTGACACCGTCCGGGTCGAGGAAAGCAAGGAGAGTGGACAATTCATCCTTGACTTTCACCATTCTGTCCAGGTATCCGGGTGGGGCATCGGCAAGTCCATCGATTTCGCCACTCAGCCGACCGAACCATCGAGAAAAGGTCGGGTTGCTCTCCAGCTCTTCCACAAATTGAACATAGCTCATGCATTGAAGCTCGCGAGCGGCACCGGGGGTTCGCTCTATCATCAGCTCGCCGAGTGCTCGCTGTTCATCACGGTAGAGCCGGAATGCGGAATTCTCGGGATACCTGGAGGTTTCAGCGAAAGCCAGACCAATGCGGTCCAGTCTGTCCGACAGCTGTCTGGTCCGCTCCTGGTCTCCCAGGTCCAAGAATTGAACACTTTTTCGCAGAATTTCGACCCAGCCGAAATACTGAGCCAGTCTGAACAACGTGCTGGAGCGGACGTATCCCGGCTCCCCGTGGCTGCCGTCGCCGGACACGCGCGGCACGAAATCGGTATCTACAATATTGTGAATGCGAGTCTGAAGTTCGAAGGCGGCTCTCAGGAAAGGTTCCCTGAACCGACTCATGACGTTTTCTATTTCTTCTTCTTTTCTTACGCGGTGGCGGCGTACCTCCATCTCGCGCTGTATTCGTGCCGACAGGACTGCGCTATAGGTTCCAACCGTCGCGCTGGTCAACGCCACAGCTCCCGAAATGATCGCTACCCATATCTCGATCGTCACACGAAGACTGTGCCAGCCGGCGGAGCGTTGTGACAGCCTCCGTGCGGTCGGCGGGGGCCAGGTCCGCGATCGTGACGTGGTGGTTGCCGCCCGGTACCCACAGCGTGCGGGCGTCGCGAGGGCCGGGCCGGAAGTGTTCGGCGACGGACGGGTCCTGGGTGCCGTTGACGAAGAGCAACTGGCCGCCGCGCCGCCGCACCCAGCGGTCGATGTCGGGCATGGCCTCGGCGTCGAAGTGCATCGGGATGTCGGCCGGCACGAAACTGCGGGGTTCGATGGCGTCCGGGTACTGCAGGAGTCCGTCCAGATGGGCGGTGGGAACGTTCAAGTAGCCCATTTGTGTGCCGAGTTGATACCAGTAGGGGATGAAGTTCCGGGCCGTGGAGTCTGCGTAGACGGGCAGGGCGGCCGTCGCTTCCAGCCATGCGTACAGCGCGTCGGTGGAGGCGTCCGGGCCGGGGACGGCGGTGGCGTCCGCAGCGGTGCGGTTCTGCCAGAACATGAACGGCACCCGCAGGACGGCGATCTCCAGTGCCTTGTCGGCACTGCCGACGATCCGGAAGGTGTCGCCGGCGGCCGCCGCCCAGGCCTCATAGCGGGCGACCATCTCTGTGCGGCGCAGCAGCATCTGTCGCTGTGCCGTCTTCAGGGCGTCGCGGGCGGCGGCGGTGCCCACGTGCTCCAGGAACCGCACGTAGGCGGAGTCCTCGCGGTCGTCGACGTTGTTCGGGGCGGAGTAGGCGACGGTGCCGTCCACGTCGTAGGGGTGGAAGCGGCGGTGGTAGACGCTGGCCATGCCGCCCTTGCTGCCGCCGGTGGAGATCCACGCACCGGGGTACAGCCGACGGAAGAGGCGGACCACGCGGTGGTGGTCGTCGGCGGCCTGGCGGATCGTCAGGTGGGTGAGGTCGAGGGCCGCCGGGCGCGAGGTGCCGAAGAAGCGGTGCTCGACGCCGAGTTGGTTACCGCCCAGCAGGACGGCCGGTTCGGTCCGCCGTGGAATGAGCGGCACTTCGTATCCGGTGCTGAACAGGATCGTGGGCCGGTCGGTGGCGGTATGGAGCAGGGTGAGGCGCTGTTCGAAGGTCCCGGCCCCGGGGTCGTTGTGGTCGACCGGTTGGCGCAGGCCGAGCACGAAGAAGCGGTATCCGGGCTCGGCTCCCGGCCGTTCCTCGATGACCCGCAGGCCCGGAAGCGCCCGCAGGGCGTCCACCACGTCATCGGCCACCGCGCGGGTCCGGTCCGCGGCCCGCGCGCGGATCCGGTCATCGGCCCGCGCGGGCACGGCGGCCAGGCCCGCGGCCAAGGCCGCCGATACGGCAGTGGTGAGCAGACGTCGTCTCGTGAGGCTCGTGAGGGTGCGCATGCAATTCCTTTCCGGTGCCGACTGCCTCAGTACATTCGGCCGACGGCACGGGGAGATCCCGCGCGCGAGGGAACCCTCTCCCCCGGCCGGGGGAGAGACCACATCACGAGGACTCCTCAGTCGCCCCTCCTGCCACTCGTTCCATACGGCGGGTGAGTGGGCGCATGCCGTGCGGACTCAACGGCGCCGTGGTCCATGGCTTTCCGGTGTCCCGGCCGATTGCGAGTCGGCCCAAGTCCTGCCCGCCGGCGGCGTACCTGTTGTCCGGGAGTTGTTGGAGGTAGCCCTGCCGGATCAGCATCGACAGGGCTGCCGACTCGACCGTGCCGAACGTCCCCAGGGAGCGGGCGATCTGTGCCCGAGACGCCACCCCATGCGGTGCACGCGTGACAACTTCCAGGATCTTGAGGGCTTCCCGGGTTGTGCGATGTGCGGTTCCCGCGGCGAGCGAGGCACCCGCGACCACCGAGCCGCGTCGGTTGAGCACGAGGTCCGTTCCCGTGAATTCGGTGAGGACCGCGGCAGTCCGCTCGGGCGCCCACGGCACACCTCCGGGATACTCCGTACCCCCGCCGCCTTGCCTTTTCCCCGAGCGCCCGCGCCTGACCAGTCCGAGGTCCTCGATGGTCACGACACGGCCGAGACGCTCGGTGAACAGGGCCGCCAGCGCCCGCGGTACGGGATCGCGCGGGATCTCTCCCATCTCGATCCAACGCCTCACCCGCGAGGTGTCGGTCGCCAGTTGGGGGCGCCCCATGGCAGCCGCCTGCCGGTTCACCAGTCCGGCGAGTTCGCCCCTGGACCAGCCGGTCAGGCCGAGCAGGTCTTGCAGGCGGGTGTTGGGAGTGAAGTGCTGTTGACGGGGAGGCCCGCCGGACAACTCCAGGCGAACGACACGGCCGAGCTTTCGCTCCATATGGAGGGAGACCCGTTGCATGCCCTTCGATACGGCGTCGAAATCGGAGTCGCCCGGCGCCGTGAAAACGATGACGTCGCGGGTGATGCTGCGCGCGATGAAGGGCATTCCGAGGCGGCTCGTGGCGCTCAGCCACACCCGCCTCGTTCTCCGTACGCTCAGCCACCTGCCGAGAAACGTCCCGGACCCACTGGGCAGGCAGCGCCGCCAGACCCACCAGAGGATGCCGCACGCGGCCAAGCTCGACAGCGCAGCGACCTCGGGCCAACGCTCGTACAGCGCAAGCAGCATGGCCCGCCCCTCGTACCACCACCGAGCAGGCGATGTGCCCTCCCCCTCACCGGGTTCCCGCGCCGGATCAGTGCGTTGCAGCCGACCGCCGATGAGTCGACTCGCCACACACACGATGGCGGCGACCACAGCAGGGCCGAGGCTCGCGCGCAGCAGATCCATGCCGCGGGAGACGTGCGTGGCGACCGTGCCCGGGGCTCTGTCCATGAGGGTCGCGGCCTCGCTCTGGGTACAGTCCAGCGCTTTCGTCACCCATACCGAAGTGCGCTGCGCGAGGGACAGCCCGGCCAGGGCCTGTTCGATGGCACAACGGTTGGCGACCAATGCGGAGAAGTCCGCGCACTCCACTGGGTCGAAGCGCGAAGGGTCGGCCGCACGAAGGGCTTCGATTCGCCTGTGATCGGCCTGCTGCCTGGCCCGGTTGGCCACCTCGGTGCGGATCACCACACGCAGGTAGCTGATCGGATGTTCGATGGATGCCGGATTGCGCAAGGCCTTGGCGAAGGCGCTCTGCACGATGTCCTCGGCCGAGACAACCGACTCCGGCACGCCGCGAGCAAGGAGCGCCTGGCGAGCGGTCGCCGTCAGACTGACCCGGTACTTCTCGTACAGAGCGCCCAAGTCTTCGGCGGTCACCGCCTCCCGCTCAGCCATTGCCTTCCTCTCGGTTCCGGTGCCCATCCGACGAGTCGCTCGGACTTGCCGGCCGGGCCCGGATGATCTCGGCCCGGGCCAGGGACCGGTTGCGACGTGCCACGCTATCGAGCCAGCCCTTGATTGCAGGGGCCAGAGGGGCGACCACGGACAAGAGTGCAGCAGCGAGCTCCACCGTCCAACCTCCCTTGCGATGTGGGCCGTTGTCGCCCGGGAGGCGCGGTGGCCGTTCACAGAAGAGAGGTACGAGCACGCCGTTCTCATGACATGCCGTCCAAGATCTTTCAATCGTGTCGTCAGCCGTCGTTGCGGACGAAAACGGGCTTGAGGTGGTTCTCGGGGAGTGCGTCGGGGAGTTGCTCCCAGTCGAGGACGTGGGAGACGACCCGGGCGGGGTCGACCTGGCCGGAGCGGGCGAGGTCGAGGGCGTCGGGGATGTGGGCGCGGACGTTGTCGCGGGCGATGCGCAGTGTGACGCCCGTGAGGTACATGTCGAGCAGGGGCAGTTCGCCGGGGCGGAAGTGGTTGCCGGCGGACTCGCAGATCCCTTCCGGGGCAAGGGACTTGACGGTGAGGGCAAGCTGGTCGACGCGGCCGGTGGCCTCGACGGCGAGGTCGAAGCCATGTCGTACGGGCTCGATCGCCTCGGCCGTACGGGCGCCGTAGCTCTCGGCGATCCGGCGGTGTTCGGGGTCCGGGTCGACGTACAGGACGTCGGAGGCGCCGAGTGCGCGGGCGATGTCGCACACGTACAGGCCGATGCTGCCGCGGGCGACGACCAGGACCCGGGCCCCGGGCCTGTTCTTGAGGTGGGGTGCGACCAGGCGCCAGGACAGGGACCAGTTGTCGCTGGCCGAGGCCATGGCGACCGGGTCGAGGCCCGCGGGCAGGGGTACGAGCATGGCGTCCGCGAAGGGCACGCGGACCAGGTCGGAGAAGAGACCGCCCCAGCTTCCGCCGATCGGTGCGCCGTACATGGCCATGTGCGGTACGGCCGTGCAGTGGGCGGTGAGTCCGGCGCGGCAGTGGTCGCAGCTGCCGCAGTTGATGGACCAGGGGACGACCACCAGGTCGCCGGGGGCTACGGCGGTCACCGCGTCGCCGGTCTCGACGACCCTGGCCACGCATTCATGGCCGAGGGCGAAGGGAGGGTCGATGAAGCCGTGGCCCGCCAGGATCATCGAGTCCACGTCGCAGGAGGTGGCCGCGACCGGGGCGACGATCGCCTCCTGGTCGGACTGGAGCTTGGGGTCGGGCGCCTCGCGCCACTCGACGGTGCGCTTCGCGACGTAGGTCAGTTCACGCATCGGCTCGGGGCCCCTTCGCCAGTGCCACCAGGTCGGCGTAGCGGATGACCGAGCCGCCGGCGCCCCAAGTGCCCTCAGGCTGGTCGTGCACCAGCACCCACACCCTCAGCGCGTCGTTCGGGGAGAGTCCGGCGGCGTCGAGCACGGTCTTCGTCACGTCCTCGACCAGGCCCGCCTTGCGGCGCTCGGACAGGGCGCCCTGCGGAACGGTGACGTCCACGAGGAAGCGCGGCTCGTCGTCCTCGGCGGTGGTCCCCGCCCCTTCGGGCAGCTCGATCAGGTAGCTCCACGCCTGGGCTCGGAAGAACGCCGTGTCGGGCGCTCCCTCCCAGCGCAGCAGTACGGCGGCAAGGTCGCTCTGGACGCTCGCGCGTCCCCCTTCGGTGAGCGAACCGGCCGGAACGGTGAGCCGGATCATCGGCATGACGGAGTCTCCCTCGTCCCCTTGGGCTGTCCACACAGCCGCTCTATAACGGTCGTTATAACGGGAGGTCACGCTAGACTATGACGAGCGTTATAGCCAGAGGAGAGCACGGCCTTGACCAAACCCAGCGCGCCGTCGCGCGAGCGCATCGTGGCCGGTGCCGCCGACATGATCAGCAGGCGCGGCCTGAACGGCACCAGCATCCGTGACCTGGCCAAACACGCCAAAGCACCGCTCGGCTCGACGTACCACTACTTCCCCGAGGGCAAGCAGCAACTGGCCACCGAGGCGGTGCGGTACGCGGATGCGGCAGTCGCCCGCATCCTGCGCAAGGAGCTGGACGCGGGCCCGGTCGCCGGGCTGCACGCCTTCCTCGCACTGTGGCGCGGCATCGTCCTCGCGAGCGACTTCCGCGCCGGCTGCCCCGTGCTGGCCGTCGCCGTCGAGGAGCCGCCTGCCGACGAGACCCCGCCCGCCCTCGTCGCCGCCGCCGAGGCGTTCGACCGCTGGGAGGAGCTGCTCGCCGAGGCGCTGCGCGAGCACGGCGCCGCCCCCGACCGGGCTCCGGGGCTCGCGACCCTCATCGTGGCATCCGTCGAAGGCGCCATCGCCATGTGCCGTGCCAAGCGCAGCATGAAGCCCCTGGACCAGGTCGCGCAGCAGCTCGAAGCCCTGATCGTCGGCGCGCTGGACCGGTCGGCATGACAGGCGTCCCGGCCTGAGGACTTCGGGACGCCCGCCCGGACTCAGGTCCTGACCACCGTAGGGATCTCCTTGCCCTTTCACGGCTCGCTCCCGGGCGTCTCGCTGCGATCACGCCCGCAGACGCAAGCCTCCGGCCGGGAGAAGGCGTCGCATCATCGGCTTCTGTTGCTCGACGGCCACGGCAGCTACCGCTCCCCGGGATTCTCGGCAGGCTCGGCTTTGCGACCGTCGGCGGCCAGCAACGCGAGCACGGCGAGTACGGCGAGGAGGATGAGCACCAGCAGCAGCACGGTCAGCACCGTGGGGTGGTTCCAGAGCGCGAACACCAGCGCAAGGACGAGCAGCACCCCGATGGTGAGCCACCGCCGGTGGGCGTCCACCCAGGTTCCGGCCTTTCCGGTGCGCACTCCGTGAGCGCCGCCCCAGCGCGCGACGGAGTCGGCCGTACGCTCGGCTGCTCCGCGCACGGCGCGCGGCAGGCGGCCCGTACCGGACAGATAGGCGCCGATGGCCACCACGACCCCGAGGACGAGTGCGGTGCGGATGCTGCTCCGCAAGAAGCGGAGCAGAGTGTCGAAGATCGCCGCGGCCGCATCCGGCGACTGGACCTGCGCGGGAAGATGGTCGAGGTAGTAGCGGCGGGCGATCACCAGGCCGATGGCGAGGACCAGGCAGGCCGCGGCCGCGCCGAGGGTCGTGGTCACCAGGGCTCGCCGACGGCGCCGGGCGAGCACCACCCCGAGCGCCCCGAGCACCACCGTGAGAACAGGCAGCCAGTTGCCGACGACGTCGAGCAGATGGGCCCCGTCCCTGATCTTCTCCAGCTTGTCGGACTGGAAGAGCACCATCTGTTTGTCCACGTCGGGGATCTTCTCCGCCGGGGAGAGCCCGGCGTCCACGAGGTCCTGCTTGACCTGCTCGACCGCGACGCCGACATCGAGGGTGACCGTCCCGTCGCTGACCTCGGTGGCGCCGCGGCCGTCACCGGTGAGCGCGTGTACCACTGCCGAATGGGCGGCCCGGTTGGCCTCGGTCCAGATGGTCTCGAACCTGTCGCTCTCGACGAAGCGGGTCGCCACCTTGGTGACGGTCTGCTCGACTGCCGCATCCAGCTGCGGGCCCAGAGACTTGATCGCGGCACCTGCGCGCGGCGGCAGCCCCTGGGACTACAGCCACGCCGCGATGTCGGAGGTGACCTGGGCGCCGTCGACCCTGGCGCCGGCGGCTTCGGAGATACGGGTGGCCGCTGCGGCCTCGATCGCCGGGTCCGACGCGAGTGGGGTGACCGTCGACACGTACCGGCCGGTGTCCAGCACGATGTCGTGCACCCAGACAGTGATCAGGGATACCGGCACGAGAATGCAGGTGAGCGTGATCAGCACGGCCGAGACGGTGCTCATCGCGATCCGTCCGGCACGCGAGCCTTTCCGGCTCGACGTCGACGGAGGGTGAGGTGCGACGTCGGATGGCTCGGGCGGCGTACTCATGACACTCCCGGGGTGGGCTGCGGTGAGACTGCCGGCTGCCACCACTAGGCACTCAGGGTAGTGATACACGCACTCCGAGTAGCGCTTCCGGAGTATGAGACGCCCTGTGGGCGGGGGACGAAGAACACCCTCTGATGGCGCGGGAGCAGAACCACAACCTCCGCAAGGCACCGGCCGTCCGTGTCAGTCGGCGGGTTCCACCTCGCCCGGCCGCCACGTCTTGTCGAAGAACGGCTGCTCGGGGCTGTAGAAGCGCAGGATGCCGAGCCAGGGCACGACGCCGCGAAGGCCACCACCCCCGACCTGCGCGAGGCCCAGGACGCACCGGAAGGCGCCGGGAAACAGCACAGCGGTCCGCGACGCCTGCGCTGAGCCGGGCGGGATCTGCCGTCGCGCTCCGCCAGAGCCGCTTCCCGCCGCCGCACGCCCTGAGGTGCACAACACGCCCTACAGGTCGAGAGTGGAAGTAACCCGATCAGCCGAACAGGTACCCCGGTTGTGAGGAGCCGTGCGACATCAGGGAGCCGGCAATGACGACTCATGTGAGCGGGGCGCGCTCGGGTGCGGCAGTGCGGATTCCCGCGAAAACCGGCATCGGGAGCGGCTGGGTCGTCTTCGCCGCCGCCGGCCACACTTAGGAGGCATTCGACATGGCCACTGCATCTGAAACTCCTGTCCTGGACACCCTCGCCGCCATGACGGTCGACTCGATCGAGCGATGCGGGCTGGCCCCGGACATGCTCATACTCACGCGTATCGCGGCACTGGCCGCCTCGGACGCCCCGCCGATCTCCTACGTTGCCCATATCGACCCCGCCCTCCAAACCGGCCTGACCGCCGAGCAGTTGCAGGATGTCCTGGTCGCCATCGCGCCCATCGTGGGCACGGCCCGCGTCATGACGGCAGCAGGCAACATCGCCACGGCACTCGGCATCGCCATCGCCGTCGCCGATGCGGAGATCGAGTCCCAGGGCTGAGAGCGGACGCCCACCCGGCGGCCGCAGGATCAGGCAGGAGGGTCCTCGATGGCCCAGAACGCGACCACGGCGATGCGCGCGGCACTCCGCGGCACGCCCGAGGAACGCGCGGCTCTCGGAAAGGAGGCGCGGCGCCGCTCGCCCAGGTCGGGTCACGCCGAGTACAAGCCGTCTCCGGACCGGCCGGACCCGCTGGCGATCCTGGAGGCGCAGTCCGCGGCAAGGCTGCCCGAACTCGTCCCGATCCGCTACGGACGGATGATGGAAGCCCCGTTCCGCTTCTACCGGGGCGCCGCCGCGATCATGGCGTCCGACCTGGCCGACAGCCCGGCCTCGGGACTCACGGCCCAGCTGTGCGGGGACGCGCACATGCTGAACTTCCGTCTACTCGCCTCGCCCGAGAGACAGTTGATGTTCGACATCAACGACTTCGACGAGACACTGCCGGGCCCCTGGGAGTGGGACGTCAAACGGCTGTCGGCGAGTCTCGTCATCGCGGGCCGGGCCAACGGCTTCGACGACTCCGAGCGCGCCCGCATCGTGAGTTCCACGGTCCGTTCGTACCGCGAGGCGATGATCCGCTTCGCGGGCACGGGCAACCTCGACGTCTGGTACGCGAAGATCGACGCGGACCTCCTCGAGTCCCTGGCCGGCGGCGGACTCCACGGAACGAAGCGCGGTCGGGAGAACCTGACCCGCGCCATGGAGAAGGCCCGCACCCGCGACAGCCTGCAGGCCTTCGACAAGCTCACCGAGACGGTCGACGGCCGGCCCAGGATCGCGGCGGACCCCCCGCTGCTCACCCCGGCGGGCGACCTGCTGCCGGACGTCGAACGCAACGCGCTGGAGCGGCAGTTCCGCGGACTGATCGAGCGGTACGGCCGCACTCTCGCTTCCGACCGGCGCACGCTCCTGGAGGACTACCGGCTGGCGGACGTCGCCCGCAAGGTGGTCGGCGTCGGCAGCGTCGGCACCCGCTGCTGGATCTTCCTCCTCCTCGGCCGGGACGGTCAGGACCCGCTCTTCCTCCAGGCCAAGGAGGCCGACACCTCCGTGCTCGCCGGACACGTCGGCGCCAGCCAGTACCGCAACCAGGGCGAACGCGTGGTCGCGGGCCAGCGGTTGATGCAGGCCACGAGCGACATCTTCCTCGGCTGGGAACGCGTGGACGGGATGGACGGCAGGCAACGCGACTTCTACATCCGCCAGTTGCGTGACTGGAAGGGCATCGCCATGCCGGAAAGGATGCGGCCGAAGGACATGCAGGCGTTCGGCGAACTGTGCGGGGTCACGCTGGCTCGTGCGCACGCACGGTCCGGCGACCGGATCGCGATCGCCGCGTACCTGGGCAACGGCGACCCGTTCGACCGAGCACTCGCCACATTCGCGGAGACATACGCCGACCAGAACGAGCGCGACCACCAGGCCCTGGTCGACGCGGTGCACGCGGGCCGGCTGTCCGCGGAGGAACTGCCGGCGGCCTGACCCGGACGAGGACACCCGGCTCGCCCTGCCCCTCGGGCCCGCGTCGGGCCGGCACAGACGGAACCCGACCTGGCATCCCGCCTCCGCAAGCAGCTCGTTCGCAGTACGCAATCTCATGCTGCACGCCGCGAAGCCCGAGTTCGTACCGGGCTGTGGACAGGCATTCGCGTCCTGGTGAGGGTGGCTCCGCGTACCAGGAGCCGCGAAGGAGCAAATGCCTCATGTGTGAATCCTCGATCGAGTGCACAGGCGCGTCAGCGTCGGCGTCGACAACTCGTAGAACCCTGCTCGGCGCGGTGGCCGCGTCCGCCGCGGCTGTCACCGTGCCGCTGCTGAGCGGGGAGGCAGCGGCGGCTGCGAACTCGGACGCCTCCTCCGATACGAGGCTGTCGCTCACCCTCCTCGGTACCAACTCCGGGCCGCCGCCGCTCGCGGCCCGGTACGGGATCTCGCAGGCGCTGGTGGTCAACGGCCGGACGTACGTGGTCGATTGCGGGCGGGGCGCGGTGAGCCAGTACATGCGTGCCGGGCTGTCGATGCCCTCACTGGCGGCCATCTTCCTCACCCACCTGCATGCCGACCATGTCGTCGACTACTACGCCTTCCCGATGCTCGCGGCCGGCGCCGCCGGCGCGCAGGGCTTCCGGAGTCCGATCGACGTGTACGGTCCCGGGCCGGCAGGCATCGCTTCCACCGTCGCCGGAGCCCCCGGGCCCGTTCCCGGCACCATCGACATGACCAGGCTGGCGGGACAGGCGTACGCCGCCGCCCCCACCTTCTTCATGACCGAGCACATCGGCATCGACCCGGCTTCCCTGCTACGGGTGCACGACGTGCTTCCGCCTGCGGGCACCGGCGCCTCCGCCACGAACACCGCCCCGGCGATGGCGCCCTTCACGGTCATGGAGAACGACGATGTGAAGGTCACCGCCGTGCTGGTCCCGCACGGCGCGGTCTACCCCGCCTACGCGTACCGTTTCGACACCGATCACGGCAGCGTCGTCTTCTCCGGCGACACGACCCCGACGCCGAACGTCATCGGGCTCGCCCGGGGTGCCGACGTCCTGGTGCACGAAGCCCTCCACCCCGACGGGCTGGCGGCCCTCGGCCTGCCGCAGCACCTCATCGACCACATCCTGGCCACGCACACCGACGTGTCCGAACTCGGGCGGATCGCCGCCGAGTCCGGGGTGCGGACGCTGGTCGCCACCCACCTCAGTCCCGGAAATCCGGCCGCCACCTCGGACGCCACCTGGCGCCGGCTCCTGCGCGACAGCGCCCGCCGCGCCGACTTCGGTGGCCGGATGATCCTGGGCGAGGACCTGATGCGCGTACCGGTGGGGCGAAGCAACACTCGCGGCCGCTGAACCGCCCGGCCCCAGTTGCTGAAGGTCAGCCGCCGATCCGCTCGTCGAGGAAGCCCGTGATCGTGCCCATGACCTTCTGGGTCGACCAGGGGATGCCCGCCTCGGGGTCGCCGAGGAAGGACATGTCGCCGTGGTTGGCGCCCTTGACCACGTACCTGGTCGCGTCGACGCCCTTGGCCTTGAGGGCGTCGGCGAGGATGAGCGACTGGCCGGGGGAAATGATGTGGTCGTTGTCGCCCTGGAGCAGGATGAACGGCGCGGTCCTGGAGTTGCTGTAACTCGCCGGGTTCGCGGCCGCGTTGGCCGCCGCGTCACTGGTGACGGTCTTCTTGGAGCCCGGCCCGAAGACGTACGCGTTGACGAAGCTGCCCGGGGCGTTGTACGCCTTCTGCGTCGCCGCGTCGAGGTCGTCGGCGATCTTCGACAGGTCACCCGCCCCGAACTCGTCGACGACGGCCTGCACTTCGCTGCTCTGGTCGAGGTTGTCACCGATGTCGAACTGCTTGTCGCCGTTGGTGGTGCCCGCCATGGCCGCGAGGTATCCGCCCGCGGACTGGCCCCATACGGCGACCTTGGTGCCGTCGATGCCGTACTTGTCCGCGTTCGCGCGCAGATAGCGGATGGCCGACTTCACGTCGGCGACCCCGTCCTTGTAGGTCGCGCCGTTGCCGATCGTGCGGTACTCGATGCTCGCCACCGCGTAGCCCTGCTCGGCGACATAGGTGCGCTGCGCGAGGTTCGCGGTCTTGTCGTCCGTGACGAAGCCGCCGCCGGTGATGTACACGACCAAGGGCTTCGCCCCGGAGCCCTTCGGCACCTGGAGGTCCAGCTTGAGGTCGGTCTTCTTCCCGCCCGTGGTCGGCGAGGAGTAGACGATGTCCTTTTGGCTCGTGAGGTCGACCTGCCCGCACTGGATCGCCGGTCCCGTCGGATCGATGACCGTGCTGGTGCTGGTGTCCGTGGCCTTCACCGTCTTGGAGATCTGGATCGCCGCTCCCGTCGATGTTCCACCGCCCTCGGGGGCCGCGGTCGACGTGGATTCCTTGGGGCAGGCGCCGAGCGCCGACGACGAGGAAGAGCTGGAACCCGTGCTGCTCGAACCCGAGGAGCAGGCGGTGAGCAGCAGCCCCAGGGCAACGGCTCCGGTGACAGTGATGGCGAGGCGGCTCCGAATGGCCATGACT
This sequence comes from Streptomyces sp. NBC_00554, assembly GCF_041431135.1. Classification (NCBI taxonomy): domain Bacteria; kingdom Bacillati; phylum Actinomycetota; class Actinomycetes; order Kitasatosporales; family Streptomycetaceae; genus Streptomyces; species Streptomyces sp. NBC_00554. The sequence goes on along the minus strand of NZ_CP107799.1, from coordinate 5,746,246 downwards.
CGCTCCTTCCGTGTATTCAACGTGCAGCAGCAAGGAAACGGATATCGGATATCCGCTTCACTCGGAGTCTAGCAACTAAGTGGATAGATCGCATCCACTTACTGTCTGCGGTGCACATGCCTCACTCGGGTGCGCGGCTACCATGAGTCAGCCCGATCTCCCACTGCCCGCTGCCACGGAGCGAAGCCATGACCGCCGACAAGCCCCGGCAGCCGCCCCTGCGCAAGGACGCGGAGCGCAACCGCCGGCTGATCCTGGCGGCGGCACGGGAGGTCTTCCGCGATCGCGGGGTCGCTGCGACGCTCAATGACGTCGCCCATCACGCGCATCTGGGCGTCGGCACGGTGTACCGGCGCTTCGCCAACAAGGAGGAGCTCGTCGACGCGCTCTTCGGCGACATGGTCGACACCGTCGACCGCTACCTCACCGAGGCACTGGCCGAGGAGGATGCCTGGCTGGGGCTGACGCGCTGCCTGGAACAGGTCTGCGAAGTCCAGTCCTTCGACCGAGGCCTGCGCGAGGTCATGCTGGGCACCGGGCACGGACCGGCCCGGCAGGCACAGATCCACGGGCGCTTGAATCCCGCCGTGCAGCGGCTGCTGGCGCGGGCGCAGGAGCAGGGCAAGCTCCGCGCCGACGTGGTCCCCTCCGACTTCCCGGTCCTGCAGCTGATGACCGCCGCGGTCAGCGAGTTCGACGCGGGATCCGATGCCTGGCGCCGCTACCTCGCCATCCTCATCGACGGCCTTCGGGCCAGGCCGGACGTCGACACACTTCCCCCTGGAATCGCCGACGTGGAAGGCGTCGACCAGGCCCTCGTCGACGCCAGCGCACACGACGCGCGATCCCGTCAGAACCAGAACCCGGACCGGGACCAGGACCAGGACCAGAATCAGCGGGTCTGAGGCGAGGGTGCCTTCGGGCGGCTCTTCCTACCCCGGCGCATCAGCGGCTCCTCCACCAGGACGTACGACAGCAGGGCCATGACGACGGTCAGCACCAGCGTCGCCGCCAGTCGCCCCTCCTCCACACCGAGGGAGGCCAGCAGCCGCACGACCGGGTAGTGCCACAGATACATCCCGTAGCTGAGGTTGCGGCCGACCCAGGCCAGCGGGGCCACCGCCAGCAGCCGGGACAGCCGTCCGTCCTGCCGCAGTTCGAGCCCCGCCACCAGCGTGGCGGACACCACCGCCACCGCCAGGAATCCGACGGTGTACCAGACCGGCGTCCACCAGCCCACGTGGCCGGTGATCGGCACGTACCGGGCGATCAGCAGCAGGATGCCGAGGGCGGGCAGGGCCAGCCGTCCGGCCCACGTACGCAGCCACCGCAGCCGGGGATCGTCCGCGCGCAGCCGTGCCAGGACCACCGCCACGAGGGCGCCGGCGAGCAGCTGGTCGGCGCGGGTGTCCGTGCCGTTGTAGATGCGGTGGGCCGCGTCGGGGTTCCACAGCAGCCACCGCCACAGCACTGGCAGCGTGCACAGGACCGCCGTGCAGATCAGCACCGTGCGGGCGCGCAGCCACCTCAGCAGGACTAGGAGCAGGAGCGGCCAGAGGAAGTAGAACTGCTCCTCGACGCCGAGCGACCAGGTGTGGCCCAGCGGTCCGGTCAGGTCGGAGTAGGTTCCGGGCTGCGCGGCCCGCACGATGTTCACCACGAACAGCGCCGCCAGTCCGGCGGCCGTCCACGAGCTGTCGAAGGACCACAGCGAGGTGGTGAGCTCAAGGACCGCGCACACCGCGCAGACCACGAGCAGGGCGGGGACCAGTCGCAGCCAGCGGCGCCGGTAGAAGCCCAGGAGGTCGAGGCCGCCTGTGCGGGCGTACTCGGCGAGCAGCAGCCGGGTGATGACGAAGCCGCTGATGGTGAAGAACACATCCACCGCGACGGAGCCGCCCGGCAGCAGGCCCGACTCCACGTGGTAGACGACGACCATCAGCACCGCCAGGGTCCGCAGGCCGTCCAGCCCGCCCACCCGGCCGCTGCGTGCGGCCGCCGACGGGAAGCCCCTGCCCGAAATGCCTCTTCTCGAGGACTCCGGCGCAGCTGAATGCCCCGCGGAATGCCGTGCGGAATCCTCCTTCACCTCCCCTTCCCGGTCTCCGGTCGTCACTTGCCCGCTCGGTGCCCTGCCCATGAAGAGGATCGCCTTCCGCCTGCCCACTGCGTCGCCCGGAACAATTCGGTGTACTCAGCAACCTGTAGGTCCACAAACCGTAGAAGTGCTCGACTACCCGATTGCGCGGTGGGCAAAAGTACGGCCGACGGGTCGGTCGAGACTCCTGGGTACCGATCCGACCGCGCGCGACTGTGCCCCCTCTTCACGTCTCCTGTGTTCCCGCTGTGAAAGGGGTGACGATGGACGGGAGGGCAGCAGGACAGCTCAGTCGGCGTCCGCCCGCTCGGCCTGGGGCTGGGTCTCGGGCTGAGCCTGGGACTGGGCCTGCCAGGACGCGGGGGTCCTCCGTTCCTTGGTCAGCGCCCTGGCGATCTTGCGGGCCACGAGCGGGTCGGCCGGAAGCACGTGGGAGGCGAACCAGCGGGCGGCCGACGGGTCGGGGGACGGTTCGACGAACTCCGCGCCCGCGTAGTCGTCGAGCGGGGGGTCGTAGACGTATCCGGAGACCACGCCGTGGCTCACCAGGCGGTCTATGAGGGCGTCGCGGTCGTGCACCAGGAGCGGCGCCCGGAAGAGCGGGAGAGGGCCGGTGTCCGCCACCCGGTCGCGGAGTGCCGGGGAGGCCCAGGGGGTGCCCGCGAGGAGCGAGACACCAGCCTCGCGCCGGGTCAGGTTGCCGTCGAGAGCTGCCATCCGCAGCTCCAACTGCCCGCGCACCAGGGCTCCGTGGCGGGATCGGAAGCCGTGTAGATCGACGCGTACCCAGGGTTCGTACGCGGCGAGGCTCGGGGCCTCACGCGTGCATTCGGAGAGCTGCGGCGCGCGCAGGGCCATGCGGTAGTCGTCGCGCTCCAGCAGGCCGAGGCGCTGCAGCGTCCGCCAGACAGGACGCACCAGGTGGAGGCCGCGTACCGTCGACCGTGCCAGCGGCCGGAGTGTCGCGGTGAGGTCGTCGTGGAGGCGGCGCGGCGCGAGGAGTTCGTCGCGCAGGGTCTCCAACTCCCGTCGGGTGCGCGCGTCTTCGACGGCGAGGAAGCCGCCGGCCGTCGATGCCACATGCTTGGACAGGCTGAACACCGCCGCCTTCCCGAACGTCCCGATCGGCTGCCCGTCCACTCGCGTGCCGATCGCGTGCGCCGCGTCCTCGAACAGGGGGATCCCCAACTTCTCGCAGCGCAGGCGCAGTTCCGCGACCCGGTCGGGCATCCCGTACAGGTTGGTGGTCAGGACGGCGTCCACGTTCCGCCAGGTCGACTCCGGTACGGCGGCAGGGTCGATGTTTCCGTCCCATGCGGACACCGGGGCCGTCACAGGGCGCAGCCCGGCCGCGAGGACGACGAAGAGGATCACGTCGTCGTTCACCGGCGACATCAGCACCCGTGCGCCCGGCCTGCACCAGCGCCGCAGCGCCAGGTACAGAGCCAGCCGTGCCGAGGGCGTGTAGACGCATTCACGTCCGAGCCTCCGTGACATCGTCGCGGCGAGCCGCGATCCGTACGACGTCGTCATCGTCACCTCTTCCGTTGCTTTGGGCAGGGCGGGCCTCGCCGCGGCATTTCGGCGGGGCGTGAGGTGGGGGGAGAGGTAGCCGGGGGGCGGAATCCCGCTCAGCGCGGGCGGGGTTCCGCTCCGGTGGAGCCCGGGCGGCCCGAGGTGCGCAGCGTGCCGGCCGTCTTCAGCAGGCGGTCGGCCGGTTCCCGCAGTGTGGGGTGGGCCAGGACCGTGTTCCGCAGACCGCGCACCGGTCTGCGCCACAGTCGGTGCGCCGCCGCCACCGGGCTGGGGCGGGTAGCGAACCCTTCGCCGACGCGCAGCTCGCGGGTCTTGAGCCAGTCCTTGTACTCCTTGTCGCCACGCCCCATGTCCATGAGCCGCACGCCCTGCCGGCCGGCCGCCTCGGCCATCCGGAGGTGCATGATCAACCCGGGTGAGTAGTAGCGGAGTTCGGGGTCGTACGTCGTGAACCAGGCCGCGAACACCGTGCGCGAGGTCGGGCCGAAGTGCGCGGCCACCGGCCGGTCACCGGCGTACACCACGGACAGCACGCCGGTGAAGTGCTCCTCGCGGACGTGGAACAGATGGTCCACCAGGTCCACGATCCACGGCCGCGCGAACCGGTCCATCCGTCCCGTCCTGCGGTACTGGGCGGACTTCCACTCCATGAGCTGATGCAGCATCTTCGGGTCACGCTCGTCGTAGACGAACCGCATCTCGCCCAGGTCGCGGCCCAGGCGGCGTTCCTTCTTCAGCGTCGTCTTGGCGAGCCCCGGGTAGGCGCCGCGCAGCCATTCCGCGTAGCTGCCGTCGCCGACCTTGAGGTCGAGGACCGGTGAGGCGAACGTCCCCGTGACGTATCTGCCGAAAGGTCTCTGCTCCTCGACGAGGTGGTCGAACTCGAAGACGGAGAGTCCGCAGGCCTTCAGTAGTTGCTGGGGGTCCCAGGTGACCCCGGGACGGTGCACCAGGGCCTGGCAGTCGGAGAGTCCGAGGCCGATGGCCCGGCCGACGCCGAAGGCGTTGCGTTCGTACGGGAAGAAGCCGACGGCCTCCCCGTTCTGGTGCAGGACCGCCACCCGCGCCCCGCTGCGGTGTCTGCCGATCCCGGCCGCGAACTCCGGTGCCAGGAACGGGTTGGCGTAGTCCGGTGACTCGTCCATCGCCCGGTGCCAGTCCTGGCACAGCGAGGTGCTCAGCTCTTCCGGTCTGTGGATCGTGATTGCCGTATCAGAAGATCGCATAGACGATCGCTCCCCCAATTCCCCCATGACGCCCAACTCCCCTTTGACGCCCAGCTCCCCCATGAGGCGCACTCCGCGTCCGTCCCACCACATCCTTGCCCCAGGGGCTCAAACGTCGCGAAAGGTACGCACACTGTCAAGGGTGCCTGTCGTAACGGAAGTGTGCGGATCGGATGTCGCGGTCGTCCTCTCTCAGAAAGTCACTTCCGTCTCGCACAGGGAGTCGTTTTCGTCTCTTTCAGAAAGTCACTTCCTTCGCGTCTGCGGTCCCCCCGGTCCGTCCTGGCGCCGCCTGCTCCTGCCAGTAGAGATTGGTGTGCGCGATGACCTGATCCGGAGGCGGTGCGCCGTACGCGGTGAGGTCCTCCGTCGTGTGGGCGTCGGCGACCAGCGTCACGTCGTACCCGCGGACGAAGGCGCCGTGGATGGTCGAGCGGATGCACATGTCGGTCTGGGCGCCCGCGACGACGAGCCGGCCCACACCGCGCTCGGCGAGCAGCGCTTCCAGTTCGGTGCCCTCGAAGGAGTCGCCGTAGTTCTTGTGGACGAGGGGTTCCGTGTCGCGGCGCACCAGCTCCGGCACGTACTGCCAGCTCTCGCTGTCCCGTTTGAGGTGGTCGTCGAATTGCTGCACCCAGACCACGGGCACCTGCTCCGCGCGGGCCCTGTCGACCAGGGTGTTGATGTTCGCGATCACGCGGTCTCGGTCGTGGGCGTCCGCCATCGGCCCGTTCTGGACGTCGATGACGAGGAGCGCGGCGTTCGGCCGGTCGTGCAGGGTCGTCATAGGAACCTCCCACTCACCACAGTAGGCCGCACCACTGACAGCGGCACAGGGCCGCACGGACGGCCGTACGCGAGCCCCGGTTCCCGCCGGAGCCTTGGCGTTCCGCCTGGCCGCACTGTGCGCTTCCTGTGAGTTCCCTGATTCTCATTCTTCCCTCAGAGCGCGCTCACCGATGCCCCAGACGGGGGCCGGATGGTCGCCGCTATGAACGAAACGAACGCAGGAGGCGTCCGGCGGCGGTCGGTCGAGATCGTGGTGCCGGTTCACAACGAGGCTCACGTCCTCGGCGACAGCGTCAACCGTCTCCACGCCTATCTCGAGAGCTCCTTCCCGTTCCCGTTCCGGATCACCGTCGCGGACAACGCGAGTACGGACGGCACTTGGCAGGTGGCCGTCGGTCTGACGCACCGGCTTCCCCATGTGCACGCCGTCCGGCTTGACGCCAAGGGGCGCGGCCGGGCCCTGAAGTACGTGTGGAGCCGGTCGACGGCGGATGTGGTCGCCTACATGGACGTCGATCTGTCCACGGGTCTCGACGCTTTCCTGCCGCTCGTCGCGCCCCTGCTGTCCGGTCACAGCGACATCGCCATCGGCAGCCGGCTGCACCGGCAGGCCGACGTCGTACGCGGGCCGAAGCGGGAGTTCATCTCGCGGTCCTACAACCTGCTGCTGAAGCTGGGGCTCGCCGCCCGCTTCTCCGACGCGCAGTGCGGCTTCAAGGCCGTACGCACCGATGTCTTCCGGGCGCTCGCCCCGCACATCGAGGACAACGCCTGGTTCTTCGACACCGAACTGCTGGTGCTGGCCCAGCGCAACGGGCTGCGCGTCCACGAGGTGCCGGTCGACTGGGTCGACGATCCCGACAGCCGGGTCGACCTGGTGCGTACGGCCGTCGACGACCTCAAGGGCGTGTGGCGGATGGCGAAGCGGACGGTGACCGGGCACGCCAGGGTCGCCGCCGTACCGCGCCGGGTCGGACTCCCGCGGGTGCCGGGCGCGGTGCGCGAGAGCGCCGGTCCCCATGGCGCACAAGCCGCACCGGCCGAGTCAGCCCAGGCCATACCCGCCGGCGCGGGCTCCCGATGAGCAGGCCCGGCAGGCCCAGCAGACCCCGCAGAACCACCAAGCCCAACAGCTCCACTCCCAGCCGTCCCTCTCCCACCCTGGAGTGCCTGTCATGACGACCCTCGCCCCGCCGACCCGCGACGAAGGGGTCCGGCAGCACTCGCACCGGGCCGGGCCGCCCGCCGACGGCGGCATCAAGGCCCGCACCCGCAGGCTCTTCACCGGCCCGCCGGACGACCCGCGCTGGGCCCGGCCCACCCTATGGGCGGTGCTGGTCCTGGCCGTCGGCCTGTACGCCTGGAACGTCTCCTCCATCACCGGCAACACCTTCTACAACGCCGCCGTCTACAGCGGCACCAAGAGCTGGAAGGCGTTCTTCTTCGGTGCCCTGGACTCGGGCAGCTTCATCACCGTCGACAAGCCGCCGTTCGCGCTGTGGGTGATGGGCATCTCGGCCCGCGTATTCGGCTTCGGGACCTGGCAGTTGGCGCTGCCGATGGTCGCGCTGGGCACGGGATCCGTGGCGCTGCTGTACCGGATGGTCAAGCGGGACTTCGGAGCGGTGGCGGGGACGATCGCCGCACTCGCGCTCGCCCTGACTCCGATCACCGTCGCCATTACACGTGACACCAACCCCGACCCGGTCCTCGTCTTCCTGATGCTGCTCGGCGCGGCCGGGCTGATGAAGGCCGTACGGGGCGGGCGGCTGATGCCGCTGGTGTGGTCGGCGGTCGCGATCGGGTTCGCGTTCAACACGAAGATGATGCAGGCGTACGTCGTCCTGCCGGTCTTCTTCCTCGTCTACCTCTGGGCCGCCAACGCCTCACTCGGCAGGCGGATCCGCAACCTCGCCGTCGCCACGGTCGCGCTCGTCGTCTCCAGCGCCTGGTGGATGGTGGTCGTCGACCTGTGGCCCACGTCCTCGCGCCCCTACATCGGCGGCTCGACCGACAACACCGTCTGGGACCTCGTCATCGGCTACAACGGCTTCGGCCGTATCTTCGGGGCGAGTTCGTCCACAGGCTCGGCAGGGAACGGCGCAAGCTTCGGCGGCACCGCGTCCGTCTACCGCATGTTCAACGACATCATGGGCGGCCAGATCTCCTGGCTCATCCCCTTCGCCGCGATCGCCCTCGTCGGCGGGCTGGTGCTGCGCGGGCGCGCTCCGCGTACGGACGCCAAGCGCGCGGCGCTAATGCTGTGGGGCGGCTGGTTCGTCCTGCACTATCTGACCTTCGCGCTCGCCGAGGGCACCTTCCACCCGTACTACGTCACCGCCATGGCCCCGGGTATCGCGGCCCTGGCCGGTATCGGCGGCGTGATGCTGTACCGGGCGTTCCGTGAGGGCTCGGCGGCGAAGTGGGGCTGGGTCCTGCCGCTGGCCGTCGCGGTCAGCGCGGTCTGGGCGGTCGTCCTGCTCCAGCGGGTGTCGGGCTCCGGCACCCTCTACACCGTCGCCGAGATCGTGGCCGGCGCCGCGGGCGCGGTCTCCGTGCTCGGGCTGCTCGCCGGACGGTTCCTGAAGCGGCAGCGGCTGCTGGGCTTCGCGGCGCTTGCGGCGGTCGTGGCCCTGCTGGCCGGTCCGGCCGCGTACTCGGTCTCGGCCGCCACGAGTGCTTCGAACAACGGCACCAATCCGACGGCCGGTCCGAGCACGGGCGGCGGTATGGGTGGCGGCGGAGGCGGTGGCATGGGCGGCGGTGCACCGTCCGGCACCGGCAGCCGGAGCGGCAGCGCGCCGACCGGCACCGGCGGCCAGTCCATGGGCGAGCCCCCGGCGGGCGCCAACGGCTCGTCTTCCAGCGGCAGTTCGTCCACCGAGTCCGGCACCGAGGCCTCTGGCGCCGGATCCGGTACGCAGTCCAGCGGCGGTCAGATGGGCGGCGGAGCCGGCGGCGGCACTCAGGTCTCCTCCGAGATGATCACGTACCTGGAGAAGAACCAGGACGGCGCCACCTGGCTGCTGGCGGTGGCCACCGACCAGACCGCGGCCTCGATCATCCTGGAGTCCGGCCAGCCCGTCATCTCCATGGGCGGCTGGTCCGGCACCGACAACGCCATGACCCTCGCCAAGCTCAAGAGCCTGGTGAAGTCGGGTCAGTTGCACTACATCATCATCAGCAGCGACGGCGGCCAGGGCACGAACTCGGAGATCGCCACCTGGGTCGAGAAGAACGGCACGGCCGTCAACTCCTCGGCGTACAGCTCCAGTTCCGGTTCGGACTCCACCAGCTCGTCCACGTCGAGCTCGTCCACCGGCCTGTACCGCCTGGACGCCTCCGACGTCAGCTGAGTCGACCGTCCACCCCTGTGGGGCGGGCCGCCGGAGATGTCCTTCCGGCGGCCCGCCCCTTTTCCTCCGGGGCACGAGTCGACAGGACCGCCGTCACCGCCAGCGACGCGACGGCCATCACCGCCATCGCCGTACCCGGCGAGGTCAGTTGGGCCACCGCACCGGCCACTGCCGCGCTGACGCCCTGCATCGTCAGCATGCCCGAGGAGTGCAGGCCCAGTACGTGGCCGCTCAGCTCGTCCGAGGTCTGCGCGACGGACGGACGGCCGGCGGCACGGGGCGGGCGGCGGGACAGGCCGAGGCGGCTGACCAGCGCGCCCGCCAGATACAGGGCCGCCGCCGTGAGCAGGGTCACCCGTGGGGACAGCAGGACCACCAGGACGCCGCCCGTCGCGAACCCCGTGATCTGCATGAGCCCGTTCATCATGTTGAAGACCGCGCCGACCGGTAGACCCGGCAGGGCCATCGCCGCCGTGCCGAGAGCGAAGGCGAGCGCGATGCCCGTCATAGTGGCGCGCGGCGCCAGCCGGTCCGCCGCTGACAGCAGGGTCGTCGCACCGACGACCTGGGCGAGTTGCGGGCCGAACATGCTGAGCGCGGAGAGCAGGGGCGACTCGGTGGCCTGGAAGACCAGGGTGGCGATGGCCAGACCGCCGACCGTCTGGGCGGCGCCCTGGAAGGCGGAGGACAGGAAGAGGGGCGTGAACTCCCTGGTGCGGAAAAGGTCGGTGTAGCTGCGCATGCGGGGAGTCTGGGGTGCCGTGGACGGCGATCGTCATTGTTTCGCACGGGAGCGAAACGTCGCAGGGTACGAGGGGGTGGGCGCGTGGGCTGGTGGCAGGTCAACGCCAACACCCTCGCTGGGAGCCGCTTCGTGCTGTCGCCGCTCGCCGAGACCTTCGCGAGCCTGAAGCTGCTGCACGCGGAGGCCGCCTCGCACCCCGGCGAACACGCCTGGCTGCGCACCTATCTCCCCTCCTACAAGCGGTACTTGGCCGCCGACCCCGCCACCGCGCTGCTCATCCGCTCCGGGCTCGGCCGGGACTGGATCGCCGGCTTCCTCACGCCCACCCCGCGCGACGACGGGGCGGCCTTCGAGAAGGAGGTGGAGCGGGTACGCGCGGTCTCCCCCGACGACGCACGCGCCCACCTCACCCTCTCCCTGCGCGGCCCGCTCCCGGCCCGCCTCGACCGCGACGACCTTCCGGGGCGCGCCGCCGCCCTCCTCACCCACGTGTGGGAGGAGGCCGTACTCCCGTACTGGACCCGGCGACGGCGCGTCCTGGAGGCCGATGTGGTCGCGCGTACCGCCCAGTTGAGCCAGGGCGGCTGGGCGGCGGCACTCGACGCGCTCCGGCCGGGGACCCGGTGGCTCGGCGACAACCGGCTCCAGGTCAACGCGCACGAGTACCCGCCCCGCGAGATCTCCGGCGCGCAGCTCTTCTTCGTACCGGTCACTCCGCAGCGCATCGGGTGGGTCTCCTGGGAGGAACCCCACCGGTACGCCGTCGTCTACCCGTGCGCGGGCACGCCGGCAGGCGGTCCGGACGGGGCGGCCATCCCCGCGAACCTGGGCCCACTCCTCGGACCCGCCCGCGCCGCCGTCCTCGTACTCCTCGACTCCTCCATGGCCACCAGCTGGTCGGCGTGACCGGGCAGTGCCTGGGTTCGGTCGGGCGCCACCTGAAGGTGTGTTTGCCTGGTTTTCCTGGGTGTTGCTGTGATTCTTTCGGTCTGCTCCGGCTGTTTTCGATTGCTGCGTGACCTTTGCGGGTGGGGCGCGTTGCGTATGTGAGTCCGATGATCGGACAGCAGGTCGAACCAGGGTGGGGAGGTGGACGGTGCGGCGGAAGATCCAGCTGGGTGAGGGGGAGACGGAGAGGGTTGCGTGTGCCTCGGCGTCCGCGTTCAGGGGTCTGGATGCGGTGACCGGTGAGGTGTTGGGGGCGGAGGAGCTGGCGGGGCGGGTGGGCTGGCTGACGTCCCTGGTCGAGGCGCTGTGTACCGAGGTGACCTCGGCGCACTGGAACCGGCCCGACCTCGCGCAACTCGCCTCAGGGAAGGACCGGTCGGGGGCCCGGTTGCCGTCGAACGCGTGGATGGCGGTGCGCACGCTGGGCTGGGGCTCGGCGGTTCCGGAGGGGCTGTATGTGCCGGACCGGGTGCGCAGGGTGGCTGAGGAGCAGGCCGGGCGCGCGCTCCGGTCGGCCTGGTGGCGTAGTGAGATCACCGACGCGATCCTGGCCACCTGGCCCGCTGGCCCGGATGCCGAGCCCATGCGGCGCACCGAGGCCGAGTGGGCGGCGTTACGGAAGGCGTGTCCGGACGGGCAGGCGGTGGCGACCTCCATGTTGCGCACACGGACCCGGCAGGTCGCCGCCTTCCAGGCGAGCCAGGGGTGTGTGCCGGTGGATGTATGCGCGCTGGAGGGGGCGCCGGGTGGTGGGCGGCAGGTGGTGCTGGCCGCCGCCGACAAACAGCTGTGCACCCTGACCCGCTGCGAAGACGCCCCCGCCCACTACGGGGTGCTGACCGTGCGGCTGCCGGGGCGCCCCGATCCGCGCACCCGAGCGGACTGGCACCCGACCGTGATCCGTTTCCGGCTGCCCCCGACCGTCCCACTGGCCGCCGCCCTGCACGCGCCCACCCTGCGGCTGCGGGGCGGGCGGCTGCGGCTGGATGTCGCGTTCACCACCGCCGCCCCCAAGACCCGTCGCGACGGGCATGTGCGGGCGGTGGCCTTCGACTACGGGCTCAACACCCTACTCACCGGCGGCACCGTGACCCTGACCGGCGGCTCCCAGCCCACCGTGGCCACCGACGGACGGCCGGTGTTCTTCCGCCCTGGCGGAATCCTGGCCAAGGCCGACCGCCTCCGCATCCTCGGCGAACACCTGTGGACCAAGGCCGCCCATCTCCAGGCCCTCGTCGGCGGGCGCACGGCGGCCGGGCACGGGCCCGAGCCCCTCACCACCGCGAAGCTGGCGGTCCTTCAGGCCGAGCACGCGGCGGTCAGCAGGCGACGGACGAAACTGAACGAGCAACTGGCCGAGGCCGCCGCCCGCTTCATGGTCGACCATGCCCGCGCGTTGAACGCCACGGTGATCTATCTGGAGGATCTGCGGGACATGGAGGCCCGCGGCAAGGGCCGCACCCTCAACACCCGCCTGTCCTCCTCGGTTCGCGGGCAGATCGTCACCCGTACGCGGCATCAGGCCGCGGCGTACGGGATCGCGGTGGTCATCGTCCCGGCCCGGGGCACCTCGAGATACTGCCCCCGCTGCCTGAGCACCTTCCGCCACCACGCAGCCCCCGACAACCCGAAGCCGGGCTGGAAATGGGCCACCTGCCCCAACACGGCGTGTGGGTACAGCGCGGACAGGGACGTGGCCGCCTGGCAGCGCATCGGCGCCCGCGGGCTGACCCACCAGCACACAACCGTCCTGGACCGGAGCAGCGGCACGTACGTGATCCGCCGCACGGTCCAGGAGCTGGACCAGCCGGTCCGGCACACCCCCCACCCCGGCACCGTCCCTTCGTCCGGTCTGCCGCAGCCTGGTGCTGTGGGCGATCGGACGAAGGCGGGGCCGACGAGAAACCGCCCTGTGCCCAGGCAGCGACGCAGGGTCCCCGCCCCACCCGGAAGTCCCGCAGCAAGTACCACTGCTACAGGTTCGGGTGGAAAGCGTCCGGCGGGGCGGCAGCCCCAGTCACCAAGGCGTCACCCCCAGTGGCGCGGACGGCGACAGGCACCGCACACGATGAGCACCCCCGCCCGGCACCAGCCGTATGGGGCCAGACTCGGCGCAGGCTTCCACCTGCACACCCACGCCACTCCCGTCACATCACGGGCGGGACGGCCACCGGGACACCCGAGATCTCTTTCCCAGGACCGGAACCGGGCCGAAAGCCCCACCCCGCCCAGGAAAGCCTAAAGCTCATCTGCGACGCTCCGTTTATGACTACTGACAACTCTGTGCTCAATGTAGAGATCGATTCCCTGCAGGGCGGTTCCGCGGATCTCGGGCAGTACCGGGGCAACGCCGTGCTCATTGTGAACGTGGCCTCCAAGTGTGGGCTGACCCCGCAGTACGCGGGCCTCGAGCGGCTGCAGGAGCGGTATGCCGGCCAGGGGTTCACCGTCCTCGGGGTGCCGTGCAACCAGTTCATGGGGCAGGAGCCCGGGACCTCCGAGGAGATCGCCGAGTTCTGCTCGGCGACGTACGGCGTGACCTTCCCGCTGACCGAGAAGGTCGACGTGAACGGGGACGGGCGGCACGGGCTGTACGAGCGGCTCGTGGGCACGGAGGACGCCGACGGGCACAGCGGGGACATCCGCTGGAACTTCGAGAAGTTCCTGATCGGTCGGGACGGCGCGGTGGTGGCGCGGTTCTCGCCGCAGGCCGAGCCGGAGTCGGCGGAGGTCGTGGCCGCGGTGGCGAAGGCGATCGGCTGACCTGCCGGTTGACCTTGCCCCTGGGGCAGGGGCCACCGTCCTGTGTCACCGGGTGGAAGGCGCCCGGTGACGGAGGATGGGGTCGTGGACCAGGAACGTTCTGAAGACGCTCAGGCCCTGAGCGAGCTGCTCACCATCGGTGCGTTCGCCGCCCGGTCGCGGCTCTCGCCGAAGGCGCTTCGGCTGTACGACCGGCTCGGGCTGCTGGCCCCCGCGTACGTCGACGAGGTCAGCGGTTACCGCTACTACCGCGCCGACCAGGCCGAACGCGCCCGAGTGGTCGCGCTTCTGCGCCAGCTCGACATGCCCCTCTCGCGTATCGCCGAGGTCGTCGACGCGGAGGGCTCTTCGGCCGGCGCGCTCCTCGCCTCGTACTGGGCGGACGCGGAGGCGCGGTTCGCCTCGCAGCGGACGCTTGCCGAGTACCTCCGTGGACGGCTGTCGGGAAGGAGTTCCGAGATGTACGGGAAGTTCGTGGTCGAGACGGTGGACGTACCCGAGCAGGTGGTGCTTGCGGAGACGCGGCATACGCTCGCCGCCGAGTTGCCCGCGTGGATCGGGGCGTCGCTGGGGCGGCTGGAGGAAGGGGCCCGGGCCTGCGGTGGGGTCACCGCGGCGCCCTTCGTCGTGTACCACGCCGAGGTCTCCCAGGAGAGTGACGGGCCCGCCGAGTCTTGCGTGCCCGTCGCCGACGAAGCCGCTGCGCGGGCGTGGGCGTCTTCGGCCGGGCGCGCCTGGGAGACCCGGGTGCGGGTCGAGCCCGCTCGGCGGCTCGCCTACGCCCGGATCACCAAGGCGCAGGTCGCTCATCCGCAGATCCTCGCGGCGTTCGAGGCGGTCGAGGCGTGGATGTCCAAGCAGGGGCTGTCGTACGACGGTCCCTGCCGGGAGGTGTACTTCGCCGACTGGGATGCGGCGGGGCCGGAGGATGTGGTGTGTGATGTGGCGTTTCCGGTGAGGTGACGGGCCCTCGGGGGGGGGTGGGGGGGGTGGTTTTTCGCCCCCTCCGCCCCTACCCGTCCCTTGCTCCTGGGGGCTCCGCCCCCAGACCCCCGATCGCCCGAAGGGCTCGTCCTCAAACGCCGGACGGGCTGAAAACCTCTATCTCCGGCCGGGGAGATATTCAGCCCCTCCGGCGTTTGAGGAGCGGGGGTTTGGGGGCGGAGCCCCCAAGGGACGGGAATGGGTAGGGGCGGAGGGGGCGAAAAACCCACCCCCAACCCCCACTACCGCAACTCCTCCGGGCAAGGCGTCCCCCGCGGAAGTTGGTACGGCGCCGCCAGGCGATAGGTCCCCGGTGTGGGAGCCAGTAGCTCCGTCCACTTGTCGCCCGTCGCGTTCTCCGGGGCCTGCATCAGGCAGCCGTTGACGTTCTCGTACGTCTTCGGGGTGTCTTCGTCCTCGCGGTTCTTGGACGCCTCCGTCTCCTGCGGAGCCTTGAGGCTCTTGCCGTCGGCGTCGACGACGCTCAGCCACGGGGAGTACGGGATGCGGATGAGGATGCGGCCGGCCTTCTTCACCTGGAGGGTCATCTCGCCCTGTTCGGCCCGCTCGACAACGGCGTTGGGCTCGGCGAGCGACGCCGGATCGGTCACGGCGAAGAGCTGCCAGTTCGCGTCGCCCCAGATCTGCTCGAGGTACGGCATCCCACGCTGCACGAGCTCACGTTCGCGTTCGGCGCCGTCCCCGTCGGGCTCCCCCTTCGGCACCACCACGTAGTGGACGGCCCACCGCTGCAGCCACTCGTGGTAGTTCGCGGAGTTGAGGGTGTCGTCGTAGAAGAGGGGGTTGCGCTCCATGTCAGCCTGACGGTTCCAGCCGCGGGCGAGGTTGACGTACGGGGCGAGGGCGGAGGCCTCGCGGTGGGAGCGGGCCGGGACCACCTCCACCCGGCCCTTCTCGGCGCCGACGACCTGGAGCTGGTTCACCAGCGGCGCAAGCTCGCGCGCCCAGGACGCCGCCGGTGTCGTATGCACGACGTCGTCGACCGACTTGAAGCCGATCCACCCGGTGAATCCGGCGAAGGCGAGGACGATGGCGTACCACTTGCGCGAGCGCGGCACGGTGTACGGCAGCGCGGCCAGCAGCACGACACCCGCGAACAGCATCGCCAGGCGCGTGATGTTGGAGCCGATCTGGGAGCTGATCAGCCAGACGAGGAGTACGGAGAGCCCGTACACCGCTGCCGTGATCCGTACCGTCTTCCACTCCTTGGGGACGAGGAGGAAGACGACGACGGCCGACAGGAAGGGCAGCGAGGCCGAACCGATGGCCATCGGCTGGGTGCCGGAGAAGGGGAACAGCCAGGCCGAGAGGGCCACGACGACGGTCGGCGCGATACCGAGGGCGTACGCGCCCGGGCGGCGTTTCTGGAGGAACAGAGCCACCGCGACCAGGCCGACGAACAGGCCCGCCACCGGCGACGAGGCCGTGGCGAGCGCGGCGAGCGGCGCCGCGCACAGGGCCTTCGCCCAGCGTTTGTAGCGCCAGCGGTGCGGCCAGCAGAAGACGACGGCGGCCGCGGCGAGCGCGAACACCATGCCGAGGCCGTACGTCACCCGGCCCGAGGCGGCGTTGCAGAGCAGCGCGAACACGCCCGCGAGAGCCGGCCACAGCGGCTGCCGCACCGCCTTGCTGCGGATCAGGATCAGCGTCAGCAGGCCCGCCGAGATCGTCCCCGCGATCATCATCGTCGTACGGACACCGAGCACCGACATCAGATACGGCGACACCACGCTGTACGACACCGGGTGCATCCCGCCGTACCAGGCGAGGTTGTACGCCGAGTCCGGATGCTGCCCCACGAACTCCGCCCACGCGTCCTGCGCCGCGAGGTCCCCGCCACTGTTCGCGAACGTGAAGAACCAGACGACGTGGAGTACGCCCGCGAGGGCGGTGGCGAGGATGATGGGATGGCGGAGGAGGAGACGGGTCAGCGGGTGTTGTCGGGTGCTGGACGTCTCGTCGTGCGCGTCGTTGTGCGCGTCGTTGTGCGTGTCGCCGTGCGCGTCGTTCTGTGCCTCGTTATGCGCGCCGTTGTGCGTGCGGGACTCGTCGCTGTGCGCAGGGGGCTCGCTGTCTTGCGTACGGGACTCGTTGTCCCGCGTAGGGGACTCGTCGAGTTGCGTGCGGGCGGGCAGTGGTATTCGCGGGCCTGATCCTGGGCTGCCCGGATCGGCGTCATCGGCGTGTGTCGGCTCCGCTGTCGCCACTGCAAGGCACTCCCAGTGTCCCGTTTTCCGTTCTTCGGCCGGGACCCGCGGCCCGCGACCAGGCCGCTTAGCGACGCTAGCACGCACCCCGCCGGTGAGCGCCCGGGTGGGGCGTCATCGGCGGGGTACGGGGCGTTCGGAGGGCGTTCACGCGGTGTTCCCGCGATTCGCGGGCGCCCTCCGGCGTACGCCCGTTCCGCTGGTGCGAGCCGGTTTCGCGCCGGTCAGCCGACTCGGGTCAGCTTGGCTCCGAAGCCCGGTTCGGCGAGGTCCGACTGGAGCGCGACGGGGATCTTCACGGCGTGACTGGAACCGTCGCCGACCGTCAGCTCGCCGACCACCGTGCCCGCCTTGCCCGAGTGCGGAACCGTATCGCCACCGGCGGTGCCGATCGAGAGCTTCGTCTTCAGGCCGGGCCAGCCGACCGCAGTCATGTTCTTGGTGGCGACGACGGGGGTCTGGCCGCCGAGCTGGTCGTCCACGTAGCCGACGACGTCGCCCTTCTTCACCACCGTGGCCGACGTCAGGCTCTGCTGGACCGTGTCGATCAGCTTCTGGCTGTTGGTGAGCGCCAGTTTGAGGCTGTCCCAGACCTTGCCCGTGCCGGCGTTCTGGCCGAGGACCGCGCCGTAGACGGTCTGTGTCTTGCCGTTCACGGTCTTGGTCGCGGCCCACACCAGGTTGCCGCCCGCCGGCGTCGACGAGCCCGTCTTGAGACCGATCACGCCGACCTGGTTCACCAGCAGGTCGTTGTTGTTGTAGATGGTGCCGTCGAGCCCGGGGATCTTCGCGCTGGCCATCCCGACGATGCTCGCGAACACCGGGTTCTGCATGACCTCCTTGGCCAGCTTGAGCTGGTCGGTGGCGGTGCTCACCGTCGTCTTCTCCAGACCGCTCGGGTCCGTGTACGTCGAGTTCGTCATGCCGAGCTTCTTGGCGGCGGCGTTCATCTTGGCGACGAAGGTCTTGTCGTCGGAGTCCCAACGGGCCAGCAGGCGTGCCGCGTTGTTGCCCGACGGGATCATCAGCAGCTGGAGCATCTGGCGCTCCGTGAACTGCTGTCCCTTCGTCATGGGCGCCGTCGACTCGTCCACGTTCTTCGACTCGTCCTCGGCCTGCTGGTCGACGGTGATCTTCTCGCCGCCCTCGTCCCCCTTCAGCGGGTGGTCCTGAAGGATCACGTACGCCGTCATGATCTTCGCGACGCTCGCGATGGGGGCGGCGGTCTGCTTGCCGTCGGTACCGAGACTGCCGACGCCCTCGACCTCGATCGCCGACTGGCCCTGACCGGGCCAGGGCAGGTCGAGCGTGCCGCCCTCGAAGGTGTAGGTCGCGTCCGCGGTGAGCGTGAGGCCCGTCGCCGGGAGCGGGCGCACAGCCTGTACGACTGCAAAGATCACCGCGAGCAGCAGGACCAGCGGGGTCCAGATCTTGACCCGCCGCACGATCGTCCGCACCGGGGTCTGCCGGGGCGGCGGCGTGTTCGTCAGCTCGGCCAGCAGGTCCAGCGGCGGCTTGGGCGGCAGAGGCTGCTGGGTGGTGCGCTCGGGACCGACCTGCGGAAGCGCGGCGGTGGCCCCGGGGGCGGGGGTTGCCTTCGGCTTCGCCGGTGCGGGTTCGTCGAGCGGCTTGAGCGCGACGAACTTGCTGGTGCGTTCGGCGGGGGGCACGGGCGTGTCGACTGGCTTGTCGGTGGGCGGCTTGGTGCTGCCCAGCTTGAGCATGGTGGTGGGCTGGTCCACGGCCGGGCGGCGAGGGGCCCTGAAGACGCCGGTGGGCTGGTCCACGAGGGGCGGCTTGGGGGCCTTGGGCTCCTCGGCGGGGCCCTTCGGGGAGTCCTTCGGGGAGTCCTCCGGGCTGGGCTCCGTGCCCTCGTCAGAGGGTTCGCCGGAGTCCCGCCCGGCGGCCTTGGAGGCGGCGTCGGCGTCCCGCGCGGAGACGGCCTCGGCGGCGGGCGGCTCGGCGTCCGCCTCGGGCTTGGCGTCAGCGCTTGCGGCAGGTTCGGCGTCAGCATCCGCGTCGGGGGCGGATGCGCTCTCCGCAGCGTCAGCGTCCCGCTCGGCGGCCACCCCAGGCTCGGTACTGGGGCTGGGGCCGGCGGCGGGCTCAGTGCCAGCACTGGTGCCGGCGGCAGGCGCCTCGCCGGCATCCGCCTTACCCCCGGACGCGCTCTCCGCATCGGCAGCGTCAGTGGCCCGCTCGGCGGCCACCCCAGGCTCGGTGCTGGGGTCGCCGGCGGGCTCAGTGCCAGCGCTGGGTCCGGCGGCAGGCGCCGCGCTGGCATCCGCCTCAAGCTCGGTGCTGGCACTGGCACTGGCACTGGCACTGGCACTGGCGGCAGTCTCGGTCCCACCGCTCGCACTCGCGGCAGGCTCCGCGCCTGCATCCGCCTCACGCCCGGACGCGCTCTCCGCATCGGCAGCGGAACGCTCGGCGTCAGCAGGCACCACGTCGACATCCGTGTCGCCCTCGGTCGCTGTCGCGGACGTGGACACGCTCCCGGAGCCGACAGCAGCCCGCGGCTCATCGCCCCCGCCGGACTCCCCGGCGCCCTCGGTCGCGGCACCCGCCGCACTCGCGGTCCCGTCGGCGTCCTCCGCCTCGGCGCCCGTCTCGGACGGGGTATCCCCCTCCGGCTCCTCACCGACGTCCGTCGCACCGACAGACGTGGAGGCACCGCCCTGGGAGGACCGGCCACCACCAGCCACATCGCCCGCGGCGTCCGTCTCCTCGCCGACGTCATCCGCGTCGGCCGTGGACACCTCACCGGAAGCGCCGGAAGCGCCACTCACCGCAGCCGCGTCGGCGTCCCCGTTCCCGCCCTCGGCGTCACCCGAGGACGCCTCCGCATCCGGGTCCGCTTCCGGGTCCGTATCCGCCCCCGCAACCCACGCGGCAACCGCCGCCCGAAGCCGCGCGTCACCCGGCAACCCACTCTCGGCCGCCCCCGTACCAGCGTCTCCAGACCGCTCCGCCCCCGACGAACCGTCGGACCCGGACGAACCACGGGAACCCGACAAACCCTCGACCCCCGTCCCGACCGCCCCGTCGGTCACCGCCCGCGTCGAGAAGACCGCCGTGGCCTGATCCACCCGCACCGTGGCCGCCCGCTCTCGGGCCAACCCCAGACGCGGGTCGGCCGGGGCCGAGGACGCAGCCGAGGCCGAAGCCCCGCCCCCCCGCGTCGGACCCGGAACCGCGGCCGCCGTCCCCGGCGTCGGTTCTCCCGACGACGCCGATGCCGACGACTCGTGTTGCTTCGACCTGTCGGGGGACTCGCCCGCCACCGATGCCTCCTCCTGCGGCGCACACCCGCAGTGCGCCAACCGAACCGTGAAAACCCGTGAAAACCCTTGACCCGCCGCCCGGACACCGCTGTCCGAACCATGTACCAGTGTCCTGTGTGGGGGCTTGTCCTCCGCGGTAGACGAGAACGACATACCTACCGGTTCCACTACGAACCGGTCACGCCCTCTCGACAGATGAATGTGAGAGGGGTCACCCTGTCATTCATCCACGCGGGGAGGCATGGATGGGCAGGAGCCGCAGATCAATTCCGGAAGAGCTTCTTCTGCTGGCGCTGGACCCGACCACGGGTACCACCGCACAGCCGCAGTCGCTCGACCTCGGTCTGGCCGGAGCACAGCTAGTGGAGCTGGCGCTGGCCGGACGGATAGCCCCGGACGGGGATCGTATCGCCGTGGTCGTACCACGGCCGACTGGAGATCCAACACTGGACTGTGCGTTGGAACTGCTTCGCCGACGCGGAGCACCCGTACGCGCAGTGAACTGGATTGGCGGACCCCGACTGGGGCTGCGCCAGACCTATCTCTCGCATCTGGAGAGGTGCGGCATGGTCCATGCCGTGGCCGGCCAGATGTGCGGGGTGCTTCCGACGACTCGCTACCAAGCGACGGACACGGAAATCAGCCGGGAGATCAAGGCCCGGCTGGACAGCGCGATCCGCACCGGCGTCCCGCCGGACCCGCGGACCGCGGCGCTCGCCGCACTGGCCCACGCGGTCGGACTCGGCAAGCACCTGTATCCGGGTAATGAGGGACGCTCGTCCCGCTCCCGGCTACGGGATCTGATCAGGCACGACCCCATGGGCGGCCTCGTGGCACACGCGGTCATGGACGTCCAGAACGGTGTGGCCGCTCAGCCACGCCGTAGCCCGGCACCGGCAGGCCGTCCGGCCACCGCCGGCGTCAGGTCCGCACCGGAACCCGCCCGCGGTGTTCCGATGCAACCGCGCCACAGTTCCATGGCGCGCGCCGTGGCCCACTGAGCCGCAGTCCCACGGCACAACGCAGGAACAGCAGGACCCGCACCACCAGCGCCGCACCGCAGTCCCCAGGATCCGGTTCGGGAGCCGCTGGCTCGCGCGGGGCGATGAGACCGTACGTCCGGACGACGACACGGCCCCACCGCCCCGCGCGGCCGCATATGCAGGCCTTCTATGCAGGCCTCAACCATGACCTGTCGCGGCCGCACATACATGCGCTCTTACCAGCCAGATACCGGCCGGAAGCCCGAACTGGCGTGTACCCAGCGCATATCCGCTGTTTCCCAGCGGTAGAAAGCACCTTGGTGGCAGTCTGCTCAACAGCAGATACGCAAAGTAGAGGCCCGCAGCCGGAGGTGCACGTCCCGTGGCGTCAAGTGTCAATCCCACCGTCCGGCGGCGCCGGCTGGGCCAGGAGCTGCGCCGGCTCCGTGAGCTCAAGGGCATGACGGCCGAAGAGGTCGCCGAGCGACTGCTGGTCTCCCAGTCGAAGATCAGCCGCCTGGAGAACGGGCGGCGCAGCATCAGCCAGCGCGACGTCCGTGACCTGTGCGGGGTCTACGAGGTCGAGGACGTCCGCATCGTCGACTCCCTGATGCAGATGGCCAAGGACTCGCGCCAGCAGGGCTGGTGGCACTCCTTCGGCGACATCCCGTACAGCGTCTACATCGGGCTGGAAACCGACGCGGCGAGCCTGCGCGTGTACGACCCCCAGGTCGTCCCGGGCCTGTTGCAGACCCGGCCGTACGCGGAGGCCCTGATCGCCGGTGCGCTGCCGGAGACCGCCACCGGCGACATCGACAAGCGCGTCCAGGTGAGACTCCGCCGACAGGAACGTATCTCCGCGCCGGAGAACCCGCTCCGGCTGTGGACCGTCCTGGACGAGGCCGCCCTGCGCCGCGCCGTCGGCAACCGCTCCCTGATGCGCGAGCAGTTGGAGCACCTCGTCGAGCAGTCCCAGCTCCCGCACGTCACCGTGCAGGTGATCCCCTTCGACATGGGCGCGCATCCGGGGCTGAACGGGCAGTACGCGATCCTGGAGTTCCCCGACGCGGCGGACTCGAGCGTCGTCTACATCGAGGGCGTCACCAGCGACCTGTACCTGGAGAAGGCGAACGACGTCCAGAAGTACAGCGTGATGTATGAGCATTTGCGGGCACAGGCCCTCAATGTGGAGCAATCGCGGCAATTCATCGCGGATATCGCCAAAGAGTACGCGCGCTGAGGCTCACTGAGCCACCTCCGTCGCGAGGGTGCCGGACTGTACACCTTCGTCACACCGGAGCGGAAGACCCAATGGAATATGCCATCCGGTCGAGTGAATACTTCATTCGCCTGCCGATGTTGGCGAGTAGCGTCGATCACGCCATCGAGCAACAACGTTGGCGCAAACCGAACCGCGGGTTCCGGAAGGAACCCGCTGTGCGGTGACAGCAACTCAACAACTGGCTACCGGAGCAAACATGGCAATCCAGCAAGGCGCCCTGCAGACCTGGACCAAGTCCTCCTACTCCACCGGCAACGGCGCGTGCGTCGAGGTCAAGTCCCCGGTTCTCGCGGCGATGGCCGTACGGGACTCCAAGGTCCCCGAGGGCCCCACGCTGGCGTTTCCCGCGAGTTCGTGGAACGCCTTCGTGGCAGAGGTGAGCCGGGGGGCTTCCCACCTCGACTGATGCACAGATACCGCCCACCACCACAACTGCACCGACCAACCGCATACGCACCACCGACAGAGCCCTCTCGACTGGCCCGCCGTCCTAGCCGAGGGGGCTCGGCCTTTTCCCGCCACGCCGGCTCGCCACCGACCCGGTCGCGCTACCTGAGCCGGTCCACGTACTTGTCCGTCCCCGGCACCGTGGGAATGAACGGCGCCACCAACTCGACCTTCCCCAGGCCCACTTCCTCGACGGCCGCGTCCAGCCCGGCGAAGTACCCCTCCCAGCAGTCCCGTGGGTCCGCCTCCAGGAACCACAGCAGCGTCAGCCGCGTGTCCACGCCTTCGACCTGCTTGACGTACGTCATGCGGTCGCCGGGCAGCGGCGTCGGGCGGAAGATCGTGACGAGCGCGGCCGGGGAGCCCGCGAGCCGTTTCGGGAGGTGGCGGGAGCGCAGCCACTCCAGCAACTCGGCCCGCTGTTCGGGGGATTCGGCGTCGATCACTTCAAGGACCAGGCCCGAGTACGGGTGGTCGAGCGCGTGGAAGTCCCGCGGCCCGGAAGCGCCGTCCCGGTACACCGTGGCTTCGTGGTCCTGAAATGCCGTGAAGACATGGGTGCGCTGTTGGAAGACGCGTCCGTCGCGGTTGAGCCGCTTATTGATCCCGACGGTCCACCTCATGTGCTCGTCGTAGCGACCGGCGGTCAGCCAGTAGACCGTGATGTAACAACCGTCCGTGACGGGCTGCGCGACGGCCGACTCGCTTGGATACCGCAGGAGTTGGAGGTCGCGCGTGGCCACCCAGCGGCGCCCCGCGTACATCCAAGGCATGGCCATCGCTCCCGCGATGAAGTGATCGTCCTCATACCATCTGTGGTAGGCGCGTTCATGCCCCTGGTGAGGTTCGACCATCGTGATCAGCGCGTGCCCGACCTCCACCCCGTAGGGCCCGGCCGACGCCAGTTTCCCGTACAGATCTGGATAGGTCTCTTCACGTCCGGCGTCTTGCATGCGCGCTCCCCACCTCTCCCGAAGTCCCTCAAGTCGTTCCTGACGATACGTCAGATACTGCATAGCGGGAATGGATGTGCGATGGGTCAACCGAACGAGCGATATGAGCTCAATGCACCAAAACGCCAACTGGAAGTACCTACGTTCAGGGGTGCATCACGCCACTTCGGGAGGACACATGACCACGCTCGGCAGCACACCAACGGCGAGGACCGATGTCGTGTCGTGGGACGGGGTAACCATCCCCGAACGCGTGCGCAACCGGACTTCGGTCGCACTCACGGTTGGCGTCTCGCTGCGCGCCTACGTTCCGCAACGGCCCGGCTGCTACCTGCGTACCTCTCAGGATCGCCAAGGCGACGAGAAGAGCATCGGCATTCAACTCAACGATGCCGAGGCGAGACGCATCGCCCTGAGCTGGGCGCCATTCGCCGGTGTCTACCGGGAGAACGACACCAGCGCTTTCAAGAAGAAGCGGACGGGGCGGACGGACGGCTCAGCCGACTGGGTCGTCGTCCGCCCCGAGTTCAGGCGTATGCTCGGCGATCTTCTTTCGGGGCGGATCGACGGGGTCGTCTTTTCCGACACCGATCGGTTGGCCCGCCAGCCAAGGGATCTCGAAGACCTGATCGACGTCATCGAGTACACGAAGCGCCCCGCGGTAGGCGTCACGGGCGACCTCAATCTCATCTCCGACGCGGACAGGCACATGGCGCGAATGCTGTGCATCATGGCGCTCAAGTCGTCGCAGGACACATCGCGGCGCGTCGCCCGAAACCACCTGGCGGACGCGGCGGCAGGTGAGCTCACCGGCAGGACGCCCTACGCGTGGAACCCGGACGGCACTCTCAGGCCCGACCGCGCACGTGTGGCCCGGCGCATCTACGAGCAGTTCACGGAAGGCGTCTCCATCACGGGTATCGCCCGCGAACTCAACCGCGACGGCATTCCCTCACCACGAGGCGGAAAATGGGCCCAGCCGACCGTGAAGGCAATCCTGACCAACCCCCGCTATTGCGGGTTCGTCTCGTACGAGGGGAAGCACCGCACGGAGAGCCGGCGTCAGCGGGATGGCTGGGCGCGCGTGCTCATCGGGCAGGACGGCCTGCCTGTGGCCGGCAAATGGGATCCGGTCATCCCCCGGAAGCTGTGGGCAGACACACAGCTTGAACTGGACCACCGCAGGGTGCTCAGCGCGGCGAAGGGAATTCTCGGCAATCCTGAGGGTGTCAACCATCGCAAGTACCTGTTCACTGGGTATCTGCGGTGCGGGGTCTGTAAGGCCCCGATGAGCGCCAAGCGGGTCGCTCAGCGCGGGCACGTCATCTACTACTGCCCGGGCCGAACCCGCAACGCCTGCGGCAAGGTCAGCCGCCGCGCGGAGCCGGTGGATCAGCATCTGGAGAAGCTGGTCGCCGAGTGGGTGCGCGGACGGGCGGCACCCACTCTCAGCGACGGCGCCGCCGCAGCCCCCGAGGAAATGCGGGACACACAGAATCGGATCTCGTCGATCGGCGCCCGCAAGCGCACCCTCATTACTGCATGGGCCACAGGGGACGAATCCGTCTCCGACCTGCGTCCGGACGATTACTACCAGACGATTTCGACCATGAATGCCGAACTCGACCTTCTGGAAAGGAGAGCCGCTGAACACTCGGTGACCGCAGAGGCAACTCGGCGGCGCGACTACGCAGCCGAGTGGAGAAACGGCGGCTTCGAACAGCGCCGTGCACTGATCGGTGAGATCTTCACGGCCGTTCATGTCATGCCGTCCGGCAAGGGGCGAGCCCCGTTCGACCCGGCTCACATCTGCCCTGTCTACGCGACCTGATCAGCACGAGTACGTCACTGGCCTTCTTCCCCGAACACCCTTAATCTGACGCATCGTCAGGTACTGGTAAGCCAGGGAGGCCTCGGATGTCACTGCTCGCGGGCAAGACCGTCGTCGTGTCGGGGGTGGGGGCCGGGCTCGGCCATCAGGTCGCGGCGGCCGTCGTACGGGACGGGGGGAACGCGGTCCTCGGGGCGCGTACGGAGGCGAATCTCGCCAAGTGCGCGGCCGAACTCGACCCGGACGGCGCGCACTCGGCGTACCGGGCGACCGACATCACCGACGAGGGTCAGTGCGAGGACCTCGCCGCGCTCGCGGTGGAGCGCTTCGGGCGGATCGACGGCGTCGTCCATGTGGCCGCCTGGGACAGCTACTTCGGCGGTCTCGAGGACGCCGACTTCGCCACCTGGCAGTCGATCATCGACGTCAATCTGCTGGGGACGCTGCGGATGACCCGCGCCTGCCTGCCCGCGCTGAAGGCGGGCGGCGGCTCTGTCGTCATCATCGGGACGCAGTCGGCGGTGGCCGCGCCGTCGCAGGTGTGGCAGGCGGCGTACGCGGCGTCGAAGGGTGCGCTGACGAGCGCGATGTACTCGCTGGCGCGGGAGCTCGGCCCGCACCGGATACGGGTCAACACCGTGCTGCCGGGCTGGATGTGGGGCCCGCCGGTCCAGGCGTTCGTCCAGTTCACCGCGCACACCGAGGGCGTACCGGAGGCGGAGGTCCTTGCGCGGCTCACCGAGCGGATGGCGCTGCCCGAACTGGCCACGGACGGGGACGTCGCGGACGCCGCGGTCTTCCTGGCGTCCGACCGGGCTCGGGCGATCACGGGACAGTCGCTGCTGGTCAACGCGGGTGAATTGATGCGGTAGCGGCCGATGTGACACCCCTTAGTTGTTCATTCATGTGAACAGAGGTCATCAACCAGAACTTTTTTACTCCCTCTTGACCATACGGGCTGTTGTCGCCGCCATGCCAGCGAACTCACGATGAGCGGGCACTTCGCGGCCTCCTTGGGCTGCGCCGGAAGTGCCGTGCACGTCATCGCAGTTCACAAGGCGGACCCTGGGAGGGGGCATATGAACAGTCTCGACTGGGCCGTGCTCATCGGCTACTTCGGCGTGATGGTCGCGATCGGTGTCTGGTCCCACAAGCGGGTGGACAACGTCAGCGACTTCTTCACGGCCGGAGGAAAGATGCCGTGGTGGCTGTCCGGCATCTCGCACCACATGTCCGGCTACAGCGCGGTGATGTTCACCGGGTACGCGGCGATCGCCTACACCTACGGCGTCACCTCGTACGTCACCTGGTCCTTCCCCATCGCCATCGGCATCGCGATAGGCGCGAAGACCTTCGCGCCCCGCCTCAACCGGGTGCGCTCACGGCTGCATGTGTCCTCGCCGCTCGAGTACCTGAAGAACCGCTACAACCTGCCCACCCAGCAGGCCCTCGCCTGGTCGGGCGTCCTGCTGAAGATCGTGGACGTCGGCGCCAAGTGGGCCGCCATCGCGACCCTGTTGTCCGTGTTCACGGGCGTCTCGCTGAACATGGGCATCCTCATCACCGGTGCGGTGACCGCCATTTACTGCACGGTGGGCGGGCTGTGGGCCGACGCGCTCACCGAACTCGGCCAGTTCATCATCCAGTTCATCGCCGGTATCGCGATGCTCGTCGCGGTCCTCGCCGAACTCGGCGGCTTCAGCCAGTTGTGGAACGTCTGGGACGCCCCCGCGCTCGACGGCCACACCAAGCCGCTGGCCGGCCCGTACATGATGGTCTTCCTGATCGCCTACCTCTTCATCAAGACCTTCGAGTACAACGGCGGCATGTGGAACCAGGCCCAGCGCTACATGGCCACCGACTCCGCGAAGTCCGCCACGCGCTCGGGCGTCCTGTCCGCCTCGCTCTGGCTGGTCTGGCCGCTGGTGCTGTTCTTCCCCATGTGGGTCGCGCCGCTGATCATCAAGACGGACGTGCCGGCGGACTCGTACGCGCTGATGGCCGAGAAGCTGCTGCCGCACGGCCTGTTGGGGCTCGTCATCGTCGGGTTCTTCTCCCACACGATGGCGATGTGTTCCTCCGACGCCAACGCGATCGCGGCCGTCGTGACCCGTGACATCGCGCCCGCGGTCTCGAAGAAGGTCCGCGAGTGGGACACCCGGGCCGGGCTGCTCGCCGCGCGCCTGACCACGCTGCTCTTCCTCGGCCTGTCGATGTCCGTCGCGACGCAGGTCAACTCCGACTTCTTCGGGGACATCATCACGGTGGTCATCAAGTGGGTCGCCGGGCTGATGGGCCCGATCGCGATCCCGCTGATGCTGGGGCTGCTTCCCTGGTTCCGCAAGAGCGGTCCCACGGCCGCCCTGGTCAGCTGGGGCGTCGGCCTGGTCACCTTCTGGCTGGTCAACTACCCGATCAGCTGGAACGTCGACGGTGGCGTCCCGCTGCAGTACCAGGTGTCGATCCCGCTGGCGGTCTCGCTCGTCCTCTACATCCTCATCGGCTACGTGAAGCCGGAGGACACACCGGAACGGGACGAACTCATCGCGAAGATCAACAGCGACGACGGCGGTTCGGGTTCGGCAGCGGCGGCGATCCCGTCCCAGGCGGGCACGGCCAGCCCGTCCGGCGCGGGAAGTCTTTAAGCCTTTGTGATCCGGGGCTGGAGGGTTGGGGGTGGGAGGTTTTCGCCCCCTCCGCCCCTTCCCGTCCCGTTCCTGGGGGCTCCGCCCCCAGACCCCCGTATCGCGCTGACGCGCTCGTCCTCAAACGCCGGACGGGCTGACACCGGGCGTAGCCCGGAAGCATGGGACGGGCAGGGGCGGAGGGGGCGAAAAAACCCTCCGCCCTCACGCCCGCGGGTATCGGGTGAGCCACCCGGGCGACGACCCCCCGGGCCCGTGCAGCGCGGGCCCCTGCGTCATCTCCATCGCGAAGTCGTCCGCCAGGACGAGCATCGTGGGACGGCCCTCCAGCTCGGCCAGCCAGGCCGGCGGAAGGGCCGTTTCGCCGTGCAGGGCACCAAGCAGCCCCCCGGTGAGGGCACCCGCCGCCCCCGAGGGCCCCCCGTGGTTCACCGCGAGGCACAGCCCGTGCCGAACGTCCTCGCCGACCAGAGCGCAGTACACGGCGACGGAGAGCAGCCCCTCCGCCGTACCGTCCCCGGCGAGCTCCTCGACCCGGCTCGGCGTGGGCATGCCCTGCCGTACGGCACCCAGGGCGTGCTGGAGCGCCTCGGTGACCGCCTCCTGCCCCGGACGCGCGGCGAGCATCCCCAGGGCCCGCTGGACGGCCCCGTCGAGGCTCTCGCCGCGGGCAAGGCCGTGCACGATGACGGCGTACGCGCCCGCCGCCAGGTACGCCGTCACATGCCCGTGGGTCTGCGCGGCGCACTCGACGGCGAGCTGCATCACGAGCTGCGGCTCCCAGCCGACGAGGAGCCCGAAGGGCGCGGAGCGGGCGGCGGCCTCGGGGCCGGGCTCGCCCGGGTTCTTGGGGGCGTCCAGGGTGCCCATGGTCTCGTCGCCGAAGCCGAGCAGGCAGGAGCGGGCCGGGTCGCGGCGGGCGTACAGCCACTCCTCGCGGGCCAGCCAGCCGTCGTCCTTGCGGCGCTCGTCGGGCCCCCAGTCGCTCTGGGTCGCCGCCCAGCGGCGGTAGGCCCGGTGGAGGTCGGTGGGCGGGTGCCAGGCGCCGGTGTCACGGCGTACCTGGGCGCGGATCAGCCCGTCGAGGGTGAAGAGGGTGAGCTGGGTGAGGTGCGTGACGGAGCCCCGCCTGCCGTGCCCGAAGGCCAGATCGGTGAGGCCCTCGGCGCCGTACGCCTCCCGGATCTCCTCCAGGGTGAGCCCGTCGAGCGGCGCACCCAGCGCGTCGCCGACGGCCGTACCCAGCAGCGTCCCGCGCACCCGGCTACGGAAGTCCTGCTGTTCGGCACGGCCCCAGACGGCACCGGCTGTCGCACCCACCGAGACCTCCCAGGCACCGTCCGTACGTCCGACTGCCCAGCACTGTAATCGAACGGGAACGGTCGGTTGAGAGGCGGAACGTTATGCGAAATGTGAACCCACTGATCACCTTTGACCGGCGTTCGGTGGGGTTTGCCGGTGCGGTGAGGTGTGCCGAAGGTGGGCTGGGGACTACCGCGCATCCCGTTGCGCCGCGTCGATCCGGTCCAGGAGTGGAGCCAGGCCGGCCCAGTCCGGCGACATGGACCGGATGAGTTCGACCGCGCGGTCAAGGTCGGCACGGGCCTCGGCAAACCGCTCCACACCGATCAGCGCCCGGGCCCGGCATACGAGGATCTCCGCGTTGTCGGGCTGAAGGGTTACCGCCCGGTCGGTGTCGGCCAACGCCCTTACGTAGTCGTGCTGTTGGAGACGGATCTCCGCCCGCTTCCACAGCGCCCAGGGGTATCCCGGCCTGAGTGCGATGGCCCGGTCCAGGTCGGCCAGGCCCTCGTCGAGCCGGCCCAGTTCGCTGAGGCAGGCACCCCGGCTCGCGTGGGCAGACGCGTAGGCGCTGTCGAGTTGGATGGCCCGGTCGAAGTCGGCGAGAGCCTCCTCGTAGCGGCCCATGGAGCAGAGGGCGTCTCCTCGTTCGCCGAAGCCCCAGGTTCCGTCGGGATCCAGGCGGACCACGTGATCGAGGTCCGCGATCTGGCGTTCCTGCTCGCCGAGAGCCCGCCACACGCGGGCCCTGCGGATCAGCGCGAAGGGGTAGTCCGGCCTGATTCCCAACGCACGGTTCAGGTCCGCGAGAGCGTCGTCCAGCAGTCCTAGTGTCTGACGGATGGCTCCCCTGGAGGCCCAGGCGAAATGGTGTGACGGGTCGAGCTCGATCCCCCGGTCCAGGTCCCTGACCGCCTCGTCGTCGTGCCCCAGGGCGCGGTGGTACTCGCCGCGCAGGGAGACGGTCTCGGCATGGTCGGGTGCGAGCGTGTCGGCCCGGTCCAGGTCGGCGATCCCCGCCTCGAAGTCGCCGAGGCCGCCGCGGCTGAACGCCCTGCCGCGGTAGGCCCGCGCCAGTTCCCGATCGAGGGCGATGGCCCGGCCGTACTCCGCCACCGCCTGCTCGTACGCGCCGCTGTGCCGCAGCGCGCGGCCCCGCACCGTCCGGGCGAGCGCCTGTCGCGGTTCGTCGAGCCCTCCGGGCCGGTCGAGGAGCAGCCCGAGCGCGGTCACCACCCCGCCTTCGGCGAGCGCCCCCAGCAGGTCGCGCCCCCACTTCCGTACTGCCTCCGCGTCCGCGTCCTCGCCCGCTTCCACCATGGCCACGGCCCAGCGGCGGGCGGAGACGTCACCGGCGTCGCAGGCGTCGACGAAGTCCCGCAGCACCACCGGCAGCGCGGCCCGCGCTCCCGCACACAGCAGGTGGTACGACTCCGCGAGCCGAAGCTCGCGCCATGCCGCGTCCGACCACAACTCATCTTCGTCCAAGCCGACTTCGGCCTCGGACCGCCACCCTCCGAACGTCTCCGCGAGCCGCGCGTGCCGCTCCGCCCACCCCCGTGGGGAGTGCCGCCGCTGCAACCGCAGCATCGGGGCGCGTACGACGTCGTGGTACTGGACCCGGTCCCCGCGGTCGCTGACGAAGGGCAGCGACCGCAGCCAGCCGAACAGCGCCTCGGCCTCTTCCTCCGGGCAGCCCACGGCGGCCCGGAACACGTCCGCGTCGAGGCGCCGGGGCAGCGCGCAGGCGAGGGCGGCCCCCCGACGTACCGGATCCTGCTCCCACTTGAGGAACCGTTCGACGGCCGTCGCGCTCGGGTCGCCGATGTCGTCGGGGTCGGTGGGCCGTGCCTCGGCCAGCGTGGACACCAGCACCGGCAGCCCGCCCGTGAGCCGCAGCACCTCCTCCACGACCGGCTCGGCCACCACGCCCCTGTCGGCGAGCAGCCCCCGCGCCTCGGCCTCGGTGAAAGGCCCCAGCGGGAGGTCCGTCACGAAGTCCGCGAAGCCGCCCCAGCGGGCGGTGTCGAAGGCCCGCTGGCCGGCCGTCACGACCACGGTGTTGGCCGGCAGCGAGCCGCCGTACCGGTCCGTCGTCATCACGTCGTGCAGCCAGCCGTCGAGGAACGGTCCGGTCCGCTCGTACGTGTCGAAGAACAGCACGAGCCAGGGGGCCGCGTCGGCGGCTTCGGCAAGTTCGGTGAGCAGGACGGGTGTGAGGACGCGCTCGGGCGACAGCACCAGCTGTACGTCCTCCTGGTTGCGGAAGCGGGCACTCAGCCCCGCACGCAACCGGTCGGCTCCTTGGGCGAGTTGGGCCGGGTCGATGGCTCCGGCGAACGCGCCGACGCCGGGCACGAGACCCAGCCCGACGAGTCCCGCGCGGGCGGCGGTCATGCCGGCTGCCGAGGGCTGGGGTCCGAGCGTCTCTACGGTCTCCACGACCGTCGACTCGGCCTCGTGCCGCCGCTCCCGATGCGTGGCCAGCAACCGGTCGAGTTCCTTGAACCGATGCCCCTGCCGTGCGAACCGGTCGCTGATGGCCGCCATCGCCTCGGGCACACTGCCCGCACTCTCGTCGACGTAGGCGGTCAGCGCCCCGCGCTCCCGCGCGAGCTGCTCCAACTCCCGTACCAGGAAGGACTTTCCGACCCCCGCGTTGCCGTGCACGTGGAACAGGAACCGGTGCCGCTCGTCCTCCGGCGGCAGTTCGAGGTTCTCCCGGAACGCGGCGCGCTCCGCACCCCGCCCGACGAACCCGCGCCGCGTGCGGCCCGTGATCAGCTCCCGCATCGAGGGCCGCGCCCGCACCATCCGCCCGTCTCCTCCGCAATCGCCTGCCCGGACCGGCTCCAGTCTGGCCCAACCCACCTGAAGAGGCATGGTTGTTGACCGTCCCACAGGGCCATATTGGGATCATGCCTGTATCCAGAACCCCCCACTCCACCGTCCTCCACCTCACCTACACCCTCCTCACCGCAACGGTCGCGCTCTACATCTCCCTCGTCGCCTTCAGCAACATCACTGACTTCGGCACCAACCAGCAGTTCGTACGCCATGTCCTCGCGATGGACACAACGTTCAAGGACGACGACCTCATGTGGCGGGCCATCACGTCACGCACCTGGCAGGACGCCGCGTACATCGCGATCATCGCCTGGGAGACCCTCGCGGCCCTCGTCCTCATCGCCGGCACCTTCCTCTGGACCCGCCGCGACCACACCCGCGCCCGCTCCGTCTCCACCCTCGGCCTGCTGATGCTCCTGCTCCTCTTCGGCGCCGGTTTCATCGGCATCGGCGGCGAGTGGTTCGTCATGTGGCAGTCGGGAGACTGGAACGGACTGGACGCCGCGATGCGGGTGTTCCTGCTCAGCGGGGTCGTGCTGCTGGCCATCCATCTGCCGTTCGGGACGGGCACACGGGAGAGCGGAACGGGAAGCTCCGGCTGACAGTCGGCCGCGCCCGCCGCTACCCCGCTGAACGACCCCCCGGCCTGGCCCGTTCGATGTCGGCCGCCGGATACGGTGTCCGCTTGCTCACCGTGATCAGGCCGTGGTGGAACCCGTCCAGCACGGCGGCGGCGCGTGCATGCCGGTCGATGATCGCGGCGATCGCGGGCGGGACCCCCTCGGGCCTTCCACCCGCGATCCAGTTGTGCAGAAACGCCTCGTGTTCCGCCGTGCCGCGCAGGCCGTCGGGCAGATGGTGGCGAAGCAGATGGTTCACGACGTAGCAGCCGTCATAGGCGTGATGGTCGGCGAGGAACTCGGCCTCGTTCTCCGAGAGTTCGAACCCGGAGCTCAGGGCGAGGCCGAAGTCCGCGAAGTAGATCAGCCGGCCGTCGGTCAGGACGTTGTTGAAATGGGCGTCGAAGTGGACGAGCCCGCGGGAGCTCATGAAGGCGGCACCGCGCGTCACGGCTTCCTCCGCCCACTCGTACCCCGGGATGTCTTCGCCTGCCGGAGTGGCCTTCCGTCGCTCGCCCAGCCACTCGCCAAGGGTCTGAGGGACGTGTTCCAGGAAGACGGCGAGACTGAAGGAGGACCGGCCGATGGCCTCCAGTCGCTCACGGACGGCCGGGGCGCCCTCCCAGTGCGCGACCGCCCCGTCGATGCCTCCGAAAACGTCGGCGAATCCCTGGGGAGGAGAGTCCGGCAGGACTCGCCAGTGGTACATCAGCGGAAAGCCCTCGTACTCGTTCCCGAGAACCCAGTTGGTGGTCATCGTGTGCACGGCCAGCTCGCGCCAGGCCCCGAATCCGGCCGAGCCCACCCCGTACTGGTAGAACATCGGCAGCCCGAAGAGGTTCGCGGTCGACCGTACGTTCTCCGGCCGCATCTCGAGGTCCGTCAGAGGCACTCGCTTGACGAAGACCCGGGTCCCGCCGACCTCTAGCTCGGCCGACCTGCCCCCGATGCCGGACCCGAGAGGGGTGGCCGCGGCCACGGCTTCGCCGAGTCGACGGTCGCTCAGCAGCGACAGGTGCGTGGAAACGGCTCCGTACGTGGCCAGACGTGCCGCATACCGCGAGTCCGGGTGGTCCATCAACATCTCCTCCGCTGTCACGCAAAAACCGGTCGCCGCCGCCGTACACGAGGGCGGAGGCGACCGGTCCAGTTTCAGCGCCCTGTGCAGCTCAGCACAGGCAGGGGTCGGTGCCCGAGCCCAGGCCGATGATGTCGCGGTCCCTCAAGGCCCCGCTGTACGCCTGGACTTCGTCGACGTCGCCGTGGAGGTACTCGCCCCAGCCGTCGCCGACGTGTCCGCGACCCACCTGAAGCGGTCCGGAGCTGTGCCAGCCGTTCGGGAAGGACGCGGTGGCACCCGCGTTGGTGTAGCCGTCCAGGTAGAGCTTGATCCGGTCGGTGGCGTCGTCGTAGACGACCGCGAGGTGGTGGCCCTGCCCCTCGCCGCCGTCCGCCCCCGTGATCTGGGAGACCACGGTCTCGGCGGCGCCCGCCTCGTCCTTCTCCGGCATGACCAACTGCCAGGAGTACGTGGAGGGGTCGTAGCGCACCTTGAAGGCGTCCGTGTGCTCGCCGGCCTGCGACAGCACGGTCATCGGGCCGGAGGGCTCGGAGTCCGTCAGCCGTACGACGACGCCGATGGTGAAGCTGTCCGCGGTGTCCAGGAGGGCGGCGTCCGTGGCCGCGTAGGCCGTTTCGCCGTCCAGCTGGAGGTGGCCGTCGCCGACGAGGGCGTAAGGCACGACGGGGCAGTCCGGGTCGATGTCCGGCAGGCAGGAGTTGTCCGGGCCGCGGTGGATGACCGCGCCCGCGCCGAGCTTCAGCGGCACTCCGCCGCTCTGCTCGGGGCTGACGCCGTCCGACGCCGTCTCCAGGGACCAGTGCCCCAGCAACTGAGGCTTCTGCCGGGCGAGTTCGGTGGCTTCGGCGGGTACGACGACACGGTCGTAGGCTCGTACGTCGCCGATGTCACCCTGCCACGCCGACACCCCGGCGCCCTGGCCGATCCGGAATGCGCCGGTTGTCTCCGCGGGCGCCGCCTGCGTCTTCGTACCGGTCTCGTAGCCGTTGACATACAGCTGCGCCGTGCCGGTCTCGGCGTCGTAAAGGCCCAGGACGTAGGCCCACTCGCCGCTCTCCGGAACGCCGCCCGAGACCTCCTGACCGGCGACGGTGAACGACCAGACCGGGCCCGCGTCGCCCGCACGCAGCCCGAGGGTGGCGCCGTCGGAGCCCTGGCTCGCCACCGCCATGTCCCGGTCGGTGCGCTCCGGGCGTACCCACGCGCCGACCGCGAAGGTCCCGCCCGTGTCCACGACCGGGGCATCAGGGGTCAGGAACGCCTGGTCACCGCCGTCGAGGTGGGCCGTGGTGGTGAGGCCGGTGCCGGCCGGGGCGGTTCCCCCGAAGGTCACTCCGGAGCCGGCGCGCGCGTCGGTGCCCGACTCGGCGTCCGCGCTCGTGGCGCCCGCCGCGTCGGTGAGCTTCCACTGGGCGACCGGGGCGCGGCCGGACTGCACCCGGAACCAGTAGGTGGTGGTCGAGCTGCTGCGTCCCGAGCGGTCGATCGCCCGGACGGTGAGGTAGTCGGGACCGGACCTCAACGGCAGGAAGCGGATCGTGGCGGGCCCGCCCGGCTCGTCGGGGCGGGCGGTCGCGTAGGGACCGCTGATGAAGTTGTAGCGGTACTCCACGACGTCCGGTGAGGGAGAGTCCATCGTGAAGCTGCCGTAGACGCCGACGCCGTCCTGGATCTGCTCCTCCGGGTAGTCCGGGGACGTGACGACCGCCCGGTCCGGGCTGACGTCGTCGATCACGAACTCGCAGACCGAGCCCTCGCCCTCGGAGCTCCAAGCGGAGGCCGCTTTCCCGTCGTTGGCGCGGACGTGCCACGACACGACGGTGTTCGCCGGGATGTCCTCCGGCATCCGCCAGAGCTGCCTGCTGCCCGACAGCGTCTCGTACGTGGTGTACGTGCGGCGCTGCTCAGCCCCGGTCGAGTCCGTCCACCAGGCCTCGAACTCACCCTTGACCATGTTGGCCTCGACGGGCTGGTTGTCCTCCTCGGGGTCGTACAGCACGGCGCTGAGCATGGGCGGCGTCGCGACGTACGGCTTGTCGTCGCCCGTCGCGCACGGCTTGCTCCCGGTCTGCAGATCCTGGACGACCGGCTGCCTGGGCGGCAGATTGTCCGCGGCGTGCGCCGTGCCTGTCGCGGCCGTCACGAGCGCTGCCGCACAACACCCCACCGCCAGCCGTCTGAGGCCGCCGAGTGTTCCGTTCCTGGCCAAGTGCCCCTCCCCTGTGAGTTCCTGTGCCTCGTGGATCACACGAGCCACAGGAAGTTAACAGGAGTCACCGACACCACCGAAGCGGATTTCTCGCCGGGCGAGGGGCGCTCTCCGGCCACGAGCTTCCCAGGGAGAACCTCAGTCCAACACCGGCAACAACTCCGGCAGATGCCCGTCCGAAGCCGCCGCCGCCCGCTGCCGTTCCTCCGGCACCTCGCCGTACAGGGTCGTACGCGGCTTCGCCGGGCGCCCCGCCGCCTCGGCCACCGCGATCAGGTCCTTGACGGACTTGTACGAGCCGTAACTCGACCCGGCCATACGGGAGATGGTCTCTTCCATCAGCGTGCCGCCGAGGTCGTTCGCACCGGAGCGGAGCATCTCCGCCGCGCCCTCGGTCCCCAGCTTCACCCAACTGGTCTGGATGTTGGGGATGTGCGGGTGGAGGAGGAGGCGGGCCATGGCCATGACCGCGCGGTTGTCGCGCATGGTCGGGCCGGGGCGGGCGATCCCCGCCAGGTACACCGGCGCGTTGGTGTGGATGAACGGGAGGGTCACGAACTCCGTGAAGCCGCCGGTCTGTTGCTGGATACGGGAGAGGGTGCGGAAGTGGCCGAGCCAGTGGCGGGGCTGGTCGACATGGCCGTACATCATCGTGGACGAGGAGCGGATGCCGAGTTCATGGGCCGTCGTGACGACCTCGATCCACGTCGCTGTCGGCAGCTTGCCCTTCGTCAGGACCCAGCGGACCTCGTCGTCGAGAATCTCGGCCGCGGTGCCGGGGATGGAGTCGAGGCCCGCCTCCTTCGCCGCCGACAGCCATTCGCGGATGGACATGCCGGTGCGGGTGGCGCCGTTCACCACCTCCATGGGCGAGAAGGCGTGCACATGCATCCCGGGGA
Source organism: Streptomyces sp. NBC_00554 (assembly GCF_041431135.1). Classification (NCBI taxonomy): domain Bacteria; kingdom Bacillati; phylum Actinomycetota; class Actinomycetes; order Kitasatosporales; family Streptomycetaceae; genus Streptomyces; species Streptomyces sp. NBC_00554. Next base: position 5,709,187 of record NZ_CP107799.1, on the reverse strand, counting down.
CGCGTTCCTTCACCGCCCGCGCGATGTCGAAGTACGCCGTCCCGGGCAGGTCGGGGTGGATCCCGCCCTGCATGCAGACCTCGATCGCACCGACGTCCCACGCCTGCTGGGCCCGGTCGGCGACCTGGTCGAGGGAGAGGGTGTACGCGTCGGCGTCCGTGCGGCGCTGGGCGAAGGCGCAGAAGCGGCAGCCGGTGTAGCAGACGTTGGTGAAGTTGATGTTCCGGGTGACGATGTAGGTGACGTCGTCGCCGACCGCCGACTTGCGGACGTCGTCGGCAATACGGCAGAGGGCGTCCAGGGCGGGGCCGTCCGCGTGCAGCAGTGCCAGGGCCTCGTCGTCGGTCAGGCGGGTCGGGTCGTCGGCGGCCGTCGCGAGCGCGGCCCGGACGTCCGTGTCGATCCGCGACGGCACCATCCCGGGCGCCGCCGCCTCCCGCAGCGACTCCCAGTCGCCGTACACGAGGTCGAAGTCCTCACGGCGGTCGCCGGTACGGCCCTCGGTGTCGATCGACACGTGCAGATCCGTACGCCCCGAAGACGTGAACGCCTCCTCGGGCTCCTGCCACGGGTGCCCCTCGACCACCGCGTCCGGCAGCGCGAGCCCCGACGACGAGTCGGCGAGAGCCCGTACGTGCGGCAGCAGCCGCGGGTCCAGCCACGGCTCGCCGCGCTGCACGAACTCCGGGTACACACAGAGGCGTTCGCGCAGCTCGAAGCCGGCGGCAGCGGATTCCGACTTCAACAGGTCGATCTGCGGCCACGGACGCTCCGGGTTCACATGGTCGATCGTCAGCGGCGACACCCCGCCCCAGTCGTCGATCCCCGCACCGATCAGCCGCCCGTACTCGGAGTCCACCAGGTTCGGCGGCGCCTGGAGGCAGGCGGCGGGACCCATGATGTGCCGGGCCACGGCGACGGTGGCGACCAGCTCGTCCAGCTCGGCGTCCGGCATACCGCGCATCGCCGTGTCCGGCTTGGCGCGGAAGTTCTGGATGATCAGTTCCTGGATGCCGTGGTACGAGCGGGACACGCGGCGCAGCGCGAACAGCGACTCCGCGCGCTCCTCGTACGTCTCCCCGATCCCGATCAGGATCCCGCTGGTGAACGGGACGGAGGAGCGGCCCGCGTCCTCCAGCACCCGCAGCCGTACGGCGGGCTCCTTGTCCGGTGACCCGTAGTGCGGACCGCCCGGCTCGGACCACAGGCGGGTCGCGGTCGTCTCCAGCATCATGCCCATCGACGGGGCCACCGGCTTCAGCCGCTGGAAGTCCGTCCACGACATCACACCCGGGTTCAGGTGGGGCAGCAGCCCCGTCTCCTCCAGGATGCGGATCGAGATGGCCCGTACGTACGCGATCGTGTCGTCGTACCCGTGCGCGTCCAGCCACTCGCGCGCCTCGGGCCAGCGGTCCTCGGGCTTGTCGCCGAGGGTGATCAGCGCTTCCTTGCAGCCGAGTTCCGCGCCGCGGCGGGCGATGTCGAGGACCTCGTCCGGGGACATGAACATCCCGTGTCCCGCCCGGCGCAGCTTGCCGGGGACCGTGACGAAGGTGCAGTAGTGGCATTTGTCCCGGCACAGGCGGGTGAGCGGGATGAAGACGCTCTTCGAGTACGTGATGACACCGGGGCGGCCCGCAGCCTCCAGGCCCGCGTCCCGCACCCTGGCCGCGGACGCGGTGAGGTCGTCGAGGTCGGCGCCGCGGGCCTGGAGCAGCACCGCGGCCTCGGTGACGTCGAGGGCGACGCCGTCACGGGCACGTTTGAGGGCGCGACGCAGCGAGTTCTCGGTGGGACCGGTTCCGGAGGTCGCGGAAGTCGTCATCCATTGAGCATACGTTCGGGCGATCACGGCTGACTTGAGTGCCCGATTCGTCCCGCACCGCAGGTCGTTACACGGTGGCACTGGAACCGGCGGCTCCGGACACGTAGGCAGCAGTCGCGGGTCCGGTGAACGTCCCGGAGGGCGGCTCCGTCGTAGGGGTGATGAGGGGGGCGGCCAGGGACATCGGTGGGAGCCGGCCGCACCACGCCGTGGCGGCGCTGCGAACCGAACTGGGCAACGTGGGGGGATCTGACATGGCGGAGCCGACGGCATGGGAGGAGGAGCGGCTCCGGGCCGCCCTTGCGCTGATCGGGGATGCCGTGGCGGGCCCGGATCCGGCAGCCGCACCGGGGCGGCGCCCTGACCCGGTGACTCCACCCGCGCCCTCCGCGACCCCGTCCCGGGTACGGCCGCCCGAGCGCGCGTCCCACCGGCGCCGGCGCCAGGCCCTCATCGGCGGCGCGCTGGCCGCGGCGGTCCTGTGCGCGGCCCTGCTGATCGACGGCGGCTGGTTCCGCGAGACGCGGTCCGGTACGGCCGGTGCTGCGGCGGACGAAGACGGCGTGGGCCAGACCTACGCCGAGGGCATCGCCTGCGCACGCCTCATCGTCGAGGGAGACGTACTCGACGTGCGTCCGGCTCCGCGGACGGGCCGGGTCCTGCTCACCTTCGCCGTCGCCGACTGGATCAAGCCCGGTCGGGGCAGGAGCACGATCGAACTCGACCTGGTCGACCCGACCGCGGCAGAGGTCGAGGAGCCCTTCGGCAAAGGGCAGCATCTGCTCCTCGTGGTCCCGGTCCGCGAGGACCTGGAGGCGGACGCCTCCAGCGGGACGGAGCTCACCCGCATGCGCAAGATCATCGACAGCAACTGGGCCGAGGCAGCCAGGACCGAGTGCCCGCCCTATTGGAAGGGCACGCAGAGCTGAGGGCACTACCTCTGTGTCCGGCTCTGCGACCGACTCTGCGCCTGACCGAAAGCTGTCCATCCCCTTCCCTTGCACCGCAGTTCACGGCCGGATAGAAGCCTTGTACATGCCACCCGCACGCCATCCCCCCACCACCCATGTCACTCACGACGTCTTGGGAGCAGCAGCATGTGTGAGGACGACCACGGCATAGGCAGACGCGCTCTGATCGTGACGGGAGCGACCGCTGCGCTTACGTTGGGAAGCGTGACCTTCTCACCCGGGTACGACGCGGAAGCGGCGAACGAGCTGGAGACGAGGACGGTGCGCGGCACGCTGCCCACCGGTTCGCCGGACTTCGTGTACCTACCGGTGGAAGTCCCGGCCGGGGTACGGGAGCTCAAGGTCGCGTACTCCTACGAGAAACCGGCCGTCCCGGTCGGCACGCAGGGCAATGCCCTGGACATCGGCATCTTCGACGAACGCGGCACCGCACTGGGCGGCAAGGGCTTCCGCGGCTGGTCGGGCGGCGCCCGCACGGAGTTCTTCATCCGCGCGGACGACGCGACGCCGGGCTACCTCCCCGGACCGGTCCGCGAGGGCACCTGGCACATCGCCCTCGGCCCGTACACGGTGGCTCCGCAGGGACTGCCGTACGAGATCACGATCACGCTCGCGTACGGGGAGCCGAGTCCCGCCGTGAAGCCGACGTACCCGCCCCCGCGTGCCAAGGGCAGGGGCCGCGCCTGGTACCGCGGCGACTGCCATCTGCACTCCTGGTACTCCGACGGCCGCCGCACCCCGGCCGAGATCGCGGCCCTCGCCCGTGCCGCGGGCCTGGACTTCATCAACACCTCCGAGCACAACACCCATTCCGCGCACGCCCATTGGGCGGACCAGGCGGGTGACGACCTGCTGATCATGCTGGGCGAGGAGGTCACGACGCGCAACGGTCACGTTCTCGCCCTCGGCACCGACCCCGGCACCTTCATCGACTGGCGTTACCGCGCCCGCGACAACCGTTTCGGCAAGTACGCGCGGGAGATCCGCCGCTCCGGCGGCCTCGTCGTACCCGCCCACCCGCACGCCACCTGCATCGGCTGCAACTGGAAGTTCGGGTTCGGGGAGGCGGACGCGGTCGAGGTGTGGAACGGCGCGTACACCCCCGACGACGAGGTCGCCCTCGCCGACTGGGACGGCATGCTGGTCGCCTCGGTGCGGGAGGGCCGCGACTGGATCCCGGCGATGGGCAACAGCGACGCCCACCGCGATCCCGACCCGGTCGGCCGCCCCCAGACGGTCGTCCTCGCCGACGACCTGACCCGCGAGGCCGTCCAGGAGGGCATCCGGGCGGGCCGCTCGTACGTGGCCGAGTCCCAGTCGGTGTCGCTGGCCTTCACCGCGTCCGGCACGAAGGGCGAACACGCGGGAATCGGCGAGCGGTTGAAGGTCGGCAAGGACACCCCGGTCACCATCCGCCTGGAGGCCACTGGCTCACCCCGCTGCACGGTCCGCTTCCTCACCGACCAGGGCGTCCTGTTCACCAGCGACCCGCTGCCGGTGGACGGCTCAGGCACGGTCGAGTGGCGTACGACGGCTTCGTACGCGGCGTACGTACGGGCCGAATTGCGCCATGAGGTGGTGCTCGCGCCGTTGCCGGGAGCGTTGGCGGCGTTCACGAATCCGATCTTTCTGGGGCGTTGACCTTGGCTGTATGAGGGCAGCATGGAAGGGATCCCGCCGGTGATTCCGGCGGCGCCCCTTCCTCGCCACTCAGCTCTCCGTGCGTACCGCGCGCCAGGCCGTGTCCAGGGCGGCGAGAAATGCCGCCTGGTTCGAGCGTTGGAACCAGTTGAAGAGAATCAGCTGCGACTGTCTGCCGATCTTCCACTTCGGGGGGTCCGCCCAGTAGCTCAGGTGCGCGGGGTCCGCGTCTGTCGCCAGGTAGACGTAACCGTTGACCCACACGGTGGGAGGCTTGGACACCGGTTGGACAAGATCGGTCAGAGCGACGACGGACCCCTTGACGCCGCCGATCCTGGCAAGCAGGTCCCACTCGATCTCGATCCGGTCGTCGTACAACGTGGCCTTGGCATTGAAGCCCTTGAACGTCTGCGGGTTCACGATCTCCTCCATGTCCGAGCACGGCAGGGGAAGCCGACTGTGGCGTCACCAGGACTTCACGGCGTCCCAGTTCGACCTCGCCCGCGCTGCCGACGGACGAACGGACACCGCTCGTTGAGCTCCAACCCGACTCTATGTGTCCCCAAGTAGCCAGGACGGCAAGCAACTTGAACAGAACGCCGAATCCGACGCTGCCGCACCCACACGTCCACTCTCGACCGACCCGGCCACCTTCGGTACCTTCCTCCGCGCCCCTCAAGCGGACCCACGGCTGAAGGCCGCCAGGGCTACCTTGGCCATGTGAGGAGGTGCTCCGTGGGAATGCGGTCACGGCGGGAGGTACTGGCATGGGGGGCCGCTGCGGCGATGACCGGATGCGCCGACGGTTCCCCGGACCGTCGACCACAGCCGAGTAGGCCCTCGCCCGTACCGTCCCCTTCTGCCCCTCCCCGGCTCCCGCTCGTCCTTGCCGTCCATCCGACACGGGCCGCAGGCCTGTCCGCCGACCCGGCGCTCCTGGGCCACGTACGGTCCGGCCGACAGCTGACCTGGCAGCAACTCGGCGGCACGGGCGGGGTCGCGCGGGTGGTCCGCGGACCGCACGCGGAGGACTCCGGCGCCTCCGCGCCCTCCGACACGGACGCGGTACTGGCCGTACAGCGCGACCCCGACACGGTGGCCGTAGTACGGGCGGACGCACTCGGCCCCGGCGTAGCGGCGCTGCCCGTCGACGGCCGCGACCCCGTGACGGACCCCCGCGGCTACCCCGTGACGGTCGACGCCGAGGCCGGTCCGGGCGCGGTCGCCACGACTCTCTGGACCGGCGACATCATGCTGGGCCGGCGGGTCGGCATCGAGATCGCCGCGTCCGGCGACCCGGCGCTCCCCTTCTCCCGGACCGCGCGCCGCCTCGCAGCGGCCGACCTGACCGTGGGGAACCTGGAGTGCGCCCTGTCCCGGGCGGGGCCTGCCACCCAGGGCGGCGACTCCTTCGCCGCCGACCCGGCCTCCCTCTCCGGCCTACGCGAGGCCGGTTTCGACGTCCTGACCTTGGCCAACAACCACCTCGGCGACTTCGGCGCGGAGGCCCTGCGACGCACGGTGAGCAGCGCCCGGTCCGCCGGGTTCACGACCGTAGGCGCGGGCGAGAACCTGACCGCCGCCCGCGAACCGGCCATCGTGCGCGTGGGAGCCGTACGTTTCGGAATCCTCGCCTTCAACGCGATCGGCGAGACCCCGGCGGCGGGCCCCACGAGCGCGGGCGCGGTACGGCTGCGGATGCCGCCCCGCACCGGCCCCCTCTCCGCCTCCGACCTGGCCGCGCTGGAAACCTCGGTCCGCGCCCTGCGCGCCCGCGCCGACGTGGTGGTCGTCTGCCCGCACTGGGGCGAGCAGTACACGCACCGCCCGGTCGCGGCCCAGCACACGGTGGCCCGCCGGCTCGTCGACGCGGGCGCCGACGCGGTCATCGCCTCGCATCCGCACTGGGTGCAGGGCATGGAGCTGTACAAGGGCGCACTCGTCGCCCACTCACTGGGCAACTTCATCTTCGACATGACCTTCTCCCGCGAGGTCCAGCAGGGCGTGGTCCTTGAGCTGGTGTTCTGGGGAGCGAAGGCGATGGCGGCCCGGCTGCTGCCGGTGGCGATCGGGACGCGACACGTGCCGTACTTCCTGGAGCCGGCGGGCAGCGAGGCCCGCGAGATCCTGGCCGACGTGTGGCGAACAAGCGGCGAGCCTTACAACGCCCTATAAGGAGTGCCCCGTTAGGGGCGCGGGGAACTGCGCGAGCAACCACAACCGACCCGCAGTCAGCGAACGACCGAAGCACCCCTACACGTCACTGTCGAAGGCAACGTGCAGATGATCCCGATGCACCCGGTCAGAGAAGAACCCCGGAAGCCCGAGCTGCCGCGGCCCGCCCACGTTGTACGCCCCCGCCTTCGCCGCCGCCCGCATGAAACCGTCGACGAGCGCGTCGGAGGTCGCGGGGTCGATCACCGCGTGCCCGTCGACGGCCCACACGTCGAAGGCGCGCATACGGGTGTGGTCGCTGAGCCGGTCCGTACCGAAGACGTTGCGCGGGTGCCCGGTATGGACGACGCTCACGTCGATCTCGTACGTCTCCGCCAGCGTCAGCAGCGCCCGCAGCGGCTTGGGACGCAGCTGCCCGGCCCGGATGTCGGCCTCGGCGGCGGGCGGCAGCCGGATCCGGTCGTGCGCGACGACCTGCTCGATCAGCGTGCCGGGCCGGGCGAGCGGCTTCGCGGCACGGGACGGGTACAGCTCGCTGACCTCCCACCCGGAGGCCGCCCGGGTCAGCCGTACGTCGACGGTGACCCCGCCGTCCTCTACCTTCCCGTCCGCCGCCCTCCCCCACTGCCGGAGCGCGACCAGGACACTGGCCCGCGCGCTCAGCAGCCCTCCGTACTGGGCGGCGATCACACGGGTGGTGGCCTCGGGCCCGGCGTCGAGCAGGGGCCCCGCCTGCGTGACAAGGTGCGGGACGGAACCGGCGGGCACGTCCTGCGCTGCGGCCCGCTCCGTCGCGGCGGCGGCCCCCTGCTGCCCGCGCGGCCAGGTGCCGAGTGCCTCCAGAAGTCGTACGGCCGCCCCTTTGACCTGGGGTTCGACCTCGGTACGGACGAAGGGCCAGGGAGACGCGGAGGGGAGGGGGTCGGGCGGGGAGGGGGATGGGGTGTTGCCACTGCTCGGAGCCCGCGTAACCGGCGAACTCCCTGTCGGCGTGGGCTCCTTGCCACCGCTGGTACAGCCCGCGATCGCGGCCGCGGCCCCCGCGACGGCCGCCAGCAACACCCGCCTGGCTGGTTCGGTCACCCCTCCAGCATGACCCCGCGTCCCGACGCACTGTCAAGGCGACTGGGGAGTGGCGCCGCCGAGGCGAAGAAGCTGAGCGCGAAGAGCATGGGCCACGTGGTCTGCCTGGTCAGCTGTGACTCGCTCGTGCTCTGGGCCCCCAAGCAACTCGAAGACCCCCGGCCCTCGTTGGGCTTCCGGCAGATTCGCCATACGCGGCACGATGTGGAAGTGCACGTGGGCGAAGCCTTCGGTTTCTGCGAACTGCACGACGTAGGTCTTGACGCAGCCGGTCACCCCGCGGAGGGCCCGGGAGAGCTTGACCTGCCAGGTTCCCAGAGCGGCTGCCTCGGCATCGGTGAGGTCATGGACGGCCGTGACGTGGCGTCGGGGCAGCAGCACCAGCCAGCCGGGCAACGCGGTGTCGAAGACATGGGCCACCCGCCAGTGCTGGTCGAACACGACGCACTCGCGGGGCGGAAGCTCGTCGAACCGCGCTTCCTTGGCGCACGCATAGCAGTCGGGAGCCGTCATGCTCACCGCAGCGACGGATGGGACTTCTCGCGCACGGTCCACCCTTCCTTGTCCATGCTGACGCTGTCCATCGTCCCTCCCGCGAGGAGCCCCACGGCCCCCGAGAGCACGCCCAGCAGCAGGGCGGCCCAGTACGGGACGACATCCAGCAGGAACGGTACGGCGAGGAGGGCGCCGACCGCCGCGATGCGCAGGTGGTAGGCGTGCTCGTTCGGGAGGTACCGGGACGGACGGGCAAGCGGTGCGACGGCGACCGAGGGGTCCGTCTCGCACACGGGTGCGGCACCGGCGCGCAGGTAGTACGAGTGGTCGTCCTCCTGCGTCATGCCCCAGACCACGTGACCGGAGTCGGAGACGAAGGCTGCCGAGACCGTGCGCTCCTTGTTCGTGCCCGCGATGTCCCGCCACCGGGTCGGCCAGCACAACCAGCCGTCGTGGCCCACGAGTCGGGCGGCGGCATGGACGAGGTGCTTGTTGCCGACGGTGTCGCTGTGGCCGGCCCCCGTCATGGCCTGGAGCCGGACGGTCCGTTGTGTGTCGGTGGCACCCTCGTCCACCAGATCGACGCCGTAGGTGGTGGCGGCGGCGATCTTGCCGACACCCTGCCCTGTCGGGTACCGGTACGTCTCAAGGACCGGGGTATCGAACCGGACGCGAACCGCGTGGACACCGCCCGCGGCGGCGTCCTTCTTGAGCATGTGCTGCATACGGCCGAGGTTGCCCTGAACCAGGATGAGATTGACCACGGACAGCACGGCGCCGAGGACGAAGGTGAGCAGGCAGTACACGGCGCCGAGCTTTGAACCCCGGCCGTCGTAGGCGCTGTTGGCCGCCACGTACGGTGTCCAGACGATGAGGTAGGCCGTCGCGATGAGCCCCCAGTCACGGCGCAGCACTCCCAGCTTGCCGGGGATCGTCGCCCGGGGAGGAGCGGTCGTCGGCAGCAACTTCGCGGGTGGTGCCGACCGAGAGGCCAGCAGCCAGCCCACGACGGACACCGCCGCCAGGACCAGCGGCACGAGAACGTCCCAGCGGGGGCCGTGCAGGTCGTACCGGAAGGCGGCCGCGCCCCATGCGACGGCTGTCGACAACAGGGCCGTCGCCCCCAAAGTCCTTGCGAGCGGCGTGGAACTGCGCTGCATGCGGCCTCCCCCTGACCGTGGCGTGAAGATCTTGTGTGGCACGGAGATTACGCCCAGTTGATCAGCTTCCGGAAGGCCTGTGGACAAGTACCGCCGCCGTGCATGAGCTGCCTTGGGCGGCTCCGAAAAGCATTCTGAAACGATCAGTAAAAAGAAATTGGGTGGCACCGGCAACTGGCAGTATTCGGCGGCAGCACGCGAGTTGAGGCGGCCAACCGGCAGGGGGAAGACATGGCGACGGACGTTGTGGAGGCTCAGCAGGACCGGCCGCCCGGTTCCGGGGCGGTGCGGAAGCGCGGCGCTGCGTTGCAGGCTCTGCTGTTCGCGGTGACAGCGCTCGTCGCCGGGGCCGCGGGAGTGGGCGGCACCTTGCTCTACCAAAGGGGCGACGCTCCGGACACGTCCGCCGTCGACGGACAGGCCGCCGATGTCGCCGAGGCCCTCCGCCAGGACCTGAACGCCGGTTTTTACTCGGGGGGTGGGACCTACGGGGGCCAGTTCACCGAGGGCACGATCGTCGCTCAGGTCGAGGCGCACGGCGGAGCGGTGCTGAGCTCCGGCACGGCGAAGGGTGAGCCCGGCAGCCTCAGCGTGCACACGGCGACGGTGATGCTGGGGCTTGTGCCGCCCGGCAAGGAGACCGTCGCCGCCGACGCCTACCCCGTCCGCTGCTACCGCTACACCTTCAGTCTCGGCGCACACAGCGTGGAACAGTCCGCCACGACCTGCCCGGCCACGCGCGCCGACGGCACGCCCGGCAGCCTCGCGGCGCAGATGGGCGTACTGCTCTCACGGCAGCCCACCGGCACGAACGCGTACCGGGCAATGACGACCTCGGGATATCCCCACACCCCGCAGGGCGCCACGGACTTCCTGAAGGAGAGGGGGATGGTCGGCGCCGGGAACACCGTAAGCAAGGTCTCCGGGAAGGCCGAGAGCGATGACCTGTACCTCGTCGCCCTGCGTATCAACGACGTCTGTCACTACCTGCGTATGGACTCCTCGTCCTCCGCGTCACGCCTCATACCGCTGTGGGCCGCCCCGGCGGACGAGCAGGAAGCCTGCGCCGTGCAGCAGGCCGTGGCCGCCGCCACCCTGCACGGGATCGACCCGGCGAAGGCGGGGTGACACCAGACCGTCACCCCGCGCCGCATTCGGCCCACAGCAGCTTGCCGCCCTTCGACGCGCCCAGTTCGCGCAGCACGGACGCGCCCCACGTGTCGGCGCAGGCCCGTACGAGGTGCAGGCCTCGGCCGTGCTCGGCGGTTTCCGCGGCCTGCGGGGGTACGTCGCTGAAGCCGGGCGGGACTCTCGGGTCGGAGTCCCATACGGCGACCCGCAGCCGGTCCGACTCGGTCGACAGGACCCGCAGGGCGTACGGGCCACTGGTGTGACGGTGCGAGTTCGTGAGCAGCTCCGTCGCCAACAGCTCTGCCGTGGGGGCGAGTTCGGACATCTCATGGGCGGCCAGAATCAGCCTGAGGGTTCCCCGGGCGATGCCCGGAGCCCGCGGATCGTGCGGAAGTTGCAGGGTGTAGGACCAGGGCGGGGATACGGTTGCCATGGAAGTTTCCGATCACGAGAGGGAGTTGGGGTCGTTGGTCTGCGGAGCCCAGTGACGATGCCGCTCCGTCGAGCGGGGTACTCCCGGGCGGGGCGCCTGGGAACGAAGGTAGGGCACGCACAAATAACTTTTGGCGAATCCGAGAAAACTTCGAGAGACTTCCCTCGTGTGAGTGACATCCCAACTCGGCGTAGAGCCAGAGGAGTTCACATGCCCCCCAAGCCCTCGGCGTCGGCCCGCCGCATCCGGCTTGCCGTTGAGCTGCGCAAGATGCGCGAGCGAGCGGGCATGACGGCAACTGAGGCAGCCCGCACACTCGGGGTCAGTCAGGGGCAACTCAGCAACATCGAGTCGGCCCGATTCGGGGTCAGCCCCGACCGTCTCAGGGCGATGGCCAACACGTACACCTGCTCGGACCAGGCTTTCGTCGAAGCCCTGGTCGACATCGCGACCGACAAGACGCGTGGCTGGTGGGAGTCGTACCGGGAGGTCCTGCCATCGGGCCTGCTCGACCTCGCCGAACTGGAGCACCACGCCACCGCCGTGCGCACCGCGTACACAACCCACGTCTCGGGATTGCTTCAGACCCATGACCACGCCCGCGAGATCTTCCGCCACGTGATCCCCGCCCCCACACCTCCCGAGGTCGAACACCGCGTCTCGCATCGCATCAAGAGGCAAGACGTCATCTACCGGGCCGATCCGATCCCCTACCGCACCGTGATCCATGAAGCAGCCCTGCGCATGCGCGTCGGCGGCCGGGACGTAGCACGCGCCCAGCTTCAGCACCTGCTCGACATGAGCGAGCAGGAGCACATCACCGTGCGCGTACTCGCATTCGACGTCGGGGCCTTCCCTGGGTCAGGCCAGTCCATCAACTACCTGCACGGCCCTGTCCCACAGCTCGACACCGCTCAACTCGACCAGTTCCACGGTCCCGTACTCCTGGACGCCGAAGCACTCTTGGAGAAGTACCGGAACCTGCTCGACGTAGTGGAGGCCACTGCTCTCAGCCCTGAGAAGTCCCGGGACCTGATCCACGCCATCGCCCAAGACCTGTGAAGGAGCCCCATGTCCACGCATGACTGGCAGACCTCGTCCTACTGCCAGGAGGGCGACGCGTGCCTCCACGTCGCCGCCACCGAAAAAACGATCCATCTCACCGAAAGCAGCGACCCCACCCGAGCCATACTCTCGACCCACCCCGACATCTTCGGCGCCCTTCTCCGGGCGCTCAAGAAGAACCAGTCCTGAACCGCCCCGCCCCCGGGCCCCAACGAAAGCGCCCCCACATGCCCCGCGATCACGATCTCAAGTTCCGGCTGGTCACGTCGTTCCAGCGGCGGATCGGCAACCCGGTCACGAAACTGCTGCCGTTCCAGACGCTCCTGGAGACCACAGGGCGGAAGTCGGGGCTGCCCCGCCGAACCCCGGTCGGCGGACGCCGCGTCGGGACGGAGTTCTGGATCGTGTCCGAGTACGGCGACAAGTCGCAGTACGTGCGGAACATCAAGGCCGACCCGAGCGTCCGGGTCCGCGTAAAGGGACGTTGGCACCACGGCACGGCCCACCTGCTGACCCAGGACGACGCCCGCGAACGGCTCAGGTCCCTGCCACGGCTCAACAGCGTCGCGGTGGCCGCGCTCGGGACGAACCTGCTGACGGTACGGGTGGACCTGACGGACGGCTGACCGGGCCGGGGCAACGGCCTTGGCTTCAGTTCAGGGTGAGTAGAACTTCGTCGATCTCACCGTCGCGAGCCTGGGCAAAGCCTTTGTCGTGCCCGGTGAGGACGAAGCCGCACTTTTCCAGTACGCGGATCGAGCCCGCGTTGTCGGCTGCCGCGCGGGCGTACAGCGGCCGGGTGCTGACGAGTTCGAGCAACGCCGTGAGCGCCGCCGTGGCGATTCCGCGTCCCCAGTGCGCCCGGTCGATCCAGTACGTGACCTCGCGTTCGTCCGGCGGCCCGTACACCGAGACGTGGCCGACCACCTCGTCGTCGGCAACTACGGTTCGTATCAGGTTCTCGGGGTTGGAACGGATCTTCGCCCAATGGCTGTCGAAGAGCCCCCGGTCGTAGTGGTACTTCCCTGTGAACGCGGCAAGTTGCTGCGCCGAGGGGTCGGACAGGTGCTCCCAAAAGGTGGACAGGTCGCTGTCACGCACTTCGCGGAGAGAGATCATCTCGGTGGTGGCTCCTGAGGCCGGTCGAGAACCCGGCGCTGAATCTCAGTGCCGGTTTTCGATCCTCGGTTTTATGTAGCTTCGGACCTTAGGGCCTGTCCCGATGCCGTGGGCGAGGAGGCTCTCGGCGGTTTCCGCGATGGTGTCCTCGATGGGACGCGCTCGCCACCCGAGAAGCTTCTCCGCTTTGGCGCTTGTGGCGTCGAGATCCCGGCCGAGCTGGTGCTTGAGCAGTCGCAGTTCCGGGTTCACGAGGCCCAGTGCGCGTACGAGCCACACGGGCAGTTCACGGGTCGGGGCCTTCGCGGCGCGCTCACCCAGGCGGTCATGCAGAATGCGTGCGATGTCGATGACGCCGCACGCACCGGTAGACACCGCCCACGAGACAGGACCTGTCAAATACGAGTTGCGTTCGACGCGGAATCCAGCTGCCCACTCATCGAGTGCAGCCGCGTGAACTCGTCAGCGAGCATGCCCAGCATGACGACATCGTGGTAACGACCAGCGAAGAAGACGTGATCACGGAGGCGCCCCTCCTCGACGAAACCGAGCCGACGATGAAGGGCCAACGATGCCTCGTTGTGTGCGAAGACCCGCGCCAGGCACTTGTGATAGCGCCGCTCGGCGAACATGAAACGCAGCAGCGTCACCACAGCTTCTGCCGCGTAGCCCTTGCGCCGATGATCAGCGCCCATCGTGACCCCGTACTCGAACCAGCCCGCACGTGGATCAGCGTGATGCGAGCCGACGGTGCCGACTATTTCCCCCGTCTCGACGGCTTCGACAGCCAACCTGAAGCATTCGCCGTCGGACTTGGAAGTGGCCTGCTCCGTCGCCCAGGTACGGAAGCCCTCGGCGGAGCGAGGTGGTTGCAGCAGGTCTCCCAACCGCTCCTCGTCCACGGCGAAGCGCATGAACGCGGTCCAGTCGTCGGGCTCGATACCGCGCAGACGTACCCGCTTGCCCGTCCAGAACGATGTCGGCGTCAACTGTCCTCGCAAGCCCTGGCTTTGAACTCCGCCAAGGGGACGGTGACCGCGGATTCGTCGCCGTCGCCGGAGCCGTCTTCGTAGCGGACCGTTCCCGGGGTGAGCCGGTCCCGGTCGGTCAGAGTGAAGGAGACGCTGCTCGACGAGGACGAGTTGTCCTTGGTCCAGCCGTAGAAGGCGTAGGTGGTCTTGGCGGTGAGCGGTTGGAGAGACCGGGTCGCGGTCCACCCGGCGGAGGGAGAATCGAGGTTCCAGGTGGCGAGACCGTCCTTGAGGGGCCGGTCGGCGTCCCATGAACCGACCGTCACCTCGTCGTCGACGTCGGCGCTGTCCACGTAGAGGCTCGCGCCGTCGATCTGATGCCCGCAGACCATCATGACGCCGAGCAGCCGGCCGTCGTCGGTCACGGAGATGCCGGCGACGGCATCGATGGGCACCGTGCACCCCGAGGTCGCGGCCAGGGCCACGCCGGCGGCGACAGCGCCGACGAAGCGTCGCAACACCGGTCGTAAAACGGTCGACTTCACAGACCCCCCTGCCCGGGGGAACCGTGCTTGGCCCCCCTGCACACCGAATGGTAGGGACGCCCCACGTCGAACCGCGGCGCCGCCGCCCACTCGTTGCGCCCTCGTTGTGCCCTCGTAGCCGCTGTCCCTGCTCGAAGCTCGAAGTAGCCGCTATCCCCGCTCGAACAGCCTGTCCAGGCGGGCCAGTTGCTCCGGGGTCGGCCGGAGGCGCGTGGCGGCGAGGTTCTCCTCCAGGTGGTCGATGCGGGCGGTGCCCGGGATCGGGAGGATGACCGGCGAGTGCGCCAGGAGCCAGGCGAGGGAGAGTTGCGTGGGGGTGGCGTCGAGTTCGGACGCCACGGCGGCGACCTCGGCCCGCGCGCCGAAGTCCCCCGCCGCGACCGGCCGCCACGGCAGGAACGCGATCCCCGCCGCCTCGCAGGCCGCGAGCACGGGCTCGTACTCCCGGTCGAGCAGGTTGTAGCGGTTCTGGACGCTGGCGATGTCGACGATCTCCCGCGACCGGTCGAGTTCGTCGACGCTCACCTCGGACAGGCCGATCCGGCCCACCTTGCCCTCGGCCCGGAGCTCCCGCAGCGTGCCGAGCTGGTCGGCGAGCGGGGTCTCCGGATCGATGCGGTGGAGCTGGAGCAGCTCGATCCGGTCGACCCGGAGCCGGCGGAGGGCCAGGTCGACCTGAGCGCGCAGTACCGCGGGGCGGCCGTCGAGACCCCACTCCCCCGTCGACTCCGAGCGCGCCACACCGACCTTGGTGGTGATCAACAGCCCGTCCGGATAGGGGTGAAGGGCCTCGGCGAGGAGTTCCTCGTTGGCTCCCCCGCCGTACAGGTGGGCGGTGTCGATCAGTGTGACGCCCAGTTCGACGGCACGCCGGGCGACCCCGATGGCGGCCTCGCGGTCCGGTCCCGGCTCGGTCGGCAGCCGCATGGCCCCGAACCCGAGCCGCCCCACGGTCAGTTCCCCGCCGATACGAAACGTGGTCTGTGTCATCCGACGCCTCTCCCCCGTCACCCGCGCCCTCACTCGTTCGAGAGGCGGTTCAGCCACTCTGCCAGGAGAGTTGATTCGGCCGGAGTGAGGAACGCAAGCGATCATCCGACACCGACAAGGGCTACTCGGATCCGGTGTTCACCGCCCCGGTCCTGCGGACGTGCAGCACGCTGCCGTCCAGGGGCAGCGGTGCCCGGCCCACCAGGGTGAGGCCCGCATCGGCGAACAGCCGGGCGTAGTGGTCGGCGCGCCGTTCGCGGCCGCCGACGTTGCACATCATGTGCAGGTCCCAGGCCGTGGCCAGCGAGGCCGAACCGTCGGCGGGCAGGACGCGTTCGACGACGAGCAGGTCGGCGGTGTCGGGCATCGCGCGGGCGCAGTGGCGCAGGATCTCGCGGCAGCGTTCGTCGTCCCAGTCGTGCAGGACGCGCGACAGGACGTAGACGTCGCCGCCCGCGGGTACGTCCGCGAAATCACCGGCCCGGAAGGTGCACCGTTCCGTGTGGCCGGCCGCACCGAGGAGGCGGCGGGCGGCCTCGACGGTGTGCGGGCGCTCAAGGAGTACGCCGTGCAGGCGGGGGTGCGCGGAAAGGATTCGGCCGAGCAACTCCCCGTTGCCACCCGCGATGTCGACCACGGTGGCCCCTTCGGCCGCCGCGTTGAGGACCGGGTGGGTGGGCAGCGGGTCGAACATCCGTGAACCGGCGGCCATCGACCGGTCGAAGAGTTCGGCGAGTTCGGGATCGCGGGCGAAGTGGTCGAAGTGGTTCTCGCCGAAGCGCTGCTCGAAGGCGACCTGTCCGGTGCGCACGGTGTGATCGAGCCCGGCGAAGGACTCGTAGAACGGTCCCCCGTACATCAGCGCCAGCGCTCGCATCGACCCTTCGGTGTCCGCGCGGAGCAGGGCGCCGGTGTCCGTGAGCCGGAAACCGTCGCGGTCCTCGCTCACCACGCCGAGCATGGTGAGGTAGCGCAGCAGGGTGGCCAGGTTCGGCGCGCGGGCACCGACGTCCCGCGCCAGTTCCGCCAGGCCGACGCCCCGCTCCTCGTCCATCGCGTCGGCCACCCCGAGGCGCGCGAACGCGGCCAGGGCCTGCGTCGTCCACGCCCCGGTCAGCAGGCGCAGCAGGGTCTCGGCGGGCTGCCGCTCACGGTGCTCGTCGAGGTGGGCGGCGAGGACGTCGCGGTGGTCGCCGGGGACGTACAGCTCCACGCGCCGGTACCCGGTCTTGGCCTCGGCGGGCGCGGTGAAGTAGAACACCGTGCCGTTCTCGTGCGGGTTGTAGCCGCCGCCGTCGGGGGTGGCGCCGTACCGTCCGAAGACCGCGCACAGGCCGCGCAGCACCAACGGGTCCGGTGCCTCGACCTCGAAGGCGACATGCGCCTCGTGCTGCCGCTCCCGCTCGTGCGCGGCGACCGTGTCGAGGTCAGCCCCCGGCGGCACGGTCAGCGCGAACACCTCGACCCAGCGCCGCGCCCCGTCCAGGCACTCCACCGCGGGGCGCAGAATGCCGACGTCGAGCTCCGCCGCACACCTCTTGTGCCGTACGGCGAGACGCTCGCGCACGACGACGCTCGGCCGCGGCGGCGCGTCAGCGACGAGCCCGCAGTCGGCAAGCGTGGCGTCCAGCGCCGCCTCGTCGGGCGGGAAGACGAGCAGCGCCGCGTGCGAGAAGTCGCAGCGCTCCACCAGGGCCCGCAGCTCCGGGCCGTCGAGCCCGGGGAGCAGCAGCCGGAGCAGCGTGGCGGTGTCCTGTTCCTTGACGAAGTCGACCGTCGCGCGCAGGCGGGACGTATCGCCCGACAATGCCGTGATCATTGCGGGGGGATCCTCATTCCGGGGTTCGGATGTACGCATACGGATGCAGGCGTACGGACGCGGGCGTACGGATGTACGCGGGTGCGGAGTTGGGGGGATGACGGGCTATACGCCGACGTAGTGCTCGGCGAACCAGTCCTGGTGGCTGCGCGAGGTGCGCAGCGAGGTGAGACGGGAGCGGCGCAGGGAGTTGTGGAACAGCGACTCGCCGTCCGCGCCGGACGGGCCGTGCAGCAGCCCGATCATCCAGTGCGAGAACTCCTGCGCACGCCAGATGTGCGTCAGGCACCGCGCCGAGTAGGCGTCGAGACCCCGGGGGTCCCCGGCAGTGAGGTCGTCGGTCAGGGCGTCGGCAAGGACCGCCGCTTCGAGGACCGCGAGATTGGCGCCCTTCGCGGCGGACGGGCTGATCAGACCTGCGGCGTCGCCCGCGAGGAACAGCGCGCCGTGGCGCAGCGGTTCGAGCACGTCGGACTCAAGGTCTACGACGGAACGCTGCACGACGCGCCCGCGGCGCAGCGGGCCGTACTCCCGCGCGCGCATCCGCAGCTCCAGCTCGTCCCAGATCCGCTCCTCGGACCAGGTGTCGGCCGGGGTGCCGCGCTCGCACTGCAGGTAGTAGCGGGTGACCTCGCTGGTGCGGGCCATGTGCCCGGCGAACCCGCGCTCGTGCACCGCGTACCCGACGGCGTCCAGACTGGGCGGCGCCTCGGCGAGCAGACCGAGCCAGGTCACGCCGTGATCGCGGTGGTGGCGAACCGTTCCGGCCGGCAGTGAACGCCGGGCCGCGCCGTGCCGCCCGTCGCAACCGGCCACGTACCGCGCCCGCCACAGGCCGACCCGCCCGTCGGCCTCGCGCACGGCCACCTCGGGCCGCTCGGTGTCGGCGTCGCGTACGGCCAGGGCCTCGGTGCCGAAACGGATCTGTCCGCCGCGTTCCAGGAACCGCGCCAACAGGTCGGTCACCAGCTCCTGTTGGGGGTAGACGGTGTGCCGCTCGCGCTCCCCGAGCCCGCTGTAGTCCAGCCGGAACCGGCCGTCCTCGGTACGGAACTCGCAGGTGCTGTGGATCCGCCCGTTCCTATGCAGCCCCTCGGCGAGACCGTGCCGTTCCAGGATCCGTACGGTGTTGGCGGCCAGGAACCCGGCACGTGCCCGCGTCTGCACATGCGTGCGCTCGGCCCGCTCCAGGACGACGCAGTCGATCCCCCGGTCCACGAGGATGTTGCCGAGCACGAGCCCGGCCGGCCCGGCCCCGAGGACGACCACGTCGGTCGTGTGGTCGTCCGGTCGCCGCCGGCTCTTCCCGTCTGTCACGGAACCAGATACTAAGTAGCTCTAAATCGGTGGTCATACCGAAATCACCTGAATGCCCGGCTCGAACGACAAAGATCGTTGGGCACGACCGTGGGGGCCTTCTCGTGCTCACTCGTGCTCACTCGTTCGAGAGGCGGTTCAGCCACTCTGTGAGGAGAGTCGTTTCGGCGGGGGTGAGGCCCGGGGGCGTGGACTGGCTCAGGAGGGCGCTGAGGCGGGCGGCCGTGGCGGGGACCCGTACCTCCTGTTCGGCCTCGGGCGACTCGTTCGAGGCCATCACCTCCGGTGTGAAGACCACCGCATGCACCGCGTCCCGTACCCGCCGCGACACCGTCTTGTCGGTGAAGGTCGCCGGGCGCGAGACCAGCATCAGGGCGATGCCGACGTTGGCGGACATGATTATCTGGGCGGCGAGTTCCGGGGCGAGGCGCAACCTGCCCTGCTCGGCGGCGCGTTGGAGGTCCGAGGTGAGGATCTGGTGGGCTTCCAGGGCCGCGGCCGGGGGTGTGCGCATCGCCGGGGAGTTCATCAGGCGGTAGAGGTTCGGGTTCTGGAGGGCGAACTCGGTGTGGGTGTCCCAGCCGTCGCGCAGGTCCTGGACGGGGTCCGTGCCGGGGTCGCGGTGGCGTTTGGTCGCCAGGTACTTGTCCCAGCCGTGGTCGACGACCGCCGACAGCAGGCCCTCCTTGTCCCCGAAGTGGCGGTAGAGCGCCGGGGCGCCGACCCCGGCGGCCTCGCAGACCGCCCGGGTCGAGACATCCCCGTCCGGGGACTCGGCGACCAGCGCGGCCGCCACTTCGAGAATGCGCGCTTTCGTACTCACGGTAGCGACGCTAACGGATGCCACGTGTTCAGACCCCCTGATGGGGGGCGAGGAGGTCTTCCAGGCCGATCCGCTTCAGGAACTCGGCGCGGATGCGGTCCGCGACCCGGCTGACCTCTTCGGAGCCGTCGTTCGCCGGGTCGATGTGGACCCGGAAGGGCCGCTCGCCGTGCGGGGTGTCGACGATCCCGACGATCGCGTCGGCCACCTGGGACACGTCCGCGTCGGCGGGCGCGAGGGCGGCGAGGCGCTGGGAGACCTGGTCCATCAGGCCCGCGTAGCGCTCCTCGTACGCGGGGATGACGGTCTGCTCGGCGGGGTGTCCGCCGGTGGCGAAGTGGTTGGTGCCGGAGGTGAAGGAGCCCGGCACGACGATGGTGGTCTCGATGTCGAAGCGGGCGAGCTCGGCGGCGTACGACACCGCGAGCGAGTCCATCGCGGCCTTCGCTGCGAAGTAGGGGGCGAGGTACGGCGGGGTGCCGCCCCTCGTCGACGTGGAGCCGACCCACAGCACCAGGCCGTGGCCCTGTGCCCGCAGGTGCGGCAGTGCGGCCCGGTTGACCCGCTGGGTGCCGAGCACGTTCGTGTCGTACACCGCGGCGAGCTCTTCCGGCGTGAAGGCCTCGGTGGGGCCGGTCACCATGTGGCCCGCGTTGTGCACGAGCACGTCCAGGCGGCCCGCCTCGGCGAGGATCGTGGCGACGGCGGCGTCGGCCGACTCCTGGGAGAGGACGTCCAGTTCGACCGTACGCAGGTCCACCTGGTGCTCGGCGGCGTACGCCTCGGCCTCCTTGACCCGGTCCGCGTTGCGGCCGGTTATGTCACGCATCGCGGCGTAGACGGTGTGCCCTGCTCGGGCGAGTGCGCGGGCGGAGAGGGCGCCGAAGCCGGACCCGGCGCCGGTGATGACGATGACCTTGCTCATGGCAGAACTCCTTAGTGGCTTGAGGGGCTTGAGGGGCTTGAGGGGCTTGAGGGGCTTGAGGGGCTTAAGCGATGCCGCCGTTGGCCCGGAGGACCTGGCCGTTGACCCAGCGGCCGGCAGGACCGGCGAGGAAGGAGACGACCCCGGCGATGTCCTCGGGGGTGCCGAGGCGCTCCAGCGGCGGCTGGGCGGCCATCCGCGCGATGGTCTCCTCGTCCTTGCCGTCCAGGAACAGGGCGGTGGCGGTCGGGCCGGGGGCCACCGCGTTGACGGTGATGTCCCGGCCGCGCATCTCGCGGGCGAGGATCAGGGTGACGGCCTCGACGGCGCCCTTGGTGGCGGCGTACGCGCTGTATCCGGGGATCGCGAGCGCCAGCACGGAGCTGGAGAAGTTGATGATCGCGCCGCCCGCGCGCAGCCGGCGCGCGGCCTGCTGGTCGACGACGAAGGTGCCGCGGATGTTGGTGCGGTGCATCCGGTCGAGGGCGTCGAGGTCGAGGTCGACGAGCGGGGCCAGCGCCATGACACCCGCCGCGTGGACGACGACGTCGACCCCGCCGTACGTGTTCTCCGCCGCGTCGAAGAGGGCCGCGACCTCGCTCTCGTCGGCCACATCGGCACGGACGGCGACCGCCTGCCCGCCCTTCTCGGTGATCGCGGCGACGGCCTTGTCGGCCTCGGCCTCATTGCCCGCGTAATTGACGACGACGGCAAATCCGTCGGCGGCGAGGCGCTCGGCGGTCTCACGGCCGATCCCACGCGAACCACCGGTGACGACGGCGACACGGAGGGTAGGACTGCTGGTGGACTGCTCACTCATGACGTTGCTCCCTGTCGAGACTGGGGTAGCGGTCTTCGCTTCCCCACAGGAACAACGCTAACACTTAGACGGTAGCAACGCTACCTTTGGCCGTAGCATCGCTACGGGCAGGTCACCCCGGCCACACGATCGCCTGCACCTCGCTGTACGCGTGCAGGGCGTACGACCCCACGTCCCGCCCGACCCCGCTCTTCTTGAAGCCGCCGAACGGTGCCTCCATGTTGCGGCCGACGGTGTTGACGCCGACCCCGCCTGCGCGGAGCCGCCGGGCGACGCGGAAGGCGCGGGCGACGTCGCCGGACCAGACGTAGTCGATGAGGCCGTAGTCGCTGTCGTTGGCGAGGGCGATGCCCTCCTCCTCGTCGCCGAAGGGGACGACCACGACGACAGGGCCGAAGATCTCCTCGCGGACCACCCGCATGTCCGGGGTGCAGTCGGCGAGGAGGGTGGGGGCGACGTAGAACCCGCGCTCGTACGGCGGCCGTTGACCGCCCGCGACCACCCGCGCCCCTTCCTTCCGGCCGAGTTCGACGTACGACTCGACCCGGTCGCGATGGGCCGCGGAGATGACCGGGCCGACGACCGTGCCCGGCTCCCGCGGATCCCCGACCTTCAAATGACCGGCGTACGCGGCGAGTTGCTCGACCAGCCGGTCGTGCACGCCACGCTGCACCAGCACCCGCGTCGGCGCCGTGCAGATCTGCCCGCTGTAGAAGGAGAACGTCGTCCCGATCCCCGACACCGCCGACTCCAGGTCGGCGTCGTCGAAGACGACCGCCGCGCCCTTGCCGCCCAGCTCCATCAGCTGCCGCTTCATCCCGCGCCCGCACACCTCGGCGATGCGCTGCCCGACGGCGGTCGATCCGGTGAAGCTGACCATGTCGACGTCCGGGGAGTCGACCGCGGCCTCGCCGACCTCCGGCCCCGTACCGCTCACCACGTTCACGACCCCGGGCGGGACACCCGCCGCCTCCAGGGCCTCCGCCATCCGGTACACGGAGAGGGGGTCCTGCGGGGCGGGCTTCACGACCACCGTGTTGCCCATGGCGAGAGCGGGGGCGATCTTGCCGGCCGGGTTGGCCCAGGGGTTGTTGTAGGAGGTGATGCAGGTGACGACGCCTACGGGCTGGCGTACGGCCAGGGCGCCCATCACGGCCGCTCCACCGAAGGGCCCGGCCTCGTTGATCTGCGGCGGCAGCGGCTGCTCGACGGGTTCGATGCGCGCGTAGCGGTGGAAGCGGGCCATGCCCACGCCCACCTGCATCGCGCGCGCCGTCCCGGTGGTGGCGCCACTCTCGGCCTGGGCGAGTTCGGCGTACGGAACGAGGTTGCGCCGGATGATCCCGGCGGCCCTTTCGAGGACGGCGGCGCGTTCCTCGGCAGGTGTACGGGACCACGGCCCGAAGGCCTCGCGGGCCGCGGCGGCGGCCGCCCGCACCTGCTCCCGCGAGGCCTCCGGCGCCAGCCCGACGACACCCTCGCTCGCCGGGTCGGTCACCTCGTAGAACCCGTGGTCGGGCACCACCCACGAGCCGCCGATGAACAACCGCTGCTCCTCGGTCACTTGAACCTCTCAGGGGCGTCGCTCACTTGGTGCTCACCGTCCGCGTGTCCCGACCGGACCGGAGCACCTTCCCCGGCACCGAACCCGTCACCACATCACTCCTGATCGCCTCAACGCCGTTGACCCACACGGCGGTTATGCCGATCGCCTTCGAGTCGAGGCGCGGACTGTCACCCGGCAGGTCGTGCACCAGGGTGGCCTTGCCGGCGTCGATCCGTTCCGGGTCGAAGAGGACGAGATCCGCATGCCAGCCCACCTCCAGGCGCCCCCGCTCACGCAGCCCGAAGAGCCGCGCCGGGTCGTCCGTCAGCATCTTCACGGCCTGCTCCAGCGTCACGAGCTTCCGCCCGCGCAGGCAGTCACCGATGAAACGAGTCGTGTACGGGGCTCCGCACATGCGGTCCAGATGGGCCCCCGCGTCGGAGCCGCCGAGCATGACGTCCTCGTGCCGCCAGGTCTCCTGCCGCAGGGACCACGAGTCGGGATCGTTGTCGGTCGGCATCGGCCACAGCACGGTCCGCATCTCGTCTGCCGCGCAGATCTCCACGAGGCACTCGAACGGCTCCTGCCCGCGCTCGGCCGCGATGTCCTTCACGACCCGCCCGGTCAGGCCCTCGTTCGCGGCGCTGTAGGTGTCCCCGATGACGTACCGCCCGAAGTTGGCGAGCCGCCGGAAGACCCCGGCCTCCTTCGAAGTGGCCCTCCGCAGCATCTCGGCCCGCACGTCCGGATCGCGCAGGCGGGCGATCCGCTCGGGCACGGGGAGCGCGAGTACCTCGCCCCAGCCGGGGATGAGGTTCAGCGCGCAGAAGGTGCCCAGCGACATGTTCATGGGGGTGAGGATCGGCATGGTGAGCGCGACGATGCGGCCACCGGACTTGCGGGCGCGTTCGCTCGCCTCCAGCTGCCGGGGGACGCGCTCGGGGACGGCGGCGTCGATGGTGAGCACGTTCCAATTCAGGGGACGGCCGGCCGCCGCGCTCATCTCCACGAACAGATCGATCTCGTCGTCGCTGAACTGGTCGAGGCAGCCCGCGACGATCGCCTCGATCTGGGTGCCCTCGTGCTCGCCGACGGCACTGCTCAGCGCCAGCAGTTCCGCCGGTTTCGCGTGCCGCGAGGCGACCGGCTTCCCGTCGCCGTCGGAGTGCGTGGAGGACTGGGTGGTGGAAAGGCCCCAGGCTCCGGCGGCCATCGCGTCATGGAACAGCCGCAGCATCTCCTGGAGTTGCACCTCGGTCGGCTGCCCGCCCACCGCCTCCGCGCCCATCACGTACCGCCGCAGCGCGCAATGCCCCACCATGAAGCCCGCGTTGACGGCGATCCGCCCCTCAAGGGCGTCCAGGTACTCCCCGAAGCTGTGCCAGCTCCAGGGCGCCCCCTCTTCGAGCGCGACCAGGGACATGCCCTCGACCTTGGACATCATGCGCCGCGTGTAGTCGGCGTCCTCGGGCCGGGCGGGGTTCAAGGGGGCAAGCGTGAAGCCACAGTTGCCGCCCGCGACGGTCGTCACCCCGTGGTTCAGGGACGGGGTGGCGTACGGGTCCCAGAAGAGCTGGGCGTCGTAGTGCGTGTGCGGGTCGACGAAACCGGGGGCGAGGACGAGCCCGTGCGCGTCCTCGCTCGTCCTGGCGTCCTCCGTCACCTCGCCGATGACGGCGATACGGCCGTCGCGTATCCCCACATCGGCGGTGTACGCGGGGGCGCCCGTGCCGTCCACGACGGTCGCGCCCTTGATCAGATGGTCGAGCATCGCGGAGGAACCCCCTAGACGGTTTGACGGAACCTGGTCGTCCGGTGCACCGGATCCGTGTCGATCTTCGGAATCACGTGCTCGCCGATCAGCTTGATCGTCTGCAGCGTGTACTCCCGCGAGACCCCGACCGGCAGACCGAAGGAGAGCTGGTCGGCGCCCGCCTGCTCCCACCGCTTGCACTGGGTGAGCACCTCGGCCGGGTCACCGCAGATCAACAGCTCCTCCTCGATGAGGAGTTCGACGAACTCCTCGTTGTACTCGGGGAGCGTCTCGGGCCACACCGGGAAGCCCTCGGGCCGCGGGAAGGTGTCGTGGTAGCGGAAGACGAGGGAGGGGAGGTAGTGCAGCCCGCCACTGACCGCGATCCGTATCGCCTCCTCGTGCGTCGGCGCGCAGATCGCGGTCGTCGTCACCATCACGTTGTCGTTGACGAAGTCCCCGATCGGCTGCGCATCGACGACCGCCGTCTTGTACTGCTCCAGGACCCACTCCATGTCGGAGACCTTCTGCACGCTGAAGCCGAGCACCCCGAGCCCCTTGCGGGCGGCCATGGCGTACGAGGGCGGCGACCCGGCGGCGTACCACATCGCGGGGTGCGACTTCCCGTACGGCTTGGGGAGGACCTTGCGCGGCGGGAGCTGCCAGTGCTTGCCCTGGAACCCGACGTACTCGTCCTGGAGCCACATCTTCGGGAACTCGGCGATGGTCTCTTCCCAGATCTCCTTCGTGTAGTTCATGTCCGTGATGCCCGGGAGGAAGCCGAGGATCTCGTGGCTTCCCGCGCCGCGCCCGCTGCCGAACTCGAAGCGGTTCTCGGTGAGATGGTCGAGCATCGCGACCTTCTCGGCGACCTTCACCGGGTGGTTGACCTGGGCGAGCGGGTTGAAGATCCCGGACCCGAGGTGGATGCGCTCGGTGGCGTGCGCGAGGTAGCCGAGGAAGACGTCGTTGGCCGAGAGGTGCGAGTACTCCTCCAGGAAGTGGTGCTCGGACGCCCATGCGTACTTGAAGCCGGACTTGTCCGCCTGGATGACGTACTCGGTCTCCTCCATCAGCGCCTTGTGCTCCGCGAGCGGGTCGGTCTCGGCCCGCTTACCCACGTATCCCTGTACAAAGAGCCCGAATTCCAAGGAGGTTCACCATCCCCAAGAGTCTCTTCCGAAGAGATCTGACGTACCGTCAGATCCACTCAGTCGACTGTTCCACCGAGCCCCTTGAGCGTCAATAGTTGACGTTCAGTCAGAAACGGGCCATCGGAAACCGGGTCGTCAGTAACGGGGCCGTCGGCAACGGGAGTCAGAAGACGCTGACGCCCGCGAGCCAGCCGCCGTCGATCACGAACGGCTGCCCGGTGATGTACGAGGAGTCCTCACCGGTGAGGAAGAGCGCGAGCCGCGCCACCTCCTCCGGCCTGCCGATCCGCCCGAGCGGCACGAGCTTGCGATAGAGACCGTCGATGGCCCGCGCCATCTCCTCGGTGTCGGCCCCCGGATCGAGCTGCGCCGGGTTGCTCATGGCCGTGTCGATCGCCCCCGGACACATGGCGTTGACCCGTATCCCCTTGGGCGCCAACTCCAGCGCGGCGACCCGGGTGAGCCCCAGGATCGCGTGCTTGCTCGCCGCATACGCGCCCACCGCCGCCATGCCCGTCACCGCCGTGTACGAGGCGGTGTTGACGATCGTGCCGCCGCCGGCCTCGGCCAACTCCCCGGCCACGGCCTTGATCCCGAGGAAGCAGCCGACCTGGTTGACCTGCACGACCTGCATGAACTCGTCGAGCGGGGTGTCCACGAGGGTGTTGAACCGCAGGATGCCCGCGTTGTTGACCAGCCCGTCGACCTTCCCGTACGCCTCCTTCGCGGCGGCGACCGCAGCCACCCAGTCGGCCTCGCGACCCACGTCGAGATGGACGTACAGCGCACCGAGCTCCTTGGCGAGATCCTCGCCCTGATCGTCGAGAACATCGGCCAGGACGACCCTGGCACCCTCGGCCGCGAACAGCCGGGCCTCCTGCTCCCCCTGACCGCGCGCCGCTCCGGTGATCAGGACGACACGTCCGTCGAGCGTGCCCATGCGGGCCCCCTTTGGCATCGATGGGCTCAGCATCGTACCGCCATATCTGACTAAGCGTCAGATGAGGGTTGGGTGATTGCGCGAGCACATGCGCAGCGACCCAGGTGACATCAAGTGACGGACAAGTGGGGATATTTGACTCGGTCGTCGGTACCTTCGCGGCCGAACAATCCTGATCGCAAGGAAAAGAAGCCATCAAGGACGGAGCAAGGCATGGCCAAGAGGAGAGTCAACTACCCGGGGCCAAAGGTCCCGGGCTTGCACAACGGGCATCACTGGCGGTGGTGCGTCGTTTGCGTCCGGCCTCACGCCCGGATGTCCGGGGTGGGGCGGGGGCCGTTGACTGGGCCCCGCGTCGCCACAACTCCCACGCGCGGGCGCGGATGTTGCGGGAGCTGTTCCGGTCCGCGTGATCAACGAATCCGCAGTTCCGGCACGCGAACCAGGCCTGACTGACCCGGTTTGCTTTGTCGATGTGGCCGCATTCGGCGCAGGTTCGGGAGGTGAACGCAGGATCGACGTACACCACCGGCACTCCGGCCTTGCGGGCCTTGTACGCGATGAACTGCCCCAGCTGGGCAAACGACCAGCTGGAGTGGGTGGCCCGTTGGGGCTTGCGAAGCCGTACCCGCTCGCGGATGCCCGTCAGGTCTTCCAGGGCGATTCCGCGACCGGTGCGTTCTGCCTCGGCCACCACATGTATCGCGATCTTGTGGTTGATGTCCTTCGCCCGCCGCGCCTCCTTGTGCCGCCGCTTCTTCAACCGGCGCTTGGCGGATGGGGTGTTCTTCTTCTGCAGCTTGGCCCGCAGGCCCCGCTCCCGGACCCGGATGCGGTTGAGTTCGCGTCCGGCCATGATTTCGCCGTCGGAGGTGGTGGCGATGTTCACGATGCCCAGGTCGATGCCGAGGAAGTCCACCGGATCCGTATTCGGCACGGCTTCGGGGATCTCGCAGGTGGCGATGAGGAACCACATGCCGTCCCGCTCCAGCAGGTCGGACTCGCCCCTGCGATACAGGGCCAGCGTGGCTAGTTGCTCCACCGAGGCAGTGAACGCCACGTGTTTGATCCGCCCGCCGGTGGTCCAGATCGATACCGTCCGGTCCGGGATCTGCCAGGACAACATTCGGTCGTCGTAGGGCTGCGCACCCTGGGGACGGAAGGTGATCGGCTTCTCGGTGGCCTGGCGGTAGCGGCGGGAGCCGGGCTTTCCCAGGTTCCCTGCCTTCAGGTTCGCCCTCAGCGTGGTGTACGCGTCACACGTCTTCTTGATCGCGTGCTGGGCGGCCTGCGCGCCCAAGCCCCAGCGTGACTTGACGGTGTCGTAGGTGTGCTTGCGCAGGGCGAAGTTCTTGAACTGTCCGCGCTCGAAGGCGACCTCACTCACCCGGGTGGCGGCCTCGTTGCAGGCGTGCAGGGTCGCCTCGAGTGCCGCCGCCTGCATGGGCGTCGGCAAGAGCCTGACCTGCACCACCATCTTCACGATCACCGAACGTACGCACCCACGCGAGACACCACCACACGTTCGAGATCGTTCACCCGATCGAGCGACCAGACGGGCCCTTAATCGGCGGTCTCCGTCAGACGTGACACTCGGCCGCTCCGTGGCCGGACCACCACAACGCCCATGCGGCGCTCCGCGCCGCATCCTTGAGGCAACTCGACGTGGGCATGTTCAAAGATTCAAGAAGGAAAAGCCGGGCTGTCTGGCAGGTTGGCCCACGACCCCCACCGGTTGGGCCACGACTCCCACCGTTTGGCCTACGCCTCCCCCAGCAGCGGCCCCACCTCGGTGCCGAACGCAGCCATCTGATCGGTGAGTTCGGTGCGGCTGCGGCTGCGGAACCGCACCTGTATCTGGTGCACACCCATCGCGCGGTACGCCCGCAGCGACTCGGCGAGCGCCTCGGGCGCCCCGTGCAGGGTGCGCCGCCCGACGTCCCAGCCGGGCTCACCGACGTACAGCGGCTCGGTGATGGCACCGATGGTGAGGGGCTCCTCGACGCCCGCCTGCGCGCGCAGGCTCTTCAGCCGGTCGATCTGCTCGGGCAGCCGGTCACGCGGATCCCCCTGCGGCAGCCACCCGTCACCGCGCTGCGCGGCCCGGCGCACGGCGGCGGGCGAGGACCCGCCGACCCAGACGGGCACCCGCTCCTGCGCGGGCCTGGGCAGCTGCCCGAGCCCCTCGAAGTCGTACAACTTGCCGTGGTGCACGGGGAATTCATCCGGCCCGAGCGCGGCCCTGAGGGCATCGATGGACTCGTCGAGGACCGCCCCCCGCCGCTCGAAGTCCACCCCGAGCACCTCGAACTCCTCCTGTACGTGCCCGGCCCCGACCCCGAGGATCAGCCGCCCCCCGCTCAGGTGGTCGAGGGTCGCGTACTGCTTGGCGGTGATCAGCGGATGCCGCAGCCCGACGATCGCGACATGGCTGAGCAGCCGTACGCGCTCGGTCACGCCCGCCAGGAGGGCGAGGGTGGCGACGGGGTCGTACCAGACGGTACTCATGGCGCTCGCAAGCCGGCGCGGGATGGCGACGTGGTCGCAACTCGCGAGATACGCGAACCCGGAGCGGTCGGCGGCACGGGCGATCTCGACGAGGTCACCGGGGCCCGCGCCCGCCTCCCACGGCTCGGCATAGATGGTGCTCTGCGACTGGATCGGGAGCTGCATCCCGTAGGCAAGTCGCCCTTCCGGCAGTACGTGCATCGGCACCCCTTGGCTGACGGGTCGTCATATCACGACCAGGCCATCGTCGTAGCTGACGGTTCGTCAGACAAGGGGTGGGGTGGTCGAAGTCGACGGGCGGTGGGTGGTGGATGAGTCAGCGACAGGAGGCAGGCCGAGCGGGGCCGACGCGGTCCGGCGCGGTCCGGCAGCAGCACCGCCAGGGGCGCGGGGAACTGCGCGACCAGCCACAACGCACCCGCAGACGACGAACCGGACTTCCAGCGGAGCGCGCCGACGGACGGCCGCGCCCGAAGCCCCCCGACTGTCCGCGTCCCGCGCGCAATTGCCGGAAGTCGTCCGCAATTGCCGGGAGCCGTCGCGGCCTCGTCCCAGGCGCGTAACCGGGTGAGGGCGGCCCGGAAAGCGGCCCGTACTGCCCGGCGAGGTTCCGGGGAGGCCGGGGCCGACGACCCGAGGAGAGCCCGATGTTCCGCAACAGCAGTCGCAACCGCTTCGCGATGATCGCCGCTTCCGCCGCCGCCGGTGTCATGCTCCTGACCGCCTGCAACGGCACCGGCACCGCCGGCTCCACGAGCCAGGGCGCGGCCGACTCCGTCGCACAGAGCCTGAACTTCCTGAACGGCACCGCCGAGCAGAACAGCGCCCAGCCCAAGACCGGCGACTGGGCCAACGCCCCCGGCAAGCCCGCCGCCAAGCCGGTGGCACGCAAGTGGGTGCAGCTCAGCGCCGCCCGCGCGGGCGACCTCGACCCGGTGGTCGTCAACGGCGCCGGCTTCACCCTCTACCGCTTCGACAAGGACACCGCCGATCCCTCCAAGTCCAACTGCGACGGCGACTGCGCCACCACCTGGCCGCCCGTCCTCGTCGCGCCCGGCGGCAAGATCTTCATCGACGGCGTCGACAAGTCCGCCGTCGGCGTGGTCAAGCGCACCGACGGCACCCTCCAGGTCACGATCGGCGGCTGGCCCGTCTACCGCTTCAGCAAGGACCTCAAGCCCGGGGACACCAACGGGCACGGCGTGGGCGGGACTTGGTTCGGCGTGACGCCGGACGGACAGAAGGCCGGCGTGACCGAAGCCCCTGATGAGGCTGACGCGGACCAGGGGCAGGAGCAGGGCGAGGCCGAGGGGCAGGCCGCCACCAGCGCCGTCCTCTTCGACGACCCCGGTTTCGCGGACAACGGCTCCCAGGGCCTCGCCGGCCAGGGCTGCAAGAACGTCTTCCGCGACGACGTGGCCTCCTCCATCCAGGCGGCCGGCTCCCTGAAGATCTGGACGGGCGCCGACTGCACCGGCAAGTCGAAGGTGATCGAGGGCGACGTGGCGGACCTGGCGGCGATCGGGTTCAACGACGATGTCTCGTCGGTGTTCTTCGGCTGAGGTCCTTGCTTCTACGAGACTTCTACGGGGCTTCTACGCGCGAGGCCGCACCCCTGGTCGGGGTGCGGCCTCGCACCCGTACGCCCCCTGATGGCTACTTGGCCCCCGGCCACAGCCCGTCGCCCGTGAGCCCAAGGAGCTCGATCGCGTTCCCCCGTACGATCCGGTCGACCACGTCCGCGTCAAGGTGCCCCATCTGGGCCTCGCCGACCTCCCTGGACTTCGGCCAGGTCGAGTCGGAGTGCGGGTAGTCGGTCTCGTACAGGACGTTGCCCACCCCGATGTCGTCGAGGTTCCTGAGCCCGAAGGCGTCGTCGAAGAAGCAGCCGTACACGTGCTCGGTGAAGAGTTCGGACGGCGGCCGGTGGACCTTGTCGGCGACGCCGCCCCACCCGCGGTTCTCCTCCCACACGACGTCGGCGCGTTCGAGGATGTAGGGGATCCACCCGATCTGGCCCTCCGCGTACATGACCTTCAGACTCGGGAAGCGCTCGAACTTCCCGCTCATCAGCCAGTCGACCATCGAGAAGCAGCAGTTGGCGAAGGTGATGGTGGAGCCGACGGCGGGCGGGGCGTCGGCGGACGTCGACGGCATCTTGCTGCTGGACCCGATGTGCATGGCGATGACCGTGCCGGTCTCGTCGCAGGCGGCGAGGAAGGGGTCCCACTCGTCGGTGTGGATGGAGGGCAGTCCGAGGTGGGGCGGGATCTCGGAGAAGGCCACCGCGCGTACGCCACGGGCGGCGTTGCGGCGTACCTCCGCCGCGGCGAGCCGGGGATCCCAGAGGGGGATGAGGGTCAGCGGTATCAGCCGTCCCCCGGCCAGCGGCCCGCACCACTCCTCCACCATCCAGTCGTTGTAGGCCTGCACACACAGCAGGGCCAGCTCACGGTCCTTGGCCTCGGTGAAGGTCTGCCCGCAGAAGCGGGGGAAGGTCGGGAAGCAGAGGGCGGACTGGACATGGTTGACGTCCATGTCGGCGAGGCGCAGCGGCACGTCGAACGAACCGGGCCGCATCTGCTCGTACGTGATGACCTCGAGCTTGATCTCGTCCCTGTCGTACCCGACGGCGGTGTCGAGACGGGTGAGGGGCCGGTGCAGGTCTTCGTACACCCACCAGTCCCCTATCGGTCCGTCGTCGCCCGGGTCGCCCATGACGGGCGCGAACTTGCCGCCGAGGAACGTCATCTCCCTCAGCGGGGCGCGGAGGATGCGCGGGCCTCGGTCCTGGTACTTGGACGGGAGCCGGTCCCGCCAGACGTTGGGGGGCTCCACCGTGTGGTCGTCCACCGAGATGATCTTCGGGAAGGTCGGGAGGGTCTCCATGTCTTTTACGGTAGCGCCGATCTGACGGTCCGTCAGCTACCTGGTGGCAGACTGCTGGATTGCGGGGGCCACGTGTGGGCATTGTGTGAGCCTGCGGAGCTTGGCACGGCGGCCTGTGATCGACGTCTCCCGAAGCTGACGCATCCGCCATGAACAAGGCAAACTGGCTTCCTAGTGTTAGCAGTTCGGCAGGGGGCAGCGATGGACGGTGTGCCGCGAGTACCGGAGCAGTGGCGTCGCGAGGAATCGGCGACTCTGCGCTTCAGCGTGCTCGGTCCGGTGCGCGCCTGGCGCGGGGAGGATCTCCTTCCGGCGGGGTCCCCGCAGCAACGCGCCATGCTGGCGGCCCTGTTGCTCCGCGAGGGCCGTACGGCCACCGCCTCGGAGCTGATCGACGCGCTGTGGGGCGACGAGCCCCCGGCCCAGGCCCTGGCCACGGTACGTACGTACGCCTCACGGCTCAAGAAGACGCTGGGCCCCGAGATCCTGGTCGGCGAGGCGGGCGGCTACGCGATCCGGCTGTCCGGCACCGGCGGGACGCTCGACCTCGCGCAGGCCCAGGAACTCGCGGCCGACGCCGAGAAGGCCCGCAGCGCCGGGGATCTCTGCCATGCCCGTGAGGTGCTGCGGCGCGCGCTGAGTCTGTGGGACGGGGAGCCGCTGGCGAGCGTGCCGGGTCCGTTCGCGGAGACCCAGCGTGCGCGGCTGGAGGAGCTGCGGCTCCAACTCCTCGAATCCCGCCTCGACATGGACCTGGAGCAGGGCTGCCACGCGGAGGCCGTGTCGGAGCTGACCGCACTCACCGCCGCGCATCCGCTCCGGGAGCGCCTGCGCGAGCTGCTGATGCTCGCGCTGTACCGGAGCGGGCGGCAGGCGGAGGCCCTGGCCGTGTACGCGGACACGCGGCGCCTGCTGGCCGACGAACTGGGAGTGGACCCCCGGGCGGGCCTGAAGGAACTCCAGCAGCGCATCCTCCAGGCGGACCCGGGCCTGGCCGAACCCTCCGCCCCGGCCGCGGAGCCCGCGACGGCCCCGGTCCGCCCCGCCCAACTCCCCGCCACCGTGACCGACTTCACCGGCCGCGTCTCCTTCGTGAACGAACTGAGCGACGTCCTGGCAGCCGCCTCCTCCGAGGAGGGCCGGGTCATGGCCGTATCGGCGCTGGCGGGGATCGGGGGCGTAGGCAAGACGACGCTCGCCGTGCACGTGGCCCATCAGTCGCGGGGCGCCTTCCCGGACGGTCAGTTGTACGTGGACCTCCAGGGCGCGGGGTCGCGCGCCGCCGAGCCGGAGACGGTACTCGGGGCGTTCCTGCGGGCGCTGGGAACCGCCGACTCGGCCATCCCCGACTCCCTGGAGGAGCGCTCGGCGCTCTACCGGTCGGTACTGGACGGGCGGCGGGTACTGGTCCTGCTCGACAACGCCCGGGACGCCGCCCAGGTGCGTCCACTGCTCCCCGGGACGGAGGGCTGCGCCGCGCTGGTCACCTCCCGGGTGCGGATGGTGGACCTCGCGGGCGCGCATCTGGTGGACCTGGACGTGATGTCCCCCGAGGAGGCCCTCCAGCTCTTCACGAAGATCGTGGGCCGGGAACGGGTGGAGTCGGAGCGCGAGGCCGCGCTGGACGTGGTGGCGGCCTGCGGATTCCTGCCCCTCGCGATCCGCATCGCGGCGTCCCGGCTGGCCGCCCGGCGTACGTGGACCGTGTCCGTACTCGCGGCGAAGCTCGGCGACGAACGGCGCCGACTGGACGAGTTGCAGGCGGGCGACCTCGCGGTCAAGGCGACGTTCGAGCTGGGCTACGGGCAGTTGGAGCCGGCACAGGCCCGCGCCTTCCGGCTGCTGGGGCTGGCGGACGGGCCGGACATGTCGCTGGCGGCGGCGGCCGCGGTGCTGGATCTTCCGGTGGAGGAGACCGAGGATCTGCTGGAGCCCTTGGTCGATACGTCGTTGCTGGAGTCCGCGGCACCTGGTCGGTACCGGTACCACGATCTCGTACGGCTCTACGCGCGCGCCTGTGCGGAGAGGGATGAGCAGCCGCCCAGTGAGCGAGAGGCGGCTATGTCCCGGTTGCTGGACTTCTACCTGGCCACGGCGGTGGAGGTCTTCGCGATCGAGCGGCCGGGAGACCGCCTGGTGGATCACCTTGAGCCGACACAGTACGCGGGCCTGCGGTTCAGCGACCGCCAAGAGGCACTCGACTGGCTGTACTCCGAGGCCAACTGCCTCCTGGCCTGCGCGCGGCAGGCGGTCGGAGGCAGTCGGCTTCGCCGGGGCGTGGACCTGCTGTGGGCTGCGAAGGACTTGGGGGAGTCGGGGGCCAACTCGAAGCAGTACGAGTCCGCGGCTCTCGCAGCCAGGGACGCCGCTCAGACCTTCGGTGACTCCCGGGCGGAGGGGCGCGCTCGCACGACGTTGACCAACGTCCATCTC
Source organism: Streptomyces sp. NBC_00554 (assembly GCF_041431135.1). Lineage (NCBI taxonomy): Bacteria > Bacillati > Actinomycetota > Actinomycetes > Kitasatosporales > Streptomycetaceae > Streptomyces > Streptomyces sp. NBC_00554. Next base: position 5,674,656 of record NZ_CP107799.1, on the reverse strand, counting down.
GTGGCCGGGCGTTATGACGAGGCGGACGAAGAGGCGCGCAAGGCGGGGCTGCTTGCGAGCGCGGTCGATGACGCCTCCGCGCTCTACTGGACGAGCAACGACCGAGGGATCATCGCGTTCATCCAGGGCCGAAACGCAGACGCCGAGGAGCACCTCCTCTCGGTGATCGAGGGTTCGCGGGCGGACGGAAACCATCCCCTCGAAGCGAGCGGCTTGTGCAACCTCTCCCGGGTGCATCTCGCCATGGGCCGTACTGCACACGCCATTTCGCTCGCCCAGCAAGGCATCGACATCTATGACCGCCTGGGGCTGACCTTGCGGCTGGCCAACGCCCGGTATGCCCTGGGACTGGCCCTCACACAGGCGGGGCGCCCGACGGAAGCGCTGAGTGAACTGAGCGAGGCGCTTCAGATGTTCCAGACGAACCGCCAGCGTCTCTGGGAGGGGACCACCCACTTCCGTATCGCGCAGGCCCATTTCACGGGGCGTCACCTGGCGAAGGCCGCGCAGCATGCCGAGCAGGCTCTCGCGATCGGCTGCATCGGCGGAGACCGCATGCGGGCCAATGTCCTGACGACCCTGGGGCGTTCGCTTGACGCCCTGGCTCAGGTGGACCGCGCACGGGCCTGCTGGCTCGAGGCGCTCTCCCTGTACGAAGCGTCCGGTGCGGCGGAGGCGGCGGAAGTCCGAACGCTGCTCGCTCCCGCTTCTGCCGCCTGAGACGCCCGCCTCAAGGGCGTTCATCGATTGTTTATGCCCCGCTGGCATGCTCAGCGCACTGATCCGTTGCGTCGGGGGACAGGCGGGTCACCAGGACTCAACACCTAGGGTGAGAGTCCATTCGGCTCCTGTCCGGCAGCCCTCGGGGGAGTTGCCGGTCAGGGGCCCCAACAGACTTAACTCGAACGCGGGGAGTTCGCAGCCATGAGCGACAAGCAGAAGAACGCTGATGCCACCACCCAGGACAACCACGCGCCCGTGCCGCCGGCTGACGACACCATCGTCACGCTGGACAACCACGCGCCCACCCCACCTGCCGACGACGCGATAGTCACTATGGACAACCACGCGCCCGCGCCGCCGACCGACGACGTCATCGTCACGATGGACAACCACGCGCCCGCGCCGCCCGCCCTGGACCTGGACCGCTAAGGACCTTCATCCCGACGGGGATCGGCCGCGGTGGCGCGGAGGGGGAGCCACCGCGGCCGAGTCATGTCCGGGGCACGGTCCACGCCAGTTCATGGCGTGAATCGTTTGCCCCTCTCGAACAATCGCCCCCTCTGCCGCCGGCGTCACTCGACGTCCGGAAGTCCCCTCTCCCACAGGAGCTGGAATGACCCGTACCAAGAAGATCGTCGCAACCATTGCCCTGGTGCTCGGCGCCACCGCCGCCGCCGCGAGCCCGGCACTGGCCGACCAGCACGCGCCCGTGAGCCCGCAGGAAACCGTCGTGGCCCCGCTGGACTCGCACGCCCCCTGACACCGAATCTCACCGATGGGGCCGAGCCGAACAAGCTCGGCCCCATCGCCACGTCCAGCCGCACCGACCCCGCGACCTCCTCCAACCTCGCCCCCGGCAGCCCATACCCTGCGGGGCGAGCCCTGGGTCGAGGCGGAGGGAAGACGGACCCGCCCCTCACCGCACCGGCATGTGCAACGAGTCAAACACCCTGCGTCACCACCTTCACCTGCCGTACCGTGGCCAAAGGCAGTCTCAGGGAAGGATGAGGATGACCGCACAGCACATCGAACCCGGCGGACCCGTCATCCCCCGGCCCGAACGAACACCCGGCGCCCTACGTGTGGCCCTGGCCCAGGTCGCTCCACACCGGCTGGCCGAGATGGAGCGCCAGAAGGACGAGGCCATCGCCCTGGCGGCCGGCACAGGCAGCCTCGGGCCGATCATGCAGTTCCTGGAAACGTGGGCCGTCGCGGTCGAAATCGCAAGGATCCCCTCCACGGCTGCCCGGCTCCGGGTCGCGGAATACACGGCACAGACCGTCGACCAGGATGACCCCGCGTGGCGCGGCGCCATGGACGAGATCCGCACGCTCCACTCCTCCACCCGGGAGTCGCTCACCCGTGAGTAGTTGGCGCTGGGAGTACGACCCGGACGAAACCCACGTCATCGGTGGCGATACCCCTGCACCGCCTGCCTTTGTCGCTGAAGTGGAGAAGCGCGCCGCTGAAATCACGCGAGCGGCTGAAGCCCTCTACCTGGACGGCACCGCGTACCAGGGCGCCGGCGAAGGAGTACAGACCGCTTACGTGCCCGGCGGGATGTTCCTCTACCTGGCCATTGCCCGGCACGAGTGTGTCTACATCCTCCAGGTCACGGCCTGGCCCGCATAACCGCTCACCGCCCCCGCAACTCCCCCTTAACCACCTTCCCACTCGCATTCCGAGGCAGCTCCCCCACGAACTCCACCACCCGCGGCACCTTGTAGTTCGCCATCTCGCGTCGTGACCAGGCGATCAGGTCGTCGCCGGTGGCCACGGAGCCCGGTCGGCGGACCACGTACGCCTTGCCGACCTCGCCGAGGCGGCCGTCCGGTACGCCGATCACGGCGATGTCGGCCACGTCCGGGTGCAGGCCGAGGAGTTGCTCGATCTCGGCGGGGTAGGCGTTGAAGCCGCCGACGATGAACATGTCCTTGATGCGGTCGGTGATGCGGAGGTTTCCGGCCGCGTCCAGCACGCCTACGTCGCCCGTCCGGAGCCAGCCGTCCGTTCCGAGGACGGCTGCCGTCGCTTCCGTGTCCTCGAAGTAGCCCTGCATGACGTTGAATCCGCGGACCAGGATCTCCCCGGGGGAGCCGACATCGACCGGGTCGCCCGAGGGTCCGACCACCCGTACCTCCGTGTCCGGGATCGCCCGCCCCGACGTGGAGGCGATGACGGTGGGGGCGTCCCCCCGGCGGCACATCGTGACGATGCCGCTCGCCTCCGAGAGCCCGTACGCCGTCAGGACCGTTTCGATCTTCAGCTCCGACTTCAGGCGCTCGACGAGCCGCAGAGGGACCACCGCCGCGCCCGTCACCACCAGCCGCAGCGCCGAGAGGTCGTGCGCGTCCCGGGAGGGGTGGTCCAGCAGGGACTGGTGGAGGGTGGGCGGGCCGGGGAGGACCGATATCCGTTCCGAGGCCACGTTCGCGAGGACCGTGTCCACGTTGAACACCGGCTGCGGGACCATCGTCGCGCCGCGCATCAGGCAGGCCACGATCCCGGCCTTGTAGCCGAAGGTGTGGAAGAAGGGGTTCACGATCAGGTAGCGGTCGCCCTCGCGGAGGCCCGACAGTTCGCTCCACACGGCGTACGCGCGAAGCGTCTGCGCGTGGGTGATCACCGCACCCTTCGGACGGCCCGTCGTCCCGGACGTGAAGACGATGTCGGAGGGGGAGCTTCCGGAGAGGGCCGCCTCCCGCTCCCGTACTTCCTCCGCCGCCACTCCCTCCCCGCCCGCGAGGAAGTCCTTCCAGGTACGGAAGTCGGCGGGGGCGTCGTCCGAGAGCACGACCACCTGTTCCAGGTGCGGGAGGCCGGGGAGCGGGCCCGTGCCCTCCCCCTCCCCCGCGGCCCGCCGCAGCGACGCCACGTACGACGTGCCCAGGAAGGTGCCCGTCACGAACAGCAGCCGGGCCCTGCTGCGGGCCAGTATGTACGCCGCTTCCGTCCCCTTGAAGCGCGTGTTCAGCGGGACCAGGACCGCCCCCGCCGACACCGCGCCCAGGGCGGAGACGATCCAGTCGAGGGTGTTCGGGGCCCAGATCGCGACCCGGTCGCCCTGCCGCACCCCGCTCGCGAGACAGGCCGCCGCCGCGCGTTCGACGCGGGCGCCCAGCTCCTCGTACGAGATGCGCGTACGGCCGTCGACGACCGCCTCGACATCGGCGTACCGTTCGGCCGCCGACCGGACCAGTCCCGGGATGCTGCCCCACTCCAGGTCTCCGCGCATCTCACGCCTCCCTGCACCCGAAACGCACTAGCTGACTGACCGTCAGATTAGCTGTAGCCTGACGCCCTGTCAGCAGTCGGGACTCCGTGCGGAGGTGCGCGCACATGGCAAGGACCGCGACAAGAGCAACGAAAAGGGCCATCCCCAGGAGCATGCCGGGGATCAAGGACGCCACCGCCATCGTCGGGATCGGCCAGACCGACTTCGCCAAGCAACTCCCCGAGTCCGAGAAGACCTTGGCCTGTCGTGCGATCCTCGCCGCCCTCGACGACGCCGGGATCGCGCCCGCGGAGGTCGACGGGCTCGCCTCCTACACGATGGAGGAGACGGACGAGGTGGAGGTGGCGAAGGCCGTCGGACTCGGCGATCTCAGCTTCTTCAGCAAGGTCGGGTACGGCGGCGGGGGTTCGTGCGCCACCGTCGCGCATCTCGCCGCCGCGGTCGCCACCGGGCAGGCCACGGTCGGCGTCGCCTGGCGGTCACGGAAACGGGGCTCCGGCCCCCGCCCGTGGAAGAACACCACCGTCCAACTCCCCACCCCCGCCCAGTGGACCCGCCCCTTCGGGCTCCTCAGACCGGCCGACGAGATCGGCATGCTCGCGCGCCGCTACATGCACGAGTACGGCGCGACCCGCGACCACCTCTTCAACGTCGCCCTCGCCTGCCGCAACCGCGCCAACCAGAACCCGGCCGCGATCATGTACGAGCGGCCCCTCACCCGCGAGATGTACATGACCTCCCGCTGGATCAGCGAACCCCTCTGCCTCTTCGACAACTGCCTCGAAACGGACGGTGCTTTGGCGTGCGTCATCGTCTCCGCCGAGCGGGCCAGGGACTGCCGGCGCAAGCCCGTGTACGTCCACTCCGCCGCCCAGGGCCTGCCCGCCCAGCACCACGGCATGGTCAACTACTGGAACGACGACCCCCTCACAGGACCTGCCTGGACCGCCGCCCGACACCTGTGGAAACACGCCGACTTCACGCCGGAGGATGTGGATGTCGCGCAGATCTACGACGCTTTCACGCCCCTCATCCCGCTCTCCCTGGAGGGGTACGGCTTCTGCGGGAAGGGCGAGGGCGCGGGGTTCACGGAGGGCGGGGCGCTGGAGATCGGGGGGCGGCTGCCCATGAACACGGGGGGTGGCGGTCTCTCCGAGGCGTACGTGCACGGCTTCAACCTCATCAACGAGGGCGTGAAGCAGCTGCGGGGCACGAGTACCGCCCAGGTGCCGGGGGCCGCCACCTGTCTGGTCACGGCCGGTGAAGGCGTACCGACTTCCGCTCTCCTCCTGAGGAGTTGACCGACCATGAGCGACGACGAGACCACCCTCCTCTCCCCCGTCCCCGACGACGACGGCGCCCCCTTCTGGCAGTACGCCGCCCAGGGCGAACTCCGGATCCAGGCCTGCGCCGACTGCGGCGAACTCCGCTTCCCGCCCCGCCCCTGCTGTCCGCACTGCCACTCCTTCGCGAGCGAGTGGCGGAAGATGAGCGGGAGGGGGCGGGTCTGGTCCTACGTCGTCCCGCATCCGCCGCTTCTTCCCGCCTACGCCGCGCAGGCCCCGTACAACGCGATCGTGGTGGAGCTCGCGGAGGCGCCCCGGATACGGCTCGTGGGAAATCTGGTGAGCGGGCCCGGCGCGCCGCTCAACTCCGTCGCGGTGGAACGGATTCGGATCGGCGCGCGGGTGCAGGCCGTGTTCACCGAGGTCACCGACCTCGCCGGGGTGTCCGTGCCCCGCTGGGTCCTGGAGCGGTCATGAGCGGCGGCGGCGGCGGTCTGCGCGTCAGCATCGACAAGGACTCCGGGGTCGCCGTCCTCACCCTCGACCGGCCGGAGAAGCTCAACGCGATCGATCTCGGCATGGCGGCGGAACTCGCCTCGGCGTGGCGGGAGTTCCGGTTCGACGACTCGGTACGAGCGCTGGTCATCACCGGGGCCGGCGAGCGGGCCTTCTCCACGGGGATCGACCGGGGGGCCGACGTTCCGCAACCCAACTCCCCCTACATGGTGGACGATCCGCTCGTCGCCATCGGGCCGAAGGCGAACGACCTGTGGAAGCCGGTCATCGCCGCCGTGAACGGGATGGCCTGCGGGGGTGCCTTCTATCTGCTGGGGGAGTCCGAGTTCGTCGTCGCGGACGAGACGGCCACCTTCTTCGATCCGCACACCACGTACGGCATGGTCAGCGCGTACGAGTCCATCTACATGGCGCAGCGGATGCCGTTCGGGGAGGTGGCGCGGATGGCGTTGATGGGGACCGCCGAGCGGGTTTCCGCGCGGCGGGCGTACGAGGTGGGGCTGGTGTCGGAACTCGCCGTGTCCGGTGGGGCGTTGGCGGCGGCCGTGGAGTGTGCCGCGGTCATCGCCTCGTATCCGACCGAGGCCGTCCAGGGCACCGTCCGCGCCCTGTGGTCCGCAACGGAGGTGGCCCGTGCCCAGGCCCTCGCCCACGCCCCGTACCTCGTCTCCCTCGGCAACCTCCCGAGCGAACACCAGGCGGACCTGTTCACCGCCCGCCGCTCGGCCTTCAGGACCCGCTGACGGGTCGGGGCTGGGGGTGGTTTTTTCGCCCCCTCCGCCCCTACCCATTCCCGTCCCTTGGGGGCTCCGCCCCCAAACCCCCGCTCCTCAAACGCCGGAGGGGCTACCCCCCTCAGCCCGTCCGGCGTTTGAGGACGAGGCCGTCCAGGCCGACAGCGGGGGTCTGGGGGCGGCAGCCCCCAGGAGCAAGGGACGGGTAGGGGCGGAGGGGGCGAAAAACCCCTACACCGTCCGGGCCGTGCCCGTCCCCTTCTCCGCGTCCAGCGCGTACACGCACCGGTCCTTGCTGCACGCGTACACGACGCCGTCCTTGACCACCGGAGCCCCGGTGATCTCACCGCCGGTGGCCAGCTTCCACCGCAGACGCCCGTCGTCCGCCTTCAGCGTGTACAGCAGATGGTCGGTGGAGCCGAAGTGGATGCGCCCCTCGGCGACGGCCGGGGCGCCCACGAGGTCGCCGCCCGCCTGGAAGCGCCACTTGGGGGTGCCGGTGACGGCGTCGAGGGTGTAGAGACCCTTGCCGCTGCCGACGTGGACGTGACCGGCGGCGACGAGGACCGGCTCGATGGAGGCACGGGACTCGGTCGCGATGCGCCAGCGGTCGCGACCGTCGGTGGCGTCGAGGGCGTACACGGTGCCGAGGTAGTCGGCGAGGTAGACGCCACCGCCGGTGACGGCGGGGCCGGGCGCGAAGGCGGGCGGGCAGAGGAAGACCGCGGGGGCCTCGAAGTGCCAGCGGACGTGCCCGTTCGCCACGTCGATGGCGAGGACCCGGGTGCCCGCGGAGACGTACACGTATCCGTCGGGCGCCGACGCGATCCGCACCGGCACACCCCCGCAGGAAGCCGCGTCACCGATCGGATAGGACCAGCGCTCCTCGCCGGTACGGGCCTCCAGGGCACGCAGCCGGGCGTCCTGCCAGACGTACACGGTGCCGTCGTGGACGGCGGGCCCGGCCTCCGGGGACTCGAAGTCGGTCTGGGCGCCGGAGATCTCCCACAGCTTGTGGCCGTTGGCGGCCTCCCAGGCCTGTACGCCGCCGCCGCGCGTGCCGGTGACGACGGTGCCCCGGTCGGCCTTGAGGGAGTACACCCAGGCGTCGGTCGACAGACGCCACAGGTCACCGCCCTCGCGGGCGTTCAGGGCGAAGAGGGTGGGGCCGTCGGAGGCGTGGATCCGGCCGTCCGCCACCGACATGGACCAGGCCACGTCACGCGTCTTGAAACGGCGCCGGCCGGTCGCGACGTCGAGGGCGTGCACCTCGAAGGAGGTGACGTAGACGAGGTCGTCGGCGACCGCGGGCGTACCCCATACGTCGTTCGACATACGGAAGCGCCACGGCCGCCAGCCGGCCGGGGAGTCCGGCGCGGGGGGCGCGGCGACGGGCGCGGGGTCCGCGCCGTTCACGCCGGTGCGCGGCCGGGACCAGGACGCGGCGAGGCCCGCCTCCGGAGGGGGTGCCTTGACGGCGGCGGCGCGGGCGTCGGCGACGCGTGGACCTGGGCCGATGGGCACCTGGGCGCCCGCGAGGCGCACGGGGCCCGTGTCGGGCGCCCCGACGGGCACGGGGGCGTGCGAGGGCGGGGGCGGGACGGCTCCGCGCCCCCCGCTGCGGCCGCCGGACGGCGACGGCTTCGCGGGCGGCCTGCCTCCGCGGCGCGCCTCGATCAGGCTCACCGCGCGCTCGGGCAGCCACGCCGACGCCGTACCGCTGTCGTCGGATCCGGAGCCGAAGAGGTGCGGTGCCAGCTGGGCCTGGAGGTCGGCGGGGTTGGGGCGGCCGGTTGCCTCCATCTGCATACAGGACTCGATGAGGGGGCGCAGTTCGGCGGGCAGACCTTCGAGGTCCGGGCCCTCCCTGAGCAGCATGAAGACCGTCTCGACGGGGTTCGCGCCGTGGAAGGGGGCGTGGCCGGTGGCGGCGAAGACGAGCATCGAACCGAGCGAGAAGACGTCGCTCGCGCCGGTCACGCTGCGCGAGTCCTTGGCCTGCTCGGGCGACATGTACGCGGGCGTACCGACGGCGACGTTCGTCATGGTCAGACGGGTGTTCGAGACGCCGGACGCGATACCGAAGTCGATCACTCGCGGTCCGTCCTCGACGACGAGGACGTTCGAGGGCTTCAGGTCGCGGTGGACGAGCCCCGCGCCGTGGATGGACTGCAGCGCCTCCGCCACGCCCGCCGCGAGCCAGCGCACCGCCTGGGCCGGCATCGGCCCGCACTCATTCACTATTTCTTCCAGTGAGGGCGCGGGCACGTACGCGGTGGCCAGCCACGGCACGGCCGCGCGCGCGTCGGCGTCGACCACGGCCGCCGTGTAGAAGCCGGAGACGGCCCGGGCCGCCTCGACCTCACGCGAGAAGCGCACCCGGAACAGCTGGTCCTCGGCGAGCTCCGTCCTGACCGTCTTGATCGCCACGCGCCGGCCGGAAGCCGAGCGCGCGAGATAGACCAGCCCCATGCCGCCGGCACCCAGCCGCCCCAGCACCTCGAACGGCCCGATCCGACGCGGATCGTGCTGCGTCAGCTGATCCACCACTTGCCTGCCACCTCCCCGTACGGGCCACGTCATCCACGTATGAACGCGGCCCCGTGCAGCGTCTCACCACCGCACCGCCATGGCGGCACGCACCCCGATTCTTCCTGTCCGAGCCGATGGTTGCGAACCCGGGGGCGGATCGGGGTGTCTTGGGGCAAAATGACCGCACGTTTCGGGCACCGCCCGCTCATGGCCCGGTCAGGACCCGGTCAGGACCCGGTCAGGACCCGCTTACAGCCGATGCACCACGTCTATTACAACCGCCGCGCCACGGCTAGGACCGCTGAAGTACGGCGAACGACGCCCCCTGATTGTCCGTGACCACCGCCACCCGCCCGTACGACGTGTCGAAGGGTGTCACCTGGACGCGGCCGCCGAGCCGGTTCACCGTCCCGAGTACGGCGTCGCAGTCCTCCACGCCGAAGTGGACGAGGAAGTGGGGCGGCATCTCGGCCGGGAAGACGTCGGTCACCGGGGCCCGGCCGAAGTCGGGGGAGGCGTCGGCGCCGAAGAGCGCCTCCAGGAAGAGGGTGCCGTAGAACTGGTCGACGGCCGCCATGTCCCGGGCGTACAGCTCGGCCCAGCAGAAGGTGCCCGGCTCGTGCCGCTTGCCGAAGCCGGGGTGGGTGTCGGCCTGCCAGAGGCCGAACACGGCGCCCTCCGGATCGGCCGCGAGGGCCCTCGTGCCGAAGTCGCGCACCGGCATCGGCGCGGTGATCACCTGGCCGCCCTCCGCCGTGATCCGGGCGGCGAGCGCGGTGGCGTCCGGCGTCGCGAAGTACACGGTCCATACGGTGGGCATCCGGCCGTCCCGCTTGGGTACGAGGGCGGCGACGGGCACACCGTCACGGTGCGCCCGCACGGCTCCCACTGCCCGAGCCTCGGGTTCGTCCGGGTGATGCCCGCCTTCGAAGGTCCACCCGAACAGCTCGCCGTAGAAGCGCTTGCCCGCCGCGACGTCGGGGAGCTGCGCATCGACCCAGCAGGGGACGCCTTCGGGGAAGGCGGCGGGACCCTCGGGCAAAGCGGCGGATTCGGCCATGCGGCCAAGCTAACGGGCCTGCACGCATCCCGCAGAGCATGCGCACCCCTTTGTGCACGGGCACACGCACCCCCGCGTGAACAGCCACCCGCACCCTGTGTGAACAGGCACACCCACCCCTGTGATGAGCAGCCGCACCCCATTTGCAGTCGGCCGAATCGCGCTCCGATCACCCCTCGGTAAGCTGACGGCATGACAGGACAAGTGCGTACCGTCGACGGCCGCGTGGCCGGGCGGCGTGGGCAGGCGACCCGGCAGAAGCTGCTGGACTGCCTCAGCGAGATGCTCAGCTCCTCGCCCTACCGTGACGTCAAAGTCATTGATGTCGCCCGTAAGGCGGGCACTTCACCCGCGACCTTCTACCAGTACTTCCCGGACGTCGAAGGCGCCGTCCTGGAGATCGCCGAGCAAATGGCCGCGGAGGGCGCCGAGTTGACCCAACTGCTCGACGGGCGTTCCTGGGTCGGCAAGGCCGGCTGGCAGACCGCACAGGAACTCGTCGACGGCTTCCTGGAGTTCTGGCGACGCAACGACGCGATCCTCAGGGTCGTCGATCTGGGCGCCGCCGAGGGCGACAAGCGGTTCTACAAGATCCGCATGAAGATCCTCAACTCCGTGAACAACTCCCTTACGGACACGGTCACCGAACTCCAGTCCAAGGGCAAGGTCGACAAGGACGTGAACCCGGCGGCGATGGCCGGTTCCCTTGTCGCCATGCTCGCGGCGGTGGCCTCGCACCAGAAGGGCTTCCAGTCGTGGGGCGTCAAGCAGGCTGAACTCAAGCCGAATCTTGCGCTGTTGGTACACCTCGGCGTGACGGGCAAGAAGCCGACGAAGTAGTACGTTCCCCTTTCTTTCAGGACCTCCTGTCATGCAGGCGGCAGTCCACCGAGGTGGACTGCCGCCTGCTGCGCTGTGGGTCCGACAGGGATCAGTTCCGACAGGGATCAGTTCAGCGCCGTACGATCCGGAACAGCCGGATCTCCCGGTCGACCCGCTCCTGATACGTGACGTACGGCGGCCAGAACGCCACCGCCGCCTTCCAGGCCGCGGCCCGCTCGTCCCCGTCGAGGAGATGGGCGGTTACGGCGATGTCCTCGCCCTTCCAGCTGATCTCGGCGTCCGGATGCGCACGGAGATTGGCGGTCCAGGCAGGGTGATCCGGCCGCCCGAAGTTGGAGCCGATGAGGATCCAGCTCACCGGACCGGCGCTTTGGGTGGTTCCGGCGCCTCCGGAGTCCTCGGGCATACACGCCAACGGCGTACGCCGCTCCACCCCGCTCCTGGCGCCACGCACGGTGAGGATGATCCCCGGCAGCATCTGCGCGCTGAGCAGCACCTTGCCGCGCGTCAGCCGGTGCACCACACGGTCAAGGGCGGGGATGAGATGCGGCGCGATCCGCGCGAACATCGGGGTCGAGGAGACCTTCTGCACCAGCCGAACCCCTGGAACCCTGCGTGCGGCCATCAGACGGTCACCTCCGCGCGACTGCCATCACCCTTACGGTCGAACAGGCGTGCCACTTCGGCGGCGTACCCCCGTAGCCGATGCACCGGCCCGAAGAGCGACTCATCGCCCGCCGCGCGCTTGAAGTACAGGTGGGCGTCGTGTTCCCAGGTGAACCCGATGCCGCCGTGCAGCTGGATCCCCTCGGCCGCCGCACGGCGCAGCGCCTCCAGGGCCTGCGCGAGCGCGAGCCCGCCGACCCGCTCACCACCGGTGCCGGTGGCGGCATCCGTACCGGCAGCCCAAGCCGCGTAGTACGCCGCCGACCGTGCCGCCTGCACCTCCACATACACATCCGCCAACCGGTGCTTCACCGCCTGGAACGACCCGATCGCCCGCCCGAACTGCTCCCGTTGCCGCACGTACTCGACCGTCCTCTCCAGTGCCCGGTCGGCGGCGCCCACGGCCTCGGCGGCGAGCACGGCGGCAGCCATGTCCCCTACGCCGGCGAGCGCGCCGGCCACATCGGCGTTCTCGTCACCGAGCAACTCGGCCTCCACATCACGAAGTTCGATCCGCGCCTGGGGCCGCGTCTCGTCCAGGGAGGTCTGCCGCACCCGTACGAGCCCCGCACTCCCGTCCCGTACGAGATACAGCAGTGTCCGCGACCGTGCGAACCCTCCTGTGTGCGCAGCCACCACAAGGAGCCCCGCACTATGTCCGTCGAGCACCTGTGCCGCCTGCCCATAGAGGCGCCACACACCATCGACCTGGCGCGCCTGTACGCCACCCGCACGGCCGCCGCCTGCCCAGTCGCCGCCGTTGTCGCCCACCAGCCCGAGCGCCGTCGCGAGCACGGCGCCCGGCACCGCGAGGGCGGCGGTCAGCTCGCCGGAGGCGAGGCGGGGCAGCAGCTCGGCGCGCTGGGCCTCGGCGCCCAGGGCCAGCACCAGCGGGGCCCCGAGTACAGCCGTGGCCAGGAGCGGAGAGGGGGCCAGCGCGCGCCCCGACTCCTCGCAGGCGAGGGCGAGTTCGGTCACCGAGCAGCCGACACCGCCGTACGCCTCGGGGAGGGCGAGCCCGGGCAGCCCGAGCTGTCGCGCGAGCGCCTCCCAGAACGCGGGGTCGTACCCGGCGGGCGTCAGCACGGCCGCCCGCAGGTCCTCCGGACCACAGCGCTTGAGCAGCAACTCCCGCAAGGTGCGGCGGATCTCTTCCTGTTCGGCGGTGAAGCGGGCATCCATGGGGGGCTCCTCCGGATCTGACGGAGCGTCATGTTAGGACTGCGGCAGCCAGATGCACAGGCCCGCGACGGCCTCCCCCGCCCACATTGTCTGATGTACCGTCAGATTTATGACGCCAGGAACTCCAAGGACTTCCGGTGAGGGCAGACGCAAGGTCGCCGTCGTCGGCGTTTCCCTCTCCGACTGCGGCCGCGTCGAGGAGGCGACCCCGTACGCCCTGCACGCCCAGGCCGCCCGCCGCGCGCTGGCCGACTCGGGGCTCGGACGCGAGGTGGTCGACGGTTTCGCGTCGGCGGGCCTAGGCACGCTGGCGCCCATCGAGGTGGCCGAGTACCTGGGACTGCGCCCCACCTGGGTGGACTCCACCTCCGTCGGCGGCTCCACCTGGGAGGTCATGGCCGCCCACGCGGCCGACGCGATCGCGGCCGGCCACGCGAACGCCGTCCTGCTGGTCTACGGCTCCACCGCCCGCGCCGACATCAAGGCGGGCCGCCGCACCGGCAACCTGTCCTTCGGCGCCCGGGGCCCCCTCCAGTTCGAGGTCCCGTACGGCCACACGCTCATCGCCAAGTACGCGATGGCCGCGCGCCGCCACATGCACGAGTACGGCACGACGCTGGAGCAGCTCGCCTCGGTCGCCGTGCAGGCCCGCGCGAACGCGGCGGCGAACCCGGAGGCGATGTTCCGCACCCCGGTCACCGTCGACGAGGTCCTGTCGGGCCCGATGATCGCCGACCCCTTCACCAAGCTCCACTGCTGTATCCGCTCCGACGGCGGCGCGGCGGTCCTGCTGGCGGCCGAGGAGTACGTACGGGACTGCCGTACCGCTCCCGTCTGGGTCCTCGGCACCGGCGAGCACGTCTCGCACACCACCATGTCCGAGTGGGCGGACTTCACCGTCTCCCCGGCGGCGGTGAGCGGCCGCCTCGCCTTCTCCCGCGCCGGGGTCCGCCCGGACGAGATCGACCTGGCCGAGATCTACGACGCCTTCACGTACATGACGCTCGTGACGCTGGAGGACCTCGGCTTCTGCGAGAAGGGCGAGGGGGGCCCGTTCGTGGACACCGCGAAGGGCCGCTTGCTGGTGGGCGGGGAGCTGCCGGTCAACACGGACGGGGGCGGGCTGTCGGCCCAACACCCCGGGATGCGGGGGCTGTTCCTCCTGGTGGAGGCCGTACGCCAGTTGCGCGGAGAGGCCGGGGAACGCCAGGTACGGAAGGCCGGCGGGCGCCTTCCGGAGCTGGCCGTCGCCTCCGGGACGGGCGGCTGGTTCTGCTCTTCGGGGACGGTGGTGCTGGGGCGGGGGTGAGTCCGGCCCGGCTCCTCGATCTGGTCGATCCGGTCGATCCGGTTCCGGCCGCTCGCGAAGACGAACAGGCGCAGCACCAGGAAGCGTCCGATTCCGGCGAGCCCGGAGGCGCTGAGGTAGACGATCTGCTCCGTCAGCAGCCCGGGCGAGGCCTGCAGCAGGTGCAGTACGAGTATCGCCGCGGAGGTCACCGCGTAGGCGGCCGCGGCCGATCCCGCGGACTGCCAGTGCTGGCGCCATTCCGCATGCCGCCCGGCCCCGAAGGTGAAGCGTGCGTGCAACTCCGTGCAGAGGAGGGTGGAGGCGACGGTGATCACCGCGTTCGCCAGGGCCCAGGGCAGCACCCCGGCGAGCCCCGCCACGGCGGCGCTGGAGAGGACCCCGACACCGCCGCCGAACAGAACGAACCGGGCGAAGGAGGCGAGCGGTCCCGGTCTTCCGGGAGCTGCCGGGGTCACCGGGGTCTGTGAGGGCACTGGGGTCACCGGAACCGCCTGGGTCACCGGGGTCACCGGAAGCCGGCGTACGCCGATCGGGTCGGTGTCCTCCGTCGGCTGGGAACCCCGCGCCGCGAACGCCGTCTCCGGCTTCGACAGGAGCAGCGCTGTCATGGGGGATTCCTTCCGGGCGATGAACCTCTGGGACCAGCTGGGTTTCGGCTGGGATCAACTGGGTTCAACGATGTCGTGACCCGCTCCTCAGCACGAGGAGGCGGGCTCCCGAACCAGTGGTGGAGCTAGCCCCACCATGGCCCGGGGGTCACCCCAGAAGTTCCTGTTACAAGCCAACCCCGTCGGGCACCCATCGATTCCGGAATACGAAGTGGTGCAGAGCACGCTGACCCGGACATCCGTCATCCACTGTGCGCAGCCTGGAGGAGCCCGACATGGCCCTGCCCCGCAAGGAGCGCGAAGCCTTTCTCGCCGAGCCGCACGTCGCCGCGTTCGCGGTCGACGCGGGGGCGGGTAGGGCCCCGCTGACCGTGCCGATCTGGTACCAGTACGAGCCGGACGGCACCGTCTGGATCATGACCGCGCTCGACTCCCGCAAGAACGAGCTGATCGAGGCTGCGGGCCGGTTCTCCCTCATGGTCGACCGGCTGGAACCCACCATCCGGTACGTGTCGGTCGAGGGGCCGGTCGTCGGCACGGCCCCCGCCACCCGCGAGCAGCTCCATGAGATCTCGGCCCGCTACCTCCCGGCCGACAAGGTCGATGCCTACGTCGACTCCGCCTGGAAGGAGCACGGCGCACAGGTGGTCGTCCGCATGCGCCCCGAGCGCTGGGTCTCCTCCGACCTCGGCTCGCTCTGAGAACTCTCGGTGAGCATCTCAGTGAGTAGGGGTGTGAGCGGGGCACACGGGTCGCACGTGACAATCAGGGCATGAGTGCCGACGCGTCCTCCGAGT
This sequence comes from Streptomyces sp. NBC_00554, assembly GCF_041431135.1. NCBI lineage: Bacteria > Bacillati > Actinomycetota > Actinomycetes > Kitasatosporales > Streptomycetaceae > Streptomyces > Streptomyces sp. NBC_00554. The sequence goes on along the minus strand of NZ_CP107799.1, from coordinate 5,659,162 downwards.
TCGTCCGCCTGCTCCGGTCCCAGCGGGTCTGGGACACCGAGCTGCCCCCCTTCGATCCGGGCGCGGCACCCGACGAGCCGCTGCCGCTGTTCGAGCGATGGTTCGCGGAGGCGGTGGCGGCGGGCCAGACCGAGCCGCACACCGTGTCGCTCGCCACGGCGGACGAGGACGGGCTGCCGGACGTCCGTACGGTGATGCTGCACGGGGCGGACGCCGAGGGCTGGTCCTTCGCGTCCCACGCGACGAGCCGCAAGGGCCGGCAGCTGGCGGCCCGCCCGTACGCGGCCCTCGGCTTCTACTGGCCTGCGCAGGGACGCCAGATCCGCCTCCGCGGACCTGTCACCGTCGCCCCTCCCGAGGCGGGCCAGGCGGACCTGCACGCCCGCTCCACCGGCGCGCTGGCCGCCGCCCTCGTCGGCCACCAGAGCGAAGTCCTGCCGTCGCAGGAGGAGTTGGAGCGCCGCTCGGCCGCGGCCTGGTCACAGGCCGAGCGCGAACCCACCACCCCCGTCCCCACCTGGACCCTCTACCACCTCCGCCCGGACGAGGCGGAGTTCTTCCAGGGAGACGCCCACAGACGCCACGTACGCCTCAACTACCGTCGCGTGAATGGGGCTTGGGTCACGGAGCTGCTGTGGCCGTGAACTCGTACGTCGCGAAGTCCGCCACCGGCCGGTAACCGATCCGCTGATACAGGCCGTTGCTGGTCGGGTTGGCAAGGTCGGTGAAGAGCAGCACCTCGTCGGCACCGGAGGCGAGCGCGGCACGGCTGACCTCGGCGGTTGCGGCACCGGCGTAGCCACGGTCGCTACGGAACGACGGGCTCCGCATCCGCCGCGATCCGCCCGTGCAGATGCACATCCCGGAACGCGTCATGTCGCCCCGCCTCGAACATCGCGCCCCGCAGCGTCCCCTCGTACCGGAATCCGCAGCGCTCGGCGACGTGGCAGGACGCGTCGTGGCCGAGGGCGTGGCCCAGTTCCAGGCGGTGCAGGCCGAGGTCGGTGAAGGCGAAGCGGGTGGCGAGGAGCAGGGAGCGGGTGGCCACCTGGCGGCCGCGGGCCTCGGGGAGGACCCAGTAGCCGACGCGGGCGCAGCCCATGACGTGGTCGATCTCGTTGACGCCGATGTGGCCGAGCAGCTCGCCGGTGTCCGCGTCCGTGACGCAGAAGGACACCCCGCTCCCGTCCACCGCGGCCTCCGCACGCGCGCGGAGCGACTCACGGGCACCGTCGATGTCCCGGATCATCCTCAGCGGCGTGTTCCACCGCTGGAACTCCGGGTCGGACAGCCCACGCAGCCACGCCGCCGCATCGACGTCGGACTCCGCGTTCCAGGAACGCAGCCGAAGCCCGTGCCCGTGCTGCTCGGGGAAAGGCTGGATGACGTAATGCTCGTGGACGTCGGCCATCAGTCCATTGAAGCCCCTCGGCGCGTACGACTCCCACTCGGGGCGCAACCGTCGACCACTCGGTCACGCACGGGGCCGGAACACCGGCACGCACGCGCCCCCCGCCCGCCGGAACGTCACCTCAAGCCCCATCCCCATCCGCAGCGCCCCCTCCGCGCACTCCACGACCTCGGTCATCATGCGCGGCCCCTCCGCGAGGTCGACGACGGCGGCGACGTACGGGACGCGCTCGCCGAACGGCGGGAGGTCGTTGCGGTGGACGACGGACCAGGTGTAGAGCGTGGCGCGGCCGCTCGCCCGCTCCCACTCCACGGTCTCGCTCCAGCAGTGCGGGCAGAACTCCCGGGGGTAGTGGTGGGCCCGCCCGCATCCTCCGCAGCGCCGCACCAGCAGCCGGCCCTCCGCCGCCGCGTCCCAGTACGGCCGCGTGAAGGCGTCCACCTCGGGCAGATCGAAGCGCGCGTCACTCACGAGAACAGCCCGATCGCCTCGTCCACCGGCCATGTCCGCCCCGCCGTCCCGAGCGGCCCGGGATCGGGATCGGGCGGCCCGATACGGAGCACGGCCGGCCACTCCGCCCCCCTGAGCCAGATCGTGTCCACGAACGCCCACGCTCCCTTCCATTTCTGACGGTACGTCAGTTCAACTCACCGGGGAGCGCCCGCGCAAGAGGCGTACGCCCCCACGCGCGCACTCCGGCACGAGCGCCTCCCTCCACGCCCCCTGCACAACCAGGTGACCTACGCCACCAGCCCCACCCACTCCTCCTACAGCCGTGATCAGTTCGCAACCGATTCCGGGCTTGACCGAGACCTATCAAGTGACCACGTGATTACGCTCGCGCTCATGGCCGACTCCACTGCTTCCTCGACGCCCCACCCGGTGCCGTCCCACGAAGACCGCCCCGTGTACGTCATCGGCGGCGGCCCCGGCGGACTCGCCGCGGCGTACGCGCTGCGCGCGCAGGGCGTGCGCGCCGTCGTGCTGGAGAAGTCCGAGCGCGTCGGGGCATCCTGGCGGCGCCACTACGACCGGCTGCACCTGCACACCACCCGGCGACTGTCCTCGCTGCCGGGGCTGACGATGCCGCGCGCGTTCGGGCGGTGGGTGTCGCGGGACAACGTGGTGCGCTACCTCGAGAAGTACGCCGAGTTCCACCAGCTGGAGATCGTGACGGGCGTCGAGGTCTCGCGCATCGAACCCGCCCCGGGCGGCGACGGCTGGCTGCTGCACGCCACCGGCGGGCGTGAGCTGACGGGCAGCGCGGTGGTCGTCGCCACCGGCTACAACCACACGCCCCACATCCCCGACTGGCCCGGCCGCGACAGCTACACCGGCGAGCTCCTGCACGCGGGCGACTACCGCAACCCCGCCCCCTACACCGGCCGCGACGTCCTCGTCGTCGGCATCGGCAACACGGGCGCCGAGATCGCCGTGGACCTGATCGAGGGCGGCGCCTCCCGCGTGCGGCTCTCCGTCCGCACCGCGCCGCACATCGTGCGCCGCTCGACGGCCGGGTGGGCCGCCCAGTTCACGGGCATCGCCGTACGGCGGCTGCCGGTCGGCCTCGTCGACCGCCTCGCGGGACCGATGGCCAAGCTCAGCGTCCCGGACCTGTCCGAGAAGGGGCTGCCCCGCCCCGACACCGGCCTCTACTCGCGCGTCAACGAGGGCTCCATCCCCGTCCAGGACGTCGGCCTCATCGACGCCGTCCGCAAGGGCCGGGTCGAGGTCGTGGCCGCGGTGGACGGCTTCGAGGACGGCAAGGTCGCCCTCGCCGACGGGGACCGGATCGGGCCGGACGTGGTGATCGCCGCGACCGGTTACCAGCGCGCGCTGGAGGGCCTCGTCGGCCACCTCGGCGTACTCGACGAGCGCGGCCGCCCGGTCGTGCACGGCGCCCGCACCCCGAGGAACGCACCAGGCCTCTATTTCAGCGGTTTCACCAACCCCATCTCCGGGATGTTCCGCGAAATGTCGATCGACGCGGAGAAGATCGCGAAGGCCGTCGCCCGCCATGCCCCGACCCGGAAACCGTCCTCGGCCGCGCGCTGACCCGATCACCTCCCTGACGTAGGGACTCTCAACTTCCTGATGTACCAGGGGTGTTACTGGTGCGTCAGATGTGGCGAGAGTGCTGTACCGATCCAGCCACGGGGGCCAGAATGCGAGCCCTGCTCACTTTCCAGCTCCATCCACCTCGCGCATTCGACGGAGGATGAACGTGGCCCGTGAAAGACAGCTCTCCCGGCGCACCCTGCTCGGTGGTGCCGCCGCGACCGGCGTCGCCCTGACCGGCGCGGCCGCCGGCACCGCGTCCGCCGCCACCCGCGAAGCCGACGTCGCCGTCGTCGGCGGCGGGCTCGCCGGACTCACCGCCGCCCGCGACCTGGTGGCGGCGGGCAAGACGGTCGTCGTCCTGGAGGCCCGCGACCGCGTCGGCGGCCGGGTCGTCAACCTGAAACTGGCGAACGGCGGTGTCACCGAGGGCGGCGGCGAGTTCATCGGCCCCACCCAGGACCGCATCAAGGCCCTCGCCGACGACCTGGGCGTGGCGACCTTCGCCACGTACAACACCGGCAAGAACGTGCTCTACAAGGACGGCAAGCGCACCCCGTACGCCACCGACGGCCTCCTCGGCTCGGTCCCGCCCGTCGACCTGGCCGGGCTCGCCAACGCCGCCGCCCTGCAGGCCATGCTCGACGACATGGCCACGAAGGTGCCCGTCGACGCACCCTGGACCGCCGAGAAGGCCGTCGAGTGGGACCAGCAGACCTTCGAGACCTGGCTGAAGGCCAACGCCATCATCCCCTCGGCCAAGTTCCTCCTGGACGTCGCCTGCACCTCGGTCTTCTCCGCCAAACCCCGCGAACTCTCCCTCCTCTACGTCCTCTTCTACATCGCCTCCGCGGGCAACGCCTCGAACCCCGGCACCCTGGAACGCCTCACCGAGACCGCGAACGGCGCCCAGGAGACCCGCTTCGTCGGCGGCTCGCACCAGGTCCCGGTGAAGCTCGCCGCCACCCTCGGGGACCGTGTGGTCCTGAACGCGCCCGTCCGCTCCATCACCCTCTCCGGCGGCCGGTACACGGTGACGGCGGACGGAGTGACCGTCAGCGCCCGCCGCGTCGTCGTCGCCCTGCCGCCGCCGCTGGCCTCGCGCATCTCGTACGATCCGCTGCTGCCCGCCGACCGTGACCAGCTCAGCCAGCGGATGCCGATGGGCTCGGTCGGCAAGGCCGTCGCCGTGTACGACACCCCGTTCTGGCGCGCCGACGGCCTCAACGGCCAGGTCGTCAGCGACACCGGCGCCGTCCGCTCCACCTTCGACAACTCACCGCAGGACGCCTCCTACGGCGCCCTGATGGGCTTCATCGAGGCGGACGAGATGCGCGCGTTCGACTCGGTCCCGGCCGACGAGGTCAAGGCGGCCGTACTGAAGGACTACGTCACCTACTTCGGCGACAAGGCCAAGTCCCCCACCTCCTTCGTGCTCCAGCGCTGGGACAACGAGGGCTTCTCCCGCGGCGGCCCGGTCGCCTACGCCCCGCCCGGCGTCCTCACCCAGTACGGCCCCGCCCTCCGCCGCCCCACCGGCGGCATCCACTGGGCCGGCACCGAGACCTCCACCTACTGGAACGGCTACATGGACGGCGCCGTCCGCTCCGGCGAGCGGGTGGCGAAGGAGATCCTGGCGGCGCTCTGACGGGCGCCTCGGACCGCCTCGGATACTCATGAGCGACTGCTCATGAGCGTCTCTCTGCCAGTGAAGCGGCGAACCACGTGGTACCCGCCGAGCAGTCTGCGCCCGGCGGGCACCACGTCCGCGACCGGTCAGGACACGGTGCGCTCGGCGAGGACGCGTCCGGACAGGTTGTGTACCAGTCCATCCGCGGCGTGCGGGGTGCGGACCGCGCCGACTATGTGGAACTCGGGGCAGACCGCGCCGCAGGGCCAATGAACGCCGAGGCGTCAGGAGCCCATCATCTCGTGCACCAGAGGTGCCACCTGGGTGCCGTACAGCTCGATGTTGGTCATGAGCGCGTCGTGCCGCATTCCGTTCATGCCGTACTTCAGGTCGAAGCGCGTAGCGCCGAGTTCCTTGAGCGTCGCCGCGATCTTGCGGGCCACGGTTTCGGGGGATCCGACATGCAGCGCGCCGCCGGGGCCCACGTCGCGCAGGAGGCTCTCGCGGGTGGGAGTGCGGAAACCGCGCTGCGCGGCCACGCTACGGATCACGGCTTCGAAGGCGGGCAGGAATTCCTCCTGCGCCTGCTCGTCCGTGGCCGCGACATGGCCGGGCGCATGAATGCCGACGGGCCGCCGGGGCTGTCCGAACTTCTCCAACGCCTGCTGGAACAACTGGGAGAACGGCGCGAACCGGCCCGTGTCGCCCCCGATGATCGCGAGCATTAGCGAGAACCCGTACCGGGCTGTTCGGACGACCGACTGGGGGCTGCCGCCGACGCCGACCCAGGTCGGGATCGCTCCCGACTCGCTGCGCGGGTAGATGGCGAGGCCGTCGAGCGACGCGCGGGTCTTGCCCGACCAGGTGACCGGCTTCTCCCGCAGCAACTCGGCAAAGAGGCCGAGCTTCTCCTCGAACAGCTCCTCGTAGTCGTTCAGGTCATAGCCGAAGATCGGGAAGGACTCGGTGCTCGATCCCCTGCCGAGGATCACCTCGGCGCGACCGCCGGAGACGCCGTCGAGGGTGGCGTAGCGCTGGAAGACCCGGACGGGGTCGTCGGAGCTGATCACCGTGACCGCCGAGCCCAGGCGGATACGTGATGTGCGTGCCGCGACGGCCGCGAGCACGATGTCGGCGGCCGACAGCGGCATGGACTCCGTGTGGTGCTCGCCGATGGCGAAGTGGTCCAGGCCGACCTGGTCGGCGAGGACACCTTCCTCGACCAGACCGCGAATGGTCTGGCCGTGCGTGAGCGGTGCGCCGTCGGCGTCGTTCGTCACGTCACCGAACGTGTCAAGGCCGAGCGTGATGTCTCCGTCACCGGTTCGGTCGATCGAGTGGTCGGTCATCGTCGTGCTCCTCGGGTTCTCGCGCCGGCGCGCATCACCAGGCGGGTCAGGTCGCGAAGTGCCGCAGTGCGCTGATGAGTTGGGTCAGGTCGGCGCCCTCGACGTGGTCGAGGATGTGGCGCCGGACGCTGGCCAGGTGGGCGGGCCATGCCTGTTCCAGCCGGGCGAGGCCCGCATCCGTGAGGACGGCGTTCCACCCTCGGGCGTCCTCGGCGCACCTGACCCGTTCGACCAGCCCCTGCTTCTCCAAGCGGGTGACGATGCGGGTCATCCCGCTCAGCGAGAGGGTGCCGGTGGCGGCGAGCTCGCTCATGCGCATCAGCCGGTGCGGGGCCTCGGACAGAAACATCAGTGTCGTGTACTCGGAGAGTTGCATGTGCTGCTCTCGCATCATGTCGGCGTCGACCACGCGAGGAAGGGCGATCATCACCCGGCTGAGCTCGCGCACGAGGGCTTCCTCGTCCGTACTCATGGGTTGCAGTGGCTGCTCGGAGGTCGGCATGCCCCCCATCTTACTTGTTTGACGAATCAAGGGCTATGTGATTACTTGACGGAACAAGCATATTCACGGATGGATCAATGGGAAGGCGTAGCGCTATGACCAAGATCGGGATCATCCTCGGCAGCACCCGCCCCGGACGCAACGGGGCGGCCGTCGCCCAGTGGGTGCACGAGGTCGCCGCACAGCGCACCGACGCGGAGTTCGAGCTCGTCGACCTGCTCGACTACAAGCTCCCCCACCTCGACGAGGCGTACCCGCCGTCGCTGGGCCAGTACACGCAGCCGCACACCCTGAGCTGGGCCAAGAAGATCGCCTCGTTCGACGGCTACGTCATGGTGACGCCGGAGTACAACCACTCCACCTCCGGTGCGCTGAAGAACGCCATCGACTTCCTCTACGCCGAGTGGAACAACAAGGCCGTCGGGTTCGTCAGCTACGGCTCGGCCGGCGGCACCCGCGCCGTGGAGCACCTGCGCCTGATAGCCGGCGAACTCCAGATGGCCGACGTGCGCGCCCAGGTCGCCCTGTCCCTGTTCACCGACTTCGAGAACTTCAGCGTGTTCAAGCCCACCGACTTCCAGCGCAACTCACTCACCACCACGCTGGACCAGGTCGTGGCATGGAGTCAGGCGTTGGCCCCGCTGCGCGCCGGCTGAGCTCACGCCCTGTGAGGTGAGGGCGAGGTCCCGCTGGATGTCGGTCGGCGTCCGAGCCTTGAGGGCCACTGTTTCCGAATTCCCTCGCCCCCGTTGGCCTTTGACCGCGGTGTCGGCCGGTCGCCACGTTCACGACCAGCATCGACCGGCCGGGCACGACGCCGGAGACCGGGCGCCGCAAGGACGTCTGCGACCCGGCGATCTGCGGGCTGAGGGGAATCGCCGGTTCGACGAGATCGGCCAGTCAGATCTGGTTTCCCCGCAGCAGGGCGGCCGCTTCGGCCGCCTGTGCCGTGACGTGAGCGGCCGCGCGAGCGGCTCGTCCGGACACCCGCCAGGCGAGCATGCTCAGCGCGGTGGCCGGTGCTGGAGGAAAGATGCCGAGCTGGCCCAGCATGGTCATGTCGTCGCGCACCGCTTCATGTCGGACCACCCTGCCGTCGCGGATGTCGAGAAAGTGAATCTGCTCGAAGTCGATTTCGCGCCGCGTGGGGGGTATGGCCTGGTCGAGGGCGCCGTCGCGGAAGCGGACGAACGGGCCGGTGTGGCGGCCCTGCATACGCAGCCGCACCCAGACCTGGTCGTCGTTGCCGGTCATACCGACGACGGGGAAGCGCAGGTCACTGAAGGCCGACCGCATCCACGCACCCGAGGCGAGAACCCCCGCAGGCCCGGGAAGTGAACAGGCCGGGGGCGACACGGCCGCTTCGCGGTTGTGGAAGTCGTCGCCCACCACGTCGGCGGCCAGCGCCGGATCACCCGCCACGAGGATCTGGAAAAGTCCCTCGGCCAGACCCCTGGCATCTATTCCCATTGCGTTCATTCCTCTCGCGACTGGAGAATCTGTTTCGCTCGACGATCACACGCGGCAAAGCTGTGGACAGAGCGCCAGGACACATCCGTGATCGCCACAACTTTGAAATCGCACTCGCCGGGGTTCAGTCGGCTTCAGGGAGAATAACGACACCGGATTCCTCGTTGAACTTCAGAATCTCCGGAGTGGCGAAACGCTCCAGCGTCCAGCGGATCGGTGACTGACCGGGCTGTGCTTCGTCGCCGTACATGAATACGCGTTCCTCGCCGGGCGGAGTGAACATAAACAAAATCCTGGCAGCGTGCACGCCGGTATTCTTGAACCGATGCCGCGTTCCTCGCGGGACGAAAACGAAGTCGCCCGTGCCGGCCGTAAACGTTCGTTCACCGTCCAGGATCTCCACTTCTCCGTTGAGGACGTAGAACGCCTCGTCAGTCTTGGTGTGGACATGAGCGACCGGTCCATTGCCCGGGGGAACCGTGGCTTCCACGAGTCCGAGTGAACCATTCGTGGTCTCACTTGACGCCTTGATCGTGTACGTATCCCCGGAGAACCATTTACTCGGCCCCTCTCCCGCGGGGACGTACAGAGCTCCACTCTTCAGATAATTCGGATCCTGGTCGTCATGAAACGGCAGACTCATCTCAATAGCCTTTCAATCGTGGAGCCCGTGAGAGCGGAAGCCCCGACTCGTACCGTCAGGAAACCCCGCACCGGTCGCCGGGAACAGCGCCGAGAGTGGCGTAACACCGGAAGACGCGGACGGGAACATCGGGGTTGGTCATCGTCACCACCGAACCGAGGTGGCTGCGCAACCTGCGCGACGCGACGGCTGCGAGCGGGCGGTGCGGGCATCGGCCCTAATCGGTGAGGGCCTAATCAGTGCGGACATAGGTTGCAGCGGGCTGCTCGGCGCTGGGCACAGGCATCACCATACTTACTTGACGCGTCAAGCGCTATGCTTGACGGGACAAATATCTCCCCTTGCGTCATCGGAAGGTTTGCCACACGACGGAGGGGTCAGGTCATGACTCACGCGGGTACACCTGAGACTGCGGGGGGCGCCGGGCGCCTTTGCCGAGGACCTGGCGCCAGCGTTGAGAACCCACAGCCAAGCGTCCTCCACACGTCTTTGCGTGCACAACGGTTCCTGACACGGCGTCAGTTAAGTAATCTGACAGTGCGTCAGTTAATTGGCTGTCACACAGGAGCGGGCGGACCGATGCTTGGATCAACCCACGGCACCCTCACCACCGACTCCCGCCGGGCCCGGGTCATCGCCTGCGGCGAGCAACCCTCACCCGTCGTGCACGGCCGGCCGGCCGAGGTCCACGACCTGGACGTCAGCGGCCGTCCGCTCTACGCGGGCGTACCCGATCTGGACCGATTCTTCCGTCCCGAGTCCGTGGCCGTGATCGGCGCCTCGGACGCCGAGGGGCGGCCGAACACCGGCATCACGCGACAGCTGATCGCCTGGGCCGAGCGGGTCGGCGCGCGACTGCACCCGGTGCACCCCACCCGTCAGTCCGTCTTCGGCATCCCGTGTCTCCCTTCCATCTCGGACCTGCCCGAACAGGTCGACCTGGCCGTGCTTCTGGTCGGCGACCCTCTTCCCGTGATCGAGAAGCTGGCCGAGGCCAAGGTGAAGTTCGCGGTCGCCTTCGCCTCCGGGTTCGCCGAGACCGGAGCCGAGGGCGCCCTCGCACAGGCCCGGCTCGCCACCGCCGTCGCCGGCTCGGGGCTGCGGCTGCTCGGGCCCAACACCAACCTGAACGCCTTCGAGAAGTTCCGGGACGACCTCGACGGTCCGGCGATCGCGCTCATCACGCAGTCCGGGCACCAGGGCCGCCCGGTGTTCGCGATGCAGGAGCTGGGTGTGCGGCTCTCCCACTGGGCGCCCACCGGCAACGAGGCCGACCTGGAGACCGCCGACTTCATCTCCTACTTCTCCGAGCGGCCCGAGGTCGGTGCGATCGCCTGCTACGTCGAGGGCTTGAAGGACGGCCGCTCCTTTCTGCTCGCCGCCGACCGCGCCGCCCGGCGCGGCGTACCCGTCGTCGCGGTCAAGGTCGGCCGCACCGAGACCGGCGCCCGCACGGCCGCCTCACACACCGGCAAGCTGACCGGCGCCGACACGGTGGTGGACGCGGCGATGCGGCAGTTCGGCGTGATCCGCGTCGACGGGCTCGACGAACTCCAGGACACCGCAGCCCTGTTGGCGCGCGCCCGCTCCCCGCAGGCCGACGGGGTCGTCGTGTATTCGATCTCGGGCGGCACGGGTGCGCACTTCGCGGACCTGGCGAGCGGGGCCGGACTCTCCCTGCCCACGCTGTCGGCCGACAAGCAGGCCGAGCTGCACGAGTGGATACCCGAGTACCTGAACGTCGCCAACCCCGTCGACAACGGCGGCCACCCGGTGGGCGACTGGCGCGGCCGCAAAATCATCGACGCGATCCTCGCCGACCCGTCCGTCGGCGTGCTGATCTGCCCCATCACCGGGCCCTTCCCGCCGATGAGCGACAAGCTGGCGCAGGACCTGGTGGACGCGGCGGAGCAGACGGACAAGCTGGTCTGCGTGGTGTGGGGGTCGCCGGTCGGCACGGAGGCCGCGTACCGCGAGACGCTGCTCGGGTCGTCCCGGGTCGCCACCTTCCGTACGTTCGCCAACTGCATCACCGCCGTACGCGCCTATCTGGACCACCACCGGTTCGCCGCCTCGTACCGCTCCCCCTTCGACGAGGCGCCTCGCACCCCCTCGCCCTCCTTCCGCAAGGCGCAGGCGCTGATGCGGCCCGGGCAGCAGCTGAGCGAGCACGCGGCGAAGCAGCTGCTGCGGGCGTACGGGATCCGGGTGCCGCGCGAGCAGTTGGTGACCAGCGCTGCGGCCGCCGTGCGCGCGGCGAGCCTGATCGGCTACCCCCTCGTGATGAAGGCCTCCGGCGCGCAGATCGCCCACAAGACCGAACTCGGCCTGGTGAAGCTGCCCCTGACCTCCGCCAGCCAGGTCCGCGACGCCTATCGCGAGCTGACCGACATCGCGCGCTACGAGGGGATCTCGCTCGACGGGGTGCTCGTGTGCCAGATGGTCGAACGGGGCGTCGAGATGGTCGTCGGCGTCACGCACGACGAGCTCTTCGGACCGACCGTGACCGTCGGCCTCGGCGGCGTCCTCGTCGAGGTGCTCCGGGACACGGCCGTCCGCGTGCCCCCCTTCGGCGACGACCAGGCCCGCGCCATGCTCGCCGAGCTGCGCGGGCGGGCGCTTCTCGACGGGGTCCGCGGGGCCCCGCCCGTCGACATCGACGCGCTGGTGGAGGTCGTCATCCGCGTCCAGCGCATGGCGCTCGAACTCGGGGACGACATCTCGGAGCTGGACATCAATCCGCTGATGGTGCTGGGTCGGGGACAAGGAGCGGTGGCGTTGGACGCGCTGGTGATGTGCCGCTGAGCGGCCTCGCCTCCCGCTCCGGAGGCCCACGGCTCCTCGTACGGAAACCGTTGTTCCTCGCAGGAGAGCCACTGCTCCTCGTACGAAAAAGCCCAGCACCCCTCGTACGAAAGGGCCCACCACTCCTCGTACGAAACGGAGTACCCCCATGTCCGACTCCCCCCATGTATCTCCCGAAAAGTCCCTCGACTCATTGATACTTCACGCCACTGACAACGCGGTCGCCCGGATCACCCTCAACCGGCCCGAGGCGATGAACGCCCTCACCTGGGACCAGCGGGAACGCGTGATCGCGCTGCTCGCGGAGGCCTCCGCGGACCCGGACGTACGAGCCGTCGTGATCACGGGGACGGGACGCGGCTTCTGTGCGGGCGCGGATCTGCGCGGGGGCCCGCCGGCCGGGGAACGGGTGCCCGGCGACGTCGCCCGTACGATCCGGCTCGGCGCCCAGCGGCTCATCTCCGCCGTCCTCGACTGCGAGAAGCCGGTGATCGCGGCGGTGAACGGCACGGCGGCCGGGATCGGCGCGCACCTCGCGTTCGCGTGCGACCTCGTACTCGCGGCGGATTCGGCCAGGTTCATCGAGGTGTTCGTACGCCGGGGCCTGGTCCCGGACGGCGGCGGCGCGTACCTCCTCCCCCGGCTGATCGGCCCGCAGCGTGCCAAGGAGCTGATGTTCTTCGGCGACGCGCTGACGGCGGCGGACGCGGAGCGGTTCGGCCTCGTCAACAGGGTCGTACCGCCTGAGGAGTTGGAGAAGACCGCGCGCGAGTGGGCCGAGCGGCTGGCCACCGGGCCGACCCGCGCGCTCGCTCTCACGAAACAGCTGGTCAACGCGTCGCTGGACAGTGACCGCGCGGCCGCCTTCGCCGCGGAGGCGGCGGCGCAGGAGATCAACATGACGACGGCGGACGCGAACGAGGGGGTCGCGAGTTTCGTGGAGCGGCGGGACCCGAAGTACCGGGGGCGTTGAGGTACGGAGGGCACCGGCACAAGTTCCGACCAAAACGGCTGACGGCATTCACTTCTGACTATCCGTCAGCTTCAATGGGTGCTGTGATGGGACACGCAGGGATGGCGGCCACCGCCGTCCGATACCTCAGGTCGGTCGGGGCATCCACGGTCGCGGAGCCGGTCGAAGCGCTGCCGCGCCCGGAGCTGCGGGCGGTCGGCGACGACGAACGGGCACCTGTCGATCAGGCCGAATTCCGCCGCGTACTGGGGAACTTCGCGACCGGGGTGACCGTCGTGACGGCACCGGCCACCGGCGCCGGCAAAGACCCGGGCTCAGAGACGAGCCCCGCCGGCTTCGCCTGCCAGTCCTTCTCCTCCCTCTCGCTCGACCCTCCGCTGGTCTGCTTCATGGTCGGCCGTACGTCCTCGACCTGGCCGCGGATCGCTCGCGCGGGCGTCTTCTGCGTCAACGTACTGGGGGCGCACCAGGGCGAGCTGTGCCGTGGCTTCGCGGTGCGCGGCGGGGACAAGTTCGCCGGGGTCGTGTACGACGCGACGCCCGTCACCGGCTCCCCCCGCCTCGCGGACGCCACGGCCTGGATCGACTGCACGATCCACGCGGTGCACACGGGCGGGGACCACCTGATCGTGGTGGGGCGGGTGGAGGCGCTCGGCACGGGCGACGACGAGGCGGACCCGCTGCTGTTCCACAGGGGCAGGTTCATCTGAGGCTGAGGACGCCGGTGCGCCGTCAGGCCGCCAGCAGGGGCGCACGTACGGGCCGCCTGCGCCGGATCACCAGCGCCATCAGCGCCGCCGCCGCGCACAGCGCCCCCGACGCGTACCAGACCACGTTGTACGAGCCGAACGTGTCCCGGGCGACGCCGCCGAGGAAGGCGACGAGGGCGGCGCCGATCTGGTGCGAGGCGAGGACCCAGCCGAAGACGATGGCGCTGTCCTCGCCGTACTGCTCGCGGCACAGGGCCAGGGTGGGCGGGACCGTGGCGACCCAGTCGAGGCCGTAGAAGACGATGAAGAAGATCATCGGCGGGTGCACGGTCTCGGCAAGCAGCATCGGCAGGAAGAGGAGCGAGATACCGCGCAGGGCGTAGTACACCGCCAGCAGCCGGCGCGGGTCGAAGCGGTCGGTGAACCAGCCGGAGGCGATCGTTCCGACGACGTCGAAGACGCCGATGACCGCGAGGAGCGAGGCCGCTGCTGTGATCGGCATGCCGTGGTCGTGGGCGGCGGGCACGAAGTGCGTCTGGATCAGGCCGTTCGTGGAGGCGCCGCAGATCGCGAAGGTTCCGGCGAGCAGCCAGAAGGGGCCGGTGCGGACGGCGGAGAGGAGGACCGTCACCGCGCGGCGGGCGGCGCCCGGCACGGGGGCGGGCTTCTCGACGAACTCCGTTGCGCCGTAAGGCTTCTGGCCCACGTCCGCCGGGTGGTCCCGCAGCAGCAGCCATACGAAGGGGACCACCGCGAGGGCCGCGAGGGACACCGTCACGGCGGCCGGACGCCAGCTGTGCTCGGTGACGATCCACGACAGCACCGGCAGGAAGATCAGCTGACCGGAGGCCGAGGCCGCCGTGAGGATGCCCGTCACCAGGCCGCGCTTCTCCGTGAACCAGCGGTTCGTGACCGTCGCCGCGAAGGCGAGCGCCATCGAACCGGACCCGAGCCCGACCAGCAGCCCCCAGCACAACAGCAACTGCCAGACCGCCGTCATCCACACCGTCAGTCCCGACCCGAGCGCGATGACGACCAGGGCGACCGCGACGACCCGCCGTATCCCGAAGCGGTCCATCAGCGTGGCGGCGAACGGCGCCGTCAGCCCGTACAGCGCGAGGTTGATCGACACCGCCAAGCCGATCGTGCCGCGCGACCAGTGGAACTCCTGGTGCAGCGGGTCGATCAGCAGCCCCGGCAGCGACCGGAAGGCCGCCGCGCCGATGATCGTCACGAAGGTGACGGCGGCGACGAACCACGCACGGTGGATGCGGTGCTGTCTGCTGGTACCGGGCTTCTGAGCGGCCTCTGCGGCTTCGGTCGTCTGGGTCACGTCTAGAGCTTCGGGCCTGCGATCTCCGCGAACGAGTGGCCCGAAGGACATCATTCGCTAGGATCGGGCCATGGCCGACCAGCAGGCACCTCCGCAGCAGACGTCCGACCGGCAGGCACCCCCGCTCCGGACACCCCGGCAGGAGGCATCCGAGCACCAGCCCTCCTCGCACCAGCCCTCCTCCAGGCACCGTGTCGTCGTCCTCGCCCTCGACGGCCTGCTGCCCTTCGAGCTCGGCATCCCGCAGCGCATCTTCGGCAAGGCGCGCGACGCGGACGGCAGGAACCTGTACGACATCGTCACCTGCTCGATCCGCCCGCCCGGCCTCGTCGAGACGGACGCCGACTTCGCCGTCCTCGTCCCGAACGGCCCCGAGGCGCTGGCCACCGCCGACACCGTCGTGATCCCCGCCTCGTACGAGCTCGGCCCCGTCCACGACGAGGGCGTTCTCACCCCCGAACTGGCCGCCGCCCTCGCCCACATCCGCCCCGGCACCCGCCTCGTCTCCATCTGCACCGGCGGATACGTCCTCGCCGCGGCCGGCTATCTCGACGGCCGCCCGGCCACCACGCACTGGATGCACGCGGAGCACTTCCAGGAGCTCTTCCCGAAGGTCAGGGTCGACGCCGACGTCCTCTTCGTCGACGACGGCGACGTCCTGACCTCCGCCGGGGTCGCGGCCGGCATCGACCTGTGCGTCCATCTCGTACGCCGCGACCACGGCGTCGCCGTCGCCAACGACGTGGCCCGCCGCACCGTCGTACCGCCGCACCGCGAAGGCGGCCAGGCGCAGTACATCCAGCGCCCGGTCCCGGAGGCACAGACGGCCACCACCACCGCCGCCCGCGCCTGGGCCCTCGCCCGTCTCGCCGAGCCGCTGCAACTCCGCGACATGGCCGAGCAGGAGTCCATGTCCGTACGCACCTTCACGCGCCGTTTCCGCGAGGAGGTGGGCGTGAGCCCCGGCCAGTGGCTCACCCAACAACGTGTCGAACGCGCCCGCCACCTACTGGAGTCCAGCACCCTCTCCATCGACCAGGTGGCCCACGAAGCCGGCTTCGGCACACCCCAGTCGATGCGCCAACACCTGCAAACGGCCCTCGGCGTCACCCCCACCGCATACCGGCGCACCTTCCGCGCCGGAAACACGTCCGGGATCCCGGACGTCCACAACGACCTTCTCCCCAGCGGTAGTTGACCCACGGTGCTGACCCTCTAGAAGGTCAGCACCGCCCGCGCCACCCTGCCCCCCTGCGCATCCGCCACCGCCTTCTCGAAGTCCTCCACCGGATACGTCTCCGTCACCAGCTCGTCCAGCAGTAGGCGGCCCTCGCGGTACAGCTCCGCGTACAGGGCGATGTCGCGTTGCGGGCGGGAGGACCCGTAGCGGCAGCCCAGGATCGACTTGTCCAGGTACATGGAGGAGACGAGGAAGGAGGCCTCGGCGGTCGAGGGGGGTACGCCGAGCAGTACCGCCTGGCCGTGGCGGTCCAGCAGGTCGATGGCCTGGCGGATGAGTTCGACGCGGCCGACGCATTCGAAGGCATGGTTGGCGCCGGTGGGGAGGATGTCCTTGACGGTGTCTGTCGAGGTCAGGAAGTGTGTCGCGCCGAACTGGCGGGCCACCTGCTCCTTCGCCGGGTTGGAGTCGACCGCGACGATCTTCAGGGCGCCGGCGATCCGCGCGCCCTGGATGACGTTGAGGCCGATGCCGCCCGTGCCGATCACCAGGACGGTGTCCCCCCGGTCCACCCGTGCGCGGTTGAGCACGGCCCCCACGCCCGTCAGCACCCCGCAGCCGATCAGCGCGGCCGACGGCAAGGGAATGTCCTCGGGGATACGGACCGCCTGGACCGCCTTCACCAACGTCCGTTCCGCGAAAGCCGAGTTGGCCGCGAACTGGTACAGCGGCCGCCCGCCCCGCGTGAACGGCTGCTGCGGCATCCCGATCGCCTTGCGGCACATCGTGGGCCGCCCCCGGTCGCACTCGGCGCAGGTCCCGCAGTTGGCGAGCGTGGACAGCGACACATGGTCACCCGGCTGGACATGGGTGACGCCCACACCCACCGCTTGCACGATCCCCGCGCCCTCATGGCCCAGCACCACAGGAACGGGGAAGGGTATGGTCCCGTCCACCACGGACAGGTCGCTGTGGCACAGCCCGGCCGCGGAGATCGCGACCTGCACCTCGCCGGGCCCTGGATCCCGTACCTCCAGATCGTCCACGACCTGGGTCTGCTTACCGTCGAAGATCACGCCCCGCATCAAATCCGGCATCGCTCCGCCTCCCTATCCCCTGGGTTCCTTCGGCAGGCCGAGCACACGCTCGGCGATGATCGTGCGCTGGATCTCGTCCGAACCGCCGTAGATCGTGTCGGCCCGGCTGAACAGGAACAGGTGCTGGAACGCGTCCAGTTCGTACGGCGACGAGGTCGTCCAGTCCGCCGGTCCCACCGCGGCCGCGACGCCCCGCACCCGCACCGCAAGCTCCCCGAGCCGCTGATGCCACCGCCCCCACAGCAGCTTGGCCACGCTGGGCGCCCCCGGGTCACCCAAGCCCCCCGGACCGTCCGCTTGGGCCGAACTCCCCAACGTCCGCAGCGCGTTCCACCGCATCGTCCGCAGCTCCGCCCACAGCCGTACAAGGCAATCTCGTACGACGGGATCGGCGACCGCGCCGTTCGCGACGGCCGCCTCCACGACCCGCCCCAACTCCTCCGCGAAACCGATCTGTTGAGCCAGCGTCGACACGCCCCGCTCATAGCCGAGGAGGCTCATCGCGACGCGCCAGCCGTTGCCCTCGCCGCCCACGACATGCTCGGCACGCGCCACCGCTCCGTCGAAGAAGACCTCGTTGAACTCGCTCGTTCCGGTCAGCTGGCGGATCGGGCGGACCTCGATCCGGCCCGGCTGGTCCATCGGGACGAGGAGGAAGGTCAGGCCGTGGTGGCGTCGCGACTCCGGTTGTGTGCGGGCGAGTACGAAGCACCAGTCGGCCTCGTGGGCGAGGGAGGTCCAGATCTTCTGGCCGGTGACGCGGTAGGAGTCGCTGGGTGCAGCGTCCTTGTCCCGTACGGCAGTTGTCCGTACGGCCGCCAGGTCGGAGCCCGCGCCGGGCTCGCTGTAGCCCTGGCACCAGAGTTCCTCGCCTCGGGCGACGGGAGGGAGGAAGCGGGCCTTCTGTTCGTCCGTTCCGTGGGCGATGAGGGTCGGCGCGAGCAGGTTCTCGCCGATGTGGCCGGAGCGGGGTGGTGCCTTCGCGCGGGCGTACTCCTCGGCCCAGACGACCTGTTGGGTCAGGCTCGCCCGCCGGTTGCCGTAGCCGGCCTCGTCCCACCCGAGCCCGATCCAGCCGGCCCGGCCGAGCTCCCGTTCCCACTCCCTACGGTCGCCACCGAGGTGCTCCCGCAACCACGCTCGCGCCTCCCCCCGGAAGTCCTCGTCCTCCGGACCGAATCCGAACTCCACGGTTTCCGCCTCACGTTGGGTCGGTCCACGTCATGTTTTTCGCCCCCTCCGCCCCTGCCCGTCCCGTACCTGAGGGCTGCCGCCCCCAGACCCCCGCTTCGGCCTGGACGGCCTCGTCCTCAAACGCCGGACGGGCTGAAAGATCTCTAGCGCCGGCCGGGGAGGGATTCAGCCCCTCCGGCGTTTGAGGAGCGGGGGTTTGGGGGCGGAGCCCCCAAGGGACGGGAATGGGTAGGGGCGGAGGGGGCGAAAAACCCACCCCAGCCCCCACCCACCGTCACTCATTGGGCCGCGCCTTCTCCGCCGCCGCCCGCGCCATCGCCTCCACCCGCTCCAGCAGCGGCATCGGATCCACCCCCACACTCCCCGGCAGAAAGTCCGCGATCCGCTCCGGAGTCCAGGAGCCCTCCGCATACGCCGCCCGGAGTTCCCGGGGCTGCGCCCACACCGCGATCTTGGGCCCGGCGATGGTGTACACCTGCCCGGTGATCCGTTCCTGCCGGGCGCGTTCCGACAGCAGGTAGACGACGAGCGCAGCCACGTCCTCCGGCTCGCCGATCTCCGTCAGCTCCATAGGAACGCCCGCGGACATGCGGGTACGGGCGACGGGCGCGACCGCGTTCGCCGTCACCCCGTACTTGTGCAGACCCAGTGCCGCGCTGCGGACGAGCGAGATGATCCCGCCTTTGGCGGCGCTGTAGTTGGCCTGGGAGACCGACCCCTGGTGGTTGCCGCTGGTGAAGCCGATCAGTGTCCCCGAACCCTGTTTGCGCATCACCGCCGACGCGGCCCGGAAGACGGTGAACGTGCCCTTCAGGTGGGTCGCGAGGACCGGATCCCACTCCTCCTCGGACATGTTGAAGAGCATCCGCTCGCGCAGGATCCCGGCGACGCACACGACGCCGTCGATACGTCCGTACGACGTCAGCGCCACGTCGACGACCCGCTGGCCGCCCGCCATCGACGAGATGTCGTCGGCCACCGCGACCGCTTCCCCGCCCGCCGCCTCGATCTCCTTGACCACGGCTTCGGCGATCGAACTCGTCGGCTGGGCGCCCTCGACGGACACCCCGTAGTCGTTGACGACGACGCGCGCTCCCTCGGCCGCCGCGGCCAGCGCGACCGCACGTCCGATGCCCCGCCCCGCCCCCGTGACGGCGATGACCTTGCCTGCCAGGAAGTTCCCCACGCCCGGCCCCTTCCCGCGGTTTCTGACGGTCCGTTAGATTCAACTCGGATTCTACGACCCGTCAGATACCTGGAGACAAGCCCCCGGGGAGGACTCATGTCACTGCCGGCCGAGTTCCATGACATCGCCAAGCGCGTGAACAACTGGGGGCGTTGGGGGGCCGACGACGAGATCGGCACCCTGAATCTCATCACCGACGAGGTCGTGCGCGAGGCCGCCGCCACTGTCCGCACCGGGCGGCGCATCCCCCTCGCCCTCCCCCTCCAGCAGGACGGCGTACAGACCGGCATGATCCCCGGGCGGGTCAATCCCCTGCACGTCATGGTGCAGATCAACCAGGAGCTCTTCGGCCCCGGCACGGTCGCGTGCAGCGACGACGCCGTGACGATGGGACTCCAGGCGGCGACCCACTGGGACGCCCTCACCCATGTCTCGCACTCCGGGAAGCTCTACAACGGCCGCCCGGCCGGCACGATCACCCCGCACGGCGGCGCCGAGTTCAGCGGCATCGACAAGCTGCGGCACCTCGTGTCGCGGGGCGTGCTGCTCGACGTCGCATGCGCACGGGGCAAGGACCGGCTCGACGGCGGGCACGCCGTGACACCCGAAGACCTGGACACGGCCGAGGAGTTGGCGGGTACGCGGGTGCGGGCGGGCGACATCGTGCTCGTACGGACGGGGCAGATCCAGGTGTATCTCGCGGGCGACAAACAGGGATACGGGTATCCGTCACCCGGTCTCTCCGTGCGCACCCCCGAGTGGTTCCACGCACGGGATGTCGCCGCCGTCGCCAACGACACCCTCACCTTCGAGATCTTTCCGCCCGAGATCGAGGACCTCTGGCTGCCCGTGCACGCGCTCGATCTGGTCGAAATGGGGATGTTGCAGGGCCAGAACTGGAATCTCGAAAAGTTGTCCACAGCCTGTGGAGAAGAAGGGCGCTACGCGTTCCTGCTGTCCGCGATGCCCGAGCCGTTCGTCGGCGGCACGGGAACCCCGGTGGCCCCGGTCGCCCTGCTGTGACCGAGCGTCGGCTGGCGGCGCGCCACTGCGCGCCCCGAGCACGGCATCGCGCGCCGCCATCCGGCTCCGGCGTTCCCGCCCCGCTCCCGCTGCCCCGCGGGAGCCGACGCCGAGTCGCGACCCGCACTCGCCGAGGGCTCCCGTCACCGGAACCCTCGGCGTCCCCTCGCGGCGAATCGCTGAACACAAGCGTGATCAAACGGACACGCCACGTCAACACCTGATCGGAGATTTACCGCTTATGTCCCATTCATGAAGGCGCGCACAGAAGCACAGCCCGGCGCATTCAGCCACATCCGAAGCCACGGAAACAGAGTTCGTGCATAAATGCACGAACCCGTGCCTCAAGGTCAAACGCGTTCAGGCAGCTTCAAACGCCTTCAGACGGCTTCGTACGCGAAGCCTCAGACCGCTTCGTACGCGAAGTCCTCGTACGCCGGATACGCCGCCCCCGGCGTCGCAGTCGGCGAACAGCGGTCCACCTCGCACCAGATGCGCTTGCCGGCACCCTCGGGGCTCCAGCCCCAGCGGTCCGCGAGGCCGTCGACCAGCTCCAGGCCGCGGCCGTTGGTCTCGTCGCCCTCGGCGTGCCGGGGGATCGGCGGCCGGGTGCTGGAGTCGGCCACCTCCAGGCGGACGGTGGTGGCCTCCGCCCCGCCCGGCATGGAGAGCCGCACCACGGCAGGGCAGCCGGTGTGCACCACGGCGTTGGTGACGAGTTCGGAGACGAGCAGGATCAGCGTCTCGGCGAGCGGCTCATCGACCCCTATCCCGGACCCGGCGAGCCGCGAACGCGCCCACCTCCGGGCTCGCCCCACCTCTGCGGGGTCGGGCCGAATCTCCAGCTGCACTTGAAGCACCTGCACCGCTCACACCATCCGAACCGGCGGACACATCGCCTCGCGCCTCACAAGGGCCACGATCGTAGCCATTTTCTGCATGGCCAGAACAAGGATCACGGAACGTGATTCCCTTGCGAAACAGCATGGTTGACGTACAGTCACCCCAACAAGCGCTTCGGGCATATTCCAGCGCGAAGGAGTACGCGTGCGGGATACTGTGCGACGCTCGCCACGGGGAGTCGAACAGGCAGGCGCGGGGATCCGCCCTGCCTCGCGAGCGGTGTGCATCGCCGGGTCCGGCGCCGCCTCAGAGGCAACACCGGCATGGCTCAAGCTCGGAACCACTCGCATCCCACACAAGGTACCGGAGCACGGCTCCGACTCCAGGCCGTGACAAGTCACGCCTAGGACACAACCCGATATCAACGCTCCGTAATTCCGGTATGCCACGATCCGCGACATCCGTTTCCGGTGCTTCCCGAACCGTTCCTGCACAGAGCCCTACTGGGCCGTTCCGGCGAGCAGATCGTCCGCCAACGCGTCCTCACTCTGTGTCGCGCCACCCGTACGCTGCGTCCGCACCCACGCCCTCTTGAGATACAGATGGACGTCTGCCTCCCAGGTGAAGCCCATGCCGCCGTGCACCTGGAGGCAGTCCCGCGCACCGCGCACCGCGGCCTCGTCGGCGAGCAGCCGGGCCGCCGCGACGTCCAGCGGGTCGGCGGTCACAGCGGCCGCGTAGACGGCGGCGCGCGCCACTTCCACCCGCACCAGCATCTGCGCGCACAGATGCTTCACCGCCTGGAAGGCCCCGATCGGCTGCCCGAACTGCTCGCGCGTCCGGGCGTGTTGCACCGCCAGCTCACAGACACGGGCGGCGGTACCGAGCTGTTCGGCGGCGGTGAAGAGTGAGGGGAGGAGCGAGGTGCGGAGTACGGCCGCCGGGTCGGGCTCTGTGGAGGCGGGCACCCGGTGCAGCGGGGTCAGCGGGTCCACCGACCTCAGCGGCTCCGCGCCGGCCGCGTCCCCTCGTACGACATCCGCCTCCGCCAGCCACTCCACCAGCTCCCCGTCGACGGCGGCCACCACGGTCTCGCCCGTGGCCGCGCCGTCCACCGTGCCCGCCGCGAGGTGGGTGGCCACCAGCGGTCCGGGCAGCAGCACCCGTCCGGCCTCCTCGAAGGCCAATACGGCCTCCGGGAGGCCGAGTCCGACGCCGCCGTCCGACTCAGGCAGCCGCAGGGCGAAGAAGCCCGCCTCGCCGAGCTCGCGCCACAGGGTCCGGTCGAGCGCCGGTCCGTTGTCCACGGCGGCCCGCAGGCCCTCGTGTCCGAAGCGCGCGGTGAGCAGCTCACGCACGCCTGCCTTCAACGCCCGCTGGTCGTCGTCGAGTTGAAAGTCCACGGGGAAGACGTCACCGTCCCTTCGGAAGGCCCAGGATCCGTTCGGCCACGATGTTCGACTGGATCTGCGAGGTGCCGGCCGCGATGGTGTACGACAGGGACGAGAGCCGGTCGAGGGTCCACTCCCGGCCCAGGTCGAGGGCCTCGGGACCGAGCACCTCGGCGGCGGCGTCGTACAACTCCTGCCGCGCGTGCGAGTACCGCAGCTTGAAGACGCTGCCGCCGACACCGGGTACTCCCCCGGTCCTCTGCGACTCGCTCACGTTCCATTGTGTGAGCCGCCACAGGGCGCGGAACTCGGCGTTCAGCCTGCCGAGGCGGCGGCGCAGCGCGTCGTCGTCCCAGCGGCCGTTCCCGCGTGCCTCACGGGCGAGTTCGCCGAGCACGCGGCGGCAGGCGACGACCTCTCCGACGAAGGCGGTGCCACGTTCGTACGACAGCGTCACCATGGTCACGCGCCAGCCGTCGTTCTCCGCGCCGACGCGGTTGGCGACCGGCACCCGCACCTCGTCGAGGAAGACCTCCGCGAACTCGGTGGAGCCCGCGAGTGTACGCAGCGGCCGGACCGTGATCCCCGGCGCGTCCATGGGCATCGCCAGCCACGAGATCCCCCGGTGCTTGGGCGCCGCGGGGTCGGTGCGGACCAGCAGCTCGCACCAGTCGGCGACCTCCGCGTGGGAGGTCCAGATCTTGGATCCGCTCACTACGTAGTCGTCGCCGTCCCGCCGCGCGCGCGTGCGCAGCGCCGCGAGGTCCGAGCCGGCGTCCGGCTCGCTGAACCCCTGGCACCAGACCTCCTCGCCGCGCAGCACGGGCGGCAGCCAGCGCGCCCGCTGCTCGGGGGTGCCTTCCGACGCGATGGTGGGTCCGGCGTGCAGCAGTCCGACGAAATTGGCCCCTACGTAGGGTGCGCCCGCCTTTTCCGTCTCCTCCAGGTAGATGAGGTGCTGTGTGGGGGTGGCACCGCGGCCGCCCGCGTCGACGGGCCAGTGCAGCCCCGCGTACCCGGCCTCGTACAGCGTCCGCTGCCAGCCGAGGTCGTACGCGCGGCGCCCCGGCCAGTCGTCGGGGGACGGTTTCGGGGGCAGCGAGGGGAGCACCTTGGCGAGCCACTCGCGCAGCCGCGCGCGGAAGTCTTCCTCTTCCTCCGTGTAGGCGAGATCCATAACCCCGTCCGCTACTGGGAATCTGATGGGTCATCAGAAACCAGGCTAGCCCCGCGCCTATGGACCGACAAGGCGGTGAGCCCTACGCTCTCCGCACGATCTGACTGTCCGTCAGTTCCATCAGTCACTGCCAGGGGGCCGAAGTGAACGACACCGCACACGCCCTGGGTTCCTCCCGCACCCTCTGGGAACTGGTCGCCCGCCGTGCCGACCTCACACCCCACCGGCCCGTCCTCCTCCAGGACGACCGCTCCCTGAGCTTCGGCGAGTTGCGCGACCGCGCCGAGCGGGTGGCGGCCGGCCTGTACGACATGGGCGTACGCCCGGGCACAGTGGTCGCCTGGCAGCTGCCCACGCGCATCGAGACCGCCGTGCTGTCCTTCGCGCTGGCGCGGCTCGGCGCCGTGCAGTCCCCGGTGATCCCGTTCTACCGCGACCGTGAAGTCGGCTTCGCGCTGCGGGAGTCCAAGGCCGAGTTCTTCGCCGTACCGGGTGAGTGGCGCGGCTTCGACCACACGGCGATGGCGCGGCGGCTCGGCGCGAAGGGTGTCTTCGAGGCGTACGACACCCTGCCGGACGGCGATCCCTCCGCACTCCCCGCCCCGCCCTCCGAGGGCACCTCGGTCCGCTGGATCTACTGGACCTCGGGCACCACCTCCGACCCCAAGGGCGTTCTGCACACCGACCGTTCACTGATCGCGGGCGGCTCCTGCCTGGCGCACGCGCTGCACCTGTCCGCCGACGACGTGGGCTCGATGGCCTTCCCGTACGCGCACATCGCCGGGCCCGACTACACGGTGATGCTGCTGCTGTACGGCTTCCCGGCCGTGCTGTTCGAGCAGTTCGCGCTGCCCGCCGCCCTGGAGGGCTACCGCAAACACGGCGTGACGGTGGCCGGCGGCTCGACGGCCTTCTACTCGATGTTCCTCACCGAGCAGCGCAAGCAGCCGGGGGAACCGCTCATACCGACTCTGCGGCTCCTGGCGGGCGGTGGGGCGCCGAAGCCGCCCGAGGTCTACCACTCCGTCGTACGGGAGATGGGGGTGCAGCTCACCCACGGGTACGGGATGACCGAGGTCCCGATGATCACGATGGGGTCGCCGGACGACACGGTGGAGAACCTCGCGACGACGGAGGGGCGGCCGCCCGAGGGCATGGAGATACGGATCGTGGACGGGGAGGTGCGGCTGCGCGGGGAGGCCGTCTGCCAGGGGTACTTGGACCCGGCGCAGACGGCGGAGTCCTTCGACGCGGACGGGTTCCTGATCACCGGTGACGTCGGGCATCTGACGGAGAGCGGGCACCTGGTGCTCACCGGCCGCCTCAAGGACGTCATCATCCGCAAGGGCGAGAACATCTCGGCGAAGGAGATCGAGGACCTGCTGCACCAGCACCCGGCCGTCGGCGACGCCGCCGTGATCGGGCTGCCGGACGCCGAGCGCGGGGAACGGGTCTGCGCCGTGATCGAGGCGGCCGAACAACCGCCGGGGGCGGACGAGTTGACCCTCTCCGCGATCACGTCCTACCTGCGCGCGGAAGGGCTGTCCGT
This sequence comes from Streptomyces sp. NBC_00554, assembly GCF_041431135.1. NCBI lineage: Bacteria > Bacillati > Actinomycetota > Actinomycetes > Kitasatosporales > Streptomycetaceae > Streptomyces > Streptomyces sp. NBC_00554. The sequence continues at coordinate 5,633,638 of NZ_CP107799.1, read as the reverse complement.
GCACAAGCTGCCGGAGCAGCTGGAGGTGGTGGACGCCCTTCCGCGCAACGACGCCTTGCGGAAGGTGCTCAAGTACAAGCTGCGCGAGCGCTTTTCACGGCCTTCGGGTGCTACTCGGGCACCGTGAAGTAGCGGGCGAACGCGCTCACGATCTCCGCCTCGCCGATCCGGCCGTCGGCGTCCGTGTCGAGGGTTCCGGCCGCGGCGGCGGCGACGTCCTCGGGGGCGCCCAGGGCTTTGAGCACGCGCGCGGTCTCGTCGACCGTGGCCGCGCCGTCGCCGTCGGTGTCCGCGACGGCAAGGGCCGCGTGCAGGAAGGGGCGGGCGATCTCGGCGAAGCGCTCGGGGTTGTCGCGCAGCCGCTTGACCGCGCCGTTCACGAACTCCTGGCGCGTGATCCGCTGGTCGCCGTCACGGTCCGCTATCCCCGCCATGCCCTGCCAGAAGGCCTCCGCGCCGACATACAGGGCCTGGCCCTTGTCCGACCGCGCCGTCGTACCGAACTCGGCGAGGACCGCCTTGGTCGCGGCGTTGAAGTCCTCCCGGTCGATGTAGCCGTTGCCGTCCTGGTCGAAGCCGGAGAACCGGGCCGCGATCCTGCGCTCGTACTCGCTGTTGGCCATTGCCTTCGGGCCGCCTTACGTCACGTGAGGGTGCATCTGGAACGGAGCGTACGACGTCAGGGGCGCCCGGGGAGCGGGAAAACGACGCTTGTGCCAAGACTGCGGGAATTCCGGGACAACGGTGTGGCGCAGCGCTCCCGCCGGGTGAGGGTCCCCTCACGTCTCGTGATCACGAAGCCCGGCTCGCCGCCCGCGCCGCACGTCACGCCGAGAGGGGGCTCGACTCCTCGCCGACGGCCGCGGTGACGTCCGGGTAGACGTCGAAGAGGCGGCGGACACCGAGGGCCGCGAGGACCCGGTTGACGTGGGAACCCTCGACCGCCCCTTGTGCGGGCAGGATCAGCCGCAGGCGGCCCTGGCAGGAGCGGATGAGGCGGCGGGTGGCGATGAGGACGCCGACGCCGCTGGAGTCGCAGAAGAGGACCTCGGAGAGGTCGAGGACAAGACTGCGGCGGCCGTCGGCCACCGCTTCGTGCACCCGTTGACGCAGCTCCGGCGAGGTCACGAGGTCCATCTCGCCGGACACCCGCAGCACGGCCCACTCACCCTCATCGCCGTAGGTCACCTTGAGTGTCACCGCCACGCCTCTCGCTCGCCTCACACACTGGAAACGGAAGGGATTCCTACGCTTCTCTCCCCCGCGACTGCCCGACTGTCGTTCCATGAAACACCGGTCCGGAACCAAAGAAACGTCGGTCCAAGGTCGAAAGCGCGCGATGAGCGAGTCATTTCGGTCACGTACGTTCCAATGTGTTCAGTACAGGGCAGGCGCCTACCATTCCTGGACCGTCCGGGGGCGCACATTGACACAAAGGGGCGTGCGCCCACAGACGTGCCGACTACATTCGAGACAGCGAGTGCGCGCAGGCTGGACACAGCACGGACACGCGGACACGCAGGCTGGACAAAGGGACAGGCGCCGGGCACGACCAGGGTGAGGGGGCCGCATGGCGACGAGCAACGCACCGCCCCGCTGGGACCGCAAGATGCAACAGCGGCTCGCACGCGGGGAGGCGGCCGCGCTCGGTGAGCTCTACGACCGGTTCGCCTCGCTGGTGCACGGCCTCGCCCACCGCGTGCTCGGGGACGAGCGGGCCGCCGACGGCATCACGCGCGAGGTGTTCACGCACGTCTGGGAGAACCCCGACGCGTACGACCCCAAGCAGGGCCCGCTGCGTTCCTGGGTCGCCACACTGACCCACCGCCTCGCCGTCCAGCGGCTGCGCGCGACGGAGACCGCCGCGCTCGCCCGGGACGGCCTCGGCACCACCGAGGAGCTGGAGCGCAAGGTGCGCAGCGCCTCCGTGGCCGCCCGCGCCGACTACATCGTCACGTCCATGCCCGCCCCGCTGCGGGCCGCCCTGGAGCTCGCCTACTTCCAGCGCCGCGACTACCGCCAGGCCGCCGCCGACCTCGGCGTCACCGAGGACGAGGCCCGCCGCCGGCTCCGCCTCGGCCTCCAGCTCCTGTCCACCGCCCACGACACCGGCGGCTCCCCCGGGGCGCCGCCCGAATACGGGGGTGCCCGGTGAGCGCAGGGGCGGACCGGTACGAGGCGTTCGACGAGCGGGACCGGAACGAGGACGGGGACGAGGACGGGTACGAGGGGAAGGACGGGGACGAGAAGCGGGAAGAGGGCGTCCAAGGCGCCGAAGGGGAGCCCACTGAGTTCGGGGCACCCGGTCGGCCGGGAGATCTCCGCGGGCCGGAAGGCCCTGGTGGGCCGCAGGGTCCCGACCGGCCGGAGGGCAGTCGCGACGACGTGCCCGGAAGGCCGCCGCGCATACCGCTGCCGCGTTCCTCCGTCGAGGACACCGGACTGCCGCTGCCCACGCCGGTACCCGCCCCCGCTCCCCCGCCCCTCGTCCTGGAGCACCGGGTACTGAAGTCGCTGCTCGGCGCGTGGGCGCTCGCCGCCTGCTCGGCGCAGGAGACGGCCGCCGTCGAGGAGCACCTCGGGGACTGCGGCTCCTGCGCGGACGAGGCGCTGCGGCTGCGCGAGGCGGTCGGACTGCTGCACCCGGCCGAGAGCCTCGACCTCGACCCGGCGCTGCGCACCCGCGTTCTGGAGGGCTGCCTCGGCCGGCGCCCGCCCCGGATCCCGGTGCCCGACTGGGCGACTCCGTACGACGCTGAGGCCGCGCGGCTCGACGCGCTGCTCCAGGACATAGGTGACGCCGAGTGGCACGCGCCCGTGCGGCTGCGCTGGTTCGAGGGCAACGGGCCCACCAGCCGCCGTACGACCGTCGCCGGGGTCATCGCCCATCTGCTGAGCGTCGACGGGCTGGTCGCCGTCGCCCTCGGCCTGGAGGACCCGCTCGACTCGCCCTCCGCCGAGGCGACTCCGACGGCCCGCACAGAGGCGTACTGGGATGCCTCGCACTTCCCGCCCACCCGGTCCGTGCGCGGACCCTGGCGGGAACAGAGCCACAACCTCGTCCGTACGGTGTCGTTCGCGGGCGGCGGCTCCGGGCGCCTGCCCGTGCCGTACGGCGCCTTCGAGCTGCAGCTGAGCGACTCGATGCTGGACCGGGCCTTCGAGTGCTGGGTGCACGCGGGGGACATCGCGGACGCGGTGGACTATCCCTACGAGCCGCCGGCCCCGCGCCATCTGCACAGCATGATCGACCTGGCGGCCCGGATGCTGCCCGGCTCACTGGCCGAGCGGCGCCGGGCGGGGCTCTCCGCGGCGCCGTCCCGCCACCTCGTCGAGGCGGGCGCGTCCGGGCGCAGCCTCCGTCTGGAGATCGAGGGCTCCGGCGGCGGCGAGTGGCTCATCCCGCTCGACTCACCCGGCGCGATCGCCTCCGCCGAGCGCGAGGTCGCCCATGTCGCCCTGGACGGCGTGGAGTTCTGCCGCCTGGCGGCGGGGCATGTGTCGCCGGAGGAGGCGGCCGCGGGGCAGGACGGGGACCGCGAGGCGATCAGGGATGTGCTGTTCGCGGCGGCGTCGTTGAGCCGCATGTAGGAGATTCCAGCCCGTCCGGCGTTTGAGGACGAGCGCGTCAGCGCGATACGGGGGTCTGGGGGCGGAGCCCCCAGGAGACGGGAATGGGTAGGGGCGGAGGGGGCGAAAACCGCCCTACCCGAACACCACCGTCCGGCGCCCGTTCAGCAGGATCCGCCGCTCGGCGTGCCACTTCACCGCCCGCGCCAGCGCCTGGCACTCGACATCCCGCCCGATGGCGACCAGCTGGTCCGGCGTCACACCGTGCCCCACCCGCTCGACCTCCTGCTCGATGATCGGCCCCTCGTCGAGATCGGCCGTCACATAGTGCGCGGTGGCACCGATGAGCTTCACACCCCGGGCATGCGCCTGGTGATACGGCTTCGCGCCCTTGAAGCTCGGCAGGAACGAGTGGTGGATGTTGATGATCCGCCCGCTGAGCTGCTTGCACAGGTCGTCCGACAGCACCTGCATATAGCGGGCGAGGACGACGAGTTCGACGTTCTCGGCCCGGACCAGCTCGAGGAGCTGAGCCTCGGCCTCCGCCTTCGTGTCCCTCGTCACCGCGATGTGGTGGAAGGGAATGTCGTACGACCCCACGAGCTCGGCGAAGTCCGTGTGGTTGGAGACCACGGCCGCGATCTCGACCGGCAGCGCACCGGTCCGCGCGCGGAAGAGCAGGTCGTTCAGGCAGTGCCCGAACTTGCTGACCAGCAGCACGATCCGCATCTTGTCCTCGGCCCGGTGGATCTGCCAGTCCATGTGGAAGGAGTCACCGATCGCCGCGAAACTTGCGCGCAGTTTGTCCACGGTCACCGGCGCCTCCGCCGAGAAGTGGACGCGCATGAAGAACAGTCCCGTGTCGTGGTCGCCGAACTGCTGACTGTCCTCGATGTTGCAGCCGGTCATGAAGAGGTAGCTCGACACGGCGTGCACGATGCCCTGCTTGTCCGGGCAGGAGAGGGTCAGGACGTACTGCTCAGCGGCGGGTGCGGCCCCGCGGACGGACTGCTCATTCATGCAGGACAGGTTCCCATACCGCCCGCCCACGACGGGCGCCCGTCCCGCCAGGCGGACCAGGTCAGGCACGGGACGGCGCGACTACCCGCGGCCGGGGTCGTGACCGCAGCCGTGGCCGAGGTCGTGGCCGGAGCCGGGGTCGTGGCCGGAGCCGGGGTCGTGGCCGGAGCCGGGGTCTACGCCGACCGCGTCAGGATCTTCAGCACCTCAAGCGTGCGCGGCGGAATGTCGGGGTCCTCCCCGTCACTCACCGCGAGGCGCACATGCGCGTCGCGCGCGGCTCGTACGGCGTCCGGCCAGCCCTGGTGGTCGAGGTACGTGGAGACGAGGGCGTCGGGTCCGACCTGGTGCATGATCCGCAGGACGCGGAGCACGGCGGTGTCGACGAGCGCCGCCTCCTGGGAGTCCCGGAAGATCGTGCCGACGTATTTCTCGGCGGACCAGTTGTCCAGCCAGGTGTCCTCGACCAGGCGATACACGGCGTCGGTGACGTCCCCGTACCCGTCGACGCCCGCGAGCCAGACGCCCCGCTGGAAGTCGGTGTCGGAAAGCATGTGCAGCGCGGAGCGCACATTGCTGCGCCAGCGCCACCACGGCATGTCGTTCAGTGGCATGTCGCCCATGGTGGACGAGCGACGGCCGCGACGGGAAGAGTTCTCCGAACCTTGCACGGTCACCGATCGTACGTTCCCCGCGAAAAGCAGATCATCCGCCCCCGCTATTCACCTCTGAGTCACCTGATGTTGACCGCGGGTCACACCCTGGTTAGTGGTGTGACGGAATCGTGCGTGTGCATGACCGGCAGTCGACGCACGCGCACCGTCTCTCCCGTCCTCCCCCGGCCTCTCAAGGCCACGTTGCTGTCCGCGGGCGCGCTGGTGGCGTGTGCGTCGGTCGCCGTCGGATGTGGGGTCATCCCTGGTGCCACGGGGGGCTCCGGGGACGACTCCATCACCGTCATGACGTGGGCTCCCGAGCAGACCGCCGCCACCAACAAGCCCGGAATGCCCGCCATGGCGAAGGCCTACGCCCGCTGGGTCAACAGCCGCGGCGGCATCAACGGCCGCAAGCTCAAGGTCCTCACCTGCAACGACCACAACGACAACGTGGACGCAGCCAACTGCGCCCGGCGCGCCGTCGACGAGAACGTCGTCGCGGTCGTCGGCTCCTACAGCCAGCACGGCCGCTCCTTCCTCGCCCCCCTGGAGGGCGCGGGCATCCCCTACATCGGCGGCTACGGCGTCACCGACGACGAGTTCACCAGCCCCCTGTCCTACCCCGTCAACGGCGGGGAGCCCGCGCTGCTTGCCGGCCTCGGCGAGCAGCTCGGCAAGACCTGCGGTCCGGTCTCGCTGATACGTCCGGACACCATCGCCGGTGACGAACTCCCGGTGCTGCTCGACTCCGGCCTGCGGGCGGCGGGCCACAAGTCCGCCTCCGACCAGCGGGCCGCCGACGACGCAACCGAGTACTCGCGGCAGACACAGACGTCCCTGGAGAACGCGACCTCCGACCCGTACAAGAACGGTTGCGTGGTGCCCGCGCTCGGCGATCGCACGGACACGTTCATGGACTCCTTCCGGCGCGACCGCGAGGACTACTCGAAGGTGGGCGTGGGCACCGTCCTCGGCAGCGTCGACCAGTCGGTGATCAACTCCACCGGCGGCGCGTCGAGTCCGTACGAGGGCGCGTACGTCACCGGCTGGTACCCGCCCGCGAGCGACGCCGGCTGGGACCCGCTGCGCAAGGTGATCAAGGACCACGCCTTCGGCGACAACCGGATCGACCCCACGGACGCCGGAGTGCAGACGACCTGGATCGCCTACACCGTGCTGGAGAAGGTCGTCGACGCGCTCGGCGACGGCGAGGTGTCCGCGCTCGCGATCCGGCGGGCCCTCGATGACGGCCTCAAGGTGACCACCGGCGGGCTCACCCCGACCCTCAGCTGGCGCTTCGAGGACATGATCGCCGCCGTCGACTTCCCCCGCCTCATCAACGCCGACGTCACCTTCCAGGTCGTGAGCAAGGGCCAACTGGTCGCGGCGCGCAAGGGGTTCGTCAGCATGTCGAAGACGCTGGAGAGCGCGGACTAGCTCCGCCGGGAGTGCGGTGTGTCGTCTGCGGGTCCGTCGTGGCTGGTCGCGCCCACGCGGCGGAGCCGCATGTATGTCACAGCCCCGCGCCCCTTACGGGCGCGGGGAACTGCGCGAACCGGTGCTCACAGCTGGATGCGTGTGCGCTCGGTCAGTCCGTACTTCGACGCGATGGAGTTCCACAGCTTCGCGGCCTTCTCCTTCGCCGTGCTCGCCGTGCCGCTGTCGCGGACGGCTGCCTGGCTCTGGCCCGTGCCGCGGGCCTGGCCGTTCTTGCAGCCCTTCTTGCCGGCCGCCTGGTCGGCCCAGGCCGCGTAGTGGTTGTCGGCCGACTCGGAGGCCTTCCAGCCGTTGGTGAGCGCGGTGATCAGCTCGGCGTGGTTCGGGAGCTTGTCCAGCGAGAGGGCGTCGAGCCGGGTGACCAGCTCGCCGCGCTGATTCGCCGCGTCCCGCAGATCACTGGCCGCCTGGCCCAGGTTCTTGCACGCCGTCACGTCCGCCACGGCGTTGATCACCGAGTCGCGGCTGGCGTTGGCATCCGCCAGGAGCTTGTCCAGCTCGACGGCCTGCGCCTTCGCGGGGTCGGCGGCGGACGCCGACTCCGAGCCCTCCGTGGCGGGGGCCGTCGCCGACACGGTCGTGCTGTTGTCGTCGCTGTCGGCGCCTCCGCCGCTGCTGAGCAGGGCGCCGGCGCCGATACCGAGCACGGCGATGCCGATGCCGACCGCGGCGATCAGCGGCACACGCGAGCCGCCGCGCCCTCCGCGCCCGCCACCGCCGTCATTCGCGCCCCCGCGCCGCGCGGCAGCGCGTCCGCCCGGGGCTCCGGGCGCACCCGGAGCTTGCGCGCCGTACGCGCCGGGAGCCTGCGCGCCGTACGAGGCGTGTGCCCCCTGCGGGGCCTGCGCGCCGTGCGGAGCCGAAGGGTCGAACCGCGGCAGCTGCTGCGTCGACGCGGGCGCCGACGGCTCACTGCGGAACAGGTTGTCGAACTCCGCCGGAGGCTGCCTGTCCTCCGGCCCGCCCGGACGTACCCCGTAGGGCGCCCCGCCCGGCTGCGCGGGAACGGGCGGGATGTACTGCGTGGCCTGCGCGTCCGGGTGCGCGGCAGGAGGCAACGGTCCGGCACCGCCCTGGGGCGGCCGCCCCAGGAACTGGGTCGCGTCGGCCTGCACCTCGGGCGGCAGCGCCCCCGGGCCCACCGGGGGGATGTACTGGGTGGCGCCCTCATCGGGCACGGCCGCGGGCGCGGGCACGGAGGCGGCGGGCGGAATGTGCGGGATGTACTGAGTCGCCCCGTCGTCTGCGACCGGAGCAGGCGGTATGTGCGGTATGTACTGCGTCGCACCATCAACAGCGGCAGGCGGCAGCGGCAAACTCGACCCCACACCGGCGCCTCCGCCCACACCCGCATCCACGGGCGGCAGCGGCTGCGCGACGGGCGGTCCCTGCGGAACGCCGCCGTCATGACCCTCGTACGCAGCCTGAGCGCCCCCGTACGAGGAAACCTGGGCGTTCCCGTACGACGGAGCCGCCGCGCCCTCGGGCGGCAGCGGCCCGGCACCGGGCGCGGGCTGCGACTGCGGAGCGAAGCCCTGCGGCTGCTGGGCTCCACGCGAGCCCGGCAGCGAGCCCGGCAGTTCCTGAGCCCCGTACGCGCCCGGCAGCTCCTGCATCGGCTGCTGCTGGGCCGGGTTGTCGCCCCATCCCGGTCTCGGTTCCGCGGGAGCCCAGCCGTGGGACGCGTCGGGCGTGCCCCAGTCGGCGGCGGGCGCGTTGGGCCCCGGCGGCTGGGCGGCTCCCCAGGTCTGGGTGCCGTTCAACGGTGCCCCCCAGCCCTGGTCCGGCTGCTGGGCGGGGGCCGCCTGCTGGTCGGGTCCCCAGGGCCGGTCCCAGGCCTGGCCGCCCGCCGGGGTCGTACGGTCGCCCGTCGTACCCGGCAGCAGGGGCGCGCCGCCGTCGGAGGGCAGCACGATGCCTTCGCGCGCGGGTCGCGGCGAGGGCTCTTCGCCCTGTCCACTCTGCGTCACCGGGACTCCTACGAATGGGGGACCTTCGGAATCATCGGCTCACGCTACCGGGTCCCCGCAACCCCGTGCCACGCAGCACAGGGCGTGACCACCACACCTGTGACCGCGGTAACAGATCCGCTCCCCATTGCGCTACATATGCCTCCCCTCACAACCCTCTTGATCGTTTCCCGTCCGTTCACGCCCTGGATCACCAGGTGTTCACGCCGCGGCCTGCAACTCCATCCGCGCGCCGAACTCCCGTACCACCGGCTCGTCCTGATACGGCTCCAGTCGCTGCTGGAAGTCCTCCAGATAGTCGGCGCCCCGGTTGGAACGGAGCGTGCCGAGCAACTCGACGGCGCGCAGCCCGGTGTGGCACGCCTGTTCCACCTCACGCTGCTGGACCTGCGCGGTGGCGAGCAGTACGTAGCCGATCGCACGCCGGCGGGCCTTCGACTCGGGAAGCCCGGCGAGGGACTCCTCCGCGCAGCGCGCGGCCGCTTCCGCCTGTCCGAGGTCCCGGTGGCAGTGCGCCAACTCGTCGGCCAGGTAGGCCTCGTCGAAGTGCGAGATCCACGTCGGGTCGTCCCCGGAGGCCGCGTCCGCCGACTCCAGTGCGCCGACAGCCCGGCCGGACGCCACCTGAGCGGCGCGCGCGTCGCCCAGGAGCGCGTGCCCGCGCGCTTCAGCGGCGTAGAACATCGACTCCGCGCGCGGTGTCACCCGCCCGCGCGCCCCCTCCTGCGCCGCGCGCGCCAACTGCGCGATCTCGCGCGGGTTGCCGAGCTGCGCCGCCAAGTGGCTCATGGACGCGGCGAGTACGTACCCGCCGTACGCCCGGTCCCCGGCCGCCTGCGCGAGCCGCAGCGCCTGGATGTAGTACCGCTGGGCGAGGCCCGGCTGACCGGTGTCGATGGCCATGTAGCCCGCGAGTTCCGTCAACCGGGACACGGCGGCGAACAGTTCACGCCCGACCGCCTCCCGGTAGGAGCCCGCGAGCAGCCCGGAGACCACGCTGTTCAGGTAGTGGACGACGACCGGACGTACATGCCCGCTGCCGTACTGGTGGTCCAGGTCCACCAGCGCCTGGGTCATCGCGCGGACCGCCGCGACGTCCGAGACCCCGACCCGCGGCCCCGCCGAGCGCGCCACCTGGGAGTCCGGCGAGGAGATCAGCCAGTCGCGGCTGGGCTCGACGAGCGCGGAGGCGGCGACGGACGAGCCGGAGAGGAAGTCCCTGCGGCCGACGTCACTGCGCCACAGCTCGCAGACCTGCTCGATGGCCCCCAGTACGGTCGGCGAGAACTGGAGACCGACGCCGGACGCGAGGTTCTTGCCGTTGGCCATGCCGATCTCGTCGATCGTGACCGTACGGCCGAGTTTGCGCCCGAGCGCCTCCGCGATGATCGCTGGAGCACGTCCGCGCGGCTGCTGTCCGCGCAGCCAGCGCGCCACGGACGTCTTGTCGTAGCGCAGATCGAGACCGTGCTCCGCGCCGCACATGTTGACCCGGCGGGCCAGCCCGGCGTTCGAGCAACCCGCTTCCTGGATGAGCGCCTGCAGTCGTTCGTTCGGCTGCCGCGCGACGAGCGGCCTTGCGGCCATGGCGTACCCCCTGTGGCTGCGGTGCCTGCCCACGCACCGAGTTGACGTGTCCTCAGCGGCCGAACCCAGTGAAGAACAGCGAAAGAACTCGGCCAAGAAGATCAATGCCCCGCAGACATACCGAAGATGCGAGACATGTGAGGATTGCCGGGGTAAGGGCAGTGGCCCAACCCCTCACGTGGGTTACCCAGCCCCCGCCGCGTTTCCCCATGCGCGCCCCCACCCGTGCATCCATGCGCCCCACGTGCGGAATCGATGCTCCTCCCCCGCGCGCGCGTCCCCCGTAACCCGAGGTGGACGCGGGAGTTGAGTTCCACGTGGACGAGACCATCGCAGGCACCGAGACCGCACAGATCCCCAAGCAGCGCGGCGAATCGCTGCAGGACACCGCCGTGCGCTATGCCGAGGAGCGCCACTGGGACGTGTTCCCCGGCACCTGGCTGGAAGCCGTCGACGGAGTGCAGCGCTGCTCCTGCGGCGAGGCGGCGTGCCCCCTACCCGGCGCGCACCCGGCGCGCGAGGACTGGGCGACGCAGGCCACGGGCAGTGCGACCGTCGCGCGCCGGCTGTGGGCGAAGCAGCCCACGGCGTCGATCCTGCTGCCGACCGGGCGTACGTTCGACGCGATCGACGTGCCCGAGACGGCCGGGTTCCTCGCGCTCGCCCGCATGGAGCGGATGGAGCTGACCCTCGGGCCGGTCACCTGCACGCCGGACCGGCGCATGCACTTCTTCGTGCTTCCGGGGGCCTCCGCGAAGGTCTCCGATCTCGTACGGAAGCTGGGCTGGCCGCCTGCCTCCCTCGACCTGGTCGCCCTGGGCGAGGGGTCGTACGTGGCGGGTCCGCCCACCCGGTACGGGTCGCAGGGCGCCGTGCAGTGGGCCCGTCGGCCCACGCCCGCGAACCGGTGGCTGCCGGATGCGGAGGAGTTGATCTCGCCGCTCGCCTACGCCTGCGGGCGGGAGGGACGCCGGTAGCTTCCGCAGCGCCGTCGTATTCTGCGGATCCGTCGTGGCTGGTCGCGCCCCGCGGCGGAGCCGCTTGAAGGCAGAGTCCCGCGCCCCTAAAGACGGGCGTTGGCCCTTAGGGTGCCTGTATGACCGAGGGAGCAGGGGGCGGCGTGCCCGCCGTGCGTGTGCGGGGGCTCTGGAAGCGGTTCGGGGAGCAGGTCGCCGTCGCCGGGATCGATCTGGAGCTGCCCGCGGGGCAGTTCATCGGGCTCGTCGGTCCGAACGGGGCCGGCAAGACCACCACCCTGTCGATGGTGACCGGGCTGCTGAGGCCCGACCAGGGCACCGTCGAGGTGGTCGGCCACGACGTGTGGCGCGACCCGGTGGAGGTCAAGGCGCGGATCGGTGTCCTGCCCGAGGGGCTCCGGCTCTTCGAAAGGCTCTCCGGGCGCGAACTCCTCGGCTACACCGGACGGTTGCGCGGCCTGCCCGGCGCCGAGGTCGACAAACGGGCCACCCAGCTCCTCGACGTACTCGACCTCGCGGGCGCCCAGCACAAACTCGTCGTCGACTACTCGACGGGCATGCGCAAGAAGATCGGCCTCGCCTGCGCCCTCCTCCACAACCCCGAAGTCCTCTTCCTCGACGAGCCGTTCGAAGGCGTCGACCCGGTCTCCGCGCAGATCATCCGCGGCGTCCTGGAGCGGTACACGGCATCGGGCGCCACGGTCGTCTTCTCCTCCCACGTCATGGAACTGGTCGAGTCGCTGTGCGACTGGGTCGCCGTGATGGCCGCGGGGCGCATCCGCGCGCACGGCCCGCTCGCGGACGTCACCGGCAGCGCCCCCTCCCTCCAGCAGGCCTTCCTGGAACTGGTCGGCGCGAACGGCCGAGCCGCCGGCGCCGACCTGGACTGGCTGGGCGGCGGCGCGCGATGAGCGCGAACGCCGGTGTCTCCGCCGCGTCGATCACACCCGTCGTCGTACGGCTGAAGCTGTCGCTCCTGCGCAACGGGCTGCGGCAGTCGGCCGGACGGCGGGCCGCGTACGTCGCCTCAGCCATCCTCGTCCTCCTCTTCGGGGCCCTCCAACTGCTCGGCCTGATCGCGCTGCGCGGCAACGCGCACGCCGTCGCCGTCGCCGCACTCCTCGTGGCGCTCCTGGCGCTCGGCTGGGCCGTGATGCCGCTCTTCTTCTCCAGCGGCGACGAGACGCTCGACCCGACCCGCCTGGTCATGCTGCCGCTGCGGCCACGCCCGCTCGTACGGGCGCTGCTCGCGGCCTCACTCGTCGGCATCGGACCGCTGTTCACGCTGTGCGTGCTCACCGGATCCGTGATCTCCGTGGCCCACGGCACTGCGGCGTACGTCACCGCCGTCGTCGCCGCGGCCCTCGGGCTCCTCGTCTGCGTGGCCCTCGCACGCGCCGTCGCCGCCGCCAACATCCGGCTGCTGACCAGCCGCAGGGGCCGCGACCTCGCGGTGCTCAGCGGCCTGCTCATCGCGATCGGCGCGCAGGTGGTCAACTTCGGTGCGCAGCGGCTCAATTCGTCGGGCGGACTCTCCGAGCTCGACACGCTGGGGGATGTGCTGAGCTGGGTGCCGCCCGCGTCGGCGATCGGCGCGGTGCATTCGGTGAGTGAGGGGTCGTACGGGATCGGAGCCGCCCAACTCGCCTTGAGTGCGGCCGCGTTGGTGGGGCTGCTGGCGCTCTGGTCCCATCACCTGACCCGGCTGATGACCTCGCCGGACGGGTCGACGCTGCAGGCGGCGGAACCCGCGGCGCGGGAGCGGGGTTCCACCGGCCTCGGCCGGCTGCTGCCCACGGGCCGCACCGGGACCGTCATGGAGCGCAGCCTGCGCTATGTGTGGCGCGATCCCAAGACCAAGGCGGCCTGGGTGACCTCACTCGCCATCGGGCTGATCGTGCCGGTGTTCAACGCCCTGCAGGGCACCGGCTCGATCTACTTCGCGTGCTTCGCGGCCGGGATGCTCGGGATCCAGATGTACAACCAGTTCGGGCAGGACACGTCCGCGTTCTGGATGGTCGCGATGACGATCTCGTCCACCCGGGACGCGTACGTCGAACTGCGCGGGCGCGCGCTGGCGCTGCTGGTGATCACCCTGCCGTACACGGCCCTCGTGACCGTCCTGACGACGGCGATGCTCGACGACTGGAGCGCACTGCCCGAGGTGCTCGGCCTCTCCTTCGCGCTGCTCGGCGCGATGCTGGCGACCGGCGCGTGGTCCTCGGCCCGCTTCCCGTACTCGATCCCCCAGGAGGGCTACAAGAACGTGGCCCCCGGCCAGGCCGGGCTCGCCTGGATCTCGATCTTCGGCGGCATGATCTCGGCCGCGCTGCTGTCCGCTCCCGTCATCGTTCTCACGATCTGGCTGAACACGTCGGCGGACGGCGACGAGTGGATGTGGCTGCTGCTGCCGCTGGGTGCGGGGTACGGCACCCTGATCACGTGGTGCGGACTGCGGTTGGCGGCGCCGCGGACGGCGGCGCGGTTGCCGGAGATCCTGACGGCGGTGAGCAAAGGCTGACGCTCAGGACCTGAGGACGTCAGGGCGTCAGGACCCCGTCCAGGAACGGTTCGATCGCCACGCGCCACGCGTCCGGCTGGTCGTAGTGCACGAGGTGGCCGGCGTCGGCCACCTCCGCGTACTGGCCGTTCGGCAGGACGCGGACCATCTCCTGGGACTCGGCCCGGCCGAGCTCGCCGTCGAGACCCCGTACGACCAGGGCGGGGCACCGGACCTGCGCGAGCTCCTCCCAGTGGGCGTCGTACACCCAGGTCTGGCGGGACTTGAGCATCTGCGCGGGCTCGAAGACCGGGCGCCAGCCGTCGGCGGACTCGTGCATCACCTCGGCGTAGAACTCGCCGCGGGACGGATTCGGCCGCTCCACCCAGGGGTCGTCCTCGCCGAACCACTTGCGTACGTCGGCGAGCGTCGCGAAGGGAACGGGCCAGGCCTTGAACCAGTCCTCCCACTCCCGCTGCGAGGCGGCGCCCAGCGCCGACGCCCGCATGTCGCAGATGATCAGACCGGAGACGAGATCGGGGCGTTTGGCGGCGAGCTGCCAGGCGGTCAGGGCGCCCATGGCATGGCCGATGAGGACTGCCGGGCCCAGGCCCAGCTGTTCGAGAGCGGCCTCGGCGTCCTCGACGTATGCCTCACGGGTGTAGGCGGCCTCCGGCGGCTTGTCGCTCTGGCCGTGGCCGCGCTGGTCGAGCGCGACGGCGCGGTGCCGTTCGGAGAGCCAGCGGGCGGTGGAGGCCCAGTGGGAGGCGCGGCCCATGAGGCCGTGCAGTAAGAGCACGCCGGGCGCCCGCGAGACCTCCTCGGTCTTGGGAGGGTCCCCGAACTCCCAGGCGGCGAGGCGTACGCCACCCGCTCCCGTCACGTCGATGCGCCGCACCACAGGTAATGGCACCCCCCTAGCTCGCTCGGACCGCCTCGCTCCCGCTCGAGCCGGCCGGTCCACTCGTACCGCTTCCTACCTCGTCGTACCCCTGCTCCTGCTGCCCGCTTGCACTGGATTGCCGCTGACCGATGCTGAATTCTGCCGACCGCTGCCGGATTCTGCCGACTGCTGCTGGGATTTCGCTGACCGCTGTCCTGCGAGTACCCGTGGTACCCCGACTACGCCGCCACGTTATCGAATGGGGATTCGAGAATGCCTTTCTCGGCGGCAACACCCCTCGTTCGAGTGACCATGCTCAAGGATTGACCGCCTCCGCCGAGGGGAGATCTTCAGCGGGGGGCGGGCCGCTCGGGGAAACCGGTCCGAAGGGAATGACCCTGGGAGCTCGGGGCTCCGGGTCAGTACAGGGGAGGACAGGCCCCGGCGCCAATCGGCGCCGGGGCCCTCTCCACAACTGCGGCACATCCTTCCGCCCCCTCCCCGACCGCGCGCCATCGCTCTCGGACACGGTCAAGAGCTCTCAGGTCATATGCCTCACGCGACAGCCTCGCACGCAAATGGTCCCAGCGCTGCGATTCTGCACACTGAATCTTGGTTTCGGTGAGGTCACGCAGACGTCACAACTGCCTCTGTGGTCGCGGTAGTTGACGTGCCCTCCGGCGCCTCAGCGCTTGGCGACGAACACGTGGGAAGCGACGTCCGCCTCCAGCTCCGCGGCCTCGCCACCACTGCCCACCAGGACCCCGCCCGCGGACTCCGTCACACTCACCACGGAGCCGGGCTGCACGCCCGCCCGCCGCAGCGTGTACATCAGCTGCGCGTCCGTCTGGATCGGCTCGCCGATACGCCGTACGACCACGGTCTTGCCGTCGACGCCCGGGTCCAGCTCGGCCAGCGACACCATGCCCTCGTCCAGGAACGGGTCGGCGCTGTCCTTCTCGCCCAGCTCCTCCAGGCCCGGGATGGGGTTGCCGTACGGCGACTCCGTCGGGTGGCGCAGCAGCTCGAGCACCCGGCGCTCCACGGCCTCGCTCATCACGTGTTCCCAGCGACACGCCTCGGCGTGCACCTGCTCCCACTCCAGACCGATCACGTCGACGAGGAGGCACTCCGCGAGCCGGTGCTTGCGCATGACACGCGTGGCCAGCCGCCGTCCCTCGTCGGTGAACTCCAGGTGCCGGTCGCTGGCGACCGCCACCAGGCCGTCGCGCTCCATGCGCGCCACCGTCTGGCTGACCGTCGGGCCGCTCTGGTCCAGCCGCTCCGCGATCCGGGCGCGCATGGGGACGACGCCTTCCTCCTCCAGCTCGAGGATGGTGCGGAGATACATCTCCGTGGTGTCGATCAGTCCGGACATGTGTGCCCCTCGATTAGCTCTGCCGGAGGCTCCGTGGCTCACCGGCTTGTGCGCTGGCCCTGGACTCAATTCTGACGCATACCACTGACAAGCGTGCCTCGCCGTTGAAACCACGTGGTTACGAGTGCCTCCGAACACCCTCCACGGCGGACCCGACCCGGGCGAAAGCCCCGTATACGAGCCCCGCGTCACGTTGCACCACGTACTGCCCGCGGTATCACCCGCCGTATTGACAGCACGCTGGTCCAGACCGCAACGTGATCCGCGACGCGTCGACGGTGACGAGACTTCGACGGGACTTCGCCGAGAATTCGAAGGGGCTTCGCCGATGAGCGACAGCAAGCTGGCCGGACAGTTCTTCGACGCGGCGATCGGCCTGCTGCAACAGGTGCGGGACGAGGACGCCGGAGAGATCCAGGCGGCCGGAGCCCTGATCGCCGACACCGTCGCCACCGGTGGACGACTCTTCGCGTTCGGCGCCGGGCACTCCTCCCTCGCCGCCCAGGACATCGTCTACCGCGCGGGCGGCCTCGCCCTCATGAACCTGCTCGTCGTACCCGGCGTCGTGGGCGTCGACGTCATGCCGGCGACCCTGGGCTCGGCCCTGGAACGGGTCGACGGCCTGGCGAGCGTCGTCCTGGACTCCAGCCCCGCCCGCTCCGGCGACCTGCTCGTGATCATCTCCCTCTCCGGCCGCAACGCACTCCCCGTCGAGATGGCCATGAGCGCCCGCGCCCTCGGCCTCAAGGTCATCGGCGTCACCTCGGTCGCGTACACGACGGAGACGGAGTCCCGGCACGTCTCGGGGACCTACCTCAAGGACCACTGCGACATCGTCCTCGACTCGAGGATCCCGGTCGGCGACGCCGAACTCACCCAGGACACCGTCCAGGCCCCCTTCGGCCCCGCCTCCACCGTCGTCACCACGGCCCTCCTCCAGGCCGTCATGGCCACGGCGGCGGGCGCCCTGGCCGACCGCGGCATCGAGCCCCCGCTCCTGCGCTCGGGCAACGTGGACGGCGGCCACGAGTGGAACAACCGCGTGATGACGGAGTACGGGGACCGGATCTTCTACCAGTACTGAGCCGGCGGGGGCACCCTCAGGGGCGCCCCGGCAGGCCCGCCAGTCCCTGCAGATCCTCCAGATCCAGCGCCATGGCGATCCGTACGGCCACATCCTCCGCGTACGTCGCATCCGTACGCTCGAACTGGCTGCGCCCCGCCCCCCGCAGGAACGTCACCACGCCCAGCGTCCGCCCCCGGCTGCGCAGTACCGCGCACAGCGCGTGCACCGAGTCCGGCGGCCACTGCCGTGCCACGGCCCACTCACGCGCCCGCGCCGGGTCGGTCTCCCTCGCGCTCGCCCGCACGGCCCCGCCCCGCTCCACGCACTGCAGCGCCGGATGCCCGTCCACGTACCGCACCGGCAGCCCGGCCTTCCCGGTCGGCATGCTCGGCCCCGGCGCCCCGGAGGGCGTGGCGGCGGCCCGTACGAGCCGTACCGGAGTGTCACCGTCGACCACCGAACCCCCCGCCACCCGGTCGATCAGCGCGTGATCGGCGAACCCGGCGAGCGAGAAGTCCAGATGTACGGTGGCCGCCTCGCCCGGGTCCTCGCACTCGGCCGCGGCCCGCGCCGCCCGGTGCAGCTGGTTGGCCCGGAACCGCAGCAGCGCCGCCTCCTGCTCGGTCTGCTTGGCCTCCGTCACATCCTGGAAGAGCCACCCCACACCCAGCGGTACGGGCTCCTCCGTGAGCGGCGAGGAGAGCCGCAGGAACCCGCTCCGCCAGCACCTGCGCGTCTCACCCTCCGGCGTCCGCACGCTCACCCACATCTCGGCGGGAGCGGGCGGCGCACCCTCGGCCAGCACATGCGTGAGCGCGCTCTCCAGCTCCTCGACACCCTGGGAGAGCAACTCCCCCAGCGGCCGGCCGAGCACCGCCGTACGCCCGATCCCCAGCGCCCGCGCCGCATGGGCGTTGACCACGGCCGGCCGCAGATCGGCGTCCACCAGCACGACACCCCAGCTGGCGTCCTCGAACAGCGCCTCGCTGAGGGCGATGGACCGCTCCAGATCGATCTGCGCGTGCACCTCGCTGAAGGCGCAGTACACCCCGGCGGGCTTCCCGTCAGGGCCGCGCACTGCGGCCGACTGGGTCCGTACGAGGACTCGCCCGCCGTCCTTGGTGAGGAGGGCGAACTCGTTCACCTGCCGCCCGGGAGCCTCCATGGCGGACAGCAGCCGCCCCTCGACCTCCTCGGCGTCGGCGGTCCGCACGGCCCACCCGGCGAACCCCTGCCGCCCCACGGCCTCCGCGGCCGTCCACCCGAGAATCCGCTCGGCCTCACGGTTCCAGTGCGTCACGACCCCATCGGCGTCAAAGGCGCACAACGCCGCGTCCATCCCGTCGAGGAGCGCGGCAAGAAGATCCGAACCATCCCGGTCGGGCTCGTCCGGCCCCAGCTCATCGGTAGTCCCACTACGCCGGGAAGCACTCACCTGAACCCCCTGCAGGCTGCGTCCGCACGTACGGCGTGACAGTTCGCTCACTCACCATCATTCAACTCGAACGTGACCCAGCCCACACCTGGTTCCCCAAAGATTGGACGAAATCGTTGTACGCCGGATTTCCGCCCCGCCCGCCCCATGAGCAGCGAACGAGCAGCGAACCCTGTCCGGCGACTGTCCGGCGAACCCTTGCCACGGCCTTTCCGAAAAACCGGTTGAGCCATGCCCGATCGGTTCCTAGGGTGGGCCGCACGCTACGAAAGGAGGTGATCCGGCAGATGCATGGCAACCGGACGAGCGAGGTGGCTGCGGGCTAGCGGCCCGTCACCACATCCAGTGCGGTGCCGGACCAGCGCGTGATCTGTGCGCGCAGCCGGCCCAATCTCCAGCAGTCACCCGACCCGCGGGCTCGCCGGTAAGTCCGGCCGGCTCCTTCGCCGCACGGCGGAGGGACCAGAGCTCGCGGGTCGCCTGCGTTCCGGTGGTGTGTGAGGTGGGGCACCTGGGAATCCGAGGTTCCGCAGTACTCTTGGCGCATGCTTCCGCTGCTCGTTCGACGCCGCCACGTGGACTACGTCCGCGTCACGAGCATGGGGTGTCCGGGTTCCGTCTGACCTCGGCCCCCTCATCTCTTTTCGCTCGGCACCCGTGGACCCCGCCCCATCCCTGGCGGCCGCCCGGGCACCCGTACATCTCGCGGACGCACACCATGACGACGAACACGTCCTCCTTCTCGTACCAGCAGCTTCCGATCATCGATCTCTCCGCCGCCGATCGCGGGCCGCAGGCGCGTGCGCTGCTGCACGCGCAGTTGCACAGTGCCGCCCATGACGTGGGGTTCTTCCAGCTCGTCGGGCACGGGGTGACCGCCGGTGAGACCGACGCCCTGTTGCGCGCCATGCGGCGCTTCTTCGCGCTTCCCGAGGCCGACCGGCTGGCGATCGACAACGTCAACTCGCCGCACTTCCGCGGGTATACGCGTACGGGAGACGAGGTCACGGGAGGCGGCAGGGACTGGCGGGACCAGCTCGACATAGGGGCGGAGCGGGCCGCCCGGACACCCGGGGCGGGTGAGCCGGCGTACTGGTGGCTGCAGGGACCCAACCAGTGGCCGGACGCACTGCCGGAGCTGCGGGTCGCCGCGCTGGCGTGGATCGACCGGCTCAGTGCCGTCTCGGCGCGGCTGCTGCGCGAGCTGCTGACCGCGATCGGGGCGCCCGCCGACTTCTACGAGCCCGTCTTCGGATCGCGCGCCCATCCGCATCTGAAGCTGGTGCGGTATCCGGGGAGCGCGGGTGACGGCGCTGACCAGGGAGTCGGCGCGCACAAGGACTACGGCTTCCTGACGCTGCTGCTGCAGGATCAGGTCGGGGGGCTTCAGGTGCAGCGGGAGGACGGGTTCTTCCACGATGTGCCGCCGCTGCCGGGGGCGTTCGTGGTCAACCTGGGCGAGCTGTTGGAGGTGGCCACCAATGGGTATCTGCTGGCCACCAACCACCGGGTGGTGAGTCCGCCCGGTGCCACCGAGCGGTTCTCCGTGCCCTTCTTCTACAACCCGCGCCTCGACGCCCGTGTCGAGCCGCCGCCCTTCCCGTACGCTTCCGCCGCGCCCGGCGTGACGACCGACCCGGCGAATCCGCTCTTCGCCGAGTACGGCTTCAACGAGCTGAAGGGCAAGCTGCGGGCGCATCCACTGGTCGCCGCCCGCCATCACGCGGAGCTGCTCACACCCGCGTGAGCAGCTCCGGCGAGCGCGTGCCGGGGTCGGTTCAGTGCGCGATCAGTGCGCGATCAGTGCGCGATGCCCTCGTAGCCCACGATTTCCTGCGGGCCGCGGGTGCTGGGGCCGATGTAGCGCGCGGACGGCCTGACGAGCCTTCCGGTGCGCTTCTGTTCCAGGATGTGTGCGGACCAGCCGGCGGTGCGGGCGCAGGTGAACATCGAGGTGAACATGTGTGCCGGGACCTCGGCGAAGTCGAGGACGATGGCGGCCCAGAACTCGACGTTCGTCGCGAGGATGCGGTCCGGGCGGCGGGCGTGGAGTTCGGCGAGGGCGGCCTTCTCCAGGGCTTCGGCGATCTCGAAGCGGGGGGCGCCGAGTTCGCGGGCGGTGCGGCGGAGCACGCGCGCGCGTGGGTCCTCGGCGCGGTAGACGCGGTGGCCGAAGCCCATGAGGCGTTCGCCCTTGTCGAGGGCCTGCTTGACGTATGCGTCGGCGTCGCCGGTGCGTTCGATCTCCTCGATCATGCCGAGGACGCGGGAGGGGGCGCCGCCGTGCAGCGGTCCCGACATGGCGCCCACGGCTCCGGAGAGGGCCGCCGCCACGTCGGCGCCGGTGGAGGCGATGACGCGGGCGGTGAAGGTGGAGGCGTTCATGCCGTGTTCGGCGGCGGACGTCCAGTAGGCGTCGACCGCGGCGACGTGCTTGGGGTCGGGCTCGCCGCGCCAGCGGATCATGAAGCGCTCGACGACGGACTGCGCCTTGTCGATCTCGCGCTGCGGGACCATGGCGTTGCCCTGGCCGCGGGCGGACTGGGCGACGTACGACAGGGCCATGACGGCGGCGCGGGCGAGGTCCTCGCGGGCCTGCTGCTCGTCGATGTCGAGGAGGGGCTTGAGGCCCCACACGGGGGCCAGCATCGCCAGCGCGGACTGGACGTCGACGCGGATGTCGCCGGAGTGGACGGGGATCGGGAAGGGCTCGGCGGGCGGCAGGCCTGGGTTGAAGGCCCCGTCGACGAGCAGTCCCCAGACGTTTCCGAAGGAGACGTGGCCGACCAGGTCCTCGATGTCGACGCCCCGGTACCGGAGGGCGCCGCCCTCCTTGTCCGGTTCGGCGATCTCCGTCTCGAAAGCGACGACTCCTTCGAGTCCGGGTACGAAGTCGGACATCAGGCGGCTCCTCATGATGCGTGCGACAGATGATTTGTGGGGGGTTCGGTGGTTCTCGTGACCATATGCGCGTGGCGGGGGTGCACGTCCGGTTCCGCGGTCTCCTCGTGGACTCGCGGTCCGGTACGTCACCCCGGTGATGCCCCGTCCGGTCGGTCGCGCAACCGTTTCGGCACCAGCACGATATCCCTGAGTGCCACCTTTGGGGAGAGTGCGCGGCACTCAGTGCCACGAAAGTGCCCTTCAGTGATGAAGCACACCCCCACGGCGCGGGGCGCCCGTACGGCAGGATGACGATGTGAATGATCGTGATCCCGCCCTCGACCCCACCCTCGACCCCGCCGCGATGCGCGAGCACTACCGGGCCGAGGGACTCGCCGAGACCGAGCTGGCCGCCCACCCCATGGAACAGTTCGCGCGCTGGTTCGGTCAGGCCGCGCAGGCCGCGGCACAGGGCGTGGTGTACGAGCCCAACGCCATGGTCGTCGCCACGGCGGACTCCGAGGGCCGGCCCAGCTCGCGCACGGTGCTGCTGAAGCAGTACGACGAGCAGGGCTTCGTCTTCTACACCAACTACGGCTCCCGCAAGGCCCGCGACCTGGCCGCCAACCCGTACGTCTCGCTGCTCTTCCCGTGGCACCCCATGGCCCGCCAGGTCATCGTCACGGGCACGGCACGGCGCACCGGGCGCGACGAGACCGCCGCGTACTTCCGCACCCGGCCGCACGGCTCCCAGCTCGGCGCCTGGGCCAGCGCCCAGTCCACGGTGATCCGCTCCCGCGCCGAACTGGACGCCTCGTACGCCGAGTTGAGCGCCCGCTACCCGGAGGGTGAGCAGGTTCCGGTCCCCCCTGACTGGGGCGGTTTCCGTGTCGCCCCGCAGACGGTGGAGTTCTGGCAGGGCCGCGAGAACCGGCTGCACGACCGGCTGCGGTACGTGGCGGGGGCGGACGGCAGCTGGACGGTGGAGCGGCTCAGTCCCTGAAGCCGCTCAGCCCCGGGTCCCGCTCAGTCCCTGAACCCGGTCCCCAGCGCCTCGTCCAGCAGTACGGCCCACTGGGTCACCACCCGCTCCCGCCGTCCCCCGTCGTCCGTGAGCAGGTTGGCGAGACCGAGGCCCCGGGCCATGTCGAGGAGCCCCTGGACGGTCTCCCGTACCCCGGGGCGGGACTCGTCGGCGGCCAGCAGTTCCACCGCTATCCGGTGGGTCTCGCGGCCGACGCGGGCTTCCAGTTCCGTGACCCTGGGCCGGAGTTGTTCCTCGTTGGAGGCGGCGACCCAGAGGTGGAGGGCGGCGCGGAAGAGGGGTCCTGTGTAGAGGTCGACCAGGGCGGCCACCACCTCGCGGCGGTCGGCGGCGCCCTGGGGGAAGAGGGCGCGCAGGGCTGTGGAGCGTTCCTCGGCGACGTATTCGACGGCGGCTGTGAAGAGGTCCTCGCGGGTCGGGAAGTGGTGCTGGGCGGCGCCCCGGGAGACGCCGGCGCGCTCGGCGACGACGGAGACCGTGGAGCCCGCCCAGCCGTGTTCGGCGAGGCAGGCCACGGCGGCCGCCAGGAGCCGCTGCCGGGTGGCCCGGCTGCGGTCCTGTTTGGGGACGTGCGGCGGACGCGCGGCGGCTTCCCCCGCCCGCTCAGGCGCACTGTCCGTCGTGGTCACACCACCCATACGGGATCCCGTCTTTCGAGGAAGGCCGTCATCCCCTCGCGGGCCTGCGCGGAGGAGAACAGCCGGGCCGAGAGCGCGGTCAGCTCGGCCGCGTCCCGGTCGAAGGCCTCCAGCACCTTAGCCGTGAGCAGCGACTTCGTCTCGGCGAGGCCTTGCGGGGACGACCTGCGCAGGCCGTCGAGGACGGGCTCCAGGGTTACGTCGACGTCGTCGCCCGCCGCCGTCAGGAGCCCGGTGCGTACCGCCTCGGTGGCGTCGAAGCGTTCGCCGGTGAGGTAGTAGCGGGCGAGTGCGCGGGGGTCGGTACGGGGCAGCAGGGGCAGCGAGATGACGGCGGGGGCGACTCCGATGCGTACCTCCGTGAAGGCGAAGGTGGATTCCAGGGAAGCGGCCGCGATGTCGCAGGCGCCGAGCAGGCCGAGGCCGCCCGCCCGGACGTGTCCGGTCACCCGGGCCACCACCGGCTTGGGCAGTTCGACGATCTGCCGGAGCAGCCCGACGAGGGCGTCCGGGTGATGGGGGTCCCCCCGCTCGAGCGAAGCCGAGAGTGGGGGAGGGTCGCGGAGATCGGCGCCCGCGCTGAACGTGTTCCCGGTGTGGGTGAGGACGACCGCGCGTACGTCACCGTCCTTGCCGCAGCGGGTGAGGGCGTCCGTCAGGTCGCCCACCAGTGCCGCCGACAGGGCGTTGCGGTTGCCGGGCGAGTCGAGGGTGAGGGTGGTGACGGCGCGGTCGTGCGCCGTGTGCACAAGAGTCACGCGAGCTCCCGGAGCCGGCGGCGCAGGATCTTCCCGGAGACCGCCCGCGGCACATCGTCGATGAAGGTGACGTGGCGGACCCGCTTGTACGGGGCGACGCGTTCGGCGACGTACATCATGACTTCTCCTTCGGAGAGGTCGGTCGCGGACGGCTGGCGCACCACGTACGCGTGCGGGACCTCGTTCTTGTCCTCGTTGTAGACGCCGATGACGGCGGCGTCGGCGATGCCGGGGTGGGTGAGCAGCAGGGCCTCGAGTTCGGCGGGGGCGACCTGGAAGCCCTTGTACTTGATGAGTTCCTTGACGCGGTCGACGACGAAGAGCCAGCCGTCGGCGTCCACGTATCCGACGTCTCCGGTGTGCAGCCAGCCGTCCGGGTCGATCATCGCGGCGGTGGCGTCGGGCTGTCCCAGGTAGCCCTTCATGACCTGGGGACCGCGGATGGCGATCTCGCCCGCTTCACCGACTTCCAGGTCCTTGGAGGGGTCGTCCAGGGACACGATGCGCATCTCCGTGCCGGCGATGAGCTTGCCGACGGTTCCGGGGGGCGGGTTCTCGGTGCCGAGGGGGACGACGTGCGTGCCGGGCGACAGTTCCGTCATGCCGTACGCCTGGCCGATGGGCGGCAGGCCGAGCCGCCGTGAACAGGCGGCCGCCAGAGCGGCGTCCAGGGGGGCCGCCGAGCAGATGATGTATTCCAGGGAGGACAGGTCGTACTGCGCGACGGCCGGGTGCTTCGCGAGGGCGAGGACGATCGGCGGGGCCACGTAGAGGGCGTTGATGCGGTGTTTCTCGATGGCCGCGAGGAAGGTCTCGAGGTCGAAGCGGGGCAGTACGACGACGGTGGCGCCCTGCCTGAGGGGCGCGTTCATGAGGGCGGTCAGCCCGTATATGTGGAAGAAGGGCAGCACGGCGAGGATGCGGTCGCCGGGGCCCGTCGGCATGAGCGGCGAGAGCTGCGCGAGGTTGGTGGCGATGGACCGGTGGGTCAGCATCACGCCCTTGGGGACGCCGGTGGTGCCGGAGGAGTACGGGAGGGCCGCGACGTCCTGCGCGGGGTCGATGTCGACCTGCGGTTCGGGCGCGGTGGTGGCGAGCAGGTCCATCAGCGACCGGTGCCCCGGTGCCTTGTCGCAGACGAAGATCTCCCGTACGCCGCCCGCGAGTTCGGCGGCCTGGCGTGCCGCGTCCAGGAGGGGCGAGACGGTCACGATCCAGGTGGCGGCGCTGTCGCGGAGCTGCTTGGCGAACTCCTCGGCTGTGGCGAGCGGGTGCACGGTGGTGACCGATGCCCCCGCGCGTGTGGCCGCGTAGAACGCCGTCGGGAAGGCGATGGTGTTCGGGCTGTGCAGGGCCAGTACGTCGCCCTTGCCGACGCCCGCTTCGGCGAACGCGGCGGCCAGCCGGCGGTGGAACAGGTCGAGTTGGCCGTAGGTGAGGGTGGTTCCGTCGACGCCGTCGATGAGCGCGGGCGTGTCGCCCCACTCGGCGGCGCGGCCGAGGACCGCGTCGTGGATGGGTACCTCGACGGCCGGGACATCTGCGTACTCGCTGCGGAACATGGGTTCCTCCTGGCACGGCTGGGGCGGCTGGGGCGGCTGGGCACTGTCTGACGCGCCACCTGGCGCACTGTCTGGCGCACTGCCTAGCACGGCTCAGTACGACTTGGGCAGGCCCAGGGTCTGGTGGGAGATGTAGTTGAGAATCATTTCCCTGCTGACCGGTGCGATCCGGGCCACGCGCGACGCCGTGATCAGCGAGGCGAGGCCGAACTCGCGCGTCAGGCCGTTGCCGCCGAGGGTCTGCACGGCCTGGTCGACGGCCTTCACACAGGCCTCGCCTGCCGCGTACTTGGCCATGTTGGCGGCCTCGCCCGCCCCGGCGTCGTCCCCCGCGTCGTACAGGTGGGCCGCCTTCTGCATCATCAGGCGGGCGAGTTCGAGCTCGATGTGGGCTTGCGCGAGGGGGTGCGCGATGGCCTGGTGGGCGCCGATGGGGTCCTTCCAGACGGTGCGCTCCTTGGCGTAACCGATCGCTACGGAGAGGGCGTACCGGCCCATGCCGATCGCGAACGCGGCCGTCATGACGCGCTCGGGGTTGAGCCCGGCGAAGAGCTGGAGGAGGCCCGCGTCCTCGTCGCCGACGAGCGCGTCGGCGGGCAGCCGCACGTCGTCGAGGGTCAGCTCGAACTGCTTCTCCGCGCCGTGGAGTTCCATGTCGATCCGCCGCCGCCCGAAGCCCTCGGCGTCGCGCGGGACGATGAACAGGCAGGGCTTGAGGCGGCCGGTCCTCGCGTCCTCCGCACGTCCGACGATGAGCGTCGCGTCGGCGATGTCGACTCCGGAGATGAACACCTTGCGGCCGCTCAGCACCCACTCCTCGCCGTCGCGGCGGGCCGTGGTGGTGATGCGGTGCGAGTTGGAGCCGGCGTCGGGTTCGGTGATGCCGAAGGCCATGATGCGGGAGCCGTCCGCCAGGGCGGGGAGCCACTCCTGTTTCTGCGAGTCCGTTCCGAAGCGGGCGATCACTGTGCCGCAGATCGCGGGCGACACGAGCATCATCAGCAGGGGGCAGCCTGCGGTCCCCAACTCCTCCAGGACGATGGAGAGTTCCGAGATGCCGCCGCCGCCTCCGCCGTATGCCTCCGGCAGGTTGACGCCGAGGTAGCCGAGCTTGGCCGCCTCCGACCAGAGTTCGTTCGGGTGGGCGCCGTCGGCGATGACCTTGTTGATGTAGTCGCGGCCGTAGCGGGTGCCCAGGGCGGCTACGGCCGATCGGAGGGCCTTGTGCTCGTCGGATTCGGTGACGGGGGTCATGGGGTCTCCTGAAGGGTGCGGATTCGTTGTGGCTGGTCGCGCCCACGCGGCGAAGCCGCATATGTGAGCAGCCCCGCGCCCCTAAAGGGGCTCGTTCGGCTGAACGACCGCCAGAAGGGTTCCGACCTCCACCTGTTGGCCGGGGGCCGCGTGGAGGGCGCTCAGGATGCCCTCCGTCGGCGCTGAGATCTTGTGTTCCATCTTCATCGCCTCCAGCCAGACGAGGGGCTGTCCGGCCGTCACGGCGGCTCCGGTGGTCAGTCCCTCGGCGACCCGGACGACGGTTCCCGGCATGGGGGCCAGGAGGGAGCCGGGGGCCTGCTGGGTGGTGGGGTCGGGGAAGCGGGGCAGGGCGGTGAGGGCGGTGGGGCCCACGTGGAGCTGGTCGCCGTAGCGGCTGATCTCGAACTTGCGGCGTACACCGTCGATTTCGAGTACGACGAGACGTGCGTCGGCGTGCACGACGCGTACGCCTTCGGCGGTGAGGCCGTCACGGGTGTGCCGGTAGTGGACCTCGTGCTCGGTGCCGCCCATGAGGTAGCGCTTGGTCTGCGGCTGGGAGGGGAGGTTGCGCCAGCCGCCGAACCGGGAGCGGCCGTGCGCGTCCGAGAGGGCCGCGGCGAGCGGTGCGTACGGGTCCGGGGCCGCCCTGGTGAGCACCTCGAGGTGCCGCTCGTAGAAACCCGTGTCCATGCGGGCGCCGGTGAACTCCGGGTGCCGCAGGGACCGTACGAGAAGGTCCCTGTTGGTGACCGGGCCGTGGATCTCGGCCCTCTCCAGGGCGCCCGACAGTTTGCGGAGGGCTTCCGCGCGCGTGGGGGCGTGGGCGACGGCCTTGGCGAGCATCGGGTCGTAGTGGATGCCGATGGGGTCGCCGTCGGTGTAGCCGGTGTCCAGGCGCACGCCCTCCGGGACGGCGAGGCGGTGCAGGGTGCCGGTCTGCGGGGCCCACGCGCGGGCCGGGTCCTCGGCGTACAGGCGGGCCTCGATCGCGTGGCCACGCGCGCGTGGAGGGTCGTTTTCGAGTACGGCGCCCTCGGCGACCTGGAGCTGGAGCGCCACGAGGTCGATGTCGAAGACCGCTTCCGTGACGGGGTGTTCGACCTGGAGGCGGGTGTTCATCTCCAGGAAGTGCGCCTTGCCGTCCGCGATCAGGAACTCCACGGTGCCCGCGCCCACGTAGTCGACGGCGCGTGCGGCGCGCACGGCCAGCTCGTGGAGCTCCGCCACCAGCGCGGGTGCAAGGCCGGGTGCCGGCGCCTCCTCGATCACCTTCTGGTGCCGCCGCTGCAGCGAGCAGTCGCGCGTGCCGAGCGCCCACACCGTGCCGTGCGCGTCGGCGAGGATCTGCACCTCGACGTGCCGACCGCCCTCCACGTAGGGCTCGACGAACACCTCCCCGTCGCCGAAGGCACTGAGGGCCTCGGCGCGGGCGGCCGTCAACTCGGCGTCGAGTTCCGCGAGTTCCCGTACGACGCGCATACCGCGCCCGCCGCCGCCCGCGGCCGCCTTCACCAGAACGGGGAGATCGTCTGCGGTCACCGTCGACAGGGGTTCGAGCCCCATCAGCTTCTTGGCGCGCGTCTTGGAGGCCATCGCCTCGATCGCCTCGGGCGGCGGTCCGACCCAGACGAGGCCCGCGTCGAGGACGGCCCGCGCGAAGTCGGCGTTCTCTGAGAGGAAGCCGTACCCGGGGTGCACGGCGTCCGCGCCGGCGCTCAGGGCCGCCTTCACGATCAGGTCGCCGCGCAGATACGTCTCCGAAGGAGCCGAACCCGGCAGACGTACCGCCGCGTCGGCCACGCGCGCGTGCAGGGCGTTCTCGTCGGCGTCCGAGTGCACGGCGACGGTTCGGATTCCCAACTCGCCGCAGGTGCGGAAAACCCGGCAGGCGATCTCGCCCCGGTTCGCCACCAGAAGAGTTCTGATCATGAGGAACGCACTCTTTCCACTAGATCACCGCAACCATCAATTGAGGAACCACGACGGCGAGCAACCGGGTCCGCGAGAGCGGCGGCGGTTTAGCCGCAAAGGGGAGCCAGCTCTCACATCCGGAAGACGCCGAAGCCACCGCGCGCACCCTCGTAGGGCGCCGTATGGATCGTGGACAGGCACAGGCCGAGCGCGGTGCGGGTGTCGCGCGGGTCGATGACCCCGTCGTCGTACAGCCGCCCGGACAGGAACATCGGCAGGGACTCGGACTCGATCTGCTGCTCCACCATGGCGCGCAGCGCGGCGTCGGCGTCATCGTCGTAGGGCTGCCCCTTGGCGGCGGCCGACTGGCGGGCGACGATCGAGAGGACGCCGGCGAGCTGCTGGGGGCCCATGACGGCGGACTTGGCGCTGGGCCAGGCGAAGAGGAAGCGCGGGTCGTACGCGCGCCCGCACATGCCGTAGTGGCCCGCTCCGTAGGAGGCGCCCATCAGCACGGAGAGGTGCGGTACGCGGCTGTTGCTCACCGCGTTGATCATCATCGCGCCGTGCTTGATGATGCCGCCCTGCTCGTACTCCTTGCCGACCATGTAGCCGGTGGTGTTGTGCAGGAAGAGGAGCGGGATGTCGCGCTGGTTGGCCAGCTGGATGAACTGGGCCGCCTTCTGCGACTCGGCGCTGAAGAGCACCCCTTGGGCGTTGGCCAGCACGCCGACGGGGTAGCCGTGGAGCGTCGCCCAGCCGGTGGTGAGGCTCGTTCCGTAGAGCGGCTTGAACTCGTCGAAGTCGGAGCCGTCGACGAGGCGGGCGACGACCTCGCGCGGGTCGAAGGGGTGCCTCAGGTCGCCCGGGACGATCCCCAGGAGCTCGTCCTCGTCGTACTTCGGCGGGGCTGCCGGGCCAGGATCGCCGTACGCCTTGCGGTGGTTGAGGCGGGCCACCACCCGCCGCGTCTGCCGGATCGCGTCCTGCTCGTCGACGGCGAAGTAGTCCGCGAGCCCCGACACGCGCGCGTGCATCTCGGCGCCGCCCAGGGACTCGTCGTCGCTCTCCTCCCCGGTGGCCATCTTCACCAGCGGCGGCCCGCCGAGGAACACTTTGGCCCGCTCCTTGACCATGATCACGTGGTCGGACATGCCGGGGATGTACGCGCCCCCTGCGGTGGAGTTCCCGAAGACGACGGCCACGGTCGGGATTCCGGCCGCCGACAGCCGTGTGAGGTCGCGGAAGATCGCGCCCCCGGGGATGAAGATCTCCTTCTGGGAGGGCAGATCGGCCCCGCCCGACTCGACGAGACTGATGCAGGGCAGCCGGTTGGCGAGGGCGATGTCATTGGCGCGCAGGGCCTTCTTCAGGCTCCAGGGGTTGCTTGCTCCTCCCCGCACGGTCGGGTCGTTCGCCGTGATCAGGCACTCCACGCCCTCCACGACACCGATCCCGGTGACCAGCGAGGCACCGACCGCGTAGTCGCTCCCCCAGGCCGCGAGCGGCGACAGCTCAAGGAACGGTGTGTCGGGGTCCAGGAGCAGTTCGATGCGTTCCCGGGCGAGCAGCTTGCCGCGTTTGCGGTGCCGGGCGACGTACTTCTCGCCGCCGCCCGCGAGGGCCTTGGCGTGCTCGGCGTCCAGCTCGGTGAGCTTGGCGAGCATGGCTTCGCGGTTGGCGGTGTAGTCGGGGCTCCTGGTGTCCAGGGACGACGAGATGACGGTCACAGGAGCGTCTCCGGGATGTCGAGGTGGCGGGAGCGGAGCCATTCGCCGAGGGCCTTGGCCTGGGGGTCGAAGCGGGCCTGCGAGGCGACGCCTTCGCCGAGGATTCCTTCGACTACGAAGTTGAGGGCGCGGAGGTTGGGCAGTAGGTGACGGACAACTTTCAGATGACAACTTTCAGATATCAGACTCTGAAATCTGTCAGTTGTCAGCTCATGGGTGATCCATCGCCATGCTTCGTCCGTCCGCACCCACACCCCGACGTTCGCGTTCCCGCCCTTGTCCCCGCTGCGGGCGCCCGCGACCAGCCCCAGGGGCGCTCGCCGGGTGGGCGTGCCGGTCGGCAGAGGCTCGGGCAGCGGCGGCGCTTCCAGGGTCTCCAGTACGAGGCTGTCGCCGGCCGGAGCCAGCGGGATACGGCGTCCGCCCTCGAGGACAGCCACATGGTCCACGGCGCCATGTGGGACGTACACATCCTCGAAGACCCCATAAGGCGCGCCCGTTCCAGGTGGCGCCATCACATGGAATCCCGGGTAGCTGGCGAGGGCGAGCTCAATCGCGGCGCCGCTGAACGCCCGCCCCACCGCGTGCTGGTCGGGGTCCCGGACGACGAGCCGGAGCAGCGCGCTCGCGGTCTCCTCGGTGGGGGCGTCGGGGTGGTCGGTGCGGGCGAGGTCCCAGCGGACGTCCGCCGGGCGGGACTTGGCGGTGCCGAACGCTGTCTCCATCTGGTCTTGGACCAGCGCGGCCTTCGCCTCGATGTCGAGCCCCGTCAGCACGAACACGACCTCGTTGCGGAAGCCGCCGAGCCGGTTGAGGCCGACCTTGAGGGTCGGGGGCGGGGCCTCGCCGCGTACGCCGTTGATCCGTACCCGGTCGGGGCCCTCCTGCGTCAGCCTGACGGTGTCGAGCCGGGCGGTGACGTCGGGTCCCGCGTACCGGGCGCCCGAGGTCTCGTACAGGAGCTGCGCGGTGACCGTGCCGATGTCGACGAGGCCGCCGGTGCCGTCGTGCTTGGTGATGACGCTCGTGCCGTCCTCGTGGAGTTCGGCGAGCGGGAAGCCGGGGTGGCGGAGAACAGCAAGGTCGTGTTCGGCGAAGAAGGCGTAGTTGCCGCCGGTGGCCTGGGTGCCGCACTCCAGGACGTGCCCGGCGACCACGGCGCCCGCGAGCCGGTCGTAGTCGTCCGGGGCCCAGCCGAAGTGGGCCACGGCGGGGCCGGTGACCAGCGCCGCGTCCGTCACCCGCCCGGTGACGACGATGTCCGCGCCCTCGCGCAGACACGCGGCGATTCCGGCGCCGCCGAGGTAGGCGTGCGCGGCGAGGCTCTTCGGGTGGTCCCGGGTGAGGTCGTCGCCCTCGACGTGGGCGACCCGCGCCGGGATGCCGAGCCTGTCCGCCAACTCCCGTACGGCGTCGGCGAGTCCGGCCGGATTGAGGCCACCGGCGTTCGCGACGATGCGTACACCGCGCTCGTGCGCGAGGCCGAGGCACTCCTCCAGCTGGCCCAGGAAGGTCTTGGCGTATCCGCGCCCGGGGTCCTTCAGTCGGTCCCGGCCCAGGATGAGCATGGTCAGCTCGGCGAGGTAGTCGCCGGTGAGGACGTCCAGCGGGCCGCCGGTGAGCATCTCGCGCATGGCGTCGAAGCGATCGCCGTAGAAGCCGGAGGCGTTGCCGATGCGGAGCGGCGCGACGGTCACCGCGTGGCCCCCTTCGGCGCGCGCCCGGCCCCCGATGGCCCCGCGAACGCCTGCGCGATGTCCAGCCACTTGTCGGCGTCGGGGCCTTCCGCCCGTACAGCGAGGTCGGCGCGGTTCGCCCGCTGGGTGACCAGCAGGCAGAAGTCGAGCGCGGGGCCGGTGACACGCTGGGCGGCGCCCTCTGGACCGTACGTCCACAACTCGCCCGAGGGGCCGACGAGTTCCACGCGGAACTCCTCACTCGGCGCGCTGAGCCCTCGTACCCCGAAGGCGAAGTTCCGCGTCCGGACACCGATGCGCACCACATGCTGAAGCCGGTCCGTAGGTGCGCGCATCACACCCAACGCGTCGGCCACGTCCTGTCCGTGAGCCCAGGTCTCCATGAGACGGGCGGTGGTCATGGAGGCGGCGGACATGGGCGGCCCGTACCAGGGGATGCGCGTGCCGGGGGGCGCGGAGCGCAGCGTGCGCTCCAGTTCCGAGCGCCCCGCACGCCAGGTCGCGAGCAACTGCGCGGGCGCCGTGCGCGCCCCCTCCTCGGCGCCTTCGTCCACGAGGGAGCCCTGCGACGCGAACGCCTTCTCGGTCTCCCGCCCGAACGCCTCCGCGTCCGTGAGGGCCAGCAGCGCCGCCCGGTCGGTCCAGGCGAGATGCGCGATCTGGTGGGCGATGCTCCACCCCGCGGCGGACGTCGGAAGGGCCCAGGCACCCTCCGCCAACTCCCCCACCAGCAGGTCGAGTTCCTCGCTCTCCCGGTGCAGATCGTCGATCAGGGACGACGGGTCGAACACGATGGCGCTCCCCTCGGGGCACGACGGTGTGTGTCCCGGAGCATGGCAGCGCCCACAGAAACAAGCAAGCGTGCTTGCATTGTCGATTTGCACCACACGCTGCGTACGGGTGGCCACTCTCAGCCACAGCCCTCGAAGTCAACGATCTTTGCGAATTCGAACGTCACGCACTGCAGGGGAGTTACGATCGATTCGTAAGTAGGCACTGTTCAGTGCGTAGCGTCCCTGATGGGAGATGCGGATGACCACCACGGAGAAGTCGGCGCGCCAGATCGAGCCCGGCACGTACGAGGCGTACGTGCATGACTGTCCCGCGGTGGCGTTGCTCTCGACGATCAGCAACCGGTGGGTCAGCCTGACGATGTGCACGCTCGGGTCCTACGGCGATGCGATGCGATACAGCCACATCAGCCGGGAGATCCCCGGCGTCAGCCAGAAGATGCTCACCCAGACCCTGCGCATGCTGGAGCGCGACGGCATGGTGAAACGGACGGCCACCCCGACCGTGCCGGTACGTGTCGACTACGAGCTGACCCCGCTCGGGCAAGGCCTGTACGGCCTGCTTTCCCAGGTACGCGACTGGGCCGCCGACAAGACCGACGAGGTCGACGAGGCGCGAGCACGCTACGACACCCGGAAGACCGACCAGTAGCGGCAACGGGCACCCCGTTCGGCGTGGCGCCCGTCCACCCCGGCAGGGGTGTAACGAACTTAAAAGTGCCTACTTACGAATCGATCGTAACTCCCCTAGCGTTCGTAGCGTACACAGCGTTCGGATTTGCAAAGGGAAGAGTGAAGATCATGCGTGCAGCAGTCGTCAAGAAGATCGGTGGACCCGAGGCTGTCGAGGTCCTGGAGGTCCCCCTGCCGGAACCGGGTCCCTTCGAGGTCCGCGTCAAGGTCGAGGCCGCCGGGCTCAATCCCGCCGACGCCGCTGTGTGGGGCGGGTTCTTCGGGCCGTTGGAGGTCGAGTACATCGGTCTGGGTCTGGACGCCGCCGGAACGATCGACGCGGTCGGCCCGGGTGTCCTCCTCGAGGTCGGAACGCCGGTGATCGTGTTCCACGCCCCCGTACTGCGCCCAACGAAGGCCCAGGCCGAATACCTCGTGACCGACCTCAACTCCCTCGCCCCCGCCCCGGAGGGCATGGACCCGACGCTCGCGGCGACGATCCCGCTCAACGCGATGACCGCCTCCCTGGCCCTGGACCACCTCCCGCTGCGCCCCCGCGACACCCTGCTCGTCACGGGCGCCGCCGGTGCCGTCGGCGGCTACGCCGTCGAGCTGGCCCGGACGCGGGGCGTGCGGATCGTCGCGCAGGGGCGGCCCGAGGACGAGGAGTTCCTCCGCGATCGTGGCGCCACCTGGTTCGTGTCGCGCGACGAGGAACTGAGCGGGGCGGTACGCCGGTTGGTGCCGGGGGGCGTGGACGGCGTGCTCGACGCGGCGGCCCTGGGCGCCCCCGCGCTGGCCGCTGTCCGTGACGGCGGCATCTTCGTGAGCGTGCGGGTGGACGTGCTGCCGACGCCGGAGCGGGGCGTGGTCGTACGCAACACCTTCGCCGGTCCCGACGCGACCCGTCTCTCGTACCTCTCAGCGCTCGCCGAGGTCGGCGTGCTGACGCCGCGCGTGGCGCAGATCTACCCCCTGTCGCAGGCGGCCGAAGCCCATGCCCAGCTCGCCCGGGGCGGACAGCGGGGCCGGATCGTGCTGGTGCCGTGAACGCCGGAACGGACACCGGAGACAACCGAGGACACCGGAAGGAGCCGACCGTGAAGGAAACCCCTGACGCCCCTGATACCCCTGATACCCCTGTCGCCCCTGTCGTCACCGCAGTAACCAGGATCTCCGCTTCGGTGGAGGACGTGTGGCGCGTGCTCCTGGCGTTCGACCAATACGCGCAGTGGCACCCGGTTCTGTCCCTCGACGCGAGGCCCGAACAGGTTGTGGTCGGGGCGGAAATCCCGGGCCGCGTCTCGGGCGGCGACACCGCTGAGCAGGCCGTCACGATGAGGATCGTGGAGGTGGAGGCCCCCTGTCGGCTGGTCTGGGAGGGCGGATCGCTCGACGCGATCCTCGGCAGGCACTCGTTCGTGCTCGCCCCACAGCCGGACGGCACCACCGAGTTCACAGAATCCGAGGAGTTCTTCGGCACCGCCGCTGCCGAACTCATCCCGACACTCGGCGAGCTCACGAAGGAGTACTCCCGATACGGCGCCGCTCTGGGCGCACGCGTGGAGGGTCTCTCCGGCTGACGTCGGTCGTGTCGAGGCGCCGCCGGCTCAAGACGGGGGGATCCCCGCTTCCGACTCCCGGTCACCGGTGTCCGCGCCCGACGCCTCCACCAGGACATCCCCGGCCGCCGTCCGCACGTACAGCACCGACTGCCCGGCCCGCCGCCGCTCCACCAGGCCCGCGTGCAGCAGTACCCGCAGATGCCTGCCCACCGACCCCAGTCCCTGCCCAGTCACGGCGACCAGTTGGGTCGTACTCATGGGAGTTGTGAGCAGCGCCAGCAATCCGGCCCGCGCGGTTCCGATGAGTGCCCCGAGCCCGGCGGGGACGGGCCGCCGGTCGTGGTCCTCGGCGAGTACCCCGAGGCACGGGTAGACGACGGCGTACCGCTCCCGCCCCTCCCACGACACCCAACTGGTCCTCGGCGTGACCGGCATGAACAGCAGCTCGGCCCCGGCGGCGATCTCCCGTGGCGGATACGCGTTCACGTTGACCTGGAACCGGCTCTCGCCGAGCCACCGCGTGCCCGGCTTCAGCGAGTCGAGCACGGCCGCCCAGCCTCCCTGGCTCACCCGCGCGGTCCGCGCGACCATGTCGGCCTCCAGGACGCGCCGCCGACGCTGCCAGTACGGCCGTACGGTCTCCTCCCAGACGTACGTCAGGAGCGCGGTCGCCCGCTCGGGCAGGTCGTCCCGCTCCAGGGCGGCGGGGAGCGGACCCTTGAGGGACACGCGGAGGTTGGCGCGCGCCTCTCCGGGCCCGGCCGCCCGTACCCGGGCCACGGTCTCCTCGAAGCTCTCCCCGACGCACGAGGTGGGGCAGAAGAAGTCGGCGATCCAGGACGTGCCGATCGCCGCCCGCACGAGCAACTCGGCCACCGGGTCGGCCGCGAGGCGCGCGCGATAGCCGGGCAGATGCGCGCGCAGCCAGGCCTCCTCGCCCGGATGGGCACCGGTCCCCGCGTGCAGCAGTTTCAGGCTCGCGAAGGTCTCGGCGAACGGCGAGAGGACGAACCGGCTGTGGGCGAGGGTGTCGGTGTTGATCTGCCACAGGCCCATGCGCACGACCCTAAGGCCATGCGGATGACCTTGCTCAAGCTCATGCGTACGACGGCCGGTCGTCGGGTGCGGGCCGGTGGGGGCTTGTCGCGCAGTTCCCCGCGCCCCTCAAAGACGAGGCTGCGCGTACGACCTTTCGCGGGTCGGCGAAACAGTCAACACGGTCCCCCTGCCGCCCCGAGACTTCGGCGCATGCGCAGCTACCGAACCCTGTTCCGCACCCCGGAGTTCACCCCGTTCCTGTTCTCCTTCGGTGCTTTCGCCGCCGCCCAGACGATCGGTGGCCTGGCCCTCGGCACGCTGGTCTTCCGGGCCACCGGCTCCCCGTTCCTGTCGGCGGTGAGCATGTTCGGCCCGCAGCTGGCGCAGTTGCTGGGGGGCGCGTTCCTGCTCTCTGGCGCCGACCGCCTGCCCCCGCGCGCGGTCCTGTCCGCCCTCGCCCTCGCCTTCGCGGCCGGCACGGCGGTCCTCGCACTGCCCGGCCTGCCCATCTGGGCGGTCTTCGCCGTCGTACTCCTACAGGGCCTGGTCGCGTCGCTGGGCGGCGGAGTGCGCGGTGGACTGCTGAACGAGGTCCTGTCCAAGGACGGCTATGTCCTGGGGCGTTCGGTGTACAACATGCTCTGGGGCCTGACGCAGATGGCCGGTTTCGCGACGGGCGGCGCACTGCTGGCGCTCCTTTCCCCACGCACCTGCCTGCTCCTCGCAGCGGCGCTGTACCTGGTCTCGGCCCTCGCCACCCGCCTGGGCCTCACCGCACGCCCGCCACGCTCCGCGGGCCGCCCGTCCATCTCGGCGACCTGGCGGACCAACGCCCTCCTGTGGTCCTCACGCTCCCGCCGCCTGACGTACCTGGGCCTGTGGGTCCCCAACGGCCTGATCGTCGGCAGCGATTCGCTCTACGTCTCCTACGACCCCGGAGCCGCCGGCACGCTGTACGCGTGCGGGGCGCTGGGCATGTTCGTGGGCGACATGGCGGTGGGCCGCCTGGTACCGCCCGCGCTGCGCCCCCGTCTCGCGACCCCGCTGCGCCTGCTCCTCGCGGCCCCCTACCTGTTCTTCTTCCTCCGCCCGGGAGTGGCGCTGTCGGCCGTGGCCGTCACCGTCGCCTCCGTCGGCTTCGCCGCGAGCCTGGTCCTGCAGGAACGCCTGATGTCCCTCACCCCCGACGACCTAACGGGCCAGGCCCTCGGCCTGCACGCCACCGGCATGGCCGCCCTGCAGGGCGTCGGTGCCGTCATCGCGGGCACACTGGCCCAACTGACGTCCCCGGCCACGGCGATGACGCTGATGGCAGCCGCATCGGTCACCGTGACCCTGACCCTCGCGGCACTGAGCAGGCACGACGAACGACAGCCGGCCGCCCCCGGCACGCGCCCGGGCGGCGCCCTGCCGGAACCCGCAGCCACGGACTAGGGGCAATGGCGCTAGTCGGCGCCAAGCCCCTTCGCCTTCCCCCGCCCCACCTGGGTCCGCACCGCGCCCATGCTCGCCGCGATGACGAGGGCGATCGCGGAGGCCTCCGTGAGGGACAGGGCCTGGTTGAGGACGAGGAAGCCGGCGGTCGCGGCGATGGCCGGTTCGAGGCTCATGAGGATGGCGAAGGTGGAGGCGGGGAGGCGGCGCAGGGCGAGGAGTTCGAGGGTGTAGGGGAGGACGGAGGAGAGTACGGCGACGGCTGCGCCCAGGGCGATCGTCGTGGGGACCAGGAGCTTCGAGCCCGACTCCACGATCCCCAGCGGCAGGAACACCACCGCCGCGACCACCATGGCGAGCGCGAGGCCGTCGGCCTGGGGGAAGCGTCGACCCGTACGAGCGCTGAAGACGATGTACGTGGCCCACATGGCGCCCGCCGACAGGGCGAAGGCGACACCGACGGGGTCGAGGCTGCTGAAGCCTCCGCCGCCGAGCAGGAAGACGCCGCCGAGGGCGAGGCCTGCCCAGACCAGGTTCACGGCGCGGCGGGAGGCGAGGACGGAGAGCGCGAGCGGGCCGAGCACCTCGAGGGTGACGGCGGTGCCCAGCGGGATGCGGTCGACCGACTGGTAGAACAGCCCGTTCATCGCGGCCATCGTGATGCCGAAGACGACGATGGTGCCCCAGTCGGCGCGCGAGTATCCGCGCACCTTGGGCCGGCAGACCGCGAGCAGCACGATCGCGGCCACGGCGAGGCGCAGGGCGACGACCCCGAGCGCCCCGACCCGCGGCATCAACGTCACGGCCAGCGCGCCGCCGAACTGCACCGAGATCCCCCCGGCGAGGACCAGCCCCAGCGGGCCGAGGGCGCCCCATCGCCCGGAACCTTCCGTGGAAGCGGCTGCGGCTGTGGCGACCGCGGGTTCGGTCGCCGTCGTGGCCACGTCAGCGGCGCTGGGGAGGTTCACGGGTTCCGTCCAGGAAGTTCAAGTCGAGGTTCGCTGATATTCGTCTATCCTGCTGCACTTTCCAGTCCAGGGTAATGGACTACGTCAGGGCTGTGAACCTCTTTTACCACTTACCTCAGGGCGTGACGGGTGCGATGGCTCACCCTCGGCGGCGATGGGTCACCCGCGGCGGGCCATGTACAGATCCAGCGCCTTGTGGAGGACGCGATTGAGGGGGAAGTCCCACTCGCCGAGGTACTCGGCGGCCTCGCCGCCCGCGCCGACCTTGAACCGGAGGAGGCCGAGGAGGTGGTTGGTCTCGTCAAGGGTGTCGGTGATGCCGCGGAAGTCGTAGACGGAGGCGCCCAGTTCGTGGGCGTCGGACATCATGCGCCACTGGATGGCGTTGTTCGGCTGGACCTCGCGCTTGCGGCTGGTGGAGGCGCCGTAGGAGTACCAGACGTGTCCGCCGACGGTCAGCATGGTGGCGGCGGCGAGGATGTCCCCGTCGTGGTGGGCGAGGTAGAGGCGCATACGGTCCGGGTCCTCGGCCGTCAGCGCGGTCCACATGCGCTGGAAGTAGGGCAGGGGGCGCGGGATGAAACGGTCGCGTCCGGCCGTCTCCGCGTACAGCTCGTAGAAGGCGGGCAGGTCGTCGTAACCGCCCCGCACCACCTTCACGCCGGCTTTGTCGGCCTTCTTGATGTTGCGCCGCCACTGCTGGTTGAGGCCCTGGTGGATCTCCTCGAGCGACCGCCCGGCGAACGGCACCTGGAACACGTACCGCGGCTGCCCGGCCGCGAATCCGTCCTCACCACCCGGCTCGGTCTGCTGCCAGCCCATGCGCCGCAGGCGTTCCGCGAGCTCGAAGGCCCTCGGCTCGTACGTGGTCGCCGCCGCGTCACCCAGCCGCCGCGCCACCGGATCGGCGATCGCCGCCTTGACCGCGTCCGCACTCCACCGGCGTACGACCACGGGCGGCCCCATCTTCACCGAGAACGCACCCCGCGTCTTGAGGTGAGCCAGCATCGGATCGAGCCAGCGCTCAAGGTCCGAGGCGTGCCAGTCGATGACAGGCCCCTCGGGCAGATAGGCGAGGTACCGCTTGACCTTCGGCAACGGCCGCATCAACACCAGCCCCACCCCGACAAGCCGCCCGTCCCCTCCACCCTCTTCGAACCAGCCCAGACTCTCCGCCCGCCAGTCAGGCTTCACATCACCCCATGAAGGCACCTGCATATGGCTCGCGGACGGACGGCTCCCGATGAACGCCAGATGCTCTTCGCGGGTGATCGGACGCAGACTCAGACTCATACGTGGGGCTCCTCGGTGTTGGTGGGCGGGCGAACCATGAAGACGTCGACCGGGTCCTGCGTCTCCACGGTGAAACCATGACGTCGGTAGAGACGCTGGGCAGCACTACCGCGCAGCACGTTCAGGCGTACGGTCACGCGTTCGGCGTCCACCCGGTCCAGCAGAGCGCACAGAACCGCCGACCCAAGCCCACGCCCCTGGAACCGGGGGTCGAGATAGAAGTGCTCCAGCCACTGACAACCATCACCCGCACCCGCACCCTCGCCATCGCCCTCGCCCGCGCCCTCCTCCTCGCCCGGTCGCAGTGTCACGCACCCCGCAAAGGCACCGTCGACCACGACGACCGACGTGTACCGCACAGAGAAGGAGTCCCGCAGCCGCTGCCGTACCCGACGCTCGTCGAACCGACCCAGCCTCTCCAGATCCGGCCGCATCACAGCCGCCCGCAACTCCGCGATCACGTCAACATCCGCAGGCTCAGCGACCCGCAGCGCCCACGTGCCCCCGGCGCCAGTGCTCACGTCCATGATCGGAGTATGCCAACGGACGACCACGCCTCACTGCCCAGTACCTGACCCACGGGCCAGCGCTCGCCCGCCCCACACCGGACACCCCGCAGCGGCCCACCGGCGGGAGGGGGCGTGCCGGTACGTCCAAAGCCCGTCGCGTACGCCCGCGTCACCGGACGCTTCCCTGCCCGGCCAACGTCTGATCCGGCGGCGACGGGCGGACGTACCGGCACGCCCCCGACCCACCCACCCGGCATCAGCCCCCGTCCCACCCCTCCAGCCCCTCCGCCAGCACCTCCGCCAAATGCCGCCCCCGACTCCCCGCCAACTGGTCCAACTGCGTACGGCAGGAGAACCCGTCCGCCAGAACCACCGCGCCGTCCGCGGCCTCCCGTACGGCCGGCAGCAGTTGCTCCTCGGCGCAGGCCGCCGAGACCTCGTAATGCCCCTTCTCGAAGCCGAAGTTGCCGGCAAGGCCACAACAACCGCCCGCGAGCGCCCCAGTCAGGCCGGCCGCCTCGCGCAGGCGGCGGTCGGCACCGTCGCCGAGAACCGCGTGCTGGTGGCAGTGGGTCTGGCCGACGGCCGGCCGGTCCACCCGAGGCGGAGTCCAGTGCGGAGCGTGCCGTTCCAGGGCCTCCGCAAACGTCGTGACCGCCGCCGCCAGACGCGCCGCACGCGGATCGTCGTGCAGCAACTCAGGCAGGTCGGTACGAAGGGCAGCGGCACAGCTCGGTTCCAGGACGACGACCGGGGTGCCCATCTCCAGGTAGGGCTCCATAAGGTCGAGCGTGCGCCGCATCACGGTGCGCGCACGGTCGAGCTGGCCCGTCGAGACGTACGTCAGCCCGCAGCAAACACGGCGACGGCGCCGCGGCAGAAACGCACCGAACCCGATGGGCCCGTTCGTCACCCCGTCCCCGATCGGACCGTTGGACAGCGCTGCCCCCACCGGCGTGAACCGCATCACCTTCGTCGGCGGCAGCAGCACCATCAGCCCCGCCGCCTCCAGGACGTCTACGGCGGCCCGGCCCACAGCCGGTGAGAGATGCTCGGTGAAGGTGTCCGGCCACAGGACGACGACCTCTCCACCAGAGCCGGCCCCGGCCCCGAACCCCGGAAACGGCCTCCGAACCCCCCGCTTCCGATCCCGCACAAACCCCCGCACCCGAGCCCGAAACCTCCGCGACCACCACCGACTGAAGGTCTCCCGAGCCACCGTCGGAATCCCCCGCTCGGGCGCGATCCCGCCCAGCCTCTTGGCCACCGCCGCCAACGGCCGCACGGAAGCGAGGTAGTTGACGACCCGCGCCGTGCGCGTCCGGGCGACAAGCCCGAGCCACAGCGGCAGCCACCCCATGGCGTAGTGGGCAGCCGGCCGCCGCCGCCCTTCGTAGTGATGGTGAAGGAACTCCGCCTTGTACGTGGCCATGTCGACGCCGACCGGACAGTCGGACCGGCACCCCTTGCAGGAGAGGCAGAGGTCCAACGCATCACGGACCTCCGTAGACCGCCACCCGTCGGTCACCACCTCACCCGCGAGCATCTCGTGCAGCAACCGCGCCCGCCCCCGAGTGGAGTGCTCCTCCTCACCGGTCACCCGGAACGACGGACACATGACATCCCCTGAAGCCCCCGAACCCCCGACAGGCGTACGACACTTGGCAACCCCCACACACCTCCGCACAGCCGCCGAGAAGTCCCAACCGTCCGCCGGATACCCAAAGGCCACATCCACCGGCTCCCTCGGCAACACCGCGAACCGCAGGTTCTCGTCCAGCCGATGCGGCCGCACCAGCATCCCGGGGTTGAGCAGGTCGTCCGGGTCCCAGATGCCCTTGACCCGCTCGAAGAGAGCGACCATCTCGTCGCCGTACATCTTCGGCAGAAGCTCCGCCCGCGCCTGCCCGTCCCCGTGCTCGCCGGACAGGGACCCCCCGTGGGACACGACGACCTCCGCGAGCTCTTCCGAGAAGCGCCGGAACCGACCGATCCCGTCACCGGTCATCAGGTCGAAGTCGATGCGCACGTGGATGCAGCCGTCGCCGAAGTGCCCGTACGGTGTGCCGCGCAGCCCGTGGGCCGTCAACAGGGTCCGGAAGTCACGGAGATACGGCCCGAGCCGGGCCGGCGGCACCGCGCAGTCCTCCCAGCCGGGCCAGGCCTCGCTGCCGTCCGGCATCCGCGTCGCCGTACCGCTGGCGTCCTCGCGCAGCCGCCACAGCGCGCGCATCCCGGCCGGGTCGGTGACCACGAGGGAGTCGACGACGTCGGCGGCCCGCACGATCGCGTCGGCACGCGCGCGTGCCTCCCCCGCGTCCGCTCCGCCGGTCTCCACGAAGAGCCAGGCCCCGCCCCGCGGCAGCCCTGCGTCGGCGCGTACGAGATCGGCGGCCATCCCCTCCACCGTCAGCGGCCCGTGCGGCAGCAGCCCGGCGGCCGCCTCCGCCGCGGCGCTCTCGTCCGGGTACGCCAGCACGGCCAGCGCCCGCGCGCGGGGCGCCTCGACCAGTCGTACGACCGCCTCGGTCAGCACCCCCAACGTGCCCTCGGAGCCGCAGAACGACCGGGCGACATCCGCGCCCTTCTCGGGCAGGAGGGCATCCAGCGCGTAGCCGGAAATACGGCGGGGAAGATCGGGGAAGCCGGTCCGCAGACGCGCCAACTCGCCTTCCACCAGGGTCCGGAGACCGTCAGGGGCGCCCGCCCAGTCCTGCCCCAGCCGCACGGCGGCCCCATCACCCGTGACCACCGACAGCTCCCGCACGCTGTCCGCCGTCGTACCCCAGGCGACCGAGTGCGAGCCGCAGGAGTTGTTGCCGATCATCCCGCCGAGGGTGCAGCGGCTGTGGGTCGAGGGGTCAGGGCCGAAGCGCAGGCCGTGCGGGGCGGCGGCGTCCTGGAGACGGTCCAGTACGACACCGGGCTGCACCACAGCCGTACGCGCTCCGGGGTCGAGCGACACGATCCGGTTCATGTGACGCGTGAAGTCCAGCACGACCCCTGTCCCCGTCGCCTGCCCGGCGATCGAGGTGCCGCCGCCGCGCGGCACGACCGGCACACCGTGCTCGCGGCACACGGAGAGGGCGGCCGCCACGTCGTCGGCGTCGCGCGGGGACACGACGCCGAGCGGGACGCGCCGGTAGTTGGAGGCGTCCATGGTGTTCAGCGCCCGCGCGGTCGCGTCGAAGGCGACCTCGCCGCGCACGGCCTTCCGCAACCCCGCCCGCAGTGCCCCGAGATCAGTCATGTCCCCCAGCATGCCCCCAGGCACTGACAGTGACGACCGACACCACACAGTGACGACGTTCGACCGGCCGAATCGTGATCGGATTATGAGGCCAAGAACGGGAACCTTCCCAATTCGATCACGAACTCTCATATAGTGACGGCGAGTTGAGCACCCGGTGTCGCTTCTCGCCCAGGAACCGCGCGCAAGAACCGCACAAGAGCCGCGCGCAGGAACCTCACCCAGGAACTTCGCACCAGGAACCGCGCACAGGAACCTCGCCCAGGACACGACCGAGGACACGATTCATGACCGCGCCCATCCCCTCCGGCGAACGACCCACGCTCCGAGCCGTCGCGCCCGCTCCCCTGATCACCGCCGTCCTGGCCGCACTCGCAGTCGCCGAAGCGGCCTACCTGGCGCCCGGCTCGGTACGCGTCCCCCTCGCCTGGGGCGCGGGCGCCGCCGCCGTATTGCTGTGCGCGGCCGTCGCGGTGGCCGCGTACTCCGTACAGACCTCGAAGCTGGTACGCCGCCGGCTCGACGCCGTCACCCAGGACGCCGGACGGCTCCTCCAGGAACGGGCCCGGCTGACCGAGGAGTTCAACCAGGAGCAGGCCCGGCTGACCGGCGACGTCGCCCGTGAGCGGGCGCGACTGGCCGAGGCTTCGGCCCTGGAACACGTACGGCTCACCGAGTCCGCGGCCCAGGAACGCGCGCGCCTCACCGAGGAGTTCGCGACCGAGCGGCAGCATCTCACCGAGGAAATGGACCGCCTCACCAAGGAGCACGCCCGGCAGGCCGAGCGCGCCCGGCAGGCCATCGGTGACCGCGCCGCCGCGCTCGCGTCGACCGCCAACGCGGCGGGCCGGATGCAGGCGCTGTCCACCGGCATGCTCGCCGACCTGCGCGCCATGGAGGAGCGGCACTCCGACGAGGAGGTCCTCGCCGACCTGCTGCACCTCGACCACCGCACCGCGCAGGCGGGCCGCCTCGCCGACTCCGTCGCCGTCCTCTCCGGCGCGCGCTCCGGCCGCCGCTGGGCGCGGCCCATCGTCATGGAGTCGATCCTGCGCGGCGCGATGGGCCGCATCGGCGGCTACCAGCGCGTCCGCGTCCACTCAGCCAGCGAGGCCGCCGTCGCCGGGCACGCCGCCGAGGGCGTGATGCACGCAATCGCCGAACTCCTCGAC
The DNA here is from genome assembly GCF_041431135.1 of Streptomyces sp. NBC_00554. Taxonomy (NCBI): domain Bacteria; kingdom Bacillati; phylum Actinomycetota; class Actinomycetes; order Kitasatosporales; family Streptomycetaceae; genus Streptomyces; species Streptomyces sp. NBC_00554. The sequence continues at coordinate 5,588,926 of NZ_CP107799.1, read as the reverse complement.
AACGCCGCGAACTTCTCGCCGCCGACCGCCGAAGTGCATGTGTACGTCGAGGAGGTCCCGGCCGGAGTCATCGTCTCCGTCGAGGACAGCGGCCTGGTCATGGGCGACGTCCAGCTGCGCCGCGCCGAGCGTGCCGTGTCCGGTGACAGTGTCGAACTGGGCGGGCTCACCGGCACCCGGCTCGGCCTCGCGGTGGTCGGCCGGCTCGCCCGCAAGCACGGCCTGAAGGTGTCCTTCCGGCCCTCCGCGCGCGGCGGCACGGGCGTCCTGATGCTCATCCCCCAGGACCTCCTCACCCTGCCGAATCTCCCGACCCTCCCGGCCGTCCCACTGCCCGCGGAGTCCGAGCCCGAGCTCACCGAGACCAAGCTCGCCGAGACCGGACTCGACGAGACCGTGCCGGTACCCGAGGTGTCGTACGCCGCCGCCCGCGCCGCCGACGACCTCGACCCGGACCCCGTACCCACCCACGACTCGCCCCGGCACGAGGCGGACTCCCCGTCGACGGGCGGCCTCCCCAAGCGCCGCCGCGGCCGCACCCTGGCGCACGCCGAACGCAGCCGCGCGCACGTCACCGGCCAGGCGGCCGACGCGGAACCCCGCACCCCCGCTCCCGGAACCCCGGACCGAGCCAAGGCCAGGGCCGACCGCTTCAGCAGCTTCCGCCAGGCGGTACGCGCCACGGCGGCCGACACCGACACCCCCACAGCCACTGACGCCACTGACGCCACTGACGCCACTGACGCCACTGACGCCACTGACGCCACTGACGACGACAAAGCCGTAGAGGACACGGCCGCCGCCGTGTCCTCGTCCCCGCACTCCCACTCGCACCCGGAAGGCCACACCACCCCATGACGGGCACCACCACCGCCGACGAGAAGCTCTCCTGGCTCATCGAGGGCCTCCTTGAGCGCACCCCGGGCGCGCGGCACGCGCTCGTACTCTCCCGCGACGGCCTGAAGCTGTGCCGCACCCCGGAACTCTCGGTCGACCAGGCCGACCAGCTCGCCGCGATCGCCGCCGGCATCCAGTCGCTCTCCCACGGGGCGTCCGTGGAGTTCGGCGACGGCAGCGGAGGCGTACGGTCCGCGATGGCCGAGTTCTACGGCGGAGTCCTGTTCATCGTCGAGGCGGGCGACGGCGCCCACCTGGCGGTGGTCACGACCGAGGACGCGGACGCCGGTCTGGTCGGGCACAACATGACCGAACTGGTGGAACAACTGGGCGAGCACCTGAACGCGCAGCCTCGTTCGTCATGAGCCGTCCCGGCAGGGACGACGCGCCCGACAGGCTGTACACCCTCACGGGAGGGCGCAGCCGGTCCGGTCCCGACGCCCCGTTCGACCTGGTGACGCTGGTGGTCGCCGAGTGCGATCCGGTGGCGGGCATGCAGTCGGAGCACGCCGCGATCCTGCGGTTCGCCCAGCGGCCCACGGCGGTCGTCGAGCTCGCGGCCGAACTGCGGCTGCCGGTGAGCATCACGAAGATCCTGCTCTCCGACCTGCTCGCCGCGGGCCGCGTCAGCGCCCGTCACCCGCACACCGCTGTTCCTTCCGGCCTCCCCGATCCCGACATCCTGGAGCAGGTGCTCGTTGGACTCCGTAACCTCTGACGCCGGTACGCCGCCATCGCTGCCATCGCCGTCGTCGTCGCCTTCTGACGCCCGTACGCCCCTCGCGGCGTCGGCGGACAACGGCCTCAAGATCGTCGTTGTCGGCGGTTTCGGCGTCGGCAAGACGACGCTGGTCCGCTCCGTGAGCGAGATACGTCCCCTCAACACCGAGGAGACGATGACGCAGGCGGGCGAGGCGATCGACGACATCAGCGAGGTGCGCGGCAAGTCCGCGACCACCGTCGCCTTCGACTTCGGGCGCATCACACTCGATGCCCGCAATGTGCTGTACCTGTTCGGCGCGCCGGGGCAGGAGCGGTTCTGGTTCCTCTGGGACCGCCTGTTCTCCGGCACGCTCGGCGCGGTCGTGCTCGTGGACACGCGGCGCATCGACGACTCCTGGTACGCCATCGACCGCCTGGAACACCACGGCATGCCGTTCATCGTGGCCTGCAACGACTTCGGCGGCCCCGCGCACACCCCCGCCCAGATCCGCGAGGCCCTCGACCTCGACCCGCACATCCCGCTGCTCGACTGCGACGCCCGCTCGCGGGAGTCCGGCAAGCGGGTGCTGATCACGCTGATCGAGCACCTGCAGAGTCTGTACGCCGCCGGCAGCGCACCCGGAGCCGTCGGCGAAAACCCCCTCAAATCACCGGAGTTGGCCCTGTGACCGCCGCCCCCGTGCCCCTCAGCGGGCCCAGGTTCCAGACCGAACCCGCCGAGCTGTACCGGGAGATGCGGCGCGACCACGGGTCCGTGGTGCCGGTCGTGCTCGACGGTGACGTACCGGCGTGGCTGGTGCTCGGCTACCGCGAACTGCACCAGGTCACCGGCGATCCCGTGCTGTTCAGCCGGGACTCCGACCTGTGGAGCCAGTGGCCGAACATCCCGGACGACTGGCCGCTCCTTCCGATGATCGGCCGCAAGCAGCCCTCCATCCTCTACACGGTCGGCGAACGCCACCGCGAGCGCGCCGCGATGATCAGCGACGCCCTCGAAGCCGTCGACCCCTTCGAACTGCGCGGCCACGCCGAGAAGTTCGCCGACGAGCTCATCGACGCGGTGTGCGCCAAGGGCGAGACGGACCTCGTCGAGGACTACGCGGCGCTGCTGCCGGTCCGCGTCCTCGCGACTCTCTTCGGCTTCTCGGACGAGCAGGGTCCCGGTCTGGTCACCGCCCTCAACGACATGATCAACGGTCGGGAGGGGGCGCTCGCGGGGCAGCAGCATCTGGCCACGTCCATGGGGCAGTTGCTCGCCGACCGGAAGGCGGCGCCCGCGAACGACGTCGTGTCCCGCATGCTCGCGGACACTTCCGGGTTCACGGACGAGGAGATCGCCCAGGACCTGATGGTCATGATGGCCGCGGGCCACCAGCCGACCGCCGACTGGATCGGCAACTCGCTGCGCCTGATGCTCACCGACGACCGTTTCGCGGCCTCGCTGTTCGGCGGCCGGCACAGCGTCGCCGAGGCCATGAACGAGGTCCTGTGGGAGGACACCCCCTCCCAGAACATCGCAGGGCGCTGGACCTCCCGCGACACCCAGCTCGGCGGCCGCCGCATCCGCTCCGGCGACCTGCTCATCCTCGGTCTGCAGGGCGCCAACTCCGACCCCCAGGTGCGGACCGACGGCTCCGCCCTCACCGGCGGCAACAACGCCCACTTCTCCTTCGGCCACGGTGAACACCGCTGCCCGTTCCCGGCTCAGGAGGTCGCGGAGGTCATCGCGCGGACCGGGATCGAGGTCGTACTGGACCGGCTGCCGGACATCGACCTCGCCGTGACCGCCGAGTCGCTGACCCGGCGGCCCTCCCCGTGGCTGCGGGGGCTGACCGAACTGCCTGTGAGATTCACCCCGACTCCGGCCCTGGGAGGCACGCCCGCATGACCACTCGTATCGCGCTGGACCCGTTCGTCACCGACCTCGAGGGGGAGAGCGCCCGCCTCCGCGAGGCTGGTCCGCTCGCCGCCGTGGAGCTGCCCGGCGAGGTCCCGGTGTGGGCGGTCACCCATCACGCCGAGGCGAAGAAGCTGCTGACCGACCCCCGCCTTGTGAAGGACATCAACGTCTGGGGTGCCTGGCAGCGCGGCGAGATAGCCCCGGACTGGCCGCTGATCGGGCTCGCGAACCCCGGCCGTTCGATGCTCACGGTGGACGGTGCGGACCATCGCCGGATGCGGACGCTGGTGGCGCAGGCGCTGACTCCGCGGCGGGTGGAGCAGATGCGGGAGCGGATCGCCAAGCTGACCGAGGGGCTGCTCGACGGCCTGCCGACGGACGCCGATGTCGTCGACCTCAAGGCCGACTTCGCCTACCCGCTCCCCATGTTCGTCATCGCCGACCTCATGGGCATCGACGAGGCGAAGCTTCCCCGTCTCAAGGAGCTCTTCGAGAAGTTCTTCTCCACGCAGACGCCGCCGGCCGAGGTAATCGCCACGCTCACGGAACTCGCGGGCATCATGGCCGAGACGGTCGCGGCCAAGCGCGCCGAACCGGGTGACGACCTCACGTCGGCACTCCTCCTCGCCTCCGAGGACGGCGACCACCTCACCGACGAGGAGATCGTCTCCACCCTCCAGCTGATGGTCGCGGCGGGCCACGAGACGACGATCTCCCTCATCGTCAACGCCGTCGTCAACCTGTCGCTCCACCCCGACCAGCGCGCCCTGGTCCTCTCCGGCGAGGCCGACTGGTCCGCGGTGGTCGAGGAGACCCTTCGCTACTCCACACCCACCTCGCACGTCCTGATCCGCTTCGCGACGGAGGACGTTCCCGTCGGCGACAAGGTGCTCCCCGCGGGAGACGCGCTGATCGTCTCCTACGGAGCGATCGGCCGCGACGAGCAGGCCCACGGCCCGACCGCAGGCGCCTTCGACATCACCCGCACCTCCTCGAACCGCCACATCTCCTTCGGCCACGGCCCACACGTCTGCCCCGGCGCAGCACTCTCCCGCCTCGAGGCGGCAGTAGCCCTCCCGGCCCTGTACGAACGCTTCCCCACCCTCGACCTGGCAGTCCCACCCTCCGAACTCCGCAACAAGCCGGTGGTCACACAGAACGACCTGTTCGGTCTGCCGGTGCGGCTGACGACGCCGTAGTTTCTTCGCCCCCTCCGCCCCTTCCCGTCCCGTTCCTGGGGGCTCCGCCCCCAGACCCCCGCATCGCGCTGACGCGCTCGTCCTCAAACGCCGGACGGGCTGAAAGATCTCTCCCCGGCCGGGGAGAAAGATCTGCCGCCGGTGCGAAAGATTGCAGCTCCGGCCGGCGAAAGATCCAGCCCCTCCGGCGTTTGAGGAGCGGGGTCTGGGGCGGAGCCCCAGGAACAAGGGACGGGTAGGGGCGGAGGGGGCGAAAAACCCCCCGCGTCACCCCCACCCCCGTCTCACCCGACGGACGAGGTTTCACCCACGTTTCCGGAAGCGGCTAGGCTCCCGATCGTGGCTGATATCCAGATCCCCGCTGACATCAAGCCCGCCGACGGACGTTTCGGCGCGGGCCCCTCCAAGGTGCGGACGGAGGCGCTGGACGCCCTCGCGGCGACCGGCAGTTCCCTGCTCGGGACATCCCACCGCCAGGCCCCGGTGAAAAACCTGGTCGGCAAGGTGCGCGAGGGTGTGAGCTCGCTGTTCTCGCTGCCTGAGGGGTACGAGGTCGTCCTCGGCAACGGTGGGTCCACCGCGTTCTGGGACGTCGCGACCGCCGGGCTCATCGAGAACAAGTCGCAGCACCTCACCTTCGGTGAGTTCAGCTCGAAGTTCGCCAAGGCCGCGAAGCTCGCGCCCTGGCTCGCCGAGCCCACCGTGATCAGCAGTGACCCCGGCACGCACCCCGAGCCGCAGGCCGAGGCGGGCGTGGACGTCTACGCCTTCACGCACAACGAGACCTCCACCGGCGTCGCGGCCCCCATCAAGCGCGTGGCCGGCGCCGACGAGGGCTCCCTCGTCCTGGTGGACGCCACCTCCGGCGCCGGCGGCCTCCCGGTCGACATCGCCGAGACCGACGTCTACTACTTCGCCCCGCAGAAGTCCTTCGCCTCCGACGGCGGGCTGTGGATCGGCGTCTTCTCCCCGGCGGCGATCGAGCGCGCCGAGCGGATCCACGCGAGCGGGCGTCACATCCCGGAGTTCTTCTCGCTCCCCACGGCGATCGACAACTCCCGCAAGAACCAGACGTACAACACCCCGGCCCTCGCCACCCTGTTCCTCCTCAACGAGCAGCTGGAGTGGATCAACGGCCAGGGCGGGCTCGCCTGGTCCGCCGGCCGTACCAAGGACTCCTCCACCCGCCTCTACAGCTGGGCCGAGGAGAGCAAGTACGCGACCCCGTTCATCGCCGACCCGGCCAAGCGCTCGCAGGTCATCGGCACGATCGACTTCGCGGACGAGATCGACGCCGCCGCCGTCGCCAAGGTGCTGCGCGCCAACGGCATCGTCGACACCGAGCCGTACCGCAAGCTGGGCCGCAACCAGCTCCGTGTCGCGATGTTCCCGGCCATCGACCCGGCGGACGTCGAGGCACTGACGAAGTGCATCGACTACGTGATCGAGAAGCTGTAACCGGTCTTACGAGGATGGGGGCGCCCGGCACTCGCCGGGCGCCCCTCTCTCATGTCCCGTCTCAGTGGCTCAGCTTCCTGAACCTGCGCACCGCCAGCGGCAGGAAGATCAGCGTCAGGACCAGCGGCCATACGCCCGCCATCAGCAGGGCGTGCTGCTCGACCCATGAGTCCCCGCTGCCGACCGGCGTGCCGAACAGGTCACGCGCGGCCGCCGCCGTGGACGAGATCGGGTTCCAGGCCGCGACGAAGCCGAGCCAGTCCGGCATCAGCTGCGGCGCGACGAAGATACTGGAGATCATCGTCAGCGGGAAGGCGACCGCGAACAGTCCGCCCGCCGCCTCCGGGTTGGGCACCATGAGGCCGAGCCACACGCCGAGCCAGATCAGTGAGAAGCGCAGCCAGAGCAGCAGTCCGAAGGCCGCCAGGAAGGCGAGTCCGCCGTCGGGACGCCAGCCCATGGCGAACGCGGTGAGCATCAGGATCGTCAACTCCGCGCAGGCGCCGAGCAGATCCGTCACCCCGCGACCGGAGACCACGGCGGACGGCGCCATCGGCATCGAGCGGAACCGGTCGATGACGCCCCTGGTCGCGTCGTAGACCACGACCGTCGCAGTGTTGATGAAGCCGAAGGCCATCGTCATCACGAACATGCCCGGCATCAGGAAGTCCTTGTAGTCCCCGCCCCCGGGCACCTTCATCGCACTGCCGAAGACATACCCATACAGCAGCACGGAGAGGATCGGGAAGCCCAACTGCCAGACGATGTTGATGGGTTGGCGCTGATAGTGGGTCAGTCCGCGCCGGACGACGTTCCAGCAGTCGACGAGTGCCCAGTACGTACGACCGCGACCGCTCGGTCCGGTCAGTTCCAGCGCGCTCATGCCACCGCCTCCTTCTTGCTCGTGTCCGTGCCGTCGACGGCGGCCGTACGGTGTCCGGTCAGGCGCAGGAACACGTCGTCGAGGCTCGGCCTGCGCAGGCCGATGTCCTCGACGGCGACGCCCTCGTCCTGGAGGGTCCGCGCCACGTCGGTGAGCGCGGCCACCCGGTCGGTCACCGGCGCGTGGACGCGGAGTTCGGTCTCGTCCGACTCCGGTTCGCCGTCCGCCACCCGGGCCACCACCTTCACCACCCGCGGGATGTCGGCGCGTTCGCTCACCACGACCTCGATGCGGTCGCCGCCGACCGTGTCCTTCAGCCCGTCCGGAGTGTCGTCCGCGATGGCCCGGCCCTGGTCGATCACGGTGATGTGCGAGGCGAGCTTGTCGGCCTCCTCCAGGTACTGCGTGGTCAGCAGGACGGTCGTACCGCCGGTCACCAACGCCCGTACGGAATCCCAGACTTCACCCCGGCCACGGGGGTCGAGCCCGGTCGTCGGCTCGTCCAGGAACAGCACGCTCGGGGTGAGGATCATCGACGCGGCGAGGTCGAGGCGGCGCCGCATGCCGCCGCTGTACTTCCCGACGCCCTTGTCGGCGGCCTCGACGAGGTCGAACTGCTCAAGCAGCTCGCCCGCCCGCAGCCGCGCCCGGCGTCCGCCCAGATGGAACAGCCTGCCGAACATCTCCAGGTTCTGCCGCCCGGTGAGCACCTCGTCCACGGCGGCGTACTGCCCCGTGAGCCCGATCCTCGCCCGTACCTCCCGCGGCTGCCGTGCCACGTCCAGGCCGGCCACCGTAGCGCTCCCGCCGTCGAGCCGCAGGAGTGTGGACAGGATGCGGACGGCGGTGGTCTTGCCCGCGCCGTTCGGCCCGAGCAGGCCGTGCACCGTACCCTCCCGCACCGCCAGATCGAAGCCGTCGAGCGCGTGCTTCTCCCCGTACCGCTTCTCCAGGCCCTCGGCCCGTACCGCGTAACCCTCGCTCATGGTTCCCCCTTCTCCCTCTTCCCCTTAACTGGGTACACCGTACCCGATTACGCGTACGACGTACTCAGTTTTTTGCCACGGAACTAAGCTGCACCCATGACAAGCAGCACGGAGACCAGCGGCAGCGGCGACATCCGGCGCACCCTCGAACTGCTGTGGGACACCGGCAAGCGCCCCAGCCGCGGGCCCAAGCCGGGCCTGACGCTGGAGCGGATCGTGGAGGCGGCCATCCTGGTCGCGGACTCCGACGGCCTTGACGCGGTCTCGATGCGCCGGATCGGCACCGAACTGGGCACCGGAGCGATGTCCCTCTACCGCTACGTCCCCGGCAAGGGGGAACTGCTCGACCTGATGCTGGACCGCGTCCAGAGGCCGTCCGAGAACCCTGCCGACCTCGGCGACGGCAGCTGGCGCTCGGCCCTGGAGGCCCTGGGCCGGGCGACCCTCGCCCTCTACCGGCGCCACCCCTGGCTGCTCCAGGTCAACCAGTCCCGCCCGATCCTCGGCCCGAGCGCGCTCGACGGCATGGAGAAGATGCTCGCCCGCATCAAGCCGATGGGCCTGTCCGATCCCGAGCTGGTCTCGGCGATCGTCATGATCGACGGATACGTCGTCGGGGCCGCCCGCACGCAGGTGTACCAGGAGGAGGCGGAACGCAGAACAGGTCTGACCGATGCCGAGTTCTGGCAGGCCCACATCCCCGTCTTCGAGAAGGTCATGGCCGACGGCAACCACCCCTTCCTCGCCTCTCTCAGCGAGGACGCCTTCGGTACCGACTTCGACCACTTCGAGTTCGGTCTTCAGCGGATCCTCGACGGGCTCGAAACGTTCGTCTCGCGACGCGCCAAAGGGTGACAAACCGAGTGATCAGTGCCTGTATGGAGGCATGAGTACTCCGAGTACGAGCCCCGAACTCACCCGTTTCGTCAAGCAATGGGCCGTCCTCCTCACCAGCCACAAGAAGGACGGCACAGGAGTCGGCACCCCCGTCAACCTCGCTGTCGAGGGGGACCACGCCTACTTCCGCACCCCGGGCAGCGCCTGGAAGGCCAAGCGCCTGCGCAACAACCCCGAGGTGGAGATCGCCCCCTCCACCCTCCGCGGCGCCCCGACCGGGCCCGAGATCCACGCCCGGACGCGGCTGCTGGACCAGGGCAGCCCGGAGGACAAGCACGCGGCCCAGCTGCTGCGGAAGAAGTACCCCCTCTCGCACGGGGTGTTCGTGCCGCTGGCCCACAAGGTGATGCGGACACCGACGCTGCACTACGAGGTGCGGCCGATGGAGGAGATGGAGGAGAAGCCCCGGCCGGCAGGTGACTGACCCTTCGCTACGACCGCCGCAGCAGCCGCTTGAAGCCGATGACGACGACAAGACCGATGGCGAGAGCCAGGGCGCCGACCTTGAAGCCGTTGCTGTCGCTGCCGCCGCCCTGCGCCGAACTCCCGCTTCCGGACGGCGACTTGGATGACTCGCCGGCGTCCCCGGGGGCATCCTCCGCCACGACCGAACTCCCGGCTCCTTCGCTGCCGAGCATGAGCTTGGTCCCGTCGGTGGAGTAGCTGACGGACTCCCCCTGGCCCAGGGGCACGCTGATCCGCCCCAGCTTCTCGATCTTGCCGCCGTTCCAGTCGTACGCGATCCCGCCGAAGTAGCCGCGTACGGCGAGCTGTTGGCCGTCCGGGGAGAAAGCGGCGTCGGTGGCCCACAGGTCGACGGGGACGACGGGCTTGAAGACGTTGGTCCCGGAGGCGGAGAGCTTGGCGGGCCCCTCGTACAGGTGCCCGCCGTCCTCCTGCTTGTCGATGATGTAGACCCGCCCGGTCTTGGGGTGCACGAGGAGCGACTCGGCGTCGCGGGGTCCGTCGGAGTACTTCACGACGTACTGCGTGGTGCGGATCGTCTGGTCCTTGAGCACCTTGGGCTCGGGCAGCTGATAGACCCACACGTAGTCCCAGACGACGCCGTCGTTGTCGCCGATGTCTCCGACGTAGATCTGGTTGTCCGGGCCGATCTGGATGGCCTCGACGTCGCGCGGGGTGCCCACTCCGGTCATGGTGATCGTCGCGACGGTCTCGCCGGTGCGGCTGTCGACGGCGTAGAGGTAGGCGCCGTTGTCCTGGTCGTTGTGCGTCCAGTAGATCCCGGGGTGCTGCCGGGAGGCGGCGAGGCCGCTGGACTCCGTGATGCGAGGGTCCTTGATCGTGAAGCCGTCGTCGCCGTCGGCGGCGACGGCGGGCGCGGCGAGCGCACCCATGAGAAGGACCCCGGCAAGAAAGACGAGCGGTCGGCGCATGCCCCCAAGCCTGCCATCCCGGACAGGCGTTCACATCGGCCTTCACGGCCGACCAGCCACTGGGGGTGTCAAGCTTCACACCCCCACCGGCCATGCCACCCGTACCGATCGTCCATGATGAGCGGATGCTCAGGTTCATGCCCGTCGGCGATTCCCAGACGATCGGAAGCGCGGGCGAACACACATGGCGTTACCGGATGTGGCAGCACCTGCGCGAGACGTACGCGGGCCCGTTCCGGATCGTCGGCCCGCGCGAGACGCTGTACGACAAGGCGACGGAGTCCCCCGACTCCTACGAGTACGCGGACCCGGACTTCCCCCGCGCCCACCTCGCGGGCTGGGGCGAGGGCTGGCTCCACATGACCCCGCTGATCGGCGAGGCGGTCCGCGCGCAGCGCGCCGACATCCTGCTGGTCGCCCTGGGCCTGATCGACCTGGGCTTCTACACGAACGCGGTGCAGACCGCGGACAACGCCCGCGCCTTCATCGCGGAGGCCCGCGCCGCGAACCCCCGCGTCCGCATGGTCGTACTCCCGGTGATCCCGAACGTCCGCGCCGAGTCCGACGCCCCCTTCGCCACCGAGGTCGCCGCCTTCAACGAACTCCTCGCCAAGACCGTCGCCGACCTCGACGAACCCCGCTCCCCCCTCCTCCTGGCGTCGCCTCCGGCCTCGTACGACGTCCACCTCGACACGTACGACGGCACGCACCCGAACGAGAGCGGCGAGCACAGGATCGCGGAGGCCTTCGCGGAGGCGATGTACCAGGCCTGGGACCTGGGCGAGCCCTACTCCGCCTGAACGGGCGGACGCGGGACGAGCCGCCCGCCTGAGGGAGCCGGGGTCAGCCCATGTGGACCGGAGCCGCGCCTTCGGTGTGCTGCTGCTTGCCTGCGGTGACGGCGAACGCGGTGACGGCGAGGCCGGCCAGGAACATGCCTGCGGCGGCGACGAACGCCAGGGTGTAGCCGTGGGTCACGGCTTCGCCCGCCCGGGCGGCCAGGGTGAAGTCCTTGGTGGCCAGGCCCCGGTAGAGGGCGGTGGCCGCCTCGGGCAGCTTGTCGTTCGCGGCCGAGGTGGAGATCGTCGACAGGACGGCGAGGCCGAGGGCGCCGCCGATCTGCTGGGCGGTGTTGAGGAGCGCGGAGGCGATCCCGGTGTCCTCGTGGGAGACACCGCTGACCGCGCCGAGCGTCATCGGCACGAAGCTCGCGCCAAGACCCAGCGCCGTGACGAACATGGCGGGCATCAGATGCGCGGCGTACGAGGAGTCCGGCTCCAGGGTCGCGAACCAGAGCATGCCCACAGCCGCGACCAGCAGCCCGGGCCCGGCGATGACCCGCGGCGCGAACCGGGCGACCAGCTTGGAGCTGATGCCCGCGGCCGCCGCCATCCCGAAACTGAACGGCAGATAGGCGAAGCCGGTCCTGACCGGGCTGTAGCCGAGGATCAGCTGCATGTAGAGGGTCAGGAAGTAGAAGGTGGCGAACATGCCCGCGCCGATGAACAGCATCGTGGCGTAACTCCCCCACCGGCTACGGTCCTTGAACAGCCGCAGCGGCATCATCGGGTGCGCGGTCCGGGCCTGGACCATCAGGAAGACCGCGAGCAGTACGGCCGCCGCGCCGAAGGAGACCAGCGTGAGGCCGTCGGTCCAGCCGTGCTCGCCGCCCCGCGTGATGCCGTAGACCAGGGCGATCAGCCCACCGGTGCCGGTGATCGCGCCGGGCACGTCCAGCCGCCCCGCATGCCGTTCGGCCTCGACAAGGGTCCGCGTCCCGGCCAGCACCGCGAGCCCGATGGGAATGTTGACGAAGAACACCCACCGCCAGTCCAGAACGTCGGTGAGTACGCCGCCCATCAGCAGCCCGACCGTGGCACCGATGCCGGCCATCCCGGCGTACACACCCATCGCCGTGTTGCGCGGCTTGCCCGCCGGGAACGTGGTGGTGATCAGCGCCAGGGCGCTGGGCGCGGCGAGCGCCGCTCCCGCACCCTGCAGAATGCGGGCGCCGATCAACAGCCCCTCGTTCGGGGCCAGCCCGCCGAGCAGCGAGGCCAACGTGAAGACGGCGATGCCCACCTGGAACATCTTCCGCCGCCCGAAGAGATCCCCCGCCTTGCCACCGAGCAGGAGCAGTCCGCCGAAGGCCAGCGCGTAGGAGTTGACGATCCACGCCAGGTTGGAGTCGGAGACACCCAGGTCGGTCTGGATGGCGGGCAGGGCGATGTTGGTGATCGTGGCGTCGAGGACCACCATCAGCTGGGCCGCGGCGATCACGACCAGGGCGAGTCCGAGATGCCGTCCACCGGACACGCGACCGGAGCCGGAGGTATCCGGCCCCGCGGGGGCGACGACAGCGGTGCTGTCAGCAGACATGGAAATACTCCAAAGGTGGGCGGGAAACCCAGAGGTGGACTGAAAGCATTTCCCCGGAGAACGGAAGCGACCCGGAAAGTCAACTTGCGTTCCGAGAGAGAAACGAGGCGAACGGAATCGATCCGGCGAAACGGAACGCCTACTGCAATCCGAGGTTCGGCGCCGATACGGCGCAACGGGGCTCGGGACGAAGGCCCACCCTAGCAGCCCCTTGACCGTACTCCCGGCTGGAGAACTCCTCTCCCCATGTGGTGATTCTCGCCCTTGACGAACCCTGCTGATTATGGGCACGCGACACCAGGGGAATTCCAGGATCCGACTTGCATTTCCACCCGAAACCTGTTCCCAGCAAAGGCGGCACGGAAATGTGCCCACACTTTTCCGGGAAAGGCAATCCGCCCGATTCCCGTGCCGGGAAACCATGCCCGTGTCCAGGTCACCGTGCGTATCGTTGTACTGCGCGGCCGCTCTCGACCGGGTGGCGGCCGGGGAGGAGTGCCACGATGACCGTCCTTGAAGACAGGATCGAGATGGCCGACGAGAGCGAAGAGCTCACGCTCGACGTGCTGTTCGAGCGCCTTGAGCACATGCCCACCCCCGAGGGATACAAGGTCGAGATCGTCGAGGGGGCCATCTTCATGTCGCCGCAGCGGGACACCCACTGGGAGATCATCCTGGATATCGTCGAGCAGTTGCGGACCAAGTACCCGCGCAAGCGCGTCAAGTCCGACGTGCGCGTCGACTACCCGGGACACCTCAACGGCTTCGCTTCGGACGTGACGCTCGTGGCCGAGGACGCCGCCAAGAGTTCCAAGGGGCTGTGGAGCTACCAGGACGTCGAGTTCGTCGCCGAAGTCATCTCCAAGGGGACGGGACCCAACGACTACGGCCCCAAGAAGACCGCGTACGCCACGGCAGAAGTCCCCGTCTACCTCATCGCCGACCCCTACCAGGGCAAGTGCCACCTCTACACCCAGCCCAAGGGCGACGACTACACCACCGAGACGACCGTCACCTTCGGCACGGACGTGGATCTCACCCACACCCACCTCGGCCTCACCCTCAAGACCCACGAGTTCCCCCGCGACTGACTTCACCCCACCCCGCCAGCCACCCTTGCCTAGAGCGCACTCCACGTCGTTGGCTTGGTAGCCATGAAGTACACGCAGCTCGGACGCACGGGACTCAAGGTCAGCCGGCTCGTCCTCGGCACCATGAACTTCGGTCCGCAGACAGACGAGGCCGACAGCCACGCGATCATGGACGCGGCGCTGGACGCGGGTATCAACTACTTCGACACGGCGAACGTCTACGGGTGGGGCGAGAACAAGGGCCGCACCGAAGAGATCATCGGGAACTGGTTCGCCAAGGGCGGCGAGCGACGCGACAAGACCGTGCTCGCCACCAAGATGTACGGGAACATGGGCGTCGAGGGCGCCCCCTGGCCCAACCACGACAAGCTCTCCGCGCTCAACATCCGGCGAGCGGTGGACGCCAGCCTCAAGCGGCTCCAGACCGACTACATCGACGTCTACCAGTTCCATCACATCGACCGGGACACTCCCTTCGAGGAGATCTGGCAGGCGATCGATGTCCTGGTACAGCAGGGGAAGATCCTCTACGTGGGGTCCAGCAACTTCCCCGGTTACAAGATCGCCCAGGCCAACGAGATCGCTGCGAGGCGCGGCGGCACCATCGGTCTCGTCAGCGAGCAGTGCCTCTACAACCTCGCCGAGCGGCGCGCCGAGATGGAGGTCATCCCGGCCGCGCAGGAGTACGGGCTCGGGGTCATCCCGTGGTCGCCGTTGCAGGGCGGACTGCTCGGCGGGGTCATCAAGAAGGAGATCCAGGGCGGACGCCGGGCGAGCGGCCGGGCCGCCGACACCCTCGCCGAGCCCACTGCACGCGCGCAGATCCAGGCGTACGAGGATCTGCTCGAGAAGCACGGCCTGGAACCCGGCGAAGCCGCCCTGGCCTGGCTGCTGACCCGCCCCGGCGTCACGGGCCCGATCGTCGGCCCACGCACCGCCGAACAGCTCGAGTCAGCGCTCCGCGCCGTCGAACTGGAACTGTCCGAGGATGTCCTGACGTCCCTGGACGAGATCTTCCCGGGGCCGGGGCCTTCTCCGGAGGCCTTCGCCTGGTGACGTAGCCCACGAGGGCACACAGCCCGCGAGGGCACCGCGCAGGGGGCGGCGGCGGGCTACTGCCCGACCGCCGCCGCCACTGCCACCACGACGAACATCAGCACGAGCACACCGGCCATGATCCGATTACGAGTCTTTGGGTCCACGTGGTCGAGGTTAACCGGCCGCCGCCGGGCACCTTCAGCCGCCCGCCCCGAGCGGGGCCCGTGAGGCGGATGCCCCCAACGGCCACCGCGCCACCGTCTCGTAACGCGGCTGCTCCCCCGGCACCCCCGACTTCGGCAGGTTGCTCCGGACGAGACACAGCTCCCCCACCGTCCACTCGCGCCCGGCGAAGGCGTCCAGAACAGTGACGTACGCCTCGAAGTCGGCGTCCGAGCGGCTGCGGGCCACTGTGAGGTGGGGCCGGTAGCGGCGGTGCGCCCCCATCGGGACGCCCGCCTTCCTGGCCGCCGCCTCCGCCCGGTCGGCGAGCAGCCGCAGGACGGGGACGTCACCCGACACCCCCGCCCACAGCGCCCGTCCGCCGAAGTGGCCACCGGCGCGCAGAGCGAGGTCGAACGGGTCCGTACGGTGGGCCGCGCGGGCCAGCCGTTCCGAGAGGCCGGGTACGACGTCCTCGTCGACCTCCCCGTAGAAGGCAAGGGTGCAGTGCCAGTCCGGGCGGCCGGTCCAGCGCAGCCCGTCGGCCCCCGGCAGCCCGCGCAACTCGTCCACCACCGAGCCGAGTTCACTCGTCACGTCCTCGGGTGGCAGCACAGCCGCGAAGAGTCTCATGACGTCACCCTTCCAGGGAATGGATCAACGGGCGACCCTCCCGGACGATGGAGGTATGCACGACGATCCTGTGGATCACCCTCCTCATGGGCGCCCTCGTCACCATCGGCTTCGTTCACCTCTTCGGGATGGAGAGCCTGCGCGCCCACGCGGGCGTGGTCTTCTCCCTCACCTTCACCGTGGGCGTGATGGTCCTCATCGTCTACCTCTGATCTTGGCCAGTGCTCCGCCCTTCGGGGCGGGGGTGAAGGCCATCCTTGGGTCGGAGGCGCGGAGCGCCGGAGTGCTCTGCGCCTCCGTGGTGACGTCAGGTGGGGCGTTGCTGGCTTTCGATGTACTGCTTGACGGCGGTCAGGGGTGCCCCGCCGCATGATCCTGCGAAGTAGGAGCCGGACCAGAAGTGTCCGCCCCACAGGTACCGGCGGACGTGGCTGTCGTACTCCTGGCGGAGTCTGCGGGAGCTGACGCCCTTGAGGGAGTTGACCAGCTTGGAGAGCTGGACTTTGGGCGGGTAGTGCACGAGCAGGTGGATGTGGTCCTGTTCGCCGTTGAACTGTTTCAGCTCGGCCTCGAAGTCGGTGCAGACCTCCCGCATGATCTCCTCGGTGCGGGTCAGCATGGCGTCGGTGAACGCCTTCCGCCGGTACTTCGTGACAAAAACCAAGTGAACGTGCAGGTTATAGACAACGTGACGACCGGTTCTGACATCGGGATTAGGGTTCCAGCGCGGTGACATAAACCAATGCTATTTTGTCGACTATGAGTCAAGGCGCTCTGGTCAAGCGGCAGTTCGGGCATCGTGCCCGGCTTGCGCTGTCTCCTGCCGGAGTTCGCGCAGCGGATGACCAGGCGCACGCGGCCCGCACGATGTGGAACCTTCTCCACGCGTGGTGGCAGATGATGCCGAAGGGGAAGCGGACGCTCGCGAACGCGGACGCCGCGATCCGCCAGGCCCGTCAGGACATCGATTTCCTGGCAGTCCTGCCCGCCCAGGCCGCGCAAGCGGTCCTCAAGACGTACTTCCAGGCTTGGAAGAGCTGCTGGGAGGGCCGCGCGGACGCCCCGAACTTCAAGGGCCGCATCCGCACGGTGATGTCCGTGGACATCCCGCAGGGCCGGGACCTGAACATCACCCGCGTGCACCGACGCTGGGGCATGGTCAACATTCCCAAGGTGGGCCGGGTCCGCTTCCGCTGGACGAAAGACCTGCCGGTGGGCAAGCACGCAGGCGCGGAGAACCGGATCACCGGGGCCCGGCTGGTCAAGGACGCGCTCGGCTGGCACATCGCCTTCCGCGTCCAGACCCTTCAGGGCAAACCCGATCCCCACCAGGGGCCGGACGTCGGCATCGACGTGGGCGTCACCGTGCCCATAGCCCTCTCGGACGGCGAAACGTACGAGCACGGCGAATGGCTGACGGACAAGGAGAGGGCCAGGCTTCTGCACCTGGAGCAGCGCGCCGCCCGGCGCAAGCAGCATCGCAAGCCCGGCGCGCGCACCAGCCGCCGGCTGCACCGCACCTATGACCAGATCGCAGGACTCCGCGCGAAAGCCAAGCGCCGGGCCCTGGACTGGCAGCACAAGACGACCACCGTCATCGCCCGCACATACGGCACCGTGGTGGTCGAAGCACTCGCCATCACGAACATGGTCAAGTCGGCCAGGGGAACCATCGAGGAACCGGGGAAGAACGTCGCCCGGAAGTCCGGGCTGAACCGCTCCATCAGCGGGGAGGCTTGGGGCCGGACGGTCACCATGCTGACGTACAAGACCGCCCGACTCGGCGGCACCCTGGCCAAGGTCCCCGCTCCCCACACGTCCCGCCGCTGTTCCGCGTGCGGCTTCACCACGCCCGACAGCAGGGAGTCCCAGGCCGTGTTCGTGTGCAGGAACCCGGACTGCGGATGGTCGGGTAACGCCGACCACAACGCGGCCCGGAACGTCTTGCACCTGTACCGGATGGGCCTCGCGCTCATCCCGGCTGCCGGGAGGGCAGTCGTCAGGCGCGCGAAGCGCGTCAAGCCCGCTGCCGCAAGGTAAGCAGGAATCTCCCGGCCTCAGCCGGGAGAGCACTTCAAGAGTTCAACTACCCGTTCAGCGGGCGGAGCGCTCAAGGTCGGCCCGACGGCGTTCGAACTGGCCCTTGAGCGCATACAGCTGGGTCACCTGACCTGGCTCCACGCGCCAGGTCACGCCGCCGTGGCCAGCCGCTCCCGCTCCTCCCTCGGTACGAAGCGGACGTGCGGGTGGCCGTGGTTCCAGCCCATGGAGAGGCGGAGGTCGCCGAGGCGTGCCAGGACCAGGCCGATGGTGAGCGCCGAGAGCGTCGAGATCACGCCGCCGAGGGCGAAGCCGATGCGTGGGCCGTAGGCGTCGGTGACCCAGCCGACGAGGGGCGCCCCCAGGGGCGTACCGCCCATGAAGACCATCATGAACAGGGCCATGACGCGGCCGCGCATGGCGGGGTCGGTGGCCATCTGGACCGAGGTGTTCGCGGTGACGTTGACCGTCAGGCCGAAGAGGCCGATCGGGACCATGAGGAGGGCGAAGAGCCAGAGCGAGGGGGCCGCGGACGCCACGACCTCCAGGATGCCGAAGGCCAGGGCCGCCGCGATCAGGACGCGCAGGCGGGCCGTGCCGCGGCGGGCGGCGAGCAGCGCGCCGGCGACGGAGCCGACCGCCATCAGGGTGTTGAAGAGGCTGTACGCGCCGGCGCCCGCGTGGAAGATGTCGTCGGCGTAGGCCGAGAGCCAGACCGGGAAGTTGAAGCCGAAGGTGCCGATGAAGCCGACGAGGACGATCGGCCAGATCAGCTCGGGACGGTTCGCGACGTAACGCAGGCCCTCGCGGAGCTGGCCCTTGGCGCGCGGGGCGCGCTTGACGAACTGCAGGTCGCGGGTGCGCATCAGCAGCAGGCCCGCGACGGGGGCGACGAACGACAGGCCGTTGAAGAGGAACGCCCAGCCCGTGCCCACGCCGGTGATCAGCAGGCCCGCGACGGCGGGGCCGATCAGGCGGGCGGACTGGAAGTTGGCGGAGTTGAGGCTGACCGCGTTCTGCAGCTGGTCCGGGCCGACCATCTCGGAGACGAAGGACTGGCGGGCCGGGTTGTCGACGACCGTGACGAGGCCCGCGACGAAGGCGGCCAGGTAGACGTGCCAGACCTCGACGTGTCCGGAGAGGGTGAGGAAGGCGAGCGCGAGGCCGGTGATGCCCATGGCCGTCTGGGTGGCAAGCAGGGTCGGGCGCTTGCGGAGGCGGTCGACGAGGACGCCGCCGTACAGCCCGAACAGCAGCATCGGCAGGAACTGCAGCGCGGTGGTGATACCGACCGCGGCGGACGAGCCGGTCAGGCTCAGCACCAGCCAGTCCTGGGCGATGCGCTGCATCCAGGTGCCGGTGTTGGAGACGACCTGGCCCATGAAGAACAGGCGGTAGTTCCGGACCTTCAGCGAGTTGAACATCGACGAGCGGGTGTCGGGGGCGGGTGGGGAGTCGTGGGTGGCTGGTGCGGGGGCGGAGTCTGCTCCGGGTCCCGAACTCAAAAGGGCTCGCCTCCTAGGCGTACGTCGGACGTCGTCGTCCTGGGGCGTGCAGGACGACGACGTCCTGGCACTACGGCTTGGGTCAGATCTGTGCGAGCTTCTCCAGGACGGGAGCGGCCTCGCGGAGCTTGGCCCACTCGTCCTCGTCGAGACCCTCGGCCAGGCCGGCCAGCCACGCGTTCCGCTTGCGGCGGCTCTCTTCGAGGATGGCCTCGGCCTGCTCGGTCTGTGTGACGACCTTCTGGCGACGGTCGTCGGGGTGCGGCTCCAGCCTGACCAGTCCCTTCGCTTCGAGCAGCGCGACGATGCGGGTCATCGAGGGCGGCTGCACATGCTCTTTGCGGGCGAGTTCGCCCGGGGTGGCGTTGCCACAGCGGGCGAGGGTGCCGAGCACCGAGATCTCGGTGGGGCTCAGCGACTCGTCGACCCGTTGGTGCTTGAGCCGGCGCGACAGCCGCATGACTGCGGAGCGGAGGGAGTTCACGGCGGCAACGTCGTCGCCATGGGTGAGGTCAGGCATGTTCCTTAGCGTAACTCATTACTCTCCCTAAAGACCACCGGAGTGCCCCCGAAACCGGAAACTGAATCTTTACGTCACTCATATGAGTGAGCCGGATCCGGAAAGTGACCCCTCACCCGGCGGGAGAACGCGACCCTCGACTCCATGGGGACCAGCGTGCTCAGCCTGCGGATAGACGGGGAGCTGCTCAACCGGCTCCGACACCACGCCGCCAAACGCGGAATGAGCGTCCAGGACTATGTGGTCCGGACGCTCATTCGCGACGACTTCGACGAGCGGTTCCAGACCGCGGTCGAGGAGACGGAGAAGTTCTACGGGGTCACGTGAGCCAGTGGGTCACGTGACCCCGGGGCCGAGCAAGGCTCAGGTCAGACCCAGCGCCGGCATCAGGTAGTAGAACCCGAACACCGCCGCCACCACGTACATCGCGACCGGCACGTCACGGCCGCGCCCCGCCGCCAGGCGCAGCACCACGAAGGTGATGAAGCCGAAGCCGATGCCGTTCGTGATCGAGTACGTGAACGGCATCATCAGCATGGTGACGAAGGCCGGGATGGCGATCGTGTAGTCCGCCCAGTCGATCTCCTTGACCGACCCCGCCAGGATCATGAAGCCGACCGCGAGCAGCGCGGGGGTGGCCGCCTGCGACGGGACCATGGTGGCGACGGGGGTCAGGAAGAGCGCGACGGCGAAGAGCGCGCCGGTGACGACGTTCGCGAAGCCGGTGCGCGCGCCCTCGCCGACGCCCGCCGTGGACTCCACGAAGCAGGTGGTGGCGGAGGAGGAGCTGGCGCCGCCCGCGGCGACCGCGATGCCGTCGACGAAGAGGACCTTGTTGATGCCGGGCATGTTGCCCTGGGCGTCGGTCAGCTTGGCCTCGTCGCTGACGCCCATGATCGTGCCCATCGCGTCGAAGAAGCACGACAGCAGCACGGTGAAGACGAAGAGGACGCCGGTCAGCACGCCGACCTTGCCGAAGCCGCCGAAGAGGCTGACCTTGCCGACGAGCCCGAAGTCCGGGGTGGCGACCGGGTTGCCGGGCCACTCCGGGGTGGTCAGGCCCCAGGACGGGATGTCGGCGACGGCGTTGATGATCACCGCGAGGACGGTCATCGTGACGATCGAGATGAGGATCGCGCCGGACACCTTGCGCACCATCAGCGCGAGCGTGAGGAGCGTGCCGAGGATGAAGATCAGGACGGGCCAGCCGTTGAGGTGACCGTCGCTGCCGAGCTGGAGCGGGACCGTGGTCTGCGCGATGTCCGGGATGCGCGAGACGAAACCGGAGTCGACCAGGCCGATCAGCATGATGAACAGGCCGATACCGATCGCGATGGCCTTGCGCAGACCCAGCGGCACGGCGTTCATGACGCGCTCACGCAGACCGGTGGCGACCAGGAGCATCACGACGATGCCCGCGAGGACCACCATGCCCATGGCGTCCGGCCATGACATCCGCGGCGCGAGCTGGAGCGCGACAACCGTGTTCACACCGAGACCGGCGGCCAGCGCGATCGGCACGTTGCCGATGACACCCATCAGGAGCGTGGTGAACGCCGCGGTCAGCGCGGTCGCGGTGACCAGCTGGCCGTTGTCCAGCTGGTGCCCGTACATGTCCTTCGCGCTGCCCAGGATGATCGGGTTCAGCACGATGATGTAGGCCATCGCGAAGAAGGTGGCGAAACCGCCGCGGATCTCGCGCGGCAGCGTGCTGCCCCGCTCGGAGATCTTGAAGTAGCGGTCGAGGGCACCCTGCGCGGGCCGGGGTTCCGGCTGCTCCGGGGTGGGGGCCTTGGTGGCGGCCGAGGTGGACATGCGTGACCTCATACGTGCGGGGGCCAGGTGGCCAGTGGGCGCCGGGCGGGGACGGCGCCGGGCTGGGAACTTGATCGAGTCTGGCTGTCGTGTGATCACCAACGGGTTTCCGAGAGGTTTCCGTTGTTGTTTCGTACGAATAGAAAGAGCCAGACTCAGGCGGTTTCAGTATGAACATATGAGGTCGAATTCGCTATCTCCGCGCGTAGACCCTTGGTATACAAGGACCTCCCACGCCCCGGAGAGGACACGGACGCCCTCTCGTAAGCTGTCCCCATGGCGAAGTGGACCCCCAAGCACGAGGCGCCGGAGCCCCTGGAGGGGCCCGTCGTCGCCACCATCACAGGCCTCACGATTCTCTGGTTCGTCCTCTTCCTGGTGCAGCTGCCGTTCTACGGCTGGTTCGACGACCACGGGCACACCTGGTGGGTGTGGACGTGCCTGGCTGGCGCGGGTCTCGGCCTGATCGGCATCTGGTACGTCCGGGGCCGGGAGGCCGCGCTGAAGCGGGACGCGGCGCTCAAGGCCGACGCCGACTCTCCTGCGGAGTAGGCCGACTCCCCCCGCCGGGTGGGCCGTCTCCCCCGCCGAGTGACGGGCCCCGCCTACAACCACGGCATCATTGACCGCCGCCCCCGTCCTCCCCTGGTCGGATCTTTCGGGCACTCAGCGGGTGAAGCCGTATATCCGCACGTACCGTCGAACGCATGACGCACATCGACGCGGGCGCCGAACTCGATCCCGTTCACCCCGTGCCCATACCCGCCTCCCCCGCGGAGCGGGCGCTGGGGCTGTCCGCCGCAGAGGTGGCCGAACGGGTGGCGCGCGGCGAGGTGAACGACGTCCCGGTGCGCAGCAGCCGCTCCGTGAGCGAGATCGTCCGCGCCAACGTCTTCACCCGGTTCAACGCGATCATCGGCGTGCTCTGGCTGATCATGCTGTTCGTGGCGCCGTTCCAGGACAGCCTGTTCGGGTACGTCATCCTCGCCAACACCGGGATCGGCATCGTCCAGGAGTGGCGGGCCAAGAAGACCCTGGACTCGCTCGCGGTCATCGGCGAGGCGAAACCGACCGTACGCAGGGACGGGATCGCCGCCCAGGTCAGTACGTCGGAGATCGTGCTCGGGGACCTGATCGAGATCGGGCCCGGGGACAAGATCGTCGTCGACGGCGATTGCGTGGAGGCCGACGGCCTGGAGATCGACGAGTCGCTGCTCACCGGTGAGGCGGATCCGGTGATCAAGCAGCCCGGCGACCAGGTGATGTCGGGCAGCTTCGTGGTCGCGGGCGGCGGCGCGTTCACGGCGACGAAGGTGGGCCGGGAGGCGTACGCGGCGCAGCTCGCGGAGGAGGCGTCACGGTTCACGCTCGTCCACTCCGAGCTGCGGACGGGCATCTCCACGATCCTCAAGTACGTGACGTGGATGATGATCCCGACGGCGATCGGCCTGATCATCAGCCAACTGGTGGTCAAGCAGAACGACTTCAAGGACTCCGTCGCCCGCACGGTCGGCGGGATCGTGCCGATGGTCCCGGAGGGGCTGGTCCTCCTCACCTCCGTCGCCTTCGCGATCGGGGTCATCCGGCTTGGCCGGAAACAGTGCCTGGTGCAGGAGCTGCCCGCCATCGAGGGGCTCGCGCGCGTCGACACCGTCTGCCTCGACAAGACGGGCACGCTCACCGAGGGCGGCATGGACGTCACCGAGGTGCGCCCGCTGGGCGGCAGCGACGAGAGCTACGTACACAAGGTCCTCGGCTCGCTCGGTGAGTCGGACCCGCGGCCGAACGCGTCCCTGAAGGCGATCATCGACGCCTACCCGGACAGCGAGGACTGGCGCTGCACGGAGTCGCTGCCCTTCTCCTCGGCCCGCAAGTACAGCGGGGCGTCGTTCAGCGAGGGCAACGGGGAAACGAGCACATGGCTCCTCGGCGCCCCCGACGTGCTGCTGTCCGAAGGGGACCCGGCGCTCGCCGAGACCGAGCGGCTGAACGAGGAGGGGCTGCGGGTGCTGCTGCTCACCCGGGCCACCAGGGACCTCGACGATCCCGCCGTCAAGGAAGGCTCGAAGCCCACCGCCCTGGTCGTCCTGGAGCAGCGGCTGCGCCCGGACGCGGCGGACACCCTGCGGTACTTCGAGGAGCAGAACGTCAAGGCCAAGGTCATCTCCGGTGACAACGCGGTCTCGGTGGGCGCGGTGGCCGGGAAGCTCGGGCTCACCGGCAAGGTCGTGGACGCGCGCCAACTGCCCGCCGATCAGGCGGAGATGGCGAAGTCACTGGACAAGGGCACGGTGTTCGGGCGGGTCACCCCGCAGCAGAAGCGGGACATGGTGGGCGCGCTCCAGTCGAACGGGCACACCGTGGCGATGACCGGCGACGGCGTGAACGACGTACTGGCCCTGAAGGACGCCGACATCGGGGTCAGCATGGGCTCGGGCTCCGAGGCGACCCGCGCCGTGGCCCAGATCGTGCTGCTCAACAACAGCTTCGCGACGCTGCCTTCGGTGGTCGCGGAGGGCCGCAGGGTGATCGGGAACATCACCCGGGTCGCGACCCTCTTCCTGGTGAAGACGGTCTACTCGGTGCTGCTGGCCATTCTGGTGGTGTGCTGGCAGGTCGAATACCCGTTCCTGCCGCGCCACTTGACCCTGCTGTCCACGCTGACGATCGGTGTACCGGCGTTCTTCCTCGCCCTCGCCCCGAACACGGAGCGGGCGAGGCCGCACTTCGTGCGGAGGGTCATGCGGTACTCGATCCCGGGGGGCGTGATCGCGGCGGTGGCCACGTTCATCACGTACCTGACCGCCCGTCACCACTACAGCGGTACCGGCGCGTTGGACGCGGAGACGAGCGCCGCGACACTGACGCTCTTCCTGATCTCGATGTGGGTGCTGGCGATCGTCGCCCGGCCGTACACCTGGTGGCGGGTCGCCCTGGTCGCCACCATGGGCGCCGGGTTCCTGCTGGTGCTCGTCGTGCCGTGGCTGCAGGACTTCTTCGCGCTGAAGCTGGTCGGGGCGACGATGCCGTGGATCGCGGTGGGCATCGCGGCGGTGGCGGCGGCCGCCCTGGAGTTCGTGTGGAAATGGGTCGACCGCCGCTTTCCGGCCTAGCGGTACTGCAGGTGGTTACTTGACGTCAACGTAATCACCGGCGGTGGTGACCGCGGCGGTGCTCGCGATGCCCGCGAAGGTGAAGCGGTAGTAGCCGTCGACCCCGGCCTTGACCGTGGTCTTCAGCGCGCCGCCCGCGGCCGACTTGATGCCCTTGACGTTGGTGTAGGTGGTGGTGCCCGCCTTGCGGAACTGCAGCACCACCGACTGGCCGCTGAGGCCGACGTACTTGTTCGTCTCCCAGTCGGCGCGGGTCAGCTTGCCGGTGACCGTGATGGTCTTGCCCTTCACCACCGGCTCCGGCGCGGCGTTGACCGTCAGCTTCGACAGCCGCTGGACCTTGGGAGAGGTGAAGCCGCCCTGGTCGGCGACGCCGACCTTGGTGATGTCGAAGGTGGAGCTCGACGGGTCCTGGCCGTTGTACGCGACGGCGAAACCGGCGGCCTTCCACGTGCCGGCGTCGGAGTTGATCAGGTAGCCCTCGTTGGCACGGATGTCGATCTTGGCCACGCAGGAAGCGGTCGTCGACGAGGTGGGGGTGCAGGTGCCCGGGGCGTCGCCCCACAGCTCGTTGTCCGCGTTGCCGAAGGTGCCCTTGTAGAGATACGGGCCGTTGAGGAAGTCCGCGGCCGTGATGTCGACGTCGGCGGCGTGGGTCAGGGTGTACGTGACCGGCACGACGTTGTGGGTGGTGGCGCCGACGACGATCGCCTTGCCCTTGTTCACCTTGATGTTGGAGAAGGTGACGTCGAGGGCGTACGGCTCGTCCACGGCGGCGGCTGAGGTGCTGAACGCGCTCTTGCCGGAGTCTGCGGCGCGGGCGGCCTCCAGCACCTTGGCGACGTCCGCGCGGTAGGTGGAGGCGGAGCCGGAGTCGGCGGCGTGCGCGCCGGGTACGACGAAGGCGGAGAGGGCCAGGGCACCGGTGACGGCGGCCACAGTGGCTCGTATGCGCATGTGTTCCCCACGTGAAAGGGGCCCCGGGCTCTGGTCGTTACTACGGCTCGTCGTCGGCGCGGGACCCAAATGATTGTGGAGCCTGTTGGCTCACATGAGGAGATGCGCGACAGGGGGTGAAAGGTTGTACGAGTGTTGCGAATTTTTGTCGCACATGACCAATGGCCCCCGGGGGAAACCCGGGAGCCATCGGCAAGGCACTTCCACTTCACGTCCGGCTACTTGCCGTTCGGCCAACTCACCTGCGCCTAGCGCGAGTTCGACCGGGCCTAGCGCGAGTTCGACCGGGCCTGCCGCAAGTTCGACGGGACCTGCCGCAGGTTCGACCGGTCGCGAGTCCGACTACCTGACGTCGATGTAGTCACCCGCGGCGCTGACGCCCGCGGTCGTCGTGATGCCCGCGTAGGAGTAGCGGTAGTAGCCGTCGACCGAGGCCTTGACCGTGGTCTTCAGGGCGCCCGTCGAGGTCGACTTGATGCCCTTGACGTTGGTGTAGGTGGTGGTGCCCGCCTTGCGGAACTGCAGGGCCACCGACTGGTTGGCGAGGGCCACGTTCTTGCCCGTCTCCCAGTTGGCGCGGGTCAGCTTGCCGGTGACCGTGATGGTCTTGCCCTTCACCACCGGCTCGGGGGCGGCGTTGACCGTCAGCTGGGAGGCACGCTGGACCTTGAAGCTGCCCGCGTTCTCCTTCCAGACGTAGTTGGAGTCGTCGCCGTTGGCGTCGACCCACGCGTCGACGACCCAGTTGCCCGCCTCGTTGTTGAAGACGTCGGCCAACCGCGGGTCGACGCTGTAGGTCGCCGTGCAAGTGGAGGTCGTGGCGCTGGTGCTGGAGACCACGCACTTCGCCGCCGCGGACGTGGAGATGAGAAGGCCGTCGTTCGGACCGTAGAGGTCGATCTCGGCACCGGCGATGCCCTGGTCGTCCGTCGCCGTGACGGACACCGTGAACTTCTTGACCGTCGCCGCTCCGACGACGACGTTCTTGCCGCCGTTCACCACGACCTTGGTGATCTTGGTGTCGCCCTCGACGCCGTCCGCGAAGGCCGCGGGCGCCAGCGCGGCGCCGGCCACCGTGAAGGCGGCGAGCAGGGCAACGGTGGTGGTGCGCTTCCGCACAGTTTCCCCCAGTGGAAACAGGGGCCCTGTTGTGGTCGTTCCTGACGGCTCGTCGTCACACGGGGCCCAAGTGATCGTGGAGTCTGATGACTCGAGTGATCAGATGTTCGACGGGGGCGAATGGTTGTGCGGATGTGCAGATTTCGTGCGCGTGTTTTCGGCCACCTGCTGGACGCGCCCAAGACGCGCCCCGGAGTCGCCCCAGAACTCAGCCGGGACTCAGCCAGGAACTCAGCCAGGACTCGACCGGGACTCAGTCGAACCAGCGGTCCCGCTCCAGCTCCTCCGTCCGCGACGGGTCCTCGAGGAGGGCCGCGACCTCGAAGCGGCGCGGCCACTGCCCGGCCGTCCAGGCGAGGGCGGCGGCGACGCCCTCCAGGGTGGCGGCGTGCAGCACCCCGTCCCGGGTACGGCGCCAGTCCAACTCGACGCCGTCGACGATGAGTTCCTCGTGCTCGACGTACGACGCCGGGGTGGCGGGACCGAGCAGCAGCCGCACCGACTCCGGTACCTCGTGCTCGGTGCCCTCCGAGTCGACCTCGCCCGTCACCGACTCGCTGAGGCGCCGCACCTGGAACAGCTCGGCGAGCTCGGCGGCCCGCGCCGGCCGTACGGGGAGCAGCGGCACGCCGCTCGTGAAGGGCAGCAGGTCGGGTGAGTCCACGACCATGGCGTCGGCCGCGTCCACCACGGTCACCTGCCCGTCGACAACGGCCCGCAGTTCGTCCGGCAGCGTGACCTGCTCGGGGTCGAGGTCGGCCAAGGCGCCGTAGAGGGCGTGCAGTTGGGCCCCGGAGACCTCGCGGTCGGGGTCGGCGAGCCGGTCCAGGAGCTCGGCCGCGCCGCCGGGTTCGTCGAGGAGGGCGGCCACGGAGGTCCGTACGCCCAGCGCCCTCAGTACCTGCTCGTCCTCGAAACCGCTCGCGTCGGCGGCATCGTAGAGACCGTGCAGCAGCGGGTCGCCGCCGGCCGACCGCAGCCCGGCCGGGCGACGCCCGTCCAGGACGGGGTGACCACGCAGCCACCAGGCCGTGTACGGCCGTACGGTCTCGTGCGTCCCGTCCGGCAGCAGCAGCCGCACCGGCTGGGTGAGCGCGTCCCGCAGGGGCGGCCGGGACAGCAGGGCGAGGGCCTGCGGCCAGCGCTCGTCGTCGACGAGATCCAGGTCCCGTACGGCGACGATCTCGGTGGCGACGGGCGGCACAGGTGTGTCGGGCAGCCGGTCGAGGATGTCCTCGCACCACACGTCGACGGCGTCCAGGAGACCCGCGTCGTCGGGTTCCGCGAAGTCCGAGTCGCGCGGCTCCAGTTCGTCCGGGTCGAGGACGACATCGGTGGCGCGTACGAGGGTGAAGTTGGCGAGGACTCCACAGGCGGCCAGCGGCTGCTCGCCCCAGCGCTCGGCCAGTTCGGCGTCGACGAAGGCCAGTTCGTCCTCGCGCATGACCTGGGCGAACGGGCTGCCGGGCAGGACCAGTTCGCCCGCGGGCACCAGTTCCCCCTCCTCGTCGGGGAGGGCGAGGGCGCCCAGCCAGGGCTCGTCGCCGGGTTCGAGACCTGCGCCGCGGACGAGTGCGAGGACGGTGTCGGCCAGTTCCTCGGCGTCCGGGGCGTCCTCGTCCCAGCCGCCGCCCTCGTCGTCGAGCGAGGCCGCGACGGCGGCACGCACCTGCGGGGTGGTGAGGACCGCGCGGGGGGTGGCCGGGAGGGCGCCCAGCTTCTCCAGGAGCGGGTGGGCGGCGTCCGGGTGGGCGACCTTGAGGCCGAGCCGGGCGAGGGTGTCGGGGGCGGCGGTCCGGTCGTCGTCGGCGAGGGGCAGCAGGACCTGCCGGGGGCCGATGGTCGTACGGCCGTCGGCGAGCGGCACGGGCAGCCCGGAGAGCCGGTCGGGGTCGACACCGGCGAGGCTGTCGTACAGCCGCCGCCACCAGCCCGGGTCCTTCTCCAGACCCGCCAGCCGGTCCACGGCCTCGGTGAGCGGGACCCTGGCGACGCCCAACGTCCGCAGTTCCGCCCGGCGTTCGAGCCCGGCGGGCAGCAGGCTGGGCAGCACCTCGGCGAGCACACCGACGGTCTCGGCACCGGCGCCCTCGACGACCTCGGCGTCACGGGGGCGCAGGGCGGCGGGGTTCTCCGCGGTGCCGGTACCGGCGTCGGGCCAGTCGACGGGGGTCTCGGGGACGGCGGTGTCCGGCGGGGCGGCGGGCGGCAGGAACGCGGTGCGCGGCAGCCGCTCCAGGATCGCCTGCCGCAGGGAACCGTCCAGTTCGCCCTTGCCGAGCGGGCCCGGCACGAGGTCGATGATCCCCGCGTCCACCGGGCGCCAGGCGGCGAGCAGTTCGGCGTACGCGTCGGCCGCGCGCTCCACGATGAAGCCGGTCAGGGGGCCGGGGGCCGCGTGGCGGCGGGTGGTGTCGAGCGGAAGGGAGGCGATCAACAGCGCCGGTACGCCCAGGGGTTCGTCGCTCGGCGTGGGCGCGTGCACGACGGGGCTGGTGCGGGGGCGGGCCGGGGCGCCGTCGGCGTCCACGGGGACGGCCCAGGTCACGGACCAGTGCGGGCGCAGCCGTTCCTCGACCGGGCGGTCGGCGAGCAGGGCGGGTTCGAGGGCGCCGTGGCGGGCGACGGTGCGCCAGCGGGTGGTGCCGTCGCGGGAGTCCTCGATGACGGCGCCGTGCTCGTCTGCGCGGCGGCGCAGCGTACGGACTTCGTTGTCACCGCTCTCGACGACGACCTCTTCGAGGCCGGGCAGGGCGAGGAGCAGCGCGTCGTCGAGGTTCTGGAGGAGGCGTTCGGCGAGGTCCTGGGCGGCGGGGTCGCGCAGAGGGAGGATCACGGCCGTGTCGTACGTGTCCGGGGCGGTGCCCTCGGCGGCGAACGGCAGCCGGAGCAGGGGCACATGGCCGTCGCGGCGGCGGATCTCGTCGCCCAGGCCCGGGCTGTGCCGGGCGGTTTCGGAGGCCAGTTCGCGGGCCTCGGCGAGGGACCAGCGGACGCCGCCGTGCCGGCCCACGACGGCGGGCCCGTCGGTCACCGCGAGGACGGCCGCGAAGCCGACGCCGAAGCGGCCGACAGCCGTGTCGTGGGCGTCCCGCTTCGCGGAGGCGCGGAGGGTGGAGAGCGACTCGACGCCCGTCGCATCGAGGGGGGCGCCGGTGTTGGCCGCGATGAGTACGCCGTCGCGGAGGGTGAGCCTGAGGCGGCCGGGGACCCCGGACCTCGCCGCAGCGTCGGCGGCGTTCTGGGCGAGCTCGACGACCAGGCGGTCCCGGTACCCGCCGAGTACGAGGTCCTCCTCGGCGTTGGCGTCCTCGCGGAACCTCGCCGGGCTGGTCGCCCAGGCGTCCAGCACACCCCGCCTGAGACGGGCGGTCCCGAACGGGTCGGCACCCTGGGCTGCGGGCCGCACGAACTTGCTCACTGTGGCTCTCCTCATCGGCGTGACGATGAAGGTACCGCGAGGCGGCACCGGGCGCCCCGCCAGCCCACGCCGAGGTCGAGCCACCCGGCGAACGCTAGGCGTGACCCGGGGAACGCCGGGCGGCGAGGGTCTCGCCAAGACGGTCCAGGAGGAGAAAGAAGACGGGGAGGCAGAGGAGCGGGATGCCCAGGAGGAGCAGGAACGAGAGCGTGGGCCCGTCGGTGAAAATCATCCAGAAGTCGCGGACGAACAGGGCGACCACGACGACCACGCTGGCGCCGGACGCCCGCTGCCACGCCGTGCGCCGTCGCGCCCCTCGCCGGATGCGCTCCTCCACCTCGGGCCGCGTCTCAAGGGACGTGAGCCCGAGCCGTACGGCGGTGGCGCACAGGCCGGCGGCCTCGGCGATCGGGTCGTCCAGCTGAAGCTCGTCGAGGTGGGGGAGGCGAACCCGGCGCCCGTCGGTGCGGTAGAGATACGCCGGCCAGTGGGGGCTGCCCCACCTGCTGTTCTCGACCCGGATGCCGTAGATCTCGGTCCAGGCCCAGGTGCGGGTGCGCAACGGCCCTCGTACGGTGATCCCGTCGGCCGTGACGAACGTCCGCACCCGCCACTGCTCCAGGACCACGCGGACACCGACGGACATCCAGAGCGCCGGGACCATCACGGCCGAGGCCTTCAGTCCGGACAGCGTCGTCGCGTTCAGTACTCCGATGGCGACTATCACCGCCACGGCCACCAGGATGACGTACACAGTCGGCACAACCCGCCGCCCGCGGTACTCCCGCTCGATCCCGTCGTTCATCGCGACTCCCCCGCTTTCAAGGCCCTGCATGGCAGACGTATGAGGGCGGGGGGATGTTATATCCGGTCTCTGTGAACGCGTCCGGGCCAGAGTGCGCCGGTCAGATCCGGGAGCCCCTTTAGCGTGCCGCTGTCCTCCACGCCACGCGGAGCCTGTATCGCCCGCCTGCTCGCCACGGAGCAACTCCGCGACTGGGGCCTCCCGTTGGACCCGATGGCGCACATCGTGGCGGATCTGGCGGCGAACGCGGTCACGCACGGTCGGGTCCCGGGCCGGGACTTCCGGCTCACGCTCTACGTCGTCGGCGACACCCTCCGTATCGAGGTCACGGACACGAGGGGTGAGCGTGCCCCGCAGGCTCAACACCCCGCCACCGACGCGGAGTCGGGCCGGGTCCTGCTTCTCGTGGACGCCCTCGCCGACCGCTGGGGCACGAACACGGGTCCGCACCCTCGCAAGACCGTATGGGCCGAAGTCACCCTCCCGTCGCCGTCACCACCGAAGCTCAGCCCTCTGAGCTCCGGTGACGCGGGCGGTCTCTCCAAAGAACCAACGGGGAGAAAGAACCCTCACCAAGCCCCACCCCTCCCGCCCGCAGCGCAAACTCACTCGCGCGAGTGAACATCGCCAACTCAGCTGGATTCGGGACCGGTTGCCTGCCCTACGCTCAGCGCGACAAGCACGGACAACCGAGACAGCCACAGACATACGACGGCCCTCGCCGGGACTGGCATCCCAATGCGAGGGCCTGACCACCAAGGAAGTCAGACCTTCCCGATGGACACGAAAAACCCTAGCGCTCCCGCGCGCCCCCAGTCCCGTACTCGGGCCAGGAATCACCCCCACTCCGGCGTGATTCACGACAACGCCCGCCACACCGAGCGCTTCACGGTGGTCGGCAACCACCTCGCCCAGCACCCGGAGTTGTCGGGCCTCGCGATCGGACTGGCCGTCCACATCCAGTCCCTCCCCACCGGCGCCTCCGCAGACATCAAGACCCTCGCGGCCCGCTTCCCGGAGAGCCCGGCCCGTATCGCCGCCGCCCTGCGCGAGTTGGAAGCCCACGGCTACCTGCGCCGCACCCGCGAACGCGTTCCCGGTGGCCGCATCGTCACCCGGACCGTGTCTTGCAACCGGCCCGGACACCGCGACCAGGCCGCCGACACCCCGAAGCCACCGCGCCGCCGCCCGGACGCCACCCCACCCCGTAAGAAACTCCCGCCCGTCCCGCAGCCCGCCTACCGCTCCCCCACCCTCCTCCAACAGGCGACCGACCTCCTCGCCGGCCTCCGTCGCCAGGACCCCCGCCTCCTCCTCTCGGCCACCGACGCCGAACACCTCGCTCCCGGCGTCGCCGCCTGGCTGGAGCGCGACCTCACCCCCACCGCCGTACGCCACGCCCTCACAGCGGACCTGCCACCCGAGGACCTACGCCGCCCGGCCGCCCTCCTCGCCCACCGCCTGACCGCCCAACTGCCACCGCCGCCGCCGTTCCGAGCCCCGGCCCCACCCCCGGACGTACGGCACCCGCTCCAGAACTGCGACGGCTGCGACCACGCGTTCCGCTCCCTCACGCCAGGTCGCTGCCGCCACTGCCGAACCGATCTTCCGGAGCGCGCCTAGCGCCCTGCGCGCGGCCTTGGCCGTCGTTGCCCCGGTCCGCCTGGGGAGATGCAGGCCACGAAGGACGAAGCCTTTGCACAGGCTGTCGAGTGGCAGTCCCTGAGCCCGTTGCAGAGCTGGGTCCTGATATGGGCCAGGGATATCGAGATCGCCCGCCGCCCCGAACTTTCCTCTCGTCTTGCGGTACCGCGAGGCGGACGGGCACCCTGCGCTGGTGCGGGGCTGGGAGTTTTTCGCCCCCTCCGCCCCTACCCGTCCCTTGTTCCTGGGGGCTGCCGCCCCCAGACCCCCGCATCGCGCTGACGCGCTCGTCCTCAAACGCCGGACGAGCTGGAGTTAGCCCCTCCGGCGTTTGAGGAGCGGGGTCTGGGGCGGAGCCCCAGGAACGGGACGGGAAGGGGCGGAGGGGGCGAAGAAAGCCCGTCCTGCCTACGAGTGGCCCAGTTCCGCCGAGGACTCGTCCGCCGTAACCGAGACCGAACCGGAATCCGGGGCGGGGCGGAGGGGGAAGGGGTCCACCCGGGTCTCGTCGATCACGTGCGGCGCCGGACGCGGTGGTGCGGGCATGACCGCGGCCTCGGAGTGCCCACCACAGCCGTAGGCGAGCGAAACGACATGACCATCAGCCGGTGAGAACTCGTTCGCGCAGACTCCGAACGCCTGTCCGAGCGAGCCCCCGATCCGGTTGAGGAAGCCGCAGCTGACGCACGACGCCGGCGCGGCCTGCGCCATGGGCGTCTTCGGCCCGTACGACTCCTCCCAGCGGTCGGCCGCGACATGCAGCCCGTACCGCGACAGGACGCGCGCACGGCGCAGCCCCAGCTCCTCGGCGACCGACGCGATCGAACCGCGCATCGGCGAGAGGAGCAGGCCCGCGGGCGTCACACCCGAGACCTCGGCGTCCTCCGCCTCCACCAGCTCGGCCATCTCCTCGGAGAGGGGCGAGTTCGGCGGGGGCTCGTCCTCGCCGGTGTAACCCGGCTCAAGGCGCAGATCCTCGGCGTCCGTGGGCAGCAGGTCGCCCGGGCCCAGGTCACCGGGGCGCAGGCGCTCGCTCCACGGCACCCACTCGGGGGCGAGGAGGGAGTCCGGGCCGGGCAGCAGCACGGTTTCGTCGAGGGTGACGAGCTTCGCGCGGGAGGCGCGGGCGACGGTCACGGCCCAGCGCCAGCCGCGGTAGCCCATCTCCTTGCACTCGAAGAAGTGCGTGACGACTCGGTCCCCTTCGGAGACCAGCTCCACATGCTCGCCGACGACGCCGGGTGCGGCTGCCTCCTCGGCGGCGGCGCGGGCGAGGTCGACTGCCTCGGCGCACAGGCGGTCGGGGGTGCGGCTTCGCGTGGTCGCTGCGCTCACAGGTATCGCTTCTCTCCTACGCCGTCTCACGGGTGCGCCATTGCTCGGCGGGGGTGCGGACGGAGCGGACCAGGGGACCGCGTCGACGTCCGCGCCCGATCGCGCTCGGGCGCACCTACGTCATCCATTCTGCGGGATGGCCGAGAGGCGCGCGGCCGAGAACAATCGCCACTAGCGCGCTACGCACGCTACCTTCTCCTGGCCCCTGGGCCCACACCGGCGGGCCTCTTCGGCGCTCCGCGCCGGGTTTTTCGCCGCTCCGCGGCCCCCACTCCGGCCGCTCCGCGCCCTGATTCCCGCCGCTCCGCGCCGGATCTTTCCCACCCACCCGCCCGTCTCGGTCGGCTGGAAAGCACCGAAAAACCCCGACTGCGCCGGAGGCGCCACCAGCGCACCGAAAGGGGCCCGCCCGGGGATGCGCCCACCAGAACCCAGGCCCGCCCCCGCCAAAATCCCGCCCGAGGCACCCACCCCGCGGGCCCCCACTCGGCCCCCATACGCGCGGTAACCGCACTACGCACCCCCATCTCGGGGCACTATGACGGAGTGGCAGCCGCAAGGTCGCCCCACGGAGCCACCGGGATCGGCGGGGCCAAGGGGACCAACCGGAGTGGCGGATCGGCCCGAGTGAGCGGGCCCGTCCGTGCGGTCGGTCGCGCCCTGCACTTCCCGGTGACGGGGACGGCGCGCGGTATCCGCAAGGCGACGCACGCGCACGGGGCGGGTGAGTCCGGGCTCGGGAAGCTGATCGAGCTGCACGGAGTGAACGGCGCAGGTGACGTCATGATCACCGTCGCCCTCGCCTCCACCGTCTTCTTCTCGGTGCCCACGGACGAGGCCCGCGGCCGCGTCGCGCTGTACCTCGCCATCACCATGGCGCCCTTCACCCTCCTCGCCCCCGTGATCGGGCCGCTCCTGGACCGCCTCCCGCACGGCCGCCGCGCCGCGATGGCGGGCGCGATGCTCGCCCGGGCCTTCCTGGCGCTGCTGCTGTCGGGCGCGGTGGTGACCGGCGGTATCGAGCTGTATCCCGCCGCGCTGGGCGTGCTGGTGTCGTCGAAGGCGTACGGGGTGGTGCGCAGCGCCGTGGTGCCACGACTGCTGCCACCGGGGTTCTCGCTGGTGAAGGCGAACTCCCGGGTCACCCTCGGCGGGCTGCTCGCCACCGGTGTGGCCGCGCCGATCGGGGCGGGGCTGCAGGTGCTCGGCCCGCGCTATCCGCTCTACGGCGCCTTCGTGATCTTCATCGCGGGAATGTTCCTGTCGTTCTCGCTGCCGCCCAAGGTCGACTCGGCCAAGGGCGAGGACAAGGCGCTCCTGGCGGCGGATCCGGAGCATCTGCACGGGCCGCACCTGAAGAAGGTCAAGCGCCCGGGGCTGCGCACGGTCGGTACGGCCGTCACGCACGCGCTCGCCGCGAACGCGTCCCTGCGCTGCCTCTCCGGCTTCCTGATCTTCTTCCTCGCGTTCCTGATGCGCGAGCATCCGCTGGCCGGGGCGAGCGCGGCGGCCTCGCTGGCGATAGTGGGTATCTCGGCGGGCGTGGGCAACGCGCTCGGCACGGCGGTCGGCGCATGGCTGAAATCGCGCGCTCCGGAGATCATCATCGTGACGGTCGTCGCGTTCGTGCTGGCGGCCGCGATCACCGCCGCGGTGTTCTTCGGTGCGGTCGTGGTGGCCTGTCTGGCCGCGGTCGCGGGGTTCGCGCAGGCTCTCGCCAAACTGTCCCTGGACGCGCTGATCCAGCGGGACGTGCCCGAACTGGTCCGTACGTCGGCCTTCGCGCGCTCCGAGACGATCCTGCAGATGGCCTGGGTGATCGGCGGCGGCATCGGCATGGCGCTGCCCCTGAACGGCACGCTCGGCCTCTCCGTGGCCGCCGCGATCGTCGCCACCGGCTGGCTCACCACCGTGCGGGGACTGATCGGGGTGGCCCGGCACGGGGGCCGTCCGCGGACACGCGTGGCATGACCCGGCACGCACCTCACGCGGGGGGCGGCACGCCGTACCCCAGGTGGGGGGAGCGGTGGGCGTGCCCGATAGCCTTCGCCCATGACCTCCCTGCCCCGCGGCAGAGCCGCTATTGAATCTGTTCTTGGATCCGTTCCCGGATCCAATGGATCTTCTGGATTCAGCGCCGCGCGCCGCCGTCGCGCCGTTGCCGTTGTCGGAGCCGTGTCCGCCGGACTTCTCACCCTGTCCGCCTGTGACAAGCCGACGCCGCTGGCCACCATCACGGTCGGCGACAACTCGGTGAGCTCCGAGACCGACTGCTACAACGACGGCAAGGAGGTGAAGGCCGAGGAGCTGGCCAAGTGCCTCAAGTCCAAGGACATCAAGTCCATCAAGGTCGACCCCGACGAGACCGTGCGGTTCGGTGTGGACCCCGACATCGCCGAAAAGGGCTGGACGATCCTGATGAACGGTCAGCCGCTGACCGACTCCAGCAAGAAGACGTACCGCACGATCCCGGGCAGCGTGTTCTTCAACGCGCAGTACGGCGCGAGCGGCAACTCCACGCTCGTCTCCATCAAGGAGGGCGACACGACGGTCAGCGGTCTGTGGTCCTTCACGCTCAAGAAGGACTCCTGACCACGTCTTCCGTACGTGCGGCACGCATCCTCGTAGCCACCGCGGTCCCGGTCGAACGGGACGCGGTGGCCCGGGCGTTCACACCCCCCGCCGCCCGTGAGGTCCCGCTGCCCGGGGCGACCCTCCACCGGGCCGGTGCCTTCGACCTCCTCGCCGCCGGCGTCGGTCCCGCTCTCGCCGCCGCGTCCACCGCCGGGGCCCTCACCGCGGCCGCCCTTGCGGACACCCCGTACGGCCTCGTCGTCTCGGCGGGCATCGCCGGCGGTTTCCAGCCGGACGCGCCCGTCGGCTCGCTGGTCGTCGCCGACGAGATCACGGTGGCGGATCTGGGCGCGGAGACCGCGGACGGTTTCCTGACCGTCACCGAGCTCGGCTTCGGGGTCGTCAGCCACCGTCCACCCGAATCACTCGTACGAGACGTCGCGGCGGCCACGGGTGGACGCGCCGGGACGGTACTGACCGTGTCCACCGTGACCGGCACCGCCGCCCGCGCCGCCGGACTGCGCGCCCGCCACCCCCGCGCCCTCGCCGAGGCGATGGAGGGCTTCGGGGTCGCCGAGGCCGCCGCCGCGCACGGCGTGCCCGTGCTTGAGCTGCGCGCGGTCTCCAACCCCGTCGGCCCGCGCGACCGCGCCGCCTGGCGCATCGGCGAGGCCCTCGCGGCACTCACCGAGGCTTTCGGGAAGCTGGCGCCCGTCCTGGAGAGTTGGAACCCACATGACCGCACTCACTGAGCCCCTGCAGATCGCGTACTCGCCCTGCCCGAACGACACCTTCGTCTTCGACGCCTGGGCCCACGGCCGGGTGCCGGGCGCGCCCGCGCTCGACGTCACCTTCGCGGACATCGACATCACCAACGGCATGGCCGAGCGCGGCGAGTTCGACGTACTGAAGGTGTCGTACGCCGTGCTGCCGTACGTCCTCGACGAGTACGCGCTGCTGCCGTGCGGCGGTGCGCTCGGCCGGGGCTGCGGGCCGCTGGTCCTCACCCGGGAGCCGGAGGCCGACCTTACGGGCCGTACGGTCGCCGTGCCGAGCGAGAGGTCGACGGCGTATCTGCTCTTCCGCCTCTGGGCCGCGGACGTCCTGCCCGGCGGGGTCGGCGAGATCGTGGTCATGCCGTTCCACGAGATCATGCCCGCCGTACGGGACGGGAAGGTCGACGCGGGACTCGTCATCCACGAGGCGCGTTTCACGTACCAGAACTACGGGCTGCACAAGCTCGCCGACATGGGCGAGCACTGGGAGCGGACGACCGGACTGCCCATCCCGCTGGGCGCGATCATCGCCAAGCGCTCGCTGGGCGAGGAGCGGCTGACGGCGCTCGCCGCAGCGGCCCGTACGTCGGTCCGCATGGCCTGGGACGACCCGGAGGCCTCCCGCCCCTACGTCCTGGAACACGCCCAGGAGATGGACCCCGCCGTCGCCGACCAGCACATCGGCCTGTACGTGAACGAGTTCACGGCCGATCTGGGCGACGACGGATACGCGGCGATCCGGGGGCTGCTGACGCGTGCGGCGGCCGAGGGGCTCGTGCCGCCCCTCGGGCCGGATGCGCTGAACTTCCCGTAGTCGGTTGCCGGTCGGCTGGGGCCTGTCCGGCGGATCAGGTCCTAGACGTCGAGCTGGTCGGCGACCGCTCGCAGCAGGCCTGCGATCTTGCTGCCGGAGGCCTTGTCGGGGTAGCGGCCCCTCTCCAGCATCGGCGTGATGTTTTCGAGGAGGGTCGTCAAGTCCTGGACGATGGAGGCCAGTTCGTCCGGCTTGCGGCGCTGTGCGACCGCGACGGAGGGGGTCGGGTCCAGGAGGATCACCGAAAGCGCCTGGTCGCCGCGCTGGCCGGCGACGACGCCGAATTCCACGCGCTGGCCGGGCTTGAGGACTTCGACTCCGGCGGGCAGGACCGAGGAATGAACGAAGACGTCGCCGCCGTCGTCGCGGGAGAGAAAGCCGAAGCCCTTCTCGCTGTTGAACCATTTGACCTTGCCGGTAGGCACGTCTGTCCTCGTCCTCGTACTCGTCGGAAACTGCTCTGGAAACTTGCTGGGTAGTGCTTTGCAACTGCTCGGCTCGTGCGCGGCAACTGCTCGGAAACTGCTCTGGATAGCACTACAGCGGGTCGTCGGACCCGCCTGTACCAAGGCTAATGGTCCGGCGGCTGCTGACAAGACGTCGCCGGATTGTTCCTTCGCGCTGGGAACTACCCTGGTCGGGTGCGTGACAAAACCCAAGCGAATTCCGCAGAAGCCGGTGACCGGCTGATCCGTGCCGGTGCCATCGTGTTCTTCATCGGTGCCGTGGCCACTCTGGTCACCGTGGCCCCGCTGTTGCTCGATACGACGCCATTCCCGACGTACATGTTCGGATTGAGCATGTTCATGGGCGTCGGCTTCCTGATGGCCGGCGCGGGGGTGTTCCAGTCACTCGCCGCGGGACGCCGTCAGGCGCGCGCCGCCCGCGTCCCGCGGTAGTCCGCCAGCCAGGCCGGGAACTCCGTCAGGTCGGCGAGCACGACGTCCGCGCCCGCCGCGCGCAGTTCCGCCGCGTCGCAGGGGCCGGTGGGCACCGCTACGGCGTACGCGTCCGCGGTGTGTGCGCCGCGGACGTCGCCGGTGTGGTCGCCGACGTACACGCTCGCGCCGTGTTCGCGCAGCGCCTCCGCCTTGCGCTCCGCCCACAGGTTGCCGATGACCGCGTCCGGTTCGATGCGCAGGTGCTGGAGGTGGAGCTTGGCGTTGGGCTCCCACTTCGCGGTGACGACGACCGCGCGGCCGCCTGCCGCCTGGACCGCCGCGATGGCCTCGCGGGCGCCGGGCATCGCGGGGGTGGCCTTGATCGCGTACGTGGGGTACATCTCGCGGTAGACGTCCGCTGTCGCGGCGACGTCCTCCGGCGGGAACCAGTTGACGAGCTCCTCCTCCAGGGGTGGCCCGAGCCGCGTCACCACCAGGTCGCAGTCGATGTACGTACCCGTCCTCGCCGAAAGCGCCTGGTAGCAGGCGTGGATCCCGGGCCGGGAGTCGATCAGGGTCATGTCGAGGTCGAAGCCGATGGTGAGGGGGGTGAGGGGGCGCGGTGTCATGTGGGTCATTGTGCCGAGGGGGGTGGGGGGTGGGTTTTTCGCCCCCTCCGCCCCTACCCGTCCCTTGCTTCCTGGGGGCTCCGCCCCCAGACCCCCGTATCGCGCTGACGCGCTCGTCCTCAAACGCCGGACGGGCTAAAAGATCTCCCCCGGCCGGGGCGAAAGATTTCAGCCCCGCCCGGCACAATCCAGCCCCTCCGGCGTTTGAGGAGCGGGGTCTGGGGCGGAGCCCCAGGAACAAGGGACGGGTAGGGGCGGAGGGGGCGAAAAACCACCCCCGTCACCCCCGCCGCTGCGACCGCCAGGCCAAATAAACCGCCGACCCCACCGCCGCCCCCCGCACAACCCACGGCCACGTCTCCCCGATCGCCTCGTTCATGTGGCCCTCGGCGATCGGCTCGCCCCAGCGGTCGTTCATCCGCCCCCACAGCCAGACGATGCCGGCCGTGGCCGCAAGGCCGGGCAGCACGAGGACGGCGCCCTTCGACTCGGCGGGGGTCAGCCGACGCGAGGCGTAGGCGATGAGCCAGCCGAGGACGAGGGCGAACCAGTTGCCGAGGACGGCTCCCGCGACGAGGAGCGCGGCGGCGAGCAGGAGGAGGGGGTTGCTCCACCCGCCGAGGCGCGGGAGTCGCAGGAGACGACGGCGCGGAGCCCGGACTTCAGCCTCGTCCTCGACCTCGACCTCGGGCACCGCTTCCTTGGCGGCCACCTCGTCCTTCTCCACTGGCGGAGGCTTCAGTATTTCGGGAATCTCCACCCCGCCCACGAACCCCGGCACGCTCTCCCCGAGCCCGAGCGGAGTACTCCCCACCCGCCACCAGTCCGGCTGAGTCGCGCTGTCCCCCAGCTCCTGCGCGCTCGCGAGATGCGGCGGCGCGGGAACGTCGTCGTCGAACGCCGGGGCGGGACCGGACTCCGCGGGCCGCGGCCGGGGCACGACGCGGCGCAGGCCCTTGGGGCGGGGCGCCGGTTCGTCGGCGTGCCGCTGGGTGGGGACGGCGGCCCAGGAACCCGTCCCGGCGGCCTCCCCCGGGGTGCCCGCACCCGCGGCGGCGACGATCTCGTCGGGGGTGCCGAGGCGGTCGAGGATGCGGCGGACGGCGGCGGGGCTGTCGGCGGCGGCCTTCGCCCGGCGGCGGTCGATCTCGTTGCGCAGTTCCGACACGAGCCGCATGCGCGTGGCGGACGGCACCTGGCGCTGCTGGGCCAGGTCTCCGACCCGGCTCAGATAGTCGAAGACGAGCTGGTCGCTCTCAATTCCCACGAAGTCCCCTCCGAGGGGCGCGCGTTGGATACCTCGTGGTCACGACGGTACCGGGTTTTGCATACCCGCCGCTCCCGAGCGATCGGGCCCTTCCGGCGCGCGGGGAACGGGGTCCGGACCGGAGCCCCGGGCCGGGGAGGTCAGGGGCACAGCAGGTGAAACCCGCTACCGTTGGCCGGATGAGCACCGAGGAGCACACCACCACGGACCCCGCCCCCGCGGGGAACGCTCCGCGTTCGCTGGCGGAAGCCCTCCGCGCACGCGACGACGCCTCGCTGTCCGCCCTCCTCCGTAGCCGCCCGGACCTGATCACCCCCGTCCCCACGGACCTCACGCAGCTGGCGACCCGGGCGGGCACCCGCGCCTCGGTCGTCCGCGCCCTGGAGCGTCTGGACCGGTTCGCGCTGCAGACGGCGGAGGCGCTGGCCGTGGCGCCCGAACCGGCGGCGTACGACGAACTGCTCGCCCTGCTGGCGGGCGACGACCGTGACCCGGCGGTCAACCAGGCCTTCCCGCGGGCCCTCGGCACGCTCCGCGAGCAGGCCCTCGTCTGGGGGCCCGACGACCGGCTGCGGCTCGTCCGCACGGCCCGTGAGCTGCTCGCGCCGTCCCCGCAGCACCCGTCCCCGACGGGTCTTGGCCCGACGGTCGCGGAGGCCACGGCGGGCATGTCGCCGGGCCGGATCCAGGAGATCGTGACCGCGGCCGGGCTGCCGAGCACCCATGACTCCGTGTCGGCGGTGGCGTCGCTGACCGGCCTGTTCACGGATCGCGCCAGGATGTCGGCGCTCCTCGACGAGGCCCCGGCCGAGTCGGTGGACGTACTGTCCCGGCTGGTGTGGGGGCCGCCGTACGGGCAGGTGACCGCCGACCCGGCCCGCCATCTGCGCTGGCTGATCGCGCGGGGGCTGCTGCTGCCGACGGCGCCCGGCACGGTCGTACTGCCCCGGGAGGTGGCCCTGCACCTGCGGGCGGGCCGCGCGCACCGGGTCACGGAGCCAGTGGGGCCGTCCGTCGAGCCCGCGGCGACGCACCGTCCACAGGTTGTGGACAGCACGGCGGCGGGCCAGGCGTACACGGCCCTCGCCACCGTCGAGGAGCTGCTGAAGGACTGGCACGAGGGCGGTCCGGCCGTGCTGCGCGCGGGCGGGCTGAGTGTGCGGGATCTGAAGCGGACGGCGGTGGCGCTGGACGTGTCGGAGCCGGTGGCCGCGTTCTGGGTCGAACTCGCCTATGCGGCGGGCCTGTTGGCGTCGGACGGGGTGGCGGAGGAGCGGTACGCGGCGACGCCCAAATACGACGAGTGGCTCGAGCTGCCGGCCGCCGAGCGCTGGGTCGGGCTCGCCTCGGCGTGGCTGGCGTCGACCCGTACGCCGGGCCTGGTCGGCGGGCGGGACGCGAAGGACCGTACGTTGTCGGCGCTCGGCCCGGGCCTGGACCGCTCCGCGGCCGTCGAGGTCCGCCACCGCGTCCTCGCCCTCCTGGCCGCCCTCCCCGAAGGCGCCTCCCCCACCCAGGCCTCCGTCCTCGCCCGCCTCCAGTGGGAGCGCCCCCTGCGAAGCCCCCAGTCGACGGACGACCTGCGCACCCGGCTCGCCCGATGGACCCTGTCCGAGGCGGAGTCGCTGGGCGTGACGGGCCGGGGGGCGCTGTCGGCGCAGGGGCGGGCGCTCCTTGGCTTGCCACCGGCGACTCCCCAGGACGCGGAGCCCGCAGGGCCCGGCGACAAGCTCCCCGTCCACAAGCGCCCGCACCCGGCCCCCGAGTCCGCCCGCTCGCCGGCCGAGCAGGCCGCGGCCGGCGCCCGGGCGGCCCGGCTCCTCGCCCCGCTCCTGCCCGAGCCCCTGGACCACGTCCTCCTCCAGGCGGACCTGACCGCGGTCGCGCCGGGCCCGCTGGACCGCCCGCTCGCCGACACGCTCGGCGTCCTCGCGGACGTCGAGTCGAAGGGCGGGGCGACGGTGTACCGCTTCACGCCGGGGTCGGTGCGGCGGGCGCTGGACGCGGGCCGGTCGGCGTCCGATCTGCACGCGTTCCTCGCCGCGCACTCGCGGACGCCCGTCCCGCAGCCGCTCACGTATCTGATCGACGACGTGGCGCGCAGGCACGGCCATCTGCGGATCGGCTCGGCGTCGGCGTACGTGCGGTGCGACGACGACTCGATGCTGAACGAGATCCTCGCCGACAAGCGGTCGCAGGGGCTGCGCCTGAGACGCCTCGCGCCCACCGTGCTCGCCGCGCAGGCCGAGCCGGCGGCCCTCCTCGAAGGGCTGCGCGCGATGGGTTTCGCGCCCGCCGCCGAGTCCGCGGAGGGCGACGTCCTGATCACCCGCGCGCACGCCCACCGCACCCCGCCGCGAACGGCGCCCGCGCCCGTCCCGGACGGCCCGCCGGTCCCCGACGCCACCCTCCTCGGCGCCGCGGTGCGCGCCATCCGCGCCGGCGACCTGGCCTCCACGACGCCCCGCAAGCCCAACGCCGCCGATCTGCCCGGCAGCGCCGACCTGCCCCGCACCAGCCCCGCCGAGACCCTCGCCACCGTGCAGGCCGCCGTCCTCACCGGCGAGGCCCTCTGGATCGGCTACGTCAACGCCGAGGGCTCCGCCACCCAGCGCGTCATCGCCCCGATCCGCGTCGAGGGCGGCTTCGTCACGGCGTACGACCACACGGCGGACGAGGTCCGGACGTATCCGCTGCACCGGGTGACGGGGGTCGCGGAGCTCGCGGAGGACGCCGGCTGACCGGCGGGATCGGTCAGCAGTCCGTGACCCGGGCGTCCGCGGGGAGGCCGAAGTGGGCGCGGGCAGCGGCTTTCAGGGACGTGTCCGACATGGCGCCGTCGAGTTCGGATTCGGTGAAGAAGCCGAAGTGGTCCTTCTCCCACTCCGCGTAGCCCGCGCCGTCCGGCGGTTCCTCCCGCGATACGACTCGGTAGCCGCCGTCCGTCTCCCGCTTCAGCCGCACCACCTGCGGGTATTTGGAACCGCCGCACTCCACCAGGGCGCCGCCGCGCTCCCCGTACTCCATGCACAGCGTGGTGACACCCGCCCGTACGAGGCCGTCGCGCTCCTGGAGG
This sequence comes from Streptomyces sp. NBC_00554, assembly GCF_041431135.1. Classification (NCBI taxonomy): domain Bacteria; kingdom Bacillati; phylum Actinomycetota; class Actinomycetes; order Kitasatosporales; family Streptomycetaceae; genus Streptomyces; species Streptomyces sp. NBC_00554. The sequence goes on along the minus strand of NZ_CP107799.1, from coordinate 5,544,992 downwards.
TCCACGGCCTCCGCCCGGCAGAACCAGCGCGCTCTGAGACCGGGCACCGTCTCTCCGTACCCGCTGCCCCGCGAGTCGGCCGCGAGCCGGGCCTCGATCACCGGCCGTACCTCGCCCCACAGGCGGGCGTCGACGTCCTTCGGCCACAGCACCCACGCGCCCGTCGCCACCAGCACCGCCGTGGCTCCCAGGCCCGCCCCCCACCTGCGTACCGACATCACCGCGAGCTCCTCACCGCGCCGCGCGCCTGCGCCGCTTCCGCCGGTCAAGACAGTTGTCGGGGGTCCGGGGTTGCACGCGGGGTCCGTCCACTGTGAGCTGCGCCCCGCCGCGATCGTCCGCCGGTGATGCACACTGGACGTTTGGCCAAGCACCCGCGCATGGGTGCCGCCGCGCAGAAAGGTACGGGCGTGAACGGACCTCTCATCGTCCAGAGCGACAAAACACTCCTGCTCGAAGTCGACCACGAGAAGGCCGACGCCTGCCGTCGGGCCATCGCGCCGTTCGCCGAGCTGGAGCGGGCGCCCGAGCACATCCACACCTACCGGGTGACACCGCTCGGGCTGTGGAACGCGCGGGCGGCCGGGCACGACGCCGAGCAGGTCGTGGACGCGCTCGTCGAGTTCAGCCGCTATCCCGTGCCGCACGCGCTGCTGGTGGACATCGCGGAGACCATGGACCGCTACGGGCGGCTCACCCTCAGCAAGCACCCCACGCACGGTCTGGTGCTCACCACCACCGACCGGCCGATCCTCGAGGAGATCCTGCGGTCGAAGCGGGTCGCGCCGCTGGTCGGCGCCCGGATCGACCCGGACACGGTCCTCGTGCACCCCTCCGAGCGCGGGCAGATCAAGCAGACGCTGCTGAAGCTGGGCTGGCCGGCCGAGGACCTCGCCGGGTACGTCGACGGCGAGGCGCACGCGATCGACCTTGACGAGACCGGCTGGGCGCTGCGGCCCTACCAGCGGCAGGCCGTGGAGAACTTCTGGCACGGCGGCAGCGGGGTCGTCGTACTCCCCTGCGGGGCCGGCAAGACCCTGGTCGGCGCCGGTGCCATGGCCGAGGCGAAGGCCACCACCCTCATCCTCGTGACGAACACCGTCTCCGCCCGGCAGTGGAAGCACGAGCTGGTGAAGCGGACGTCGCTGACCGAGGAGGAGATCGGCGAGTACAGCGGTACGCGCAAGGAGATCCGCCCCGTCACCATCGCGACGTACCAGGTGCTGACGACGAAGCGGAAGGGCATCTACCCGCACCTGGAGCTCTTCGACTCCCGCGACTGGGGACTCATCCTCTACGACGAGGTGCACCTGCTGCCGGCTCCCGTCTTCAAGTTCACCGCCGACCTCCAGGCGCGCCGCCGTCTCGGTCTGACGGCCACCCTCGTACGCGAGGACGGGCGCGAGTCGGACGTGTTCTCCCTCATCGGGCCGAAGCGGTTCGACGCGCCCTGGAAGGAGATCGAGGCGCAGGGGTACATCGCGCCCGCCGACTGTGTCGAGGTCCGCGTCAATCTCACCGAGACCGAGCGGCTGGCCTACGCCACCGCCGAGACCGAGGAGAAGTACCGCTTCTGTGCGACGACCGCGACCAAGCGGAAGGTGACGGAGGCGCTGGTACGGCGGTTCGCGGGGCAGCAGATCCTGGTGATCGGCCAGTACATCGACCAACTCGACGAGCTGGGCGAGCACTTGAACGCGCCCGTCATCAAGGGCGAGACGAGCAACGCGCAGCGCGAGAAGCTGTTCGGCGCCTTCCGTGAGGGTGAGATCTCCGTCCTCGTGGTGTCCAAGGTGGCGAACTTCTCCATCGACCTGCCCGAGGCGACCGTCGCCATCCAGGTGTCGGGGACCTTCGGTTCCCGGCAGGAGGAGGCACAGCGGCTCGGCCGAGTGCTGCGGCCGAAGGCCGACGGCCACCAGGCGCACTTCTACTCCGTCGTCGCCCGCGACACCATCGACCAGGACTTCGCCGCCCACCGGCAGCGGTTCCTGGCGGAGCAGGGGTACGCCTACCGGATCATGGACGCCGATGAGCTCCTTGCGGCGGACAAGGACGGCTGAGCCGCCAGCAGGGCCAGTCCCAGCAGGGGGTACGGCGAGGCCAACAGCTGCTGCCACCAGGGGAGTTGCAGGTCCAGGTCGCCCTGGTGCGGGACCAGCCAGAGGGTACGGGCCGTGAAGACGACCGTCGCCGCCGCGGCCAGGTGGAGGCGGCGTTCGGCGTAGAGGACGGCGATCAGCGGTACGCACCACACCCAGTGGTGCGACCAGCTGATCGGGCAGACGAGCAGGGCCGTGGTGGCGGTGATCAGGATGCCCCAGCGGTCCTGGGGGGCGCGGCGGGCCAGCCAGAGGCCCGCGCAGGCGACGGCCACCGCGGGCAGCGCCCAGGCGAGGCCCGGCTCCCGTTCCCCCAGTGCGCGGGCGATCAGCCCCTGGAGCGACTGGTTGTCGACGATCCACACCTTGCCGACGCGCCCGGTCTCGTACAGCCGCCGGGTGAAGAAGTCGACGCTGGCGGCGGGGAGTACGAGCGCACCGAGCAGTACGGTCCCGGCGAAGGCCGACACGGCCGTGGCCGCCTCCCGTCGCCTCCCCCTGAGCAGCAGGTACGCGATGAAGAGGGCCGGCGTCAGTTTCACCCCGGCGGCGATGCCGAGCGCGATTCCCTTGCCGCGGGCGCCGGTCGGGCGGGTCAGGTCCCAGAGGATCAGCACGGCCAGGGCGAGATTGATCTGGCCGAACAGGACGGTCTGGAAGACGGGTTCGAGCCAGAGGGCGAGCGCGGTGGCGGCGCAGACGGCGGGGGCTCTCGCGGGCAGGTCCGCGAGGCGGCAGGAGAGCCGGACCAGCGCGGCCAGCAGGGCCACGTTCCCGGCGGCGAAGGCCAGCTTGAGGGCGCCGAGGGGGAGCCAGGTCGTCGGCACGAAGAGGAGCGCCGCGAAGGGCGGGTACGTCGCGGGCAGCCGCCACTCGGTGACGGTGAACCCGTAGAGATCCGTGCCGTTCGCCACGGCCGCGCCCTCGGCCCGGTAGACCAGTACGTCGGCCATGGGGGCGTGCGTGACGACGCACAGCGCGGAGAAGGCGGCGAGGGAGACGATCAGCAGGGTTCGCGCGGAGGCGACTTCACTGGGTGAGCGGCGGATCACGTTCCGTTGAAGCACGGAGTGACCCTAGTGTCCGGGCAGTTCGGCCCGGCGGACGGCTCACCGCTGCGGGACGGGTGTACGACTCACCGCTGCGGGTCGGTCATACGGTCACCGTCGCCGTACGCCCGCCTCCTCTCCGTACTCGCCGAGGAGGACCACGCTGAGGGCCGCACCGGCGAACACCTTGACGGCGCGCAGGGCGTCGCCGACGCGGTGGCGCTGGTGGGTTCCGGAGGCGGCGGTCGCGCCGGTGCGGACAGGGCCTGGGGTGAAGGTAGCTGCGCTCATGTATCCATGGTGGAACTCGCGGTCCCGAATGGCGTCACCCCCCGGACCGAACCCCGGCGGCCCCTTCGTACACCTGCGGGCCGCCCCTCGTACGCCTCACGACGGACCCCGACCCCTAGGGCTCCTACGGGCGTACCCCTGAGGCCGCGTAGAACGGGCGTACCGCTGAGCCGCGCAGAACGGGCGTGCTGAGCCGCGTAAAAAAGGGTTGGCCCCGGCATCCCCCGCTCGCCTAGAATCTCCGCTCTTGCCCGCCTCCCCGCACGGAGCGCCGCCGGCCGGACGGAAACCGGACGGCATCCAGGAATCACCCACACCGCAGGTCTCCCGGAGGCACCCCCTTGTCCAGCCCGTCCGACCATCCGCTCCACACCGACGACCCCCTGTCCCGCGAGCGCGCCCACCTCGGTGACTCGCGTGCCGCCCTGCGCGCGATGCGCGAGGACGTCGAGAACCTCGACATCAAGGACGTCACCGCGAACTGGGTGAACGCGGCGGTCCTCCAGCACCAGATCGACGAGCGCATCAAGGCCCTCGCCGACCTCAGCCACACCCCGCTGTTCTTCGGGCGGCTCGACTACCTGCACGCTCCGGGCGCCGACAAGGCGGAGGGCGCGGAGGGCGAGCGCTTCTACATCGGGCGGCGGCACGTCCACGACGCCGACGGCGATCCGATGGTCATCGACTGGCGCGCGCCGGTGTCGCAGCCGTTCTACCGGGCCTCGAAGCGGGATCCGATGGACGTCGGGCTCAGGCGCCGCTTCGGTTACACCGGCGGGGACCTCACCGCGTACGAGGACGAGCACCTCTCCGACCCCACCGAGACCGCGGCCACCAGCAAGCTGCTCCAGCAGGAGATCGAGCGCCCGCGCGTCGGCCCGATGCGCGACATCGTGGCGACCATCCAGCCGGAGCAGGACGAGATCGTACGGGCGGGACTGTCCGGCTCCGTCTGCGTGCAGGGCGGTCCCGGCACCGGCAAGACGGCCGTGGGCCTGCACCGTGTCGCGTATCTGCTGTACGCCCACCGCGAGCGGCTCGCCCGCACCGGCACCCTCGTCATCGGGCCGAACAGGTCCTTCCTGCACTACATCGAGCAAGTGCTCCCCGCCCTGGGCGAGTTGGAGGTCAAGCAGGCGACGGTCGACGACCTCGTCGCCCATGTGGAGGTCCGGGGCACGGACGGCGCCACCGCCGCGGTCATCAAGGGCGACGCCCGGATGGCGGAGGTGCTGCGCAGGGCCGTCCGCTCGCATGTGACCCTGCCGACCGAGCCGGTCATGGTCGTACGTGGCTCGCGGCGCTGGCGCGTCCCCGCGTACGAACTGGAGGAGATCGTCCGGGAGTTGCTGGACCGCGACATCCGGTACGGCGCCGCCCGCGAGGCGCTTCCGCAGCGGATCGCGCATGTGGTGCTGGTCCAGATGGAGCGCTCGGGCGAGGCGCCGGACGACCGGGTGCAGGACGCGGTCGCCCGCAACGCCGCCGTGAAGGCCGCGGTCAAGGCGATCTGGCCGCCCGTCGACCCCGCCAAGCTGGTCCTCCGGCTGCTCTGCGACGCGGACTTCCTCGCCGTACACGCGGCGGGAATCCTCGACGAGGACGAGCAGAAGGAGATCCTCTGGCAGAAGCCGGCGCGGTCCGTGAAGGCCGCCAAGTGGGCCCCGGCCGACGCCGTGCTGATCGACGAGGCCACCGACCTCGTCCAGCGGACGCACTCGCTCGGGCATGTCGTCCTCGACGAGGCGCAGGACCTCTCCCCCATGCAGTATCGGGCGGTGGGGCGGCGCTGCACGACCGGTTCGGCGACCGTGCTCGGCGACCTGGCGCAGGGCACCACGCCCTGGGCGACGCGGAGTTGGGCCGAGGCGCTCGGTCATCTCGGCAAGGGTGAGGCCGTCATCGAGGAGCTGACGGCCGGTTTCCGCGTCCCCACCGACGTCATCACGTACGCGTCCAGGCTGCTGCCGCACATCGCGCCCGGGCTGACGCCGGTGGCGTCGGTGCGCGAGAACCCGGGCTTCTTCGACGTACGCCCGATCACGGCGACCGGTGAAGTGGTCGCCGCCTGCGAGGAGTTGCTCCGCAACGAGGGCTCGACAGGGCTGATCGCCGCGGACGCCCGGATCCCGGCCCTGGCCGAGGCGCTGACGGAGGCCGGGATCACCTACCTCGCTCCGGGCGAGGAGACGACCCTCGACACCCGCCTGACCCTCGTGCCGGCCTCGCTGGCCAAGGGTCTCGAGTACGACTACGTGGTCCTCGACGAACCGCAGGCCGTGGTCGACGGCGAACCCGACGAACGCACCGGCCTGCGCCGCCTGTACGTCGCCCTGACCCGAGCGGTCTCGGGCCTGACCGTGACACACGCGGCACCACTGCCGGCCCAACTGGGTTAGGACCGGACAGCACACCTAGGGCCCGGCTACGCGTCCAGGACCCGCCGCCACTCCCCTACCGCCTCCGCCGAGACCGGCCCGGTCCAGCCGCCGGGCCGGGCGGCGCCGCCGATGTGGAAGGCGTCGATGCCCGCGGCGCGCAGCTGCGGCACGTGGTCGAGGCGCAGCCCGCCGCCCACCATGATCTGCGGCTCGTAGCCGGGTTCACCGCGGCGCGCGGCCTCGACGAGGAGGGTGGGCAGGCCGTCGTCGACGCCGTCGGGGGAGCCGGCGGTCAGGTAGGCGTCGAGGCCGGGCAGGTCCGCGAGCTGCTTGCGCAGGGCGTCGCGGTCGGCGGCGCGGTCGATCGCGCGGTGGAAGGTCCAGCGGCAGCCGTCCAGTTCGGCGACGATCCGCTCCACGGCGGTCAGGTCCACGCCGCCGTGCTCGTCGAGGAACCCGAGCACGAACTCGTCGGCCCCCGCGGTGCGCAGCTCACCGGCGACGCGTACCAGCGCGTCCACATCACCGGCCGCGAAGCCGTCCGCGAGCCGCAGCATCACGCGCAGCGAGACGTCGACGGCGGCCCGGATCCCGGCGAAGGTCTCCACGTCCGGGGTGAGCCCGTCCGCGGCCATGTCGGTGACCAGCTCAAGGCGGTCCGCGCCTCCGGCCTCAGCGGCGACCGCGTCCTCCACACCGAGGGCGATCACCTCCAGGACTGCGCGCCTACGCTTACTCATCGGACCTCTTCCCTTGGGCGGCTACAGGTCTAGTCCAATCAAAGCGTACGCGAGATCGGTTCTTCAGCCCCTCCGGGGAGGTTCCAGCCCGTCCGGCGTTTGAGGACGAGCGCGAAGCGCGAAAGGGGGGTCTGGGGGCGCAGCCCCCAGGAACGGGACGGGAAGGGGCGGAGGGGGCGAACAAACCCCACCCCAGCCCACCCGGCACCCGCACAATGACCCCATGCCCGACCTCGACACCCTCCGCACCCGCTGGACCCACGCCCTGGAAGGCGCCCGCTCCCCCGGCGAACAAACCCCCGACCCCACCCCCTACGCGGACAACCTCCTCACCCGCTGGCAGGAGCCCCAGCGCCGCTACCACACCCTCACCCACCTCACAGCGGTCCTCGACCACATCGACGCACTGGAGAAGTACGCGGACACCCCCGACCTGGTACGCCTGGCCGCCTGGTTCCACGACGCCGTCTACCTCCCGGACCGCTCCGAGAACGAGGAACGCTCGGCCCACCTGGCCGAACGCGCCCTCCCCGAAGCCGGTCTTTCCGACCCCGACACCGCGGAGGTGGCCCGCCTGGTCCGCCTCACCGTCACCCACGCCCCCGCGGACGACGACCGCAACGGCCAGGTCCTCTGCGACGCCGACCTGGCGATCCTGGCCGCGTCCCCACCGGCGTACGCGGCCTATACGACGGCCGTCCGCGAGGAGTACGCCTTCGTCCCCGCCGAGGCGTTCCGCGAGGGCAGAGCGGCGATCCTGCGCCAGCTGCTCGACCTGCCGAGACTGTTCAGAACGCCGTACGGCGAGCGGGAGTGGGAGCGGCGGGCCCGCGAGAACCTGCGGACGGAGCTGACACGGCTCGGCAGCGCCCCCGGCTGAAAAATCGGGTACGTACGCGACCGCGGTCGCGCCTACCCTCACCCCATGGGAGACATGGGTGGGGACCAGGTGTCGGAGGCCGTGGCGGGCAGTGCGGCGCTGCTGCGGACGTTGAGCGGGCGGGACTGGGACGGGGTCAAGGCGGGCCGCCTGGCGTGGAGTTGCCGCGAGACCGCCGTGCACATCTGCTCCGATCTCATCGCGTACGCGGGGCAGCTGGCGGGGCGCGCCACCAAGGCGTACGTCCCGTTCGACATCACCATGGAGGACGGCACCGACAACGCGGGCGTCGTCGACGTGATCGAGACGACCGGCGCCCTGCTCGCCGCCACCGTCCGCACGACACCCCGCGAGGTGCGCGCCTTCCACCCGTACCCCTTCCGCAGCGCGAACCGCGAGGGCTTCGCCGCGATGGGCGTCGCCGAAGTCCTGCTGCACACGCACGACATCGCCGAGGGCCTCGGCGTCCCGTACGAGCCCGCGGCCGCGCTCTGCGAGGACGTACTGACCCGGATCTTCCCGCACGTCAGGCCCGGCCCGGACCACTGGCGCACCCTGCTCTGGGCGACCGGCCGCGGCGAACTGCCTGGCCGCGCCCCGGTCACCGAGTGGCGCTGGAGCAACAACCTGGTGATCGGGTCCGAGCGGCTCACGCTCCAGGGAGTCACTCCGGCGGCCGCCGCCGATCTGCGGGCAGGCGGCACGGGCGGCTTCGCGTGGGTCGAGGGCGGCCCCTTCGAGGGCACGCGGGAGGCCGCCGGGATGGTCGTGAAGGCGTACGAGGCCGGGGTGCACCGCCCCGAGTGGGGCCTCTTCGTCCTCGTACGCACCGAGGACGGCCGCGCGGTCGGCGGCATGGGCTTCCACGGCACCCCGGACGAGGAGGGCCGCGCCGAGGTCGGCTACGACCTGGCGGAGAAGGCCCGTGGCAACGGCTACGCGACCGAGGCCCTGCGCACCCTGGCCGGCCGGGCGCTCGCGCACGACGACGTGAAGGTGCTGTTCGCGGCCGTCGACCGGGACAACATCCCTTCCCAGGGCGTCATTTCACGCGCCGGGTTCACACGGGTGAGCGAGGACGGTGAGCAGTTCGCGTACGAGCTGCGGAGCTGACTGCTCGCGTCCGGGCGCCGACCGAAGCTACGAACTCCTCGGCCCTGCCCACCTCTTGGCCCTGCGCAACCCCGCCCCGTACAGCAGCCGCACCACCTCGCGGCTGCTGACCTGCACCGCGCCCGCGCGCACCGCGTCCTCGTACCGGTGCGAGGGGATGTCGTAGTGGTCGCGCTCGAAGGCGCGGCGCGGGGCACCCAACTCCTCGGCGAAGGCGTGCAGTTCGTCGTACGAGACGTCGCTGATCAGGTGGGACCACAGGCGGCCGTGGCCCGGCCAGGTGGGCGGATCGATGTAGACGGTCACGAGGGCGGGGTCCCGCCGGCCGCCCCCAGCGTCCCCACCGAGGCCACCTTCACGCCTGCCTGGTGGCACACCCAGTGCGGGTCGGGACCGAGCTCGGGCTCGACCTCCAGGGCGTGCGGGTCGCCGGATTCGCAGACGGGGCACAGCGGCCAGCGCCCGTGCCGTTCGAGGAGGCCGTCCTGTACGTCCTGGGCGACGAGCCCGGCCACGTACTCCACGCCCTCGGGCCACTGCTCGACCCACCAGCGGCGCTGCACCACCGACTCCTCGACGAGCGAGACCACGTCGGCGTCCGCGACCTCGCGCGCGGCGAGATCGGCGAGGACGAGGGCGCGAGCCGCGTGCAACGCCTGCTCCAAGGGGCTGACGGGGCCGCTGATGGGGTTCATGCACCTATTGTGCGCACCCTTGACCGTATGCCCCAACGGAAAATATCTTTCAGTTGTGACCCGTGACGTGAAGGAAATTTTCGCCGGTGAGGCGCCGCCCGCCCCGGCCGCCCTCGCGGCCAAGGTGCGGACGCTCGCCCCGTCGATGACACGCTCCATGCAGCGGGTCGCGGAGGCCGTCGCCGCCGACCCGGCGGGCTGCGCGGCCCTCACGGTCACCGGCCTGGCCGAACTCACCGGTACCAGCGAGGCGACGGTGGTCCGCACCGCCCGCCTCCTCGGCTACCCCGGCTACCGCGACCTGCGCCTCGCGCTCGCCGGGCTCGCCGCCCAGCAGCAGTCGGGCCGCGCGCCCGCAGTCACCGCGGACATCGCGGTCGACGACCCCATCGCCGACGTGGTCGCCAAGCTCGCGTACGACGAGCAGCAGACCCTCGCCGACACCGCGGCCGGGCTCGACATGGCCCAGCTCAGCGCGGCGGTCACCGCGCTCGCCGCCGCCCGCCGTATCGACATCTACGGGCAGGGCGCGTCCGGTCTCGTCGCCCAGGACCTCGCGCAGAAGCTGCTCCGCATCGGGCTCATAGCCCACGCGCACAGCGACCCGCACCTCGCCGTCACCAACGCGGTGCAGCTGCGCGCCAAGGACGTGGCGATATCCATCACCCACTCCGGCTCGACCGGCGACGTCATCGAACCTCTCCGGGTCGCCTTCGAACACGGTGCGACGACGGTCGCGATCACCGGCCGCCCGGACGGGCCCGTGACGCAGTACGCGGACCACATCCTCACCACCTCGACGGCCCGCGAGAGCGAGCTGCGACCTGCGGCCATGTCGTCACGCACCAGCCAGCTGCTGGTGGTGGACTGTCTGTTCGTGGGGGTCGCCCAGCGGACGTACGCGACGGCTGCGCCGGCCTTGTCGGCGTCGTACGAGGCGTTGGCGCACCGGCACAGTCCGCGGGGGCGCTCGCGCTAGCTGGGCCGGGAGACTTGATGCCGTTGGAGCGCTGCGGGCCGTCTGTGGCTGGCCGCGCAGTTCCCCGCGCCCCTGACGGGGCGCCTTACCACCCCGCGTCGAAAAGAGCAGCCCGCCATGACCTCCAACGCCAACTACCGTGACCTGCGTGCCGAGTTGGAGACGCTCACCACCGAGGCGTTCCGGCCCGAGCTGGCCGAGATCGATCAGTTGCCGACGGTTGAGATCGCCCGGCTCATGAACGGCGAGGACGCGACCGTCCCGACGGCCGTCGCCGCGCGGCTTCCGCTCATCGCCGCCGCGATCGACGACATCGCGGAGCGGATGTCCCGCGGCGGGCGCCTGATCTACGCGGGCGCGGGCACCGCGGGCCGCCTCGGTGTCCTGGACGCGTCCGAGTGCCCGCCCACGTTCAACACCGCCCCGTCCGAGGTCGTGGGCCTGATCGCGGGCGGCCCGAGCGCGATGGTCACGTCGATCGAGGGGGCCGAGGACTCCAAGGAGCTGGCCGCGCGGGACCTCACGGAACTCGCGCTGACCTCCGACGACACGGTGGTCGGCGTCTCCGCCTCAGGACGCACCCCGTACGCCATCGGCGCCGTCGAACACGCCCGCGCACAGGGCGCGTTGACGATCGGCCTGTCCTGCAACGCGGACAGCGCGCTGGCAGCGGCAGCCGACCACGGCATCGAGGTCGTCGTCGGCCCGGAGCTGCTCACGGGCTCGACACGCCTGAAGGCGGGCACGGCCCAGAAGCTGGTCCTGAACATGCTCTCGACGATCACGATGATCCGCCTCGGCAAGACGTACGGGAACCTGATGGTCGACGTACGCGCCTCGAACGAGAAGCTCCGCGCCCGCTCCCGCCGCATCGTCGCGCTCGCGACGGGCGCCACGGACGAGGAGATCGAGCAGGCCCTCGCCGCCACGGACGGCGAGGTGAAGAACGCGATCCTCACCATCCTGGGCGGCGTCGACGGGCCGACCGCCGCCCGCCTTCTGGAGGAGAGCCACGGCCACTTGCGCGCGGCGCTCGCGGCGGCGCCCCGCTGACCAGCACCCTCGGGGAGTGCGCACTCCGAACGACCCCACCGCCACCGCGGCCGCCCTGCTCCCCCTCCTCGGCGGCCCCGCGAACATCACCTCCGTGGCCCACTGCATGACCCGCCTGCGCGTGGGCCTGCGGGACCGGACCCTGGTCCAGGACGAGGCCCTGCAAGCCCTCCCCGCCGTACTCGGCCTGGTCACGGACGACGAGACGTACCAGATCGTCCTGGGCCCGGGCACGGTCGCCCGCGTGACCCCGGAGTTCGAGGCACTGCTGACGACGACGGCATCAGCTGCAACGACCGCCGACGAACTGGCCTCGCGCGGCGCCGAGTTGAAGGAAGCGGGACGGCAGCGCAACGCCACCCCCGGCAAACTCCTGCTGCGCCGCGTCGCGAACATCTTCGTCCCCCTGATCCCCGCCCTCATCGGCTGCGGAATCATCGCGGGCCTCAACGGCCTGCTGATCAACCTGGGCCGGCTGGACGCGATCACCCCCGCCCTCGCCGCCATCGCCTCCGGCTTCATGGCGCTGATCGCCGTCTTCGTCGGCTACAACACGGCGAAGGAGTTCGGCGGCACCCCGATCCTGGGCGGCGCGGTGGCGGCGGTCATCGTGTACGCGGGAGTCGCGAAGGTGACGGCGTTCGGGATGACGCTGGCACCGGGCCAGGGCGGCGTACTCGGCGCACTGGCCGCCGCGCTCCTGGGCACGTACGTCGAGAAGTGGTGCCGCAGCTGGGTCCCGGAGGCCCTGGACGTCCTCCTCACCCCCACCCTCACGGTCCTGCTCACCGGCCTGGTCACGCTGTACGCCCTCATGTACGCGGCCGGCGAGCTGTCCTCCGCCATCGGCACCGGCGCGAACTGGCTCCTCTCCACCACCGGCGCCTTCGCGGGCCTGATCCTCGGCGGCCTCTTCCTCCCCCTCGTCATGCTCGGCCTGCACCAGGCCCTCATCCCCATCCACACCACCCTCATCGAGCAGCGGGGCTACACGGTCCTGCTGCCCATCCTGGCGATGGCGGGCGCGGGCCAGGTCGGCGCGGCCCTGGCGGTCTACGTCCGCCTCCGCCACGACCACTCCATGCGTACGACGATCAAGTCGGCGCTCCCGGCGGGGCTGCTGGGCGTGGGCGAACCCCTCATCTACGGCGTCTCACTCCCCCTCGGCCGCCCGTTCCTGACGGCCTGCGCGGGCGGGGCGGCGGGCGGCGCCTTCGTCGGCTTCTTCGCGATGCTCGGGGACAAGGTGGGATCGACGGCGATCGGGCCGTCGGGGTGGGCGCTGTTCCCGCTGCTGGCAGGAAGCGGGGGGCCGGCGATGACGGCGGCGATCTACGCAGGCGGGCTGCTGACCGGGTATGCCGTCGGCTTCGGGGCGACGTACGCCTTCGGTCTCGGGCCGGCTGTGAGAGGCGGCCTCGGTGCCGGTGCCGGTACTGAGGCCGGTGCCAGTGCTGGTGCCTCTGCCTCTGCCTCTGCCTCTGTCGACGGCACTGTCAGTGGTGTGTGCGACGCTTCGGAGAGTCAGGAAAACGCCCGGGGAGGGAACCGAACACCGTGAACCACGCACAGCTCACCGCTCTCGGCCGCGCCCTGCGTGTGCTGGGCGAGCACGGCGACGCTCTGAACGCCGACACCCCCGACGCGAAGCTGCACGAGATCAAGGCGGACCTGAAGCGGGCCCTCGACCTGCTCGACGAGACGGTCACCACGGCCGCGCCCACCACCCGCTGCTCCGAGCACCCGAACGGCCCGGTCGACGAGGCCGCCGCCGACCTCTGCCTGCTCTGCGAGACCCGCCGCCGCGCCGCCCGCCGCTCCCAGGTGAACGGCTCCTTCTCGCACGGCCGTGGACCCGGCCCCGACGAGGCCCCCGAGCGCACGAAGTCCCGCTACGGCCTGCGCGAAGACCGCCCCCAGCCCCAGCAGCGCTGGCTCCCGGAAGTCTGGAACGGCCAGGCGTGGCAGCTCTGCGGCACCCCGCGCCGCGACCGCATCGAGGCCGAGCGCTACCTCGCCGCCGAGCGCAAGACCCCCCGCCCCGGCATGGCCTACCGCCTGATCCACGAGTTCACGGACTACGAGGTGCTGCGCATCTGGGGCACCCCCGTGAAGATCGACATCGAGCCGATGGGGAACCTGTAGACATCGCGCCCGCCGGGCGCCCTAGTCCGAACTCGGCTCGGCAGCGCCGTCCGTGGTCGTTGCGGATTTCGTCTGGAGGATCTCGCGGGCCTGCTCCGCGGCGCGGGCGATGGCCTCGCTGACGAAGTCGAGGAAGCGGGCGACGTTCTCCAGGCGGGTGGCGGCCGGGGTGCCCGGAACGAGGACACCGACGCCCTGCCGTGCGATCTCGACGATCTGGGCGGTGGACCGGGCGCTGGCCATCATCGACTGGTACCAGATGTCGTCGTCGACGACATAGCGCTCGCGTCGGCGTTCGTCGCGTTCCCGGCGGACCAGGCCCTGGCTCTCCAGGAACGCGATCGCCTTGGAGACGGACGCCGGGCTGACCTGGAGACGCTGGACGAGTTCGGCCGCGGTGAGGCTGCCGGTGTCGGTGACGGTGAGGCTGGCCATCACCCGGGACATCATCGTGGGCATACCCGAGCCCATCATGACGGTCGTGAACGTCTCCTCGAACTCGCGCACGGCCTCGGCATCGCGTCCGTGGGCCTGCGCCGGCGCCTCCGCACCTCGGGGCGCCGCCTGCGTGCGCCTGTGGGCACGGCGTTCAGTCGCGCGGTGGGCCACCTCGGCGCGGTAGGCGGTGGGGCCGCCGTTGCGCATCACCTCACGCGTGATCGTCGAGGTCGGGCGGTCGAGACGCCTGGCGATCTCCGCGTAGGCGAGGCCGTCGGCCAGCCCCAGCGCGATCTGCTGGCGTTCCTGCTGAGTGAGCCTGCCTCCCGGCATTGCGATCTCCTTCGTTCCCCTTGATACCTCCAGCATAGCGTTCACCTTCAATTCATTGCAACGCACAGGCGACTTTCGTTGCGTTAGCCTTGAGGATCGTTGCAACGATTTCCTGGCCTTCACCTGTACTGATAGCGATTGGGCGCAACGAACACGTTGAAGGATCTCTAAATGCAACGTAGCTTTTCCGTCATCGGAAACGACGCGGTCCAAAGGAGCGCGCGATGCAGATGAAGGAGAGCACCATGCAGAAGTTCGACACCCCCGCCCCCGTCTCCGCCGTCCTGGACATCCCGGCCGGGCGCGTCCAGTTCATCGCCGCCGACCGGGCCGACACCACGGTCGAGGTGCTGCCCACGGACGCCTCCAAGGGCCGTGACGTGAAGGCGGCGGAGCAGATCACGGTCGCCTACGCCGACGGGATCCTGCACATCGGGGCCCCGGCGGCGAAGAACCAGCTCTTCGGCGCCTCCGGATCGGTCGAGGTGACCGTCCAGCTGCCCGCCGGCTCCCGCGTCGAGGGGAAGGCGGCCGCCGCCGAGCTCCGGGGCGTCGGGCGCCTCGGCGACGTCGTCTTCGACGGCGCGTACCACCGGATCAAGATCGACGAGGCGGCGAGCCTGCGGCTCACCGCGACCGACGGTGATGTCGAGGTCGGCCGGCTGGGCGGCCCCGGCGAGATCAGCACCGCGCGGGGCGACATCCGGATCGCCGAGGCCGTGCGCGGCACGGTCGTGCTCCGCACCCAGTCCGGTGACATCTCGGTCGCGGCCGCCGCCGGAGTGTCCGCAGCCCTGGACGCCGGCACCGACTACGGCCGCGTCAGCAACGCCCTCAAGAACGACGGCACCGCCGGACTCGACATCCGCGCCACCACCTCCCGCGGCGACATCACCGCCCGCAGCCTCTAGCAACCCGCAGCCTCTGAAGGAGACCCACCATGACCAACCCGGCCATCGCCGCGAACGGGCTGCGCAAGTCCTACGGCGACAAGACGGTCCTCGACGGCGTCGACCTGACAGTGCCGACCGGCACGGTCTTCTCCCTGCTCGGCCCGAACGGCGCCGGCAAGACCACCGCCGTCAAGATCCTCTCCACCCTCATCACCGCCGACCCCGGCACCGGCGACATCCACATCGGCGGCCACAACCTCGCCACCCACCCCCAGGCTGTACGCGCCGCAATCGGCGTCACCGGCCAGTTCTCGGCCGTCGACGGCCTGATCACCGGCGAGGAGAACATGCTCCTCATGGCAGACCTGCACCACCTGCCCCGCAGCGAAGGCCGCCGCACCGCCACCGAACTCCTGGAACGCTTCGACCTCACCGAGGCCGCGAAGAAGCCAGCCTCCACCTACTCCGGCGGCATGAAACGCCGCCTCGACCTCGCCATGACCCTCGTCGGCAACCCGCGGATCATCTTCCTCGACGAACCGACCACCGGCCTCGACCCGCGCGCCCGGCACAACATGTGGCAGATCATCCGCGAGTTGGTCTCCGACGGGGTGACCGTCTTCCTCACCACCCAGTACCTCGAGGAAGCCGACCAGCTCGCCGACCACATCGCGGTGCTGAACGACGGCAGGATCGCCGCCCAGGGCACCGCCGAGCAGCTGAAGCGACTGATCCCCGGCGGACACGTCCGGCTCCGCTTCACCGACCCGGCCGCGTACCAGTCCGCCGCCTCCGCACTGCGCGAGGCCACACGCGACGACGAAGCACTGGCGCTGCAGATTCTCAGCGACGGCAGCCAGCGCGAACTGCGCTCCATCCTCGACCGGCTGGACTCGACCGGCATCGAAGCCGACGAACTCACAGTCCACACCCCCGACCTCGACGATGTGTTCTTCGCCCTGACCGGCACCACCAAGGTCCCCAACCAGCCGAAGGAAGCAGTCTGATGAGTACCTTCTCGCTCGCCGTCCGCGACTCGAACACGATGCTGCGCCGCAACCTCCTGCACGCGCGCCGCTACCCGTCCCTCACCCTGAACCTGCTGCTCACGCCGATCATGCTGCTACTGCTCTTCGTCTACATCTTCGGCGACGTGATGAGCGCGGGCATCGGCGGCGCCGACCGCTCCGACTACATCGCCTACATCGTCCCGGGCATCCTGATGATGACCATCGGCTCCACCGTGATCGGCGCCGCGGTGTCCGTCGCCACCGACATGTCCGAGGGTGTCATCGCCCGCTTCCGCACGATGGCCATCCACCGCGGCTCCGTGATCATCGGGCACGTCGTCGGCAGCGTGTTGCAGGTACTCGCCAGCCTGGTCCTCGTCGGTGCCGTCGGCGTGGCCATCGGCTTCCGCTCCACCGACGCAACCGCCCTGGAGTGGCTGGCGGCGTTCGGGCTGCTCGCGCTGTTCTCCCTGGCGCTCACCTGGATCGCGGTCGGAATGGGCATGGCCAGCCCGAACGCCGAGGCGGCCAGTAACAGTGCGATGCCGCTGATCCTCCTCCCGCTCATCTCCAGCGCCTTCATCCCGGCCGACACCATGCCCGGCTGGTTCCAGCCCATCGCCGAGTACCAGCCCTTCACCCCCGCCATCGAAACCCTGCGCGGCCTGCTCCTCGGCACCGAGATCGGCAACAACGGGTGGATCACAATCGCCTGGTGCCTGGCTCTCACGGCGCTCGGCTACCGCTGGTCGACCTCGAAGTTCAACAGCGACCCGAAGTAACCGCCATGAAAGCGCGGGCCACCTCCCGCAACTCGTCCCGCCCCAGGGCGGCGTGCCCCGACACCAAGTCGGAGTACGCCGCCCCTTCGGCGTACTGGGACGACTGCTTCGCACCGTGGGCCAGTCTCAGGGGAGGCGTACCTCACGATTCCTCTCCCGTACCCGCGCCCGCAGTACCTCCCCCTGCGCCGCGGGCCTGGTCGACTCCGGCGGGCAGTCCCACTCCCGGCCCCCACCCACGGGCCGCAACTGCACCTTCCCGCCCACATGCCCCATCACCTCCCCGACCTGCCCGTCCCGTACGTCCACGACGTACGCCCCGACCGGCGGCCGCTCCCCGCGCAGCACGGACGCCAGCTTCTCGGCCGTACGTACGTTGCAGCGCCCCAGGACGACCAGAGCGAACGGCTCGTCGCTCGCGCCGGTCACGGGGTCGACACACAGGGACGGCAGAACGACACCCACGCCCGTGAGTGCGTCCCGAAGCAGGGCGACGACCTCTTCCGTCGACCGCAGCATTCCTTCACCTCCACGCAGAGTTCACTGTTCGCAACACAGCGTGTCTGTCGCGCCTCTAACCTGGCCAGAGGGGACGACCCAACAACATCGTCCGTGGGACAGGGAGTTGCGATGGCAGGACCGAAGGACCTCGACCCGTCGTCGTCCCCGCGCGCGCTGCTGGGAGCGGAGTTGCGTCACGCCAGAGAGAAAACCGGGCTGAGCCAAGACGAGTTGGGGGCGCTGCTGTTCGTGAGCGGCTCGTTCATTGGGCAGTTGGAGGCGGCGACGCGGCGGATCCAGCCGGAGTACGCGCGGCTGCTGGACGAGGTCCTGGGCACGGGTGACTTCTTCCAGCGGAACTGCGGGGCGACGGACAAGTCCCGCTACCCCGAGCACTTCGCCGAGGCGGCGGAGGCGGAGGCGCTGGCCACGGCGATCCGCCAGTACGCGCCGATTCTGATCCCAGGGCTACTCCAGACACCGGCGTACGCGCGGGCCGTGAATCGGGCGTACGCCCCGACGGCACCGGAGGAGACCATCGACGAGCGGGTTGAAGGCCGGATGGCGCGGACGCGTCTACTCGACGACCCAACAAGGCCGTTGTTGTGGGCGGTACTTGACGAGGCGGCGTTGCGCCGGGAGACCGGTGGGCGAGCGGTCATGGCGGAGGCCCTGCACCACGTCGCCGGTCTGGCCCGCCGGAGCCGGGTCATCGTGCAGGTACTGCCGTTCAGCGCGGGGGCGCACACGGCGATGGAGGGTTACCTGAGGCTGATGGACTTCGAGGACGCCCCTCCGCTGGTCTACTTCGAGGGCCCCGGCACGGGACGGCTGGAGGACGATCCGGCCACCGTCGCCCGGCTGAGACTCACCTTCGAACTCCTCGCGGCCTCCGCGCTCTCGCCGGAGAAGTCCCTGGCCTTGATCGAGGCGTTGGCGCAGGATTACGCCCATGAGGAACTTCCCTGACTACGACCTGAGCACGGCCACCTGGCACAAGTCCAGCTACAGCGGCGGCAGCGGCGGCGAGTGCCTGGAGATCGCCCGCTGGCGCAAGTCGACCTACAGCGGCGGCGGCGGCAACGACTGCCTCGAAGTCGCCGACGCCCACCCCACCCTCGTCCCCGTCCGCGACTCCAAAACCCCCCACGGCCCGAAGCTCGCGTTCCGGCCGGAGGCCTGGTCGGCGTTCGTCGCGGGCGTCAAGAACTCCACAGCCAAGTAATTGGCAGATGCGTCCCAGCAACCGTCCACAAACCCGCAGGTGAAGCGACCCCACCGTGGAACACATCTGCCGATCACCTCCCGCTCAGGACGACGGTCAGCCGATCAGCAGGTCCCGGTTCAGGGCGCGGAGTTCGCCCGTGTCGATGCCGAGGCCCTTCCGTAGGTACGAGTTGAACGAGCCGTACTCCGTGCTCACCTCGTCGAAGCCGGAGTTGAGGTACTCGGGACGGACGTCGAGGAGCGGCTTGTACACCTTGGCCTGGGCGGCCGGCATCGCGGCGAGCGTGGCCGCGTTGACCGTCGCGCGGTACGTGTTGCTGGCGAGGTAGTCGTCCATCACCGTCGCGCGCGGCACGCCCAGCGCCGTGAGCAGGGCCGCGCTGGACCAGCCGGTGCGGTCCTTGCCCGCGGTGCAGTGGTAGAGCAGGCCGTGCCGGGACTCGTCGGCGACACCGGCGAACACCGCGCTGTAGGCGGCCCGCGCCGAGTCCCCGCTGACCATGAACTTCTCGCCCTCCACCATCATCTCGACCGCCTCGTCCTCGGTCGTGGGCATGGTGGTGAAGGTGGCCGAACCGGCGAGCACGTCGGCGACGGTGTACGCGGCACCGGACGGCACGTGGTCGGGGGCGGACGTACGCTCGGACGCCATCCGCAGGTCGTAGACCGCCTGTACGCCGAGGCGCTCGAGCTTCGCGAGGTCGGCGTCGGTGAGCTTGTTCAGGGCGTCCGAGCGGTAGATCTCGCCCATCTTCACCCAGTGGCCGTCGGCGGTCCGGTAGCCGCCCGCGTCACGGAAGTTGACCGCTCCGTCGAGCTTGACGAGGCGATCGGCGAGGTGGAGTGAACCGCCGCGCTGGGGCACCAGGTCGAACCACTGCCGGTCGGCGGCGGGCAGCCCGCTCACCGTGACGTCCCCGTGAGCACCGCCGCGCGCGACGACATGACCGTTGGCCCGGATGGTCACAGACCGCACGCCGGGGGCCTTCCAGACGATGCGATACGAGCCGTTGTCGTTCGCGGTCACGGTCGCGGCCGTGAAGGGGATACGGCTGGTGGCGGCCGTGTGCTTGGCCGGCGCGGCCAGGGCGGCGGGCGTGGTCAGGGAGACGGAGACAGCGGTGAGCGCGAGGGCGACACCGGCGAGCGTGAGGTTCTTCATGAGACGGATGCTGTGTGCACTCACCGACGGAGAGGTGAACGGCAAGCAGATGACAACTTCTGCCGGGATGGCAGTTTGTGCCATCCGAGCATTCGGGCATCCCGGCATCCCGGCATCCGGACGCCCTGCAGAGCCCCCGAGCAAACGCCGAAGGGCGGCACCCCTCGCGAGAAGGGTGCCGCCCTCGACGTACAGGCAAAAAGAGCAGCGGCTCAGCTGAGCGACCGCAGCGACGCCGCCTCGTACGCCCCCAGCTCTCCGAGCCGTCCGTCGAGGACCTTCGCGGCCCACTCCGGGTCCTGGAGCAGGGCGCGGCCCACCGCGACCAGGTCGAACTCGTCGCGCTCCAGGCGGTCGAGGAGGTTGTCGAGGCTCGCCGCCTGGGCGCCCTCGCCGGCGAAGGAGCGGAGGAAGTCGCCGCCGTCGAGGCCGACCGAGCCGACGGTGATGGTGGGCTTGCCCGTGAGCTTCTTCGTCCAGCCCGCGAGGTTGAGGTCGGAGCCTTCGAACTCCGGGAGCCAGTAGCGGCGCGTGGAGGCGTGGAAGGCGTCCACTCCGGCCTCGGCGAGCGGGGTCAGGAGGGCGCCGAGCTCCTCGGGCGTCTCCGCGAGGCGGGCGTCGTACGCCTCCTGCTTCCACTGCGAGTAGCGGAAGAGGATCGGGAAGTCGGGCGAGACCGCGGCGCGGACGGCGGCGACGATCTCGGTCGCGAACTTGGTACGGGCGACCAGGTCACCCCCGTACGCGTCCGTGCGGCGGTTGGTGCCCTCCCAGAAGAACTGGTCGATCAGGTAGCCGTGTGCGCCGTGCAGTTCGACCCCGTCGAAGCCGATGCGCTCGGCGGCGGCCGCGGCCTCGGCGAACGCCGCGATGACGTCGTCCAGGTCGGCCTGGGTCATCTCCTTGCCCTCGCCGGCCGTGCCGTTGATGCGCAGGCCGGACGGGCCGACCGCGGGGGCCTCCGCGAACGGCGGCTCACCCGCGCTGCGCACCATGCCGATGTGCCACAGCTGCGGCACGATCTTCCCGCCCGCCGCGTGCACGGCCTCGGCGACCTTCGCCCAGCCCGCCAGCTGCTCCTCGCCGTGGAAGCGGGGGATGCTGTCGCTCTGCCCGGCCGACTCATGACCGATGTACGTGCCCTCGGTGACGATGAGGCCCACGCCCGCGGCGGCGCGGCGGGCGTAGTACGACGCGACGTTCTCACCGGGGATACCGCCCGGGGAGAACTGGCGGGTCATCGGCGCCATGACGATCCGGTTCGGGACGGTCAGGCCGTTGAGGGACAGGGGGCGGGACAGGATCTGGGCCGCGCGGGAGGGGGCGAGTGTCACGTGGGGGCTCCTCGGAGGGGTCGGTCGGGCATCGGTCGATCGGACATCGGTCGATCCGGCGGAGTGATGCTCATGCATATGTGCAGGTGATTAATACTGCAGATGATGAATATGTGCATGCGCATCGATTCCGCGTCAACGTCAACCGCCTCACCCATCACCGCATTCCGGCCCCCGGCACACTGCCCCGGTGATCCAGGACACTCGGGCACCAGGAAGGCGTACGAAAACGCCCGAGGGCGGCACCCCCTGGGAGAAGGGGTGCCGCCCTCGGTACGAAGGACGGTGATCAACCGTGGCCGGAGCCGGGGTCGATCAGAAGTCCATGTCACCGCCCGGCATGCCGCCACCGGCGCCCGCGCCGGCACCGGCCTTCTCCGGCTTGTCCGCGATGACGGCCTCGGTGGTAAGGAACAGCGCGGCGATGGACGCGGCGTTCTGCAGGGCAGAGCGCGTGACCTTCGCCGGGTCGATGATGCCTTCGGCGATCATGTCGACGTACTCACCGGTCGCGGCGTTCAGGCCGTGACCGACGGGCAGGTTGCGCACCTTCTCGACGATGACGCCACCCTCGAGACCACCGTTGACGGCGATCTGCTTGAGCGGGGCCTCCAGGGCGAGCCGCACGGCGTTGGCGCCGGTCGCCTCGTCACCCGTGAGCTCCAGCTTCTCGAAGACCGAGGAAGCCTGGATGAGAGCCACGCCACCACCGGCGACGATGCCCTCCTCGACGGCCGCCTTCGCGTTGCGAACGGCGTCCTCGATGCGGTGCTTGCGCTCCTTGAGCTCGACCTCGGTGGCGGCACCGGCCTTGATGACGGCCACGCCGCCCGCGAGCTTCGCCAGGCGCTCCTGGAGCTTCTCGCGGTCGTAGTCCGAGTCCGAGTTCTCGATCTCGGCGCGGATCTGGTTGACCCGGCCGGCGACCTGGTCGGCAGAGCCGGAGCCGTCGACGATCGTGGTCTCGTCCTTGGTGATGACGACCTTGCGGGCACGGCCCAGCAGGTCGACACCCGCGTTCTCCAGCTTGAGGCCGACCTCCTCGGAGATGACCTCGCCGCCCGTGAGGATGGCGATGTCGCCGAGCATGGCCTTGCGGCGGTCACCGAAGCCCGGAGCCTTGACGGCGACGGACTTGAAGGTGCCACGGATCTTGTTGACGACCAGCGTCGACAGAGCCTCGCCCTCGACGTCCTCGGCGATGATCAGCAGCGGCTTGCCCGACTGCATGACCTTCTCCAGGAGCGGGAGCAGGTCCTTGACGTTGGCGATCTTCGAGTTGGCGATCAGGATGTAGGGGTCGTCGAGGACGGCCTCCATACGCTCCATGTCGGTGGCGAAGTACGCCGAGATGTAGCCCTTGTCGAAGCGCATACCCTCGGTGAGCTCGAGCTCCAGACCGAAGGTCTGGGACTCCTCGACGGTGATGACGCCTTCCTTGCCGACCTTGTCCATCGCCTCGGCGATGAGCTCGCCGATCTGGGTGTCGGCGGCGGAGATGGAGGCCGTGGAAGCGATCTGCTCCTTGGTCTCGACATCCTTGGCCTGCTCGAGCAGGGCACCGGAGACGGCCTCGACGGCCTTCTCGATACCACGCTTGAGGGCCATCGGGTTGGCACCCGCGGCTACGTTGCGAAGGCCCTCGCGGACCAGCGCCTGCGCCAGAACGGTCGCGGTGGTCGTACCGTCACCGGCGACGTCGTCCGTCTTCTTGGCGACTTCCTTGACCAGCTCAGCGCCGATCTTCTCGTAAGGGTCCTCGAGCTCGATCTCCTTGGCGATGGAAACACCATCGTTGGTGATCGTGGGGGCGCCCCACTTCTTCTCGAGGACGACGTTGCGGCCCTTGGGGCCAAGGGTGACCTTGACGGCGTCGGCGAGCTGGTTCATCCCGCGCTCGAGACCGCGCCGTGCCTCCTCGTCGAACGCGATGATCTTGGCCATGTGAAGTGGTCCTCCCGGACTGGGGTGGATTGCTCCGGACCGCGCCCGCGCCCGCGACGGACGGCCTGCCTGCCTCGTGGTTCCTTGCCCCACTTGGCCTGCGGGCCTCACTGACCCGGTCCTCGTTGTCACTCTCACCTGCAGAGTGCTAACGCCAATGATTAGCACTCGCCCCTACCGAGTGCAAGCGGCTCCGGAAGATCCCCAGGTGAAACGGGGGGCGTGCACAGGCGCGCGGGCCCGTAAGCACGTACACGGGAAGACACGGGGTCCCGTACGCACGTACACGTGAAGAGGGGACAGACCGCCGGACAGACCGAAGGGCTCGCACCCCCTGCCGGGGATACGAGCCCTTCGTCACGTCGAACAGAACAGTCAGTCGGCGCGTGCTTCAGCTGGTCGCCAGCCGGACCATGTCCGCCTGCGGCCCCTTCTGGCCCTGCGAGATCTCGAACTCGACCCGCTGGCCCTCTTCAAGGGTGCGGTAGCCGTCCATCTGAATCGCGCTGTAGTGGACGAATACATCCGCACCACCGTCGACCGCGATGAAGCCGTACCCCTTCTCCGCGTTGAACCACTTGACGGTGCCCTGAGCCATGCCTAACTCCCCTATTACTGGCCCTTGCACAGGACCGCACTTCGCGGGCCCGGGTCAGACCTCACCCCCCAACGATTGGGGGTGTGCGCCGGAACGCGTCGACCGCGGCTGAATGTATCTGTCCAACTGCCCTCTGCAACAGGTCAATCGGACGAGAATTCTGGGCGTGACCGATCGGGAATATGCGGAGAATTCGCAAAGATTCAGGGCAAGTCGGGCCCCATAAATGCCATAAACGGCTCAAAAGTGCAGGGCACTTTGGCTACTTCTTGTCGGACTTCGGGCAAGAACTCATATGCGCCCGGCATGAAACCAACATGGAAAGCGAAGCACGTTCCCCAACTGTACCGCGCTCAACCATACAGAATTGCCCCCTCCGCTTCTCTCACGGAGGGGGCAATCAGGTGAACTCTCGGTGATTGCGATTACCCAAGGTAACTGCAATCGCTGTGCGTAATGGTCAGCCTCCGGCGACGGCCGGAATGATCGAGACGCCGGCGCCGTCCGGCGTCGCCGTCTCCAGGCCCTGCTCGAAGCGGACGTCGTCGTCGTTCACGTACACGTTGACGAAGCGGCGCAGCTTGCCCTGGTCGTCCAGGACGCGGGCGGCGATACCGGTGTGGTTCTTCTCAAGGTCGGAGATGACCTCGCCGAGGGTGCCACCCTCGGCCGTCACCTCGGCCTTGCCGCCGGTGTAGGTGCGCAGGATGGTGGGGATGCGGACATTGACGCTCATGACGCGAGGCCAGCCTCTCGGAAGGAGTCCAGGTTCGGGCGGATGGTAGCGGTGAGCCCGGTGTCCGAGGCCACCGCGTCCAGGGTCTTGAGGCCGTCGCCGGTGTTGAGGACGACCGTGGTGAGGGTCGGGTCGAGCAGACCGTTCTCGATCAGCTTCTTCGCCACACCCACCGTCACGCCACCCGCCGTCTCGGCGAAGATGCCCTCCGTCTGAGCGAGGAGCTTGATCGCCTCGACGACCTGCTCGTCGTTGACGTCCTCCACGGCGCCGCCGGTGCGCCGCGCGATGTCGAGCACGTACGGCCCGTCCGCCGGGTTGCCGATGGCGAGCGACTTGGCGATGGTGTTCGGCTTCTGGGGCCGTACGACGTCGTGCCCGGCCTTGTAGGCCACGGACACCGGCGAGCAGCCCTCGGCCTGGGCGCCGAAGATCTTGTACGGCTTGTCCTCGACGAGCCCGAGCTTGATCAGCTCCTGCAGGCCCTTGTCGATCTTCGTGAGCTGGGAGCCGGAGGCGATCGGGATCACCAGCTGGTCGGGGAGCTGCCAGCCGAGCTGCTCGCAGATCTCGTACGCGAGGGTCTTGGAGCCCTCCGCGTAGTACGGCCGCAGGTTGACGTTGACGAAGCCCCAGCCCTCGCCGGCCGGGTCGCCGATCAGCTCGGAGCAGAAACGGTTCACGTCGTCGTAGTTGCCCTCGATGCCGACGAGCTCGCCGCCGTACACCGCGGCCATGACGATCTTGCCCTGCTCCAGGTCGTGCGGGATGAACACGCAGGAGCGGAAGCCGGCCCGGGCCGCGGCGGCGCCGACGGCGCCGGCGAGGTTGCCGGTGGAGGAGCAGGAGAGGGTGGTGAAGTTGAACGCGCGCGCGGCCTCGATGGCCTGGGCGACGACGCGGTCCTTGAAGGAGTGCGTCGGGTTGCCCGAGTCGTCCTTGACGAAGAGCTTGCCGGGGGTGACGCCCAGTTCGCGGGCGAGGTTGTCGGCCTGGACGAGCTTGGTCCAGCCGGGGTTGATGTTCGGCTTCTCGGCGACG
The DNA here is from genome assembly GCF_041431135.1 of Streptomyces sp. NBC_00554. Lineage (NCBI taxonomy): Bacteria > Bacillati > Actinomycetota > Actinomycetes > Kitasatosporales > Streptomycetaceae > Streptomyces > Streptomyces sp. NBC_00554. The sequence continues at coordinate 5,519,565 of NZ_CP107799.1, read as the reverse complement.
TCCGCCGGGACCGGCAGGAGCGGCGCGTAGCGCCAGATGTTCGCGGGGCCCGCTTCGATGCGCTTGCGGAGGTCCTCGGTCTCGTAGGCCGAGAAGTCGTACGCGATCTCCAGCGGGCCGAAACACTCCTCGCAGGCGAAGACCGGGCCGAGCGGCACACGGTGTCCGCACTCGCGGCAGGAAAGCGCGGCGGCGGGGCCCAGATCGACGGAGTTCGCGGAATCCGGGGAGGTCACGGTGTTCGTGGTGCTTGCAACTGTCTGCGCAGCCATGGAGGGGAGGCCCTTTCTCCTCATCTTCCTCACGACGCACTTCGCCGTGAGACGGATTTGGCACCTTCCCGAGCCGGGAGCCTCACCACGTCGACGTGACAAGAACCAGCTGGAGGGTTGCCGGGGCTTCAACGGGCCGTATCCCTCTGCCCCTCTGGATGAGCGGTATTCAGTTGTACGCGCAACGACCCCCGACATGCGATGGTCATCAGCGTTGTTCAAGACTGTAACCGAAGGCCTGGATGGTGGAGAGAGCCGTCCGAACCGCGAGATGACAGCGACACACCAACCGCTGGCGCGGCGACGGGCACACGCATCCCAATGAACGCAAGGGAGAGCCGCACGTGCTGGAAGACGTCGAGCGCTGGCTGAGCACGCGCTCCTGGTCCGTGAGTGACCGCCCGCTCAAGAAGCTGATAGCCGCGAAGCGATCCACCAACTCCACGGTGAGCGTGGTCCTGCCCGCGCTCAACGAGGAGGCGACGGTCGGTGAGATCGTCTCCATCATCCGCCGCGACCTGATGACGGCGAAAGTCCCCCTTGTCGACGAGATCGTCGTCATCGACTCGGGTTCGACGGACCGCACCTCCGAGGTCGCCACCGCCGCGGGCGCCCGGGTTGTTCACCGGGACGAAATACTCCCCCGCATCCCGGCCGTGCCCGGCAAGGGCGAGGTCCTGTGGCGGTCACTCCTCGTGACGAGCGGTGACATCGTCTGCTTCATCGACGCGGACCTCAAGGAGTTCTCCTCGGACTTCGTCTCCGGGATCGTGGGGCCGCTGCTCACCGAGCCCGGCGTGGACCTCGTCAAGGCGATGTACGACCGCCCGCTGAACCTGCCGGGCGAGCCCACCTCCGGCAGAACCGCGGCCGGCCAGGGCGGCCGTGTGACCGAGCTGATGGCCCGCCCGCTGCTGAACATGCACTGGCCGCAGCTGGCCGGATTCGTCCAGCCGCTCGGCGGCGAATACGCGGCCCGCCGCTCCCTCCTCGAACAGCTCCCGTTCCCGGTCGGATACGGCGTGGAGCTCGGCATGCTCGTCGACGCCCTGCACCTCGTGGGCCTGGACGCACTCGCCCAGGTCGACGTCGGCGTCCGCAAGCACCGGCACCAGGACGGTCAGGCGCTGGGCCGGATGTCCGCGGCGATCTACCGCACGGCCCAGCTGAGGCTGGCCCGCGGGCACCTCATCCGTCCGGCCATCACCCAGTTCGAACGGGGCGAGGACGGCTTCGAGCCGCGGACGTACTCCGTGGACACGGAGGAACGGCCTCCGATGGCGGAAATCTCGGAGTACCAATCACGCAAAGCGGCGTAATCGGACGGCTGTATACGCCTCCGCCGCACCCCGTCCGTACGTTTGAGCGTTTCCGGGCCGGGCTAGGTTGAGGCGTATGGCTTCTCCGTACGGCAATCATCGGATCCTCGTCGCGTCCAACCGCGGCCCGATCTCCTACGAGCTGCGCGAGGACAACTCGCTGCACCCCAAGCGCGGCGGCGGCGGCCTCGTCTCGGGCCTGTCGGCGATCGGCCCGGACAGGGGCGCCCTGTGGGTGTGCTCCGCGCTCGGCGACGGTGACCGCGAAGCGGTACGGCGCGGGGTCGGCGAGGACGGCGTGCGGATGCTGGACATCGACGCCGAGGTGCACGCGGACGCCTACAACGGCATCGCGAACTCCGTGCTGTGGTTCGTCCACCACATGCTGTACCAGACGCCGCTGGAGCCGGTCTTCGACAAGGAGTTCCGGCGCCAGTGGGCGTCGTACGAGGCGTACAACCGGTCCTTTGCGCGGGCGCTGGCCGACGAGGCGGCCGAGGGCGCCGTGGTGGTCGTACAGGACTACCACCTGACCCTGGTCCCCGGCATGCTGCGGGAGCTGCGCCCGGATCTCCGCATCGGCCACTTCTCGCACACCCCGTGGGCGCCGGTCGACTACTTCCGCCTGCTCCCCGACGACATCGCCGAACAGGTGCTGCGCGGCATGCTCGGCGCGGACCGGCTGGGCTTCCTCACCCACCGCTGGGCGTCCGCGTTCACCGCGTGTGCGCAGGAGCTGGTCGGCGGTCTCGGTGACACCCGGGTCGGGGTGCACGGCCTCGGGGCGGACGCGGACTTCCTGCGGAGGCGCTCGCACGAGCCGGATGTCGCCGAGCGCATGGCCACACTGCGTGAGCAGATCGGCGAGGGCCGGAAGGCGATCGTGCGGGTCGATCGGACCGAGCTGTCGAAGAACATCGTGCGCGGCATGCTGGCGTACCGGCAGCTCCTGGAGGACCAGCCGTCCTGGCGCGAGCGGGTCGTGCACGTCGCGTTCGCCTACCCCTCCCGGCAGGACCTCGCCGTCTACCGCGACTACACGGCCGAGGTGCAGCGGGTCGCCGACGAGATCAACTCCGCCTACGGCACGCCCGGTTGGACCCCGGTCCTCCTCCACGTCGACGACGACTTCGCCCGCTCCCTCGCCGCCTATCGTCTCGCCGACGTGGCGCTGGTGAACCCCATCCGGGACGGCATGAACCTTGTCGCCAAGGAGGTGCCGGTCGTCTCCGACGAGGGGTGCGCGCTGGTTCTGTCCCGGGAGGCGGGGGCGTACGAGGAGCTGGGCGAGGACGCGATCGTGGTGAACCCGTATGACGTGGTGGGTACGGCGGGGGCGTTGCACGAGGCGTTGGTGATGGGAGCGGGGGAGCGCGCTGAGCGAACCAAACGGCTCGCGGCCGCGGCTACCGCTCTGCCTCCGGCGCAGTGGTTTCTTGAGCAGTTGCGGGAGTTGGAGGGGTGAGGGGTTGCTCTTCCGCTGCGGGTGCGTTGTGGCTGGTCGCGCAGTTCCCCGCGCCCCTGAAAGGGGCGCTGTTGCCGGCCGGAGTTACTCAGTGATCCTCTTTGCCAGTGACCTCAGTAGGTGTACGACTCCTGCTGGGCCGTCGACCACCAGGTCTGCCCTGTCCGCCAGTTCGGCGACCTCTGAGCTGCCGCTGCAGACCAGGAGGCCCGGGATGCCTTCGGAGCGGAGTTTGTCGACGGCGGCGAAGGCCGGGAGGTCGCCGAGGTCGTCGCCGGCGTAGAGGACCGACTCTGCTCCGGTCTCGCGGACGTACTCCAGGAGGGCCACGCCTTTGTCCATCCCCGGTGGGCGGAGTTCCAGGACCATGCGGCCCGGCTCGACGATCAGGCCGTGCCGGGCGGCCAGGCCGGTGAGGGGCTCGCGCAGCGCCTCGAACGCGGCCTGCGGGTCCGCCGCGCGGCGGGTGTGCACGGCGACGGCCCGCCCCTTCTCCTCGATCCAGGTGCCCTGCCCGGCGCCGAACGTCTCGAGGAACCCGGGCAGCTCGGCCCGGACGGCGGCGACTCCGGGGTGCGGGGCGGGGGCACTGACCTCGCCGCTCCTGGCGTCCCAGCGTTCGGCGCCGTAGTGCCCGAGAACGACCAGGTGCTCCAGTCCCGGCACGCCCGCGAAGCCGCCGTGCTCGACCGCGACGGCGGCCGGGCGGCCGGTGACCACCGCCACGGAGGCGACCCTCGGGGCGAGGGCCGCGAGTGCCGGGACCGCGTCGGGGTGGGCCCTGGCCTGCTCGGGGTCGGGGACGATCGGGGCGAGGGTGCCGTCGAAGTCGAGGCCGATCACTGCGTGGCCCGGCCGGGCGAGGATGGCGTCGAGACCGTCGCGGCCGGCGGGGGTGGTGGGGGTCGGCAGGGAGTCCGCATGGCTGGCCATACGGCGACCCTATCCGCGCGGGGGCTGGGGGCGAGTTTTTTCGCCCCCTCCGCCCCTGCCCGTCCCTTGTTCCTGGGGCTCCGCCCCAGACCCCGCTCCTCAAACGCCGGAGGGGCTGAAGATTCCCCGGCCGGAGCTGAAATCTTTCGCCCCCGCGGCAGATCTTTCAGTCCCGGCCGGGGAGAGATCTTTCAGCCCGTCCGGCGTTTGAGGACGAGCGCGTCAGCGCGATGCGGGGGTCTGGGGGCGGCAGCCCCCAGGAGCAAGGGACGGGTAGGGGCGGAGGGGGCGAAAAACCCCTACAGCAACCCCCTCACCGCTCCCCCCGGCGGGCCTCCCGCACCCTCCGCAGCCGATTCACCGTAACCGGATCATGAGCAAGCGCCCGCGGATCATCAAGCAGCGCGTTGAGCAGCTGGTAATAACGCACCGGCGCCAACCCCAGCCGCTCCCGTATCGCCCGCTCCTTCGCCCCGGGCCCCCCGAACCCCCGGCGCTCAAGCGCGAGAATCCCCCGCTCCCGCGGACCGAGCGACTCGACAGGTTCCATGGACAGCACCGTAGCCCCAGCCACTGACACCACTACGTCGCGTTGTCCGCCGCACTCGCCTCCGCCTGCAGCGCCCCCAGCACCCCGGCAGGACTCCCGTCCGCCCCCACGGCCTTACCCATCCGCTCCTTGACGTCGGCGCTGACACCGGCCCAGGAGGTCTTGTCGACGGGGTACAGCTCGGCGGTGGGGAGTTCCTCGAGGAACGGGGCGAGATCCTGGTCGTCGGTGTCGGCGGTCATGGCCTCGGAGGCGGAGGTCGTGACCGGCAGGAGGTCGTACTCGCGGGAGAAGGCGAGGACGTTCTTGTCGCTGTAGACGAAGTCGAGGAAGTCGCCGACCTGCTCGGCGTGGCCGTTCTGCTTGAAGGCCATCATCCAGTCGGCGACGCCCAGCGTGGACTTGCTCTGGCCGTCGGCCCCGGGCATCGGCACCATGCCGTACTTCACGCCCTTGGCGGCGGCCATCTTCATCAGCGTGGGATGCCCGCTGAGCATCCCGACCTCACCGCGAGTGAACGCGGCGAACGCGTCCGCCCGGTTGAGCTTGGCGGGCGCGGTCGGCCCGGTGAGCCCCTTGCCGACGAGTTCGTCCTTGAGCCAGGTGAACGTCTTGACGTTCTCGTCGGAGTCGATGGCGTACGTGCCGACGTCGTCGGTGTAGCCACCGCCGCCGCTCAGCATCCACTGCATCGTCTCGGCCTGCGCTTCCTCGGGCCCCAGCGGCAGCGCGTACGGGAACTTCACGCCGTCGGCCTTGAGCACCTCGGCGTCGGCCGCCAGCTGGTTCCAGGTCTTCGGCGGGGTGAGACCGGCCTGGGTGAAGAGGGTCTTGTTGTAGAAGAGCAGCCGGGTGGAGGAGGCGAACGGCAGGCCGTACTGCACCCGCTGCCGCTCCCCCGCGTCGGTGAGCTGGAGCGCGAAGTTGGCCTGTACGGGTATGGAGAGCAGTTCGTCGGCGGTGTAGAGCTGGCCCTTCGCGGCGTAGTCGGCGTACGCGCCGATCTGCGCCATGTCGGGCGCCTTCCCGGCCGCGACCATCTCCTTGACCTTGCGGTCGACGTCGGTCCAGGAGTAGACGCTGACCTCGACCTTGATCCCCGGGTGATCGGCCTCGTACTCCTTGACCAGCGCGTCCCAGTACTTCTGGGAGCTGTTGGCGTCGGAGTCGCCGTAGTCGGCGGCCACCAGTCTGAGGGTCACGTCTCCGGATTCGCCGGAGTTTCCGCAGCCTCCGAGGGCGGCTGTCATCCCCAGTGCGGACACCGCCGCGATCATTCCTGTCCTACGCCGCCGCACCGCTTTTGCCCCGCACTCTGTTGACCGACTGTTCGATATCTCGACATAAGGTCTACACCACGTAAGTGGACTAGACCTCTTCCGGGTTAACGGGCCACACTGTCCCTCGTGAGACATGTCATCGCCCTCGATGTGGGCGGCACCGGGATGAAGGCCGCCCTCGTCGGCGCCGACGGCGAGCTCCTCCATCAGGCGCGCCGGGCGACCGGGCGCGAGCGCGGGCCGGACGCCGTCGTCGAGGGCATCCTCGGCTTCGCGGCCGAGCTGCGCGCGTACGGCGAACGGCACTTCGGCGAGGGAGCAGCGGCCGCGGGTGTCGCCGTCCCCGGCATCGTCGACGCCGACCGCGGCGTGGCCGTGTACTCGGCCAACCTCGGCTGGCGCGACGTACCCATGCGCGAACTGCTCGGCGCCCGGCTCGGCGGCGTGCCGGTGGCGCTCGGGCACGATGTGCGCACCGGCGGCCTTGCGGAGGGCCGGATCGGCGCGGGACGGGGAGCCGACCGTTTCCTCTTCGTGCCGCTCGGCACCGGGATCGCCGGCGCGATCGGCATCGGCGGCAGCGTGGAGGCGGGTGCGCACGGCTTCGCGGGCGAGATCGGCCACATCGTCGTACGGCCCGGGGGCACCCCGTGTCCGTGCGGCCAGCGCGGCTGTCTGGAGCGGTACGCGTCCGCCGCTGCCGTCAGCACGGCGTGGGCCGCGGTCTCCGGGGATCCGGAGGCGGACGCGGCGGACTGCGCGAAGGCCGTCGAGTCCGGGGACGAGCGGGCCGTACAGGTCTGGCAGGACGCCCTCGACGCGCTCGCCGACGGGCTCGTCACCGCGCTCACTCTGCTGGACCCCCGCATGCTGATCATCGGTGGCGGTCTGGCCGAGGCCGGGGAAACCTTGTTCACACCACTGCGGGCCGCGGTCGAGCGGCGCGTCACCTTCCAGAAGCTGCCGTCCCTCGTCCCCGCGGCCCTCGGGGACACCGCCGGGTGCCTGGGCGCCGGGCTGCTCGCCTGGGACCTCCTGACCACCACCGAACCGATCGAACCGATCGACGCGACCGACCCCACTGACTCCACCGACCCCTCGGAGGTAACCACCTGATGGCCACTAGCAAGGTTTTCGCCGGTGCACAGGTGGTACTGCCCACCGGGACCGTGGACGGCGGCCGCGTGATCGTCGACGGCGCGCGGATCGCCGGGAGCGCTCCCGTGGACGCCGAGACGGTGGACCTGTCCGGCCACTGGCTGGTCCCCGGCTTCGTCGACATCCACAACCACGGCGGCGGCGGCGCGTCCTTCACCTCAGGCACGGTCGAGGACGTCCTCAAGGGCATCCACACCCACCGCCTGCACGGCACGACCACGACCATGGCCTCCACCGTCACCGGCGACATGGACGGCCTCGCCCAGCGCGCCGGACTCCTCTCCGAACTGGCCGAGCAGGGCGACATCGCGGGCATCCACTTCGAGGGCCCGTTCATCTCGCCGTGCCGCAAGGGCGCGCACTCCGAGGAACTGCTGCGCGACCCCGACCCGGCCGAGGTCCGCAAGCTGATCGACGCGGCCCGGGGCCAGGCCCGTATGGTCACCCTCGCCACCGAACTGCCGGGCGGCATCGACTCCGTACGCCTGCTTGCCGAGCACGGGGTGATCGCGGCGATCGGGCACACCGACGCCACGTACGAGCAGACGGCCGAGGCCATCGAGGCGGGCGCGACCGTGGCGACGCACCTGTTCAACGCGATGCCGGCGCTCGGTCACCGCACACCGGGCCCGATCGCGGCCCTGCTCGAGGACGAGCGGATCACGGTCGAGCTGATCAACGACGGCACGCACCTCCACCCCGCCTCCCTGCAGCTGGCGTTCCATCACGCGGGCGCCGGACGGGTCGCGTTCATCACGGACGCCATGGACGCGGCGGGCTTCGGCGACGGCCGCTACATGCTCGGCCCGCTGGAGGTCGAGGTCGCGGACGGCGTCGCGCGCCTGGTGGAGGGCGGCTCGATCGCAGGCTCCACGCTCACCCTCGACCGCGCCTTCAAGCGCGCGGTCACCATCGACAGGCTGCCGGTCGATGACGTCGTGGCGGCACTCTCCGCCAACCCCGCCCGCCTCCTCGGCATGTACGACAAGGTGGGCTCCCTGGAGCCGGGCAAGGACGCGGACCTGGTGATCCTCGACTCCGCCTTCGAGCTCAAGGGCGTGATGCGCAGGGGAGAATGGGTGGTGGATCCCCAACTGGGCTGATTCGCACCCTCGTTGACAGCAGATCGACAGCGTTGCGGCGTACGGCGGTTGGCCCGTGGGACTGGGCCGACCGCCGTCGCGTTTGGCATGATCGAGTCTCCGGAACAACCGGCAAGCGCATTCCCGGCGTCTACTTGCTGAATCTCTTCGAGGGGACCGACGTGATCCTCACCGTCACGCTGAACACCGCCCTCGACCTCACCTATCGCATACCGTCCCTGCGCCCGCACGCCTCGCACCGGGTCACCGAGGTGACCGAACGCCCTGGCGGCAAGGGCCTGAACGTGGCCCGGGTGCTCGCCGCCCTCGGCCACGAGGTGACGGCCACGGGCTTCACGGGCGGCGCGACTGGCCGCGCGGTGCAGGACCAACTCGCGTACACACCGGGGGTGGTGGACGCGCTGATCCCGACCGAGGGCTCAACGCGCCGCACGATAGCCGTGGTTGACACGACGACAGGTGACACGACTCAACTCAACGAGCCCGGCCCGGCGATCACACCCGCCGAGTGGTCGGCCTTCCAGGAGGCGTACGAGGATCTGCTGCGCTCCGCCTCGGCGGTGGCCCTGTGCGGCAGCCTGCCACCGGGGGTGCCGGTGGGCGCGTACGCCCAACTGGTCCGCACCGCCCGCGCGTCGGCGGTCCCCGTCCTCCTCGACACCAGCGGCGAGCCGTTGCGCCGCGCGGTCGCCGCCCGCCCCGACATCATCAAGCCCAACTCCGACGAGCTCGCCGAACTCACCGGCTCCCACGACCCGTTGCAGGCCACCCGCGACGCCCGCCGCCGTGGCGCCCACACCGTAGTGGCCTCCCTGGGCACGGAGGGCCTCCTCGCGGAGAACACGGAGGGCCGCTGGCGGGCCACCCCGCCGCACCGCGTCCGCGGCAACCCGACGGGCGCCGGCGACGCCGCGGTCGCGGGCCTGCTGTCGGGACTGGTCGACGGCCTCCACTGGCCGGGCCGCCTGGCCCGGGCCGCGGCCCTCTCGGCGGCGGCCGTACTGGCCCCCGTGGCGGGCGAGTTCGACCGCCGGACGTACGAGGAGCTGCTTGACCAGATCACGGTCACGCGGGACGCGAGCGCGGCCTAGCAGCCACTGTCACCAGTCCTTGACCTGGCCTTCCTTCACCCGCAGCTGGTCCAGCAGGACATTGCAGCTGTCGCCGTTCTGGCAGGAGATGGAGATCGTGTTGGTGCCCTTGGTGAGGGTGGGCCAGGAGTAGGTCGTCGTCCAGCCCTTCGCGAAGTCACCCTCTTGGGCCTCGGCGTAGTTCTTCAGGTTCAGCTTGCTGCCGAACTCCTTGCCATTGATGGTGAGCGTCATCTTCTGATCGCTGCCCGGCACGCTGTAGCGCGTGAAGATGGTGTAGACGCCGTCCTTGGGAATGCCGTCGACGGTCCAGGTGACCTGGGCGCCGGCCTGGTTGAGGCCCGTCACATAGACACCGCCGTCGGACTCCGCGCCCTCGATGTCAGTGGCCGTGGTCACGCCGGTGCCGAGGTTCAGCGCCTTCGCGTCGATCGTGGTCGGCTCGAGCGTGGCCGGCTCGCTCGCCGCCTCGCTCGGCGACGAACTCTGCGAGGTCGAAGGCGTCGAACTCGCCCCGCCCGCGGCGTCCTTGTCGTCGTCGCCCGAGTCGCTGCTCAACATGGCGATGCTGATGCCGATGACAACAGCCGCGACCACGGCGATCGCACCGATGAGGAGGCCCTTGGTATTCGGCCCGTTCGATCCGCGGCCGCGCCCGCCGCCGTCACCGACCGATGAGTGCCGGGTCGTGGGCGCGCCACCGGGGACGGTCTCGGGTGCGGCGTAGTTCGGGTTCGGCTGGCCGTAGGCCTGGGACTGCTGCGGCACCTGCTGGCCGTAGGCCGGGGGCTGGCCGAAAGCCTGCGGCTGGCCGTACTGCGCGGTCGGGGCCTGCTGGCCGTACGCGCCCTGCCCGCCCTGCTGCGGTCCGTTGCGGCGCTCGCCGACCGCACGCACCCTGTTGACCGAGCCCGGGTAACCGTAGCCGCCGCCTCCACTGGGCGGGGTGGCTCCGTTGGCCTGGCCATCCTCGTAGAGATAGCCGAACGGGTCATCGTCCTCGGGCGTGCTCGCGCCGTTGTTGCCGGGCGTCATCCCTTGGTCTCCTAGCGGGTGCGGTACAGCTGCGGACGGTGCAGATTCACTGCATGGATGAATGGCGAGCCTACCCGGTCTCGCTGGGCCAAACGGGTGTCCTCACCGCTTCGACCCACTGACCTGCGACTTATCCGGCCCGCCGATGTGCTTTGGGACGAGACCGTTTCTCGATGTACATCCGCTCGTCAGCGGACTTCAGCACCTCGTCCGCCGTCATGCCGCAGTGTGCCCACCCGATGCCGAAGCTGGCGCCCACCCGGACGGCCCTGCCGTCGACCCTGATGGGCGGGATGATCGCGTTCCGCAGCCGTACGGCGAGGTCCTGCGCGTCGGCCCGGCCGAGCCCGTCGGCGAGCACCACGAACTCGTCGCCGCCGAGCCGGGCGACCGTGTCGCCGTCCCGGACGACGTTGGTCAGCCGGCGCGCGACCTCGATGAGAACCTCGTCACCCGCGTTGTGCCCGAACCGGTCGTTGATCGACTTGAAGCCGTCGAGGTCGCAGAAGAGGACCGCGAGCCCCTTGGTGCCGTCGTCCGTCTCGCCCTCGGGCGCGATGGTGTGCACATGGTGGTCGAAGGCGTCGTACGCCTCGGAACTGGGCCACGGGTCGAAGCTGTGCCCGTTCCCGTCGTAGCCACCCTGGCCACCGTTCCCGTTCCCGTCGTACGAGCCGTGCTCCCCTCCCGGCAGCTCCGCGTACTGCTGCTGCCCGTGCCCGTACGCCGCGTCCAGCGACTCGATCGCGCCCGGCGGGAGGGCCTGCGGGCGCTGACAGAGGCGGGAGCTGAGCCGGGAGCGCAGCTCGGCGGAGTTCGGCAGGCCGGTGAGGGAGTCGTGGGAGGCGCGGTGGGCGAGCTGGACCTCGCGGCGCTTGCGTTCCTCTATGTCCTCGACATGCGTGAGCAGAAACCGGGGGCCGTCGGCGGCGTCGGCGACGACGGAGTTGCGCAGGGACACCCAGACGTAGGTGTTGTCGCGGCGGCAGAGTCTCAGCTCCGCGCGACCGCCCTCCGCCGAGGTCCGCAGCAGCGTGCCGATGTCCTCGGGGTGGACGAGGTCGGAGAAGGAGTAGCGGCGCATCGCGGAGGCGGGACGCAGGAGCAGGCGGCAGAGCGCGTCGTTGGTGCGGAGGATCCGCCCGTGCTGGTCGCCGCCCATCTCGGCGATGGCCATGCCGGAGGGGGCGTACTCGAAGGCCTGCCGGAAACTCTCCTCGCTCGCCCGCAGCGCCTGCTGTTCGCGCTCCAGCCGGACAAGTGCACGCTGCATATTCGCTCGTAGACGCGCGTTGCTAATGGCGATGGCGCCCTGGAACGCGTACATCTGGAGCGCCTCGCGCCCCCACGCGCCGGGCCGTCGCCCGTTGCGCGGCTTGTCCACGGACAGGACGCCGATCAGTTCGCCGCAGCTGCTGCTGCCGGAGACGCCGGGCGTGTACATCGGCGCGAAGAGACGGTCGGCGGGGTGCCACTCGTCCTCGAAGCGGGGCGCGGGACCGTCGGTGTACCACTGCGGTACGTCGTCGTCGTCGAGGACCCAGCCCTCGGTGTGCGGTATGAACCGCAGGTCGCCCCAGGCCTCGCCCATGTTCAGTCGGCGGTCCCAGGAGGCGCGGGAGCCGACGCGGCCGGTGATGAGGGCCTCGGCGGCGGAGTTGCCGGCGAGCGCGGCGACCACGAGGTCGCCGTCCGGGCGTACGAGGTTGACACAGGCAAGCTCGTAGCCGAGGCCGGTGACCACTCCGTCGGCGACGGTCTGCAGCGTGTCCGCGAGGCTCCGGGCGGTGTTCATGTCCGCCATCACCGTGTGCAGCTGCCGCAGGGTCGCAAGACGGACGTAGGGCTCCGACTCGGTCTCCATTCGCCCTCCCCTCGAGACCTCGCAGCAACTCCAGGGTTCTCTTCGGCGTACCTGGTTCTCTTCGTCTACCGGTTGGTAGCTTCTTGCGTAGCTTCCCAGTCACTGAATCACAGCGCGCTGCTCACTCGGTACACAGGGTCAACAAAATATGGCTCCTGTGACTCAAGTCACAGCGTAACGTGAACAATTGAGTGGGGTTTCTGCAGTTTCTCCGTGCGCCTATTGAGCGCATATTAGGGAGCTGTGCAAGCACTGTGAGCGATTGTGTCCGATGCGGGTACGCGGCCGGTACGCATTCGCTAGGTCGCCGGTCCTAGGACCCGGTTCGGGCCGGGGACCGATGTGCGGCCCCGGCACCGGAGACTAGCGTTTCGGCGTGCTCAACACTCCCCCTCCCGCTCCCCCTGCCACTCCGCCCACCTCACCCGTGCATGCTGAGGGGGTGAGCAACGACGAGTTCCGCGCCGCCATGTCCCGGCTGGCCGCGGGCGTGGTCCTGGTGACCGCGCACGAGCCTGCGCTCGACCCGGACGGACCGGGCGGCGAGGACATCGGCATGACGGCGACGGCCTTCATGTCCGTCTCCCTCGACCCGCCCCTGGTGATGGTCAGCCTGCGCGACGGCTCCCGCATGGACGACCTGCTCGCCGAACAGCCCCTGTGGGCCGTCTCCGTACTCTCCGAGAGCCAGCGCCACATCGCGGGCCGCTTCGCCATGAAGGGCCGCATCAGCGACCGCCTCCTCTTCGAGGACATCCCGTACGTACGCGGAGAGGCGTCCGGCGCACTCCTGGTGCGCGGCTCCCTGGCGACCCTGGAGGTCCGTACGGAGCAGCGGGTGCCCGCCGGGGACCACACCCTCGTCATCGGCCGCGTACTGACGGCGGGGCTGCCGAGCGGGGACGGGGGTCCGTTGACGTACTTCAAGGGCAGGTACCGGCAGTTGGGCTGAGACGCCTGCCGGTTGTCGGCTATCGGCTATCGGCTATCGGCTGAGCCGGCGGGGGGCTCTAACCCCAGTCCCGCCCGTTGCGGCCGCGCTTGGTGTCGGAGCGCTGCTTCTTCTCGCGGAGGCGGCGTTCGTTGATCCCCCGTGGGATACGGGTGGCCCTGCGGGGCTTGGGCGGGGGCGCGGACGCCTCGGCGAGGAGTGAGGCCAGCCGCACGGCGGCGGTCTCACGGTTGCGCCACTGCGAGCGGTGCTCGGAGGCGCGGACGCTGATGACCCCGTCGACGAGCCGCCCGGAGAGCCTGTCGAGGGCGCGCTCCTTCCAGACGGGCGGCAGCGCGTTGGTCTTCGCGAGATCGAACCCGAGCTCCACCTGTGTGTCGCTCGTGTTCACGTGCTGGCCGCCGGGCCCGCCGGAGCGCGAGAAACGCCACATGAGCTCGGCCTCGGGGAGGGAGACGGAGCCGCGAATGACGTAAGGACCGGACATGAGGTACATGGTCGCTCGGATGTCCGGTCCACGTCACCCGCTTTTCAGCGGCTCCTCGTCTCCTAGGTAAAGAAAGTAAAGAGGGCAGGAACCTTCGGTACCCCTCGTGGCGTTCTAAGAGGTAGCTGTAGCTTCGTGCCCGTACGAAGCCCAAACGTACGAGCACTGTGCACGTACGCAACGAGGGAAGGGACTCCCAACAATGGCTGTAAGCCTGTCCAAGGGTGGCAACGTCTCGCTCACCAAGGAGGCTCCGGGCCTGACCGCCGTCACCGTGGGCCTCGGCTGGGACGTCCGCTCCACCACGGGCACCGACTTCGACCTCGACGCCTCGGCGATCGCGGTCAACCCCGAGGGCAAGGTCTACTCGGACGCCCACTTCATCTTCTTCAACAACAAGCAGACCCCGGACCAGACCATCGTCCACACCGGCGACAACCGCACGGGCGAGGGCGCGGGCGACGACGAGGCGATCAACGTCAACCTGGCGGGCCTCCCCGCCGACATCGACAAGATCGTCTTCCCGGTCTCGATCTACGACGCGGAGACCCGCTCGCAGAACTTCGGCCAGGTCCGCAACGCCTACATCCGCATCGTCAACCAGGCCGGCGGCGCCGAAATCGCCCGCTACGACCTGTCGGAGGACGCCGCCACCGAGACCGCCATGGTCTTCGGCGAGCTCTACCGCAACGGCGCCGAGTGGAAGTTCCGCGCGGTCGGCCAGGGCTACGCGTCGGGCCTGGTGGGCATCGCCCAGGACTTCGGCGTGAACGTCTAAGTTCCGGCTGCGTGTTGCGAGTTGCTGAGCCCCCGGCATCCGCCGGGGGCTCTGGCGCGTGCCGGCACTCCGACGAGGCCCACGAGTCTGCGGACCGCCCTATGCCGGGACATGGCCACGCACCATGAGCGTGCCCAGGTTTCCTGGTTCCGGGGCCTTCAGGACGTGGGCGTCGATGTCGGTGAAGCCGTGCCGCTTGAGGGTGTCCGCCCACATCTCGGGGGTGTACTGCCAGCGCAGTACCGTCAGCTCGCGCTCCCGGCCTTCGAGCCACTTGCCCCGCATCCGCTGAGGACCGTAGGAGCCGACGACTGGTTCGGCCTGCGAGAACGCGAAGACTCCGCCGGGGGCCAGTCGCTTGAAGACGCACGGAAACAGGTCCTCGGGATCTGTGAACCACACAGCTCCCCAAACCGAATAGACCGCGTCGTACTCCGCAGGGGTCGCCGAGAGGTAGGAGCAAGCCTCGCCCTGGACGAAGGACAACCTAGGAGTGTCCTTCCACCAGGCGCGGGCACGTTCGGTCTGGACAGGGGAGAAGTCGACGCCGGTCACCTCAACGCCCTGGCAGGCCAGGTGGGCTGCCTCCTTGCCCTCCGCCGGCCCGAGCTCCAGCGCGCGGCGGGGATGACCGAGAACTTCGGCCCCGGGCCCGTACCCGGGGTACTGCGTCCAGTCGAACCGGTCGGCCTGCGGTGCCGGTTGGGCGCCCTCACCCTTGTAGGGCTTGTACTTGTCCCAGTATTCGGCCGGTGTCATGGGCGCGTGGGGCATGAGGCTCCTCGGGAGGGCGGAGTGACCGGTGTCCGTTGAGCTGGACACCGTATCGGCGCTTCCTCCCGCACACGGCCGAATGACACCACCTCGCTCCGAATACGCACGCGAAGGAGCCCGTGAGCGTTCGTGACGCCCCCGGGCCCGACCGTTTCGTATCAGTGGCAGTTCGCCCCCGGACTGCATGGCCCGCACTTGCCGTAGTCCCGCTCCCAGAGCTTCCAGTCCACCTCGAAGCCCGCCTCAGCGATGATCTGCGCGGTGCGCTCCACCGAGCCGTCGTACTTGAACTCGATCTCGGGAATGTGCTCCAGGAAGCCCGCCTACCTTCTCGCGGACGGCACCGGCTACCTCACCCGCGTCGCGGACGGCACCGGCTACCTCACCCGCGTCGCGGACAACATCGAAAGCGTCCAGCTCGGCATGGCAAGCGATCTCCTCGACCACGCGGCCGACATGCTCGCCGACGACAAAGCCACTCCCGCCCAACTCCGCTTCCTGCTCGCGCGGATGCGCGAGTCCCTGACCGACGTACACCGCGTCGCGAAGAGCCGTGGTACGCGCCTGCCGGAGCCCGCCTACGACGACGAGATCGCATAGTACGGATCGATTCATGCACGCTGACGGTCAGGGCGAAGCCGTTGTCAGACCCTTCCCCTAGGGTGACGCCGTTCTCAACAGGGGGAGGGTGGCGCTATGGGCGCGAGTGGCTGGGAGTACGTCATCCCGTACGACGGCAGTGTCGAGGCAGCCTTGGAGAGCCTGCACGCGCAGGTCTTCCAGGAGGAATACGGCGACGGCGAGACGTTCGGGAGCCTTGAGGAGCTGTACGCCGACGAGGAGTTCATGGGCGAGGAAGGCACTCACTCGATTCTCGACGTCCAGCGCGTTGTCCACACGACCGACGCCCCGTCAGAACTCAACATCGAGGACTACGGAACTCTGCGGCCACTCGCCCCCGACCGCGTCACCCATCACTTCGGGACCGACCGTCCGACGCGCGGGCAGTTCGAGGAGGCGCTCGCCGAAATCCGGCGGTCGTACGAGGCGCGCCGAGGGCAGACCCTGATCGACGAGTGCCGCATGCGGTGGACCGGCCTGTACGTCATCCTGCACACCGGGGACGAGCCGACCCACCTGGGGGTCTTCGGGTACTCCGGCGACTGAGGCGGGCAACGGACGCCGGCGCCCATGACCACCCGCCGTACACGCCATAGCCTGCCCCGCGTGATCCTCGAACCCCTGGCCCTACCCCTGGCCGACAGCGCCCTCCTCGCCGAACTCACCGCCCTCTACGCCTCCAACCGTGACTTCCACGCCCTCAGCGGCGACTTCCCCGACCCCGACGACATCCGCGCGGAGCAGGTCTCGGCCGCGCTGGACGAGGAGTTGGCGAACCCGGACGTGGAGGTTCTGCTGGCCCGCGACAGGGTCGGAGGGCGGCTCGTCGGGGTCGTGATCACCCTCTCGCGGCATCCCGATCCGGCCGATCCCGACCCCTGGATCGGGCTGCTCCTCGTGGATGCGAATGAGCAACGCCGGGGGTACGGGCGGGAGTTGGCGGGGCTCGTCGAGGAGCGGTTCCGGGGTGCGGGGCGGGTCGGCGTGCGGCTTGCCGTGCTCGACAGCAATCCCAAGGGCCTCGCCTTCTGGACCGCCCTCGGGTACGAGGTCATCGGGCGGCGCGAGGACCTGCAACTCCACCGGCCCTGCGCGGTGTTGCGTAAGACGCTGCGCAAACCGCGCCGCGCGGCCCGCGTCGCCGTCCTCGACCCCGACGGCTCCGTCTTCCTCTTCCGGCACGACAACGAGGAGTTGGGCGTCCACTGGGCCCTGCCCGGCGGCGGACTCGAACCAGGCGAGAGCCCGCGCGAGGGCGCCCTGCGGGAAGTGCGCGAGGAGACCGGGTGGGCCGACCTCACCCTGGGGCCGCTGCTGTGCACATGGGAACGCGACTTCACGCGGGCCGGAGTCCCCGTGCGCCAGCACGAGCACATCTACGTGGCTCGCGGGCCGCGTCGTGAGCCGGACACCGGCGCCGATGTCAGCGCCATGCACGCCGAGGAGGGGATCCTGAACTGGCGCTGGTGGAACCGGCGGGAGCTGGCCGACGCGACGGAGGCCGTGTGGCTGCCCCGACTGACCTATCTGCTGGACGAGTTGGACGGGCACACTACGTCGACCTGAGCGGCGCTCACGGCTTCGCCGGCTTCCCCTCCCCGTACAGCCAGTCCTCCCAGATCTCGGTGAAGTCCGCGTCCGGCGCTGACTTCTCCACGTACGCCGTGAAGTCGGCGGTGTCCGCGTTGCCGTGGCGGTGGGCGGCGGCCCAGCCCTGGAGGATGTCGTAGAAGGTGTCGTCGCCGACGGTCTGGCGGATCTTGTGGAGGACCATCGCGCCGCGTTCGTAGACGGGGCTGTCGGAGATGTGTGCCGCGCTGGAGGGCTTGGCGGGCGGGAAGGACCAGAGGGCCTCGTCGAGGTCCGGGTCGTCGTAGTAGTCGCCCTGGTAGAGGGAGTTGAAGGTCTCTTCGGCCGTGTCGCCGTCGTGGTCCTCCTGCCACAGCCACTCCGCGTACGTGGCGAAGCCCTCGTTGAGCCACATGTCCCGCCAGGTCCTGGGCGTGACGGAGTCGCCGTACCACTGGTGGGCCAGTTCGTGGACGAGGAGTTCGGTGTCGGGGGCGCCGGGGAAGACCGGGCGGGTCTGGGTCTCCAGGGCGTAGTCCACATCGTCCTGGCGGTCGACGATCGCACCCGTCGAGGAGAAGGGGTACGGGCCGAAGTTGTACTCCTCCCACTCCATGATCTCGGGGATGCTCGCGAGCGGCTTCTTGCTCGCCGCGGCCTGCGTCGGGTCGACGGCGACGATCACGGGCAGGCCGTTCTTCGTCGCGGTCCGGGTGATGTCGTACGTCCCGATCGCGACCGTCGCCACATAGCTCGCCATCGGTTCCGCGGAGTGCCAGGTGAAGGTGGCGCGACCGTTCAGCGTCGTCTCGTCCTTCAACTCTCCGTTGGAGACGGCCTGCAGGCCCTCGGGGACGGTGACCTTGATGTCGTACGACGCCTTGTCGGAGGGGTGGTGGTTGCCGGGGAACCAGGTCATCGAGCCGGTGGGTTCGCCGAGGGCGAGGGCGCCGTCGGCCGTGCGCAGCCAGCCCTCCTCCGAGCCGTCGGGGTCGGTGAGTGTCTCGGGGGTGCCGGAGTAGCGGACCGTCGTGCGGAAGGTCTCGCCCTGGTCGAGGTCGTCGTGCGGGCGCACGGTCAGCTCGTGGCCCGCGCGGTTCCAGCGGGCGTCCGCCTGGTCTCCCCCGCTTCCGACGCTTCCGACGCTTCCGACGCTTCCGACGCTTCCGACGGTGACCTCGTCGACGTCCAGGCCCTTCAGGTCGAGGTTGAAGGCGCTGAGGTCCTGGGTGGCCTTCGCCGTGATCTCCGCGGTCCCCTTCAGGCGCTTGGTGCCCGGGTCGTAGGAGAGGGTCAGGTCGTAGTGCGTGACGTCGTAGCCGCCGTTGCCCAGCTTCGGGAAGTACGGGTCGCTTACGCCGGAGGCGCCGGGCTTGCCCTGCACGCCGCCGCTGCACGCGGTGAGCGCCAGGGCGATGGCCAGGGCAAAGGGGGCGGCGGCGGAGGATCGGGGCACGTCCGTGATCCTACGAGCACGTGACACCATCACCTACGTGCTCGACATCGGCTACGCCCTCTCCAACCGCTTCCCCGACCCCCCGCAGACCGACTACCGCCGTGCGGACGTTCACGCGCTGCGCCACGACCTGTTCTGCGGGGACGTCTATCTCGCCGATGCCAAGGCGGACCGGGAGCTGTCCACAGCCTGGGGATGGGTGCCGGTGCTGGACTTCGCGTGGGCGTTGTGCGACATCGTGGAGCAGCTGGACCGGGATCCGCGGGGGAGCCGGGCCTCGCGGCCGCAGCGGGCGGAGCTGGACTTCACCGAGTCGACCGACCGGATGCTCTTCGAGCGGCGCTTCGGGTGGGTGGATGTCGAGGCCGACTGGATGCGGGTCGAAGAGGCGCCGCTCACCTTCTCGCACGCCGAGCTTCGGCGTGAGGCGCGGGACTTTCTGCACGACCTGATCGCCGACCTCGTCGACCTTCACGAAGGGCTTCGCGAGAATCCGGCGGTGTGGACGCTGGAGGCTCGGTTTCCTCGGGTGCCGTGAGGTGACGGCGGGGAGTTTTTTCGCCCCCTCCGCCCCTACCCGTCCCGTACCTGGGGGCTCCGCCCCCAGACCCCCGTATCGCGCTGACGCGCTCGTCCTCAAACGCCGGACGGGCTAAAAACGGCACAATCCAGCCCCTCCGGCGTTTGAGGAGCGGGGTCTGGGGCGGAGCCCCAGGGACAAGGGACGGGTAGGGGCGGAGGGGGCGAAAAACCACCCCCCTACTCCACCCGCACCCCCATCTCCGCCGCCAACACCGGCGCCAGATCAATCAGTTGCCCCGCACTGATGACCGCCCCCGCCAGCCGATCCACCCCCCGCGCGATCGTGAACTCGGCGGCCCCCCGCAGGTCGACATCCGTCAGGCTCGCCCCCGTCAGATCCGCCCCCTTCAGAACACAGTCCACAAACTCGACCCGCTCCAGCCGCGCACCCCCAAAGTCCGGCTCCACCAGCACGCACCCCTGGAACACAACGTCCTTGAGGCGGGCCTTGCGCAAGTTCAGATAGTCGATCTTGCCGCCACGCACAAGCACCCGCTCCAGGACCGAGCCGTGAAGCTGCACCCCGCCCAGGCGCGCGTCGACCAGCTCGACGTCCCGCAGCGTCGACTCGGCGAGATCGGTGCCCACACCCCGTATGCCCGTCAGAACCGAGTCCAGGAAGCGCGCGTGATGCAGCCGCGTCTCGTCGAACGCGCACCCCGTCAGCGCGCAGTCCATGAACCGCGCTCCCCCGCCGTCCTGCCCGACGAAGTCCACGTCCCGGAACTCGAGACCGTCGTAATCCCCGTCGGGTTCCAGCCCGGCACCGCCGTACGGCTCCAGGGGCGGCAGCCGCAGCTCCGGCCGCCGCGCCCCCTTGACCGGTTTCTTCGCCTCGCCCGCCGCTTTGCCCACCATGCCCCCATGGTGCACCCCACCACTGACAACAGCCCTGACCTGCCAGTACCTGCCAGTTCACCTCCCCATGTCACATTCCGGCCCCCGCAATCAGTCAACACACAAGAGAGGCAGCGCACCCGGAGCAGAGGGAGACCCCAGCCATGCCCCACATCACCGTCATCGGCGGCGGCTTCGCCGGACTCACCGCCGCTGTCACCGCCGCCGAGACCGGCGCCAAGGTCACCGTGTACGAGGCCCACCACACGCTCGGCGGCCGGGCCCGCACCGCCGAGGGCCCCTACAAGACCAACGAAGGCCCGCACGCCCTGTACAGCGGCGGCCCGCACTGGAGCTGGCTCAGGCAGCGGAACCTGCTCGGGCCGCTCGCCCCGATCCCGCCCCTGGAAGCGGCCCGCCTCAGGCTCCACCACAAGGGCGCCCTGCGCCGCACCCCGCCCTTCGCGATGCTCAAGCTCCTGCGCCGTACGTCCCGACAGGCGCCCGTGGACGTCGACTTCATGACCTGGGCGACGGAACAGGCGGGCGAGGAGGGCGCTTTGGCCGCGGCGCACTACTCCGCCGTCGCCCTCTTCCACCACGACCCCGGCTCCCTCTCCGCGGCCTTCGTGCAGGAACGCCTGCGCCGCGCCACGAAGTTGCCGCCGGAGGCGCACTATCCGCGGGGCGGCTGGGCATCCGTCATCGACCGGATGGCGGCCCGCGCCTGGAATCTCGGTGTCCGGATGGAGACTCTGTCGAGGGTCGACGCGCTGCCCCAGGACGGCCCCGTCATCGTGGCCACCTCCCTCGAATCCGCCCGCCGCCTCCTCAGGGACGACTCGCTGACCTGGACGAGCGGTCGTACCGCGCTCCTCGACGTGGCCGTCCGCACCCGGCGCGGCGACGCGTTCGCCGTCTCCGACCTGGACGCGCCGGGCTGGATCGAACGCTTCACCGCGCAGGACCGCACCCTCGCCCCGGCCGGGGAGCAGCTCGTCCAGGGGCAGATCCCGATCGCCCCGCACGAGTCCCGGGCCGACGGGATCGCCCGCGCCGAGCACCTGCTCGACCTCGCCTTCGACGGCTGGCGCGAGCGCGTGACCTGGCGGAGCGAGGCCACCGCGAACGGGCGTACCGGCGCGGTGGACCTGCCCGGCACGAGCTGGCGCGACCGGCCGGCCATCGACCGCGGCGACGGCGTCTACCTCGCGGGCGACCAGGTCGCCGCCCCCGGCGTGCTCTCGGAGGTCTCCTTCAACAGCGCGCTCGAAGCCGTGACTCTGGCCCTCAGGATCCGGGAACGCCTTGACCTCAAGCATGCTTGAGGTCGGAGGCTGGCTGTACGACGACTCCGAGGAGCTCCCATGCACGCCATCCGCCAGCACGCCTTCGGCCCGGCCGAGAACCTCTCGTACGAGAGGACCGAGGACCCTCGACCGGGCCCGGGCCAGGTCCGTATCGCCGTCGCCGCGGCGGGCGTACACCTTCTCGACACCGCGATCCGGGAGGGCCTGCGGGGCCCGCTGCCCGAGCTGCCCGCCCTGCCCACGATCCCCGGCCGCGAGGTCGCCGGAACCGTCGAGTCCCTCGGCGAGGGTGTCGCCGGACTCTGGCTCGGCAAGCGCGTGGTCGCGCACCTCGGCTTCGCCCCGGGCGGTTACGCCGAACTCGCCGTCACCGACGTCGACCGCCTCCACGAGATCCCCGGCAACCTGGACTTCGCGCAGGCCGTCGCGATGATCGGCACCGGGCGTACGACGATGGGGATCCTCCAGTTCGCCGAGCTCGGCCCCGACTCCGTGGCCGTGATCCTGGCGGCCGCGGGCGGCATCGGCACCCTGCTCGTGCAGTACGCGAAACACGCGGGTGCCACCGTGATCGGGCTCGCGGGCGGCCCGGAGAAGGTGGCCCGGGTGGAGAAGAACGGCGCCGACCTGGCCGTCGACTACAAAGACTCGGACTGGCCGGAGAAGGTCCGCGCCTTCCTCGGCGGCAGAGAGGCGACCGTCGTCTTCGACGGCGTGGGCGGCGACACGGCCCGCAAGTCCGTCGCGCTCCTGGGTCCCGGCGGCACGCACCTCGTCTTCGGCTGGTCCGCCGAGGGCCTGCACAACGGCACCCCGCTGCTCGTCGAGGGCGTCTCCCAGGAGGTCCTCGGTCCCGAGATGATGCGGAGGGCGGGCGGCCCCAACCCCGTCCAGACCCTGGAACTCCGCTCCCTCAGCCAGGCCGCCGCGGGCCGGCTGACCCCGGCCGTGACACGCTTCCCGCTCGCCGAGGCGGCCGCCGCCCACCGCGCCCTGGAGAACCGGGCCACGGTCGGCAAGGTGGTGCTGGAGCCGTGAATCACCACAGGACCGGAGACAGCGACCACAAGACCGGAGACATGGGCCACAAGACCGGAGACAGCGACCAGCGGACCGGAGATGCGATACACCCGGATTCATGGTCTTCTGACCGGGTGAACGTCACCCGGACAGGTGAACCGGGCGTCCCGGCGGGCGCCGACCCCCGCCGCTGGTGGGCCCTGGTGATCATCGCTCTCGCCCAGCTGATGGTCGTCCTCGACGCGACCATCGTGAACATCGCTCTCCCCTCCGCACAGAGCGATCTGAACATGTCCGACGGCAACCGCCAGTGGGTCATCACCGCGTACACCCTGGCCTTCGGCGGGCTGCTCCTGCTCGGCGGCCGCATCGCCGACCTCGTCGGCCGCAAACGCACCTTCATCGTCGGGCTCATCGGCTTCGCCGCCGCCTCCGCACTCGGCGGCGCGGCCACCGGCTCAGGCATGCTCTTCGCCGCCCGCGCGCTCCAGGGCGTCTTCGCCGCCGTACTCGCCCCCTCCGCGCTGTCCCTCCTCACGACCACGTTCACCGACCCGAAGGAGCGCGGAAAGGCCTTCGGGATCTACGGCGCCCTGGCGGGCTCGGGATCCGCGATCGGGTTCATCCTCGGCGGCGTACTGACCGAGTACCTGAACTGGCGCTGGTGCCTGTACGTCAATGTCCCCATCGCCGTCATCGCGGTCTTCGGCGCGTTCGCGCTGCTGCAGGACCGCCCGGGAAACAAGGGTGCGCGTCTCGACGTACCCGGTGCGCTGATGGGCTGCGGCGGCCTGGTCGCCATCGTCTACGGGTTCAGCGAGGCCCAGCCGCGAGGCTGGACGGACTCACTGGTCCTGGGCCTCTTCGCGGCGGGCGTCGTACTCCTCACGACCTTCGTGTGGTGGCAGACCAGGGCCCCGAGCCCGCTCCTCCCCCTGCACATCGTCAAGGACCGCAACCGCGCCGGCTGCTTCCTGACGATGGGGCTCGCCGTCATCGGCATGTTCGGCATGTTCCTCTTCATGACCTACTACCTCCAGGTCATCCTCGGCTACTCCCCCGTGAAGACGGGCCTGGCCTTCCTCCCCATGACCGCCGCGATCATCATCGGCTCGACGCAGATCTCCGCCCGGCTGATGAACCACGTGGCACCCCGCACCCTGATGGTCCCCGGCATGATCATCGCCGCCTCCGGCATGCTGGTCTTCACCCAGCTCACCGTCGACTCCGCCTACGCGACCCACCTGCTGCCCGGCCTGCTCCTCACCGGCCTCGGCATGGGCCTGACCTTCATGCCGGTCTTCGCCACCGCCACCGCCGGAGTCGCCCCGCAGGACGCGGGCGTGACCTCCGCGACCGTCAACACCTCGCAGCAGGTGGGCGGTTCGATCGGTACGGCGCTGCTGAACACCATCGCCACCACCAGCGGCACGGCGTACATCGCCGCCCATCTGACCGACCCCGCCCAACGGGAGCTGATCACCCGCCAGGGCATCGTCCACGGCTACACCGTCGCCCTCTGGTGGGCCGTCGCCGTCCTGCTCCTGGCCGGCCTGATCGCGGGCCTCATGGTCACCGCGAAGGCCCCCAAGTACGCGGCGACCACGGCAGCCCCGCTCCCCGAGTCAGTCCCTTGAACCGGTCAGTCCCTTGAACCAGTCGGTCCCTTGGAGCCCAGTCAGTCCCGTGAACCAAGTGTCGCGAGCGCGCCATCCGTCAGCCGGTACACCGTCCACTCGTCCTGCGGCCGCGCGCCCAGCGCCTCGTAGAACTCGATGGACGGCTGATTCCAGTTCAGCACCGACCACTCCAGCCGCTCGTACCCGCGCTCCACACAGATCCGCGCCAGCTCGGCCAGCAACGCCTTCCCGTGCCCACCGCCGCGCGCCTCGGGCCGTACGTACAGGTCCTCCAGGTAGATCCCGTGCACCCCGCGCCACGTCGAGAAGTTCAGGAACCACAGCGCGAACCCGACCACCTCCCCCGACGCATCCTCGGCGACATGCGCGAACGCGGCCGGCCGCTCCCCGAACAGCGCCTCCCGCAACTGCTCCTGAGAGGCCCGCGCCTCCTCCAGCGCCTTCTCGTACTCGGCGAGTTCACGCACCAGGGCGTGGATGACGGGGACATCGGCGGGGGTGGCTGGGCGAATCATGGCCGCAGTTTCACATACGGGCGCGGGCCGGACCCAACGGGTTTCAGTCCCCCGGGGCACGGGGTCAGTGCCGCCCCGCCACCCGATCAGCCACCCGCGCCAACCGCGACGACTCCGCGCTGTGCGTGGTCAGTTCACGCCGGTCGGCCGTGCGGTAGGTGGCGTACATCCCGTGCACCCCGATCCAGCGGAACGGCTCCGGCTCCCACTTACGCACCTTGTGGTTGACCCAGGGCAGCCCGGTCAGCTCCGTGGCGCCCGACTGCCCGGAGTCCTGCTGGACGAGGTCGCGCAGGGTACGGGCGGCGAGGTTGGTGGTGGCGACACCGGAACCGACGTACCCGCCGGCCCAGCCGAGCCCCGTAGAACGGTCCAGGGTCACCGTCGCGCACCAGTCGCGCGGCACACCGAGCACTCCCGACCAGGCGTACTCCACCCCCACCCCGGTAAGGGACGGGAAGAAGCGGACGAGGATCTCGCGCAGTGCCTCGACGGTCGCCGGCTGCGTACGGCCGTCGTTGTCGGTGCGCGACCCGAAGCGGTACGGGAATCCGCGACCGCCGAGCGCGATCCGGCCGTCAGCGGTGCGCTGGGCGTACATGTACGCGTGCGCCATGTCGCCCAGGGTCTCCCGCCCCTCCCAGCCGATGGTCTCCCACTGCTCCGCGGTCAACGGCTCCGTCGCGATCATCGACGAGTTCATGGGCAGCCAGGTCCGCTTCTGACCCTTGAGGGACGCCGTGAAGCCCTCCGTGCAACGCAGCACGTACGGCGCCCGGACCGTGCCGTACGGAGTCACCGCATGCTTCGGCCGGATCTCCGTGACCGGCGTCTGCTCATAAATCGTCACGCCCAACGCCTCGACCGCGGCGGCCAGCCCCTTCACCAGCTTCACGGGATGCAGCCGCGCCCCGTGCGGCGTCCACGTGGACCCCACCACGTCCGCGACCCGGATCCGCTCGGCGGTCTCCACCGCGCCGAACAGCTCACGGTCCTTCTCCCCGTACGACAACTCGTCCTCATGGAACGCCTTCAACCGCGCCAACTGCGCCGGGGTGTACGCCACTTCGAGCACACCACCCTGGTGAACATCCGCCTCGATGCCCTCCTCGACGGCAACCCGCACCACCTCGTCGACCGTCTCGTTCATGGCCTTCTGAAGGCGTACGGCCGCCTCCTGCCCGTGCAGCTTCGCGTACCGGTCCCGCCCCGCGATGCCGTTGTACAGCCAGCCGCCGTTGCGCCCCGAGGCCCCGTACCCGCAGAACTTCTGCTCCAGGACGGTGATCCGCAGGAAGGGCGCCGCCTTCTTCAGGTAGTACGCGGTCCACAGACCCGTGTAGCCGCCGCCGACGATGACGACGTCCGCGGAGGCGTCACCGGGCAGGGGCTCACGCGGCGCAGGGAAGCCGTCGTCCGCGTACCAGAAGGAGATGCCGCCGTTGACCGTGCTGCTGCTCATGGCGGGACGCTAACCCCTGAGGGCGGCCACTGTCTCCTTCGGATTCCATGCTTTTCCGCGCCCCCTGACCAGCGGATAACAGCCCAGACCGATCAGCACCGAGGTGAAATGCCCGAGATCGGTGAAGGTACGGCCGGTCACCAGCGGCACCCCGTACACAACCAGCACCACCGCCACGTACGGGTACCTCCAGGGCGCCGCGATCCGGTACGTCAGCACCGCGATCACCCCCGCCAGCGCGTAACTCACCCCGATGTCCAGGGTGTTGACCGCCGAATGCGGCGCCACCCCGTGCCGGATCGCAAGCAGCAGCGCCCCCTCACTGATCAACGTCGCCAGCACATGCGCGGCCACACAGACCACCAGCCACCGCGCGGTACCCAGCCAGTGCTCCGCCTGCGCGTGGAACACGGTGTACAGAACGGCGTACGGCAGCCAATGCCCGCCGTCGATCCACATCGCACTGGAGAAGAGCACCCGCACCGGATTGCTCGACAGCTCATGGATGTTGGTGGACCGCTGCCGCAGGAACTCCTCCTCGAACTCCGGCGACATGTGGTGCATCGCCACGGTCGTGATGAAGAGGATCGCCAGCCAGATGTACGTTCCCGGGGCACGGCCGATGTACGACCGGGCGGCGCGCGAAACTCGACTCATGGGGTGATTGTCGTGGTGTGGGACGTCCGGCTGCTGGAACGGGGAGCGGAGTTTCTCGAGCGCTGGGGACTCCGGCAGGAGGGCCGGCCGATGAGCGGACGGGCCTCGGTCGTCCTGCCGGTGGTACGCGCCGACGGAACCCGGGCAGCGCTGAAACTCCAGAACCTCGACGACGAGACGGCCGGTGAGGCGCTCGCCCTGCGCACCTGGGGCGGCGACGGCGCCGTCCACCTCCTCGACTACGACCCGGACTCCGGCACGCTGCTCCTGGAGCGCCTCGACGAGAACCGCCCACTGGCCGCCGTACCGGATGTGATGGAGGCGACCGGGATCCTCGCGGACCTCCTCGCCCGGCTGACGTCTCTTCCGGCACCGGCGGGCCTGCGACGGCTCGGCGATCTGACCGCGGGCATGTTCGACCGACTGCCGGCGGTGCTCGATGCGCTGCACGACGAGAACGACCGACGGCTGCTGCGGGACTGCGCCGCCGCGCTGCGCGAGGTCGCGGACGAGCCGGGAGACCGGCTCCTGCACTGGGACCTGCACTTCGAGAACATCCTCGCGGCCGACCGCCAACCCTGGCTGGCCATCGACCCGAAGCCACTCGCCGGAGACCCTTGCTTCGAGCTGCTGCCCGCACTCTGGAGCCGCTTCGAGGAGGGACACCTGCTACGCCGCTTCGACCTGATGACGGAGACGCTGGGCGCCGACCGGGAGCGGGCGCGGGCCTGGACGCTGGGGCGGGTGCTGCAGAACTCGCTGTGGCGGGTGGAGGACGGGCTCGGCTTGGTCGCGGAGCAGCTAGCCATCGCAAGGACGCTGCTGGATTCGCGGGGGCGGGGCTGACTCGGGCGGAGACGCGGCCGACCCCGGCGGGGGTGAGACGCGGCGCCCACTCCGTGAACTCAGAACTCCTTCGAACTCAGAATTCCTTCGCCGGCCAGTCCAGCAACCGGGCCCCGATGACCGCGGTCTGGAGCGTGTAACGGTTCACCGGGTCGGCCGGACTCGCGCCGGTGAGCTTGTGGATACGGTCCAGCCGGTAGGTGAGGGCACGGACGCTGAGCGACAGACGCCGGGCGGCCTCCGCGGCGACACAACCGGACTCGAAGTACGCGGTAAGGGTGTCGAGCAGCGGCTGAGCACCACCGCGGGCCTGCCGAAGGGGGCCAAGGGTACTGAGGACCAGGTCTGCCATGGCCTGCCGGTCGCGGGTGAGGACCGGGTAGACGAGCAGGTCGGCGGCGCGCAGCACAGGTGCGTCGAGTTCCAGGCGCTCGGCCAGGTCGAGAGCGTTCAGGGCCTCCTCGTACGAGTGGACGACCCCGCCGGGACCGGGCTGGGGCCGGCCGATGGCGACCTGCCCTCCGTCCATGACGGCGTACGCCTGCTTCGCGAAGTAGGAGAGCACGTCGTCCTGGTCGCCCGGCGCGATGCACACCAGGCGCCCGTCCTTGGTCGTCACCAGGACGCTGCGGTCACCGAACCGCCCGATCAGCGCACGCTCCACCTCGCGCGGCACGGTGTCCCCCTCGTCGTACCCGGAATCACCCTGGGCCACGGCGACGGCATGCGCGTGCGACAGACGCAGCCCGAAGCGTTCGGCCCGCTCGGCGAGCAGGCCCAAGTCACTGCGCCCGTACAGCAGATCGTCGATGAACTCCCGGCGCGCGGCCTCCTCCTGGCGTACGGCGAGGAGTTGCGCACGCTCATAGCCCTCGGCGACGGCGTCGACGGCCTGCTCCACGGCGGCCAGCGTGCTGTCGGAAGCGGCGGCCGGCCAATGGACACGAGTGGCGGCCAGGTGCGCAACAACGAGAGCACGCAGCCCGTACCCCGCCTCGGCCGCCCGCTCACCCAACGCCCGGCGGGAGTCCAGCTCGTCACGGGTCAGCCGACGACCGGTCGCGGAGGCCTCGGCAAGGATCCGCGCATACCCGTCCAGAAACTCCTCGGGTATGCCCCGCCCCGTCATCTGCGCCCCCGGATTCCTGATGAGCCGTTGACGCCTTTCTAACGCATGGGGCTGTGGCGCGACCCGACGGGGCACGGGCTCACTGCCGGGACGCGGCAACCCGAACGGCCCCCCGGGCGACGGCGGAACCCTCACCGCCGTGCGGTACGCCGACCACCGGCGACACGATCCATCCGAGAGCCGCCTCCCAACACCCTTGCCACTCAACGGGGTTGACCCCCGATGCCGGCGTCTCCCCCGTCGACGCTCCGGCACCGGAGGTCCATCCGTCCCCCCGTTTCTGCCCTCCCATCCTGACCCGCCGCCGGCACCCGCCGCATTGCCGGAACCCGGCAGCATTTACGCGCCCTTGATGCCGGACACCACTACCTCCCAACACGACGTCAAGAACGCCCAGTCGGCAGCGAACGGGTCACGATGACTGCCGATTCCAATCTTGTGTCGCGATATCGCCCCTTGAAACGATCTCCCCCGCCGGCGACGAACAGCCGGCCACTCTTAAACCACTGGGGGATGGAACACATGAAACTGACCCGCGCGGCACTCATAGTGACCGCGGGCGCACTGGCCCCGGCCCTGCTGCTCTCCACACCGACCTTCGCCGCCGACACGACGACCTCACCCGTCGCGGCGTCGGCCACGACGGCCGACGCGGACTCGCCGTACGACTCGATGACGGACGAGGAACTCCGCATCGAGATCGCCCGCATCCTGGCGGACGAAAGCACCGGCAAGGCCGTGGCCAGAGAGGCCCAGGAGGCCCTCGACGGCACCGCCGAGGACATGCGCTACTTCCTGGAGACGGGCCGCTGGATAGCCCAGGACGAGGACAACTCCTTCGCCATAGTCAAGATCCTGGCCGACCCCACCACCGGCAAGGCCGTACGCAGAGAGGCCAACAAGGCCCTGGACGGCACCGCCGCAGACAGGACCTACTTCCTCGAAACCGGCCGAGCACTCGCCCAGGCCGAGGACGACCGAGTAGCCATCGCCACAATCCTGGCCAACCCCAACATCAGCGCCGCCCTGCGCGCGGCAGCGGAAGACGCGATAGACGGCACCCCGGAAGAGATGCGCTACTTCCTGGAGGTCGGGCAGTACGAGGTGGAGGGCTAGGACTGATCAGGTCAGCCAGCAGGAAGCCGAGACAAAAGGCCAGGTCAGATTACTTCTGACCTGGCCTCAAGGTGGAGCCTCCTGTCGGATTCGAACCGACGACCTGCTGTTTACAAGACAGCCGCTCTGGGCCGGACTGAGCTAAGGAGGCGCTGCGCACCACAACCCCGTACGCGAAGCGGCTCCACTGTACACAGACCCGGTTTCCCCAAGCCACGAAGTTCGTGACTCGCCTCAGCCTCGAAAACTGCGCGTAACCATCCGAGCACCCGTTCGTTGATCGCTCTGACGTGCTGTTCCGAGATCGGATCGTCGGGGAGGGATTCATGGGGGAGCCGGTGGCCAAGCCGAAGCCGGAAGCGGTGAAGGGCAAGGAGGCCGAGCGGATCAAGCGCGAGGCGCTCGGTATCGGCGAGCGCCGCAAGCACCACGCGCGCGAGGCGACTCCGCTGAAGGGGCATGCCAAGGAGCCCGACAGCCACCACCGGCTCTACCGGTTCCGCTTCTATCCGACCGCCGAGCAGGCCGGGCAGTTGGAGCGGACCTTCGGCGCCTGCCGGTGGGTCTACAACGAGGGGCTGGCTCTGCGGTCGGGCGCCTGGGAGCAGCACCGGGTGAATGTGGGGTTCGCGGAGACGTGCCGGGCGTTGACGGGCTGGAAGCGGGCGGAGGGGACGGCGTGGCTCAAGGAGGTGTCGTCGACGGTGCTTCAGCAGGCTCTGCGGCATCTTGATCAGGGGTACACGCGGTTCTTCAAGGGGTTGGCGCAGTACCCGAAGCGGAAGAAGAAGGGCCGGTCGCGGGATGCGGCGATCTATGTGCGTACGGGTTTCAGATGGGTCGAGGATCCGGAGCGGCCCGGTACGGGGTCCGTCACGTTGGCCAAGCAGTCGCAGCCGCTGGATATTCGCTGGTCGCGGGCGCTGCCCGCCGGGGTGTTCCCGGTGCGGTTGTCGGTGACGCGGGATCGGGCGGGTCGCTACTTCGTGTCCACGCTGGTGGAGGAGCAGATAGCACCGCTGCCTGCCGCGTTCGAGCCGGGTTCGCGGGCGCCGAAGGCGGTGGGGCTGGATCTGGGGATCGCGTCGCTGGTCACTCTGGACGACGGGACGAAGCTGGATCATCCGCGGTTGCTGAAGCGGTACGCGGAGAAGTTGGCGCGGTTGCAGCGTGAGCTGCACAAGAAGGTGAGGGGTTCCAGGAACCGGGACAAGGTCAGACAGAAGATCGCCCGCCTGTATGCGCTCATGGGCGACGTACGCAGGGACATGCTGGACCAGTTCACCACCCGCCTCGTGCGCGAGAACCAAGTGCTCGTGGTGGAGGACCTGTCCATCGTGACCCTGCTGCGTCCGGCGCGCGGCAAGGGCAGGCGGCGCAAGGCGAAGCTGAATCAGGCGATCATCGACGCCGGGTGGGGTGAGCTGCTTCGGCAGCTGCGGTACAAGTGCAAGTGGTACGGCCGAACGCTGGTGATCGTCGACCGTTTCTTCCCCTCGACACGGCGGTGCTCGGCCTGTCACACCAAGGGGCCGAAGATGGATGTCTCGGTCCGCGAGTGGATGTGCACCGAATGCGGTGTGGTCCACGATCGGGATGTGAATGCGGCCGTGAATCTCCGGGATGAGGGGATGCGGCTGTACTGGCTGGTGGCGGCCGGGCTGCCGCCGGGTAAGAAGGTTCCGGCCGTGATCAAGGCATCGGAGCTGGAGAAGTGTCTGCTGGCCGCGTAGGAGCGGCCGGTGCGGTACGGACCGACGGGCCGTCGGCCGGAATGCCTGTGGAGCGCGTGTAAGACCGCTCGGGCGCAGCTCTTCAGGGCTGTGTGTGTACGGCAGTGCGTGTTGAAGCAGGAAGTCGCTGTCTGCGAGCAGGCCAAAAGGCGATGACTCGGCCGGCCAGCATGGCGAAGGTGGCGAAGGTCAAAAGTGCGGTGCTCTGCCCCCTCGAAAATTTCCGCGAAATTCACAACCCCCCACCTACTGACAGAACAGGCAAACGCCGGGTACCGTCGCGGCCAGTTCACTCTTGTGGACTACACCACCGGCGTGGGTCCTCCCGTGCCGTGACACCACCTTCCACTACGGATCGTCCGGCACGTTCCTGCCGGTGAAGGGGGCCCTCACCATGGCCACTGTCTCGTTCAACAAGGCGACCCGCATTTACCCGGGTGGCGACAAGCCCGCCGTCGACCAGCTCGAGCTCGATGTCGCGGACGGCGAGTTCCTCGTCCTCGTCGGTCCCTCCGGCTGTGGAAAGTCGACCTCCCTGCGGATGCTCGCGGGTCTCGAGGACGTCAACGCCGGCTCGATCCACATCGGTGACCGTGACGTCACGCACCTGCCGCCCAAGGACCGGGACATCGCCATGGTGTTCCAGAACTACGCGCTGTACCCGCACATGACGGTCGCCGACAACATGGGCTTCGCGCTCAAGATCGCCGGCGTCAACAAGGCCGAGATCCGCCAGAAGGTGGAGGACGCGGCGAAGATCCTGGACCTCACGGACTACCTGGCGCGTAAGCCTAAGGCGCTCTCCGGTGGTCAGCGCCAGCGTGTGGCGATGGGTCGCGCCATCGTGCGTGAGCCGCAGGTGTTCCTCATGGACGAGCCGCTGTCGAACCTCGACGCCAAGCTCCGTGTCTCCACCCGTACGCAGATCGCGTCGCTGCAGCGCCGTCTCGGCATCACCACGGTGTACGTCACCCACGACCAGGTCGAGGCCATGACCATGGGCGACCGGGTGGCCGTGCTGAAGGACGGTCTGCTCCAGCAGGTCGACTCGCCGCGCAACATGTACGACCGGCCGAACAACCTCTTCGTCGCCGGGTTCATCGGTTCCCCGGCCATGAACCTCGTCGAGGTCCCGATCACCGACGGCGGTGTGAAGTTCGGCAACAGCGTGGTGCCGGTCAGCCGTGAGGCGCTGTCCACCGCGGCGGACCGCGGTGACCGCACCGTCACGGTCGGCGTCCGCCCGGAGCACTTCGACATCGTCGAGCACAACGGCGAGGCCGCCAAGTCCCTGACGAAGGACACCGAGGACGCTCCGGCCGGCCTGGCGGTCTCCGTGAATGTCGTCGAGGAGCTCGGCGCCGACGGCTACGTCTACGGCACCGCGAAGGTCGACGACAAGCCCACGGACCTGGTCGTCCGCGTCAGCGGCCGTGCGGTCCCGGAGAAGGGCTCCACGCTGCACGTCGTGCCGCGTCCGGGCGAGCTGCACGTGTTCTCGACCTCCACGGGCGAGCGCCTCTCCGACTGAGGCGGGCTGAGGCGGACTGAGGCCGCAAGGCCGAGGCAAGCCACGGCCGTTCAACACCCCCGTACGGGGTGAATTCACCCAAGTTGACGAAGAGGGCCCCGCAGCCTGCTGCGGGGCCCTCTTCGATGTCGACAAATACCCCGGCAGACCGGTCATTTCGATATGTGTACGTCAACGCGGTACCCCAAATTCGCCGCTTCCCCATCCCCCGAACCGGTGACTAAATGTCGCCAAATCATCACCCCACGCTACCCTCACTCGCGTGAAGCACTCCACCACTAACCAACGGACCCGGCGTGGCCGTGGCCCCGCCCGTCGGGTCGGCCGCACCCTCGCCCTCGTTCTGCCTGTCGTCCTGGTACTTTCCGGGACCCTCGCGGTCACCCGAGTCAACTGGTCGGGGACCACCTCGAACTCGGTGCTCACCGCCGCCGAAGCGTCCTCCGCGGATGTCTCCACTCGCGCTGTGTCCCGCACCCCGCAGGACGTCCTGCGCGACAAACTCCTCCTGGAACTCCAGGAGAAGAACCCGGGCGTCGCTCTCACCCACCTCCAGGAGGCGGTGAACGGCCGCCCGTCGCTCGCGAAGCACTGCGTCTCCATCGCCCGGGCACTGGGCCGCGCCGCGGTCCGTGCGTACGGCCCGACGCGCGCCCAGTCGTTCGCCAGGCCGGTCTGCGACACGTCTTTCGCCTCGGGGGTCGCGACCACGCACTTCTGAGCCGAGGGCGACCATTCAAGTACGGCCGGTTACGGAACGGTTGGGGACCGAGGCCGCGAGCGGGGTGCGACGTACAGTTCGGGCATGACCGATCCGAACGCCGCGTCGCGCCCCGTTCAAGCCGTTGTCCTGGCCGGCGGTCAGGGCTCGCGGCTGCGTCCCTACACCGACGACCGGCCCAAGCCGATGGTCGAGATCCCCGGCACGGGGACCCCGATCATCGGCCATCAGCTGACCTGGCTGGCCGAAGAGGGCGTGACCGATGTGGTCGTCAGCTGCGGTCACCTCGCCGAGGTCCTGCAGAAGTGGCTGGACTCCGCCGACCTCCCGGTGAACGTGACGACGGTCGTCGAGTCGGAGCCCCTGGGCCGCGGTGGCGGCCTCAAGTACGCCGCCGCGCACCTCCCCCACCCGGACCGGCCCTGGTTCGCGACGAACGGCGACATCTGGACCCGTTTCTCGCTGCGCGACATGGCGGACTTCCACACCGAGCGCGACGCCGTCGCGACCCTCGCGCTGGCCCGCCCGCGCATCCCGTGGGGCGCCGTGAAGACGGACGGCTTCGGGCGGATCACGGACTTCATCGAGTCCCCGCCGACCCAGTACGAGATCAATGCGGGCGTGTACGTCTTCTCCCCCGAGTTCGCCGATCTGCTCCCCGAGCGCGGCGACCACGAGCGCACCACGTTCCCGCACCTGGCCCGCGAACGCCGCCTGGCCGGCTTCTCGCTCCCGCAGGGCGCCTACTGGCGCGCCATCGACACCGCGAAGGACCTCACGGAGGCGGCGAAGGAGCTTGCGGCGCTGGGGCGTTGAGCGGCCCCTGCAGAGCTACGAGGACGGGGCCCCGCACGTGAATCGTGCGGGGCCCCGTCTTCGTACCGTCGTCCAGAGGGAGTTACCCCAGGAGGCCGCCCACCAGCCCAGGCTGCCCGGTGGAGCCGCCGCTGTCGGAGCCGCCTCCCGTCGAGCCCGAGCCGCCCGTGGAGCCGCCGCTGGACGTGCCTCCGCTGGACGTCGGGCCCGCGCTGGTGCTGGGCGCCTGGTTGGCCGGTGAGGACTGCTGGGGCGGGGCCTGGCCGCTGCTGCCCTGGGTCTGGCTGGGGCCGCTGGTGGCGGTGCCCGTGCCGGTGTCGCGGGCCGCGCCCGGCGTGGTGGCCGTCGTGTCCGGCGGGGCCGAGGCGGCGCCCTGGGTGGGTGCCTCGGAGGCCGACGGGGTGGGCTTGTCGCTGCGCTTGCCGGGCGTCTCGGGGAGCGGGGAGCCGGGCAGTTCGTTGCGCGGGGCCTCGCCGGGGCCGGGGACGACGATCCGGTCGGCGTCGCGGACGGCTCCGCCGAGGAGTGAGCCGACGAGCAGTGTGACGCCGACGGCGAGGGAGGCGATGAGCGCGCCCCTGCGCAGTACGCGACGGCGCAGGTCCCAGATGTCGGCGCGCGGTCCGAGGGTTCGCCAGGCCTCGCCTGCGAGGCGTCCGTCGACGGAGTAGACGGGGGCGCCCGCGATGATCAGCGGGGACCAGGCGGCGAGGTAGATGATGTCGGGCGCGTCGTAGGCGGGCACCGTCTTCCAGCTGACGGTGAGCAGGAGCGCGGCCGACAGGAGCGCGCCGACGACGGCGGCGACCCGCTGCCACAGGCCGAGCACCGTGAGGACGCCCACGATGACCTGGAGGAAGGCGATGACGAGCCCGGCGCCGACGGGGTGCTGGAGTGCGAACTGCCGCAGTGGCTCGGCGACTTCCCAGGGGTGCAGGGTGTTGAGCCACTTGACCATGGAGCCGCGCTCGCCGCCGTCGAAGTAGACGGGGTCGCAGAGTTTGCCCATGCCGGCGTAGATGGAGATGAAGCCGAGGAAGACGCGCAGCGGGAGGAGGACGACGCCGAGGTTCATCCGGCGGCCGGGGTAGTAGGCGTGCCGCACGGGGTCGGCGCCGTGCCGCCTGGCGGGGGTGTCGCCGTCGTCGAAGCGCTCGGGGTCTTCCTCGAACTCCTCGCCCGGGTAACCGGGTTCGTCGTACGCGCTGCCCACCGAGCGCATGTTCGGCAGCAGGCGGGTCTCGCCGGAGTCGTGGCTGCGCTGGCTGCCGACGATGGGCGTCTCGACGGTTTCGACGGTCATGTCGGCGTCGTAGTCATGGTGTTCGTCGATGCGCGGGATGACCTGGGTCGCTCCGGCGTCGCCCGCCGGGGCGGGGGCGCCGTGGCCGACACTGGTGCTCCGCACGGCTTGGAGCAGGCGGTGGGCGCCGGTGTCGTCCGGGGCGGACTTCCCGCTCCAGACGACGGGGGCGCGTCGGCGGCCACCGGTGGCGCCCGCCCCACCGGCCGCGCCCGTTCTGCCCGCCGTACCGACGGCGGCGATGCGCGCGGTGTCGTCGGTGGAACTCAAGTGCCGCGCGATACGCGGGGATTGGCTCCGCGGTGGGGCGCCTAGCTGCACGCGGAAGCTCGCATGATTGACGATGACCTGCGCCGGATCGCTCGGCACCTTCACCATGCTCAGCGCGGGAGCGTCGTCGAATCCCGACGAGCGGTCCCCCGTGGGTGTGCGGGGTGTTCTGGTGTCCACACTCATCTAACCGAGTGACGTGTGTTTAGGACACTGCTTTGACTGCGCCGATGTGTCCGGACCGCGTCAACATCAACCTGAACATCCTGATTAGCCCACGGGGGTGACTACGCGCACATGCGTTCAGGCGCGTCGCCGCGCCGCTTCGTAGAGCACAACTCCCGCTGCGACACCGGCGTTCAGCGACTCGGCGCCGCCGGGCATCGGGATCCGTACCCGGTAGTCGCAGGTCTCCCCGACGAGCCGGGACAGCCCCTTGCCCTCGCTGCCGACGACGATGACGACGGGACCGCCGAGGGCCGCCAGCTCGCCGACCTCGGCCTCACCGTCGGCGGCGAGACCGACGACGGCGATGCCCGCCTTCTTGTACGCCTCCAGGGTGCGCGTCAGGTTCGTGGCGCGGGCGACGGGTGTACGGGCGGCGGTGCCGGCGGACGTCTTCCAGGCACCGGCGGTCATGCCGGCCGCGCGCCGCTCGGGCACGACCACGCCGTGGCCGCCGAAGGCGGTGGCGGACCGGACGATGGCGCCCAGGTTCCGGGGGTCCGTGATGCCGTCGAGGACGACGATCAGCGGGTCCTCGCCGGCGTCGTAGGCGGCGGCGGCGAGGTCCTCGGGGTGTGCGTACTCGTACGGCGGGACCTGGAGGACGAGGCCCTGGTGGTTGAGTCCGTTGGTCATCCGGTCCAGCTCGGGGCGCGGCGCCTCCATGAGGTGGATGCCGCCGCGGTCAGCCACGAGCTGCAGCGCCTCGCGCACCCGCTCGTCGTTGTCGATGAACTGCTGCACGTACAGCGTCACCGCGGGCACGCCCTCGCGCAGCGCCTCCACGACGGGGTTGCGTCCGACGACCATCTCGGACGTGCCCTTGCCGCCGCGTCCCCTGGTGGGGGCGGGACGGCGCACGGCCTGCTTGGCCTTGGCGCCGGCGATGCGGTTCTTCTTGTGTCCCTTGCGCGCCTCGGCGGGCGGGGTCGGGCCCTTGCCTTCCAGGCCCCGGCGTCGCTGGCCGCCACTGCCGACCTGCGCGCCCTTCTTGCCGGACATGCGGCGGTTGTTAGCGGCCATGACCTACCCGTCTCTACTCATTGCTCGTTGCTCATCGCTCATGGAAAAGCGTGACGCGTGCGTACGTACGTATATGCAGTGTGCCGCCCGGAGAGCCGGGCGGCACAATCGATCAAGGTCGACGGGGGTCGACCGGGGGATGTTCAGCGTGGCCCGAGTGTCCAGCGCGGGCCCTGCGGGCCGTCCTCGATGACGAGCCCGGACTGGTTGAGCTGGTCGCGGATCGCGTCGGCGGTGGCCCAGTCCTTGCGGCCGCGCGCGGCCTCGCGCTGCTGGAGCACGAGGCGTACGAGGGTGTCGACGACGCCGTGCAGGTCTTCGCCGCGGTCGCTCTCGCCGGCCCAGTGCGGGTCGAGCGGGTCGAGGCCGAGGACGCCGAGCATGGCCCGGACCTCGGCGAGGCGCGCCACGGCGGCTTCCTTGTCGTCGGCGGCCAGTGCGCTGTTGCCCTGCCGGACCGTCGTGTGCACGATGGCGAGCGCCTGCGGCACGCCCAGGTCGTCGTCCATCGCCTCGGCGAAGGCGGGCGGAACCTCGGCGGCGGGCTCGACTACGCCCCCCGCCTTCTCCACCACTCGCTGCACGAAGCCCTCGATGCGCGCGAACGCCGACTCGGCCTCGCGCAGGGCCTCTTCGCTGTACTCGATCATCGAGCGGTAGTGCGGGGTGCCGAGGTAGTAGCGCAGCACGATGGGCCGCCAGTGCTTCACCATCTCGCTGACGAGCACCGAGTTCCCGAGGGACTTCGCCATCTTCTCGCCGGCGATGGTGACCCAGGCGTTGTGCACCCAGTACTTGGCGAACTCGTCGCCGAACGCCTTGGCCTGCGCGATCTCGTTCTCGTGGTGCGGGAAGATCAGGTCGAGGCCGCCGCCGTGGATGTCGAAGGCGGGACCCAGGTACTTGTGGGCCATGGCGCTGCACTCGAGGTGCCAGCCGGGCCTGCCGCGCCCCCAGGGCGTCTCCCACGTCGGCTCGCCTGGCTTGGCGGTCTTCCACATGGCGAAGTCACGCGGGTCGCGCTTGCCGGTCTCGCCGACGCCGGACGGCTGCTGGAGGTTGTCCAGCTCCTGGTTGGACAGCGCCAGATACCCGTCGTACGACCGCACGTCGAAGTAGACGTTCCCGTCCGCCTCGTAGGCGTGCCCGCGCTCGATGAGGCCGCGCATCATCTCGACCATCTCGGTGATGTGCCCGGTGGCGCGCGGCTCGTACGTGGGCGGCAGGCAGCCGAGTACGTCGTAGCCGTCGTTGAAGGCGCGCTCGTTCTCGTACCCGATCGACCACCAAGGGCGGCCCTGCTCGGCCGACTTGGCGATGATCTTGTCGTCGATGTCCGTGACGTTGCGGATGAACGTCACGTCGTAGCCGCGGTGCTCGAACCAGCGGCGCATGATGTCGAAGTTGAGACCGGACCGGATGTGCCCGATGTGCGGTGCGGCCTGCACGGTGGCACCACAGAGGTAGATCGAGACACAGCCCGGAATGAGCGGGGTGAAGTCACGGATCTGCCGGGCGCTGGTGTCGTACAGGCGAATCGTCACCACTCCAGGGTAGTGGGCGGTGGGTAGTGCCCCGCGACCCTTCTGGCCCATGGGGCATGTATTCGTGACATACGAGGCCGACGGCTGACTCCGCCGGAGCGGGTTCGCGCCTGTACAGCGGTTTTCGCCCCCTCCGCCCCTGCCCATTCCCGTCCCCTGCGGGCTGCCGCCCCCAGACCCCCGTATCGCGCTGACGCGCTCGTCCTCAAACGCCGGACGGGCTGAAGAAGCAGGATTTTCAGCCCCTCCGGCGTTTGAGGAGCGGGGTCTGGGGCGGAGCCCCAGGAACAAGGGACGGGAAGGGGCGGAGGGGGCGAAAGAACCACCCGTCAACCCACCCGCACCACCAACGCCGTAGCCACCGCCATCAGCCCCTCACCCCGACCGGGAAACCCGAGCCCATCGGTGGTCGCC
This sequence comes from Streptomyces sp. NBC_00554, assembly GCF_041431135.1. Taxonomy (NCBI): domain Bacteria; kingdom Bacillati; phylum Actinomycetota; class Actinomycetes; order Kitasatosporales; family Streptomycetaceae; genus Streptomyces; species Streptomyces sp. NBC_00554. Next base: position 5,480,164 of record NZ_CP107799.1, on the reverse strand, counting down.
CCGGAAACCGACACCGCCGCCCCCACCGCCTCGGACAGAACCTTCTGCGCCTCGTCCCGCCGCTTGCCGATCTTCGGCCGGTCCCCGACCACCTGAACAGCGACGTTGCCGATGACGAACCCGGCCGCACGCACGATCCGGGCAGCCTCCGTCAACAGCGTCACGCCCGACGCCCCGGACCACTCCGGCCGCCCGGTACCGAAGTGCGCACCGAGGTCACCGAGCCCGGCCGCGGAGAACAGCGCGTTGCACGCGGCGTGTGCGACGACGTCCGCGTCGGAGTGCCCCGCGAGCCCGGGCCCCTCCCCCTCCCACAACAGCCCGGCGCACCACAGCTCACGCCCGTCCTCGAAGGCGTGGATGTCGGTACCGATGCCGACCTGGGGCAGCAGCGGACCCCCCGGCGGCAGCCGGACGTCGGACGCTTCAGAACCCATCGTTGGCCCTCCTCCGTGCGAGAACCGCCTCCGCCAGCACCAGGTCCAGCGGCCGGGTCACCTTGAACGCCTCCTCGTGACCGGGCACGACCACGACCCGCAGCCCGAGCTGCTCGACCATGCTGGCGTCGTCGGTCACGTTGTCGGTGACGGTCTCGTGGGCCCGTACGAGGGTGGCCCGGTCGAACCCCTGCGGAGTCTGCACGGCCCGCAGCCGGGCCCGCTCGGGCGTGGCCACGACGGGCTCGGGCGCGCCGGGAACGGTCGCGGGCTCGACCTCTTTGACGGTGTCGGCGAGCGGCAGAGCCGGTACGACGGCGGGGGCGCCGTCCCGTACGGCCTCGATGACCGCGTCGACCGTGTCGACGGGTACGAGGGGGCGGGCCGCGTCGTGCACGAGGACGATGTCGATGCCGGGGGGCAGCGCGTCGAGGCCGTATTTCACGGACTCCTGGCGGCTGTCCCCGCCGGGGACGACGAGGAAGTCGGTCCGCTCGGGCAGTGCGTGCGCGTCGAGCAGGGTTTTCACCTCGGCGGCGCCGTCGGGCGGGGCCACGACCACGACCAGCGAGACGGCGCGGGACGCGGCCATCGCGCGGACCGCGTGGACGAGCATCGGCGTGCCGTTCAGTGCGCGGAGCGCCTTGGGTGCGCCCGGACCGAGGCGCACGCCCCGGCCGGCGGCCGGAATCACGGCCGCGGTACGGAGGCCCGGAGGGATGGCGGCTTCCGAAGGCGAGGGACGCGAATCGTCAGACATCGGTTCCTGTCAGGTTTGTGTGCTCGGCCGAGGTGGGTATGGCCACAGCGTGCCGGGCGCGACGCCTTGACCGGACCCTTCCGTGACATCTGGTCGAGGCAGCTGCCCGGGCCCGGCACACCAAGTGCGCGGGGCTCTGGTAATTCTGGCACCGTGCAGTTCCGGTTCCCGGACCGGGTGCGGGTACGAACATGCCGCAGCGCCCGGCGACAGCTAATGCGTCATCGGGCACCGCGGCATTTCATTGCACGCATCTCAAATTGAACTGCGCAGACTTACGCGTACGTCAAGACGGCTACGACTACCGTCTCGGCGGTTGCATACGTCGGGACGATTTCCGTCTCGGCGATTGCCGGCGTCAGGACGCGAGAACCTCGTCGAGCAGGGCCTCGGCCTTGTCCTCGTTCGTGTTCTCCGCGAGAGCGAGCTCGCTCACCAGGATCTGGCGGGCCTTGGCGAGCATGCGCTTCTCACCGGCGGAGAGTCCACGCTCGCGCTCACGACGCCACAGGTCACGTACGACTTCCGCGACCTTGATGACATCGCCGGAGGCGAGCTTCTCCAGATTTGCCTTGTAACGGCGCGACCAGTTCGTGGGCTCCTCGGCGTACGGCGCACGCAGCACCTCGAAGACCCGGTCCAGCCCTTCCTGACCGACCACATCACGCACGCCGACGAACTCCGCATTGTCCGCTGGCACACGCACCGTCAGGTCGCCCTGAGCGACCTTCAGCACCAAGTAGGTCTTGTCCACGCCTTTGATCTGGCGAGTTTCGATAGCCTCGATCAGCGCGGCCCCGTGATGGGGATAGACCACGGTGTCGCCAACCTTGAACGTCATGTGACAGGTACCCCTTCCGTGGCTATCCAGGGTAACACGGAAACGGCAGCTTCTGAATGGCGTTTTCGCAGGTCAGGGCATATCTCGGGGCTTGACAACCGCAACAGGAACGTGCTGCGAGAGGCGGGCGGAAGAGGGTATTCGCAGGTCGGGGCGGCTGTCCAGGGGAAGTGAAACGCGCACGTTACACACACCGGAAGCCCCTGACCAGGGTCTTAACGTCCCGTTTTGTCCGGCCCCAAGAGATCGACTTCCGCTACTCCGTTCGATGTCCGGAGTCGGGTACGAGACGAATCCGGAATTGATCACGGCCTTCGGTGAACTGCCGATGATCTACCGATGATCTACCGATGATCAATTTTTCTGGACCGCCGGACATTCCTTGCGCGAAATCCGCAAGCGGCAGTCGGTGGGAGTTATGTGAATGACGGACGAGTGACGGCCGAGTGCGGGCTCAAAGTAGCCGAAGAGACGGAAGAGGCGGGTGCGACGGACGGGGCGCGCGCACGGCGCACGGGAGCCCGTCGGTGCGTAGGGGCGGGTCGGGTGCGGTAGCTCCGGAACGGCTCGGTAACCTAAGGCCGCTGACAGACCCTTAGGGCGGCTTTACAACGGAGCCGTCCTGCTTCGCCCACGTTCAAGGAGTTGCCGCAGCCGTGAGCAGCAGCCTTCGACGCGGCGCTCTCGCCGCCGCCGCCCTAGCGTTCTCGATCGCCTCACTCGCCGCGTGCGCCGCCGGCAACAACGCTCAGACCCTGGAAGTGAAGCCGGACAACGCCGCGACCTCCGTCGGCGACATCAAGATCCAGAACGCCGTCGTCATCACCCAGCCGGACCTGGAGGCGACGGGCCCGGCCGCGATCTCCGCGACCGTGTTCAACAACGGTGACACCGCGCAGACGCTGGACTCGATCACCGTCGCCGACAGCGGCAAGACCGCCGAGATCAAGCCCGCCGAGGGCTCCGGCAAGCTGACGATCCCGGCCGGCGGCTACGTCATCCTCGGCGGCAAGGGCAACGCCGCCGCGGTGCTGGCCAGCGGCAATGACGCCATCAAGGACGGCAACGCCCAGAAGATCACCTTCACCTTCAGCCAGACGGGTGACGTGAACCTGCGCGCGTTCGTCATTCCGGCCGAGAGCTACTTCACCGGCTGGGGCCCGAGCGACGTGCCCGCGACGCCGGAGGCCACGGCCACCGCGAGCACCGAGCCGTCCGAGTCGGCCTCGGAGTCCGCCTCGGCCTCGGAGCCGCCGGCCGAATCCGTGTCGGGTACGCCCACCGACGCGGCCTCGGCCTCGGTCTCCGCAGCCGCCCATTGAGCCACGCACGCACGAAGGGCGGTACCCCGAGGGGTGCCGCCCTTCGTCGTGCGTCAGCAGTCGACGTACGGACTCGGTATCGGTGTCGGTTTACGGCTCAAACTTGTAGCCGAGACCGCGCACCGTGACCAGGTACCTGGGTGCCCCCGGGTCCGGCTCGATCTTCGCGCGCAGACGCTTGACGTGGACGTCGAGCGTCTTGGTGTCACCGACGTAGTCGGCGCCCCACACGCGGTCGATGAGCTGCATGCGGGTCAGGACACGGCCCGCGTTGCGCAGGAGCATCTCCAGGAGGTCGAACTCCTTCAGGGGGAGGTCGACCTTGGAGCCGGAGACCGTGACCACGTGGCGGTCGACGTCCATCCGGACGGGCCCGGCCTCCAGGGCGGCCGGAGTGACCTCCTCCGGCTCCCCGCGGCGGCGGAGCACGGCACGGATGCGGGCGACCAGCTCGCGGGAGGAGAAGGGCTTGGTGACGTAGTCATCGGCCCCTATTTCCAGCCCGACGACCTTGTCGATCTCGCTGTCCTTGGCGGTGACCATGATCACCGGAACGTTGGAGCGGCCGCGCAGCTGGCGGCAGACCTCCGTGCCGGGCAGGCCCGGCAGCATCAGGTCGAGGAGGACGAGGTCGGCGCCGTTGCGCTCGAACTCGTCGAGTCCGTCGGGCCCGGTGGTCGCGATGGCGACCTCGAAGCCCTCCTTGCGGAGCATGTACGACAGGGCGTCGGAGAAGGACTCCTCGTCCTCGACGACGAGCACACGGGTCACGGAAGGACCTCCGGGGCAGGAAGCGGGTCATACGGGGATGTGACGGTGGTCGTCCCGTCGGTGGGCTGCTCGTCCTCTTCGTCGAGTCCGGGCATGTGGTGTGTGGTCACGCGGTCGCGGGCCGGGCCCGCCTCCGGCAGCCGCAGGGTGAACGTGGAGCCCTGTCCCTCGGAACTCCACACCGTGACCTCCCCGCCGTGCGAGGCCGCCACGTGCTTGACGATCGCGAGCCCCAGCCCCGTACCGCCTGTGGCACGGGAACGGGCCGGGTCGACGCGGTAGAAGCGCTCGAAGACGCGCTCCTTGTCCTTTTCGGAGATGCCGATGCCCTGGTCGGTCACGGCGATCTCGATGAGGTCTCCGCCGGGCGCGTTCACCCGGCGCGCGGCTATGCCCACCCGGGTGCGGGCGGGCGAGTAGTTGACGGCGTTCTCGACGAGGTTTCCGAGGGCGGCGGCCAGCTGGCCCCTGTTCCCCCAGATGCTCAGGTCGGCGGTGCCGCCCGCGGCCATGGTGATCTGCTTGGCACCGGCCTGGTGGCGGCAGCGGTCGATCGCCTCGGCGACGAGTTCGTCCGCCCGTACCGGCTCGGCGTCCTCGAGGGGGTCGTCGTTCTGGACCCGCGAGAGGTCGATGAGTTCCTGTACGAGGTTGGTGAGCCGGGTGGCCTCTATCTGCATCCGGCCGGCGAAGCGTTCCACCGCCTCCGGGTCGTCGGAAGCGTCCATGACAGCTTCGGAGAGCAGGCTGAGCGCGCCGACGGGGGTCTTGAGCTCGTGGCTGACGTTCGCGACGAAGTCGCGTCGTACGGCCTCGATGCGCCGGGCCTCGGTGAGGTCCTCGACGAGGAGGAGTACGAGCCGGGAGCCCAGCGGCGCCACCCGGGCGGAGACGGCGAGGGCTTCCCCGCGTCCCGTTCCCCGCCTCGGCAGATCCAGCTCCACCTGTCGTATCTCCCCGTCACGACGGGTGTCACGCGCCATCTGGAGCATCGGTTCGACGGCGAGTTTGCCGCCGCGGACCAGCCCGAGGGCGTACGCGGCGGAGCTGGCCTTGACCACGGCGTCCGCCTCGTCCAGTACGACGGCGGAGGAGCGGAGCACGGAAAGGACCGTGTCCACGCCGGGCGGAAGCACTGGGTCCGTATGCAGCGAAGTGCGGGTAGGGCGTTTCTGGTCGCGCTCGCTCCAGCGGAACGCCAGCATGGCGATGACACCGGTAAGCACTCCGGCGATCGCTGCCGCTGCGGCGACCGCCGCGTTCACGTCCATGCCCCCAGGTTAGGCATGTCGTCACGCCAGGCCACAGCCATCCGGGTGCGACCTCGAACACTCGTCGCCCAGAGTTCACCCAGGAGCCAGTGATGGTTCATTTGGGGTGACTGAAACGGACGCGTACGGGCCTGAACGTGGGAGCGTGGGGTTCACGGGGCCTGCTCGGTGGCTATTTCCGATGGTCAGGGTCCAGCCCCCGGACCCCCGAAGCTGACGTGAGAGAGGGACAACCTGATGCGGGACGCGTACCACGAGGAACTTGACTCGATCGGCGAGGGCCTGGTCGAGATGGCCCGGCTCGTCGGGTCGGCGATCGGACGCGCCACGACGGCCATCCTCGACTCCGACCTGAAGCTGGCCGAGAGCGTGATCGCCGCCGACGAGAAGGTCGACGACCTTCAGCACGAGCTGGAGGCCCGGGCGATAGCCCTGCTGGCCCGCCAGCAGCCGGTGGCGACGGATCTGCGGATCGTGGTCACCTCGCTCCGTATGTCGGCCGACCTGGAGCGCTCCGGCGACCTGGCCCAGCACGTCGCGAAGCTGGCCCGGCTGCGCTTCCCCGAGCGGGCCATCCCGCACGACCTGCACGCCACGATCCTGGAGATGGGCCAGCTCGCCCAGCGCCTGATGGCCAAGGCGGCCGAGGTCATCATCACCAAGGACGTCGACCTCGCGCTCCAGCTGGAGCAGGACGACGACGAGATGGACCTCCTGCACCGCACGCTCTTCCAGCACCTGCTGGACGACAAGTGGAAGCACGGCATCGAGACCGCCGTGGACGTGACCCTCCTGGGCCGTTACTACGAGCGCTTCGCCGACCACGCGGTGTCCGTCGCCAAGCGCGTCGTGTTCCTCGTGACGGGCGAGCACGCGGACGAGCTCCAGCCCGACATCCAGCCGGAGATCCAGCCGGCGACGGGGGCCGAAGGGGCCTGATCCCGGCGGGGTGACCTGCCTGTGGGGATCTTGCTCCCGCACTCCGGGGCGCGTGCGAGCCTCGGTGCGCCGAGCGTGCGCCGTTGATGCACCCGCCGGAGTGGGCATGAAATGGGCGACAGGAGCTGTGCGGTGCAGCGTGCCTCGCACACCTCGTGCCTGAAGGAGGGACCCATGGCCGATTCCCCCAGCACGCCCGACCCCACACAGGACAGCGACACCCAGCAGCCCGCCGAGATCAAGAACCTTCCACTGTTCGGCGCCTGCGGCTGCGGTTCGGGGTGCGGGTGCGGTTGCCAGTCCGGCAATCCCTGCCAGTGCGGCTGACCGGGTAGACACGTACGTACGCCGAAGGGGTCCCGTCATCGTGACGGGGCCCCTTCGCGTTGTCCCGCGGGGAGTGCGCCGGGGAACCCCGGAAGCCGGCGGTCCGTTGCGAACTCATAGAACTCTTAAGCGAGTTGGAGTCTCTGAGTCCCACCCCCACTCTTCACGGAGGCCTGGAACCATGACCCGGAACCACCGCACCCAGCCGTCCCGGCGCGCCGTTCTCGGCGGCAGCGCCCTCGCCGCACTCGCGGTCACGGCAGGCACCGGCACGGCCAGCGCCGCCGCCCCGCGGGCCTCGTGGCCGACCGAGTTCCCGCTCCCCGACGGTTTCCTCCCCGAGGGGATCACCATCGGCAGAAAGCCGTACGCGTACATGGGCTCGCGCGCGAACGGCGCCGTCCTCCGTACCGACCTGCGCACGGGCGAGGGCAAGGTCTTATTCGCGGGCGGCACCGGCCTGGTCTCCGTCGGCCTGAAGCTGGACGACGACGGCCTGCTCTACATCGCCGGAAGCACGGGCATCGCGCGGATCCACGACTCCCGTACCGGCGAACTGGTCGCCACGCACCAACTGACCGAGGCGACCGGCCACTTCATCAACGACGTCATCCTGCTCGGCGACCGCGCCTGGTTCACCGACTCGCGCGACGCGGTGCTCTACGGCGTACCGCGCGGCCGCGACGGAGCGGTCCACGCCCTGCCGCTCACCGGCGACTGGGTCCAGACCCCGAACGTGAACAACGCCAACGGCATCGTCGGCACCCCCGACGGCCGCGGCCTGATCGTCGTCAGCAGCAGCCCGGGCGTGCTCTACAACGTGAGCGTCAAGACCGGGTACGCCACCAAGATCACGCTGGTCGGTGCGGACACCGTCGTCAACGGCGACGGCCTCGTCCGCATCGGCCGCACCCTGTACGTCGTACAGAACCGCCTCAACATCGTCACCGTCTTCGACCTCGACGCCAAGGCCACCACCGCCACCCTGCGCCGCACGATCACCGACCCGCGCTTCGACGTCCCCACCACCGCCGCCCGCTTCGGCGACCGCCTCTACCTCGTCAACGCCCGCTTCACCAGCCCGCAGCTGCCGGACACGACGTTCAACGCGGTGGCTGTCTCCCTCTGACCGGATGGCTCGGTGTGTGGCCCGGCGGTTTTTCGGGACCTGGCTCACTTCATCTGCTGGAAGAGCCAGTCCCTGATGCCCTCGATGGTGTAGGCGGCCCGCCAGGTGCAGATGTGGTTGCTTCCGCTGTCGTCCGACAGGCCGGGCCGCACCACCGTGCCCTTCTTCAGCGCCACGAAATTGACCGGGGTGCCCTTGGCGCTCATCTCGGCGGCCAGAGGGGCGAATTCCGAGACGGTCGACTGGCCGTCCCACACGGCACGGCTGATCTTCGCCCCCTCGTCCGCCAGGGTGTCCATGATCCCGGTCATGCCCGGGTACGCCTTCGTGTCGCCCTGCGAGACCACGGCCCAGATCTTCTGCTCGGCCAGCGGCTTGACGGCGTCGAGGTCCTCCCACTGGCCGGCCACCAGGAAGGACGCGGCGAACAGGTCGGGGTAGTTGAAGTCCAGCGCGCTCGACGTCATCGCGCCGCCGGACTGGCCGGTGGTGTAGAGCCGACCCGTGTCGATGCTGTATTTGCCGGTGACCGAGTCGATCAGGCCCTTGATGGTCTTGAGGTAGGTCGTGTTGCCGTCGCTGCCCTCGTCCTCGCCGGTGAACTGCGGTGCGAGCACGAACGACTCGTGCTTGGCCTGCTCCGTCGGACTCGCCCACACCACCGCGCCGAGGCCCTGCGTCAGCGTGATCAGCGGGTTCGAGCTGACCGTGCCGGCGTCGTGCATGAAGAGGACCATCGGATACGACCTGGTCCTGTCCTAGTTCTTCGGCACGAAGAGGTTGTACTGCAGGGACTTCCCGGTCTCGGCGTCCGTGCCGTACGGGGCGCCGAGACAGCGAGGGGCACCCCATTCACAGCAAAGGGTCCCTGCTCCGAGGACGCCGGAGGCGGGGGCCCTGGAGCCGGGTTCGCGTACGCTGCGCGCCATGGAGTGGGGGACTCTCGCGGTTGCGGCACTCGGCGCTGTCTTCGGGGTGGGGGCGACGGTGGTCGCGGACGTGTTCCGTTCCCGTCGCGAGCAGAACCAGCAATGGACCGACACCAAGCGTGCTGTCTACGTGCGCTTCCTGATGTCGCTGGCCCAGGCGCACAGCCGCATGGTGGTAGTCGCATTCCGCGAACAACCGGACGCCGTGCGCCGACAGGCCGTCCACGACGCGTTCCACAACGATCCGCAGCAGAGCGACGCCAAATCGGTGCTCCGGGAACTGGCCATCTCCGCCCCGGATCACATCTACAGAGCCGCACAGCCGGTCTACGACCAACTCCGAATCGCCCGCGACCTGCTGGCCGAACAGCCTGTCGGCGTCGAATCCGCCGAGTACCAACAGGTCATACGGCCCTTCTTCACAAGCCTGGAAGCCCTCCAGCAACTGATGCGGGACGACCTGAAACCGACGACATCCCGCCGTGCGGGTAGGGCCTGACTCTCTGCCACGGTTCCCGGTCACGCTCTCCGCCACGGTTCCCGGTCACGCCGACGACGCACCGACGTCCCCCAATTCACCGCGACAGGGGGGAGAGCAGCCCTCCCGGGGTGCAGCCACCCACACCCTTGATTCGGTGGGGCACTCCATGGTTCCGGCAAGCGCACCACGGCATCGTTCAACCCAACGGATCCCAAAGGCTCGCAGCCCCCATCCGGAAGGAAACGACCATGAAGTCGCTGCTGTCCGCCAAGACGAGCACCACGATGGACGACCACCCGTCCGAGATCCCCCACGAGAGCGACCTCGCCCCGCTGCTCGCCGCCTGGGATCTGGCCCACCCGGATGTCACCGACCCCGACTGGCGACACCTTCTGGAAGAGATCGCCCACCCTCGCACGACCCGGGCGTTCCAGAGCCTGGCCACGGTTGCGGCTTGAGCGCACAGCAGCGAGCCCCCCGCCTGCGAAGAAACCGCAGGCAGGGGGCTTCTTCAGCTCTGCTTACTTCTTCTTGCCCTGGGTCTTGTCGGGGATCTTGGTGAGCTGGGATCTCGCAGCTCAGGGCGGGTGCCATGTGCGGCGGAGCTGTCGTCATTGGTCGTCGTTGGTCCCTGTCGAGCAGCCTCGGACGGCCCAGGGACTGCCCAGCAATGGAGTGGATGCGCATCCTCAAAGTGCCGGCCGCAGGCGGGTAACCAGGCACATCTACTAAGAGGTGCGCTCGGGTCGGCCTGCACCTCAGCCCACGACAGTCAGCCACGACGGTGGGTGCGCCGGCCGAGCAGGCGCGCGTGTGCCTCGCTGTACCCCCACCGGCACCGCCATGATCCGGCCGGTGACCCGGCCCTCCCCGAGAACGAGCCGATGGCTCGGAATCAAGCACCGACACGACCGGCAGGGTGAATAACGCACTCCCGCCCCCCTTTTGGCCTCTTATCTGTATGTGCTTTATGAGGCTATTGCTAGCTTTTGAGTGGTCAATAACGGCTCGTCACCTCATCGGCAGGTGCCCGCCCCAGCGTTCCTCTGTTTTCGGCTGATTCCGCGGAACCTCGACACGAGACGCGGCTTCCGGCCCGACCGGAACTCGCTACGGGGATCGGGGATCCCCTTATGTCGGGGCGACTGAGCTCAACGGCGACAAGAAAGGTCAGTCCATGACAGCGGCCACATCGTCCCCGCCGCCAGGCAAAATCCGTATACATCGCCGGCTCAAGGCGCGTTTCGCGCTGGTGCCCGGAGTAGTACTGCTGGCCACGGCCACTGTGGCCTTGGGCACCGCGCAGGCCGCAGAAGCCCCTGTTGACCTGGGGACTGCCAAGACCTACGCGATCCTGGCCGGTTCAACGGTCACCAACACCGGCCCCTCCGTCATCAAGGGCGACGTGGGACTCGATCCGGGCTCTTCGGTGACGGGCTTCTCGTCGTCGACGCCCTCCGGCCCCGGACAGATCTTCGGCGACCTGAACATCTCCAACGGCGAGTCCCTTACGGCGAAGGCGGATCTGGGCACCGCCTACACCAACGCGGCCGGCCGGGGACCCGGGGCTGCCATTACGGACGACCTCGGCGGAAAAGTACTGGTACCCGGCGTCTACACGGCCACGACATCGATGGGACTCACCGGAGCCCTCACGCTCAATGCCAAGGGTGACCCCAACGCCGTCTTCATCTTCCAGGCCGGATCGACCCTGACCACCGCTACGGCGAGCAGCGTCATCCTCGTCAACGGTGCGCAGCCCTGCAACGTGTTCTGGCAGGTCGGCAGTTCCGCCACCCTCGGGACCGATTCCAAGTTCGTGGGCACGATCCTGGCCCAGGAATCCATCTCGTTGACGACCGGCGCCGAGATCCAGGGCCGAGCCCTGGCGCTGACCAGCGCGGTAACGCTGGACACCAACGTCATCACGTCGCCGACCTGCGCGACTGGCCCCACCGGGCCTGCCGGTCCCACCGGACCTGTCGGCCCCACCGGATCTGTAGGTCCCACCGGACCTGAGGGTCCCCAGGGGGACACCGGACCCACCGGGCCTCCCGGATCTGTAGGCCCCACCGGCCCCACCGGACCTGTCGGTCCCACCGGTCCCACCGGATCTGTCGGCCCCACCGGACCTGAGGGTCCCCAGGGGGACACCGGGCCCACCGGGCCTCCCGGATCTGTAGGCCCCACCGGCCCCACCGGCCCCACCGGACCTGTCGGCCCCACCGGACCTGAGGGCCCCAAGGGAGACACCGGACCTCAAGGCCCTGAAGGGCCGCAGGGTCCTGTGGGACCTGAGGGTGGCCACGGCGAGCACGGGGAGCACGGGGAGCACGGAGACCATGAGGAGCACGGCGGTAAGCCCCCCTGCCCCAAGCACGACGGTCCTCCCCCCTGGGAGCAGCACGACAAGGGCGGGCCGGGTAAGACGCGGGCCACGTGCGAGGGCTGAGCGAAAACACGGCCTCATCTTCTTGAGGAGAAAAGCGAGTTGAGTAAGGGGCGTCCCTCCGGGAGGACGCCCCTTACTCAAAACGAGACGGACAACGTCGAAGGGCCCCGCCGTGAACGGTGGGGCCCTTCGAGTCACGGCGGGACAGACATGCCGCAGTTGCTGAGTGGCGACAGGCGCGCCGCGAGTTGTACGGATCGTTCCTCAGCGCACTCACCAAAGGCCGAGGCGAGTCATGGACGATCAGCCGGGATGATCAGATGGCGAACCGGGAGCGAGCAGTGGCCCCCGCGACGTGCCCATCGCGCTCATCGGCACAGCCGGCGTCGCCGCACCTGACGGCCCAGACACAACAACAAGCCCCCTACCAGCGGACAACCCGCAGGTAGAGGGCTAGATCGTTCAGGCTTACTTCTTCTTGCCCTGATTCTTGACCGCCTCGATCGCCGCCGCCGCAGCGTCCGGGTCGAGGTAGGTGCCGCCCGGGTTGAGGGGCTTGAAGTTGGCGTCCAGCTCGTAGGAGAGGGGGATGCCGGTGGGGATGTTCAGGCCTGCGATGTCGGCGTCGGAGATGCCGTCGAGGTGCTTGACGAGGGCGCGGAGGGAGTTGCCGTGGGCCGCGACCAGGACCGTACGGCCGGTGAGGAGGTCGGGGACGATGCCGTCGTACCAGTACGGGAGCATGCGGAGGACGACGTCCTTCAGGCACTCCGTGCGGGGGCGCAGCTCCGGGGGGATGGAGGCGTAGCGGGGGTCGCCCGACTGGGAGAACTCCGTGCCGTCCTCGAGGGCCGGCGGCGGCGTGTCGTACGAGCGGCGCCACAGCATGAACTGCTCCTCGCCGAACTCGGCGAGGGTCTGGGCCTTGTCCTTGCCCTGGAGGGCGCCGTAGTGGCGCTCGTTCAGGCGCCAGGAGCGGTGGACGGGGATCCAGTGGCGGTCCGCGGACTCCAGCGCGAGCTGGGCGGTGCGGATCGCGCGCTTCTGGAGCGAGGTGTGGACCACGTCGGGCAGCAGGCCGGCGTCCTTGAGCAGCTCACCGCCGCGGACTGCCTCCTTCTCGCCCTTCTCGTTGAGGTTGACGTCCACCCAACCGGTGAACAGGTTCTTCGCGTTCCATTCGCTCTCGCCGTGGCGGAGGAGGATCAGCTTGTACGGTGCGTCGGCCATGCGTCCGAGCGTAATGGAAGGCTTCGTCACCTCGCGCGCCTGCCCGGAAGCCGGACAGTTGACGGCATCTGTTAATTGAGTGGCCGGGCAGGGCTGCGCATTTGTAAGTTGCGCTCATTGCCCGAGCCGCTTACTCCGTGGGGTCCCGATGTCATTCGCCGTCATGAGACGCGCCGCCCGTGAGAGCGTCTCCGGGCTCCCCCGCGAGTTCTGGTGGCTGTGGACCAGCACCCTCGTCAACCGGCTCGGGGCCTTCGTCGCCACGTTCATGGCCCTGTACCTGACACTCGACCGCGGCTACTCCGCCTCGTACGCCGGTCTCGTCGCCTCTCTGCACGGCCTCGGCGGCGTCGTCTCCTCGCTCGGCGCGGGGGTGATGACCGACCGGCTCGGGCGGCGGCCCACGCTGCTGATCGCGCAGGTGTCCACGGCCCTCTCAGTCGCGCTGCTCGGCTTCATGCAGCACCCCGTGGCCATCGCCGCGGTCGCGTTTCTGGTGGGGATGGCCTCGAACGCCTCGCGGCCCGCCGTGCAGGCGATGATGGCCGACATCGTGCGGCCCGAGGACCGGGTGCGGGCCTTCTCGCTCAACTACTGGGCCATCAACCTCGGCTTCGCAGTCTCCTCCATGGCCGCCGGCTTCATCGCCGAGTTCAGCTACCTCGCGGGCTTCCTCATCGAGGCCGGCATGACCCTCGTCTGCGCGCTCGTCGTCTTCGCGAAGCTCCCGGAGTCACGGCCGGTCCAGAGCGTCAAGGAAGCCGCGGCCGAAGACGGTGTCGGGCTCGGGACCGTGCTGCGCGACCGGCGCTTCATGAGCGTCGTCGGGCTGTCGTTCCTCGTCGCCCTCGTCTTCCAGCAGGGGTTCGTCGGACTCCCGGTCGCGATGGGCCAAGCGGGCTTCACCCCGGCCGACTACGGCATGGCGGTCGCCGTCAACGGCGTACTCATCGTCGCTCTGCAGATCCCGGTCACCCGTTTCATCGAGCACCGGGATCCCAAGCGGCTGCTCGTCGTCTCCTCACTCCTCGCGGGGTACGGCTTCGGGCTCACCGCCTTCGCCGGGTCGGTCGGCGTCTTCGCGCTCACCGTGTGCGTGTGGACCCTGGCGGAGATCGTCAACGCGCCCACCCAGACGGGGCTCGTCGTCCGGCTCTCCCCGGTGCACGGCCGCGGCCGCTATCAGGGCATGTACACGCTGTCCTGGGCGCTCGCCGCGCTCATTGCACCGCTGATGTCCGGCCTGGTCATCGACCGGTTCGGCGCGGAGTGGCTGTGGGGGCTGTGCGCGGTGGTGGGGACGGTGGCGGGCGTCGGGTACGGGGTGCTGATGCGGCGGCTTCCGGCGGAGGGCGATTGGGCCCCTCCGGCGCCCGTCACCGCGAAGACCGAGGTCAGCGCGGCGTGAGGACGCGCGCGGGGAGCGGGGTACGGGGGCGCGCACTCGGAGTCGGTACGGCGCGCGCACCTGAGTGCTCCGCCCACAGCGGCTGAGTACGCGTGCTCATGTCGCCCCGACCCCGCCCCGCCACGCTGGGCACATGATGAACCGAGGAACGCTTCTGTCCGCCGCCGCCGTCCTGGTCGCGGCCGTACCGGTCGCCGCGTGGGGGCTGCTGGGCCAGCAGAACTCCGGGGAGCTTCCGGCGTCCCAACTCGACTACACCTTCCAGCCGTTGGGGGTTCCGGACGGCCTGGACACGGTGCTCGGCGTGGTCGCCCTGGTGCTGGCGGGAGTCGGCGCGACGCTGCTCGTAAGTGCCTCGCGGAGCGGCGGGATGGACAAGAGCTGGTGGGGGGTTCTCGTTCCGCTGGTCATGGCCGGGCTGCTGGTCGGAGTGGGCTGGCGGGTGCTGACGGCCGGTGTGATCGGCGCCAACATCGGGGCCGGTCTCGTCATCATCTTCGGCGGTCCGGTGGTGGCGGGGCTGCTGCTGTGGGCGCTGGGCCGCGGTGTGTGGCTGGCGAACCACCGCCCGGGCCACCGTCCGGGCGGTGACAACAGGGGTGGCCAGTGGACCGGTTTCGCCCCGCGCGGCGCATAGGTTCCGCAATGCTGAGCGGTGCACACGACATGGCTCGACTCCCAGGCACCCGCGTCTCAACTCCCGTCCCGGGCTGAACACTTACGGCCCGGTACGAGTACCACCAGTACCCGCACCCGCACGACCGCCTGATGACCGCGCCGCCCCGAAAGGAACACAGCCATGGCCACACCTCTGACCGCCGCTGAGACCCTCGCCGCGATGAAGGCCGAAGGCCTCACCGTCCACGAGCACACCGGCTGGAAGACCCACAACCGCGACTCGGCGACGGGTAAGAAGTTCGGCCCCGTCATCGGCGTACTGATCCACCACACGGCGGGACACGACGACAGAGAGCTCTGCTTCAAGGGCAGGTCCGACCTCCCCGGCCCGCTCTGCCACGCCTGGCTGGGCAAGACCGACGGCCTGTGGCTGATCGGCCACGGCCGCGCCAACCACGCCGGCTCAGTCGACCTCGACGTCCTCAACGCGCTGCGCGAGGAGACCACGCTCCCGAAGGACAACCAGGCCAACGCCGACGGCAACGATGTCCTGTACGGCCTGGAGATCGAGAACCGCGGCAACGGCAAGGACCCGTACCCGGACGCGCAGTACCGCAAGGCCGTGCTCTGGGCCGCCGCCCTGTGCCGGGCCCACGGCTGGTCCGAGAAGTCGATCGCCGGGCACAAGGAGGTCCAGCCCGGCAAGGTCGACCCCAGCTTCGACATGGACGACTTCCGGTCCGACGTGAAGAAGCAGCTCGCGGACACGCCCATCAAGACCACCCCGGCCAAGCCGGGCACGCCCAAGCCCACCAAGCCGACGAAGCCCACCAAGCCCGGCACCGGTACCGCGTCCAAGCCCCGCGTCGACCTGTCCCGTCTCATCGGCGCCGCGAAGAAGGACCCGGCCGCCAAGCAGGGCCACGTCAGCTACATGGCGGGGACGAACCTCACCGAGGCCGCCCTGGTCAAGCTCGGCTACCTCGCCAAGACCTACGCCGGCGACGGCTCCTTCGGCTCGAAGACCATCGCCGCCTACGCCAAGTGGCAGCGCCACCTCGGCTACGACGGCGCCGACGCCAACGGCATCCCCGGCAAGATCTCCCTCAGCAAGCTCGGCTCCCAGAGCGGGCTGTTCGAGGTCGTCGCCTGAAGCAGGTCGTCGCCCGAGGCAGTGCGTCGCCTAAGGACTCAGGGGGCCTCAGGGATGCATCCGCGCCCCCTTCAGCACCTTGTCCACCGCGTTCCGCGGCCCGTACACCGCGAGTCCCACGAGGTCCAGATCCCCGGTCCGCACGGCCTTCACGGCCGTGCGGTTGTCCCGGTCGTTGCCGGTGGCGAACAGGTCGGAGGTGAAGACGGCTCGCGGCAGCACCCGCGTGAGGGCCCGGCCGTGCGCGGCGGTCAGGGTCTCCTTCGAGCCCTCGAAGATCAGCACAGGCTGGCGGAACATCGGCAGGTAGGGGACGCCGTCCGCATCGGCGTAC
This sequence comes from Streptomyces sp. NBC_00554, assembly GCF_041431135.1. NCBI lineage: Bacteria > Bacillati > Actinomycetota > Actinomycetes > Kitasatosporales > Streptomycetaceae > Streptomyces > Streptomyces sp. NBC_00554. The sequence goes on along the minus strand of NZ_CP107799.1, from coordinate 5,463,822 downwards.
GGCTCCCCGATCACCTCGGGAACCGTCGCCCCCAGGCCGCTGACCAGGAAAGCGGTCACATTCAGTCGTTGCCAGGGCTCCAGGTCGTCCCGCAGCAGGACGGCGATCTTGGTGTCGAAACGGATGGGGACGTTGTCCGCGGCGTTGTCGGCAGGGGTCTCGGTGCTCATGCCATCGAGACTGCCGACGTCCATGCGACGACGTCTTGTACGTTCTTTGCATGGCCCCGCAGCGCCCGCAGCACCGTCCCCCGCGCCCCCAGCGGGAGATCTCCGCGTGGCGCCCGCGCGTCCCGGGTGTCGTGGAGGTGTTCCACGCCCACTACACCGAGTACGCGTACCCGATGCATGTGCACGAGGCGTGGACGCTGCTGATCGTCGACGACGGGGCCGTACGGTACGACCTCGACCGGCATGAGCACGGCACCCCGCACGACACGGTCTCGCTGCTGCCGCCGTACATCCCGCACAACGGTTCCCCGGTCACCGAGGACGGCTTCCGCAAGCGCGTCCTGTATCTGGACCTGAGCCGGCTCGACAAGAGCTTCATCGGGCCCGCGGTGGACGCGCCGGACCTGGTGGATCCCGTACTGCGGCGCCGCGTGGGGCAGTTGCACACCGCGCTCGCGCATCCCGGGGACGAGCTGGAGGCCGAGAGCAGGCTGACCCTGGTGGGAGAGCGGCTGCGCGGGCATCTGCGGCCCCACCTGCCCGGAGAGCCCTCGCGCCCCGACCGCACCCTCGCCCACCGGCTGCGCGAGCTCCTCGACGCGCGGCTCGTCGAAGGCATCGCCCTGGAGGAGGCCGCCCGTCTCCTGCAGGCCCATCCCGCCCATCTGGTACGGGCGTTCAGCGCGGCCTTCGGGATAGCCCCGCACCAGTACCTGATGTCCCGCCGCGTCGAACGCGCCCGCCGCCTGCTGCTCGACGGACGGCCGCCGGGCGAGGTGGCACCGGCGACCGGCTTCTTCGACCAGTCCCATCTCACCCGCCATTTCAGGAAGTTGGTGGGAGTGCCCCCGGGGCGGTACGCGCGGTCGGGAAACAATTGAATTCCGCGGGCTCCGGTGATCGCCGTAGGCTCCCGCGCATGGACTGGCACGAATGGCATGCCGCGTACGACACTCCCGGCTCCTGGCTCGAACAGCGCCTCGCGCTCGTCCAGGCGCGCGTCCGCCTCGCCCTCGACGAGGCTCCGCCGGGACCGCTCACGGTCATCAGCCTCTGCGCCGGACAGGGGCGCGACCTGATCGGCGTACTCGCCGAACACCCGCGTCGCAGCGATGTCCGGGCGCGGCTCGTCGAGTTGGACGGGCAGAACGCCGAGGCGGCCGTGCGCGCGGCCGAGGCCGCCGGGCTGACGCAGGTCGAAGTCGTCGTCGGGGACGCCTCCTTGACCGACCACTACGCGCGCGTGGCGCCCGCCGATCTGGTGCTGCTCTGCGGCGTGCTCGGCAACCTCGCCGACGCGGACGTCGAGCGCGCGATCGACCACTGCACCATGCTGTGCCGGCCGGGCGGAACGCTGGTGTGGACGCGCAGCCGGCAGATCGAAGTCACGCGGGACCTGGTCCCGCAGGTGTGCGCGTGGCTGGAGGAGCGCGGGTTCGAGCGGCTGTGGGTCTCCGACCCCGAGCTCGGATTCGCCGTCGGGGCCCACCGGTACACCGGCGAGCCCCGCCCACTGCCGCCCGGCGAACGGATGTTCACCTTCGTCGGGTACGACGCCCTCCACTGAGTCAGAAGGCCCGCTGAGCCTCGTACAGGTTCCGCGGGCGTACGACGTCCGTGGTGCCGTACAGCTCCACGCGCGCGTGGAGGTCGCCGGTGAAGTCGGGTACGTCGATCTGGCCGAACTCCGTCACCTCGTTGATGCCGACCGTGGCGCTGTGGGGCGCGAGGCCGTCGATCTTCATCAGGCCGGCGCGGGAGTTGGTGACGCGGATGTTCCAGTGGGTGAAGCGGGCGCCGAAGAGGGGGCCCGCCGAGTAGTCGCCGCCGTGCGTGCCGGTGTTGTCGACCGTGATGTCGGTGCGGACGTTGGCGAACGGCAGGCCGCGGTGGGAGTCGAAGGTGCCCATCTTCATGTCGCCGCGGGACCAGACGTTGTACGAGGAGAGGCCTTCCACGTTGATGCCGTGGAGCTGGGTTCCGGCGGGCGCCGGGACCGTGCGCTGCTCGATGGTGAAGTCCTCGACGAGGTTGTCGTGCGAGCCCTCGCGGCAGAAGTACGGATGGTGGGCGCCGCGGCCCGCAACGCGCGTGCGGCGCAGGGTGCAGGCGGAGGCGGCGACCAGGCCGAAGCCGTTGTCCACGTGACGTACGACCACGTCGTCGGCCCAGCAGTCGTACGCACACTGGAAGGTGACGCCGTTGTAGCCCTTGTCCAGGAGGTGGGGGCTCTGCGGGGTTTCCACCGCTTCCAGGGTGAGGCCTTCGACGCCGGAGCCCGTCAGCGGCTCGACGTGCGTGGTCAGCCGCGGGTCCCATTCGGGGCGTACGTCCAGCGGAAGTGGCCTCTCCAGGGTGACCTTTTCGCCCTGCATGCGCGCGATGCGTACGGGCCACTCGTAGGGGACGTAACTCGTCAGCTTCGTCTTGTCGTCCCAGACGTACGCCTCGGTGCCCGGGCCGCCGCCCGACATGTGCTCCAGGAGCGTGTGGTCGGCGTCGTCGGCGAGGCGCAGGAGGACGAGTTGGCCGGGCTTCAGTTTCCCGGGGTCCGCCACGCGCACCGAACGGGAGCCCTGGCGCGCCGGTGCGAGGGTCGTCAGCGTCTGCCACTCGTCGCGCTTGTTGCCGGTCCAGCCCTCGAAGGGCCATGCCTTGGCCTTGATGGCGGTCGTGAGGGTCGTGAAGCGGTCCGTCGGGCAGAGCCAGATCAGGCCGCCGGCCCAGGACCAGGACGACTTGTCGCCGCCGTAGCGGGAGCCGTAGACGCCGATGAGCTCGGTGAGGTTCCTGGTCGCGTACAACTTCGTACGGCCGCTGCCGGCGCCGCGCAGGACGACGTTCGAGTACCCGATGCGGATCAGGTCGTCGATGCGGAAGGTGCCGGGCGGGATGAGAACCGTGCCACCGCCGGCCTTTCCGGCGGCAGCGATGGCACGGTTGATCGCGGGGGCGCAGTCGGTGGCCCCGTCGTCCGCGACGGCTCCGTAGTCCCGTACGTCGGTCACCACGGGGCGGCGGGGGAAGCGCGCCGCGCCGGCGCGGTAGCCGGCCCTGCCGACGTACGGGATCTGCGGGTGGGTGAAGGGGGTGCGGGTGAACTCGTGCCAGAGAGCGGGGACTTCGCCCCGCTGTGATGCCCCCTGGGACGCCCTTGGGGATGCGGACGTGGCGGCCGTCGCCGTTCCGCCGGTCGCGGCTGCGGCCGCCACGGCGATGGCGCTGCCGAGCAGGCCGCGTCTGCTGACCCCCATGTGCTGGTTGCCCATACCCGCCCGCCTTCCGTCGACTTCAGCTGAAGTTCATGGATGTAAACGACGTTCATATCTGCGTCGGCGGTGAGCATGCCACGGGGACCCCAGGCGGGGAAGGGGTCGTGCAGCGCTTGATTAGCGGATGACGGAGGTCAGTTGGCGGGACGCTGGGTCAGGTGGCTGAACGCGTCCAGGTTGCGGGTCGATTCACCGCGGGACATCCGCCAGGCGTACTCCTTGCGGATCGCGGAGGCGAAACCGAGCTCAAGGAGGGTGTTGAAGGAGCCGTCGGCGGCCTCCAGGACCGAGCCGAGCAGGCGGTCGATCTCGTCCGGCGTGACCGCGGCCAGCGGCAGCTTCCCGGCCACATAGATGTCACCGAGGGAGTCGATCGCGTAACTCACCCCGTACAGCTTGAGGTTGCGCTCCAGGAGCCAGCGGTGCACACCCGGTTCGTTCTCGTCGGGGTGGCGGATCACGAAGGCGTTGATCGACAGAGAGTGCCTGCCGGCGATCAGCGAGACGGTCGTCGACAGCTTCCGGGTTCCGGGGAGCTTCACCACGAAATTGCCGGGCCCGGGGCTCTCCCAGTCGAGTTCGGCGTCCTTGAGGACCCCCTCGATGACCTGTGCCGCCTGCCGTACATCAGCCATGGTGGGAGCGTACGCGACGCCTGTGTTCCTGCATCGCGGCCGTGTAGACGTCCGCCGTGGCCGCGGCCGAGGTGTCCCAGCCGAAGCCCATCGCGTGCCGGGCGGCGGCCCCGCCCATACGGGCGGACAGGTCGGTGTGGTCCGCGAAATCGCGCAGCACGCGCGCGTAGGCGGCGGGATCGTGCCCCTTCACCAGGAAGCCGGTCTCCTGGTCGCGGACGGCGACGGGCAGCCCGCCGACGGAGGCCGCGAGCACCGGCGTACCGGCCGCCTGAGCCTCTATGGCGACCAGCCCGAACGACTCGCTGTACGAGGGCATCACCAGCACCGACGCGGCCCGGAACCAGTCCGCGAGCTGCTCCTGCCCGACGGGCGGGTGGAAGCGCACGACGTCGGCGATACCCAGCCGCGAGGCCAGCTTCTGCAGCCCCTCGGGCTTGGCGAGGCCGCTGCCGCTGGGACCGCCCACTACGGGGACGACGATGTTCGAGCGCAGGTCGGGCCGCTCGTCGAGCAGGACGGCGACCGCGCGCAGCAGCACGTCCGGGGCCTTCAGGGGCTGTATGCGGCCCGCGAACAGGGGGATCAGGGCGTCCTGCGGGAGACCGAGGCGGGCGCGCGCGGCGGCACGGCCGTCGGCGGGGCGGAAGCGGTCGAGGTTGACGCCCGGGTGGACGACGGCGACCTTGCCGCGGTCGGCCTCGTAGTGGCGTACGAGCTCGTCGGCCTCTTCGGCGGTGTTGGCGATGAGACGGTCGGCGGCGCGCACGATCTGGGTCTCACCGATGACACGCGCGGCGGGCTCGGGGGTGTCGCCCTCGGCGAGCGCGGCGTTCTTGACCTTGGCCATGGTGTGCATCGCGTGCACCAGGGGGGCGCCCCAGCGTTCGGCGGCGAGCCAGCCGACGTGGCCGGAGAGCCAGTAGTGGGAGTGCACGAGGTCGTAGTAGCCGGGCCGGTGGCCCGCCCAGGCCTGCATGACGCCGTGCGTGAAGGCGCACAGCTGGGCCGGGAGGTCTTCCTTGGCGAGGCCTTCGTAGGGGCCCGCGTCGACGTGGCGCACGAGGACGCCGGGGGCGAGTTCGACGGTCGGCGGGAGGGCGGCCGTGGTGGCGCGCGTGAAGATCTCGACCTCGATGTTGATCGCGGCGAGGCGCTGGGCGAGTTCCACGATGTACACGTTCATGCCGCCCGCGTCGCCCATTCCGGGCTGGTGCAGGGGTGAGGTGTGCACGGAGAGCATCGCGACGCGGCGGGGCCTGCGGTGCAGCCTGAGGCGGCCGGACGCCGCCGGGGAGCGACGCCCGAGCCTGCTGACGTACTGGCTCACGTGGCGGTTCCTCCTCGCTGCGGGCATGCCTGCCGGAGGATGTGGGACACCCTCCAGAGAGGGAGAACGCCGGATCCGTCCGCTCCATTTCCTCTTTGCCGAATCATTACTCCTACTCGCTCAACCGTTCGAGGATCTTTTGCGTGCCGCGGGGCTGCCGGGGGCATCCGCGCCATCCGAGTCGTCCAGGTTCTCGCGGGTTCTCGCGGGTTCTCGCAAGTTCTGGGGGTTATCCACAGGCCCGCACGGCCTCCGTCGCGCCCGCATACCCTCGTACGCATGACAGCCCGCGCCGCGTCCCGCCCCGTGGGAACGGTGACGCGCGGGACGACCAACCCCAACCGCCTGCGCCGTATGGACCGCTGGATCGCGGCCACCCACGGAGCCGAACTGCGCCGTGCCGACGACCCTGTCGCGGTCGACCTCGGCTATGGCGCCGCGCCCTGGACCGCGGTCGAACTGCTCCAGCGCCTGCGTACCGTCGCTCCACGCACGCGCGTGGTGGGCGTCGAGATCGAACCGGCCCGGGTCGCGGCCGCGCACCCGTACGAGCGCGAGGGGCTGGTCTTCCGGCACGGCGGCTTCGAGGTCCCGGTGCCGGGCCGCCCCCTGCTCATCCGGGCGGCCAACGTGCTCCGGCAGTACGACGAGGAGCAGGTCGCCGCCGTCTGGGCACGCCTGTGCGCCCGCCTCGCACCGGCGGACCCCTCGGCCGGGTCGCGCGGCGGCCTGCTGGTCGAGGGCACCTGCGACGAGATCGGGCGCCGGCACGTCTGGGTCGCCCTCGGCCCGGAGGGCCCGCGCACGGTCACCTTCGCCACCCGACTCGGCTCCCTGGACCGCCCGTCCGACCTCGCCGAGCGCCTCCCGAAGGCCCTCATCCACCGCAACGTCCAGGGCGAGCCCGTGCACGCGTTCCTGCGCGACTTCGACCGCGCCTGGGCCGCCGCCGCGCCCTACGCCTCCTACGGCGCCCGGCAGCGCTGGATCCGGGCGGTCCGCGACCTGACGGCCGACTGGCCGGTGACGGACGGGATATCCCGCTGGCGGCAGGGCGAAGTGACGCTGCGCTGGGAGGCGTTGGCTCCCCGGGCGTGACCTGCGGGGGAACGATGGGTGTGAGCCGTTCGTCACACAGGCGGGGAGATCACGGGGAGATCGTCTTGCCGGGGCGAGGAGGGGGAAAGGGAGTTCTTGCTCGCCTCTGTCGTGTTGCGCGCCGACATGGCACGATCCCGGGGGCGTCCGTAAGTTACTGACGGTCAATCAGTTTGGGGGCGGGGAAATGGGATCCGGCAAGCGGAGCCTGACCACGGTGACCATGGCGCTGGCCTGCGCATGCGCCTGCGCGGTACTGGCGACATCCGGCCCGGCGTACGCGAGCCCGACACCGACTCCGACATCGACCCGGACGACGAGTCCGGATCTGTCGCTGCCCCCCACTTCGCCAACCTCCGTGAGCAACAAGGAGCTTGAAGCCGTACGCACGAAGCTGGACACCCTCTATCACTCCGCCGCGGTGGCGACGGACGCGTACAACGCGGCGGAGGAGAAGGTCAAGGAGCAGTCCGCCCAGATCGTCGGACTGGCCCGCGAGATCGTCGAGGGCCAGGAGAGACTGGACGACTTGAAGGACCTCGCGGGCGCCGCGGCCCGCGCGCAGTACCGCAGTGGCGGGCTGACGCCCGAGGCGCAGCTGTGGCTGAGCGAGGACCCGCAGGAGTTCCTGGACGGCGCGGGCCGGGTGCGCCAGGGCGAGCACGCGACCGAGGGCCTGCTCGCCGAGATGACGCGCACCCAGCAGGACTTGGAGCAGTACGCGAAGGACGCCTCCGCGCAGTGGACGAAGCTGGAGTCCAACCGCGAGGCCAAGGACGAGGCCAAGAAGAAGGTCAAGCAGCAGATCGCGGCCGCGGAGAAGCTGGAGGCGGACGAGAAGGCGCGGCTGGCGAAGCTGGAGGAGGAGGCCGCGTACCAGGCGCAGACGACCTGGCTGAACTCCGGCGTCACCCTGGGCAGCGGCGAGACGTCCGCACAGGGCAAGAAGGCCGTGGCGTACGCGACCGCTCAGATCGGCAAGGCGTACGAGTGGGGCGCCGAGGGCCCCAAGACGTACGACTGCTCGGGGCTGACCTCCCAGGCCTGGGCGTCCGCCGGCGACGGGATTCCGCGCACCTCGCAGGAGCAGTGGAAGCAGCTCACCCGTATCGACATCAAGGACATGCGCCCCGGCGATCTGATCATCTACTTCGACGACGCCAGCCATGTCGCGATGTACATAGGCGACGGCGCCATGGTGCACGCTCCCCGGCCCGGGCGCACGGTGACGATCGCGGGCGCGGGTTCGATGCCGATCCTGGGGGTCGTGCGTCCGGACGCGTGACGCGTGACCCGTGACTCGCACGGCGATGCCGGTGTCCACCCTGACCAGCGAACTGCCCGAATTGCCCTACTCGGTGCGGCCTGTCCGGAGTGACCTGTCCCACGTGACACAGCGCACGGTTGTGTTCGCCGCGCAACCTCGGTGACGTGACCTTCGTCATCCCTGTCGGAGCCCCGTCCTGTCCAAGTGCGTTACAGGATGCGGCATATGACGGTGGCTGTTTGCCAGACCCCGTGCGGTACACCATTCCGTTACGGCACCGGCTAACGCTATGGTCCCGGTCGGTGGTGCGAGGCCTTTCGCCCCACCAGCCCTCGGGGGGAGGGAAGGAACCCAGACGATGCCCGCACCCATACCGCGGCAGAGAGCGATCCCGGCCGTGGAAAGTGGTCAGGCTCCTGCCGCCTTCTCACCCGGCGGTCCACCCGGAGTCGAACCCGGCGAGCCCGCCGGGTCGGGATCGGCGACCGGCGCCGCGGCCCCTGCCGACAGCGCCGCCACGACCCACCTGACCCTGCTGGTCATCGAGGACGACCCGGCGGGTTCGCTCAGCGTGCCCGAAATGCTCGACGCCACGGGCAAGCCGATCCGGATCCGCAGCGCCCGCAACCTCACCGAGGCCGAGCGGCTGCTCACCGACGACGTCCACTGCATCCTGCTCGACCTCGCCCTGCCGGCCCCGGGCCGCTCCCCCGAGGCCGACGACGAGCTGGCCACGCTCAAGCACGTGCTGCGGCTCGCGCCCCGGCACGCCGTCCTCGCGCTCACCGCGTCCGGGGACGCCGAGCGCGGCACCGAAGCGGTGCGCGTCGGCGCCCAGGACTACCTGTTCCGCGACGAACTGGACGCACGGCTGCTGAGCCGCGCGATCCGGTACGCGGTGGAGAGGAAACGTTCCGACAGGGCCGAGCGGCGCCTCACCGAGTCCCGCCTGCGCGCCCAGGAGAACGCCCGTCTGGAGCGGGGGCTGCTGCCCACGCCGCTCCTGGAGGGCTCCCCGCTCCGCTTCGCCGCGCGCTACCGCCCCGGCCGCTCCCGGGCCCTGCTCGGCGGCGACTTCTACGACACGGTCCGTACGTCCGACGGCACCGTGCACGCGATGATCGGCGACGTCTGCGGGCACGGGCCCGACGAGGCGGCGCTCGGCGTGGAGCTGCGCATCGCCTGGCGCGCGCTGACCTTCGCGGGCCTGTGCGGGGACGAGCTGCTCTCCACCCTCCAGCAGGTCCTGGAACACGAGCGCGACAACGACGAGATCTTCGCGACGCTCTGCACGGTGGACATCTCGCCGGACGGCCGCCGCGCCGGGCTCTGCCTGGCCGGCCACCCGTCCCCGCTGATCGCCCGCCCGGGCCGCCCGGCCCAGCTGCTGCCGTACGAGAACGGCGGTCCGGCGCTCGGCCTGCTGCCCGGCGCCCGCTGGCCGCGCCAGCAGGTGGAGCTGGGCGGCGCCTGGAGCCTGATGCTCTACACCGACGGCCTCATCGAGGGCCGCATCGGCCAGGGCAACCAGCGGCTCGGCCAGGACGGCATGGTGGACATGGTCCGCCGCCAGCTCGCCCAGGGCCTCGAGGGCGAGGAACTCCTGCGCGCGGCGGTGAACGAGGTGCGCGAACTCAACGGCGGTGAGCTGACGGACGACGTGGCGGTGCTGTTGCTGGACCGCAAGCAGTAACCACCACAAGCAGTAACCGCCACAGGCCGCCGTACGACTGTTGCAACAGTCGTACGGCGGCCTGTGGCGGTCTGTGGTGTTTACCGGCCGCCGTTGTAGGGGCCGTACGGGCCGTCGCTGCTGCTTCCGCCGCGGCGGCCGCCGCCACCGCCGGAGACCTGGCGGATCGCGGGGCGTACGTCCACGAAGAAGACAATCGTGGCGACCAGGCCCGCGATCTGCAGGAAGATCATCGGGACCAGGAGGTTCACGGCGACCGTGACGCCCAGGATGATCAGCCAGAACATCTTGTTCTGCTTGTCTGCGGCGCGGTACGCGTCGTCGCGGGCCAGCGCGGCCATCACCAGTGCCACCACGGCGAGCACCAGCATGGCAAGGAAGATCACCGACATGAAGCCGCTGAATGCCGTCAACAGCACAATGCCCACCGCCCGATTCGAGTCGTCTCTACGCCACCGTACCCGGAGAACGGGCCGGGAACTCTGAGAGTGCCCGGCCCGTTGTCATCGGCTTGATGCGGCCGCCGCCGTCGGCGTGACGCCGACCGCTTGCCACCGCTGCCCGCTCCCGCCTACTTCGCCGGCGGAGTGGTCTTCTTGGCGGCGGTGGTCGTCTTCTTGGCAGCCGGGGCCTTCTTCGCCGCGGTCTTCTTGGCCGGAGCGGGCTCGGCCACGACCGCGACCGGCTTCGGCTCGTCCTTGACCTCGACCGGCTCGGCCTTCGGCTCGACGGCGACGGCCAGCTCCTCGATCTCCTCGGCGGCCTCGCCACGCCAGGTCTTCACGGCCTGCTCGCCCTGCTCGGCGACCTTCTCGTAGGTCTCGCGGGCCTTCACGGCGTACTCGGCGGCGACGCCGACGCTGCGCAGGGCGAGGTCCTGAGCGGACTCACCGATCTTCTTCAGGTCGGTGTCGAGGGTGCTGATGAACTCCGTCACCTTGGACTGGATCGTCTCCTGCGCCTCCTTGGCGCGGGTGGCGGCCTTCTCCTGGGCGGCGTTCGGGTCGAAGCTGCGGACCGTCTCGATCCGGGCCGGGGCCTCGGTACGGATCTGCTCCACGATCCCGGGCACCTTCTTGGCCTGCTGAACGGCCAGTTCAGCGGTGCCGGCGAGGAAGTAGAGCGGGGTCGGGTCCGTGGCGGCCTTGCGGATGTCGTCGGTGATGGCCATGCGATGGTCCTCCCGGATTCGCGTTCAGCTGAGGGTTTGGTCGGTCCGCGGGGAGACCTGCCGGTCGGCGGTGCTGCCTGCGGTGCTGGCGGTGCGTGTCGTTCGCGTCAACCGGTGTTGCGTGTGGTTCTCGTCGACCGAACTGGTGTTGCTGTGGATCTCGTCAACTGGCGGTCTGCTGCGGACCGGCATCACTGCCGTCGGTCGTGCGCGGGCCGCGGACGGCGGTGTCCGCTGCGCTCCCCGGTCCCGGGTGTTCCGCATCCGATATGTCCTGATCCAGATGTACGTCGTCGTGCCGTACGTCAGCGTGCCGCACATCGGCGTCGACACCCTGATCGCCCTCGTCCACCTGGGTGATCTCGAACCCGTTCTCCTTGCGGAAGGACTCGTAGATCTGGAGCAGCACCTGCTTCTGCCGCTCGTTCAGCGTGGGATCGGCGAGGATGACGGCGCGCGTCTCCACCTCGTCCCGGTCCCGCTCGGCGTCGAGGATGCCGGCTCGCACGTACAGCGTCTCGGCGGAGATCCGCAGTGCCTTGGCGACCTGCTGCAACACCTCCGCGCTCGGCTTGCGCAGCCCGCGCTCGATCTGGCTCAGATACGGATTGGACACCCCGGCGGCATCGGCGAGCTGCCTGAGCGACAGCTGCGCATTGCGCCGCTGTTCACGCAGATACTCACCGAGATTGCCGACGTTGAGCGATGCCATGCCTCTACCCTGCCGCACCCCTGCTAACAATTGCAAGCAGCCGCTTGCAAAAGTGCGCTACGCCACGCCGGCCGCGGTGACTGAGCCTGAGCACGATAGGTGTCGTATTTGCACGACAACTGTCGTCATCCGCGTCCGGCCTCCTGGTGCAGGTTCGCCTGGGTCAGCCTCGGGGCTCCGAGAAGCGGCGTTGTCAGTGGGCTCTGCCAGGGTGTGCGTCGTGGACGAGCTGGTGGAGCGTGTCGACGATCAAGATCGTGTGCTGGGGGTGGTGGTCAGCCGCCGGCAGGCCATCCGGGAGGGTTGGCTGCACCGGGTCGCCGTGACGGTGTGTCGTGATGAGCGTGGGCGGATCCTCGTTCACCGGCGGTCGGAGCAGCTGTCGCGCTTCCCCGGGCATTACGAGGTCGTGGTCGGTGGCGCCGTGGATGTCGGTGAGTCCTATGAACAGGCCGCCGCGCGGGAGCTGGCCGAAGAGCTGGGCATCCGCGTGCTGCCGCGCTTGCTGTTCACGTTCCTCAACCGCAGCGGTTTGAGCCCTCACTGGCTCGGCGTGCACGAAGCCGTGGTGCCGGACACGGTGGCCGCCGATCCTGATGAGGTCGCCTGGCATGGCTGGCTGACCGAGCCGGAGCTGCGGTCGGCCCTGCTGGAGTGGCGCTTCACCTCCGACAGCCACGAAGCCTTCAACCGGTATCTCGCGTTCCGGACCGCGCGGTCCTGACCTTGCCCGCCTCGCGGGTTGGGACGCCCGCTTGCTGCCAACGCGCCTTGTGAGGGCGGCTGTTCGTGATAGGGCGTACGGATGCTCGGTCGACTCCCGCTCGTTGAGCAGCTCGATGGCTTGCGGTCCGTGCTCTCCCAGAACGAGGTCCTGACCGACGTATCGGCACCTTCGTGCGCCGAGTCGCCCGATACTCCGCGCCGCCATGGCTGTCAGACCCCTGATGTTGGATGCAGACGTGACCATTCACGATGTTGCTCGGCAACTGCCCGAGATTTCCGCGCTTCGCGATCACTGCCGCTCGATGGCGATGCTGGAAGCGATACTCAGCCCGGAATGGGCCGATCGGCACTACTCCTTCGACGCGCACTGGTCCGCCGGGAAAAAGGTGGCCTCGATGCGCGACGGATCGGGCGACGAGTTTTCCATCGTCTTCTCGGCCGTCGGTGCCTACATCCGTGGCTTCGCACACGAGTCACACATGAGCCCCTATGCCAACGACGGGCCGTGGCCGGGCGTGCTGGACAACGTCCCGGAAGTCTTCCGCTCCTGCGTCGAGGAGCCCGCGTTCGCCGACGAGGACGGGATGCCCGTCGTGACCGCCTGCGCATGGCGGGAGGTGGGCGATGGAGCTTGGAATGTGGGGACGATCGAGTTCCCTGACGACGGTGCCGGCGATCCGGATGGCTCCGAACACTTGTTCCGGTTGCTGGCCGACCGGTCTCCGGAAGCGTTCCAGCGCTTCGCCGAGGACTACTACGAAATCCCGGTGTCGCTCGCAGCCATTCAGCACGTGTTTGCACTGCATCCCCTGACGAGCGACGTGGTTGCCGCTTTGAACCCTGAGGTCGCGATGGACGCCCTGACAAAGGACATTGCCGAGATCGGCTACCCACTGGGCAACGAAACCACCTGATGCCAGAAGAGCAACTGCCTACGGTTGAGTGGGACGCCAGCCGTCAATTCGTCCCGAACAACCTCCAGGCACCGCAGGTCAGGACATCGCCCCGCCCACACTTATCTGGGACAGGACGACACGGACCCCGTGCCCTGCCCCTGTGATGTCCGGGCAGTCTCGGAGATCTCCGGGCGAGTGAGTTGACATCTCACCCGGCTCGGCAAAACCATCGCCGCCACGGCCGAACAGATCGAAGCCTTCCTGGACCTTCCCCAGAGCACCCGACTCGCAGGCCAACTGCAGGCACTGGCAGACGACCTGGTCGAGGATTACGTCGAGCACTGCCGGATGCACGGCAACCCATGGACAGACATCGGCACCGCCCTGGGTGTCACCCGACAGGCGGTCCAGCAGCGCTTCCACGCCCCTCACAAGCGCTACAGCCCCGAGGCGATGACCGACGAACTCCGCCAGGCGATGGTCCACGTCAAGCAGGCGGCAGTGCACCATCGCAACAACTACATCGGCACCGAGCACCTGTTGTGGGGGCTGACCGCAGAGGACAACAGCGCCACCCGGCTCCTGCAGACCGCCGGCGTCTCACCGGAAACGGTCCACCAGTCTGTCGGAACCCACCTGAGCATGGGGGCATCCCAAGCAGCCGAACGGATCGCCTGGACTCCCTACTCCCGCAAGGCCATCGACATCGCGGAGGCACGGTCCGAACAGCACGGATCCGACCGCATCGACTGCGAGGACCTGCTGATCGGTCTTTCCCGGGTCGGCCGAGGAGTGGCCGCCGCTGTCCTGACCGACGCCGGCTTCGACCCGGAAACGCTCGACCCCGCGCCTGCCGGCGCCGACCACGCCGCTCCGCCGACAGCTTTGGCGGATTGGCTCCGCCGATGTCAGAGGCATGAGCGAGGATCTCGGCCATGACTGCGACTGCTGCCGACTACGTGTGGTTCGAAGAGCGCTTCCCTGACCTCGCGGAAGCGTATTGCTTCACCCTGGTGCACAACCTGCCACCTTCAGACCTACTTGCCCGCCTCGGAGGTCAGACCGAGCCCTCCCAGACCGGGACGGCGGCGATAGTGGACGCGGCCTTCGACCTCCTCGGCCGTTCGGACAACGCTCGGCAGTTCATCGCCATGACCACCGTCGGCGACTGGACCCTGCTGATCGAGCCCAACGGCTATCTCGGCGTCACCGAAGAGAAGGCCCTGCCCGCATCCGCGGGAACACGCTGGGTCTCGCACTTCGTCAACATCAACGGCGTCGATTCCTTCCTCTGGGCCGAGGACTCAACGAAGCGCCTGACATTCGAGCCCGGGTTCCCCGACCACCGATGGGGAACAACCCCTGACGAACTCCTGGACGCCATGCACCACAGCGGCTTCCAGTTCTCGGACGAGACCTCCGACACCGCAGAACACCTGTCCACGGAAGCAGCGTTCGCCCTCGCCGAGCATCTGACGGGCGCGCGCATCACGCCGGAACTCCTACGGGACACCACCTTCGTCTGCGGCAGCGCGGAGATCAGGTGAGCGCGTGATGACCTCCCTCCTCGACGACATCCACACGAGCGCCCAGTGGATCGCCAGCGTGCGTCGGCCGCGGCCCCGAACCCGGCGCTCTACTCCTCCGGCTCCCAGGCCTGAAGCAGGTCGAAGAGACCGAGGTCGCCGTCGACCTTCAGGGAGTCCGCCGGGATACGGCCGTACACGAAGAGGACCAGCTCACTGGCCGTGCCGCGGACGGAGACGCCAGGCGCGTTCGGGCCCTCGTCGGCAGCGGCGACAGGCGTCGTGCCGGGCGCGGAGATACGGGTGGAGCGCGCGCCGTCGCCGTCGACCGTGAGGCGCCAGGAGTGGCCCTCGGTGGCGTGGAAGTCGAAGGCAGTGGGCTTGTGCGGCCAGGCACTCGTCGTTGCGACGCAGGTGGACAGGAACTCCTCGACACCGTCGAGTGCCACCTCATCCGGCAGCGGCTCCGGGGCACCCACAGTGACCTGGGCGTCGTAGGTGTGCACCGCGATCTGCTGGAGCTGGTGCCGGGCGACGGCCCCACAGGTCTGCGGCGACTGGGACGCACCCCACCACGTCCAGCAACCGCGATCCGGGCCGGCCTCCCGCAATGCGTCCAGCAGCTGCTCCATGGACTCCGCCAACCAGGCCAGCAGTGCCTCGCGCTCCCGAGGCGCAGCCGGAGCGCCCTCCGCTGCGGACTTGGCCGGAGCAGGCCCCGCGGCGACGGTGGCGGCCCAGGCGCGACGCCCCTCGCCGATGTGCTGCACCAGATCGAACAGCGTCCACTCCGGGCAGGTCGGCACCTGCACGTCGAGGCTGGGCGCGGAGGCGACCGCGGCGCGGAAGGCGGTCGACCGTTCGTCGATCAGTCGCAGCAGGACGGCGAACTCAGGTGTCGTTGTCACGCCGACTCTCTATCACCGTGTTCCGACAACCTGCCAGCGATTTTCACAGCCGCCGCGGCGGGCTCGCGGCACGGGCCCCGCGCCCACCCGACTTGAAATCGCCACACTCGACGCCCGAAATCGGCCGGGCCCGAAATTGGGCATTGCATCAACGCCCGTACGGGCATTACCTTTACCTCCATGACTGCCGGGTCGGCCTTGCGCCGCGCACGAGTTGGGCACCCGGCCTCCGAGTGAGGCCGGGGCGGGGTAGAGCCCCGCCCGCCGTTTCTTCGCACGACTTCTCCTCGTGCGAATTATCTTCGTACGACGTCTCCTCGTACGACGTCTCCTCGTGAGACTTCACGTACGACTCCTGCGTGCGACCTCTACGTACGTCCTCCACGTACGTGCGTACGTCCTCTGCGTACGACTTCTGCCTGGGTCACCCCCTGCGCACAGAACTTCCTCCCCTTCGGAATTCCGCGCGCCGGCGTGCCTTTACGCACCCATTCCCACCCTCCGGGTTTCCCCCTGCCCGAAAACAAAAGAAAGCAGCGAATGCCCAACCCCTTCAACCAGCAAGTCATCGAGGAATTCCGCGCCAACCACGGACGGGTCGGCGGCTATTTCGAGGGAGCACGTCTGCTCCTCCTGACGACCACCGGCGCGCGCACCGGAACCCCGCACACGACCCCCGTCGGCTACTACCCCGACGGCGGCGAGCAGGTCCTCGTCATCGCCTCGGCCGGTGGCGCGCCCCAGCACCCTGACTGGTTCCGGAACCTCCTCGCGAACCCCCGGGCGACCGTGGAGGACGGCCTCTTCACCTACGAGGCGGAGGCCGTCGTACTCGAACGCGCGGAACGCGACCGCGTCTTCGCCCGGGCGGTGGAGGCCGACCCGGGATGGGCCGAGTACCAGGCGAAGACGGACCGCGTCATCCCCGTCGTGGCTCTGCGCCAGGTCCCCCAGGACGGCCCGCCGAGCATGAACGCGGGCTCCATCGCCGAGCACCTTCAGGTCGCCCACGACGCCTTCCGGCGCGAACTCGCCCTGATCCGCGAGGAGTTCGGGAAGACGGGCACCGCCCTGGGCGCCCAGCTCCGCGTCAACTGCCTCACCCTCTGCCAGGGCATGCACAACCACCACACCGGCGAGGGCCTCGGCCTCTTCCCGTTCCTCGCCGACCGCCATCCCGAACTCGCCCCGACCCTGGACCGCCTGGCCAAGGAGCACGAGCGGATCGCCGAACTTCTCGAACAACTGCGCGGGGTCATCGCTGGCGGGCAGCCGGAACCCGGCCGCGTACTCTCCCGGGTGGAACACCTCACAGCCGAACTCGAAGCCCATCTGACCTACGAGGAAGAGCAGTTGATCCCCCTCCTGACCGCCGTGGGAGCGCCGGAGTGATCGCGCTCGTCACCGGCGCGAACCGCGGTATCGGCCGCGAGGTCGCCCGGCAGCTGGCCGCCGCGGGGCACACCGTGCTGGTGACCGCCCGTTCGGCGGAAGCCGCCGCCGAGGCGGCCCGGTCCATGGGCCCGAACGCGCGCCCGCTGCGCCTGGACATCACGTCCGAGGCGGACATCGCCGAAGCGGCACGGGACCTGGAAGCCCTCGACGTACTCGTCAACAATGCGGCGATCACGTACGACACCTGGCAGCACGCGGCCACCGCCGACCTGGACGTCGTACGCGAGGCGGCCGAGACCAATCTGTACGGTCCCTGGCGGCTGATCCAGGCGCTGCTCCCCCTCCTCCGCGCGAGCCCGCACCCGCGCATCGTGAACGTCTCCAGCGAGGCCGCGTCCCTCACCGGCATGGGCGGCGGCACCCCCGCGTACTCCGCCTCCAAAGCGGCCCTCAACGCCCTCACCCGCATGCTCGCCGCCGAGCTGCGCGCCGACCGCATCCTGGTGAACTCCGTCTGCCCCGGCTGGGTCGCCACCGACATGGGCGGCCCGGGCGGGCGCCCGGTCACGGAGGGCGCCGCGAGCGTCGTATGGGCGGCCACCCTTCCCGACAACGGCCCCACCGGCGGCTTCTTCCGCGACGGGCAGCCGCTTCCCTGGTAGTCCGCCACCGTCGTCAGCCGTGATCTGTCACCACGGCAGGGGCCGCGCGTGCACCACGTCCAGCCGCGAAACCGCCCGCGTGAGCACCACGTACAGGCGGTGCGGCCCCCGCGACTCCGCCTCCGCGACGGCCGCGGGTTCGACGGCGACGACATGGTCGTACTCGAGTCCCTTGGCGAGCGTGGCGGGCAACACCGTTACCCGGGCGCCCAGTTCATCGGGTCCGGCGGTCTCGACACCCGCGGCGCGGAGCGCCTCCCGTACGCGTACGAGATCGGCATCGGCGGCGATGACGCCGATCGAGCCCTCGTGCGTGAGCGCTCCGCGCACCGCGTCGACCGTCGCGGCGCACACGTCGGACACCTGCCGGACCCTCAACTCGCCGTCCTGCCGCAGTGATTGAGCCGGAGGTACTCCCACGTCGAGCCGTGCAAGGAGCCGGTTGGCGAGTCCGACGACGGCCTCCGGGACCCGGAAGCCGATCGTCAGGGGTACGACCGGGGCATCCGGCTTGCCCAGGTGCGCGAGCAGTTCGTCCCACTCCCGCGCCGCCCACGGAGTCGTGCCCTGCGCGAGATCGCCGAGCACGGTCAGCGACCCGAACGCCGCCCGTCGCGCGATCGCCCGGCACTCCATCGGCGACAGGTCCTGTGCCTCGTCGATCACCAAGTGGCCATATCCCTCGGGGTGTTCGATGAGCCCGGCGATCTCGTCGAGGAGGACGAGATCGGCGGCCGACCAGCGCGCCGACTTGTACGAACGCGGCGGCTTCACCCACTCGATCGCCTTCCGCTCGTCCGGGTCCAGGAGTTCGCCGACCGCTGCCTCCAACACATCGGCATCGGTGAGGAGTTCGGCGAGAAGCTCCTCGGGCAGCACCCTGGGCCACACCGCGTCGACGTACGCGCTGACGGACTTGGCCCGCGAGATCTTCCGCACCCAGGCGTTGCTACGCGGCCCGGCGCGCCGTTCCGCCCGCTCCCGCAGCCACCCCACGACCCGCGTCCGCACCCGCTCACGCCCGACGGCGTACGGAGGTTCCTCGGCTCGTACGCCGTCCACGATGCTGCGGAGCACCTCGGCCGGAACACGCCAGTGGTACGAACCGTCCGGCACGGCAAGGGAGTCGACGGGCCCCCCGACCTTTCCGTACAGGGCCCGACGCAGCACCTGCGCCATCCGGGCGTCGTGCTTGACGACGGCGGCGCGCTCGTCGTCCTGCCCCGAGACGGGATGGCGGGCGATCTCGTCCTCCACGGTCGACTGCCGTACGCCGGTCTCGCCGAGCGCGGGCAGCACCTCGGAGATGTACGACAGGAAAGTGCGGTTGGGACCGAGGATCAGCAGGCCGCCGCGGCGGATGCGCTGCGGGTAGGTGTAGAGGAGGTACGCGGCCCGGTGCAGTCCGACGGCCGTCTTGCCGGTGCCCGGGGCGCCCTGCACACAGACCGAGGACGCGAGATCGCCTCGTACGAGTTCGTCCTGTTCGGGCTGGATGGTCGCGGCGATGTCGCGCATCGGGCCGACACGCGGGCGCTCGATCTCACCCGCGAGGATGCGGCTCGGCTGCTGAGGGCGGGCCTGCGCGAGGTGCTCGTCCTCCAGGCCCGTGAGGTCCGCGGAGTCCCCGAGGCTCCCCGGCGCCCAGCCGAACCGCCGCCGGACGGCGACGCCCTGCGGCGCGCGGGAACTCGCCTGGTAGAAGGCGCGTGAGACGGGGGCACGCCAGTCGACGACGAGGGGCGGGGCGGCGGGGTGCTCGGTGATCCGCAGCCGCCCGAGGTGATAGCTCTGCCCGGCATGCTCGCCGGCCGCCTCGCGCGCGCTCTCGAAGTCCAGCTTGCCGAAGAACAGCGGCCCTTCGGGCAACTCGCGCATCTCCTTGGCCTTGCTGCGCAGCACATAGCCGAGCACTTCGGCGTCGGCACCGGAGGCGGAGACGTCCTCGCCGGTGACGACGTGTTCGTCGGCACCGGCGACCATGGCGTCGAGGGCCGCGCGACAGGTGTCGTGGTAGGCACGTTCGCGGATGAGGGAGTGAGCGAGGGCAGGGTGGCGTGACGTCATTCCATCCAGGGTAGCGGAATAACGTAACCGAGTAACATTTTTTACTAGGTAATGCTAGCTGGGTGGGGTGCCGTTCGCCCCCGCCTGCATCCCCGCCTCCAGCCGCGCGAACGCGCGCCGGGCCGCCGCCACGGCATCCCGCCGCACCTCCGCCACCAGCTCCCCCTCCGCGATCCGCCGCCAGTTCTCCAGGGCGAGGATGCGCTGTACGGCGATGATCTGACCGGCGGCGAGCCGGGCGTCGAGGTCGCCGCCCAGGGCCTCGGCGAGCGCGGCCTCGGAGCGCTCGACGTACGCGGACATCCGTGCCGCCAGCGACGGCGTCCCGTAGAGCAGCCGGTGGAAGGCGAGGACGTTCGGGTGATCGTTGAGCCCGGTGACGGGGTCGTCGCGGCGCAGGCCGTCCAGGAAATGCTCCAACAGAGCGTCCGCGGCCGACTGCCCCTCCGCCCGGCCGGCGACGACCCGCGCAGCCTCCGTCTCATGATCGGCGAAGCGGTGCAGGACCAGATCCTCCTTCGCCGGGAAGTACCGGAAGAGGGTCGGCTTGGAGATCTCCGCGGCGGCCGCCACCTCGGCGACGGACACGACGTCGAACCCCTTCTCCAGAAAGAGCCCGATCGCGATGTCGGACACGGCCTGGTACATCCGCTGCTTCTTGCGCTCCCGGAGCCCGATCTCACCCATGCCCCGAGCCTACGCACGACGCCGGCCGGCCCTTGACCTCAACCGGGCTTGAGGCCGAAGACTGCGCGGCGACAGCCCTTCTGCTTGCGATGAGGTGACCCATGCGTGCGGCACAGGTGAAGGCGTTCGGCGGGCCCGAGGTTCTCCTTCCGGTGGAGATCCCGGACCCGGTTCCAGGACCCGGCGAGGTGTTGATCGATGTCGCCTACGCGGACACGATCTTCGTAGAGACCCAGATCAGAAGCGGCTGGGGCCGGGAATTCTTCCCGGTGACGCCGCCGTACGTCCCCGGGGGCGGCGTTTCGGGTGTCGTCACCGCCCTCGGCGCGGACGTCGCCGACGAGTGGCTGGGCCGGCGGGTCACCGCCTTCGTGACCGGCAGCTACGCGGAACGGGCCGTAGCCGCGACCTCGGCCCTCTCCGTCGTACCGGACTCCCTGGATCTCCTCCCGGCCGCGGCCCTGGTCCACGACGGCCTCACCGCCACGGGCCTCCTCGAACTGACCGGCGTCGGCCCCGCCGACCGTGTCCTCGTCCTCGGCGCCTCCGGAGGCATGGGCACACTGCTGATCCAGCTGGCCCACGCGCGCGGGGCACGCGTGGTGGGATTGGCCCGCGGCGCGGCGAAACTCGCCCTGGTACGCGAGCTGGGCGCGGACGCGGCCATCGACGCCACCGACCCCGACTGGCCCTCGGCCGCCCGGCACGCCCTCGGCGGCTCCACCCCGGCCGCCGATGTCGTCCTGGACGGCGTCGGCGGCCAACTCGGCGCCACCGCCTTCCCGTTGACCGCCGAGGGCGGCCGCTTCTCGGCCCACGGCGCCCCGTCGGGCGGCTTCTCCCCCATCGACCCGGCGGCAGCCACCCGCCGCGGCATCACCCTCTTCGGCATCGCAGACGTCCAGTTCACCCCCGCCGACCTGCACCGCTTCACGTCCACCGCCCTCACGGAGGCCGCGGCGGGGCGGCTGCGGCCGGTGATCGGTGAGGTGTTTCCGCTGGAGCGGGCGGGGGAGGCGCATGCGGCTGTGGAGGGGCGGGGGGTGGTGGGGAAGGTGGTGTTGGGGGTGTGAGGGGGCGAGCTTCGGCCTCCGTCACGGGGGTGTCACTCGCCGCCAGTGCGGTACCGCCGCCAGACTCCACAGGTCGTCGAGATGCTTGTTCCAGGTGGCGACGACGGCTTTGGAGTCGTCGCCACCGGCCCGGGACCACACGCTGAGGTCGGTGCGGTAGCCCTTGGGGTCGTAGAACTCGGGCTCCGAACTGCGCTGCACCGTCCGGGCGATCACGTTGTAGAGACCGTGCAGCACCTGCTCCCGGTTGAAGATGCAGATCTTGTCCCGCGGTATGCCGGGATAGAGGCGGTACTCACACTCCGCGCTCACCCGCCCCACGACGGTGAGCCGCTCCGCGATCGCCGACAGCGTCTGCTCGTACTCCTGACACTTCAGCTCCAGGCGCCTGCGGAAATCGGGATCGTCCACCGGCTCACCGTCCGGCCCCACGCGTGAGGGAACGGTCATCGGCTGCCCGAAGTCCGGAATCAGTACCCTCACTGAGACGTGTCTTGTCGGTCCGGGATCGTCGAGAAGGCCCTCCAGCCGGTGATAAAGCTCGTTGTAGAGCGTCTCCCCGGTGTAACCGAGAAACCGGATCTCCACCTCTCGGGCACGGAACGCCTCGCTCACGAAACTGCCCAGATCCCTCGACTCGACCTGGACACGCGGTGGCAGCCGGAGCGATGTGGCCAGTTCCTTCACCGAGTCGTACAGCACATAGCCGACCAGGCTGAGCAGTGCGCCACCGAGGAACGCCTTGTCCTGAAGGGCGTCTCCGACCGGTTTGACGAACTGCGCGGTCAGCCCGGTGACAAAGATCCCGATGAGCAGAACACGCGTCACCAAAGGCTCGAACCGCGCCTGATACCGCCTCAGACGTTCACCACCGCTTTCCGCCGGACCTCGCCGCGCACCGGACATGGCCGGCCCCTCTCCCCCGAGGCCCAGCGGTCCGACGCGGCACCTCACATGCCCACGGGCAACCCGGCCTGACTAGTTGTGCCATGGTCCCCATCCGGCAACGCGCGGGCAAGATACGGGTTCGACAGCAAACGCGTAGGCAGCCCGAGCGCTCCCTTCACCATCCGCAGGGTCATCCCGTACGAATCCACCGCGCGGCTCACGTTGGGAGCGTCGAGGCTTGCGCCTGTCACCAGGCGGTCCAGGTCCACATAGGCGGAGCGGACGTTCTCGATCCACCGGTAGAGGTGCCAGTCCCGCTCCCAGTCCTTGGTGTGGGTGGCGGGCAGCGTGCTGCTCCAGCGCTGGAGCATGCGGGCGCGGATCTCGGGCCGTGTCGGGGTGAGATGCATGTGCCTGACCAGGTCGTACAGGGGGTCCCCGACCATCGCCATCTCCCAGTCGATGATCGTGAGGGCGAGCTTGTGGTCCCCTCGCACCAGGTTCCAGGGGTTCAGGTCGCCGTGCAGCAGGGTCGACTGGCGCGGCGTCACCCGGTGACGGGCCAGCATCTCCCACAGGCGGCGTGCGTTGGGCAGCCCCAGGACACCGGCCAGTTGTTGCGTCTCCTTGGGAAGCTCGTCCACCAAGTGGACGAGCAGCTCACTCAGCCAGTCGAAGAAGTGAACGTCGTTCGCGGTGGGGTCCAGCGGCCGGTAGTCCACGACGGTCAGCGCCCGGAGCTGGTCGACCAGTCCGTCCGCCTCATGCGGCAGCAGGCCGTGCACGGGGTGGCTGGGGGGCTGGTCGCTGTCGGACGGTCCGACATATGTGTGGATCGCGAAAGGGTCCTTCGCATGGCTGGTGCCCAGCGCCAGCACCCGAGGTGCCGCAACGTCGGCTCCTGACCGCTCGATGGCCCGCAGGACCGCGTGCTCGCTGAGAAATGTGGGTTCGCGACGGCTGACGGCAGCCACCTTGCGGCGCACCATGACGGGGAAACCGACACCCGGCACAAGCACCACCGTGTTGAGATGCGCCGTGCCCTTGAACACCTGAGCGGCCGGCGCCGCGCCCTCCGCCCGCAACGCGTCGAGCACCGCGGTGTGAGGGAAGTCGGAAGGCTCCCGCAGCCTTCCGTCGGGCTGCCAGCCGATGGCGGTGACGGCCCGGTGGTCGTCGTGCCATTCCCTCCGGGACATCTGCCATCGGCGCAGGACCCGCTCGATCTCGGCCTCGTCGGGCACGTTGACGAGGCCCAGCGGCTGGGCCGCCGCCGCCAGGGCACGACGCACCGCCTGCGTCGCCATCGCCAGGCATTTCTGGTCGAGCGACGCCTCCAGCGACTTCGCCGCACGCATCACATCCGGATACACGGACTGCGCCCGTTCAAAGGCTACGTAGTGTCGGAGATCTCTGGCGAGGCCGGCAGCCGCCGCCGGCCTCGCCGTCTGAACGGCGTCGGCCCAGGCATCGACGACCTCGTCCCACTGGGACTCCGGGTAGCGCATGCGGACGAGGTGGGTGGCCAGGTCGTGCAGCGGGTCGCCGTAGGTCGCGAGTTCCCAGTCGACGCAGATCAAGGGCGGTTCGCCACGGTAAGTGACGATCACGTTGTCGCGGTGCAGATCCGTATGGAGCAGGCTGTGCGGACGGCGTGCCATTACGGGCACCCGGTCCGCCAGCCGGACCAAGGCGTCCTCTGGGATACCCAGAGCGGCGAACAGTCCGCCGAATTCACTCCAATTGGGCCGACGGATCTGCCGGTCGGTGAGATGCGCCAGCGTACGCAGGAACCCTTGGCTGTCCTTGTTGCTGCGCGGCCACCCGTCCGGGAGCGGCGGTAACGCCTCCCTGCGCACCCGTGACATCTGCGCCAGCAGACCCACCATCGCCTTGACCAGTACACCGTCCACAGGCTTGCCGTTGGGGCAGATCGCGGAGAGCGGGAGGCCCTCCACATAGCTGTGCACAGCCGTGCCGGCACGGCTTGCGACGCAGCGTGGTACGTGCGGCAGAGTGCCTTCGACGGCCCGGAGAATGTCCGGTTCGCGCCACGTCCTGATGACCACCGGCAGCGCTTCCGCTCTGCGCGTCCGCACGATCACCGAGGTGCCCGGATCGCAGCTCACATGGCGCGCCATGGCCTCGGTGAGCGGCAGAACGTAGTTCCGGTTGTGATGGCCGCGGCTCATCAGTCCGTGCTGTTTTGCCAGCCGTACGAACGTGTCGTAGGCATCGTTGGCAATACGTTGCTCCCTGGGCACAGGCCCGGGCGCAGGAGACGCGCCCACTGGCCACTCCTGGAAGTGAAAGGTGAGCACACCCTAGCCGGGTCGTAGATCACTCACGAGCGGAGACCGGAAGCGGTTGGTCTCAATGAGGTAACCGAGGTGTACGAGACGCCTGGGATGGGCAACCGTCGGTCGGTTCCCTCACTTCGCGAGTGCGCCCCAGATCGAGTCGAACCAGGACTGCATGCTGCTGACGAAGACGCTTCCCGTGGAGTCCGGGTCGTCGGTCTTCTCGTAGTGCGTCAGCGTCGCCCCGAGCCCTAGGACGTCCAGCGCCAGTACCTCTTCCCCGTCGTCCAGCTCGATGGTCCGCTCGATCACTTCGTACGGACCGTGCAGTGCCTCGCTACCGTTGAGCAGGTAGAGCTTGAATGTCGGCGCCAACGGCACATGGCGGATCTCGACATCGACGAAGGGGACCAGCCCGTCGGCCCGCAGGTCCCGCAGGGCGCTTTTCAGCGAGGCCGAATGCCGCTGGGTGATTCCGTGCAGTCGGTCCTGAAGACGCAGGTCGTCAGGAGCGCCCTTGGTACTCGGGTAAGGCAGCCTCAGCTCACTGGACGGCAGTAGCATGCGCAGCGCAATCCGCTCGGGGGAGATCTCCCGGTCGCGTATGCGTTCCGCCTGCATACGAACGTGCGCGTCCAGGGACTCCGATGTCAGCGTGTAGACGTCCAAGGTCACTTTGGGCGCTTCGAAGGCCTCGTTGATGAATGACCGCAGGGTCACGGCTTGCGCGGGGCGCACGTTCCGCGTCCCCGAGGAGTGGATTCGCTGCGACTTGATCACCCTGGATCCACTGCCCTGACGGGTCTCGATCCACTTCTCATTGCGCAGTGCCCTCAGGACGCGCTGCACGGTGTCCCGGGAGACCCCGAGTTCGTCGGCCAGAAAGCGCTGAGGGGGCAGCAGGGTTCCCAACGGATAGACGCCCAAAGCCATGCGCTCCCGCAATACGTCCGAGACCCTCTCGAACTCCCTGCCGCCACCGTCCGCGACTCCCTCTCCGCTCACAGCTGGACCGTACCGCTTCCGGACGACGAGCAAACCAATTTCAGTCAGGTGACCGGCCCAACGCGGCCGTCAGTTAAGGGATCTACGCACACGGGCAGACCCAATTCAAGGCAACCAGTCCAATTGGTCGGCCAGTTGATCGCTTCACTGAAAGTGGCAAGAAGGGTGGGGGTCCATGCTCTTTCAACTGCTGTGGAACGCTGTCGCGGTCGCCATGACACTGGTGATGCAGTGGGCGTTCGAGGCTCTGAGGCTTTGGCTCCGCAACCGACGACGCTCCCCGCGGCTACGGGGCGGGACCCGTCAACCGACAACGGAGAGCATGGTCCCGTCTTCGGACGGATGCTCGGATCCGGTCTCCGAGCGTCCGGAACACCGGCTCAGGTAAGTGCGTGGTCGCTTCGCCAGCGCGTCAACGCGGCCTCGGTCTCCAGCAGACCGGGAGCGGACTCCAGGCCCAACGGCTCTGCGGCGGCCGTCAGCACCCCCTGCAGCTTCCAGGCCGCCCGGCGGAGCCGTCGGCGTTCGAACTTCCCCTGGGCGTCCAGGGATTGCGACTCCCGGATGACATCGGTGAACACCGACTGCGCCTTCTTGAAGTCCAGCAGCCGTGGCAGGTCTTCACACCAACCCTGTGAACTGCCCGGCCGGATCTCCTCGACAATCCCGCACCACCGCTGGATCATCAGCCGTTCCTGCGCCTGCGGATACCGCATCAGGTACAGATGAGTGGCCAGGTCGTAGAGCGGGTCGCCGAACATCGCCAACTCCCAGTCGATGGCCCAGAGTTTGCCGTCCTGGTCAACGATGAAGTTCTCGCGGTGCAGATCCGCGTGGAGGAGACTGAACGGCCGGTCCCGAAGTCCGGCCACCCTCTTCCTGAGCTGCCGAAAGGCATCGGTGTCGAGACCTAGATCGGCGAACAGGCCTTCGTACGCGATCAGATTCTCTTCGTACACCCGCTCTTGAGTGAAACAGATGAGCCTCTCGAGGAATCCCGCGCTGTCACCTTCCTCCGCGCGATCCTGCCGCTCACACCTCCGCTCCACGAGCAGAGTGGACGCGGTGACGGTCACCAACTGCCCGAACAGGCCAAGGATCTGTTCGAAGAGCGCGTCCGGAACGGCCCCACCGGACGGATGCAACTCGCCCAGCGTCGAGCCCTCGATGAACCGCTGCAGGTCCACGCCGCCCACCCGGGCGACCTCGGGGACGACGTCGATACGCCATTGCAGGTCGTACAGCAGGCGTTCCTCCGACTCGAAGCAACGCCGGTCGAACCAGAGCAGGTTCGCGCGCGGCTCGCGGCACTTCCACCGCCCCTGGAAGCCCGTCCCCGCCTCGGCCGGCAGTGGAAACACATACGTCTCGTGGTGGTATCCGCTGAGGGGACCCTCGACCGCGTCGAGGGCAGCACTCGCGGCTGCGACACGCGGCGGGATTTCGGGCGCTTCGGGTGACATCGCCCCGTTTCTCTCTGAGACCAGTCGGCGGAAGGTGGAGGCACGCTACCCCCTCGACGTGTCGTAGCGTGTCAGAACCGTTTCGTCAGATCTTGGCCGTCACTTCAGTGAGCGATAGCGCGTCCAGAACTCAGAGTTCGCCGCGCAGCACCTGGAGTACTGGCTCGAGGGAGCCGACGATCACCTCCGCGCCAGCCTTCCTCAACTCCTTCTCCTTGGTGGCGTTACGCGCGTA
The DNA here is from genome assembly GCF_041431135.1 of Streptomyces sp. NBC_00554. NCBI lineage: Bacteria > Bacillati > Actinomycetota > Actinomycetes > Kitasatosporales > Streptomycetaceae > Streptomyces > Streptomyces sp. NBC_00554. The sequence goes on along the minus strand of NZ_CP107799.1, from coordinate 5,436,643 downwards.
GCCCAGGAACGGAACCCCCGCTTCCCGGGCGGCGAGGAAGTCCGACGGAGTGTCGCCGATCATGAGGGCGGCCGAAGGGGCGGCACCCAGGGCGTTCAGCGCCCGGTTGAGGCAGTGCGGGTGGGGCTTGAGGTGGTCCAGGTTTCGGGTGCGGCCGTAGACGTTGGGGGCGAAGCACTCGGTGAGGCCGCGGCCCTCGAGGTAACGGGCCACCACGCGGGGGGAATTGTTGGTGGCCACCGCGAGGCGGACGCCGACGGCGGTCCAAGTCCGTATCAGCGGATCGGCGAACGGGGTGGGCCAGGCGGACGGCACCGCCTTGAGCTCATGCTGGGTGAGCAACTCCTCGAGTTCGACCACCAGGTCGCTGCTCGGATGCCTCCGGTTGACCACGCGAAGCACGACGTGCGGGTCGGGATGGCCACGTTCCTCTTCGGTCAACAGCCCTCGTAGCCCCTGCGCTTCCAGCCACTCCACCAGATCCTTCGCCACATCCTCCGCGGAATGCCCCGCGAACAGCCGGCAGATCGGCCCGTCGAAGTCGAAGAGCACGACGCGGGCGCGTTTGATCACTTCCCGCAGTTTCTCTGTCTCTGCTGTCACCGGTTCGGACTGTGTCGTATCGGGCTGCGTCGTATCAGGAGTCACTAGGAGAGTGTCAGGTCAGTGGTGATGGTTTCCCAGAGGGCATCGAACCACTTCTGGGATTCCTCCACGAACGAGGCATCGCGATGGCCGGCCTGCTTCTCGAAGGAGAAGAGCAGCGAGGTGGAGCCGAGGGCGTCGTACATGTCGAGTACTCCGCCGGTGTCCACCGTCTCCTCGCGTCTGGTGATCATGTAGTACCCCATCAGCGCTTCCGACTCGTTGAGGAGGTACAGCTTCACCGGTGGGGTGAACGGCAGGGCGCGGAAGGTCACGCGGACGTCGATCTTGTGCGAGTGGCGCAGGGTCTGGAGGTTGTGGCGCAGGACGTGGCCCTGGGCGTTGCGCTGGGCGAGCCAGCGCTTGTGGACCGGGTCGTCGTCGGTGCGGCCCTCCACCGGGACCGGGAACGCCAGGGTGATGTCCCTGGAGGGCAGCAGGATCCGGACGTCGATCGACTTCGGGAGGATGGTGCCCTCGTGGATCAGGCGCACCGGTTCACCGAGGGCCAGCATCAGGGTCTCCGCGGTGAGGCATGCCGCGTCTATGCGGACGTGCGGGGCCGCGAACGCCTCGGCGAGGCGCGGCGCCAGGCCCACCATCGTCGTCTGGGGTTCGTCGCGGACGGCCGGCACCTCGGCGATCCGCGGCGGGCTGCCCCTGCCGGTGTTGCTGAGGAGCCCGTCGCTCTGGAGGGAGCTGAGGGCCTGGCGGACGGTGCCGCGCTCGACGCCGAACTCCTCCGCCAGCTCCGCCTGGGTGGGCAGGCGGTCGCCCGCCTTGAGGTCACCGGCGCGGATGCGGTCCCGCAGGGCGTCGGCGATGTCCTGGGACGAGAAGTTTCTGCTGCCGTTCACTGCCACGTTCTCCTGGGTCACGACCAAACGCTACAACTCCCATCCATCTATGGGGAGTTGTTTGAAAGTTGTTTATGAGTACCAGCCAAGTGGGGACAACTTAAGCATAGTTGGTTGCCAACTTGGTCAAGTTGGCGGAAGTTTTGCCTCCCCTCCTCCCAACCGGCCCGTCTCCCTCAGAAGCAGGAGGAACCACCATGCCCGTCATCGCCCTCCTCTCCGCCGTCTTCGTCGTCGGCTTCGAGCAGCTCGTCCAATGGCACTACGGCCCGTCGGGCATCGTCGGACTGCTGCTGCTCACCATCGGGATCAAGGCGAAGAGCCCCACCTGCTACTCCATCGGGGCGGTCGTGCTCGCCCTGATGGTCGCGGGACCCGCCCTCTGACCCGCGTGGATCCCAACCGGACCCACTCCCACCCGGGAGACCTCAGTTCGTGAGCACCAGCTCGGAACTGATGGTCTCCCACAGTGCGTTGAACCACAGGTGGGACTGCTCGACGAAGGTCGTGTCCCGCAGCCCGGCCCCCTGTACGAAGGGGAAGAGCATGGACTGGGTGCCCTGGACGTCGTACATCTCCAGGTGCACGTGATCGATCTCCTCCTCGCGCTTGGTGAGGGTGTAGTACGCGAAGAGCGCCTCGGACCCGTTGAGCAGGTACAGCTTCACGGGCGGCGTGAAGGGAAGCGCGCGGAAGGTGACGTTGACCTCGATGCCGTGCGTGGCGCGCAGCGCGAGCAGGTTGTGGCGCAGCACCTGCCCCTGGGCGTTGCGGTTGGCCAGCCAGTTGCGCTGGAGCCGGCCGTCGGGGGGCTGGCCCTCGGCCGTCGCCTCCACCGGAGCCGGGAAGGCAAGCGGGATGTCACCGCTGGGGAGCATCACGCGGACATCGATCCTGGCTGGTTTTATTCGCTCGGCGTGGATCTGACGCAGCGGTTCGCTCATGGCGAGGGTGAGTGAGATCGACGTCAGGCACAGCGCGTCGATCTCCACATGAGAGGCCGAGAAGGCCTCCGTTATCCGCGCGCCGAGCGCCACCGTGGTGGGCTGCGGTGGAGCTTCGGGACCGGTCAGGGCCCTTCCCAGGTCGTTCGCCACGGTCGCCGGGCTCCCCTTGGACACATTGACGAGCAGACGCTCCGACTGCAGGATGCGCAGCGCCTGCCGTACGGCCCCGCGCTCGACGCCGAACTCGTCCGCCAGCTTGGCCTGCGTGGGCATGCGCTGTCCGGCCCGCAGCTGACCGGACCTGATCCGGCTGCGCAGCTCGTCGGCCACCTCGCGGTGCGACGTCAGTGGCCGTGGCGACCTGTTCCGCCCGTTGACGGCGGCGAGTTCCTGGTCCACGACCAAACCCTACAACTTCCCGCCATCTTTGGGCAGTTACCTGATAGGTGGTTATGAGTCGACCCAACGCGGAGATAACTACCATTGAGTTGGTCACCAACTTGAGCAACATGGTCAAACTTCCCGGGGGTTGGCCGCCAGGGTCGCAACTGTCGACCAGGTGGACGGATCCCAGCGGGGGTCCGCTCGCCCCGTCCCCAAGGAGGGACCGTCATGCCGCTCATCGCCATCATCGTCGCCGCCCTCGCCATCGGATTCGAACAGCTCATCCAGTGGAAGTACGGGCCGATGGGCATCATCGCGTTCGTCGCGCTGACCGTCGGCATCAAGGCCAAGAACAACATGATCAGCGGCATCGGAGCTGTGATCCTCGTGATGCTGCTCGCCCAGTCCGGCTGAACGGGCGCCACCGCCCGGACGGTCCGGCTGACCGGGCTCCCCCCTGGAGGGGAGCCGGGAGCCCGGTCAGTCAGCACCACCCACAACCACAACTGAATAGCTACAGCTACGGATCAACGGCACTCACCGGCACTCACCGGCACGGAAGGAGCACCAGCCGCATTCGTTCAGAAGATGTCCGGGCACCACGGTCGCCTGGACGTGCGCAGCAGGGCGTCGGCCACGGAGGCGGCGCCCGCTCGTTCTTCCCGGACCCGCCCCAGCGCAGCGAGCCGTACCGCCGACTCGTCCCCGAGCCACAGCCGCGCCAACTCGCCCACGTCCAGCGTGAGTTCGGCGTCCTGCGTGGTCGGCGCGCAGGCCGCCCCGTCCGGCCCGGCGTCCAGCCGGTACCGCCCGGCGGACAGCCCGTCCCGGTCGGTCACCTCCAGCACCAGCGTCCCCGTACCGCCGTACGTACGTGCCTCCAGAGCCTGTACGACATCCAGGATCCGCACCCACAGCCAGTCCGCCTGCGTGGAGATCCTGGCCGCGCGCGGGTCGGGCAGGAAGTGCGGCAGCAGGTCGTCGGGGGACCGCCAGCCCGTCTTGACCTTGGTGATCCAGTCGATCGAGCAGAGGTACTGCCACAGGGCGCGCTCCGCCGCCGGCGTCACCGCGATCAGCCAGTTCACGTCCGCCGTGTCGTGCGGCTGCTTGTCGTGCCACTTGTCGTCCGACTCGTACGAGACGAGGCCCTCGACCTCGCCGGCCGCCGAGCGGTACACGGCGTAGAACGGCTCCGTCCACGGTGCGCGGTCCAGGATCAGCACGCCGGTGTTGGTCTGCCACCAGCGCTCGTCGCGGCTGACCGCGCCCGGCTGGGTGCGCCTGAGCCGTTCGTGCAGTTCGGGGCCGATCTTGCGGACGTCCTCGCCGTCGACGAGGTCGATACGGGCGCCGTCGGCCGGGCCCGACCAGCGGGGGTCGAGGCCTGTCCTGGGTACCTCGATGGTCCACGCGGCGGCGGTGGTGGCGGGGCCGAAGCCGTACCGGCCGTAGATCGGGTACTCGGCGGCGATGAGCGTCGCCACCACGTCGCCGCGTTCCTTGGCCGCCGCGAGGTCCGTCGCCATCATGCGGGTGAGGAGGCCTCGGCGGCGGTGTGTGGCGGTGACGGTGACGTTCGTGATCGCGTCCGCCGGGACGGGGGTTCCGCCCACCGTGGTGAGCTCCTGCGGGAACGATCTGAAGGTCGCGACGATGGGGGTCCCCCCGCTCGAGCGAAGCCGAGAGTGGGGGAGGCCTGCGTCGAACGCGGCGAGGGTTCGCTCCGGGATGATGTACGAGCTCCGATCCGCGATCTCGGTCTCCGTCACCGCGGGGGAGCGCAGGAAGCCGGTGTTCAGGGCGCGGATCCAGTCCGGTGTCTCGGCTTCGGTGATCGCTCGTACGTCGATGGCGTCGCGGTGGGTCATGGGAACACGCTAGGTGTACGACGGTGGGGTGTCGCGGGGATTTTTCTCGCCCCCTCCGCCCCTGCCCGTCCCGTTCCTGGGGGCTGCGCCCCCAGACCCCCCTGTCGCGCTGCGCGCTCGTCCTCAAACGCCGGACGGGCTAGAACCTCAGAACGCCGCCCGCACCTCCCCCACCTCCCTCCCCCCACCCGTCAACGGCTCCCGCCCGATCCGCGCCACCACCGGTGCGTCCACCCCCAGCAACCCCAACGCCCTCGCCAGCACCGGTCCCAGCGCCCGTCCCCCACCGTCCTCGACCTTGAACGCGAGCGCCCGCCCGTCCGGCAGGGCGACCGCCTGGACCGCCTCCGCGCCCATCTTGGAGAGGGCGCCCGGCACCTCGCGCATCAGCCAGGTGTCGGGACGGCGGGTGCCGGCGACGTACTCGGGGTGGGCGCGCATGGCGTCGGCGACGCGGCGTTCGGCGGAGCCGGGGGGTGCGAGGACGAAGGAGCGGAAGGCGCGGGCCAGGCCCGTCAGGGTGATCGCGAGAAGCGGCGCCCCGCACCCGTCCGTACCCACCGCGGCTACGGACTCCCGGGCCGACTCCTCGACCACGGAGTGGATCTGCTGCTGGAGCGGGTGCCCGGGGTCCAGGTAGGAGTCGAGCGGCCAGCCCCGCTGCGCGCACACCGCCAGCATCGCGGTGTGCTTGCCCGAGCAGTTCATGGTGACCCGGTCGCGTACGGCGCCGGCGGCGAGGTAGGTCTCCGCCTCCACCCGGTCCAGCGGGAGGTCCGGCGGGCACTGGAGCTGCGCGGCGGTCAGCCCGTGCTCGCCCAGCATCTTCCGTACGAGGTCGCGGTGGAAGATCTCTCCGGAGTGGCTGGCGGCGGCGAGGGCGAGGCGCTCTCCGGCGAGGTCGAGCCCGGCGCGCAGTATCCCCGCCGCCTGCATGGGCTTGTTCGACGAACGCGGGAACACCGGCACCGCCGGATCGCCGAGCGCCAGCTCGACCGACCCGTCCGCGGCCAGCAGCACCAGGCTGCCCCGGTGGCGGCCCTCGACGAAACCGGAACGTACGACCTCGGCGAGGACAGGAGGTGCAAGGGGTATGGCAGACGGCACAGGGACTTCAGGGCGGGCGGCGGACATCGGCGGTGGCCTTCCGTGACGGAGACCCGCCCCGGCAGCCGTACCGGGACAGCCCCGGGATCACCGGGGCGCCACGTCACACGAACAGGTCCGTCGTACGAACACGTCCGCCACGCGAACAGGTCCGTCACATGAGCAGGTCATCGACTTGCGCTTCGCCCTCACGGTACCTGCGGGCGATCTCGGCGCTGCAGTCGTCCGCCGTGCGCTGGAGCTGCTGGCGCCGCCGGGAGACCTGCTGCTCGTACCGTACGAGCCGTCCCATTCCCGCGCCGAGCTCTTCGTCCGTACGGGCGTCGAGGTCCGACAGTTCCACCTCGGAGAGCATGTCCGAGGCCAGCCGCCGGTACTCCTCGCCGTGCGGTGTGCCCACCGTCACATGGCGGGCCGAGGAACGGTGCCGGGCGGGCGCGTCCGTGAGGATCTCCGAGAGCCGCTCGATGACCGACAGCTCCCCCGAACCGACGACCCGCGGCTGCCCCGCACCGGGCGCCCGCACTCCCCCGCGGCGCGCCAGCTCGGCCCGCAGGATGTCGATGCGCCCCTGGAGCAGCCGCCGCACATAGCTGAGGTCGGCCTCGTCCCGCTGGGCATCCCGGCGCAGCACGCGCAGCTCGGGCAGCCGCAGCAGGGCCAGGTCGTGCAGCGGGTCTTCGGGGGACAGAGGGCTGTCGATGCGCTGGACCGGCGGCCGGGCCGGCATCCCCGCCGTCCGCCCTGTCCGTCCCGCCCGCGGGCTCGTACGGGTCAGTGACACGACCCCGGGCGGCTGCCCACTACTCGGTGTGCTCATGTGCCTCTACCGTCCCCTCGACCGGCGCGGTCCATCCCATGAATGCGCCATGGATGCGCCCATGAATGCACCGCAACACCCCGCATGGTGCCACCCCGAGTGGTCGCTATGTGACCGAGTGCCCCCGATCGGCCCCAGATGGGGGTTTGGCGAACCTGAGAAATCACACGAAGGGCCCGCACCGGGTGCCCGTCCGCGCGCACGGCATGATGGTCCGCATGCGTGCGGTGGTGCAGAGAGTGGACGGCGCGAGCGTCGTCGTCGAAGGCGAGACGGTCGGCGAGATCAGCGGCGAGGGGCTGTGCGTCCTCGTCGGGGTCACCCACGAGGACACCAAGGAGAAGGCGGCCCAACTCGCCCGCAAACTCTGGTCGGTTCGCATGCTGAGCGAGGAGCGCTCCTGCTCGGACATCGACGCTCCGCTGCTGGTCATCAGCCAGTTCACCCTGTACGGCGACGCCCGCAAGGGCCGCCGCCCCACCTGGAACGCGGCCGCCCCCGGCGACATCGCGGAGCCCCTGGTCGACGAGGTCGTCGCCCAACTCCGTTCCCTGGGCGCGACGGTGGCGACGGGCCGCTTCGGCGCGAAGATGCGCGTCTCACTGACGAACGACGGCCCGTTCACGGTCCTCGTCGAGATCTAGCCGCTAGGGCTCGACCACGACTTCTTGCGCCGCCGCGGTCGTGTCCGCGAGGAGCGGCGCGTCCAGCGGCACGTTCCGCTTGATGACCGCCAGGGCGATCGGGCCCAGCTCGTGGTGGCGTACGGAGGTGGTGATGATGCCGATCTTCCGGCCGTCGGGGCCCTCGTCCGCGCGGCGCAACTCGGTGCCGTGCGGCGGGAGATGGACCTCGCTGCCGTCGAGGTGGAGGAAGACGAGCCGGCGCGGGGGCTTGCCCAGGTTCTGTACGCGGGCGACGGTCTCCTGACCCCGGTAGCAGCCCTTCTGCAGATGGACCGCGCTGTCGATCCAGCCCAGCTCGTGCGGGATGGTGCGGTGGTCGGTCTCGAAGCCGATGCGCGGCCGGTGGCTCTCGACACGCAGGGCCTCGTACGCGAGCAGTCCGGCCGCCGGACCGCTCTTGGCGGCGTACGACTCCAGCTCCGTACGCGGGAGGAAGAGATCACGTCCGTACGGCGTCTCGCGTACGACGACACCCTCCGGGACCTCGGCGATGGAGCCGGCCGGCAGGTGCACCACCGCGAACTCGTCCGTCCGGTCGGCGACTTCGACCCGGTAGAAGAACTTCATCGACTCCAGGTACGCGATCAGCGCTTCCTGGCTGCCGGGCTCCACATGGGCCCAGGTCGTGGTGCCGTCGTCGACGAGGTACAGCGCGTGCTCGATGTGGCCGTGCGCGGTGAGGATCAGAGCTTCGGTGGCCAGGCCCACCGGGAGGTCAGTCACATGCTGGGTGAGCAGCAGGTGCAGCCAGGTCAGCCGGTCGTCCCCGGTGACGGTGACGACGCCGCGGTGCGAGAGGTCCACGAAGCCGGTGCCGTCAGCGAGGGCACGCTGTTCGCGGAACAGTTCTCCGTAGTGGGCGGCGACGCCTTCGTCCACGCCCTCGGCTGAGACGGCGCCGGGCAGGGACAGCAGAGGGCTCTTCATATGCCTAGCCTACGACTTGGTATTTGAATTCTTGAGCGAGCAGTCCTTGCAGAGGCCGAAGATCGCGAAGTGCTTCATGTCGGTCTCGAAGCCGAACGTCGCGCGGAGCTTCGCGGTGAACTCGGCGGCGACCGAGGTGTCGGCCTCGATGACGTTCTTGCACTCCCGGCACACCAGGTGGATGTGGTGGTGCCGGTCGGCCAGGTGGTACGTCGGGGCGCCGTGCCCGAGGTGCGCGTGGCTGACCAGGCCGAGCTCTTCGAGGAGCTCCAGCGTCCGGTAGACCGTCGAGATGTTCACGCCCGACGCCGTTTTGCGCACTTCGACCAGAATGTCGTCCGGGGTGGCGTGCTCCAGCGTGTCCACCGCTTCGAGCACAAGCTGCCGCTGCGGGGTCAGCCGGTAACCGCGCTGCCGCAGATCGCTCTTCCAGTCGGTGCTTACCACGCCGCCCAGTGTAGGCCGCTGCTAGGCGGTCAGGATCTGCCGTACGCGCGTGACGATGTTCTCGAGGACGAAGGGCTTGGGGAGGAAGACCACCGGGACGTCGTGGCCGTCGTCGCGCAGGATGCGGGCGACCTCCAGGCTGTCGAAGTCCGGGAGGCGGATGTCGAGGACGACGAGGTCGGGGGGCTCGGCATACGCGGTGTTCAGCGCGGCGACCCCGCTGGCGACGGCGGTGACGTCGAAGCCGGCCAGGCGGAACGTTTCCGCGAGCAGCTCGCGGACGGCGTGCTCGTCGTCGACGACGAGCACCTTGGCGCTGGGGGCGCCGGGAGCGCCGTGGGTACTGCGGGAAACAGCTGTGGGGCCGGTCACTCCAGCAGAGTTGCCGACCCCGATCAGAACAGCGTGAAGTTCGTCTGTGTGCTGCTTAAGAGCGCCCGAAGCCGGTCCCGGGAAGATCTCTTACTTGAAGAACGCGATGCCGTCGTCCGGCATGTCGTCCGGGAGGGCCTTGGCCCAGCGCTCGACGTCCTCCGGGGTGACGACCTTCTTCAGGTGCGCGGACATGTAGGGGCGCAGCTCGACCTCGGGGGTCTGCTTCTCGCCGACCCACATGAGGTCGCTCTTCACGTACCCGTAGAGCCGCTTGCCACCGGTGTACGGGCCCGACGCGGCGGTGCGCGCCACGGCGTCCGTGACCAGGTCGATCTGCGGCTGCTTGGCGGCCAGGTCGCCGTACCAGATCTCCACGACACCGTCGTCGCGGGTCATGACGACCTCGACCTTGCGGTTGGCGTCGATCCGCCAGAAGCCGGACTCGGACTCCAGGGGCCTGACCTTGTTCCCGTCGGCGTCGAGGACCCAGGTGTGCGAGTGGTACTCCAGGAAGTCTCGCCCGTCATGGGTGAAGGTGACCTCCTGCCCGAAGTTGCACTTCTCGGAGCCGGGGAAGTCGTGGACACCCGCGCCTGCCCAGTTGCCGAGCAGGAAGGCAATGGGGAGCAGGTCCTTGTGCAGGTCGGACGGGATCTCGATCATGAGCAGCTTTTCTTCGTGGGGGTCAGCGCTGGCCCTGGTACAGCTTCTTCACGGTCAGCCCGGCGAAGGCGAGAACGCCGACACAGACAAGGGCCAGCAGGGCTTCGAAGAATGCCTCAAGCACGGGGTGCTCCTCGGGTGACACGGTGAAGGCGGTAAAGGGCCGGGCCCCAGCTTAGACGGCTGGGGCCCGGCCTTCTCTCTCAGGTCCGGGCTCAGCCGAGCAGCTGACTCTGCAGTACCACCGTCTGCTGGAACGGCACGGCCTTCGCGGTGCCCTTGCGGGACTGCAGGACCACGGCGATGGTGTCCGCCGCCGAGAGGTACGCCTGACGGACCTGTTCGGGGCCGTAGGGCTTGGTCTCCGCGTACGCGTAGCGCGTGACGTCGGGGACCTGGGCGACCTCCGCGAGACCTGCGTCCGCGCTGACCAATTCGGTACCGCGCGCCGCGTACACCGGGGAGTTGAAGCTCATGAGCTCGTTGGAGACCAGCTCGTCGGCCACGGCCGCGGTGCCGAACTGCAGCAGGTAGATCCGCGTGTGCGTGCCGTCCGGCGTGGTCCAGCCGCGCGCCGCGATGTGCCGCAGCCCGTAGTCGGTCAGCAGCTGCCCGACGGAGTCCCGCTCGTACTTCGTGGAGTACTCCGTCAGGAAGGTCTTCGTCGCCAGCCAGCCGTCCTCGCCGCGCAGCGCCGCGTCGGCCTTCGCGCCCTTCGGGGCGGGGAGCAGGAGCTTCCGCAGGTCGGCGTAGTGGGCGCCGGCCGTGTTCTCCTCGGCGAACGGACCCGGGCTGCCGGAGGGCAGCGGCGGCTTGCTGATCGTCGGGTACTCCCAGCGCCCGTCCGGCTCGGTCGCCAGACCCGGTACGTCGGTGCGCTCCATCCGCGTGATGCCGTACGCCGCCGACGTACCGACCGCCGCGAAGACCACGACGGCGGCGGTCCAGCGCAGGACGGCACGGAGGACCCGGCGGTCCTTCTTGACGGGCGGGACGGGCTCGAAGACCACGGCGGGCGGCGCTTCGGGCATGGGTGGCAGGGGAGGAGCCACAGTCGGCGTCTCTGCCGGAGCCTCAGCCGACTCCTCCGCCGGAGGCTGATCCGCAACCGGCACCTGATCCTCAACCGGCACCGGCACCGGCGGCTCGGCCTGCTCGCCCTGCCCTGCCTGTTCACTCTGCTCGGTCGTCATACCGCCTCCCCCGGCTCCGCGATGCGGTCGAGCTGCTCGCGCAGCAGCGCGGCGACTCCCTTGGTGTCCAGTGGCTTGACCCCGTACGCGGTGGCGCTGACCAGCACGTCACCCTGGTAGGCGGAGCAGACCATCATGTCGAGCTTCTCGTCGGAGTCCGTGTCCGGCAGGAAGCACTCGGCGTTCTTGTAGCCCTCGATCTTCGGACCCTTGCGGGAGGTGCCGAGAGCGTCGAAGAACTCGTTCTGGAACGTCGACATGCCCCGGACCGCCTTCTTGTCCTCCATCTGCGCCAGCACGATGCTCACGGTGGAGACGCCATCGGCGTAGCTGCGCATCGCCATGCCCTTGGTGCGCTGCTTGTCGATCTCCTTCTCCAGCTGCCGCCGCTCGGAACGGGGCAGGTCGCTCAGCGCCTTCTTGCGCAGGGCGGCGGCCTGGGCCCCGCTGAGCGAGGCGTCGGAGCCGTACTCGGCGATGTCCGGACCCCGGGTCCAGCCGTCGGTGTCGTACGGCACGAGCATCGCGGCCAGTCCGGAGGCCGCCTTCGCCGTCTTGGCGTCGTCCTTCGCGGCCTTCGGGAAGGTCCAGGTGGGCGCGCCCGCGTCCCGGTCGGCGTCGCCGACGGTCACGACCGTGTACCCGGCGCCCGCGACGACGGCACCGAGCAGCACCACGGAACCGGCGACGGCGGCGATACGGCCCCAGCGCACGGGCTTCTTGCCGGGCGCGGGTTCCGGTGACTCAGGAGCGGAGTCCAGTACCTCCGGTACGGGCTCCGGTGCGGGCTCCACAGGGCCGAACTCACCCGCAGGCCCCGGGTTCACAGGTTGCTCGATCTGCTCGCTCACAGCCGTCCCACCTGCCGCTCGGCCAAATCCATGATCTTCGCCTTGGAGATCGGCTTGGTGTCGTAGACCCAGATCTCCACGGCGATGTCACCGCGGTAGGCGTGCGCCTCGGCCCCGTACAACGGCAGGTAGCCGGGCTCTGTATCGGCCTTGGTGTGGACGTACGCCATGCCGTCACGTGTGCCGGGAATGGCCCAGCTGTCGGTGCCTTCCTCGTCCTGCGCCCAGTAGTGGCCGTCGTCGGCGGCCTCGGCGGCGGCGAGGTACTCCTCCTGGCGGTACTGAACGAGCCGGATGTCGACGGTGTACGTGCTGCCCACGCTCCAGCCGGTCTCGGCGACGCGCCGGAACTCCTCGCCGGCCAGCTCCTCGAAGGCGCCGTCCGGCTTCTCGAACATGTCCGCGTACTCGGCGATGTCCATCCAGCCGTCACCGGTGAGCCAGTCGGCTTCCTTCGCCCCCTTCGGCTTCGCGAGCAGCAGCTTGCGCAGGTCGCCGTCGGTCTTCACCTGGCGGTCCTGCGCGGCCGACAGGGGCTCGGGTCCCTCGCCCTTGGCCTGCGTCAGCACCGGCTGCGAGAGCGACGGCAGCTTGGTGGGCTCGCGGTCGGCCTGGATCAGGAAACCGGCGCAGGTACCGGCGCCGAGCCCGAGCACCGCGGCCGCGGCGATCAACAGGGTCGTACGACCCCGTCGCCGGCGCCGCGCGGGAGCGGGCACAACCTCGGGCACCGCGGATATCCCAGGTTCTTCGGATATCCCAGGCTCTTCGGGTAGTTCGGGCACTTCGGGTACTTCCACAACGTCCCCCCACGAACGCGAAGCACGGATTCCGTATCCGCGCGCACAGGAGACTCATGGCCGGCGCCTTGGGTTGCACGGGAGCTGATCACGGTTCGGACTACCGCGCGACTACGATTCGGGCATGGCGAAGAAGCTCGTGATCAAGGTGACGGCTGGGGCCGATGCGCCCGAGCGCTGCTCGCAGGCATTCACGGTCGCGGCGGTGGCCGTGGCCAGCGGTGTCGAGGTGTCCCTGTGGCTGACCGGGGAGTCCGCGTGGTTCGCGCTGCCGGGCCGCGCCGCCGAGTTCGAGCTGCCGCACGCGGCGCCGCTGCCCGATCTGATCGACTCGATCCTGGCGGCAGGCCGCATCACCCTGTGCACGCAGTGCGCGGCCCGGCGCGAGATCACCGAGAAGGACGTCCTGGAGGGCGTACGCATCGCGGGCGCCCAGGTGTTCGTACAGGAAGCGATGGCGGAGGAGACGCAGGCGCTCGTCTACTGAGGCGGCCGAAGCCTCGGAAGCGGCTGAGGCGGCTAGGACTCCTGAGGCGTCTGCACCCAGAGGCAGAACGGATGCCCCGCCGGGTCGAGAAGGACCCGTACGTCCTCCTGCGGCTGGTAGTCGGCGAGCCTCGCGCCCTCGGCGAGGGCGCGGGCCGTCTCCGCCGCCAGGTCGTCCACCTCGATGTCGAGGTGGAGCATCATGCGCTGGTCGCCGGGGCCCGCGGGCCAGACCGGCGGGACGTAGCCGCGCGAGGTCTCGAACGCGAGCGCGGTACCGCCCTGGGGCGGGCCGATCAGCATCCAGTCGGGCTCCTCCGCGCGGACCACGTAGCCGAGGAGCCGCATGTAGAACCCGGCGAGCGCATGCGCGTCGGGGGCCTCGAACGCGACGGTGGACAGCCTCACGGGCGACATGGGTCCCTTCCTACTGGCGCCGCTTCTTCCCGTCCAGCTCGTCCCACCAGTCGTCGGACTTGGGATCACCCGAGGGGTCGTCCCACCAGCGGTCGTCGGGTCCCCGCCGGTTGGCCGCCATAGCGGCCAGCGGCGGGATCACCATCGCCACCACACACATCCCCACGGCCACGGGAATCGACCAGATCCGTACGACCGCCCAGGCCAGGACGAACAACCCGATGCACGTCCCCATCATGGCGAAGTACACGTGACGCCGTCGTGCGTACATGTATCCAGCGTAGGCCCGCGCACGCCAAAGGGCCGCACCCCGGGCGTCCAGCCCTGGGGTGCGGCCCTTCAGTGTGTTTTTCGGTGCCGTCAGACGGCGATGGCGACCTCGGCGAGGCCGCCCGTCTGGGCGACGACCGTGCGGTCCGCGGTGCCTCCGGGGACCAGGGCCCGTACGGTCCAGGTGCCCTCCGCCGCGTAGAAGCGGAACTGGCCCGTCGCGGAGGTGGGGACCTCCGCGGTGAACTCACCGGTCGAGTCCAGGAGGCGTACGTAACCGGTGACGGGCTCGCCGTCGCGGGTCACCTGGCCCTGGATCGTGGTCTCACCGGGCTTGATCGTCGAGGCGTCGGGGCCGCCGGCCTTCGCTCCACACATGTTTCGTTTCCGTCCTTCAGGCCTTGACTTCGAGGGTTACTTGTTGGCGCCGAGCTCGATCGGGACGCCGACCAGGGAGCCGTACTCGGTCCAGGAGCCGTCGTAGTTCTTGACGTTCTCCACACCGAGCAGCTCGTGCAGCACGAACCAGGTGAGCGCGGAACGCTCACCGATACGGCAGTACGCGATCGTGTCCTTGGCGAGGTCGACCTGCTCCTCGGCGTAGAGCTCCTTGAGCTCGTCGTCCGACTTGAAGGTGCCGTCGTCGTTGGCGTTCTTCGACCACGGGATGTTGCGCGCGGACGGGACGTGACCCGGACGCTGCGACTGCTCCTGCGGGAGGTGGGCCGGCGCGAGCAGCTTGCCGCTGAACTCGTCGGGCGACCGCACGTCGACCAGGTTCTGCGAGCCGATGGCCGCCACGACGTCGTCGCGGAAGGCGCGGATCGCGGTGTTCTGGGCCTTGGCCTTGTAGTCGGTCGCGGCGCGCTCGGGCACCTCGACGACCAGGTCGCGGGAGTCGAGCTCCCACTTCTTGCGGCCGCCGTCGAGAAGCTTCACGTTCTCGTGGCCGTACAGCTTGAAGTACCAGTAGGCGTACGAGGCGAACCAGTTGTTGTTGCCGCCGTAGAGCACGACGAGGGTGTCGTTGCCGATGCCCTTCGCCGACAGGAGCTTCTCGAAGCCCTCCTGGTCGATGAAGTCACGGCGTACCGGGTCCTGGAGGTCCTTGGTCCAGTCGATCCGGATCGCGTTCTTGATGTGGTTCTTCTCGTAGGCGGACGTGTCCTCGTCGACCTCGACGATGGCCACGCTGGGGTCTTCCAGGTGGTCCTGGACCCAGTCGGCGTCTACCAGGACGTCGCTGCGGCTCATGCTTGTTCTCCTCCGGGGCAGTTGCGGCGGGGCGGTGCGTGTGGAGAGGGGTGCGCGGTCATGCCGTTGGCGGCTGTGCGGCGCAGGGGTGGCCCCGACGCAGGAGGTCGAAGGGCCCGGCTCGCGGAAGTAACGAAGCTTCCGCTCAGAAGGTGCGACAGAGCATGGCGGCGACGCGGCACAGGTCTACTGCCCGCCGCTTCGTGAGATCCGCCTGACGCTTCATGTGTCCGATCGTAGGGACGGACAGGCGGGCATGTCACCGGCGTGTCGGATGCTGAGACGCGATCGTCCGCAATGTGGGATGAGTGGATCGACCGGGCCGTGTCCGTACGGTTTTCGGGCGCCCGTGCCCGTGTTGTATCCGCCATCACATCTGCTGGACGGACGGGAACGTCTCGCTCTTCGGACGAACAATCCACCCCGGGGAGGTCCGGGGACCCTCCTACCCGACCAGCCTGATGTCCGAACCCTTCACCGAGATGTCGACGCCGTCCTTGGCCGCCACGACCTTGTCGAGCTGGATGCCGCCGGGCAGTTCGTCGATCTTCTGCTCGAAGTCGGTGACCGTGCGGACCGTGTCCTCGGCGAGGTCGACGCCCAGATTCGGCAGCGAGTCGGCGTGCACCTTCACCGTGTCGCCTTCGACGCTGACCGAGCTGAGCACGGAGACCGGCTGGGGCAGCTTGGTGCCGAGGACGGTCGCCTCGACGGAGACCTTGATCTTGCCGTTGCCGCCGTCGGAGAGGCCGACGACCTCGGCGGTGACGCCGGTCGTGACATCCGTGGGCCCGGACTGGGCGGCCTTCAGCAGCTCGGCGTACGAGATGGTCGCGGTGCCGGTGGCGGTGCTGGCGGTGGCGGAGCTGTAGTCGCCGCTGAAGACCACGCCGTGCATCTCGGCGTTGAGGTCGTCGATGCGGATGGAGCTGACGGCGTCGCCCGTGCCGGTCGTCGACGCCTCGTAGTCCTTGATGCCGATCTTCACGTCGTCGAACTCGCCGCCGACGACCTGGGTGAGGAAGGGGAAGCCCTCGATGGACACGTCGGGGGTGCTGGCCAGGCCCTCGGTGGTCCTGATCCGGTCCGCCGCCTCGTCCTCCGCGAAACCGACCGCCACCCGGTCCGCGATGACGAACAGGCCGCCCAGGATGACAGCGACGATCAGGAATATTCGCAGTGCGCGCATGCTCGGGGTTCCCCGTCTCGGCCAGGTCTCAACGGCCTGAGTGGCCGTCCAGCGCGAGCCTAAACCCGAAGAACCCCCGAATCGGGGGCTCTTCGGGACAGTTGTCGATCACCTGTGACGATCAGCCGGTGCCTGGAGGCTCAGCCGAAGGCGCGCCCCAGCAGGTAGACGGCCGGGGCCGCGACGGCCAGCGGAAGGGCGACGCCCGCGGTGAAGTGGACGAAGCGGGACGGGTAGTCGTAGCTGGCGACACGGTGGCCGATCAGTGCGCAGACGCCCGCGCCGAGGCCGATGAAGGCGCCCTGCGTGCCGATGTCCGTGATCCCGCCGACCGCGATTCCGGCGCCCGTGGCGGCCAGCAGCGCCACCACGACGGAGGCCGCCGTGGGCAGCGGCAGCGCGCGGGCGAGGACCGCCACGGCGACCGCGGCGGCGCCCACCGTCACGGCGTCCGGCTCGGCGGCCAGGTACCCGGTCGCGACGATCGCCAGGGCCGCCGAGGCGACGGTCGCCATCAGACCGGACATACGGGTGTCCGCGTCGGCTTGACTGCGCAGCTGAAGCACCAGGGTGAGCAGGACCCACACGCCCAGGGTGCCGAGGATCGCGGCGGGCGCGTTCTCCCGGCCCGCGGCGAGCAGCGCCACGTCCGCCGTCAGCGCGCCCGCGAACGCCAGCGCGATGCCCTGCCGGGCCGGCCACATCCCGTTCAGCCGGAACCATCCGGCCGCGGTGACGGCCTGCAGCAGTACGAGGGGTACGACGAGGGCGTACTGCCCGACCGCCGCCGTACCGGAGAGCAGCAGCCCGAGCAGCGCGGTGAGCGCGGCGGGCTGGATCCCGGGTTCGATGATCGGCGACCGGCCCTCGGCACGGGCGCGCTGGGCGTCGGTGACGCGGGGGTTGCCGGTGATGGTCGGGGGGCCGTAGTCAGGGCCGCCGCTTCCGCTGTGGGCATGCGTTCCGCTCGGGGCGGAACGGGTGGGCACAACGGAACCCGCAGCGCCGGGCTCCCTCTCCCACCCCCCGGCCGCGGCACCGGGCGCCTCATGAGCAGAGGGCTCGGGAGCAGGCGTCCACCCGTACCCCGGCGTCTCGGGCGGCAGAGGTTGCCCTACGGTTCCGTACCCCTGCGGAGGCAGATACGCCGTGTCCGCCGCGGTCACCGGAACGTGCGCCTGCGTCTCCCAGGTCTGCCCCTCCCACTGCTGCGTGTGCTGCTGCCACTCGGGCTGCGGCGCGGGCTGCTGGGGTTGCTGGGGCTGCTGATACGGGTCGTATCCCTCGTACGGGGAGTCGTACGAAGGCTCGTACGGGGGCTCATACGGCTGGTTGCTCATCGTCTCGGTCACCCTCCTGCGAACGGCGGGAGCACCTCGACCGTGCCGCCCTCGGCCAGCCGTACCGTCTCATGCCCGCGGGTCCCCACGGGGTCACCGTCGATGAGGAACGAGCATCGCCGCAGGACGCGGGGGAGTTCGTCGGGGTGTCGCTCGCGGGCCGCGTCGAGCGCCTCGGCGAGGGTCTCGGCCTCGTACGGCTCCTCGGCGACGCCGGCCGCGGACTTGGCGGCGGCCCAGTACCGCACCGTGCCCTTTGCCATCTCGTTCCTCAGTCAGTCGCGAATCAGTGGTCGGTCGTGAATCAGTGGTCGGTCGTCAATTCAGTGGTCGCTGTGAACACGGTCAGGCTAGCCCGCGTGGGTGGCTGCCCATTCCCCGATGCGGGCCAGCAGCTCGTCGTCGGCCGCATGCTCGGCGTGACCCATTCCCCGCTCGAGCCACAGTTCGGCGTGCCCGTCGGCGGCTTCGGCCAGCATCCGCGGGTGGTCCACGGGGAAGTAGCCGTCGATGTCGCCGTGGACGATCAGCAGCGGTGTCGGCGCGATCAGGGGGACCGATTCGACCGGGGAGGCGGGGACCGGGTCCCAGCCGCGGCCGTGGATCCGGGTGTGCAGGTAGCAGCGGGTGACGGCGCGGCCCATCGGCTGGGTTACCAGCCAGTGCACGCGCCGCATAGGGGCCGTCCCCCGGTAGTACCAGCGGGCCGGTGCGCTCACCGAAACCACCGCGTCCGTACGCGCTTCCGTACGCCCCCCGTGCTCCTGCCCCGCCGCCCCGTACAGCGCCGCGTGCCGCAGCACCACGGAACCGCCCATCGAGAAGCCGACGGTCACCACCCGCTCGTGCCCCAGCTCCCGCGCCCAGGCGACCACGGCCGCCAGATCGTGGACCTCGCGGTCGCCGACGGTGGACCGGCCGCCGGATCTGCCGTGACCACGGAAGGAGAAAGTGACGACCGCCGCATTCCGGGCCAGGGCGTCCGCCGCACGGCGCACGTGCGGGCGGTCCAGATCGCCCGTGAAACCGTGCGCGACGACGATCGCCAAGTCACCGGATGGCCGCGTTCCAGGGTCGTACGCCGCATCGATCGTGACGTCGTCGACCGTACGCAGAAACCTCCGCAAAGGGGTGCGCCGGGTCGTCTCAAGGGATGGACGATGGGGAGATCCCGTGACTTGACCTGCCGAACCTGAGCTCATGTGGGCTATTCTGACGGCCAGAGGACTCGGGCAGAGTAGCCCCCGGGTCCTTTTGTGCTTTCTTAACCGTTGTATACGAAGCGGGAAACCGCAGGTGTACGAAGGCCACGAACGCATAGCGGCTCCCAGGGGCGCGGGAGACGCGAGTACCGAGCAGTGCCGCAAACGTCCTCGCAGGGACCGAGGAGGAACCGACGTTATGGGCGAGCGAAACGTGCAAGGCCGTAAGACGACCCAGGCAGGTGGGGCGCGATGAGTTCTCTTCTGCTCCTGACCAATGCCCTTCAGCCGTCGACGGAGGTGCTTCCCGCTCTCGGCCTGCTCCTGCACAACGTGCGAGTGGCTCCGGCGGAAGGCCCCGCTCTCGTCGACACCCCGGGTGCCGACGTCATTCTCATCGACGGACGCCGTGATCTCCCTCAAGTGCGCAGCCTTTGCCAGCTGTTGCGCTCCACGGGACCCGGCTGTCCGCTGATCCTCGTCGTGACGGAGGGCGGTCTCGCGGCCGTCACCGCCGACTGGGGAATCGACGATGTCCTGCTGGACACCGCCGGTCCGGCCGAGGTCGAGGCGCGGCTGCGTCTCGCCATGGGCCGGCAGCAGATCGTCAACGACGACTCCCCCATGGAGATCCGCAACGGCGATCTCTCCGTGGACGAGGCGACGTACAGCGCGAAGCTCAAGGGCCGGGTCCTCGACCTGACCTTCAAGGAGTTCGAGCTCCTCAAGTACCTCGCGCAGCACCCGGGCCGCGTGTTCACGCGCGCCCAGCTGCTCCAGGAGGTCTGGGGCTACGACTACTTCGGTGGTACGCGGACGGTCGACGTCCACGTACGACGGCTGCGCGCGAAGCTCGGAATCGAGCACGAGTCGCTGATCGGGACCGTCCGGAACGTCGGTTATCGATTCGTTACGCCGGAGAAGGTGGACCGCCCCACGGACGAGGCGAAGGCCAAGGCGGCCCAGCCAAAGCCGGAGGATGCGGACGAGACGGCGCACCTCGACGCCGTCGACTCCGCGGAGGCCACAGCTCCGGCACAGGAAGTCGCCGTACGGCCTGCCCAGCGGTAGGTCCATCCGCGTAGACTCCGCGCGTGGCCAAGGTAACTCGGGATGATGTGGCGCGGCTGGCGGGTACTTCCACCGCCGTGGTCAGCTATGTCATCAACAATGGACCGAGGCCGGTTGCCCCGGCCACGCGCGAGCGCGTTCTCGCCGCGATCAAGGAGCTGGGGTACCGGCCCGACCGGGTCGCCCAGGCCATGGCATCGCGGAGGACCGAGCTCATAGGCCTGATCGTGCCGGACGCACGCCAGCCCTTCTTCGGGGAGATGGCGCACGCGGTCGAACAGGCCGCCGCCGAGCGCGGAAAAATGGTGCTTGTCGGCAACTCCGACTACATCGCGGAGCGCGAGGTCCACTACCTGCGCGCCTTCCTCGGTATGCGGGTCTCCGGGCTGATCCTCGTCAGCCACGCGCTCAATGACAACGCTGCCGCCGAGATCGATGCCTGGGACGCCCGCGTCGTGCTGCTGCACGAGCGGCCCGAGGCCATCGACGACGTCGCGGTCGTCACGGACGACATCGGCGGCGCCCAGCTCGCCACCCGCCATCTGCTGGAGCACGGGTACGACTACGTCGCCTGTCTCGGCGGTATCGCGGAGACTCCGACCGTCGGCGACCCGGTCTCCGACCACGTCGAGGGCTGGCGGCGCGCGATGCAGGAGGCCGGCGTCTCCACGGAGGGGCGGCTCTTCGAGGCGCCGTACAACCGCTACGACGCCTACCAGGTCGGGCTTCAGCTGCTTGCCGGGCCCGATCGGCCGCCCGCCATATTCTGCTCCACCGACGACCAGGCGATCGGCGTGCTGCGGGCGGCTCGTGAGCTGCGGATCGATGTGCCCGGGCAGCTTGCCGTGGCGGGGTTCGATGACGTCAAGGAAGCGGCGTTGACCGATCCGCCGATGACGACGATCGCGTCCGACCGGTCGGCCATGGCGCGGGCGGCTGTTGATCTTGTGCTTGATGACGGGCTGCGGGTTGCCGGGTCCCGGCGGGAGCGGTTGAAGGTGTTTCCTTCGCGGCTCGTGGTGCGGCGGTCCTGCGGCTGCGAGTAGCTCCGCTGGGGGGCGGTTTTTTGACTGCGGGTGCGCTGTGGCTGGTCGCGCAGTTCCCCGCGCCCCTGAAGGGCGCTCCCTCACCTGAACCCCTGTTTTACGGGCCCCTCGCGTCTTTATATCGGGCATACGAGCTTCTATCGGGGTTCTCAGCGGGCGCTCAGGGAGCTCTCATGATGGGGCGACAGGCTCTGTTCCATGACCGAGAGCTTCCGCCGCAGCGGCGAGTACGAGCACCCCCAGCAGGGCGACGAGTCCGGGTATGTTCAGGGCCACGAGCAGCCCGCGTACCCCCAGCAGCAGCACGCTTCCTCCCCCGTGAACCCCGAGTGGCCGCCCCCGCCGGCGCACCGGCCGGCCGAGCCCGTCGCCGTTGAGCCGGGCACCACCGTGTGGCCGGGCTCCGGCTCCGGTCAGGGTGGCGACGGCGGCCAGGGCGGGGGCGCCTTCGGCGGCTACCCCGAGCCGGCCGCGGCGAGCACCGCCGTACTCACGGCCGAGCCCGTGCCCCCCACCCACCACACCCCGAAGAAGCGCGCGAAGGGTCCGCTGGCCCTCCTCGCCGCCGTGGCGATAGTCGCCGCGGCCATCGGCGGCGGCACCGCGTACGGCATCCAGGAGCTGACCGGCAACGACACCGTGTCGAGCAGCACCAGCACCAGCGTCGTACCCACCGCCGACAAGGGCACCGTCGCCGGCGTCGCCAAGGCGGTCAGCCCGAGCATCGTCGAGATCACCGCCTCCTCGAACGCCGGTGAGGCCACCGGTTCCGGCGTGATCATCACGACCGACGGCGAGATCATCACCAACAACCACGTCGTCTCGGGCGCCTCCTCGATCAAGGTGCAGCTGAGCAACGGCAAGTCGTACACCGCGAGCGTGGTCGGCACCGACAGCGCGAAGGACCTTGCGCTGATCAAGCTGCAGGACGCGCCCTCCGGTCTGACGGTCGCGACACTCGGCGACTCCTCCGGTGTCCAGGTCGGCGACGAGGTCGTCGCGATCGGCTCCCCCGAGGGCCTGACCGGCACCGTCACCAGCGGCATCGTCTCCGCTCTGAACCGTGACGTCACCGTCTCCACGGACGAGAGCCAGGGGCAGAGCGGCGGCAGCGGCGGCCAGTGGCCGTTCGAGTTCGGCGGCCAGCAGTTCAACGGCGACACCGGCTCGTCCACGACGACGTACAAGGCGCTCCAGACGGACGCGTCTCTCAACCCGGGCAACTCCGGCGGCGCCCTCATCGACATGAACGGCAACATCATCGGCATCAACTCCGCGATGTACTCCGCCGCCGACGCCACCTCCAGCTCGAGCGCCGGCAGCGTCGGCCTCGGCTTCGCCATCCCGATCAACACCGTCAAGTCCGACCTGGCCACCCTGCGCGCCGGCGGCTCTGACAGCTGAGCCGCCCCCCGGCGCCGGAGCAAGGAGTTCGACATGATCCAGCAGATCAAGCAGGTTTCGCACAGCACCGTCGGCAGCGACCCGGCCGGGCTCGGCCTGGCCCTGGAAGTTGCCCGTCAGCTGCACGCGCCGGTGAACCGGGCGCCCGAGGTGTCCACGGCCGCCGCCCACCGGACCCGCCGGACCCCGGCCCGCCGCCGTACCGTCGTACGAGGCTGATGCCCCGTCCGTCCATGGGGCTGATCCTTTTCCGCCCTACGACGCAGCCCGGAAACGTGCGAGGCTGAAAGCGACCGGCCCCGTCCCACCGCACCCGAGGAACCCGAGCCCATGAGCCCCGCCGAAGGCGACCGTGAAACCCAGCGCATCCTGATCGTCGACGACGAGCCGGCTGTACGTGAAGCACTCCAGCGCAGCCTCGCCTTCGAGGGATACGACACCCAGGTCGCGGTCGACGGAGCGGACGCGCTGGAGAAGGCGACCGCGTACCAGCCCGACCTGGTTGTCCTGGACATCCAGATGCCGAGGATGGACGGTCTGACCGCCGCCCGCCGGATGCGCGGCGCGGGCACCACCACGCCCATCCTCATGCTCACCGCGCGCGACACCGTCGGCGACCGCGTCACCGGGCTCGACGCCGGCGCCGACGACTACCTCGTCAAGCCCTTCGAACTCGACGAACTCTTCGCCCGCGTCCGGGCGTTGCTGCGGCGCAGCTCGTACGCGGCCGCCGCGGTCGGTGCCCCCGAGGACGACGCCCTCACCTTCGGCGACCTGCGCATGGACCTCGCGACCCGCGAGGTCACCCGCTCCGGCCGCCAGGTGGAACTGACCCGCACCGAGTTCACCCTCCTCGAGATGTTCCTCGCCCACCCGCGCCAGGTCCTCACCCGCGAGCAGATCCTCAAGGCGGTCTGGGGCTTCGACTTCGAGCCGTCCTCCAACTCCCTCGACGTGTACGTCATGTACCTGCGCCGGAAGACCGAGGCGGGCGGAGAGCCGCGCCTTGTGCACACGGTGCGGGGTGTGGGGTACGTGCTGCGGTCGGGCGGCGCGGAGTGAAATCGGTGGTACGCCGGTTCCGGTCCCTGCCGATCCGGGCTCGGCTGTCGATGCTGGTGGCTGCGGCGGTGGCGTTCGGGGTGGCGGCGGTTTCGGTCACTTGCTGGTTCATCGTGCAGGGGAAGTTGTACGACCAGGTCGACAGCGATCTGAAGGAACTGGTGCGCAGGCCCGGCACCATCCAGTCGCTCCTCCAGAACTGCACCACGACTCCGCAGGAGAACCCCGAGGGAATCCGGCACAACGGCTATGTCCAGCTGATCAAGGAGGAGGGCGACCCCTGCGTCGACCCGAGCTCGGAGGGCACGGTCAAGGTCACCAGCTCCGACAAGGACGTGATCAAGAGCAGGAAGAGCGGCGAAGTCTTCATCCGCAGCGGCACCGACGAGAACGGCAACGCGGTACGCGTGCTGACCCTGTACCTGGGGGTCGACTCATCCGACTCGCAGCCCGTCGCCCTGCTCCTCGCGACCCCCCTCAAGAGCACCCAGTCCACCCTCAACGAGCTGGCCCTGATCCTCCTCCTCGTCTCCGGCATCGGAGTGGTCGGCGCCGGAGCCGCCGGCCTGGCGGTGGCCCGTGCCGGCCTGCGCCCGGTCGACAAGCTCACCGAGGCGGTCGAGCACGTCGCCCGCACGGAGGACCTGTCCATCCGCATCCCCGTCGAGGAGGACAGCGAGGACGAGATCGCCCGCCTCTCCCGTTCCTTCAACTCGATGACCGCGTCGCTGGCGAACTCCCGCGAGCTGCAGCAACAGCTCATCGCCGACGCCGGCCACGAACTCCGCACCCCCCTCACCTCCCTCCGTACCAACATCGAGCTCCTGGCCCGCAGCGAGGAGACGGGCCGGGCGATCCCCCCGGCGGACCGCAAGGCGCTGCTGTCGTCGGTCACCGCGCAGATGACCGAACTGGCCTCGCTGATCGGCGACTTGCAGACCCTGTCGCGTTCGGACGCGGGGCAGCAGGCGGACCGCCTTCAGGTGGTCGCGCTCCAGGAGACGGTGGACGCGGCGCTGCGCCGTGCTCGCCTGCGCGGCCCGGAGCTGACGATCAGGGCGGACATCCAGCCCTGGTACGTACGGGCGGAGCCGTCCGCCCTGGAGCGGGCCATCGTGAACATCCTCGACAACGCGGTGAAGTTCAGCCCGCCCGGCGAGGCCATCGACGTGATCCTCAAGGACGGCGAACTCACCGTCCGCGACCACGGCCCCGGCATCCCCACCGAGGATCTCCCGCACGTCTTCGACCGCTTCTGGCGCTCCCCGAGCGCACGAGCGCTGCCGGGCTCGGGCCTGGGCCTGTCGATCGTCGCGCGTACGGTGCAGCAGTCGGGCGGCGAGGTGTCCCTGACGCCCGCCCAGGGCGGCGGCACGGTGGCGACGATCCGGCTGCCGGGGGCGCCCACGCCTCCGCCCGAGGTGGCGTAACCAAGCGGAGCGAGGCATCGCACTTCTGGATGTTCCACGTGAATCCGGCCGTAACTGTGCAGGATGTGGAGCACCGGCGAAGGGTGCGGGCGTGGTGCTCAAGGGGCGGGTCGAAGAGCGGCATGCGCTGACACGGTTCGTGGGGGATCTTCGTGAAGGTCTGAGCGGCGTGGTGGTGCTGCGGGGGGACGCGGGGATCGGGAAGACCGTGCTGCTGGAGCACGCGGCGGACGAGGCGTCCGACTTGAGGGTGGTTCGGGTCGCGGGGGTGGAGCCGGAGGCCGCGGGGTTCGCCTTCGCCGCTCTGCACCGGCTGCTCATTCCGCTGCTGGGCGGGCTCGACGGGCTCAAGGAGTCCGGGGCGCTGCCCGCCAGTCAGCATGAGGCGTTGCGGGTGGCGTGCGGGCTGGCCGACGGGCCGCCCGCCGACCGGTTTCTCGTCGGGCTCGCAGCGCTCACCGTGCTCGCCGAAGTCGCCAAGCAGCGGCCGGTGTTGTGCTGTGTGGACGACGCGCAGTGGCTCGACGGTGAGTCGCTGGCGGTGCTGGCGTTCGTGGGGCGGCGGGTGCACGCCGAGGGGGTGGGGCTGCTGTTCGCCGCGCGGACCGGGTTCGAGGTGCCCGCGGGGCTGCCCGTCACCGAAGTGGGCGGACTGGAGGACGAGTTCGCGCTCCAGGTTCTGACCGAGGCCGTCCCCGGGCCGCTGGACTCCCGGGTCGGCGCGCGCATCCTCGCCGCCACCGGAGGCAACCCCCTCGCGCTGACCGACCTCGGGCAGGAACTGTCCGCCGACCAGCTCTCCGGAGGGCTCGCGCTGCCCGAACCGCTGCCCGTGGGCGGTCGGCTTGAGGAGCACTACCTCCGGCAAGCGCACGAACTGCCGCAGCCCACACAGACCTGGCTGCTGCTCGCCGCGGCCGAGCCGGGCGGCGACCTCGGGTACGTCACGAGCGCGGCGCGGCAGCTCGGCGGCGGCCCCGAGGACTCCGGGCCCGCCGAGACCGTACGGCTCGTGACACTGCGGGCGGCCGTGGAATTCCGGCATCCGCTGGTGCGGTCCGCGGTGTACGGCGGTGCCACCAGCGTGGCGCGGCGGCGCGTCCACCGTGCGCTGGCCGAGGTCACCGACCGGCCCGCGGACACCGACCGGCGGGCCTGGCATCTCGCGGCGGCCGCGATCGGGCCGGACGCGGAGGTGGCCGCCGAGGTGGAGCGAGCCGCGGACCGGGCGGGGGCGCGCGGCGGATACGCGGCCCGCGCCACCTTCCTGACCCGGGCCGCCGAGCTGACGCCGGGGGGCGAGGTCCGGGCCGGGCGGCTGCTGGCGGCGGCCGAGGCCGCGTTCACCGGCGGAGCGCTGCTGCAGGCCAGGACGCTGCTGGACACCGTCAGCCTGGAACTTCTCGGCGACGTCCCGCGAGGCCGCGCGCTGCTCGTGCGTGCCGGCGCCCTCAACGGCCTGGGCGAGCCCGACTCGCACGCCAAGGCGGCGACGCTGTGCCTGGCGGCCGCGGCGTCCTTCGACGGGCAGGCACCGGAGCTCGCCCGCGAAGCACTGTTGCGGGCCGCGCAGTGGGCGCTCACGGCCCGCCACCTCGCCCCCGAGGCAACGCCCTCCGACATCGCCGCGGCCGCGCTGGCCCGGGCCCGCGTTCCCGACCCGCCGACACCGGTCGACCGCCTGCTGCACGCTTTCGCCGTGCTCGCCACCGGGGGCTACGAACAGGCCGTGCCCCACCTACGCGGCGCCCTCGACGCACTGCTCGCCGCGGACACCACCGACGAGGAACTCCTGCACGGGTACCAGCTGGGCGTCTGGTTCTCCACCATGCTCTGGGACCACGAGACACGTTCCGCCCTGCTCCTGCGTGCCGACGCCGTCGCACGCAGGGCCGGAGCCCTGTGGCATCTCAACATCATCCTGTTCTGCGCGGCCATGGCCGAGACCACCCTCGGCCGGCTGCCCTCCGCCGACGCCCTGGCGGCCGAGGGCCATCAGGTCCGCGCGGCGATGGGGGCGACCACCCCCCAATGGGAGGTCTACCAGCATCCCGAACTGCTCGCCTGGCACGGGGGCGTCGACCGACTCGACGAGACTCTCCGCGGCTCGATCAAGTCGGCGAGGGCGCTCGGCAACGGCGTGATGGAGTCCATCACCCGCATCGGCATGACGATCCATGCCCTGAGCCGCGGCGACTACGCCGAGGCCCGCACCATCGCGCACGAGCTGGTCGATCAGGATGTGCTCGCGGTGCACTCCCGCCTCCTCCCCCACCTGGTCGAGGCGGCCGTACGCTCGGGCGACCGCGTCCTGGCCACCGCCACTCTGCGGACGCTCACGTCCCGTGCCACGGCTTCCGGCACCCCGTGGGCCCTTGGCCTGCTGGCCCGCTCGCAGGCCCTCCTCGCCCCGCCGGGCGAAGCCGAGCCGCTGTACCGCGAGGCGGTCACCCTGCTGTCCGCCACCCGTGCCCGCGCCGATCTCGCCGTCGCCCATCTCCTCTACGGGGAGTGGCTGCGCCGCCGCAGGCGCCGTAAGGACGCGCGCGAGCAACTGCGTACGGCGGTGGGGATGTTCGACGGGATGCGGGCCACCGGGTACGCGGCCCGCGCCGCCCAGGAGCTGGCCGCCACCGGGGAGCGCCCGCAGCGCGGGACGGCCGGGGCGGCGAGCGCGCTCACCCCGCAGGAACTCACCATCGCGCGGCTCGCCAAGGGCGGCGCCACCAACGCCGAGATCGCCGCCCAGCTCTTCATCAGCGCGAGCACCGTCGACTACCACCTGCGGAAGGTGTTCCGGAAGCTCGATGTCACGTCCCGACGGCAGCTGGACCGGGCGCCGGAGCTCTGAGCACCGGCACGCCGGGACACCTGGCAGCCACCTGGGCCCCGGTCACGACTACGCGCTCCACGTGATTCGAGCACCGCCCGCCCCCGCCGAAGATCGGGTGGTCGCATCCGAATCCGCAGACGGGAGCACCCCCGCATGCCCTATGTCACCGCCGCAGACGGAGCACAGATCCACTACAAGGACTGGGGCCGTGGCCGTCCGGTCGTGCTCAGCCACGGCTGGCCGCTGAACGCGGACAGCTGGGAGGCGCAGCAGCTGTTCCTCGCCTCGAACGGTTTCCGGGCCATCGCCCACGACCGGCGCGGGCACGGCCGCTCCAGCCAGACCTGGCACGGCAACGAGATGAACACCTACGCCGACGACCTCGCCGCCCTCATCGACACCCTCGACCTGCGTGACGCGACGCTCGTCGGATTCTCCACCGGCGGCGGCGAGGTCGCCCGTTACGTCGGCCGGCACGGCACCGCCCGGATCGCGCAGCTCGTGCTCGTGTCCGCCGTACCTCCGTTCATGCTGAAGACCGACGACAACCCCGGCGGCGTACCGGTCGAGGCGTTCGACGCGATCCGCGCCGGTTCGCTCGCCGACCGCTCGCAGCTGTACCGGGACCTGGCCGACGGCCCGTTCTTCGGGAACAACCGGCCCGGTGCCAATGTCTCCCAGGGCGTCCGGGACGCCTTCTGGCTGGCGGGTCTGCAGGCCGGGCACCGGGGCGCCTACGAATGCGTCGCGGCCTTCTCCGCCACCGACTTCCGCGCCGACCTGGACGCCTTCGACGTGCCCACGCTCGTCATCCACGGCGACGACGACCAGGTCGTGCCCTTCGAGGTCGGCGGCAAGGCCTCGGCGGCCCGCGTCAAGAACGCGACGCTGAAGGTCTATCCGGGCGCGCCGCACGGCATCACGGACACCCACAAGGATCAACTCGGCGCCGATCTCCTCGAGTTCCTCAACTCCTGACCCGGAAGGAACCACGCCTTGACCTCCAACGCCCATCCCCGCCGCCGCGTCCTCGGCGGGCTGCTCGCCGCCGGCACGTTCACGCTCACCGGCGCCGCCGCGACCACCGCCTCGGCGACCCCCCGTACAGGCTCCGGACCGAAACCGACCATCGTCCTCGTCCACGGCGTCTTCGCCGACGCCTCCGGCTGGAACGAGACCATCGCCCGCCTCCAGAAGGCCGGCTTCCCGGTCATCGCCCCCGCGAACCCGCTGCGCGACCTGGCGGGCGACTCGGCCTACGTCTCCAGCGTCATCGACACGATCACCGGACCGGTCATCCTGGTCGGCCACTCCTACGGCGGCGAGGTCATCACCAACGCCGGGCGCGGGCACGGACACGTGAAGGCCCTGGTGTACGTCGGTGCCTTCGCGCCCGACGAGGGCGAGAGCGCGCTGCAGCTGGCCGGCATGTTCCCGGGGAGCCAGTTGCAGGGCGCGCTGCTGACCCGTCCGTTCCCGTTGCCGGTCCCCCTGCCGGACGGCACCCGCGACGGGCTCGACGGTTACATCGATCCGGCGAAGTTCCACGACGTCTTCGCCCAGGACCTGCCGCCCGCCACGACCAGGGTGATGGCGGCGGCCCAACGGCCGGGCAGTGTGGGCGGGTTGGGCGCCGGCAGCGGCGTACCGGCCTGGAAGAGCCTGCCGTCCTGGTTCGTGATCCCCACCGCCGACAACGTGATCCCACCCGCGCTCCAGCGCTTCATGGCCGAGCGTGCCGGAAGCACGACCGTCGAGGTCAAGGGCGCCTCGCACGTCGTGATGATGTCCCGCCCGGATGTCGTCGTCCGCCAGATCCTGGCCGCCCACCGCGCCACCGTCTGACCGGCGCACCGCCCGACCGGAAGGAAGACCAATGAGCAGTGCACCACCGGACACCATCGTCCTGATCCACGGCTTCTGGGTCACGCCCCGCAGCTGGGAGCACTGGGCCGACCGCTACGAGAAGCAGGGCTACCGCGTGCTCGCGCCCGCCTACCCCGGCTTCGAGGTGGAGGTCGAGTCCCTGAACGCCGACCCGGCCCCGATAGAGAAGATCACCGCCCCGCAGATCATCGAGAGCCTGGCGAACGTGGTCCGCGGGCTCGACAGGCCGCCGATCCTGATCGGCCACTCGGCGGGCGGGGCGTTCACCCAGGTCCTGCTCGACCACGGTTTCGGCGCGGCCGGGGTGGCCATCAACTCCGCGCCGACCGAGGGCGTTTCGGTGGTCCCGCTGACCCAGGTGAAGTCCACGTTCCCCGTGCTCAAGAACCCGGCCAACCATCACAAGGCGGTCGGTCTGACCCACGACGAGTGGCACTACGCGTTCACCAACACGTTCACCGAGGAGGAGTCGCGGGCGCTGTACGAGCGTTACGCGGTCCCCGCGTCGGGGCGCATCCTGTGGAACAGCGTGCTGGCCAACCTCCAGCCCGGCCACCAGGACATCTGGGTGAACTACCACAACGACGACCGTGCGCCGCTGCTGTTCCTCTCCGGCGAGCTGGACCACCTGATGCCGCCCAAGGTCCAGGCGTCCAACGCCAAGCACTACAAGTCGGACACCGTCACCGAGGTGAAGGTGTATCCGGGTCAGCCGCACCTGATGCCGGCCTCGCCCGGCTGGGAGGAGATCGCGGACTACGCGCTTTCATGGGCGCTGGCCCACGCCCGATAGAGGACCGCGAGGGAACCGGGGACGGCCGCACATCGGCCGTCCCCGGCCCGGGGAGGGAACCGCACATGACAGAGACCCGCGCATGACAGAGACCCGCATCACCCACATAGGCGGTCCGACCACCCTGATCGAGGCAGGCGGCTGGCGCCTGCTCACCGACCCCACCTTCGACCCGCCGGGCAACCGCTACGCGTTCGGCTGGGGAACCTCCTCGCGCAAGACCGCAGGACCGGCACTCAGCACCGCCGAACTCCCCCCGATCGACGCCGTTCTGCTCAGCCACGACCACCACGGCGACAACCTGGACACCGCCGGACGTGCCCTGCTGCCGTCCGCCGGCATCGTGCTGACGACCCGGGCCGGCGCCCGCCGCCTCGGCGGCAACGCACGGGCCCTGGCCCCGTGGACCACGTACCGCCTGGAATCCCCCTCCCGCCCGACGATCGAGATCACGGCCACGCCCGCCCGCCACGGCCCGCCCCTGTCCCGCCCGGTCACGGGCGAGGTGACGGGCTTCGCCCTGCGCTGGGAGGGCCAGCGCCACGGGGTGCTGTGGATCTCGGGCGACACGGTCCTCCACGACGGCGTACGACAGGTCGCGCGCCGCTTCGACGTGGGCACGGCCCTGCTGCACCTGGGTGGCGTGCGCTTCCGGCTGACGGGCCCGGTCCGCTACTCGATGACAGCCGCCAAGGCCATCGAGCTGTGCCGCCTGCTCGACCCGCACACCGCCCTCCCCGTCCACTACGAGGGCTGGCTCCACTTCAAGGAGAACCGCGCGGCCGTGGAACGCCGACTGGCCGCGGCCCCCGCCGACATCAGGGACCGCTTCCGGTGGCTGCCGGCCGGGACGGGGGTCGACATCGGCGTGTGACGGCGCTTCAGGGTGGTGCCGTTGACGTCGTCCTCGACGAGTTCCATCTCGGGTTCCCTGCGCATGAGGCCGAGGACGAAGCGGGCCACCGGCGACGAGGGCGTCGAGGTCGGCGGGCGGAGGATGCGAGCTGGCGGCCGGGGGTCCGGCCCACCGTCTCCGCGATCTCGGTGAACGGCATGCCGAAGATGTCGTGGAGGACGAAGGCGACGCGTTCGGCGGGAGTTGTCGAGCATCCGGTACCCGAGGTCGAGCAGTCTGCGCCGCTCGGCCCTCAGGGCGCCGGGGGTCCCAGGGGTCCCGGGGGCGGGGTCCTGGCCGGTCCGGACGGCGTGGTCACGGCGTCGTCGTACTCCCCACATGCTCGGCGAGCCATTCGTCGAAGGTCTGGCTGCCCCGGGGCCCCGGTCCGAGCGGCAGCTGACCGTCGCCCGCCATGGCCGCACCCGCGGGGCCGGGCAACCTCACCGGCAGCACCAGTCGGCGCTGCTGCCGGGCCCGCAGCAGCCGGCGCACCATGTCGACGAGCTGCTCGACGCGCGGTCCGGCGAGCTCGGGGGCCATGCCCTGCGCCGGGGCCAGAGCGAGTTTCACGAGGTGCTGGGCCACTTCGCGGGCCGCGACGGGCTGGGTCCGCATCCGGGGCACCACCGCGAGGGGTTTGGGCATCCGGTCGAGGATCTGCTCCACGAACTCGTGGAACTGCGTGGCACGCAGCACGGTCCACGGCGTCGGACCTTCCTTCACCACGTCCTCCTGGCGCACTTTCCCCTGGTAGTAGCCGTGGCCGACCCGCTCGATGCCAACGATCGACAGCACCACGTGGTGCCGTACGCCCGCCCGTGAACCCGCGTCCAGGAGGTTGCGGCCGACGGTGTCGAAGAACGGGACCGCCTTCTTGGCGCTCATGGTCTCCACGTTGCTCACGTCGACGACCGCCTCCGCACCCTCCATCGCCTCGTCGAGCCCCGCGCCGCCCGAGAGGAGGTCCACTCCCCGCGACCGGGCGAGGACCACGGGCTCCTGCCCCGCCGCGGCCAGCTCCTCGACCACATACCGGCCGACCATCCCGGTCCCGCCTGCCACCGCTACTCGCATGACGTACCTCCTTCTGTCCTGATCGTCCCGTACGTCATCGTGTTCCGCGCGGAGCGCAGGGCGATGAGCGTCAGGACGGCCGGCGCCGGCTGCCCGGAGGGCGGCCCGACCCCCAGCCTCCCCACACCCCTCTCCAAGCTCTCCCACAGCCCCCCGTTACACGTTTGACGGATGGCGCGGAAGATCCTGCTGGCCGATGACGACGAGGCCGTACGAGAGGGGCTCGACAGACTGCTCAGGTTCGAGGGGTACGAGACCGTTCTCGCCGGGGACGGCCGGGAGGCCCTCGATCTGGTCGCCGGGGTGGACGGGCTGCCCGACCTGGTGCTGATGGACGTCACCATGCCGGGCCTCGACGGACTGGCCGCCACGCGGCGGATCAGAGCCTCCGGGTTCACCGTGCCCATCCTGATGATCACCGGCCGGGACGCCGTCGGCGACCGTATCGTCGCCCTCGACAACGGCGCCGACGACTACCTCATGAAGCCCTTCGCGACCGAGGAACTCCTCGCGCGGGTAAGGGCGTTGCTGCGCCGCAGCCCCGAGCGGAAGCCGGCCGCGCCGCGCCCCGGCGACCAGCTCGCCTTCGACGACGTCACCATGGATCTGCGCGCCCACACGGTGACCCGCGACGGCCGGCCCCTCGACCTCACCAAGACCGAGTACGGCCTGCTCGAGTACCTGCTCCGGCACCCGGCCAAGGTCCTCAGCCGCGCCCAGATCCTCAAGGCGGTGTGGGGCTTCGACTTCGAGCCGGCGTCCAACACGCTGGACGTGTACGTGATGTATCTGCGCCGGAAGATGGAGCACCGGGGCGGACCCCGGCTCATCCACACCGTGCGGGGTCTTGGCTACACGCTCCGGACGCCCGAGGCGTCCTCGGGCAGGTACGGGACGCCGGGCGCAGACGCGAGGCCCGGCACACTCGGGATCAAGTAGCCGCCGAGCACCAGCGTCGAGTCGGCCGGCGTCTTCACCGAAGAGCCCAGTGCCACCCCCGAGCCCCCCAGCTCCGGCGTCGCCAGTCGCGCGTACGCCCCGCGCCGCTCCATCAGCTCCTCGTGGGTGCCCTCCTCCACCAACCGTCCGCCGTCCACGACGAGGATGCGGTCGGCGTCGGGGGCCAGGCTCAGATCGTGCGTGATCATGATGGTCGTACGGCCCGCCATCAGGCGTCGCAGCGGCTGCACCACCCGGCGTGCGGCGACCGAGTCGAGGCCAGTGGTGGGTTCGTCGAGGACGAGGACGGGGGCGCCGCGCAGCATGGCGCGGGCGATGGCGATGCGCTGGAGCTGGCCGCCGGAGAGGGTGGCCGTGCCGGGTGCGATCTCCGTGTCGTAGCCGTCGGGGAGCGCGCTGATGAAGTCGTGCGCGAAGGCGTCGGCCGCGGCCCGCTCGATGTCGGCCGCGGAGGCTCCCGGCCGTCCGCACCCGATGTTCTCGCGGATCGTGCCGTTCAGGATGAGGGTCTCCTGCGGCAGCAGCGCGACGTTCTCGCGCAGGAACTCCAGGGGTACGTCGGCCAGCGGGACTCCGTCCAGGCAGATCACGCCCGAGGTGGGGTCGTAGAAGCGGGTGAGGAGTTTGGAGAGCGTCGATTTTCCGGCGCCGCTCGGGCCGGTGACGATGACGAGTTCGCCGGGTGCGGCGGTGAAGGTCACGTCGTCGAGGGAGTCGCGTTCGGCGCCGGGGTAGCGGAACGAGGTGTTGTGGAGGCTGACCCAGCCGCGTACGGGCCAGGCCCGGACGGGGTCGGCGGGGTCGGTGACGGCGGGCTCGGTGTCCAGGATCTCGGCCAGGCGCTCGGCGCCCGCCGTCGCGGCGGTGAGCGTCAGTCCGAGCTGGCCGAGGCTGCGGATCGGCGGATACAGGTACCCGAGGAAGGCGGCGAAGGCGAGCAACTGGCCCAGCGACATGCGCCCCTGGGCGATCTCCCAGACGCCCAGGCCGATCACCGCGAGCACGCACAGCGTCTCGACGACCTCGACGAACTGCTCGTACATCTCGCTCGCCCGCGCCCCGCGCACGCTGGCCCGCATCCAGGCCCGGGCTTCCGTGTCGAGCCGCTTCTCCTCGGCGCCGCGGCGGTTGTACGCCTGGGTCAGCACGATGTTGCCGAGGGACTCCTCGACCACGGAGGTGATCGCGCCGTCGGCGGCACGCTCCTCCTGGGACGACTTCTTGATGCGGCCGGCGAAGCGGCGGGCGGCGACGAGGAAGAGGGGGGCGAGGAGGAAGGTGACGAGGGCGAGGTCCCAGCGGAGCCAGAGGGCGGCGGCGGCGTAGAAGACGGCCGAGAAGGCGGCGGAGACGGTTCCGACGACGCCGGACACGACCATCTGCTCGATGGCTTCGACGTCTCCGGTGAGGCGTTCGACCAGGTCGCCCTGGCGGTGCTTCTGGAAGAAGTCGGGGGGCAGGTCCTGGACATGCCGGAAGACGCTCGCGCGCAGCCGCAGGACGAACCTCTCGGCGGTCCACACGGCGAGCGAATTGCCGAGGTAGCCGACGATCGCGCCGAGCACGGCGACCGCGAGCCAGGTGCCGGCCGGTCCCCAGAACGCACGGAGCAGACCGCGCTGCAGTGCGTGGTCGGTGAGATTCGCGAAGAGCAGGATCGAGGCCGTCTCGGCGAGTGCGGCCACGATCACGCAGGCGATGATCAGCACCAGCCATTTACGGTCGCCGCGTGTCAGCGGCCAGAAGCGTGCGAACGCCTCGCGGACTTCCCGCATGTCGGCTCAACTCCCCTTTCCGGTCCGGAACACGACCGGGGTCTTTGTCCGAACACGGCCGAGACCCTTGTCCGGAACATGGCCGAGGCGGGGTCTCCGGGAAATTCCGGAGACCCCGCCTCGTAGCGGCTGCTAGCGGCCCTGCTGGCCCACCGGGCGCTTCGGCGCGGGCTTCTTCGTGGCCTTCTTCTTCGGAGCAGGCTTGGGCGCGGCCTTGCTGCTCTTCTTGACCGGGGTGATCTTGTGGAAGCTCATGGCGTTCTCCCTTTTTCGCTGCGATGACAGTGTGTTGAATTCCTTTTGCCGTAAGCCCTGTTCGCTTTCGACATGGAAAACACTACGGGACACCGAACCCCGAAATCGCCAATTCGCCTTAGACCTCGATGAATTGCACCTGAAAACAATTTTCAGCCCGGAGCGGGAACCAACCCACCGCTCACACAGAACTTATTACGGGCCTCACTTGGAACTTACCGAGGTAATTGCCAGGATAAAACAAAGGGGCCGGTACGCATAGGCGTACCGGCCCCGCTGCTCTTCTTGCTGTTCCTACTTCACGATCGTGATCCGGTTCGCGGCCGGCACCGGGTACGGCGTCGTCGCGGACGAGTTGGCCGTCAGGTAGGACTCGAAGGCCGCGAGGTCGTCGCCGCCGACGAGGACGTTGGCGCCCTGGCCGAGTGCGGTGAAGCCGTCGCCGCCGCCCGCGAGGAAGGAGTTCATCGCGACGCGGTAGGTGGCGGCGGAGTCGATGGCCGTGCCGTTGAGCTTGACCGAGTCCGCGACCAGGCGAGCCGCGCCCGTCTTGGTCAGGTCCAGCGTGTAGGTGAGGCCCGCGGAGATCTGCAGGATCTTCGGGGAGGCCTCGTTCAGGCCGCTGACCTGCTGCTGCAGTGCGGTGATCACCTGGGCGCCGGTGAGGTCGACCAGGTTCACGGTGTTGGCGAACGGCTGGACCGTGTACGCCTCGCCGAAGGTCACCACCCCGTCGCCCTCACTGCCGCTCGCCGCGTAGGTGAGCCCGGCGCGGATGCCGCCCGGGTTCATCACCGCGAGGTCGGCCTCGGGATCGAGGGACTTGGCGTACGCGAGCTGCGCGTCGGCGATCAGGTCGCCGAGCGGGGACTCGGTGCCGGTGCTGGGGATCTCGCCCGCGATGTAGCCGATGGGGCGGGAGGCGATCGGGGCGGAGAGGGTCTTCCACCGGTCGATCAGGGCCGTCATGTCGGCGGCCTTCGCCACGGTACGGGTGACCACGTGGTTCGCGGACTTCACCGCGGTACGGGCGATGTCGCCGGTCCAGCGGTCGTACGTCAGCGTGGTGTCCGTGTAGAGACGGCCGAAGGACGCGGCCGAGGTGACCATGCGCGGATTGCCCGCCGGGTCGTTGATCGTGCAGGCGTACGCCTGGTGGGTGTGGCCGGTGACCAGCGCGTCGACGGCCGGGGTGACATTCTTGGCGATGTCGACGATCGGGCCGGAGATGCCGTCACCGGCGCCGGGGCTGTCGCAGTTGTAGTTGTACGCCGTCGAGGCGGGCGCGCCGCCCTCGTGGATGAGCGCGACGATGGACTTCACGCCCTGCTTCTGGAGCTCCTTGGCGTACTTGTTGATCGTCGCGACCTCGTCGCCGAACTTCAGGCCCTTGACGCCCTCGGCGGAGACGATGTTCGGGGTGCCTTCGAGGGTCACGCCGATGAAGCCGACCTTGACGCCGTTCTTCTTCCACACCCAGTAGGGCTTGAGGATCGGCTTGCCGGTCTTCTCGTTGGTCACGTTCGCCGCGAGGTAGGGGAAGTTGGCGCCCTCGAACTCCTCGCTGTCGTTGTAACAGCCGTCCGTCGGGTGGCAGCCACCGTTCTGCAGACGGGCCAGCTCCTTGGCGCCCTCGTCGAACTCGTGGTTGCCGACGGAGGTGACGTCCAGGTCGAGGCCGTTCAGCGCCTCGATGGTCGGCTCGTCGTGGAAGAGGCCGGAGATCAGCGGGGAGGCGCCGACCATGTCACCGGCGGCGGCCGTGATCGAGTACTTGTTGTCCGCGCGGGCCTCGCGCAGGTGGGTGGCGAGGTACTCGACGCCGCCCGCGTCGACGGTCTTCGTGGTGCCGTCCGCCTGCAGCTCGGTCACCCGGCCGGAAGAGCCCGACGGGGCCTCCAGGTTGCCGTGCAGGTCGTTGAACGACAGCAGCTGTACGTCCTGGTAGCGGCTGCTGCCGGGCTTGTGACCGGCGCCCTTCTCCGTGACCTGGCCGGCGCTGGCGGGCAGCGCGGCGGCGAGGGCGCCGACCGTGGCGAGGCCCGCGGCGCCCGCGAGTATGCGATAGGTACGTCTGTGCCGGGGAGTCGGCATGGGTTCCCCCCAGGGAGGTGTGAGAGCTCCGAGAGCTGAGCGGGCTCCGGGATACCTGAGAACTCCGGGAGCCGTGCGACAGCTGAGGTCTTTGCGTGCACTTTAGAATCAACGCGCGTAGCGCAACAGGGGGTTCGTGGTTACAGACAGGTTGCCGTTGCCTCTCGATCCATCCGGGCGGCTCGCCGTACCCTCATATGCATGACCAGCGACGACACCGCACAGCCCGGCCTCTCCCGCGCCATCGAGACCTACTCCGAGCTCTCCCCGGCCCAGGCCGAGGGCGTGCTCCGGCTGCTCGCGGAGGCCGCCGCGGCCGACGGGCAGCAGGCGGTGTCCGAGCAGGGGCGCCTGTATCTGAAGGGCGGCGCCCGTCCGGGAGTACGGCATCTGCTGCTGACCCTCGGCGACGAGCTGGTCGGATACGCGCAGTTGGAGGACACCGACCCGGTGGAGGCTCCGGCCGCCGAGCTGGTCGTGCACCCGGGGCACCGCGGGCACGGGCACGGGCGGGCGCTGGGCTCCGCGCTGCTCGCCGAGTCCGGGAAGCGGCTGCGGGTGTGGGCGCACGGCGGGCACTCCGCCGCGCGGCATCTCGCCCAGGTCCTCGGGCTCACCCTCTTCCGCGAACTGCGCCAGATGCGGCGCCCGTTGACCGGCCTCGACCTGCCCGAGCCGAAGCTCTCGGACGGGGTCTCCGTCCGCGCCTTCGTGCCGGGGCGGGACGACGCGGCCTGGCTCGCCGTGAACGCGGAGGCCTTCGCCCACCATCCCGAGCAGGGCTCCCTCACCCAGCGGGACCTGGACGACCGGATGGCCGAGCCGTGGTTCGACCCGTCCGGCTTCTTCCTCGCCTTCCGGGCCGGTGAACTGATCGGCTTCCACTGGACGAAGGTGCACGCGGAGGAACAGATCGGTGAGGTGTACGTCGTCGGTGTGCGCCCGGGTGCCCAGGGCGGGGGTCTCGGCAAGGCCCTCACCACGATCGGGCTCCGCCACCTCGCCGGCCAGGGCCTGCCGACGGCCATGCTCTACGTCGACGCCGACAACAAGGCCGCGGTCACGGTCTACGAACGCCTCGGCTTCCACACCCACGAGACGGACCTGATGTACCGCAGCGAGTCCTGAGCCTGGGGGTGCGGGCGGGGCTCTTCTTCGCCCCCTCCGCCCCTACCCGTCCCGTGCTTCCGGGCTACGCCCGGTTTCAGCCCCTCCGGCGTTTGAGGAGCGGGGGTTTGGGGGCGGAGCCCCCAAGGGACGGGAATGGGTAGGGGCGGAGGGGGCGAAAAACTCTCACGCCCCGCCGACGGACCGCCGCGCCGCACCGCGGACGGGCATCACCCTGCGCCTCCGCAGGGGCTCTGCCCAGGCGGCGGCCCCCACCACCACCGCCACAACCAGAACCCCCGCCCACCGCTCATGCGCACCGTCCCACCGCGGGTCGTGAACCGACACGACGAGCGCCCACCGGTCGGGAAGCAGCAGAGCCGCGCCGAGGCCACCGCCCAGCAGCCCGGCCGACACCCCGATCCCGGGCTCGGCCGACTCCGTGAACCGCACCGCGAGCCCCGCACCGGCCAGGGCGAGCGCGGCAACGGCGGCGGCCTCCAGGGTGACGGCACCGACCGGCGGCCGGACGTCCTCCGGTACGAGGAGCAGCACAACCGTCCACCAGAGCGCGGCGAACGGGACGGCGAACGCCACCCGGACACCGACCCGCACCGGCCGCCGCGTCGGCACCGCCGCGGTGGTGTGCCGGGCCGGATCGTCGAGGAGGAAGGCCAGGCCGAGCCCGAAGGCGAGCGCGGCGGCCCGCAGGATGTTGAGGCCGGGCCAGCTGTCACGGGAGACCGACAGCAGCCACGGGGCCCCGGCGATCAGCAGTCCCAGGAGGGCGCCGGACACGAGGGCCCGGCGCGGCAGGGAGCGCCACACGGGATGGAGAAGGGCGCGGACCACGGCGTACGTACGCTTCCTGGACGGGCCAGGGGGGCCGGGCAACGGGACCCGCGCACCCACGCCGGCAGCGGCTACTCGCACGACTCGTCCTCCGTCGTGTCCGCCGGTCCCTTGGACGCGGCCGGCACTCCCAGCAGCTCGGCTGCCCGGGCCAGGGACGTCTTCGGGGAGGTGAGTTCCGTCCAGTGGGACTTCACCTTGGGGATGACGCTGTAACGGGGCTTCTGGAGCAACTCCCGTACGATCCGGGTCTGTTCGGCGCTCAAGGAGATGCTGTTCGTGGGCGCGAGGACATACGCGGAACCCTCGATGCTGTCGTCGAGCCGGACGTTGCGGAACGCGGTCATCGGGTCGGACTCGGCGCCCAGCGCGAGCCACATGACGGTGACCGCGCGGACGTCCCCCTCGCACCATTCACTGGCGGCCGCCTCGTTGCCCGCGACCAGGACCGAGGCGACTCCGACGGCGAACTCGGGGACCCGGTTGCCGCCCCATCGCGTGCCGACGGTCACCGTGCCCGGTGTGCTGGACGCTTCGAGCGTGGTGTCGCTGGTCAGGTCGTAACGGGCGTCGATCCGCTGCCGTACGGTCAGCCGCTCACCCCCGGCGGCGCCTCCCGCGAGGGACTGGACGCGGTCGACGAGCGGGGCCCAGTCCAGGGCGGCGCGGGCGTCCCACTCGGGGAAGGCGCAGTACGTGGACCTGCCGTACTCGTGGCACGTCTGGAACTTCTCCGGGCTGACGGACATCTTGGTGCGGGCCGCCAGCAGGGCGGCCGAGTCACCCTGGGACTGCCCGGCGACACCCGCGACCGTGGCGGCGAGGGTGACGGCGGTGGCCGCCTGCACGATCCGGTTGCGACCGCCGCTGACCAGGACCGCGGCGCAGACCAACACCCCGATGAGCCCCGCCAGATACAGCGCGTGCCAGGCGGCCGGGCGGCCGAGCAGCTCGGACGGGAACGGGTCGGCGCCCGACTCGGTGACGACCGGCCACAGCCACTGCTGCCAGCGCGGGCCTCCGTCGGCGGAGAGCAGCAGGCCGGGCAGGATGACGGCGCCGACGACGAAGAGCGGAGCGGCGAAGGGGGACCGGACCAGCCGCGCGAGCAGTACGCCGAGTACGCCGGACAGGAGCACGGCGAGCGGCCCCACGGCCAGTTCGGCGGGCGAGGGGTGGCCGACGGCGCCCAGCTTGTGCCCGGCCCAGACGATCTGGACGGCGACGACGAGCGCGGTGAGCGCCGCGTACGGAACGACCGACAGCGCGTGCGCGACCGTACGCCGCCACGGTTCCATGACCAGGACGTCGAAGTGCCGGTCGGTGCCGCGCCGGTGGGAGCGCAGGACGGTCCGGTTGACGCAGACGAGCAGTGCGACGCCGAGGAGCTGCGGGGCGGCCTGGGTGGCCCGGTCGACGTCCTGGAGGGCCGGGAACTCGTCCATGCCCTCGCGGCCGTTGAACAGGTCCCAGCCGGTGAAGGCGAGGTAGAACCCGAGGAAGGCGAACACCGGTATGTGGAAGAGGAGTTGGCACGCCTCGAAGCGGGCGAGGGCGATGACGGCCGCCGCTCTGTGCCGCTTGGCCGCCGGAGCCGGCTCCACCCCCGCGGGCGCCGCTTCCTCGACCAGTTCCGTCGTGCTGCTCATGCGGCCCTACCTTCTTGAGTGCGTCCCGTGAGTTCGCGACTCTGGGATGGCGCGAGCGGGGCAGGGATGGTTTTCATGCTGGCTGCCGTCCATGGCTCGGGTGGCTGATCCCCCTGCTCCGCCACTTCTTCCGGACTGCTGATTAGGCTCTGCGGACCATCGCTTGGTAGGGCGAGGACGGGCGGAAGGAGTCGCGCCGCACGCCCGTCAGCGAGGGGAACACCGCCATGAGCGCAAGCGCCGGATTCGACATCGCCAAGGACTTCCACTGGCTCGCCGTCATCGACGACCGCGGCCATCTGCTGCTCAGCCACCGGGTCGGCAACGACCCCGACGCCATCGAGGAGGCCCTTGGCGAACTCAGGGCCCTCGCCGCCGAACACGACAACATCACGGTCGGGCTGG
Source organism: Streptomyces sp. NBC_00554 (assembly GCF_041431135.1). NCBI lineage: Bacteria > Bacillati > Actinomycetota > Actinomycetes > Kitasatosporales > Streptomycetaceae > Streptomyces > Streptomyces sp. NBC_00554. Next base: position 5,395,317 of record NZ_CP107799.1, on the reverse strand, counting down.
ACATCATCGGCGGCATCGCCGCCCTGCTCACCGCCACGCTGCTGATCGACGGCTTCCCCTGCGTCCACGTGCCGGGCCTGGCCGTCAACCGGGCCCGCCAGGCCACCCGCGGCGGACAGAACAAGTCCGACCCCCGCGACGCCAAAGTCATCGCCGAGCAGGTCATGTTCCGCACCGACCTGCGCCGCATCGAGCTGCCCGACGACCGGGCGGCGGAACTGCGGCTGCTGGCCGGCCACCGCACCGCCCTGGTCAAGGAGGCCACCGCCCGCACCGCGCGGATGCGGGACCTCCTCACCGGCATCCACCCCGGCCTGGAACGCGTCATCGATGCCACCACCCGCAGCGGGCTGATCCTGCTCGGCCACTACGTCACTCCGGCTGAAATCCGCCGGGCCGGGCCCACCCGCATCGCCGACTACCTGCGCAAACGCGGCGTCAGGCAACCGGCTCTGACCAGCCTGGCCGACGCCGCCCATGCCGCTGCCCGCGCCCAGCACACCAGCCTGCCCGGCGAGCGTCGCACCGCGACGCTCATCCGCGAACTGGCCGCCGAACTCCTCGCCGGAAAAGACCGGCTGAAAACCCTGGACGCCGAGATCGCGCGCCTGGTGGCCGGCCACCCTGACGGAGCCCTCATCCAGAGCCTGCCCGGGATGGGGGCCACCCTGACCGCCGAACTGATCGCCTGCGTCGGCGACATACACCGCTTCGACAGCGGCGACGCACTCGCCGCCGCGGCCGGCGTGGCCCCGGTCCTCACCCAGTCCGGCAGAATCCGCTACTCGCGCAGCGCGACCGGCGGCGACAAGGCCCTCAAACGGGTCTTCTACCAGGCCGCGTTCTGCTCCATCCAGCGTGACCCCGCCTCGCGGGCCTTCTACGACCGCAAACGAGCCGAGGGCAAACGGCACCACCAGGCCCTGATCGCCCTGGCCCGCCGCAAGGTCAACGTCCTCTACGCGATCCTGCGCGACCGCCACCCCTACCAGGCCCGGCCACCGCTCCGTCTCATCGCTTGACAACAGCATTAGGCAGCCACCCCCGTGGTCTCGTCGCTGTCGCCGGTCTCGCCCGGTTCGCCCGTCTCGCCGTCGAGGGTGAGCAGGTAGCCGTCCTCCAGGGTCGGTTCGAGGAGGTCGGCACCCTCGGGCGGGTCGCCGACGTTGCGGAAGGAGCCGGTTCCCGTGCGCCATCCGGCGCGGGCGGCCGGGTCGCGTTCCGTGCTGCTCCACACCCGGCCCGCCGCGCGTGCGGTCAGTTCGGCCGGGGTGCCCTCGAAGCGGACTTGCCCGAGGGCCATGACGATCACGCGGTGGCAGAGCATCGCGACGTCCTCGGTCTGGTGGGTGGACAGCAGAACCGTCCGCCCTTCTCCCGCCTGGGCGATCAACTCCCGGAAGCGCATGCGCTGTTCGGGGTCGAGTCCGACGGTCGGCTCGTCGAGGACGAGGAAACCGGGGTCGCCGACGAGCGAGGCGGCCAGCGCGACCCGCTGGCGCATGCCGCCGGACAGCTTCTTGATGCGCTTGCTCCGTACGTCGGACAGGTCGACGGCGTCGAGCACGCGGCGCACCTCCCGGTGCCGGGCGGCGCGGTCGGTCAGTTCCTTCAGGATCGCCACGTAGTCGACGAACTCGAAGGCCGAGAAGTCCTCGTGGAACCCCGGGGTCTGCGGCAGATAACCCAGCTCGCGCCGCAGGTCCAGGCGCCCGGCGGCGGTAGCCGGGTCGTGCCCGAGCACCGTGAAGGCACCCCGGTCGGCGGGCACGGCGGTGGCGAGCACCCTCAACAGGGTGGTCTTTCCCGCCCCGTTGGGACCGAGCAGCCCGGTGACGCCCTCGCCGAGGCGCAGCGAGACGTCGTCGAGGGCGAAGGTTCCGCCGTAGCGGAGGGTCAGGCCGGAGGCGGAGACGGTGGGCGTCATACGTACGGCGCTCCTGTCGGAGAAATTGGTGAAGTCCGTGGCGTTCATGGGGTTCGCGAAGGGGACGGTCACACGACGCCCCCGCCGGAGAAGGGAACGTGCGCGGGCGCCGAGTCGAACCGGTCCCGTACGAGATAGAGCAGCCCGGCGGCGACCGCGGCGACCGCCCCGGCGACCCCCTGCCCCGCGGCCGTGAACGGCGCGAGCGTGGCGTGGTCGGCGGCCGTCGCCTGCGCCGCGAGGAGCAGTGCGACCCAGGCCCCGCCGACCAGTGAGGGCGCGAGGACAGGACCGAGGCGGGGCGTCAGCGCGAGCCCGGTGCCGGTGAGGGCGAGCGCGGGCAGCAGCCAGGCGAGCGCGCGCAGCCCGTAGGTGGGCAGTGCGAGGGTGGCGAGCCCGTTCAGGCCGAGGCCGACGGTGAGGACGGCGACCGTACGGATCAGCAGCAGCCGGAAGCCGTGCGTCGGCGTGACGACGGCCATCTCGTACGTCGGGTCGAGCGTGGGCCCGTAGGCCAGGGCGACCCCGGCGAGCGGGAGCAGCGGGGCGAGGGCGAGGAACAGCTTGGGCGTGGCCCCGGCGCCCACCGAGTAGGTGGCCGCCACGGTCATCAGGAGGACCACGGCGACCGCGCACAGCCAGGAGCGGCGCAGTACAGGCGTGGCCGCGAGCAGTCGCGCCGTGTGATCGGCGACGCCGACCCGCACGAGCAGCGACTCCGCAAGCCTCGGTCGCGGCGCGTCCAGCTCGGCGTCGAGCCGTTCCCAGCCCGCGTCCAGCGCGACCGGATCGCTCACGTCAGCCAGCGCCTGACGGCACCGCGCGCAGGCGGCGAGGTGAGTGTCGGCGGACCAGAGCCGGGGAGGGGTCAACTCGCCCTGTGTGTAAGCCCGGAGATCGGCATCGTCCACGTGCCACTGGCCGTCGGCCTCGGGCGCAGCAGCGGTTTTCGCCCCCTCCGCCCCTTCCCGTCCCGTCCTTGGGGGCGCCGCCCCCAAACCCCCGCTCCTCAAACGCCGGAGGGGCTGAAATTTGCCGCTCATGCCAGTGCCTCCCGCAACTGCTTGCGCGCACGCAGTGCCCGCGTCTTGACCGTGCCCGGCGGGATGCCGAGCAGGACGGCCGCTTCCCGGGTGGTGAGCCCGTCGATCACCGTGGCCTGGAGGACCGCGCGCAGTTCGGGCGAGAGCCGGGTCAGGGCGCCCGCGAGGTCGCCGTGCTCGACGCCGGCCAGGACGCGTTCCTCGGCGGAGACCTCGTCGCGGTGGCGCAGGCGGGTCAGTGCCTGCCGCAGCCGCCCGCGCGCCCCGTCGCCGCGCAGGGTGTCGATGAGCCGCCGGGAGCCGATGCGCCACAGCCAGCCGGCCACGTCACCTTCCTCCCGGTAGCGGGCGGTGCCGCGCCACACGGCGAGGAACGTCTCCTGTACGACGTCGTCGACGACCCCGGCGTCGGCGCACCGGCCGCGCAGTCGCGCGGTCAGCCATGGCGCGTACCGCCGGTACAGCTCCTCGAAGGCGCGCCGGTCCCCGTCCGCCGCGATGGCCCGCAGCAGCTCCCCGTCGCTTCTCGTTTCCCTCACGCCCCCTCATCGGACGAGCCCTGCCGTTCGGTTCACGCCCGCCGGAAAAATCTCGTGCTTGACAGTCATGACCATTCTGCATCACCCTTTCACTACTCAATTAGTGAAAGGGTGGTTGCCGTAGTGGTGGAGTACCGCATCGACCGGCGCAGCGGTGTTGCCACGTACGTCCAGATCGTCCAGCAGACCAAGCAGGCCCTGCGCCTGGGCCTCCTTGAGCAGGGCGACAAACTCCCCACGGCCCGCGAGGTCGTGGAGGCCACCGCGATCAATCCGAACACCGTCCTGAAGGCCTATCGCGAGCTGGAGCGCGAGGGCCTGGTCGAGGCCAGACGCGGCCTCGGCACCTTCGTACGCAAGTCACTGAGCAGCACCCCCGCCGACTCGCCCCTGCGCGCCGAGCTGGACGCCTGGGCGTCCCGGGCCCGCAAGGCCGGGCTCCAGCGCGAGGACGTGGCAGCGCTCTTCACCGCCGTACTCGATGAACAGTTCACCAAGGGAGACCAGGAATGACGGACACCGCCTTGGAGGCGGCCGGACTCGGCAAGCGGTTCGGGCGGCGAGGGAACTGGGCGCTGCGCGAGTGCACCTTCCGGCTCCCCGCGGGACGCGTCTGCGCCGTCGTCGGACCGAACGGCGCGGGCAAGTCGACCCTGCTGGCCCACGCGGCCGGGCTGCTCGCCCCCACCGAGGGCTCCCTGACCGTGCTCGGCACGCACCCGGCCGCCGCCCGCGAACGCATCGCGTACGTCGCGCAGAGCAAGCCGCTGTACCCGCAGCTCACCGTCGCCGACACGCTCCGCCTGGGCCAGGAGCTCAACCCGGCCCGCTGGGACGCCTCGGTCGCCGCGCGGATCGTGGCGAAGGGCGACCTCGACCCGAAGAGCAGGGTCCGCTCACTCTCCGGCGGCCAGCGCACCCGCGTCGCGCTCGCCCTCGCGCTCGGCAAGCGGCCCGAACTCCTGCTCCTGGACGAGCCGATGGCCGACCTCGACCCGCTCGCCCGCCACGAGCTGATGGGCGTCCTGATGGCCGAGGCCGCCGAACACGGCACCACGGTCGTGATGTCCTCGCACGTGGTCGCCGACCTTGAGGGCTCCTGCGACCACCTGCTCCTGATAGGCGGCGGCCGGGTACGCCTGGCGGGCGACCTGGACGACCTGCTGGCCGCGCACACCCTGATCACCGGCCCCGCGCACTCCCCCGGCACCGACACCGTCCGCGGCCTCGCCCCGCACACCGTCGTCGAGTCCCGCACCACCGGACGCCAGCTCACCGCGCTGGTACGCCCGAACGGCCCGCTCGGGGACGAATGGCAGACCGCGGAGCCCTCCCTCGAGGAGCTGGTCCTCGCGCATCTGCGCAGCCCCGATGCGCCCACGCTGACCTTCGACGCCACCCGCACCCCCGCTCAGGAGCACGCCGCATGACCGCCGTCCTGCCCTTCACCACGACACGGGTGATGCTGCGGCTGCACCGCCCCGCCCTGTACGTCTGGGCCGGAGTGTTCCTCGTCGCCGGAGCCCTGCTGCTGTGGCTGTACGGCCCGCTCACGGACGCGGCGGCCTCGGGGTGGCGGCAGTGGAACGCCTGCTCCAAGCCCGTCTGCGCCTACGACCAGGACGCGATCCTCACCTACAAGTCGCTCTCGCAGTACATGAGCATCGCGGTGAACGTCGTACCGCTCCTCGTCGCCGCCTGGGCGGGCGCCTCGCTGACCGGCCGGGAGATGGAGACCGGCACCGCGCAGCTCGCCTGGACCCAGTCGCTCTCCCCGGCCCGCTGGCTGGCGGTCAAACTGGCCGTCCCCGCCGCGCTCGTCACCGCAGGAACGAGTGTGCTGGTCCTGCTGCACAACCTGGTGTGGTCCAAGGGCCGCGGAAAGATCGACAACGCCAAGTCCTGGACCGACCTCCTCACCTTCCACGCCAACGGCACGACGACCGTCGCCTTCGCCCTGTTCGGCCTGGCCGCCGGCGCCCTGGCAGGCCTCGTGCTGCGCCGCTCGCTGGCCTCGCTCGCCGTCACGGTGGCGGCGACGGGAGCCGTCTGGGGCGCGGTCAGCGCGGCGCGCCCCTACTTCTGGCCCCCGGTGACCACCGTCACCGGCCTCACCGGCAACGGCCCCAACCCCGGCCTCACTCTCGAAACAGGGCTCCTCACCGCCTCCGGCGCACGCATCCCCAACCCGAACTGCGGCAGCAGCGAGTTCGCCGAGTGCCGCGACCTGTACGACCGGCTCGGCGCCGTCAACTACTACGCCGACGGCCACCCCTTCTCCCACTACTGGCCCCTCCAGCTCACGGCGACCGCCCTGGTACTGGCCCTCGCCGCAGTCGCAGTCCTGGCCGCCTTCCGTCTGCTGAAGCGGCAAACGGGCGGCGCCCCCGTCGTCACCGCCAAGGAGCCCGCATGACCGCAGTCACCACCGCGCGGCCACTCGCCGAGCGTCGCTCCCCACTCACCCCGCGCGGCGCCGTCTGGGCGGCACTGAGGCTGCACCGCACCCCACTGCGGATCTGGTGCGCCCTGGTCGCGCTGACCGCGGCGGGCATGGTGTGGGCGTACGTCCTCGGCGCGGACGCCGTACGGGAGTGGAGCCACTCGGTGGCCTCGTGCGCCATGGCCACCGGCTGCGTGGACACCCTCGACGGGACGTACGAGTTCTACGACCTGGTCACCGGGCTCGCCACCTCCGCCATCGCCTACCTCCCCTACCTGGTCGCCGCCTGGGCGGGCGCCACCCTGGTCGCCCGCGACCTGGAGAGCGGCACGTCCGCCCTCGCCTGGACGCAGTCCGTCACGCCCGCGCGCTGGCTGGCGGCGCAGCTCGCGGTCCCGGCCGCTCTGATCACCGCCGGCACGACCGTGCTGGTGCTCCTGCACCGCCTGGTGTGGGCCGACGGCCGCGACCTCCTCGGCGTGGACTGGTACAACTCGGACGTCTTCCGCGCCAACGGCCCGGTCGCCGTCGGCTCCGCCCTGTGCGCCCTCGCCGTGGGCGCCCTGGCAGGCCTACTGGTGCGCCGTACGCTGCCCGCGCTGGGCCTGGCCCTCGCCGTCACCGTGGCCGTGCACACCCTCGGGGACCTGTACCGGGTGAGCCTGTGGCCGTCGGTGACCGTCACCGGAGCGGCCGCCTCCAACCTCCCGGCCGACGCGGCGCCGCTCGAGCACGGCGTGATCCTCACCTCCGGCGAGCGGATCGGCAACAACCTGGCCTGCGTCGACAACGACACGGCCGTCGACCTCAACAGGTGCATGAGCAAGAACGGCATCTCCGACCTGTGGGCCACCTACCACCCGCCGTCCCACTTCTGGCCCCTCCAGCTCATGGAATCCGCCATCCTCCTCACCCTCACCGCCCTCGTCGTCTTCCTGACCTTCCGGGTCCTGAAGCGGCGTACCGCCTGACAAGCGGCCTACCGCCTGAATGCGGGGTATGGACGTGTCTCCCGGCTCCACGGACGTCCGGGAGACGCCCCTCCATATCCCGCACGTCATGTCCCCGTAACCATCGATTCAGACGACCTTGCAACGCTCGACCAATGAACCCCCCCGCCGCGCCAGAGCCTCCGCCCTCCGAGGAGAGCGAGCCCCTGCCGTCGACGGTGGACGAGCACGAGCTGGTGTTGGCGAACGGGAACATCCGCCTCGCTCCGCTGCCGTTCGCGCTCTCCGACGCGCCAGTAGTGCTCCCGGGGCGGAAGAATGGGTCCATGAACCAGCCAAGCGCCCAGGCCCCGGTCCAGCACGCACAGCCGTCCGTCGGCTCCATAGCCGCGCACCGCCCGCACACGGTGGCCGCGAACGTCTCCGACCTGGAACCGGACCTCGACGCCGACCTCGACGCGTACGAGGACACGGTCGAGGACGGCATCCAGCTGCCGCAGGGCCGGTTCCTGGACCGGGAGCGCAGCTGGCTGGCGTTCAACGAACGCGTGCTCGAGCTCGCCGAGGACCCGAACACACCACTTCTGGAGCGCGCCAACTTCCTGGCGATCTTCGCCAGCAACCTGGACGAGTTCTTCATGGTCCGGGTGGCGGGACTGAAGCGCCGCATCGCGACCGGCGTGGCCACCAAGTCCGCCTCGGGCCTCCAGCCCCGCGAGGTCCTGGAGATGATCTGGGCCCGCTCGCGCGAGCTCATGGCCCGGCACGCGGCCTGCTACCAGGAGGACGTGGCCCCCGCGCTCGCGGAGGAGGGCGTCCACCTGGTCCGCTGGAGCGAGCTGACGGAGAAGGAGCAGGCCCGCCTGTTCACCTTGTTCCGGCACCAGATCTTCCCGGTCCTCACCCCCCTCGCGGTCGACCCCGCGCACCCCTTCCCGTACATCTCGGGCCTGTCCCTGAACCTGGCCGTCGTCGTACGGAACCCGGTCAGCGGCCACCGCCACTTCGCGCGCGTCAAGGTCCCGCCGCTGCTCTCCCGCTTCCTGGAGGCCTCCCCCAGCCGCTACGTCCCCATCGAGGACGTCATCGCGGCCCATCTGGAGGAGCTCTTCCCGGGCATGGAGGTGTTGGAGCACCACACGTTCCGCCTCACCCGGAACGAGGACCTCGAGGTCGAGGAGGACGACGCCGAGAACCTGCTCCAGGCCCTGGAGAAGGAGCTCATGCGGCGCCGCTTCGGGCCGCCGGTGCGCCTGGAGGTCGAGGAGTCCATCGACCGGTACGTACTCGACCTGCTGGTACGGGAGTTGAAGATCTCCGAGGCCGAGGTGTACCCGCTGCCGGGTCCGCTCGACCTGACCGGCCTCTTCGGCATAGGGGGCCTGGACCGGCCCGAGCTGAAGTACCCGAAGTTCATCGCGGGCACCCACCGCGACCTCGCGGAGGTCGAGTCGGCGTCCGCGCCCGACATCTTCGCCGCCCTGCGCGAGCGCGACGTACTGCTGCACCACCCGTACGACTCCTTCTCCACCTCCGTCCAGGCCTTCCTGGAACAGGCGGCGGGGGACGACGACGTACTGGCCATCAAGCAGACCCTGTACCGGACCTCGGGCGACTCGCCGATCGTCGACGCGCTGATAGACGCCGCCGAGTCCGGCAAGCAGGTCCTCGTCCTGGTCGAGATCAAGGCCCGCTTCGACGAGCAGGCCAACATCAAGTGGGCCAGGAAGCTCGAAGAGGCCGGCTGCCATGTCGTGTACGGGCTCGTGGGCCTGAAGACCCACTGCAAGCTGTCCCTTGTGGTCCGCCAGGAGGGCGACACGCTGCGCCGCTACTGCCATGTCGGTACGGGCAACTACCACCCCAAGACCGCCCGTCTGTACGAGGACCTGGGACTGCTCACCGCCGACCCGCAGGTCGGCGCAGACCTCTCCGACCTCTTCAACCGGCTCTCCGGCTACTCGCGCCGCGAGACCTACCGCCGGCTGCTCGTCGCCCCCAAGTCCCTGCGCGACGGCCTGATCTCGCGGATCAACAAGGAAGTCCAGCACCACATCGCCGGACGCCCCGCGTTCGTCCGCATCAAGGTCAACTCGATGGTGGACGAGGCGATCATCGACGCCCTCTACCGCGCCTCGCAGGCCGGCGTGCCGGTCGACATCTGGGTGCGCGGCATCTGCGCGGTCCGGCCCGGCGTCACGGGCCTGTCCGAAAACATACGAGTCCGCTCGATCCTCGGCCGCTTCCTGGAACACTCCCGGGTCTTCGCCTTCGGCAACGGCGGCGAACCCGAGATCTGGCTCGGCAGCGCCGACATGATGCACCGCAACCTCGACCGCCGCATCGAGGCTCTGGTGAGGATCACCGACCCGGCCCACCGGGCAGCCCTCAACCGGCTGTTCGAAACCGGTATGTCCGACACCACCGCTTCCTGGCACCTGGGCCCGGACGGCGAATGGACCCGGCACGCGCTCGACGCCGAGGGCCAACCCCTGCGGAACGTCCAGGAGATGCTCATTGACGCCCGGAGGCGCCGGCGTGGCACAGCAACAACTTGACCCCACCGACCCCAGCACGGCCGGGCCGGTGTCCTGTGACGCCCTGGCGGGCTATCTACGGGCGCAGGCAACGGAGTTCCTCCGTTCACTGCGCCAGCACCGGGAGACCGGCGGCGCGTCCAGCGGCTCGGACGGCTCCGTCGACGCGGCGCGCGCCCTGCGCCGCTCGGCCCGCCGGATAAGCGGTTCGCTGCACACCTTCCGGCCGCTGCTCGACGCGGACTGGTCGGAGGGCATGCGCCCCGAACTGGCCTGGCTGTCGGGCACGTTGGCACGCGAGCACGCGTACTCGGCCCGTCTGGAGCGGCTGCTCGGCGCACTGAACCGGCTGTCGGGGCCGGGCACGCCCGCCGGTTTCCCGGCGCAGGCCGGACCGGAGAAGAGCCCGGAACCCAAGGGCAATCTGACCATCGGCGCGGCGAAGGCGGGCGCCCTGCTCGACCGCCAGCTGACCCTGGCCCGCACCCGGGCCCACTCGGCCGCCCTCCAGGCACTGGGCTCCTCCCGCTTCCACGCCGTCGCGGACAGCGTCGCCGTCCTCGCCAGCGAGGTGCCGCTGACCCCGACGGCGGCCATGGCCGACCTGCGCCCGTCGGCCGCCGCCGCCGAGGGCCGCCTGATCGACGCCGTCGGCACCCTGCCGCTGCTCACCGCAGGGCACCCCTACAACGCGGAGGCCCTCGTGCACGGCCTCTCCGCCGACACCGCGCCCCAGCCGCAGGACGCCCCCTGGCACCAGGTCCGCCTGCTGCTGCGCCTGCACCGCTACGCCCGCGAGGTCCTGCACGGCGAGGAGTGCCCCGTCGACCCCAGGCTGCTCGGCGCCGGCCAGGCCCTGAACCAGCACCGGGACGCCGCGGAGGCCGCCTCGGCCGCGGCCTCGGCGGCCCGCACCCCGCGCATCGCCCCGGCGACGGCTTACGCACTCGGCGTGCTCCACGCCGACCAGCGGCACGAGGTGGAGGCGGCGCGCTTCGCGTTCCAGCAGTGCTGGCAGAAGGAAGCGGTACGCACTCCGTAGAAGACCCGCTTGAAGGGACTGGAGGTCCGATGACCGACGACGACACCATCCAGGCGGCCGGCTGCGTCCTGTGGCGCACCTCCCCAATGGACGTACCCGGCGAGCTGGAGATCTGTCTGGTCCACCGGCCGAAGTACGACGACTGGTCGCACCCCAAGGGCAAGCTCAAGCGCGGCGAGGACCCACTCGCCGGCGCGCTGCGCGAGGTCGAGGAGGAGACCGGGTTCCGCTGCGTGCCCGGCGCCCGCCTCCCCTCGGCCCTCTACTACGTGGACGGCCGCCGCAAACAGGTCGGCTACTGGGCCGCGGAGGCGACGGACGGCCACTTCATCCCCAACCGCGAGGTCGACCACATCAGCTGGCTCACCCCGGACGCGGCCCGCACCCGCCTGACCCAGCCCCGCGACCGCGACTTGGTGGACGCGCTGCTGAGCGCGCTGCATCTTGCGTAGTGGTGCCGGAACGTGTGCGTAGCCGATCGATTACGTAGAGTTCCCTTTCGGGTCCCCCGGTTCGGGATCTCTCCGTGTCCTCGACGTAAGCGTTCCGTGACCTCACCGCACCGCCCTCAGGGGTTCACCCCCCGTTCACTTTTGGCCATCGGCGCCTTCACCTGATCTGCCTAATTTCGGCCTTACACGGTGCGAGGCGGCCTGACGGATGTCTCCTCCGCATCACACAGACTTCGCACGCCGCCACCAGACGGCGGCTCCTGGAAGGAACACCCGAAAAGTGAAGCTTCAGCAGCGCATGAACCGGCGGGCCCTCACCCTCGGCGCTCTCGCGGTCTCCGGCGCCCTGGCCCTCACGGCGTGCGGCTCGGACGACACCGGCACCACCACGGACTCGAGCGCCACGACCGGCGCGGCCAGCTCGATCAAGTGTGACGACGCCAAGGGTCAGCTCCTCGCCGACGGCTCCTCCGCGCAGAAGAACGCGATCGACGCCTGGGTGAAGGAATTCAGCACCGCCTGTGGCGTGCAGATCAACTACAAGGGCGGCGGCTCGGGCGCCGGCGTCACCGCGTTCACGCAGGGCACGGTCGCCTTCGCCGGCTCCGACTCCGCGCTGAAGCCCGAAGAGGTCACGGCCTCCAAGGCGGTCTGCACCGGTGGCCAGGCCATCGACCTCCCGATGGTCGGCGGCCCGATCGCGGTCGGTTACAACGTCCCGGGTGTCGACAACCTGGTCCTGGACGCGACCACCATCGCGAAGATCTTCGACAGCAAGATCACCAACTGGAACGACGCCGCGATCAAGGCGCTGAACCCCGACGCCACGCTGCCCGACCTCAAGATCCAGGCGTTCCACCGTTCGGACGAGTCCGGCACCACGGACAACTTCACCAAGTACCTGATCGCCGCGACGCCGGACAACTGGAAGTACGAGGGCGGCAAGGCCTGGCAGGCCAAGGGCGGCCAGTCCGCGAGCGGCTCCAGCGGTGTCGCCGCGCAGGTCAAGCAGACCTCCGGCGCCATCAGCTACATGGAGCTGTCGTACGCCAAGGACGGCATCGCCGCCGCCTCCCTGGACACGGGTGCCGCGGCTCCGGTCGAGGCCACCGTCGACAACGCCACCAAGGCGATCGCCGCCGCCCAGGTCGTCGGCACGGGCTCGGACCTCGCGCTCAAGCTGGACTACGCGACCAAGGCCGAGGGCGCCTACCCGATCACCCTTGTCACCTACGAGATTGTCTGCGACAAGGGCAACAAGGCCGACACCCTGCCGGCCACGAAGGCGTTCCTGACCTACATCGCCAGCGAGGACGGCCAGAAGCTCCTCACCGAGGCCGGCTACGCGCCGATCCCGGCCGAGATCATCGCCAAGGTCCGCACCACCATCGCGGGCCTGAGCTAAACCCCGACGGTGCGGTCCGGCCCCGTCCCGGGGCCGGACCGCACCGCGTCCGGTGCACCGCCGCCAGGAGCCCCACATCTCGTGCGACTCCGCAGACCGGAGAAATCTGATGGATATATCGACGAAGAACGACGCCGAAGCGCCTCCGCCAACCCCCCAGCCTTCCGCGGTCGAGCAGAAACGTGCCGGCCGCGGCGCCACCCGACCCGGTGACCGGATCTTCCTCGGTCTCTCCCGCGGCTCGGGCATTTTCCTGCTGGTGGTCATGGCCGCCATCGCGATCTTCCTGACCTATCGCGCCACCCTCGCGATCAGCAAGGACGAGAGCAACTTCCTCACCACGTTCGAGTGGAACCCCACCGCGATCCCGCCGGACTTCGGCATCGCCGTCCTGGCCTTCGGCACGGTGGTCTCCTCGATCGTCGCCATGGTCATCGCGGTCCCGATCGCGGTCGCCATCGCGCTGTTCCTCACGCACTACGCCCCGCGCAGGCTCAGCGGCCCCATCTCGTACGTCATCGACCTGCTCGCCGCCGTGCCGTCCATCGTGTACGGCCTGTGGGGCGCCCTCATCCTCGTCCCGCACATGAACGGCCTCTTCGGCTGGCTCGACGACTACCTCGGCTGGACCGGCATCTTCGAGTGGCAGGGCGGCGCCCCGCGCTCGATGCTCACCGTCGGCATCCTGCTCGCGATCATGATCCTGCCGGTCATCACGAACGTGAGCCGCGAGGTCTTCCGGCAGTCCCCGCAGATGATCGAAGAGGCGGCTCTCGCCCTCGGCGCCACGCGCTGGGAGGTCATCCGCATGTCGGTGATCCCCTTCGGCCGCTCCGGCGTGATCTCCGCCTCGATGCTGGGCCTCGGCCGCGCGCTCGGCGAGACGATGGCCGTCGCCACGGTCCTCTCGCCGACCTTCGACATCCAGGCCAGCCTGCTCGACCCGGGCGGCGGCACCTTCGCCCAGAACATCGCCAGCAAGTTCGGTGAGGCATCCGAGCAGGGCCGTGACGCGCTCATCGCCTCCGGCCTGGTCCTCTTCGTCATCACCCTGCTGGTCAACGGCGCGGCCCGCGCGATCATCGCCCGTCGCAAGGAGTACTCGGGGGCCAACGCATGAGCCACACCCTGAACGCGAAGCGTCCCAGCACCCTGCAGGGCGCGACGCTGCCCAAGTGGACCCCGTGGGCGATCGCCGCGGGCTCGGTCGCCCTCGGCATCGGTATCAGCGCCGCGGCCGGGCTGGACAGCAGCGTCCAGTGGGGCCTGATGGCCGCGGTCCTCTTCGTCCTCGGGACGTACGGCATCGCCGCGCGCATCGAGGGCCGTCGGCAGGCCAAGGACCGGGTGGCGACCAGCCTGGTCTGGGTCGCCTTCATCCTCGCCGTCGTGCCGCTGGTCTCCCTGGTCTGGACGACCATCGTGCGCGGTATCAAGGTGCTCGACGTCTACTTCCTGACCCACTCGATGGGAGTCGTCACCGACACCGAGCCGGGAGGCGGCATCTACGCCGCCATCATCGGCAGCCTGGAGCAGGTCGGCCTCGCCGCACTGATGGCCGTGCCGGTCGGTGTGCTCACCGCCGTCTACCTCGTGGAGTACGGGCGCGGCAACCTCTCCCGGGCCATCACGTTCTTCGTCGACGTCATGACCGGCATCCCGTCGATCGTCGCCGGCCTGTTCATCCTGAGCCTGATGCTGCAGTTCGACATGCAGCCCTTCGGCTTCGCCGGCTCGCTCGCCCTGGCGATCCTGATGATGCCGGTCGTCGTCCGCTCCACGGAGGAGATGCTCAAGCTCGTTCCGAACGAGCTGCGCGAGGCCTCCCTCGCCCTGGGTATCCCGAAGTGGCGCACCATCCTGAAGGTGGTCCTGCCGACTTCCCTCGGCGGCATCATCACCGGCATCATGCTGGCAGTAGCCCGTATCGCGGGCGAGACCGCACCGGTGCTGCTGCTGGTGTTCGGCAACCCCTTCATCAACAACAACCCGTTCGAGGGTGCGCAGGCCTCGTTGCCGCTGTACATCTACCAGCAGTACGCGAACAGCGCCGGCTCGGGCGCGGCGTACGACCGTGCCTGGGCGGCGTCGCTCACCCTGATCGCCTTCATCATGATCCTCAACCTGGCGGCTCGCGGCATCGCCCGCTGGAAGGCGCCGAAGACAGGTCGCTGACGCGGCCATATCAGCGACCGACGTCTCCCCCTCGAAAGAAGCAGTGATTGAAATGGCCAAGCGAATCGACGTAAGCGGACTGACCGCTTACTACAGCGCCCACAAGGCGATCGAAGACATCTCCATGACGGTCGAGCCGCGCTCCGTGACGGCCTTCATCGGCCCCTCCGGCTGCGGCAAGTCGACCTTCCTGCGCACCCTCAACCGCATGCACGAGGTCACCCCCGGCGGCCGTGTCGAGGGCAAGGTGCTCCTGGACGACGAGGACCTGTACGGGAGCGGGGTCGACCCCGTCGCCGTGCGCCGCACGATCGGCATGGTCTTCCAGCGCCCCAACCCCTTCCCCACCATGTCGATCTTCGACAACGTGGCGGCGGGCCTGAAGCTCAACGGCTCCTACAAGAAGTCCGAGCTGAGCGACGTCGTGGAGAAGTCCCTCAAGGGCGCGAACCTCTGGAACGAGGTCAAGGACCGCCTGAACAAGCCCGGTTCGGGCCTGTCCGGTGGTCAGCAGCAGCGTCTGTGCATCGCGCGGGCGATTGCGGTGGAGCCGCAGGTGCTCCTCATGGACGAGCCCTGCTCGGCCCTGGACCCGATCTCCACCCTCGCGATCGAGGACCTGATCGGCGAGCTGAAGGAGCGCTTCACGATCGTCATCGTGACGCACAACATGCAGCAGGCCGCCCGCGTCTCCGACCGCACCGCCTTCTTCAACCTGTCGGCGGTCGGCCAGCCCGGCAGGCTCATCGAGATAGACGACACGGAGCGCATCTTCTCCAACCCGACGGTCCAGGCCACCGAGGACTACATCTCGGGCCGCTTCGGCTGAGCCGACGCTTCAAGAACCCCTCGCGGTGCTGCATGGCGGTGCCACCGCGAGGACGAGAAGGGCCCGCCCCCGGCTACCGGGGGCGGGCCCGCTCCTTTTCTCACCGTGTTCTTACCCCTGGATGTGCCCCTCCGCGTCCGTGCGGGCCAGACTCCGGGCTCTTCGCGCCGGGCCGCGCCAGCCGCAGGTGCAGCGGGCCAGGCAGAAGCGGCCCTGCTCGACCGTTGTAGTGCGATGTTCCTGGCTCTGGGCGATCCCGTCCTGCTGTGCCACGCCAACAACGTTACCCAAGGCAAGTGAACGGAGTGCGCACGCGTGACGAGCACCCCCACACGTCGTTAAGCGGAGCGACGGGGAGGGCCCGGGACGGACCGGCTGGGGGTCGGCAGGCGATGGTGGCGCAGGAGGAGCGGCGTAACGGTTGGATGGCCGCCGCGGTGGGGCTGATGGTCTGTGTCACCGGATGCTCGGGCGGTCCGGGCGTCACCGAGGACGCCCGGACCGGTGCCGACAGCGTCGAGGTGCTGCACCGGGCCGCCGACACCCTGAGGCGGGCGGGCAGCGCGAAGACCCGTACGTCCATGGAGATGGCCACCGGCGGGACCAGGGTCACCATCCGGGGCGAGGGTGTGTACGACTTCGAGGAGCAGCGGGGCCGGCTGAAGGTACTGCTGCCGCAGGACCCCGCGGGCGCCGACGAGCACCGGCCGATCACCGAACTCCTCGCGCCGGGCGCCCTCTTCATGAAGAACCGCGGCGCCGGTGTCCCCTCCGACAAGTGGGTCCGCGTCGACACGGCCGGCCTCTCCGACGGGAACCTGGTGACGGGCGGCGCCACCGACCCGTACGCGGCGGCCGAGTTGCTGCGCGGGGCGCGGACGGCGGCGTACGTCGGGAAGACCGAGGTCGCCGGGGTTCCGGTGCGGCACTACCGCGGTACGGCCGACCTCGACCTGGCCGCGAAGAGCGCGTCGGAGGGCAACCGGGACGCGTTGAAGGCGGCGGCGAAAGGGTTCGCCAGCGCCCAAGTGCCGTTCGACGCCTATCTCGACGACGAGGGGCGGCTGCGCAAGGTCCGCCACCGCTTCAGCTTCGTCAACGGACGGCAGAAGGGCACCGTCGCCGTCGCCTCGACGACCTTGCTGTACGAGTTCGGGGTCGCCGCCGACGTGACGCTTCCGGAGTCCGCGGACATCTTCGCCGGGAAGATCGCGGAGTAGGAACGCCCGGCCGGGGCAGGGGCGGGCGTAGGAGGAGTTGGGGGCCGGAAATGGCCCTTCCGTGCCATGCGCGGTGTGTAGGCCGCTACCTACTCTAGGAAGTCGGTGACGGCAGGAAGAGGTGATGCACGTGGCTCCGGTCGGCGGTACTGCAGTTCAGGACCACGTGGCCCTCGCCGAGATCGAGCTGTGCGGAGACCTGATCATCGCGGCCTCGGCCGCTGACGAGGACCGGCTCAGTCTTGAGAGCATCGACGAGGTGCTGAAGGTGTCCGAAGCGCGCACCTACGAGCGTGACCATCAGCAGACAAGGGACGCGGACCTGTAGCCCGTCCCGTCCGGGCGTGGCCGGGTCCCCGCCACGCCGCCCCCCATGTACGTACCCAAGTGGGCAACCCCACATCACGTACGCAGCAGTCGTCCGATCGCCTTCGTCGCTTCCTCGACCTTCGCGTCGATCTCGTCGCCGCCCTTGACCGCCGCGTCCGCGACGCAGTGGCGCAGGTGCTCCTCCAGGAGCTGGAGGGCGAAGGACTGCAGGGCCTTCGTGGAGGCGGAGACCTGGGTGAGTATGTCGATGCAGTAGACGTCCTCGTCGACCATCCGCTGCAGACCGCGGATCTGGCCCTCGATCCGGCGCAGGCGCTTGAGGTGTTCGTCCTTCTGCTTGTGGTAGCCGTGGATACCCCGGTCGTGGTCGGTCACGACCTGCTGCACGGGTTCGCCGGAGGGCGCCGTCGCGCCGGCCTCGGTGGTCGTCATCGCGTCCTCCTGATGAGTCTGTCGGCGGTCCCGGAGGGCCCCGGGGACACCTCGGGGGATATACCGGAGGCCCTTGTCGAGATCCCGTCCGGTTCGCCGCTTACATATACCCCTGGTAGGTATATGGTATCGAACTTTGCTGGGTATAGGGCCCTTGCCCGATGGCGGAGCCGGACCCTGTGCTGATCACTGTGCCTGATGGGCGACACTGGGAGACGGCCCATTAGCCGTGGCCGGATGATGCGCCTAGCATCAGCCTGACCGAACCGAAGCACCCCGAGGACCCCAACGTGCGCTTTCGTCTGACCCCCAGGGAGACGAGCTTCTACGACATGTTCTCCGCATCCGCGGACAACATCGTCACGGGCTCGAAACTCCTCATGGAACTGCTCGGGGCGGACGCCTCCGGCCGGACCGAGATCGCAGAGCGTATGCGGGCCGCGGAACACGCCGGTGACGACGCCACGCACGCGATCTTCCACCAGTTGAACTCCTCGTTCATCACGCCGTTCGACCGCGAGGACATCTACAACCTGGCCTCGTCCCTCGACGACATCATGGACTTCATGGAGGAGGCCGTCGACCTGGTCGTGCTGTATCAGGTCGAGGAGCTCCCCAAGGGTGTGGAGCAGCAGATCGAGGTGCTGGCCCGGGCGGCCGAGCTGACGGCGGAGGCCATGCCGAACCTCCGCACGATGGACAACCTCACCGAGTACTGGATCGAGGTCAACCGCCTGGAGAACCAGGCCGACCAGATCCACCGCAAGCTGCTCGCCCAGCTCTTCAACGGCAAGTACGACGCCATGGACGTGCTCAAGCTCAAGCAGATCGTGGATGTGCTGGAGGAAGCGGCCGACGCGTTCGAGCACGTGGCGAACACGGTGGAGACCATCGCCGTCAAGGAGTCCTGACCTCTTCATGGACACCTTCGCCCTGATCGTGACCATTGGCGTCGCGCTCGGATTCACATACACGAACGGCTTCCACGACTCGGCGAACGCGATCGCGACGTCCGTGTCGACGCGGGCGCTGACACCGCGGGCGGCGCTCGCCATGGCCGCGGTCATGAACCTCGCGGGTGCCTTCCTCGGCAGCGGGGTCGCCAAGACGGTCAGCGAGGGCCTGATCCAGACGCCCGAGGGCTCCAAGGGAATGGGAATCCTCTTCGCGGCCCTCGTCGGCGCGATCACCTGGAACCTGGTCACCTGGTACTTCGGTCTTCCGTCCTCCTCCTCCCACGCCCTGTTCGGCGGCATGGTGGGCGCGGCGCTCGCCGGCGGCACGACGGTCTACTGGGACGGGGTGCTGGACAAGGTCGTCATTCCGATGTTCGCCTCGCCGCTGGTCGGCCTGGTCGTCGGCTATCTGGTGATGTGCGCGATCATGTGGATTTTCCGCCGCTCCAACCCCCACAAGGCCAAGCGCGGATTCCGTATCGCCCAGACCGTCTCGGCCGCCGGCATGGCTCTCGGCCACGGTCTCCAGGACGCCCAGAAGACCATGGGCATCGTGGTGATGGCGCTGGTCATCGCCGATGTGCAGGGGCCGGGCGATCCGATTCCCGTCTGGGTGAAGATCGTCTGCGCGGTGATGCTGTCGCTCGGGACGTACGCCGGTGGCTGGCGCATCATGCGGACGCTGGGCCGGAAGATCATCGAGCTCGATCCGCCCCAGGGCTTCGCCGCGGAGACGACGGGCGCGTCGATCATGTTCGCCACGGCCTACCTCTTCAAGGCCCCCATCTCCACGACGCACGTCATCACCTCAGCCATCATGGGCGTCGGCGCCACCAAGCGCCTGAACGCCGTCCGCTGGGGCGTGGCCAAGAACATCATCCTCGGCTGGTTCATCACCATGCCGGCGGCGGCACTGGTAGCGGCGCTGAGCTTCTGGGTCGTGAACCTGGCGGTTCTGTAGGGCAGTTTTCTCGCCCCCTCCGCCCCTACCCGTCCCTTGCTTCCGGGCTACGCCCGATTTCAGCCCGTCCGGCGTTTGAGGACGAGGCCGTCCAGGCCGAAAGCGGGGGTCTGGGGGCGCAGCCCCCAGGAACGGGACGGGTAGGGGCGGAGGGGGCGAAAAACCCCACCCCCGACCCCACCCAACCCGCAGACGCTCCCCCGGTGGAACCCCCGAACCCGGGGACCCGTCTCCCTCCACAGAACCAAGGGGAGGCGCACATGCAACGGCGTACGTTCATAGGCGGAGCCACAGCCGCACTCGCGGCGGCGGCCACAGCCGCGTGCAACGGCGAAACGGACGCGCCCCAAGGCGCGGCCGAAACAACCGGCACCCCCATACGCACGGCCACCACCAGCACAGCAACCCCCGCCAACTGGACCGCCCTGTCCAGGGACCTGGACGGCACCCTGATCCGCCCGAGCGACCAGGCCTGGCCAACCGCCCACCAGCTCTACAACACCCGCTTCGACACCCTGAAGCCCACCGCAGTCGCCTACGTCGCCCACGCAGAAGACATCCGCACCACCATCGCGTACGCCCGCGCCCACGCCATCAAGGTGTCGATCCGCAACGGCGGCCACTCCTACGCAGGCTGGTCCTCCGGCAACAACCGCCTGGTCATAGACGTATCGAAGCTGAACAAGATCCGGGCAAGCGCCAACGAGGCAGTCGTGGGCGCCGGTTCCAAACTGATCGACGTGTACCGCGCCCTCGCGGCGAAGGGCGTCACGATCCCCGCCGGATCGTGCCCCACCGTCGGCGTCTCCGGCCTGACCCTGGGCGGCGGCCACGGCGTGGTCTCCCGCGCGTACGGCCTGACCTGCGACAGCTTGACGCAGGCAACCCTGATCACGGCCGACGGCAAGCAGCTCACCGCGAACGCGACGGAGAACAAGGACCTCTTCTGGGCCCTGCGCGGCGCGGGCAACGGCAACTTCGGCATAGTCACCGAGCTCCGCTACAGGACCCACCCTGCCCCCCAGGCCGTATCGGCGTACATGACCTGGCCCTGGTCGAGGGCAGCCGCCGTGATCAAGGCCTGGCAGGAGTGGGGCCCGACCCAGCCGGACGAGATCTGGTCCTCCTGTCACCTCGCGAACGCGACCGGCGGCACGCCGACGATCTCCATCGCCGCGTTCTCCCTGGGCACGTACGTCGAACTCCAGAACGCCGTGGACCGCCTGGCCGACACGATCGGCGCCCCCGCGAGCAGCGTCTCGCTGAAGCGGCGCTCGTACGAGGACTCGATGGAGGTGTACGCGGGCTGCTCGTCCTTCTCCACGGACGCCCAGTGCCACCTGCCGGGCTCGACCCCGGGCCGCTCGACGCAGGGCGCCCTCGGTCGCGAAACGTACGCGGCCCGCTCGGATTTCTTCGACCGTTCGATATCGTCGGCCGGGATCCAGGCCCTCATGAAGCAGCTCTCGACGGTAAGAGGCGGCTCGGGCAGCATCGCCCTGACGGCACTCGGCGGCGCGGTCAACCGCGTCTCCCCCACCTCCACGGCCTTCGTCCACCGCCGCTCGCGCATGCTCGCCCAGTACATCGCCGCTTGGCAGGCCGGCACCTCCGGCACCACCGCCCAGTCCTGGCTGACCACCGCCCACAAGGCCATGTCCCCCTACGCCTCGGGCGCCGCGTACCAGAACTACACGGACCCCACCCTCACCAACTGGCGCAAGGCGTACTACGGCGACGCGGCCCCCCGCCTGACAGCCCTGAAGAAGCAGTACGACCCGAACCGCTTCTTCGACTTCCCGCAGGCGCTGTAGTACGGCCGTTGCGCGGCGGTGCGGTCTTACGTGACAGCGCGGTGCGCACTCCGCGCGACAGTGCGGGCTCGGGCGGTACGGCCTTTACGCGGCCAGATCCCGGTCCTCGGCCCGCTCCACCCGAGCCCCCGCGATCACCGCTTCCTCACCCGCGAGAGCCGCCCCCCGCGCCCGGATCAGCCCGCCGGCCCGCGCGGACCCTTCCACGGCCTTGGCCACCGGCGTCAGCAGAAGCATGGCGAGCGGGGACAGCAGCAGGGCGACCGCCGTGCCGAGGGCGAAGCCGCCGATCACGTCGGTCGGGTAGTGCACGCCCATGTAGACCCGGCAGAAGCCTTCGAGCAGCGCGAGCCCTATTCCGATCAGCCCGAACTTCCGGTTCGCGATGAAGAGCCCGACCGCGACGGCCATGGTGAGCGTCGCGTGGTCGCTGACGAAGGAGTAGTCGGTCTTGCCGGACACCAGCACGTCGAGGCCCTGGTGGTCGGCGAAGGGTCTGGGCCGCGCCACGAAATCCCGTATCGGCATGTTCACCAGCAGCGCGATCCCGGCGGCCAGCGGCGCCCACACCACTGCGGCCACGGACGGCGCGGCATCCTCGCCGCCCCGCCGCCGCACGGACCACCAGCACCCGGCCACCAGCAGGACCATCGCGATCAGCAGCCCGTACTCACCCACGAACTCGACCCCCCGGTCGAACCACCGGGGCGCGTCCTTGGCCAGGCCATTGATGTCGTAGAGCAGGTCGACGTCGGGATTGGAACCGGATTCGGCGAGTCCAGCCATAGCGCTGCGGCTCCTTCGTCGTCGTGCCCGCGCGCGCAGCCTTTCGTGCGGCGCTCTGTCCCACCCCCGTGGTCGTAGATCCGCTCTACGTCAACAGGAACGCACAGTCCCCTCCAGTACGTTCCACCCTCCACCGAATGATCACTCAGACGTTATCGAAGAGAGATACATCGCCGCAGCTCAGAGGGTGGGTTCAGACCGTCGTGGGCAATGCTTTCGCGCCATCTTCGGTCACTCGCGTGGCTCCGAAGTAGTCGGGGGTGTCGACGGGGTCGAAGCGGATGACGGCGCCCGGCTTCGGCGCGTCGATCATGTACCCGCCGCCCACGTAGATGCCCACGTGCCGGATCGCCCGCGAGTTGGTGAGGTCGTCCGAGAAGAACACCAGATCGCCCGGCAGCAGCTCTTCTCGCGCGGGGTGCGGCCCGGCGTTGTACTGGTCGTTGGCGACCCGCGGAAGCGTGACCCCGACACTCTCGTACGCGGCCTTCGTCAGCCCCGAGCAGTCGAAGCGTCCGCCCTGGTCAGCGGTACCGTTCCCGCCCCACAGGTAGGGCGTGCCGAGCTTCTCCTGCGCGTACGAGATGGCCGCCGCGGCCTGCTTGGAGGGGTCGACGCGGGTCACCGGCGCGGCGAAACTCGCCTGCAGAGTGGTGATCGTCTTCACGTAGTTCTGGGTCTCCTTGTACGGCGGTACGCCCCCGTACTTGATGACCGCGTACGCCCCCGCGTTGTAGGCGGCGAGCATGTTGTGCGTCGGGTCCCCCGGTGCGTCCTTCACGTACGAGGCGAGCTCGCAGTCGTACGAAGCGGCCGATGGAATCGCGTCATTCGGATCCCATACGTCGCGGTCGCCGTCCCCGTCGCCGTCGATTCCGTGAGTGGCCCAGGTTCCCGGGATGAATTGCGCTATTCCCTGCGCCGCAGCGGGGCTCTGGGCGCTCGGATTGAATCCGCTCTCCTGATAGAGCTGCGCGGCCAGCAGCGCCGGGTTGATGGCGCTGCACAGATTGCCCCACTTCTGTACGAGCGTCTGGTACGCGGCCGGCACAGCGCCCTTGGCCAGCGTGACCGCTCCGCCGGCCGCCCCACCCGCGAGGTTCCCCGCGACCAGGTACACACCGACGACGAGCACCATCACAAAGCCGAGCCCGGTGCCGACGGCGGCGATCGCCACGATCCATGCCTTACGCACCGTCAACCGCCCCTCGCCGCCCAGGAGTCCGCCGAGGTCAGTGTAGAGGCGGCTCCCGTGCGACGGGATGATCACACACAAGGTCGTACGGGGCGAAAACCGATGGACGCGACCGGCCGGCCGGTCCTACTCTCGGCCGGTCCAAGCGTTGTTGCTTCCGATGAGGTGCATTTGATGACGGTTCAGGCGAGCGCGGCCGAGTTCCACCGGCCGCCGACCGAAGGCATCACCACCATCGCAACCACCTTGGACCGAAGGAACCCCAGAAGTGGATCTTCCACGTATTTTCACCATCCGCGAGAGTAGCCATCGCATCCACAACCCGTTCACCAGCGAGAAGCTGGCGACTCTGGGCGAGGCGCTCAGCCCGCCGCCGGGGACTCGCGTGCTCGATCTCGCCTGCGGCACGGGCGAGATGCTGTGCACCTGGGCACGCGACCACCAGATCACCGGCACCGGCGTGGACATCAGTACGGTGTCCATCGCCACCGCCCGCACCCGAGCCGTCGAGCTGGGCGTCGCCGACCGAGTCACCTTCACGCACGGGGACGCGACGGGCCATGTCTCCGACGAACCGGTGGGCATCGCCGCGTGCATCGGCGCGACCTGGATCGGAGACGGACCGGCCGGCACCGTCGAACTCCTCCGCCGCAGCCTGGCCCCCGGAGGCATGATCCTGATCGGCGAACCGTACTGGCGCCTCGACCCCCCGGACCAGACCACCATCGAGGCCTGCCACGCCACCACCAAGGACGACTTCCGCCCCCTGCCCGAGCTCCTCGAGCAGTTCGGCGAACTCGGCTGCGACGTGGTCGAGATGGTCCTCGCCGACCATGACAGCTGGGACCGCTTCGCCGCCGCCCAGTGGCTCAACATCCGCCGCTGGCTCGACGAGAACCCGGACGACGAACTGGCCCCCGTATTGCGCGCGGAACTCACCACCGCCCCCGCACGCCACGTCCGCTACCAGCGGGAGTACCTCGGCTGGGGAGTCTTCGCCCTGATGAACCGCTGACCCACGTCAAGTGGGGTGTGGTGCGTGGCGTAGGCCACGCACCACACCCCTCCCGCCGTTGTGGTTCAGCTACGCGTCAGCGTGTAGTCGCCGCCGACGTTGTCGAAGGTGACCACGATGCCGTACTCGCCGGTCCGCGTCGGCGTGAAGGTCACCGAGACCGGCTGCCCACCGGAATTGGACCCGGCAGCGGACGCCACCGCGGAGCTGCGTCTCTGGACGAACGTCGCCGGATTGCTCGGATCGTCGCCCATGACGAACAGTCTGGCCACCGAGATCGGGTCCGTCGTGGTCAGCGTGATAGTCACCGGCACACCCGCGGTCAGCGGTGTGTCCTGCACGGCGGCGACCTGCGAGTCGTCGAGGTGGAAGCTGGTGGACGACCCCGGTTGCAAGGTGGTGAAGCCCATCACGGACTCGATGGTGTAGGTACCGGGTCCCCGGAACTGGTGCACCCGTGGGTAGTAGTCGCCCACCGGCCGCAGATTCGAGTCGATCGCGACGAAATCGACCGCCTGGTCGTTCAATGCGCTGCTGTTGAGAAACGCCGTCTGCGCCCGGTCGTCGTACAGCTGGAGGTCGAAATCGGTTGGATTCGACGGCCGCACCGCGACCACGGACCACGACTGGACCGCGGTGTTGAGGCTGAAGTTCTGCGGCGGTGTGGGAGAGGTGAACGTCGGGAGGAACTGGCCCCGGCCGTCGAGCAGGGGCCTGCGGTAGCCGTAGTCGATCGTGTTCTGGTAAAGCGACCCCAGCGAGGAGTCGGACACGTCGAATCCCTCCGTGCCACGACTGCTCCAGAACGACGCCAACGTGTTGTCGACGTGACGCGCGAGCGGGAAGAAGACGGCTCCGAAGCCCTCACTGTGCTGATCCCAGGTTTCGGCACCGCCGGAGTTGATGTCTATGAGATCCCACAACGCCCCGGCGACCCGCGTCTCCGTCACGTCACCATTGCTGACACCGTTGAACCCCCAGGTCGGAAACTCGAAATTCATCGAGGTTCCGATGCCGAACTGAAAAACCGGGGTGTGGTACATGGCCAGTGAGAAGAAGTCCGCCCATCCCTCGATCCACGCGCATACGGCGGTGCTGGCCTGGTTGGGAGGATGCGGCCTGGGGCAACCCACGGTCGACGGAAACGCGTCGTTGTAGACGTCGTCCATCAGCGCGTGGCCGATCTCGTGCATGACCTCCATCGGGGCGTCCGGGGTTACGGCGAGCAGCTGCACCACGTTGCCCACCTGGTCATAGAAATCCGTGTCGCCGACTGCGGTGTTCGACCAGTTGATTCGCAACTGCCGGCACGTGGTGTCCTTCGGATCCCAGCAGCCGTTCGTGTGCGGAACCCCCACCCACGCGTCGTTGGCCTCGTCGAAGGCGTGAGCGGCCCGGTGGCCCGCCGTGCCGTCGCCGGGAACCTGGGTGCCGAAGTTCACGGTGCTGCCCGCTACCGGATTGGCGCGGACAGGCGTACTCCAGTTGTAGATGTTCGTGCCGTTCTGCACCCGCCACGCGCCGTTCTCGGCCGCGAACGTGATGTACAACTGCGTGAACTGCGCGGCCGTGAAACAGATGTCGTAGCGGCCGGCGGAGTTCGTGAGCCCGGCGATCAGCGCGCCGGTCCGCAGATCCCGCACCTGGACCTGCATGTTCATCCCGTTGTGCTGCACACCGGCCTGGTCGTTGTAGGCCCAGGTGCCGACCGCGTGCGTGTCACAGGCCAGCAGCGACGGCGAAGCGCCGGAGCTCTGCTTCTGTGCCGGAAGTCCCGGGCTCGGCGTACTGCTCGTCGCCTGCCAGGCCGGACGTTTCGCCGCGTCGGGCGATGCCGCTACGGCGGATGGTCCACCGCCCGAGTCCGCCCATCCGACGCCGACTCCGGGACCGACCAATGCGCACAGCACTGTCAGCACGACAACGAAGACGGTTCTTCGTGCCGCGCCAGGTGGTTTCCCGCTTTTGTTGATCATGCTCAGTCTCATGTAGTCATCCCCCGATGACGAGAACTGGGTTTCCGGCGACAACGTTGCCGCCGTGGGAAAGCGTGCCCGCGCAGCCGTGACAGGGGATGAGTAACCGCTACTCAACTACCCCGAGCGCCTGCGCGAGTTGGTGCCGGGTGGTGACGCCGAGTTTGGCGTAGGCGTGCTGGAGGTGGTTGTCGACGGTGCGCACCGACAGTGCCAGGACCTGGGCGATGTCCTTGCTGGCGGTGCCGACGGCGGCGAGCAGGGCGATCTCTCGTTCGCGGGCGGTGAGCGCGGCCGTGGCCTGGGCGGTGGTCAGCAACGGTGTGCGGGCGCCTTCGCAGCGGGCCCGGGCCATGGCGGCCCGCTGGGTGGCCGCGGCGGCACGGCGGGGCCGGGCAGCCCTGCGCCAGGCGGCCGCGGCAGCGGTGGCCGCCTCGGCGTCGAGCAGGTCCGCGCCGATGGCCCGGCAGGCGTCGGCGGCCAGAAGGAGCTGGTCGGGGTCGTCGGCGGCCAACGCCCTCGCCAACTGGGCTCGCGCGGGGGCGAGTTCGCCGTCACAGGCCTGGGCGATCGCGGTCAGTCGGCCGGTGACCTCCTTGGCCCCGCCGAGCCGGGCGACATCGGTCAACAGCAGTGCCTCGCCGGTGACATGACCACTGGCGCGGGCGATACCGGCAGCGTCGGTGAGCACGGACCGGGCCCGCCCCAGCTGCCCGCGGGCGGCCAACAGCCATGCCTCGCCCAGGCGTTCCTCCCCGGCGGACAGCAACCCCGGTTCCACCGGCGGCAGGGCGCGGTGCTCGGCCAGCGTCGCCTCGGCCGCGTCCAGGTCTCCCAGTACGGCCGCGCAGGCGGCGAGACCGGCGAGCACCAGGCGCAGTGCCATGGCGTGGTCGATACCGCGGGACACGGTGGCGGCCTCGGCCCACCAGCGGCGGGCGGTGGCGGGATGGCCGGCCAACCAGTGCGTACGGCCCAGGAGGACGGCCAGCCAGATCCGCACGCGGGAACCGGCCGCGGCGAGTTCGGCGTAGGCGCGCTCGCCCTCCCGACAGGCTTCGGCCGCCGGGAGACCGGCCTCGGTGAGGGCGAGGACGAGCGGGACGCGCTGGAAGGCGGGATGGGAGGCCAGGGCCCGTTCCTGGACCCGCCGGTGCGCGTCGTGGGCGCGCCGCGCCCAGGTCGTGGCCTCGGCGGTACGGCCCACCAGGGCCAGCGCGGCGGGCTTCATCCAGGCTCCGCGCAGCCAGGCGTTGACGTCGGGCGCGTCACCGACCTCGGTCTCCAGATCCGCCAACAGGGCCAGGCCCTCGGCCGGCCGGCCGCCGACGATCCGCAGGAAACCCTCGTTGACCGTGAGCTTGCGGCGGTCGGCGGGGCTGCTGACCTGTTCGCGGGCGGCGTCGTTGACCGCGAGCGCCTCGGCGACGGGGGCGTTGCTCCACAGCAGGTTCGTCGTCCGGACCAGGGCGACCGCGAGCTTGTCCTGCTCGTCGACGGCAAAGGCGTCGGCCCGGGCGAGAGTCGCCTCGGCCCGGTGCCAGCGGCCCAACTCGAACAGGGCCTCGCCGAGCCTCAGGTCGGTGGCGGTGGTCCGGTGCTTCTCGGGCAGGGCTTCCAGGAGGGCGACGGTCTGGGGTAAGTCGTGGGCGTGGCGTGCCAGTACGGCGGCCTGGGCGAGGAGGGCCGGGTCGGCGGTGCCGGTGGCCGCCAGCCGCCAGCTGGCGATGTGCAGCAGGTCGGCGCGGCGGCGGGCTCCGCGGGCCTCGACGCGCTCGGCCTGGTCAAGGAGCAGAACCCGGCGGCGCAGGACCGGCAGACCGGCCCGCAGCACCTCGCCGTACAGGGGATGGGCCAGGGAGACGGCGGTGCGCCGCCCGTCCTGGGTGACCCGTATCAGCCCGGCCTGTTCCAGGGCCGCCGTCACCTGCGGCGGGGCGAGCGCTTCGACGTATGCGAGGGACAGCGGTTCGCACAGCGCCAGCAACTCCAGGACAGGGCGTCCGGCGGAGTCGGCGGTGGCCAGCCGCGTCGAGATCATTTCGGTGAGCCGCGCGGTGCCCGGCAGCCGGTCCTCGACCAGATGCCAGATCTCGCCGTCCTCGGTCAGATTTCCGGCGGTCAGGGCGCCGAGGACCAGTTCGCGCAGGTAGAGCACGTTGCCGCCGCTCGCGGCCGACAGCTTGTGCAGGGGTCTTCGGGCGACCGGTCTCCCGAGCGCGGCCTGCAGCAGCGCCTCGATCTGCTCCGGTCCCAGCACGGTCAGGTCGACCCGGTACACCGCGTCCCCACCGCGCAGCGCGGCGACGGCCTCCCCGTAGGGCTCCCCGCTGCGCACGGTGCCGATCAGCAGGAGCGCGCCGGTGTCCATCAACTGCCGCAGCAGTACGGCCGAGGCGGCGTCCAGCAGATGCATGTCGTCGACCATCAGCACCCACTGCCACCCCGGCCCGGCGGCCAACTCCCGGGCGACAGCATCGAATCCGGCGACCGGGTCGGACAGATCCACCCCGACCGGCAGCAGATGCGCGATCGCCCCCAACGGCACCGCGCCGGCCGCGACGCTCGCGGTGGCCCGCCCCACCCGGAACCCCGCCGCCGCGGCACGCTCAAGGCACTCCTCGGCCAGCCGTGACTTGCCCACGCCGGCCGCCCCGCCCACCACGAACCCGCGACACCCCCGGTCCGCCAACGCCGCGGCGAAGTACTCCAACTCCGCCTCACGCCCCACCAACGGCCAACGCCCCGCCCATTCCCGCACTCCGGCTCCCCCGTCCCCGGCAGCCCGTCATATGCCGCTGGGCACCATCCCATCAGCTCACGGCCCATCCTTGGGGCTGGGTTTCGGGCCATCGTTGAGGTCCGCCCAGAGCAGCTTCCCGCCTTTCGAAGCCCCCAGATCCCGCAGCACGGACACGCCCCACGCGTCCGCGCAGGCCCGTACGAGGTGCAGGCCGCGTCCGTGTTCCGCGTCCTCCGGGGGTACGAGGACGGGGGCGCCCTTCTCCGAGAAGCCCGGCGGGACGGTCGGATCGGTGTCCCAGACCGCGATACGGACCCGGTCGGGGTCGGCGGCCAGGAGGCGCAGGGCGTACGGGCCCCGGGTGTGCAGATGGGCGTTGGTGAGCAGCTCGGAGGCCAACAGCTCGGCGGTTGGGGCGAGTTCGGTGAGGTCGTGGGCGGCGAGGATGGTACGGAGGGTGGCTCGGGCGATGCCCGGGGCACGGGGATCGTGCGGGAGTTGAAGGGTGTAGGACCAGGTGGGGGATACGGTTGCCATGGAAGTCTCCCGGTTCGGTGGGGAGTTGGGTGATTTGGTTACGTTGCCCAGTGACCGCGGCCGCTCCGTCGAGCGGGGTGCTTCTGGGGCAGGGGCCCAGGTACTAAAGTAGCGGCGCTCAGTGAACCCATTCACTGGTTTCGAGGAATCCCATGCACTATCACTCGTGTGAGTGACCAGTAGCATCGAAGAAGCGGAGAAGTCCTTGAGGAGCAACCCGACGGGTCGCCAACTCCGATTCGGCGCGGAGCTGCGCAAACTCCGGGAGCGCGCAGGCCTGACTGCCACCGAGGCGGGTCAACTCATGGGCATCAAGCAGACTCAGGTCAGCAACACGGAAGCTGGGCGTGTGGGCGTGAGCGCAGAACGCGTGCGCACCCTCGCCTGCCACTACGACTGCTCCGACAAGGCCCTCGTCGAGGCTCTCAGCGACATGACCACCGAGCGGTCGCGTGGCTGGTGGGAGGAGTACCGCGAGATCCTGCCCAGCGGGCTGATCGACCTGGCCGAGATGGAGCACCACGCGACGCGTCTGCGTGCCGGGATCACGGCCCACATTCCTGGCCTGCTCCAGATCCACGATCACGCCCGCGAGGTCATCCGCCAGGTCGTCCCGGAACTCTCGCCCCCCGACATCGAGCACCGGCTCTCGTTCCGGATCAAGCGCCAGACCGTCCTCTACAAGGACTCCCCCACCCCGTATCAGGCAGTCATCCATGAAGCTGCCCTGCGGATGCAGTTCGGCGGCCCCGCCGTCACGCGGAAGCAACTGCAACACATCCTCGACATGGGCGAGCGCGCACACATCACCGTGCAGGTCATCCCGTTCGCCGCCGGCGCCTACCCCGGGTCGGGCCAATCGATCCTGTACGCCCACGGCCCCGTACCGCAGCTCGACACGGTGCACCTCGACCAGTCCCACGGCTCAGCGCTGATCGACGCCGAAGCACAGCTCGACAAGTACCGCGTACTGCTGGAGCGCATGGAGGCCACAGCCCTCACGCCCAACGCGTCACGCGACCTCATTCACGCCATCGTCCAGGACCTGTGAAGGGAACCGAGATGCCCAGCGACACCTGGCAGAAGTCCTCGTACTGCGGAGAGGGCGAGGCCTGCATACATGTCACCGGAACCGGCTCAATCCATCTCACCGAAAGCAGCGACCCCACCGCAGCGATACTCACCACCGCCCCCGCCACCTTCCACTCCCTCCTCCAAACCCTCAAGAAGGACCCGAATCGTGGCTGACATCCCCCCGAACCTCGACTGGGTCCGAGCCGCCCCGGACGACGCGACCGGCCCCGGCCCCTGGATCGAACTCGCCTTCGGCGAAGACGACTTGGTCTACATCCGCGAAACCGGCAACCCCACGAACATCGTCACTACAACCCAGAAGAAGTGGGACGCGTTCGTACTGGGCGTACAGGCAGGCGAGTTCGACCACTTCGTAGAGGGACTGGAGGACGAAAAATCTTAGGTACGACAACAACACGCCGCACCCTGCTCACCACAGCAACGGCAACAGCCGCACTCGCGCTCACAGGGAACCCGGCACAAGCGACCCCCCGTACCCGGAACACCACACACACCCGCCTGCGCGAACTCGAGGAACAACACGGCGCCAGAGTCGGAGCGTTCGCCCACAACCTGGGGACAAAGGCGACCGTGGGGTACCGGGCGTCGGAGCTCTTCCCGATGTGTTCGGTGTTCAAGACGCTCGCGGTCGCGGCCGTGCTGCGGGACCTCGACGAGCACGGCGAGACGCTCGCCAAGCGGATCCACTACACGGCGGCGGACGTGGAGGCGGCCGACGGCGGGGCGGTCACCAGCAGGCCGGAGAACATCGCCTCCGGCCTGACCGTCGAGCAACTGTCCGACGCCGCGATCCGCTTCAGCGACAACGCCGCCGCCAACCTCCTGCTCCGCGAACTCGGCGGCCCCACCGCAGTGACCCGGTTCTGCCGCTCGCTCGGGGACCGGACGACCCGACTGGACCGCTGGGAACCGGAGTTGAACTCGGCGGAGCCGGGCCGGTTGGAGGACACGACCACCCCGGGCGCCATCGCCCGGACGTACGCACGGCTGGTACTCGGCAACGCCCTGAACGACGAGGACCGGACCCGCCTGACGGCCTGGCTCCTCGGCAACACGACCGGCGGTGAACGCCTGCGCAAGGGCCTGCCGCAGGACTGGACGGTCGGCGACAAGACGGGCACGGGCCAGTACGGGACGGCCAACGACGTGGGGATCGCCTGGACCCCGGACGGCACCCCCGTCGTCGTGGCCGTCCTGACCACCAAGCCCGACCCGGCGGCCGGCGCGGACAGCCCGCTGGTCGCGAAGACGGCCACGGTCCTGGCGGAAGCGGTGAGCTGACCCGAGCGGCGGGGGCGGGCGCCTCAACAGGACACCGTGATCAGCGCGACGTCTAATGGTCGTGACTGAACGTTCCGCCTGGAGCGCTGGGAGCGACCCGTGCGACTGCGTCGGCTGGGTGAATGGTGTGCGCGGCACTTCGTGATCGTCATCGTGCTGTGGCTGGCCGCCCTCGTCGCCCTGCAGATGCTCAACCGTTCGTTCGGCGGTGAGTACGAGGACAACTTCTCCCTGTCGGGAGTGCAGTCCCAGCAGGGCCTGGACGTCCTGAAGGAGCACGATCCGGCGGCCGGCGGCTACAGCAGCCAGATCGTGCTCCAGGACAAGTCGAAGCCGCTGACCGACGTGGACTCGCAGATGTCGCAGACGGTCGGCGACCTGCAGAAACTGCCGCACGTCCTGGCCGTACAGAACCCGTTGCAGTCCTCCTCGGGACAGTCGAGCCAGTCCTCCTCACAGCCGAACGTCGGCCCCATCACCTCCGACGCCAAGACCGCCTACATCACCGTCCGCTTCGACGTACAGCCCTCCACCCTCGGCGACGACTACCTCACCGGCGTGGACACCTCGGTGCAGCCCCTGCGCGCGGCCGGTGTCGACGTCGAGTACGGCGGACCGCTGGGCGAGCTGGCGAGGCCTGAGGCGGACGACCGGGTCAGCGAGCTGATCGGGTTCGCGGTGGCGATCGTCGTGCTGCTCGTCGGGTTCGGGAGCGTGATCGCCGCGGGCATTCCGCTCCTCTCCGCGCTGATCAGCGTGATCGGAGGGCTGGCCTGCCTGGGACTGCTGGCGTCCGCGTTCACCTTCGCCACCGTCTCGCCGACCCTGGCCACGATGATCGGGCTCGGCGTCGGCATCGACTACGCGCTGTTCCTGATCACCAGGCACCGGCAGAACCTCATGGACGGCGCCGATCCGGTCCAGGCGGCGGGCCGCGCCACCGCCACCAGCGGCCGGGCCGTGCTCGTCTCCGGCTGCACGGTGATCATCGCCCTGGCCGGCCTGTCGGTCTCCGGGGTCTCGTTCATCGGCTTGCTGGGCGTGGCCGCCGCCGTCACGGTGGTCTCCGCGGTCCTGGGCGCCCTCACCCTCGTACCGGCGATCCTCGGCCTCATCGGCAAACGCATCGACCGCTACCACGTACGCCGCCCGGTCGCCGAGACCGACGCGGAGCCCGGAGCCCCGGCGCACGGCACCTGGCACCGCTATGCGCAACGCGTGGAGCGACGCCCCTGGTGGTTCCTGACCGGCGGAGTCATCGTCGTACTCGTACTGGCGATCCCCGTGCTGTCCATCCAGCTCGGCCACATCGGGGACGGCGCGGACCCGAAGTCGTTCACGGACCGCCGGGCCTACGACATCATGGCGACGGCCTTCGGCCCCGGCTCGAACGGCCCGCTGACGGTCGTCATCGACCAGACCGACGTGCCCTCCGACCAGCGCTCCGCCCTCTCCTCCCAGGCGCAGAAGGAACTCAACGGCGTAGCGGGCGCGGCCACCGTCACTCCGCTCACCCCGACGCAGGACGGAGACGTACTCGTCGGCACGGTCTACTCGAAGGAAGCCCCGCAGAGCGCCACGACCACCGACCTCACCAACCGCCTGGTCGACGAGACCCTGCCGCAGGCCGTCTCCGGGACCAAAGCCGACGGCTATGTGACCGGCACGACCGCCGCCCAGGTCGACTTCCGCGACATCGTCGCGAGCCGCCTCCCCCTGATCATCGGGGTCGTCGTAGCCCTAGCCTTCCTGATCATCCTCATCGTCTTCCGGGGCCTCCTTGTCGCCCTGAAGGCGGCCGTCCTCAACGTGCTCTCCATCGCCGCGTCGTACGGCGTCGTCGTCGCCGTCTTCCAATGGGGCTGGGGCGGGCCCGCGTTGGGCGTCGAGGGCAAGGTGCCGATCGAGAGCTATGTGCCGATGATGATGTTCGCGATCATCTTCGGCCTGAGCATGGACTACGAGATCTTCCTGCTCTCCCGCGTCCACGAGGC
Source organism: Streptomyces sp. NBC_00554 (assembly GCF_041431135.1). Lineage (NCBI taxonomy): Bacteria > Bacillati > Actinomycetota > Actinomycetes > Kitasatosporales > Streptomycetaceae > Streptomyces > Streptomyces sp. NBC_00554. The sequence continues at coordinate 5,361,640 of NZ_CP107799.1, read as the reverse complement.
CTGGATCCGCACCGGCGACGCGAAGGCCAGCGTCGCGCACGCCCTTGAAATCACGGCCCGCGTGATCACCTGCGCCGCCCTGATCATGGTGAGCGTCTTCGCCGCGTTCATCGTCAGCGACAACGTCGTCGTCAAGATGCTGGGACTTGGGCTCGCGGTGAGCGTGCTCATCGACGCGACCGTCGTACGCCTGCTGCTGGTACCGGCAGTCATGACCCTGCTCGGCCACCACGCCTGGTGGACCCCCCGCTGGCTCGACCGTCTCCTCCCCCATGTGGACACGGAGGGCGAGAAGGCGGCCTGAGCTCGTACCCATAAGTCACCGGTGTGCCGCTGATGCGGCCCCGGTGACTTTCCTGTGAGCGGAGTCAAGCCGCCGTCAGCTTCCGGCCATCGAGGCGCCATTGAGCGGTAAGCCGACGGCCTTTGTTCGGTAAGGCGGAAGTCAGGATTCCAGAAGTCTCTTGTTGTCGCGTACTCAACAAGGGATGGTCATCCGCGGGCCGATCAAGCCCACCGCCGGGGACACCGGACCGGCGGCGCACGGCACCCGCACTGCCCCTGTCAACCACTCTCAGGAGCTGTACGTTGCGTATCGAATCCCCCCAAATATCTGTCACGCGTGGCAGATGGCGCCGCATAGGCGCAGCCGCTCTCGGCACCGCCGCACTGGTCATAGCCGGCCTCGGCACCGCAGCCCCCGCAGGCGCCGCCCCCGCCAAGTCAGCCTCTTCCCAGGTGACTTGGACCCGCGCCTGCGCCACCCCCACCAAGGGCCAGATGGCCTGCAAGGCACTCCGCGTCACCGGCGGCACGACCGCGTTCCAGAAGGAGCAGCAGGCCCAGGCCCGCACGGACGCCGTCACCCCCAACGCGGCCGACGCCTCGACCCCCTCCGGCTACGGCCCCAGCGACCTCCAGGACGCCTACGGCCTGACCTCCGCCGCCGCCTCCAACGGCTCGGGCGAGACCATCGCGATCGTCGACGCGTACAACGACCCGAACGCCGAAGCGGACCTCGCCAAGTACCGTACGTACTACGGACTCTCGGCCTGCACGACCGCCAACGGCTGCTTCAAGAAGGTCAGTCAGACGGGCTCCACGACCTCCCTCCCCACCAGTGACTCCGGCTGGTCCGAGGAGATCTCCCTCGACCTGGACATGGCCAGCGCCGTCTGCCCGAACTGCAGCATCCTGCTCGTCGAGGCCAAGTCCGCCACCATGGCCAACCTCGGCACGGCCGTGAACGAGGCCGTCACCCTGGGCGCGAAGTACGTCTCCAACAGCTACGGCGGCTCCGAGTCCTCCTCCGACTCGACGTACGACACCTCGTACTTCAAGCACACGGGCGTCGCCATCACCGTCAGCGCGGGCGACGCGGGCTACGGCGCCGAGTACCCGGCGGCCTCCCAGTACGTGACCTCCGTCGGCGGCACCGCCCTCTCCGCCGACTCCTCCAGCCGCGGCTGGAGCGAGAGCGTGTGGGAGACCAGCAGCACCGAGGGCACCGGCTCCGGCTGCTCCTCGTACGACGCCAAGCCGGCCTGGCAGACCGACACGGGCTGCACGAAGCGCACCATCGCCGACGTCTCGGCCGTCGCCGACCCGGCGACCGGCGTCTCGGTCTACGACTCCTACGGCGTCACGGCCGGCTGGTACACCTTCGGTGGTACGAGCGCCTCCGCTCCGATCATCGCGGGCGTCTACGCCCTCGCCGGCACCCCGTCCTCCGGCTCCTACCCGGCCAAGTTCCCGTACACGGCGGCCGGTACCTCGGCCCTCAACGACGTGACCAGCGGCACCAACGGCAGCTGCGGATCGACGTACCTCTGCACCGCCAAGTCGGGCTACGACGGCCCGACCGGCTATGGCACCCCGGAGGGAGTCGCGGCCTTCACGGGCTGACCTCCGGGCAACGGGGGCTGTCGGCGGAAGCAGTGGGGACCACCGGCGGCACATGAGAACGGGCCGCGGCTACCAGCCGCGGCCCGTTTCCCTGTCCCACAACGACCCGGGATAGCCTTCGGACTGACGGTCACTCGGCCACACCCCGCGTACGCGCGACCGTCCGCAGTTCCATGAAGAGGGGTTAACGACGGAACCACACGACAGGTTCCGCACCGACTTCATTGCTCGGCGTAACCAGCCGTGATACACAGAGTGACCATACGATCCTTTGCATACCAAACCCGCCAATCAATGACGCCCAAGTCGACATCCGACAGCGTCATCGTCGGCGAGAATGGGCTCGACCTCTGCGCACAGGGCAGAGGGTGCGGAACTACCCACTAGGGGCGGTGACTTACATGCTTTTCGCAGCCGAAAAGGGCGACATCACCACAATCATCGGCGGGATCGCTCCGGACTGGGGTCCCTTCGGCAGCCTGGGCAACGAAGCCAAGACGATGGTCCAGGTTGTGATGGCGGTCGCCATCATGCTCTGCCTCGGGATCGCTATCTGGGGTGCGGCCAAGCAGCGCATCGGCGCGACGGCCCTCCGGGACACCTTCAGCGCCGAGCAGGGCAAGGGCCTCATCATCGCGGGCCTCACCGGCGTCTTCATCATCGGATCCCTCGGCACGCTGTTCACCATCGTGTACGGCATGGCCGTCTAGGCCGGGCCGGGTGCGCCCGGATCCTCTCTCCTCCCCCTCCGACCCACCCATCCGTCGTGCCCACCGGCTGAGGTTGCGTTTCCCTGATGTCGAGTCACCACACCGCGCCCGCGCGGGAAGCAGCACGGCTACCGTCGTACTACGCGGTCCGGCGAGAGGTTGAGGGGGCGTACGCGGCATGAGTCTCGGTGACGAACCCGGCTACGGCGACAGCTCGCGCGGCGAGGACGGTGGGTACGGCGGCTCCGGCCAGACCCGCACCCGCCTTCCCGGCGGTGGTGGCGGCGACGTGTACGGCGGTGCCCGCCGCGGGCGGTCCTCCTCGCGGAGCCTGGTCACGGTCGTCGGTGTGGTGGTCCTGCTGATCGCCGCGATCGCCTTCGCGAACCGCGGGGGCGACGATTCGTCGTCCTCCGGGGGAGGGGGCTCCGACAATGCGGGGACTTCGCCTACGGCGGCTTCGGGGGAGCGGCCGGTGGGATCGAAGGACTCGGGGATTCCTTCGGGGTTTGCGCACAGTCCGGTTGGCGCGGAGTCCGCCGCGGCGAACTACGCGGTGGCGCTGGGCTCGGCGGACATGTTCAACAAGGCCAGGCGGGACCAGATCCTGTCGGCCGTCATCACCCCGTCCAAGGTCGCCGAGTTCGAGGCGTCTCTGGACCAGGCGTACACGCCGCAGTTCAACCAGAACGTCGGGCTGAACGCGGACGGCTCGACCCCTCAGGGCTACACGTTCGTCTCGCGTACGAGCCCGATCGGCACCAAGGTGACCGAGTCCTCGGCCGACACGGCGACCGTCGAGGTCTGGTGCAGCGGTCTCCTCGGACTCGCGGGCGACAACTCCACCAATCCCGTCACCAGTACCTGGTTCACCATCACCGCGCAGCTGGAGTGGACCGCAGGCGACTGGAAGATCGTGACGCACTCTCAGAAGGAAGGCCCCGCGCCCGTACCGGGCGACGACCGGGCCTCCAGCGCCGATGACATCGCGAAGGCTGTCGAGGAGTACGGAGGGTTCACGTATGCCCGCTAACCATCGCGTACTCAAACTGACCGCCGCTGTCGGCGCCGTACAGGCCACGGTGTTGCTGCTGGCCACCCGGGCTGTCGCCGCACCCACACCTACACCGACCCCGAGCAGTGACCCTTGCAGCCTCATCAAGGGCCCCGCCAAGGACTACTGCGAGGACGGCAGCGGAACCGGCGGCACGGGCGGGACCGACAACCCCCTCACCTCCACCCTCGACCCCCTCTCCTCCCTCGCCCAGGGCTGCGCCGACGCCGCCTCCTGGACCATCGACAAGCTCAGCGCGGCCGTCAAGGACACCGCGAACGTCGACTTCACGAACCCGAAGTTCCTCCAGCAGTACGCGGTGGTCTTCGCGGCGTCGACGATCCTGACGCTGGTGCTGTGGCTGCTGGCCGTGGCGAAGAGGGCGGTGCGGGGCGTCCCGCTCACCACCGCGCTCGGGGAGGCCGTCGGGTTCCTGTGGCTGACGGTGCTGGCGTCGGCGTTCACCCCGCTGATCCTGTACACGGTCGTGTCGGCGACGGACGGCGTCACGGAGGTCCTGTCGGCGACGACGGGCAACCAGACGGACACGTTCTTCGGGAACTTCTCCGGCGCCCTGGCCAAGGGCGAGGACATCGGCGGCGGCCCGATCATGCTGATCGTCGTGTCGATGGTGTCGATCCTGGCGGCCGGAGTGCTCTGGCTGGAGCTCGTCATCAGAGCCGCGCTTCTCTACGTGGGCGCCCTGCTCGGCACCGTCGTGTACGCGGGCCTGGTCGACAAGAACCTGTGGGGCCACGTCCGCCGCTGGGCGGGCATCATGATCGCGGTGATCCTGGTCAAACCGGTGATCGTGATCGTGCTGGGCCTGGCCGGCGCCCTGTCCTCCGCGGACGGCCCGGACGCGTTCTCCGCCGTCGTCTCCGGCCTCGCCATCATCCTGCTCGCCATCTTCGCGAGCGCGATGATCTACCGCTTCGTACCGGGCTTCGGCGACGAGATCGCCAACTCCCGCAACAACCGCATCATGCAGGGCGCCGAGGGCAAGGCGGCAGCCGTGATGAGCTCCCCGGCGACCCTGGTCGCGCAGGGCATCAAGACCCACAGCACCCGCGCCGACAACGGCGGTGGCGGAGGCGGCAACAGCCAGCCGCGCCCCGCCAACCCCGCCTCCGGCGGCGTGGCCGCACACAGCACCCGTACGTCGAACGGAGGCGGCGGATCTGTCCCCTCCGCCGCACCCGCACCCCGTACCAGCCCGGCCAACACCCCGCACGCCAGCAACACCCGCAACAGCAACCGCACAGGAGGTGACGGGCGTTGACGACCGAGTCCCACGTGTCCCACGTGGTCACGCCCCGCCGTACATATCTGATCGGCCGCGCCCGGCCCAACGCGATCGTCGGCCGGAACCGCGAGTCCGGCGAGATCGCGCTGATCATCGCGGGCGCGTTCCTGGGCATGATGTGCGGCCTGCTCGTCCCGGTGCTGTCCCTGCGGATCGTGCTCCTTATGGGCTTCCCGCTGGTCGCCCTCGCGGCGGTGTACGTCCCCTACAAGCGCCGCACGTTCTACAAGTGGTTCGAGATCAACCGCAGTTACAAGCGGAGCCTGCGCCGCGGAACGGCGTACCGCAGCAGTGTCATGGAGGCCGGCACGAGCGCCGACGGGCGCGAGGTCGAGATCGGTCCGCCCCCGGGCATCGGACGGATCAACTGGCTCGCGGCGCCCTTCGGCCCCGACGAGATCGCCGTACTCCTGCACGCCGACCGCCGCACGGTCACCGCGGCGATCGAGATCGAGGGGCCCGGTGTCGGCCTGCGCGACTCCGAGGACCAAGAGGCCCTCGTCGACCGCTTCGGCACGCTCCTCAAGCACGTCGCGAACGGCGACGGCTTCGTCACCCGCATCCAGATGCTCGCCCGCACCCTCCCCGCCGACCCGGACGCGCACGCCAAGGACGTCTCCGTACGCGGCGACGAGCGCGCCCCCGGCTGGCTGCAGCAGTCGTACGACCAGCTCGCGTCCATGGTGTCCACGAGCAGCGAGCAGCACCGCGCTTACCTCGTCGCGTGCATGCACTTCAACCGCGAACTCGCCGCCGAGGCACAGGCGATGGCCCGCGCGGCCCGCCCGCACGGCGGCCGGAAGCTGGACCGCGACGCCGGCCTGGCCGTCGTCATGGCGCGTGAGCTGACCGACATCTGCTCGCGGCTGCAGGAAGCCGACATCCGCGTACGGCAGCCGCTGGGCCAGGGCCGGCTCTCCTCCCTCGTCCACTCCATGTACGACCCGGACCACCCCATCGACCACATCCAGGCGATGACCAAGCGCAACGCCTGGCCCGCCGAGCTCGACGCCATGGAGCCCACCTACCTCCAGGCGAAGACCCGCGAGTCCTCCACCCGCGCGCCCTGGTGCCACTCCACGGCCTGGGTGAAGGAGTGGCCGATGACACCGGTGGGCGTCAACTTCCTTGCCCCGCTGCTCGTCCACACCCCGGACGTCATCCGGACCGTGGCCGTCACGATGGACCTCGAACCCACCGAGATCGCCATCGAGCGGATGCTGACCGAGAAGACGAACGACGACGCCGAGGCCAGCCGCGCCGCCAAGATGAACCGGACCGTGGACCCGCGCGACGTCGCCGCCCACGGACGCATGGACCAGCGCGGCGAGGACCTCGCGAGCGGCGCGGCGGGCGTGAACCTCGTCGGCTACATCACGGTCAGCTCGCGCTCCCCCGAGGCCCTCGCCCGCGACAAGCGGACGATCCGCGCCTCGGCCGGCAAGTCGTATCTGAAGCTGGAGTGGTGCGACCGCGAGCACCACCGCGCCTTCGTCAACACACTGCCGTTCGCCACCGGAATCCGCAGGTAGGGGCTGATGTTCTGATGCGGGATCCGCTGTCCACGGCGACCGACGCCTTCACGTCCTTCCTCTTCGGCAAGATCGAGACGACCCGGCTCCCGGTGCGCACGTCCACCGGCCAGGCCCAGGCGGTCTATCTGCCGACCGCCGCGCCCGGCCTCGGCGACTCCGGCGTCATCATCGGCCGCGAGGTGTACTCCGGGAAGGGGTACATCTACGACCCCTTCCAGCTGTACGGGCAGCAGCTCCCGGCGCCGCACTGGCTGGTCCTCGGCGAGTCGGGCAACGGCAAGTCGGCCCTCGAGAAGACGTACGTCCTACGGCAGTTGAGGTTCCGCGACCGCCAGGTCGTCGTCCTCGACGCGCAGGGTGAGGACGGCGTCGGCGAGTGGAACCTCATCGCCCAGGAGCTGGGAATAACCCCCATCCGCCTGGACCCCACAGCCGCCCTGGACATGGGCATCCGCCTCAACCCGCTCGACCCGGCGATCACGACGACCGGGCAGCTCGCGCTGCTCCGGACCATCATCGAGGTCGCGCTCGGCCACGGCCTCGACGAGCGCTCCGGCTTCGCGCTGAAGGTCGCGCACGCCTACGTGAACGAGACGATCGTCGAGCGCCAGCCGGTCCTGACCGACATCGTGGAGCAACTGCGCCACCCCGAACCGGAGTCGGCCGAGGCGATGAACGTCGCCATAGACGACGTACGGGCGTGGGGCCTGGACGTGGCCCTGGTCATCGACCGGCTCGTGGACGGCGACCTGCGGGGCATGTTCGACGGCCCGACGACGGTGGGGATCGATCTCGACGCACCCCTGATCGTCTTCGACCTCTCGCACATCGACCGGAACTCCATCGCCATGCCGATCCTGATGGCGATCGTGGGCGTGTGGCTGGAGCACACCTGGATCCGCCCCGACCGGAAGAAGCGCATCTTCCTGGTCGAGGAGGCCTGGCACATCATCAACAGCCCCTTCGTGGCGCAGCTCTTCCAGCGCCTGCTGAAGTTCGGGCGCCGCCTGGGCCTGTCCTTCGTCGCGGTGGTCCACCACTTGTCCGACGTCGTGGACGGGGCGGCGGCGAAGGAGGCCGCCGCGATCCTGAAGATGGCGTCGACGCGAACGATCTACGCGCAGAAGGCGGACGAGGCGAGGGCGACCGGGCGGGTGCTCGGCCTGCCCCGGTGGGCAGTGGAGATCATCCCCACCCTGACCCCCGGCATCGCGGTCTGGGACGTCAACGGCAACGTCCAGGTCGTCAAACACCTGATCACGGAAACCGAACGCCCCCTCGTCTTCACCGACCGCGCCATGACCCAGACCTCCGCCGAACTCATCGCCGACGACGCGCTGCACGCCGCGGAACTGGAGGCGGAGGAGCGCGCGGCGGCCTTCATGGAGCAGCACCTCGGCGATCTCGACGGTTCGTCAGAGTCCACGGTGGCGTGAGAACGGTGGCGTGAGATGAGACGCGAAGAACACCAGGAGGGACGGGGAGTCCCCGACGGCCTGCTGGTCGGGGTACTGGCCTTCCTGCTCGGCATGACCCTGATGGTGTGGACGGCCACGGGCCTCGCAGGCCTGTTCTCCAAGGGCGCCTGGCCGGACGCGGTCACGTTCCCCCACACGCCCCTGGCCATGCGCCATCTCGTCGGCCAACCACACGACTTGGCCGGTGCATGGCCAGAGACTCCCGCGAACCAGCTGTCGGGTTGGGGCCTGTTCTGGGGCCTGTTCATCGGCCAGTTGATGGTGCTGCTGGTGCTTACGGTGTTCGTGCTGGGGACGGTGGCACGGTGGCGGGCGGGGCGTAGGACGAAGACGGTGGCGACGGTACCGAGACCGGCAGGTGAGCCGGGCGCGACGGGCGCGCCGAGACCGGCAGGTGAGCCGAGCCCGACGGGCACGCCGAACCCGACGACGGCGCCTCAGCCGCCGACGCACGAGCAACCACAGCCGGCAACGGCTCCCTTGTCATCGGAGGGTGAACGGGCGGGCGGGCGGGAAAACGTTCGTACCGAAACCACGACGCTCCCGCAGGCGACGATGCACAGCCAACCCCTGACAGCCGCGGCGCAGCCGCTGGAACAGGCCGAACGGGCGGGCGGGCGGGAGAACATCCGACTGGGCCAGCCCCAAGACCGCCACCCCCAAGCCGTCCAGGCCATCCAGGACGCAGAGGGCCCCGCCCTGGTAGTCACCTCGAACCCCAGAACCTGGTCGGACACCAAGGACGCCAGAGCCAAGCTCGGCCCAGTCCTCCTCTACGACCCCTCGCACCTGTGCGACACCCCGGCCCGCCTCCACTGGTCCCCCTCCACCGGCTGCGAGGACAAACCCACCGCAGCGGCAAGAGCGGCAGCGCTACTCGCCCCCGTACGCCCCACCGCCAAGGTGGACCAGGCCATGGCGGACGTAGCGGAAACGCTCCTGCGCAGCTACCTGCACGCCGCCGCAGTGGAGGGCAAGCCCTTCCGCCACGTCCACCGCTGGTCCCAGGGCACGCAGGTACAAGACGCAGTACGAGCCCTCCGTACCAACCCCAAGGCCGCATCCGGCGCGGCGGGCGAACTGGAGGCGGCCCTCACCTCGCACCCCCAACGCAGGGACATCGCACAGGAGCTGGCGGCCCGCGCCCTGTCCTCCCTCTTCACGGTCAACGTCCGCGAATCCTGCACCCCAAACCGAACTGACACCCTCACTCTGGATTCCTTCGTGAACGAAGGGGGCACGCTTTATGTGGTCGGTGAACCCATCGAGGACCCCCGAGCGAATCCCGGCGCCATGCCGCTCCTGACGGCCCTCGCCTCAAGCGTGGTCGAGCGCGGCCGGCGCATGGCCGAACGGTCATCCTCCGGTCGCCTCGACCCACCACTGACCCTCGTCCTGGACGACGTGGCGGCCGTGGCCCCCCTCCCCCAGCTCCCGGACCTCCTGGCCACCGGAGCGACCCGAGGCCTCCCGACCCTGGCCCTCCTCCGCTCCCACGAACAGGCCCGCTCCCGCTGGCCGCAGTACGAACTCCCGGTCTAGCTCGGACCCTTCACCGGACGATCGATCACGAACTCCAACTCCCGTTCCCCCGAATCACCCAAATCTCCCGTGTCCCCCGAACCCCCCGACGACAGCACGGTCACCCCGCTCGGCAGAAACCCCGCCTTCCGATAGAACGCCTCGGCACGCCCGTTCTTCTCGTGCACGAACAGCCGTACGCGCTCAAGCCCGACCCCCCAGCTCCACTCCAGCGCGGCATCGAACAACGCCCGGGTCACCCCGGCCCCACTCCCCCGATGCTCGGGCCGCACATACACCCCCACCAGATGCCCCTGGCGCCGCTCGACCACGCCCCCGAAGAAGTCCCGCTCCCCGGCCTCCTCCACGAGCACGGCGACAGACCCGTCCCACACCCCGCCCTGCCCCACGGCCACGAACTGCCGCCGCTCGGCCGTTCCCTCGGAGGCTCCGGCCGCCCGCTCCTGCCAGAACGCGTCCGGCCTGGCCGCGGCGTCCTCGTACGTCTCCAGGAACGCGAGATGAGCGACGGGGTCCCGCAGCGCGGCGAGCCGCAGCTCCCGCACCTGGGCCCACTCGTCGGAACGTATGGAACGGATCACGTGATTCATGGAAACCACCGTAATCCGCGCCTACGACAGCGCCCACCGGATATCCACCGGTGACCCACCCGCCACCCTGCCGACACCAGCCGTCGGACCTCCCGTCATGATCTCCCTGTAAGACGTCGAACACCCAACCCCCCATGGAGAAGCGCCGCATGCCCAAGGTCCAGCTCGACGAACTCCGCAATGTGATCCACCCCCCGGGCAAGCTGGACAGCAGAGCGGAACACTGGGCCGGCCGCCTCTACATGCGCGCCCTGTCGCTCCGGGTGACCCGTCTGATGCTCGGCACCAGCGTCTCGCCGAACCAGATCACGACGGTGATGGTGTTCGCGGGCGTGCTCTCCGGGGTGGCGCTGCTCCTGCCGGGCCTGGCCGGCGCCCTACTCTCCGTCCTCTTCATGCAGCTCTACCTGCTGCTCGACTGCGTGGACGGCGAAGTAGCCCGCTGGCGCAAGCAGTTCAGCCCCCTCGGCGTCTACCTGGACCGCCTCGCCGCCTACCTCGCCGACGCCGCGGTGATGGTCGGCATGGGCCTGCGCGCCTCCGAACTCGGCCTGGACCCCTACCTGGTGGCCGGCCTGGCGGCAGCCATCGGCGTCCTGCTCCTCAAGTCGTCCTCCGACCTCGTCCACGTGGCCCGCTCGGACAGCGGCATGCAGAAGGCCACCGACCAGTCCGTGGTCCCCCGCTCCAGCGGCCTGGCCCGCGTACGCCGCCTGGCCTCGTCCGTCCAGCTCCACCGCCTGTGCAACGGCATCGAGGCCACCATCCTGCTCCTGGTGACCGCGATCGTGGACACGGCACTCGGCGACCTGACAGCAACGAAGATCGCCACCGTCGCCATCACGGCGATCGTGTGGCTGCTCGTCCCCGCCCACATCGTCTCGATCGTCTCGTCGTCCCGCCTGAAGTGACCACCCGGCCCTCAGCTCCGAGGAGAGCTGAGGGCCGGGCCCCGGTCAGCTCACCGGCTTGTAGCCGAGCACGAAGGTGCTCGGCGAACCACTGCCCGGATTGCCCGGCGTATTCGGCTTGGCCAGCGAATAGACCGGCGCACCCACCGCGGCGAGAGCCTCAAGTGCCTTGTCCTGGCTCGGTGCCGCACCGTAGTAGAGGTGGAAGCTCCCCTCGACCCACGTCTCAGGCCCGGGAATGTCCGCGAGCGGCACATTGAGATCGAAGACCGTGCCCTGGTCGTACGGACCCGCGTCGGTGAAGGACCCCGAGTTGTGCAGCACCGGCCGGCCGGACGCCGGATCGGGACCGGCGAGCCCGTAGTCGCTGGCGAACTCCACGTTTTCGTGGTCGGCCTTCACCGTCACGTACTCCTCGGTGGGCGTCGGCTCCACGTCCCAGTCGACGACCCGCCGGTACGTGATGTGCGGTACGTCCGCCTCCGGAGCCAGCGAGGTGATGGTGACCTCGACGTCGTACAGCTCCGGCCGCGAGGACGGCCGGAAATCGTGCTGCACATAGACCGGATAGTCCGTACCGACGAGCCTCACGACGGACGTGGCGGTCGTCGGCGTCGTGGTGAACGACACGATCTCGGCGTTGGCGGACAGCCCGTGCACACCGTGCGACCAGCCACTCCACTGTCCCACCCCGCCCGGCGGTGTGACCTGGATGCCCCAGCCCTCGCAGTGGCAGGCCACGGCCGATACGGCCTCGAGGTTCGTCGGCTTGTAGCGCAGCCCGACCTCGGTGGTCCTGGTGCCGGCGCTGGGCGAGCCGCCCGGCGTGATCAGGTTGCCGCCCGGCTGGACGCCGATCTCGACGTCCGTACCGCCGACGGCCCCGCCGAAGAGAGAGGTGTACGCCGTCTCCCACCGGCCTTCCTCCGACTCCTCGTCCAGGTCGCCATGACTGATCATCAGCGTCACCACGTAGCAGGTGTCGCCGCCGATCCTGGTGTCGATCGTCGCGTCCTGAGCCCGCGCGCTCTTGTCGTCGGCGTAGCAACGCTTGGGAATCCGCTCCCAGTTGACGACCGTGAAGGTGAGCCGCCGGTCGTCGTCCTGCATGGTCCTGACCGCCATGTTCCACAGCTTCGAGGGGTCCTTCTGGCCCACCAGGTCCACGTAGTGCACACCGCCGTCCTCGACGGTCGCCGCGCCCGAGGCCTTTCCGTCGGCGGGCAGAGCGATCGTCTCGTGCTTGGGCCGCGCCACGGGGAACGTGGCGTCCGAGCCACTGCCACTCAGCCTGGTGCACCACTCGGACACATCAGCATCCTGATAACGCCAGTACGTGCCGTAGTCGGCTGCCGTACTCCCGCCGCACAACTGGTAGTTGGCGACCCCGAAGACCCGGAACTCCTCATACGGGTCCCCGCCGAAGTCGTCCTCGATCATGTCCTCGATCTGGCTCGCCGCGTCCGGGAACCAGGAGTCCCCGATCCGCTCCCACGTACGCCTGATGGCCTGCGCGCCAAGCCGTTCCTCCAGGAACTCGGCGAAGATGAACGCCCCGTACTGACGCCCCTCCCCCTCGTCGAGGTTCTTCCCGAAGCTGTCCTGATGCGTCAGCTCCTGCTCGGGCCGCTCGAAGAACAGCTTGAGAGCCGAGGCGTACGAAGTCGCCGAAGTGGCCGGCACATGGGCGAGGTCGTCCTGCAGCGCCTGATGGGCCGCCCACTCCGCGGTGGCCTCCATCCAGGCGTTCACACCGCGTACGTTGAACACGGTGCCCATGTCGATGTGCTTGTACTGCATGACATGGAAGAGCTCGTGCCGCGGCAGGTAGAACTCGTTGGAGCTCAGCCCACTCTCGTTGAAGTCACTGCCGATGTGGATGACGTTCGCGCCGGCGGCCTGCGGCGGCGGTACGAACCCCACACCCCGGTCGACCAGCCGCGAACCGATGAGCACAGCGATCTTCTGATCGGGATCCTGTTCCTCGTAGCCGAGGCCGTGGAACTTGGTCAGCGCCACCCTGAACGAACGGTCCAGCCTGTCGATGTAGTTGGGCACCCCGTTCTCCGGGATGTCTCCCCTGCTGAGGTCCGCGCCCACCGCATCGTCGTCCGGGTCCACGCTCCGCGAACCCTCGATGTTGTAGAAGATGACGAAGTCGTCCATCTGGTGGGCACAGTCGAAGACGACCGCCCCTCCGACCCCCGCAGGCAGGAAACCCCCGCACTCGACGGGCGCCGCGAGAACCGACACGTCCCCCGACGACTCCTGGGCGGATGCGGACTGGTCGACCGCCGACTCGTCCGTCGACTCGTCCGTCAGGTCGTCCTTCGGGTCCTCCTTCAGGAACCGTTGCAGGTCCTTTGCGTGTGCCAGCCGGTTCTGGATGCTCTTGCGCACCGGATGGGGCAGCTTCTCGATCTCCCGCCCGATCGCCATCCCCAGAATGATCTGCTCCCCCTCGGTCAAGGCGTCGTCCCGGTAACGGGCCGGCACCCCCTTGCTCTGGTAACCGAGCTTCGCGTAGGCGTGGTTGATGAACGCCTCTTCCTTCAGATCACCATTCCGCAGGTCCTCGAGCATCAGCCGCAGTCCGGTGGCCCTGAGGTCCGCGTAGTCCTCGGGCTCCGGCGTCGCCGGCGGCTCTTCACCTTTGCTCAGCGGTACGGGGTTGTACTCAGGAATCTCGTACGGCGCGGACTCCGCCGGTTCCGAGGCCGCCGCCACGACGCTCTGCTTCTCCACGGCCCCGGCCCCGCCAACAGCATCGTCGGCCGAAACGGAAGGCTGGAACAGAGACACCGACAACGCGGCCGCCGCCGCGATGACGAGCGATCTTCGACGCCACATCAGGGATCCTCCCCCAGGATCAACAGCCCCTGCACAACCCGGTGTCGGCAGACGACTGTGGGTGCGGTGGTGCTGGGCAGAGAGAGTAGAGGCACCTGAGGCTCATCCGCCATGCCCCTGACAAGATCGCGTCATAAGGAATCGGGCCAAAACAAATAGACCCCCGTACCGATTTCTCGGTACGGGGGTCTATTTTCTAAATTTAGTTCGGCGGCGTCCTACTCTCCCACAGGGTCCCCCCTGCAGTACCATCGGCGCTGTGAGGCTTAGCTTCCGGGTTCGGAATGTAACCGGGCGTTTCCCTCACGCTATGACCACCGAAACACGGTGAAACTTGTCAACCGGAGCCGTGGCATGGCTACGACGGTTGTTCGTGGTTTCAGAACCAACACAGTGGACGCGAGCAACTGAGGACAAGCCCTCGGCCTATTAGTACCAGTCAGCTTCGCCCATTACTGGGCTTCCACATCTGGCCTATCAACCCAGTCGTCTACTGGGAGCCTTAACCCCTCAAGGGGGTGGGAATACTCATCTCGAAGCAGGCTTCCCGCTTAGATGCTTTCAGCGGTTATCCCTCCCGAACGTAGCCAACCAGCCATGCCCTTGGCAGGACAACTGGCACACCAGAGGTTCGTCCGTCCCGGTCCTCTCGTACTAGGGACAGCCCTTCTCAATATTCCTGCGCGCGCAGCGGATAGGGACCGAACTGTCTCACGACGTTCTAAACCCAGCTCGCGTACCGCTTTAATGGGCGAACAGCCCAACCCTTGGGACCGACTCCAGCCCCAGGATGCGACGAGCCGACATCGAGGTGCCAAACCATCCCGTCGATATGGACTCTTGGGGAAGATCAGCCTGTTATCCCCGGGGTACCTTTTATCCGTTGAGCGACGGCGCTTCCACAAGCCACCGCCGGATCACTAGTCCCGACTTTCGTCCCTGCTCGACCCGTCGGTCTCACAGTCAAGCTCCCTTGTGCACTTACACTCAACACCTGATTACCAACCAGGCTGAGGGAACCTTTGGGCGCCTCCGTTACTCTTTAGGAGGCAACCGCCCCAGTTAAACTACCCATCAGACACTGTCCCTGATCCGGATCACGGACCCAGGTTAGACATCCAGCACGACCAGACTGGTATTTCAACGACGACTCCACCTGAGCTGGCGCTCAAGCTTCACAGTCTCCCAGCTATCCTACACAAGCCGAACCGAACACCAATATCAAACTATAGTAAAGGTCCCGGGGTCTTTCCGTCCTGCTGCGCGAAACGAGCATCTTTACTCGTAGTGCAATTTCACCGGGCCTATGGTTGAGACAGTCGAGAAGTCGTTACGCCATTCGTGCAGGTCGGAACTTACCCGACAAGGAATTTCGCTACCTTAGGATGGTTATAGTTACCACCGCCGTTTACTGGCGCTTAAGTTCTCAGCTTCTGCCACCCCGAAGAGTGACTAACCGGTCCCCTTAACGTTCCAGCACCGGGCAGGCGTCAGTCCGTATACATCGCCTTACGGCTTCGCACGGACCTGTGTTTTTAGTAAACAGTCGCTTCTCGCTGGTCTCTGCGGCCACCCCCAGCTCAAGCAGCAAGTGCTATCACCGGTGATGGCCCCCCTTCTCCCGAAGTTACGGGGGCATTTTGCCGAGTTCCTTAACCATAGTTCACCCGAACGCCTCGGTATTCTCTACCTGACCACCTGAGTCGGTTTAGGGTACGGGCCGCCATGAAACTCGCTAGAGGCTTTTCTCGACAGCATAGGATCATCCACTTCACCACAATCGGCTCGGCATCAGGTCTCAGGCTATGTGCTGTCCGGATTTACCTGGACAACGCCCTACACCCTTACCCCGGGACAACCACCGCCCGGGATGGACTACCTTCCTGCGTCACCCCATCACTCACCTACTGCAGGTCTGGTCCGTCGGCTCCACCACTCCCCTTTGCCCGAAGGCTCCGGGGCGGCTTCACGGACTTAGCATCGCCTGGTTCAATGTTTGACGCTTCACAGCGGGTACCGGAATATCAACCGGTTATCCATCGACTACGCCTGTCGGCCTCGCCTTAGGTCCCGACTTACCCTGGGCAGATCAGCTTGACCCAGGAACCCTTAGTCAATCGGCGCACACGTTTCTCACGTGTGTATCGCTACTCATGCCTGCATTCTCACTCGTGAACCGTCCACCACTAGCTTCCGCTGCGGCTTCACCCGGCACACGACGCTCCCCTACCCATCCCAGCCCCCGTTGGGGGTATGTGCTGGAATGACACGACTTCGGCGGTACGCTTGAGCCCCGCTACATTGTCGGCGCGGAATCACTAGACCAGTGAGCTATTACGCACTCTTTCAAGGGTGGCTGCTTCTAAGCCAACCTCCTGGTTGTCTGTGCGACTCCACATCCTTTCCCACTTAGCGTACGCTTAGGGGCCTTAGTCGATGCTCTGGGCTGTTTCCCTCTCGACCATGGAGCTTATCCCCCACAGTCTCACTGCCGTGCTCTCACTTACCGGCATTCGGAGTTTGGCTAAGGTCAGTAACCCGGTAGGGCCCATCGCCTATCCAGTGCTCTACCTCCGGCAAGAAACACACGACGCTGCACCTAAATGCATTTCGGGGAGAACCAGCTATCACGGAGTTTGATTGGCCTTTCACCCCTAACCACAGGTCATCCCCCAGGTTTTCAACCCTGGTGGGTTCGGTCCTCCACGACCTCTTACAGCCGCTTCAACCTGCCCATGGCTAGATCACTCCGCTTCGGGTCTTGAGCGCGCTACTAAATCGCCCTATTCGGACTCGCTTTCGCTACGGCTTCCCCACACGGGTTAACCTCGCAACACACCGCAAACTCGCAGGCTCATTCTTCAAAAGGCACGCAGTCACGACGCACCAAGTAAACTTGATGCGCGACGCTCCCACGGCTTGTAGGCACACGGTTTCAGGTACTATTTCACTCCGCTCCCGCGGTACTTTTCACCATTCCCTCACGGTACTATCCGCTATCGGTCACCAGGGAATATTTAGGCTTAGCGGGTGGTCCCGCCAGATTCACACGGGATTTCTCGGGCCCCGTGCTACTTGGGTGTTTCTCAAACGAGCCGTTGACGTTTCGACTACGGGGGTCTTACCCTCTACGCCGGACCTTTCGCATGTCCTTCGCCTACATCAACGGTTTCTGACTCGTCTCACGATCGGCAGACCGTGAAAGAGAAATCCCACAACCCCATATACGCAACCCCTGCCGGGTCTCACACGCATATGGTTTAGCCTCATCCAGTTTCGCTCGCCACTACTCCCGGAATCACGGTTGTTTTCTCTTCCTGCGGGTACTGAGATGTTTCACTTCCCCGCGTTCCCTCCACATACCCTATGTGTTCAGGTATGGGTGACAGCCCATGACGACTGCCGGGTTTCCCCATTCGGAAACCCCCGGATCAAAGCCTGGTTGACGGCTCCCCGGGGACTATCGTGGCCTCCCACGTCCTTCATCGGTTCCTGGTGCCAAGGCATCCACCGTGCGCCCTTAAAAACTTGGCCACAGATGCTCGCGTCCACTGTGCAGTTCTCAAACAACGACCAACCACCCACCACCCCACCCTGAAGGGCGAGTTCACTGGGGCCGGCACTGAAGATCCAGACTCAAAGTCCGTACCCTCAGACACCCAACAGCGTGCCCAACACCCTCGCCACTCATGATCAGCTTTCCACGCTCCCTTGCGAGAACAGTACTTGCAGCCCGAGATGACTGAGAGTGCCGAATAATCAACGTTCCACCCATGAGCAACCAGCACCGGACGTACGCCGATGTACTGGCCCTGGACCACCAGACAATGCCTGGCGGCCTAGATGCTCCTTAGAAAGGAGGTGATCCAGCCGCACCTTCCGGTACGGCTACCTTGTTACGACTTCGTCCCAATCGCCAGTCCCACCTTCGACAGCTCCCTCCCCACAAGGGGGTTGGGCCACCGGCTTCGGGTGTTACCGACTTTCGTGACGTGACGGGCGGTGTGTACAAGGCCCGGGAACGTATTCACCGCAGCAATGCTGATCTGCGATTACTAGCAACTCCGACTTCATGGGGTCGAGTTGCAGACCCCAATCCGAACTGAGACAGGCTTTTTGAGATTCGCTCCGCCTCGCGGCATCGCAGCTCATTGTACCTGCCATTGTAGCACGTGTGCAGCCCAAGACATAAGGGGCATGATGACTTGACGTCGTCCCCACCTTCCTCCGAGTTGACCCCGGCAGTCTCCTGTGAGTCCCCATCACCCCGAAGGGCATGCTGGCAACACAGAACAAGGGTTGCGCTCGTTGCGGGACTTAACCCAACATCTCACGACACGAGCTGACGACAGCCATGCACCACCTGTACACCGACCACAAGGGGGGCACCATCTCTGATGCTTTCCGGCGTATGTCAAGCCTTGGTAAGGTTCTTCGCGTTGCGTCGAATTAAGCCACATGCTCCGCTGCTTGTGCGGGCCCCCGTCAATTCCTTTGAGTTTTAGCCTTGCGGCCGTACTCCCCAGGCGGGGAACTTAATGCGTTAGCTGCGGCACCGACGACGTGGAATGTCGCCAACACCTAGTTCCCACCGTTTACGGCGTGGACTACCAGGGTATCTAATCCTGTTCGCTCCCCACGCTTTCGCTCCTCAGCGTCAGTAATGGCCCAGAGATCCGCCTTCGCCACCGGTGTTCCTCCTGATATCTGCGCATTTCACCGCTACACCAGGAATTCCGATCTCCCCTACCACACTCTAGCCTGCCCGTATCGACTGCAGACCCGGGGTTAAGCCCCGGGCTTTCACAACCGACGCGACAAGCCGCCTACGAGCTCTTTACGCCCAATAATTCCGGACAACGCTTGCGCCCTACGTATTACCGCGGCTGCTGGCACGTAGTTAGCCGGCGCTTCTTCTGCAGGTACCGTCACTTTCGCTTCTTCCCTGCTGAAAGAGGTTTACAACCCGAAGGCCGTCATCCCTCACGCGGCGTCGCTGCATCAGGCTTTCGCCCATTGTGCAATATTCCCCACTGCTGCCTCCCGTAGGAGTCTGGGCCGTGTCTCAGTCCCAGTGTGGCCGGTCGCCCTCTCAGGCCGGCTACCCGTCGTCGCCTTGGTGAGCCACTACCTCACCAACAAGCTGATAGGCCGCGGGCTCATCCTTCACCGCCGGAGCTTTTAACCCCCACCCATGCAGGCAGGAGTGTTATCCGGTATTAGACCCCGTTTCCAGGGCTTGTCCCAGAGTGAAGGGCAGATTGCCCACGTGTTACTCACCCGTTCGCCACTAATCCACCCCGAAAGGCTTCATCGTTCGACTTGCATGTGTTAAGCACGCCGCCAGCGTTCGTCCTGAGCCAGGATCAAACTCTCCGTGAATGTTTTCCCGTAATCGGGACGACACCACGAGAGCGGAACAACCGGTCGGAATAGGACCGGTCGTTCACAGCGTCCTCGCTGATGCGCCTGCCCCCAAGAGGGACAGGACTTTTTCAAAGGAACCTCGTCCCAGCCGAATGGCTGGAGACGGGGTATCAACAAACTTGGCGTTGATTTTTGGCACGCTGTTGAGTTCTCAAGGAACGGACGCTTCCTTTGTACTCACCCGAGAGACTCTCTCAGGCTTTCCTCCGGGCAGTTTCCCTTCGGTCTTGCGTTTCCGACTCTATCAGACCGTTTCCCGATCCGATTTCCTCGGTGCTTTCCAGGTTTCCGCTTTCGCGTTTCCCTTTCCGGCGGTTCCGACTCTATCAGATCCTTTCGGGCCTGATTCCCAGTCAGTGGGGCTTGTCTTCGCGGCTGTTGGGCCGTTCCGACGTCCCAAACTTTAGCGGATCCTCTCGGCAGTTCCTAATCGGGCTGCCGGGCCCAAATCGAATTGAATTCGGGCACGCCGAATTCGACCCCGTTGGGAGATCGTGCTGGTGGTTTGGTTGCCGCTTTTGCGGCGGAGGTGCTGCCGCAGAACCGTTACGGCCCCGTGGCAACTCGAAGAACCTTACGTGTCGGGGAAGGGGGTGTCAACCTCCCCTGTCAAGATCTTTAATCGAGGTCGGTGAGCCTGCCGCCGGCATCCGGCTGGGCGTGCTCCACGCGGCGCAGGAGGCGGGTCAGGACCTCACCCAGGACACCGCGCTCGTCGGCGGAAAGGTCCTGGAGCAGGTCTTCCTCGAAGCCTGAGGCAAGGCGCATGACCTCCAGCCACTTCTCGCGACCCTCGTCGGTGAGCTCCACGATGACGCGTACGCGATTCGACTCGTCGCGCTCCCGGGTGACCAGCCCCTCCCCGACCATGCGGTCGATGCGGTGGGTCATCGCGGCCGGTGTCAGACCCAGCTGCTTGGCAAGGTCGCTCGGGCCCATGCGATAGGGGGCGCCGGAAACGACCAGGGCCTTGAGGACCTCCCACTCGGCGTTGCTGATGCCGAGCGCGGCGGTCTGGCGTCCGTAGGCGACGTTCATCCGGCGGTTGAGGCGGGAGAGGGCCGAGACGATCTTCTCGACCTGGGGGTCGAGGTCCTGGAACTCGCGCTGGTAAGCGGCGATCTGTTCGTCGAGTGTCGGCTCGCTGACGCCGGGGGTGTCGCCCATGGCGGCAGTATGGCACGGCCTCACTTGGCGTTGAAGTCCTTCGATGTGTACTGTTTAGATCCTAACTTTAGCTTCGAAGTCTTCAGGTCTGCATCCTTACGCATCCTGACGACCTCACGACCAAGGCAGGTGAAAGTGACCAGGGCGATGGGCGCAGCGATGCGCCGGATCCATGTGGGCAACGCACTCAGTGCGTTCGGGCTCGGCTTTACCGTCCCCTTCCTCTACGTCTATGTGGCGCAGGTGCGGGGACTCGGCTCCATGACGGCGGGCATCGTGCTCGCCGTCTTCGCCGTGGCCGCGCTCGTCGTGCTGCCGTTCGCCGGGCGGGCCATCGTCCGGCGCGGTCCGCTGCCGGTGCTGCTCACCGCCCTGCTCACCGCCTCCCTGGGAGCGCTGAGCCTCGGGCTCGCGAACAGTGCCACGACCGTGCTCCTTTCGGCGGCCGCGCTCGGTGCAGGCCAGGCCGTGATGCAGCCGGCGCTCGCGACGATGATCGTGGACTGCTCGTCGGCGGACACCCGGTCTCGTGCCTTCGCGACGCAGTTCTTCCTGCAGAACCTGGGACTCGGCGTCGGTGGTCTGATCGGCGGCCACATCGTCGACACGTCACGCGCGAGCTCGTTCACGCTGCTGTTCTCGATCGAGGCGGCGATGTTCCTGCTGCTGGTCGTGATCATGTCGACGGTACGGCTGCCGCACGCGCCGAAGGTCGAGGGTGCGCCGCAGGCCAAGGGCGGCAGCTGGAAGCAGCTGCTCGGCAACCGGGCCATGGTGCAGCTGTCCGTGCTGGGCTTCGTGCTGTTCTTCGCCTGCTACGGACAGTTCGAGTCGGGGCTCTCGGCGTACGGCGTCGAGGCGGCCGGGATCTCCACCTCGGCGCTCGGTACGGCGATGGCGGCGAACACCGCGATGATCGTGGTCGCGCAGTTCGCGGTGCTCAAGTTCGTCGAGCGCCGGAAGCGGTCGCGGGTGATCGCCGCGGTGGGGCTCATCTGGGCGGTCGCATGGCTCACGGCCGGTTACGCGGGCCTCGGGCACGGCAGCCAGACCATGGCCACCGCCGCGTTCATCTCGACGTACGCCCTCTTCGGTCTTGGCGAGTCCATGCTGTCGCCGACCATCGCGCCGCTGGTCGCCGACCTTGCGCCTTCGGGCATGGCGGGGCAGTACAACTCGGCCTTCGCCCTGGTGAAGCAGCTCGCGCTGGCGGTCGGTCCGGCGGTGGGCGGGCCGATGGGAGCCTCGCTGCACGGGCCGTACATCGTGACGTTCCTGCTCTTCTCGCTGGGCATCACCTACCTCGCGATACGGCTGGGCCGGCAGCTCACACCCGTACAGAATCAGCCGTCTCTCGCGCGGAGCCGGGTGGTCGCGCAGGGCGGGGCCACGGCGGAGCCGGTGCGGGCCGGGGCCTGACGGACGTACGACGGCCGCCACCACTTCTCGAAGTGGTGGCGGCCGTTTTCGCTTGTCGTCTTGTCGTCAGCGGATCCCGGTCACCAGGTTGGCCGCGAAAGGGAGGGTCGCGGTGCCGTCCGGGGCGGTGCGGTCCTTGAGGTGGGTGTGGACCGCGCGGCCTGCCTGTACGAGGGCTTCGTGGCCGCCGTGGTCGACGATGGCCTGGCCCCAGGGCACGGACGAGAGCTGGGCCGCGGCGTAGTCGGCAAGGGGCGGGAGGGCGATGCCGAAGGTGACCTCGTGGACGGTGACGTCGTGGAAGCCGGCCTCTTGGAGGGTGGTGGTGAGGCGCTCGGAGGTGCCGGAGAAGGCGGCTTCGTAGCTCGCGGCGACCTCTGGAACCCTCTCCGGAGCCACGTACTTCTTGACCGCTTCGTACTGGGCCACGAAGTACGGGATGAGCTTTCTGTCCGCCCAGGCGGTGGCCACGAAGCGGCCCTTGGGGCGTGTGACCCGGGCCGCCTCCGCGAGGGCCGCGGGCAGGTCGGGGAAGAACTGGACTCCCTGCTGGCAGACGACCGCGTCGAAGGTGGCGTCCTGGTAGGGGAGGTCGTCCGCGGAGGCCGCCGTGAACTCGATGTCCGGGTACATACGGGGTGCGTGTGTCTTGGCGACCCTGAGCATGCCCTCGTTGATGTCCGCGCCCGAGACGCGGCCGGTGGGGCCCACCCGGGCCGCTGCCGCGCGGGCCACGAAGCCGGTGCCGCAGGCGACGTCGAGGACCGTGGCGCCGGGCGAGAGGTTCGCGGCGTCCAGGATCGCCGCCACGAAGGGCGCCATGATCGGCGCGGCGTACTGCTCGTAACGCTCAGGCGCGCTGCCGCTGAGCTGAAAACCCGTTTCGTCTGCCATGGGTGAGCTACTAGCAGCGGATGGGGTGGGGGGCTAGGTGGCGCGCAGGGGTGGGTGCCGGGGGTGGGTTTTTCGCCCCCTCCGCCCCTACCCGTCCCGTTCCTGGGGGCTCCGCCCCCAGACCCCCGTATCGCGCTGACGCGCTCGTCCTCAAACGCCGGACGGGCTGACACCGGGCGTAGCCCGGAAGTGCGGGACGGGAAGGGGCGGAGGGGGCGAAAAAACACCCCTCGCTCACCCCTCGCCCCGCGGCAACGCGAACTCGCACCACACCGCCTTCCCCCCGCCCGGGGTACGCCGCGACCCCCAGCCGGAGGCGATCGTGGCGACGATGGCGATGCCGCGGCCGGCCTCGTCGGCGGGCTCGGCGTGGCGGCGGCGCGGGAGGTGGTCGTCGCCGTCGGTGACCTCGATGATCAGGCGGCGGTCGGTGCGGCGGAGGCGCAGACGCATGGGCGGGGTGCCGTGCTGGAGGGAGTTGGCGACGAGCTCGCTGGCGGCGAGGACGCCGAGGTCGTGCAGGTCGGAGGGAAAGCGCCAGCTCGTCAGGACGCCGGAGGCGAAGGCACGCGCGCGTGGAGCCGCTTCCACCCCGCCGAGCAGCTCCAGGGCGGCGTTGCGGAAGAGGTCGGCGTCCGGGCCCGTACGAGCGGGGTGCTGAAGGACCAGGACGGCCACGTCGTCGTCGTGGTCGGCGGTGACGCCCGCCGAGCGGACCAGGCGGTCGCAGACGACCTGGGGGGTGCCGGTGGCGCCGGCGAGGGCACGCTCCAGGGAGGCGATTCCCTCGTCGAGGTCCTCGTCGCGGCGCTCGACGAGGCCGTCGGTGTAGAGGACGGCCGTCGAGCCGGGGCCGAGCGGGATCGAGCCGGAGGCGTGCAGCCAGCCGCCGGTGCCGAGCGGCGGCCCGGTGGGTTCGTCGGCGCGCAGGACGGTGCCGCTCTCGTCGCGGACGAGGATCGGGAGGTGGCCCGCGGAGGCGTAGATCAGCCGTCCCTCGTTGGGGTCGTGGACGGCGTACACGCAGGTGGCGATCTGGTTGGCGTCGATCTCGGTGGCGAGGCCGTCGAGGAGTTGCAGGACCTCGTGCGGGGGCAGGTCGAGGCGGGCGTACGCGCGTACGGCGGTGCGCAGCTGGCCCATGACCGCCGCCGCGCGGACACCGCGGCCCATGACGTCGCCGATGACAAGTGCGGTGCGTCCGCCGCCGAGGGTGATCACGTCGTACCAGTCGCCGCCGACCGCGGCCTCCGTGCCGCCCGGCTGGTAGGTGGCCGCGATGCGCAGGTCGTCGGGCTCCTCCAGCTCCTGGGGGAGCAGGGAGCGCTGGAGGGTGACGGCGGTCTCGCGCTGGCTGCGCTCGCTGGCGCGGAGCCGTTCGGCGGCCTCGGCGTGGTCGGTGACGTCGGTCGCGAAGATGAGTACGCCGCCGCCCTGGCCTTCCGGGGAGGTGTCGACGGGGGTGCAGGTGAAGGTGTACGAGCGGCCGTTGGAGGTCTTGCGGGACTTGACCGTGCGGGACTTGGCGCTGCGCAGGACCTGGTCGAGGAGCGGGAGCAGGCCGAGTTCGTCCAGTTCGGGGAGGGCTTCGCGCGCGGGCTCGCCTGCCGGCCGGGCGCCGAAGGCCGCCGTGTAGGAGTCGTTGACGTACGCGACGCGGTGTTCGGGGCCGTGGACGAGGGCGACGAGGGCTGGGACGCGGTCGAGGACGTCGCGTACCGGCAGTTCGTCGACGGCGGGCACGGGCGGGGCGTCGTCGGTCAGCTGCTCGGCGCGGGCCGCCGGCACGGGAGCGCCTTCCCCTCGCCGGTCCGGGGAGACCGTGTGCTCGGTCCGCGCCGCGGTGCGGCGCTGCGTTCCGGGGAGCCGGGCGCTCCAACGCGTGAAGTTCACTGTGGGGAAGGCCTCGTGGGTTAGAAGGGCGAGCGGTGGGCCCGCCCAAGGTCGTGGACCAGTCTGGCCGACCGGACCGACATCCGTCAGACGCCGTCCTGACCGGTGGAGTTCCAGGGTCCGGTCAGGACGACCCCTTCGGGCCGAGCTTCGGGTCGAGAGGAGGCTTTCCACCGGCCGCGAGTTCGAACTCCGCGCGGGGATGTTCGAGTGAACCGAGAGAGACGATCTCCCTCTTGAAGAGTCCCGACAGGGTCCATTCGGCGAGCACACGGGCCTTGCGGTTGAAGGTAGGCACCCTGCTCAGGTGGTAGACGCGGTGCATGAACCAGGCAGGATAGCCCTTCAGCTTGCGCCCGTAGACGTGTGCGACGCCTTTGTGCAGCCCCAGGGACGCGACCGAACCGACGTACTTGTGGGAGTACGTTTCGAGCGGCTCGCCGCGCAGGGAGTGCGCGATGTTGTCGCCGAGGACCTTGGCCTGGCGTACCGCGTGCTGGGCGTTGGGCGCCGTGTCGGTGCCGGGTTCCATGGTGACGTCGGGGACGGCGGCGGCGTCTCCCGCGGCCCACGCGTGCGTGGCGCCGTCGACGGTCAGCTGGGGGGTGCACTTGAGCCGGCCGCGCTCGTTCAGGGGGAGATCGCTGGCGGCGAGGATCGGGTGCGGTTTCACTCCGGCGGTCCACACGACCGTACGGGTGGGGAAGCGGGCGCCGTCACTGAGGACGGCGATCCGGTCGGCGCAGGAGTCGAGGCGGGTCTCCAGGCGTACGTCGATGTTGCGGCGGCGCAGCTGGGTGACCGTGTACTTGCCCATCTCCTCGCCGACCTCGGGGAGGATGCGGTTGGAGGCCTCGACGAGGATCCACTTCATGTCCTCGGGCCGGATGTTGTGGTAGTAGCGCGCGGTGTAGCGGGCCATGTCCTCGAGTTCGCCCAGCGCCTCCACGCCCGCGTAACCGCCTCCTACGAAGACGAAGGTCAGGGCCGCGTCGCGGATCGCGGGGTCGCGGGTGGAGGAGGCGATGTCCATCTGCTCGATGACGTGGTTGCGCAGGCCGATGGCCTCCTCGACGGTCTTGAAGCCGATGGCGTACTCGGCGAGACCGGGGATCGGCAGGGTGCGCGAGATCGAGCCGGGGGCGAGGACGAGTTCGTCGTACGAGACCTGTTCCGCGCCCGCGCCCTCTTCCTCGGTGGCGAGGGTCGTGAGAGTGACGGTGCGCTTGGCGTGGTCGATCGACCGGGCCTCGCCGATGACGATCCTGCACTGGTCCAGCACCCGGCGGAGCGGGACGACCACGTGGCGCGGCGAGATGGAGCCCGCGGCGGCCTCGGGAAGAAACGGTTGATAAGTCATGTACGGGTCCGGGGAGAGGACCGTGATCTCGACTTCGCCCCGCTTAAGTTCGGCCTTCAACTTCCGTTGGAGGCGCAGAGCGGTGTACATCCCGACGTAGCCGCCGCCGACCATGAGAATGCGCGTACGTTCCTTCACCATCCCATGACGCACCTACCTCTGGAGTTTGTCCACAGCCCCGACAATTTGTGTGACCGGCCGCCGTCAACACGCGGGGGTGAGCGAATTTCCGGAACGCAGGAAAGACACGCAGGTCAGTGGGGGTGCATAGGGTGTCGGATGGGGGTGCAAACGGGACGTAAACGATCCATACTCCGATCGGGCGGCGCTCCGTGCGGAACCTGCCCCTTCTGAATTGACCCCCTCTCAACTATGTTCGTGTGTCGACGGGGTGTAGGGGGATGCGCTAGTCGAGTCCGTACGACGGACTCGTGCACACATGCTTGTTCCCGCACGCTCCGGCTGCCGATGGCGGGGAGAGTCTCCGGGGGGAGACGTCATTACCGGGGGAACACATATGCACATTCAGGAATCTCATTGGTCATCCGCGTCCGCCACCGCGTCCGGTGGCATGGTCGGCGCGGCAGCGGGCGGCGACGGCCGCGGTCCGGGCAACGGATCGCGTACGACGCCGCTGCGCGTGGACGCACAGCGCAATCTTGAGCACGTACTGCGCGCGGCTCGCGAGGTCTTCGGCGAGCTGGGGTACGGCGCACCGATGGAGGACGTGGCACGGCGCGCCCGGGTCGGTGTCGGCACGGTGTACCGGCGCTTCCCGAGCAAGGACGTCCTGGTCCGCCGGATAGCCGAGGAGGAGACCTCCCGGCTGACGGACCAGGCGCGCTCGGCGCTCGGGCAGGAGGACGAACCGTGGTCGGCGCTCTCGCGCTTCCTGCGCACGTCGGTGGCCTCGGGCGCGGGACGGCTGCTGCCGCCGCAGATACTGCGGGTCGGCGTCGCGGAGGACGGTACCGAGGCGGACGAGGCCCGGGTGCCGCAGCAGCGGTCCCAACTCGCTCCCGAGCTGCGGCTCGTCGAGCAGCGGTCGGCGCCCGCGGACGAGGTGCTGGTCGCGGCGGCGGACGACGCCGGTGCGGCGCAGCTGCTCGACGTGGTGGGACGGCTCGTCGAGCGGGCGCGTGCGGCGGGCGAGCTGCGGGCGGACGTGACCGTGGCGGACGTACTGCTGGTGATCGCGACGGCGGCGCCCTCGCTGCCGGACCCCGCCCAGCAGGCCGCGGCCTCGGCCCGGCTTCTCGACATCCTGCTGGAGGGGCTGCGCTCGCGCCCGGCGTGAGCGGATCCTCGAACACCGGACACAGAACACCGGACACCGGGCTTTCCTGGGCGCGGGTGCCGCATCACTCGCGTACCAGGTGCCACGGGCAACACTCCGGACATTTCAGGCATGGCGCCAACTCCCCACCGGGAGCCGTTCGTTGACTATTCCCCAAAAGAGTGACCGCTAGTGCTGTCGTATGGGAAGTCCCCACGGACGAGTGGTTGGTCCGTACTGGGGCGTCACGCCCGTGAAGCCTGTGGCAGTCTTGCCCGGTATTCGGGTCCGAGTGTGCAGGCGGGGGCTTTCCGCAATGAGCGTTGACGGTCGGGACGAGTCACTCGGTGACGGTGACGCGGACGGCGACACGGAAACCGGCGGGCTGCCGTCCAAGCAGGTACCCAGCCAGGGCGGACCGCAGGGCGGCACCCCGGGTGCCGCGCCCTCCGGTGCCTTGCCCGGCGCTTTGCCCTCCGGTGCCGCACCCTCAGCACCCGATCCCAGCGTCCCGCCGCAGCGCGACCGGTTCGACCGGCGGGAGGGCGGCGGTTTCCTGCCGCCTCCGGTCGATCTGCCGCCGTCCGACGCCGATCTGATCGAGCGGATGCGCGCGGGCGACGACACGGCGTACGAGGGGCTGTACCGGCGCCATGCCGAGGCCGTGCGCCGTTACGCCCGCACCTGCTGCCGGGACGCACACACCGCGGACGACCTCACGGCCGAGGTGTTCGCCCGCATGCTGCAGGCCGTACGCGGCGGCAGCGGCCCCGAGCACGCCGTACGCGCGTATCTGCTCACCACCGTCCGCCGGGTCGCCGCGAACTGGACGAAGACGGCAAAGCGGGAGCAACTGGTCGACGACTTCGCGGTGTTCGCCGCGCAGGCCGCCCGTGGCTCCGAGGTGTCCGACGACGACACGCTCGACCTCGGCGCGGATGTGCGCGCGATGCACGAGGCCGAACAGTCCATGGCCATGCAGGCGTTCCGGTCGCTGCCGGAGCGCTGGCAGGCCGTGCTGTGGCACACGGAGGTCGAGGACGAGTCGCCGAGCGAGGTCGCCACGCTCTTCGGGCTCGACGCCAACGGCACGCGGGTGCTGGCCAGTCGCGCCCGCGAGGGCCTCAAGCAGGCCTACCTCCAGGCGCATGTGAGCGCCACGCTCACCATGGACGGGGAGTGCGCGCGCTACGCCGACCGGCTCGGCGCCTACGCCCGCGGCGGGCTGCGTACGCGCGCCGAACGCGGGCTGCGCAAGCACTTGGAGGAGTGCGCCAAGTGCCGCCTCGCGGCGGGCCAGATCAAGGAAGTCGCCAGCGGGATCCCGGCGCTCGTGCCGATCGCGGTCATCGGCTGGTTCGGTGCCGCCGGGTACGCGAAGGTCGCCGCGCTCATCGCCGGTGGCGCCGGCGCGGGTGCGGCCGGAGCGGCGGGTGCCGCCTCCGCGGCGGCCGGCGGCTCCGGCGGAGCGAGCGCGGGTGGCGGCGCGGCGGCCTCGGAGGGGCTCGGCGCGCCGGTCAAGGCCGGTATCGCGGCGGGTGTCGTCGCGGTGGCCGCGACGGCGATCGCGCTCGCCCTGGCAGGCAACGAAGCCCCGCCCAAGAAGCCCGAGGCCAAGCCGGCCACCTCGCCCGCCGTCGAGGTACCGCTGCCGTCGCCCAATCCGCCGAAGAAGGACCCTGCGCCGAAGCCGCCGGCGATGGCACCCGCGCCGGCTCCGACACCGACCCCCACTCCGACGCCCAAGCCCACCCCGAAGCCCACACCCAAGCCATCGCCCACGCCGACGAAGCCGAAGCCCACGCCGACGCCCACCCCTACTCCGACCCCCACCCCCACCCCTAAGCCGACGCCGCCTCCGCCCGCGCCGGCCGTCTACCAGTGGAGCGAGCTGGACTACGGCGTCAACGGCGACGGCACCAAGCCCGAGATGCGGCTCGGCGAGAGCAGCTGGGTGTGGCAGCGCTACGGGGTGTCGATCGCGGACAAGCAGTACACGCACGGGGTGACCGTCCACGGCCGGTCCTCCGTCACCATCGACCTCAACCGCAGCTGCTCGGCGTACGACGCGGTCGTGGGCATCGACGACATGACGCTTGGCCTGGGCCAGGTGCGCTTCTCCGTGTACACAGACGGTTCACGCATGTGGCAGTCGCCGCTGATCAAGGGCGGCGACCCGGCGGTCCCCGTCCATGTCAACCTCACCGGCCGCAAGACCATCCGCCTCGTCGTCGAGCCCCACTCCGTCTTCGACACGACGGCGCTGGCGGACTGGGCGGAGTCGAAGTTCCTGTGCGAGTGAGCTCCCTCGCGCCACGGGGTTGTGTTCGTGCGCGAGTGACCACCTCAGCGCCGCGCTGCTACGAGGCGGCGGCGGGATGCTCCTTCAGCGCCTCGGCCAGGTCCCGCAGGGCGTCGTCCCTGCTGAAGTCCGTACCCGTGGCTCGCTCCGACTCGTAGCCGACGGGACCGAGGGCCGCGATCGCGGCGGCCTCCGTGCGCTCGGCCACCGCACACTCCATGGCGGGCCGGAGATGGCCGCCACGCCACCGCGTACCGACGCCGAGCAGACGGACCGCGCGCGGATGGTCGCCCAGCTCGGAGAGCAGGCCCGCGGCGCCCTCGACGAGACCCGCCAGCACCACATCGGCGCAGCGTCCGGCCACCGCGGCCAGCAGGGCGTCGGACAGCTTCCGCAGACCGCGCTCCTGGCCGCACTGGGCGGCCAGGACGAGCGCGTCGACCCCGTCCAGCGCCGCCACGAACTGCGGGGGCGGGGTACCACGGGCACTCTCCACGCGCGCCTGCTCACACAGTTCGCGGGCGTAGGCGAACTCCCCGTCGTCCAGGGCTATTTGGGCACGCAGCAGATGAACGAACGCGCGGGCGTCCGGCACCCCGTACCGATCGGACGCGTCACTCGCCTCGTCCAGAGCGGTCAGCGCCCGGGACCGTTCGCCCGCGCGGTAGGCGATCTCGGCCAGCCGCGCCAGGAGGAAGGGCGCCTCGGCGTACGCGCCCACCTCGTACGCGAGCCGCAGCGCCTCCGCGTACTCCCCTTTCGCCTCCTCGAAGAGACTGCGCGCCATGGCCGCCTCACCGGCCGCGCTGCACACCTGGGCCCGCATCCAGCGGTCGCCCACCCGTCGGCTGAGCACTCGCAGCTCCGCCAGGTCGTCGTCCACTCCCGGCATCCCGCCCGGGGCGTCGACGACCATGTGCGTACGGAACATCAGGGTGACGCCGATCTCCCACTCACCGCCGTACAGACGGCAGTTGGCGACCGCCGCGTCCATGGCGGGCCGCATGTCCTCCGCGCTGCTGCCCATGAAGTGGACGGTCATCGGCCAGATGATGCCCGGAATGCTCGCCGCCACCGGACCGCCCTTCGCGAAGACGGAACGCACACGCCCGATGTACTCCCGCATCCGCTCATCCCCATGCCGGGCCAGCGGGTCGGTCTCCACCGTCATGAACAGGTGCAGCATGCGCAGCCTCATCCGCATGCCGTACAGCGGGTGCCGTTCGTCGTGGTCGGAAGTGGGGGTGGCGAGGTAGGCCGCCACCGGGTCGACGGCTGCCAGATAGGCGAGGGGGGCGTCCCGGCCGGGGTCGCGCGAGGCACCCGGGTTGTCGCACCGACCGGGGCCGGACGGTGCGGCGCCGCCGGTGACCGTGCACAGCCGCAGCACCAGGTCCGTCCATTCCGCGCCCTCGCGGCGGAAGTTGCGCAGCCACCAGAACCAGCCCACGGCGAGGACGAGGGCACCGGCCTCCTCCTCGTCACGGGCGACGACGGCGCGGTAGAGGGCCGCCCGGATGTTGTCGAGCTCGGCCTCCAGGCGCCGGATCCAAGGCAGTTGCTCGGCGGAGCGCAGCAGCGGCTCGGCCTCCTCGACCAGCGCGCGCACCCAGGCGCGATGGCGCCGCTCGGCAGCGGCAAGCAGCTCGGGCACCTCGGCGGCGCGCTCGGCGGCGTATTCGTGGATCGTCTCCAGCATCCGGTACCGCATACCGCTGACGACACCCGCACGACCGTCGCTTCCCTCACCACCACCACTGCCACCACCACTGTCACCGCCATCACTGCCGTCGTACGGCGTCGCGACGACCAGGGACTTGTCGACCAGTGCTCCGATGAGGTCGGCGGCGGGCCCGGTGCACACGGCCTCCGCGGCCGCGAGGTC
This sequence comes from Streptomyces sp. NBC_00554, assembly GCF_041431135.1. Classification (NCBI taxonomy): domain Bacteria; kingdom Bacillati; phylum Actinomycetota; class Actinomycetes; order Kitasatosporales; family Streptomycetaceae; genus Streptomyces; species Streptomyces sp. NBC_00554. Next base: position 5,330,136 of record NZ_CP107799.1, on the reverse strand, counting down.
CCAGCCGCCCGCGAAGACGGACGCCTCGCGCAGCACGGTCCGCTCCCGCTCGTCGAGCAGGTCCCAGGACCAGTCGACGACGGCGCGCAGGGTCTGCTGGCGGGGCAGCACGGTGCGGCTTCCGGAGGTGAGGAGCCGGAAGCGGTCGTCGAGGCGGTCGGCGATCTGCCGGGCCGTGAGCATCCGCAGCCGCGCGGCGGCCAGCTCGATGGCCAGGGGCAGACCGTCGAGCCGCCGGCAGATCTCGTCCACCGCCGCGGAGTCGTGGAGCGCGGCGTCGGCGTCGGGACGTACGACCGAGGCCCGCTCCAGGAAGAGGCGGCGCGCCGGATCGGGCGGCAGGGGCTCGACCGGGCGCAGCAACTCGCCGGGCACGCCCAGGGGTTCACGGCTGGTGGCGAGGATCGTGAGCCCGGGGCAGCGCGTCAGGAGGGTTTCGGCGAGCTCGGCCGCGGCGCCGATGACGTGTTCGCAGTTGTCAAGGATCAGGAGCTCGCTGCGCTGGGCGCAGTACTCGACGAGCAGGGCGACCGGGTCGTACTGCTGGGGCGCCAGCTCGTTGGTGATCAGCACGGTTTCGCGCAGACCGAGGGCGCTGACCACGGCGCCGGGGACCGCTTCCGGCCGGTCCAGCGGGGCGAGTTCGACCAGCCACGCCTGCGGAAGCCCGGCGGCGGCTTCCTCGGCGAGGCGGGTCTTGCCCGAACCCCCCGGTCCGGTCAGAGTGACCAGTCGTGCCCTCTGCACATCCGAACGGATGGCGTCGATTTCGGGTTCCCGCCCCACGAAAGAGTTCAAACGCGGACGAATGTTGCCGTTACGTGCGGCGCGGGAGGAGTCCCTGGGTGCCGCGTCCTGAGCCGACGCGCCCCGCAACATCGGATCCGCACCTGTCCGAGGCCGCGCCCCATTCACCGACCGCGTCTTCCCCGACCAAGACCCGGACCCCGGTCTCCCCAGCTCAACCCCTTCCCCCTCCCCTCCCGCCTCCAACAACACCGCATGCAGGGCACGTAGTTCCGGACCCGGATCCGTGCCCAGTCCGTCCATCAGGGTGCGCCGTACCCCCTCGTACGCGGCCAGGGCGTGCGCGCCGCGGCCGGTCTCACGCAGGGCGCGGATGAGCAGTGCTTGCAGCGCTTCGTCGTACGGGTGAGCCTCCGTCAGCTCCTTCAACTCCGGTACGACGTCGCCGGCGCGGCCGAGTCGCAGGTCGGCCTCGACTCGGGTCCGGGTCGCCTCCAGGCGCAGGGCCTCCGGGCGGGTCGCGGCGGTGCGGTCCGGGAGGTCCGCGAGGGCGGGGCCCCGCCAGAGGGCGAGTGCGTCGCGCAGGTGGTCGGTGGCGGTCGCGGCGTCTTCGTGTGCGAGGGCGGACTTGCCCTTCCCCACGAGGTGTTCGAAGACGAACAGGTCGACGTCCTCCTTGGCGGCCCTCAGTCGGTAGCCGCCGGTCTCCGAGGTGACCGTGTCCTTCCCGACCGCCCGGCGCAGGCGGCCGACCAGGGCCTGCAGCGCGGCCGGGGCATCCTGCGGGGGCTCGTCCGCCCACACCTCGTCGATCAGCGTCTCCGGTGCAACCGTCCGGTCGGGGCGCTGGGCCAGGGCAGCGAGCAGCGCCCGTACCCGGGGGCCGCCCACAGCCACCAGGGCCCCCCGGTCGTCCTCCACCTGGGTGACCCCCAGAATCCCGTACCGCACCCACCCATTCTCCCCGCCCCCACCCCGCGGAGCACCGCCTTTCTCCGGCGAGCCCCCGAGGCACCCCGTCGCGAGCGGGCGAACAAGCTTCTTTCGCCCCCTCCGCCCCTACCCAACCCTTGCTCCTGGGGGCTCCGCCCCCAGACCCCCGCTCGCCCGAAGGGCTCGTCCTCAAACGCCGGACGGGCTGGGTGGTGCCGGAGGCGGTCCCTCCGAGGTTTGGGGAGCGGGTCTGGGGCGGAGCCCCAGAAACAAGGGACGGGTAGGGGCGGAGGGGGCGAAAAGCTCCTCAGCCGGCGCAAGCCGAGACGCCCCGCAGCCACCCACCGGCGGGAGGGGGCGTGCCGGTACGTCCAAAGCCCGTCGCGTACGTTCGCGTCACCGGACGCTTCCCTGCCCGGCCAACGTCTGATCCGGCGGCGACGGGCGGACGTACCGGCACGCCCCCGACCCACCCACCGAGCAGCAGACGAACCCCCGCTAACCGCGGCCAGCAGCCCCCGCCCCCAACGCCCGCCCCTGCGGCACAATCCCCGCAGGCACCGCCCGCTGCCGAGCCGGCGTCCCCGTCCAACAGGTCCCCCGCCGAGCCAGCAACCGCCGCAACCACAGCTCCAGGGAGACCAGGTCCGCCAGCCCGTCCAGGGGCAGCGGCTCCCCCTCCGCAGCCGCCCGCAGCGCCTTGCGGACGACGCGCGCCTCCACCAGCCCCGCCTGCGCCAGCAGAGGCGTGTCGAACAGAGCGATCAGGGAATCCGCGGCCACCCGCAGCCCCGTACGCGCGGCAGCCGCCGAGGACGCGTGCGAGGGCGCGCCCCACCCGGGCGGCAGATCCCCCACGCCGGCCCCCTCCAGCACCGTACGGAGGATCGCGGCCCGGGCACCGGGCTGAACCCGCAGCGCCTCCGGAAGGGCACGGCACGCGCGTACGACCTGGTTGTCCAGGAACGGCGCGTGCAGCCGCTGGAAGCGGATTTCGGCGGCCTGTTCAAGGACGCGCAGATCGGACGCGTGGCGCGCGAGAGCCGCACGCGCGCGGAAGTCGCCCGGCCGCTGGCCGGGACCGACCCCGGGCCGACCCGACGCAGCCCCCAGGCGAACCGATACTTCAGCAAGCGCCTCACCGGTCAGCCAGCGCGCCGCAGGCCCGGGCCTGGCCCAGGTGAGCGCGGCAAGCGAGGCTCCGACCGCCCCGCCCGGCTCCTCGAACCGCCGCTGCATCAGCCGGTCGGCGAGGACGTCGACCCCGGTCCGGTACGGCGTACGGGCGAGTTTGCGTGCCGCGCCGTACACGCGCGCGGGGACCATGACGGACCCGTCCGCCTTGGCCAGCGCGGCGACGGGCTTCACCAGGTGGCGGCGTTTGCGGTCCATCAACAGGTCGGCGAGCCGGGCGGGATGGGCGTCCAGGACCTGCCGGGCGCCGTACCCCGTGAAGTGGTCGGCGCTCCCGGAGGAGAGCCGCGCCCGGTGCCGGGCGGCGGTCACCAGCGAAGGCCCCGGCTCGTCGGTGAGCGGCCCGTCCAAGTCGGCGTAGGGAAGCGTCTCTTCGCCCCCGGTGACGACTACGTGGTGCAGCCGAGGATTCGCGGCCAGGGAGCCCGCCCGCTCCAGCTCGGACTCCCGCCCGCTGACGGCGAGGTCGTTGAAAGTGACCGCAAGGAGACGCTCACCGGCCCCGGTGCCATGCCCGAGTACCGTCCCGGGCGCCCCCGGCAACCCCGCCGCGAGCAGCGCCAGCGTCCCCGAGGCGGGCCCTCCGGAGAGGTCGGCGCCGATCCCCGGAACGGGCATCCCGCGCGCGGCCCGCCGCTCGGCGGGCCCCATCCCGGGTACGGGCCCGGGGTCCACATCGGTGCCCGGCACATGCCGGGGCGCGGCGAGACGGGCGCGTACGGCCTCTACGAGGGCGTCGCGCACGGCGTCCACCGCGCTGGTGGGATCGGCCGAGGGGGTGGCGACGGCGAGGGAGGCGGTCTGCTCGTAGCTTGCGATCTCGCGCGCCCCGGTGCGCAGGATCAGCGCGTGCCCCGGCGGAATGCGCCGTACGCCCTCGTACGGGGTCGAGTCGTGCACCGCGGCCGGTACGTCGGGGGCGGCGAGCAGCGCGGCCAGGTGCCCGAAGTCGAGGTTGGCCTCGATGAGGTCGGCGAGGGGCAGGGCGGCGGTCGCATACGCCGTACCGCCCGCCCAGGGGGTGTAGAAAACGGGCCGCGCGCCCGCGAGGTCGCCCGCGACCATGAGGCGACGGCCGACCTGGACGACGGCGGTGTAACTGCCGGACCAGGCGGTGAGATGGCGAAGTGCCCCTCCGCGCGCGGCGAACAGTCCCACTCGCAACTCTTCGTCGGAGGCTCCGCAGATGCCGAGTACGGCCATCCGGTTCTGCTCGTCGGCCTTCACAACGCGCACCTCGTCGGGACGCCAGTCGCCGACGGCCCAGAGCGGATCGGGGTCACCCCACAGGAGTTGGGAACCCACCGGGTGAACGGTCTCCCCGTCGCTGCCCGTTGCGCCCGCCGAGCCGATCTCAGGCGCTCTGGCGGCGGTACTGCTCCACCCCACCAACCACCGCATCGCCGCCTCCACAGGCTGTGGACAACCAGTGCACCGTACGAACTGGGCACCATGCTGCCACGAAGGAGGCACACCGGAGGGCACCTGGGGCGGCTTGCGCTCCCTGAAGTGCGCCCCACCGGGGCTTTACCAGCGCGTCACCGGCGATGGAACGGCGACGCACCGACGACGGACCAAGAACCAACCACCGACGAATCTGCGACGTGAATGCGCCCCCGATACGCTCCCCAAAAACACCCCGCGCGCCCTCAAGTGACGTGGTAGGAGCGCTAATTGCCCGCAAAGACCACCGTCGATTTTCGGCCAAATCGACTTTTGGCGGGCAGGCGCGCACACGCTCCGTACAGGCCTTCCGCACCACTCGGCCAACGCACAGTCCGGGAGGCGGAGTTCGCCTCCCGGACCGGTCCGCCGCCCGCGGGGATGTAGGCGGCGGTGTCCCCCAGCCCACTGGATCCAGTACAGCGGGCCGACCCACGCACCATCCATGGAAGCGCTCCCCCGGTGGCCGGAGAAGAGCGCACGGACGGGCGCACGGCCACACAACGGGAGCACACCGCAACCGTCCGTACTGTCGTACGGACCACAATCCCGCCATCCGGAACTATGCCTCTTAACGCTTGGGATGCAGCGAACTACGCTGGGTTTACGAATGCCGCGTGGTTATGCCAGCGCGGCAGCCGTCTGTGTCGAGGGGTGGCGCATGTCCAGGGAGCAACGCGGGCCGAACGAAAAACTCGGCACCGTTCTCGCCCTCGCGGGAATCAGCAACGCAGGACTCGCGCGTCGCGTCAACGATCTTGGCGCTCAACGCGGGTTGACTCTTCGCTACGACAAGACGTCGGTGGCGCGCTGGGTGTCGAAGGGAATGGTGCCCCAAGGTGCCGCGCCGCACCTCATCGCGGCCGCGATCGGCCAGAAGCTCGGCCGCCCGGTGCCGCTCCACGAGATCGGCCTGGCGGACGCGGATCCCGCGCCGGAGGTGGGCCTCGCATTCCCCCGTGACGTCGGGCAGGCGGTGCGGTCGGCGACAGAGCTGTACCGCCTCGACCTCGCCGGGCGCCGGGCCGGCGGCGGTGGCATCTGGCAGTCGCTGGCCGGATCGTTCGCAGTGAGCGCTTACGCAACTCCCGCTTCGCGATGGCTGATAACCCCGGCCGACAGCTCGGTGGCGCGCGAGGTGAGCCCCGGTGAGGGCTCCGGAGCACCGCAGAAAGTCGGCCACAGCGATGTGCTGAAGCTGCGCGAGGCAGCAGAGGACGCCAGGCGCTGGGACTCCAAGTACGGGGGCGGTGACTGGCGTTCGTCCATGGTGCCCGAGTGCCTGCGGGTGGAGGCGGCGCCGCTGCTGCTCGGCTCGTACTCCGACGAGGTCGGAAGAGCCCTCTTCGGGGCGTCGGCCGAACTCACCCGCCTGGCCGGATGGATGGCCTTCGACACCGGCCAGCAGGAGGCGGCCCAGCGCTACTACATCCAGGCTCTGCGCCTGGCCCGGGCCGCCGCCGACGTGCCCCTGGGCGGCTATGTGCTGGCCTCCATGTCCCTCCAGGCCACCTACCGGGGCTTCGGCGACGAGGGCGTCGACCTCGCCCAGGCCGCCCTGGAACGCAACCGCGGCCTCGCCACCGCCCGCAACATGAGCTTCTTCCGCCTCGTCGAGGCACGCGCCCACGCGCGCGCCGGTGACGCCCACGCGGCCGGCGCCTCCCTGCGGGCCGCCGAGGGCTGGCTCGAGCGGGCCCGCGACGGCGACAACGACCCGTCCTGGCTCGGCTTCTACTCGTACGACCGTTTCGCCGCCGACGCGGCCGAGTGCTACCGCGACCTGAAGGCGCCGCGCCAGGTGCGCCGCTTCACCGAGCAGGCGCTGTCGCAGCCGACCGAGGAGTTCGTACGGTCCCACGGTCTGCGTCTGGTGGTCTCGGCGGTCGCCGAGCTGGAGTCGGGCAACCTGGACGCGGCCTGCGCGCAGGGCGTCCGGGCGGTGGAGGTGGCCGGGCGGATCTCCTCCGCGCGCACCACGGAGTACGTGAAGGATCTTCTGCACCGGCTGGAGCCGTACGGGGACGAGCCTCGCGTGGTCGAGCTGCGGGAGCGGGCGCGGCCGCTGCTCATGGCTCCTGCGTAGGCGCTCCGCTTGTGTGGGCGGGTCTCGGAGCGTCTGCCTGGTCAGCGCCGCATTGGGAGTGCGGGTGAGCCGTGGCTGGTCGCGCAGTTCCCCGCGCCCCTAACTGCCCCTGCGGGGCATCCGGGGCGCCCGGGGCCCTCTCCCGGGTTTGAGGGCGTTGTCAGTGGCGCAGTGCACTCTTGAAGCCGGGAGGTGGTGCGGGTGGGGATCGGGTACGACTGCGATGTGCTGGTGATCGGTGGCGGGATCGTCGGGCTGTCGACGGCGTATGCGATCACGCGTGCCGCGCCGGGTACACGGGTGACGGTGCTGGAGAAGGAGCGGGCGCCGGCCCGCCACCAGACGGGGCGCAACAGCGGGGTGATCCACAGCGGGATCTACTACCGCCCGGACTCCCTGAAAGCCCGGTACGCGGTGCGGGGCGCCGCCGAGATGGTCAAGTTCTGCATGGAGTACGACATCGCGCACGCCGTCACCGGCAAGCTGATCGTCGCGACCGAGAAGGCCGAGCTGCCCCGGCTGCACGGACTGGTCCAGCGCGGCCGGGAGAACGGCATTCCGGTACGGGAGCTGGGGCCCGCCCAGATAGCGGAGTACGAGCCCGAGGTGCGCGGGCTCGCCGCCATCCATGTCGGCACGACCGGGATCTGCGACTTCGTCGCGGTGACCCGGCAGCTCGCGGAGTCCTCCGGGGCGGAGATCCGGTACGGGGCCGATGTCGTCCGTATCGACCGGCGGCCCGGGCTCGGGGTCGCCGTCCTCACGGCCGACGGGACGGTCGTTCGCGGGCGCGTGCTGGTCAACTGCGCGGGGCTGCACTGCGACGAGATCGCCCGGCTCGCGGGGGACGATCCCGGGATGCGGATCGTGCCCTTCCGCGGCGAGTACTACACGCTCGCGCGGCCGGAGCTCGTCCGCGGGCTGGTCTACCCCGTGCCCGACCCGGCGTTCCCCTTCCTCGGGGTGCATCTCACCCGGGGGGTCGACGGGGGTGTGCACATCGGGCCGAACGCGGTGCCCGCGCTGGCCCGGGAGGGGTACGGGTGGGGTGTCGTACGGCCCCGGGAGCTGGGCGCGACGCTGGCGTGGCCCGGGGCCTGGCGGATGGCGGGGCGGCATTGGCGGTACGGGGTGGGGGAGCTGCGGCGGTCTGTGTCCAAGCCGGCGTTCACGGGGGCCGTGCGGCGGCTGTTGCCCGCGGTGACGGCGGGCGACCTGGTGCCCGCGCGTGCCGGGGTCCGGGCGCAGGCGGTGCTCCGTGACGGGGCCCTCGTGGACGACTTCCTCATCCGGGAGGGGCCCCGGACGGTGCATGTGCTGAACGCGCCTTCGCCTGCGGCGACGGCTTCGCTGCCGATCGGGCGGGAGATTGCGCGGAGGGCGTTGGCTGCGCTGGCCGGGGCATGAGGTTTTTCGCCCCCTCCGCCCCTACCCGTCCCTTGCTCCTGGGGGCTGCCGCCCCCAGACCCCCGCATCGCGCTGACGCGCTCGTCCTCAAACGCCGGACGGGCTGAAACCGGGCGTAGCCCGGAAGCAGGGACGGGCAGGGGCGGAGGGGGCGAAAAACCCACCCCACACCGGCCCCCACCCGCCTCGCCTAAAATCGACCCCACTGTGTCTGAGCCCAATAACTCTCCCGAAGCCCTCCAGCCCCCCACCACCCCCCGCCCCAAGGGCGAGCCCCGTTTCCCCGACGGTCCGAAGCCCGACCCCGCCGGGTCCCACTTCGAGCGGCGGATTCGGAGTTTTCAGCCGCGGCGGAGCCGGGTGACGACCGGGCAGGCGGACGCGTTGCAGCGGCTGTGGCCCAAGTGGGGGCTGGACATCGACGGGCAGCGGAAGCTGGACCTCGCCGAGCTGTTCGGCGGCGATCGTCCCGTCGTGCTCGAGATCGGGTTCGGCATGGGCGAGGCCACCGCACAGATGGCGGCCGAGGACCCGGAGACGGGGATTCTGGCCGTCGACGTGCACACCCCCGGCCAGGGCAACCTGCTCAATCTCGCGGAGCAGAACGGGCTGTCCAACATCCGGGTGGCCAACGGCGACGCGATCATCCTGCTCAGGGAGATGCTCACGCCGGACTCCCTGAGCGGCCTGCGCGTGTACTTCCCGGACCCCTGGCCAAAGAAGCGGCACCACAAACGACGGCTGATCCAGCCGGAGTTCCTCAGCCTCGCCGCGGCCCGCCTCAGGCCGGACGCCCTCGTGCACTGCGCGACCGACTGGGAACCGTACGCCGAACAGATGCTCGAAGTGCTGAGCGCGCACCCGGACTTCGAGAACACCCGGCCCGAGGGCGGTTACGCGCCACGTCCGACGTTCCGGCCGCTGACCCGTTTCGAGGGCCAGGGACTGGACAAGGGCCATGTGGTGAACGACCTTCTGTTCCGGCGCGTACAGCACCGGGAGCAGCAATCCGTCGGCGACTGAGCCCGGAAGACGGCACCAGGCACTACGCACCGTCGCGGGCAGCGCCCCTCCCTCGTTAGGGTCGATGCCGTGGCCACCTGCCCTCCGTACCCGACGCACCCCACCGGCCCGGCCGAAGGTGCACCGCGGCGGCATGCGCACTGGTGGCAGAGAAAGTGGGTGCGGTACGGCGCGCTGGTCACCCTGCTCGCGATCTCCGGGCTCGTGATCCTGGCCCTGGTCCGCCGGCAGACCGGCACTGAGGGCTTCCTGGTCGGCCTCGGCCTCGCGGTGTTCCCCGTCCCACTCCTCGTCGCCGCGTTCCGCTGGCTGGACCGCGTGGAACCGGGCCCCTGGCGGAACCTGCTCTTCGCCTTCGCCTGGGGCGCGTGCGCGGCCGCGCTCATAGCGATCGTCGCCAACAGTTTCGCGACCAGATGGATAGCGACCGCGACCGCCGACCCGACCAGCGCCGACACCCTCGGCGCGACCGTCATAGCGCCCATCGTGGAGGAGTCCGCGAAGGCGGCGGCCGTCCTGCTGGTCTTCCTCTTCCGCAGGCGGGACTTCACCGGGATCGTCGACGGGGTCGTCATCGCCGGGGTCACCGCCACCGGCTTCGCCTTCACCGAGAACATCCTCTATCTCGGCACCGCCTTCGGCACCGACCAGCTCAGCGGCGACAGCGGGCTGACATCCGTCACGGCCGCGACCTTCTTCGTGCGCGTGGTGATGTCCCCCTTCGCGCACCCGCTGTTCACGGTCCTGACCGGCATCGGCTTCGGCATCGCGGCCCTGTCCGCCGAACGCCACCATGTGCGCCGCGTCCTGCTGCCCCTGGCCGGACTCGTGCTCGCCATGGGCATGCACGCCATGTGGAACGGCTCGTCGAGCTTCGGGGAGCTCGGGTTCTTCGCGGTGTACGCCACGTTCATGGTGCCCGCGTTCGCGCTGCTGACTTGGCTGGTCGTCTGGACCCGGCAGCGGGAACTGCGCACGGTGCGTGCGGAACTGCCCGCCTACGCCACCGCCGGGTGGCTGTCCGCGTCCGAGCCGTACGTGCTCGGCTCGATGCACGCGCGCCGGCTCGCCCGCCAGTACGCCGCCCGCCACCTGGGAGGCAGGCCCGCCGCCCGCTCCGTCGCCGAGTACGAGGCGTACGCGACCTCGCTCGCCTTCCTGCGGCACCGGGCTCGCGACGGCCGCGCGGGCGCCGACTTCCTCGTACGGGAACGGAAGTTGCTCCACGAGCTGTGGCTCCGCCGGGATGCCGCGCGCCCGGCCCTGGCGTACGCGGCCAGGGCGACGGCTCCGGTTCCGGTGGTTCCGGTGCCCCCGCCCTGGCCGACGTACGGCTACCCGCCCACGTACGGCCAGCCCCACCCGGGGCCGTACGGGACCGCGGCGCCGTACCCCGCGTACAACCCGTATCGCTCGTAGAACCCTCGATCGATCCCTCGCGGGCGACGGTTAAGCCGACGCCTCAGTCAGCCTGCCCAGCTCCGCGTCCGTGAGGACGAGGTCCGCCACCCCCACAAGGGCCGGAAGCTGCTCGACCACCCGTGCCGAGGCGATCGGTGCCGCGACCGTCGGCTGGGCGGCGAGCCAGGCCAGGGCGACCGTGGCGACCGGGACGTCGTGGGCCTGGGCGGCCTCGTCGAGGGCGGCCAGCACGCGAAGGCCCCGCTCGGTCTCCAGGTGCTTGCCCGCGCCCGCCGCACGCGGGGAGTCGACCGTCGTACCCGGCCGGTACTTGCCGGTGAGGAAGCCGGACGCGAGGGCGAAGTACGGGACGGCAGCGAGGCCCGAGCGGGAGGCGATGTCGCGCAGCGGGCCCTCGTAGGTGTCGCGCGAGACGAGGTTGTAGTGCGGCTGGAGGGCGACGTAGCGGGCGAGGCCCTCGCGGTCGGAGAAGTCGAGGGACTCCTGGAGCCGCTCGGGCGAGATGTTGGAGGCCGCGATGTGGCGCACCTTGCCCGCCTTCACCAGCTCGTCGAGCGCGCCGATGATCTCCTCGACCGGCACCTCGGGCTTGTCGAAGTGCGTGAAGTAGAGGTCGATGTAGTCGGTGCCCAGGCGGTGCAGGGACGCGTCGGCCGCGGCCTTGATGTTGGCGCCGGACAGCCCCGGGTACTCGGGGTGCTGGCTGACCTTGGTGGCGATCACGACGTCGGCCCGGTTGCCGCGCGCCTTGACCCACTTGCCGATGATGGTCTCGGACTCGCCGCCCTTGTTGCCGTCGATCCACGCCGAGTACGAGTCGGCCGTGTCGAGGAAGTTGCCGCCCGCGGCGGCGTACGCGTCGAGGACGGCGAAGGACCGGGTCTCGTCTGCGGTCCAGCCGAAGACGTTGCCGCCGAGGGCGAGCGGGAAGACCTCGAGGCCGGACGAGCCAAGCTTGCGAAGAGAAGTCATGCTCGATCTCAACGCCACCAGCGGATGGCTGTATTCCGCACATACCTGACCGGCAGCCCTGACGTCGGGGGGTGTGTCGTCAGAACCGCCGGGGATCAGGAAACGTACGTATCAGGGATTGATGCCCTTGCTCTGCAGCCAGGCCATCGGGTCGATCCCGGTGTCGGCGCCGCCGGGGTGGACCTCGAGGTGCAGATGCGCCCCGGTGACATTGCCCGTCGCACCCACGCGCCCGATGACGTCACCGGTGGCGACCTTCTGCCCCACGCTGACGCTGATCGAGGACTGGTGGGCGAACCACAGCTCGGTGCCGTCGTCGAGCGTGAGCACCGTCTTGTAGCCGTACGACCCGTCCCAGCCTGCCGAGGTGATCGTGCCGCTGTGGATCGCCTTGATCAGCGTGCCCGTGGGCGCGGCGAAGTCCAGACCGGTGTGGTAGCCGGAGGACCACAGCGAGCCGGCCTGACCGAAGGTCGAGGTGATGGTGTACGAGGAGGTCGGCAGCGTGTAGCTCTTGGCGAGCTCGGCGAGGCGCTCGGCCTCTGCCTTGGCCGCTGCCTCCTCCGCCGCCTTCTTCTTCGCGGCGGCTTCCTTGGCATCGGCCGCCTTCTTCACGGCGGCGGCGTCGTCGGCGGCCTTCTTCACCGCGGCGGCCTGGGCGGCCTGCTGGGCCGCGGTGTCGGCCTGGTCCTTCTGGACCTCGGCCTGCTGCATGATGCGGGCGCGCAGGACCTCGCCGGCGTCCGCGGTGCCCTGCTCGGTCTCGGCAGTGGTCAGACCGGCGCTGCTGAGCGGAGTGGTGGAGCCCTCTGCCTCGTCGTCGGAGGTGTCGTCCGAGAGGATCGTGCTCACGGACGGCAGGTCGGGCAGCGAGATCGAGACCGGCGGCTTGTTGGGCGCCGCGGTGGCCATGCCGCCCGCGCCGACCGCGGCTATGACGCCGACGCCCAGAACGGTGGAGCTGCGCGCGAGTCCGCCGCCTCCGCGCTGCTTGCCGACACGGTGCCGGCCGCGGATGGGACGGAGGGAGTCCTCGGTGGGATTCCACTCCTCCCGGGGGCCCTCGTCTTCTTTGCCGTAAACGAAGGTGTGCGTTTCGCTCGGCGGATACGAGGTTGCCTGGGCAGGCGGGTTGGACGCCACGTGGGCGTGCTCCTTTCCTTCCTTCTCGCCTACCGGGTTAGCTGACGGGTTCGGAGCAGGAAGGTCTCCTACGCGCGTCAACCGCTGGTGTTCCCACCTGCGAAAGACGCTCGATTCACCCCAAGTTGGTGGTTCCCCGGCTCCCTTGCGGGATTAGGCGCATGCGCACGGAGCCGTCTCTCGTGACGGCTGGGACGACCGCGCTGCGTTATCGAACGTTAATAGACGCGGGCACCGGATTCCAAGCCGTTCGGACTGATCATTAACGCTTCTGGCCAGGACTTTCGGGTCATCACCGGCGTAAAACGGGCGAGTTGACCACACCTCATCAGTCACAACACTCTTGACGGTATGTCAGTTGTTATGCGGAGGGGCGTCACTCGATCACCCCGGTGACAACGGGGGCCAGAACCCCTCGAGGCCGGAACCTTTCGGGGCCAGAACCTCTCACGGACGCCGTACGGCGAGCAGCGCCATGTCGTCCGTCGTCCCGCCGCCCGAGTGCCGGCGGACCTCGTCGGCGAGCGCGGTGAGCAGTGCGCCGGGCGCGGGGAAGGTCCGTCCGGTGAGGAACGCCGCGGGATCGTAGAAGCGCCCGCGCTCGTCGCGGGCCTCGGACAGCCCGTCGGTGTGCAGGAGCAGCGTGGCCCCCTTCGGGAACTCCGCCTCCTGCGCACGGTCGGGCAGGCTGCCCAACTCGCCCAGCCCTAGCGGCAGTGCGGGCTCCCCGGCGTCGAGTGTGACGAGCGTGCCGTCCGCGTGCAGGAGCAGCGGCGGCGGATGGCCGCGGTTGACGATCCGTACGACCTCCTCGCCGCGCGGGATCTCCGCGAGGACGGCCGTCGTGAACCCCTCGAAGGCGTCGAGGCCGTCGCGCCGGGCGCCCTCGCGCTCCAGCGCCCGCTCGAGCCGCCCGGCGACCGCCTCCAGCGTCGCCTCCTGCTCGGCGGCCTCCCGGAACGCCCCGATGACGACGGCGACGGCCGCCACGGCGCCCATCCCCTTGCCCCGTACGTCACCCACGACCAGCCGTACGCCGTACGGGGATTCCTGCACCGCGTACAGGTCCCCGCCGATGAACGCGTCCTCCTGCGCCGCCTCGTACCGCGCCGCGACATCGAGCGCGCCGATCCGCTCGCCGGGCTCCGGCAGTACGGCGCGCTGAGCGGCCTCGGCGATCTCGCGGACGGAGGCGAGGCGGGCGTTGCCGCGCCGGACGAGGACGTTGATGAGGGCGGCCAGCACGGCGGCCGTCGCCACCGTGGCCATCTCGGTGACCGCCTCGGCCTGCGTGACGACGCCGAGCCGGGTGTGGACCACCAGCGCCGCCACCACGGCCGATACGCCGGTGAGCACGGTGCCGCGCAGCGAATAGAGGGGAGCCGCCACCAGCGGGGCGGCAGTGAAGAGGGGCCCGCCGGTGAAATCCCTCGGCGTGAGGTACTCGTACAGGGCGCCGGCGGCGATGAGCAGCACGGGGAGCACCCGGACGAATCTGCGCGTGTACGAGATCCTGCGCGGGTTCGCTCCGGCCGACCGGGCGGGCTCTCCGTCACCCAGCCCGGGATCGGGCACGGGGTCCCCGGGCAGCCGCCCACCGGACCGGTCGTATGCCGGGTCGTACGAGCCGTCGCGCGGGTCGTACGGATCCCCCGCCCGCTGCGTACCTGTTCGCTGCCCCACCCGTCCAGGTTTCCCGGAGCGGGGTCGGGGGGCGACCCCTGTGGACCTTCCGGGGGATGCGTACACGTCCCCCGGAATACACCAAGGGCCGGAACTCGTGAATCCGAGTTCCGGCCCTTGGCCTTCAGTAGCGGGGACAGGATTTGAACCTGCGACCTCTGGGTTATGAGCCCAGCGAGCTACCGAGCTGCTCCACCCCGCGTCGTTAAACCCAACTATACGCCACTCGCGGGACACCCATTACCAACGTTGCCGTCACCCCTCGGTCGGCCCTCGGTCGGCCCTCAGTCGGCAGGATTCCCGGCGTGCGTGAGCGTCTCCCAGGAGACGAACAGATCGTCCGTGCCGGACGGCCTCGTCTGCTCGGCCAACCGGTGGGCGGCCGGGACGTGGACGTCGAGCCGGTCCTCCAGATGGTTGAGCGCGACCTCCAGGTCGGGCCCCATGTTCCGGTCGACCCGCCCACCGCACAGCCACCCGGGCGCCGTCTCCCCCATCTGGTACCTGGCGTGGAAGTCGAGCGCGGCCTTCAGCCGGTCCTTGACGTCGCGGTAGAGGTCGATGCCCTGGTGCCAGGCGGTCTCGGCGATGTGTGCGGTGGCGGCGAGCGAGTACCCGACGTGCTTGAAGTTGCGGCAGGTCTCCTGCGAGACACCGTCCGTGTACCGCCGCTGCCCGAACCAGTACGTGGTCAGCTTCTGCGGGGTGTCGACGGTGCTGCCGACGGGCGTCAGCGGCACCTTCCCGTCCTTGGCCAGGTAGAAGTACGCGGGCACGCGCTGCCGGAACCGCTCGACGGCGTCGCCGAACGCCTTGTGGTCGTCGAGGAACACGGCGATACCGATCGCGGCATCGGTCATGACGAGATCCCAGTTCCCGTTGAAGTCCGGGACTTTTTTGCTGACCTCGGGAAGGTAGGCGGTCCGCAGCATGCTCTGGAACCGCGCGACGCTCGCCGCCGGCCAGGTGGCTCCCGTGTGCCGCACGATCTCCCCGGCCCGCGCCCAGGTGGACCCGGCCCACGCGGTCTGCAGCCCGGCGTTCCCCGCCGTGTGCTTCTTCACCTTCCCCGACCAGGCGTCCATGATCTGAACCGCCTTGTCGGCGTGCTCCTGCTTGCCCGTGATGCTCCACAGCAATGCCTGCGTGTACGCCGCGATGGCGTCCTCGCGCTCCTCGACGCACCCGTGCCCGGCCCGGCTGCCCGGCGGGCACTCGACGGTCGCGTACGGCTCAGCCCGGTACTTGTACGACCCGTACTTGCTGTCCCGCATGTCCAGGAACGCCTGCAGCCACGGCTGCTTACCCGCGTCCACGTGCTCGCGTACGGCGGCCAGCTGGTCCTTGCTGACGAGCACCCCGGGATGCTCGAACGCCGCGTCCTCGGGCCGCGCCCGCACGGTCCGCGTCTGCCCCGTCATCCCGCACGACGCCACCAGCCCGACCATCAACGGCGCCAACAGCACCACCACCACACGCCGCCCCACTGAACCCATCGCTGCTCCTGCCTCCGAGTCGGCTCAGTTGCAGCCTGACGCGTGGGTGACGGGGCCGCAGGATCTCTTAGGCCGCACGGGCGCGGGGTGACTTTTTCGCCCCGGCCGGGGCGAAATCCAGCCCCCCCGGCGTTTGAGGAGCGGGGTCTGGGGCGGAGCCCCAGGAACAAGGGACGGGCAGGGGCGGAGGGGGCGAAAAACCCACCCCACACCAGCCCCCACGCACCCCGCCCGCGCTACCCCACCAGATGCCGATTGGGCGCCACCGCCCGCTCCTCGTACTCCGGAAGCACAACCACGTAAGCCCCCGCCCCCTCAAGAACCCCGCTCCCGTCGGCCCCCGCCACGAACGTGTCCGGCTCCCGCCAAGCGGTGACAACCCGCCGCACCCCGGCGTCAAGAATGAGCCGCGCACACGGCAGGGGCCGCGACGCCCGCCGAGCACACGGCTCAAGACTGCTGTACACCGTGGCCGACGCCAGCCGCGGATCACCGGCATCGACCTTGGCAAGCGCCGCCTCCTCCGCGTGCACCACGGAATCACCCCCCTCCCGGGAGTACCCGCGCGCCAGCTCGGTCCCGTCCGCCGCCACCACGACCGCCCCCACACTGAACGCGGTCTCCGACACGGGACACAACGCCGCCAGCTCACAAGCGACCCCCAGCCAGTGCCGGTCGGCGGCGGAGGCGAGCCCCCCGACCCCGGGCGCGGTGGGGACGTACCGAATGAGCACGACGTCCCCGACGGCCCGCGTCTCCACCATCCGCATCCGCCCGAGGGGATACGGGCCGGGCCCGAAGAGCCGAGGCGCGTCCGCCTCCCCCACGAAGAGCGGCGCGACGGCAAGCTGCAACTCGTCCGCGAGCCCCTCCCGCATCAACTGCGTGTGCACCCGCCCGCCCCCCTCGACCATGAGGCGCCGCACACCTCGTACGTCATGAAGGTGCGCAAGGACGGCCCGCCAGTCCACCTCGGTCCCGACCGGGACGACGTCGGCGTCCAGCCCCAGCGCACGCAGCCCGCGCAGCCGGTCGGCGCCCTTGTCCGTCGTATAGACGACCTTCTCGCCGCCGGTGTGCCAGAACTGCGCACCGGGATCGAGGTCACCGGACCCGCTGACCGTGACCTTCAACGGGTACTCGGAGCGCCCCGCGGCGACCCGGGCCGCGCGCCGCTCGGCCGAGTTGACCAGCAGCCGGGGGTTGTCCGTGCGGAGCGTGCCGGCGCCGACCAGGATCGCGTCGCTGGACGCCCGTACCTCGTCGACCCGGTCGAAGTCGGCCGCGCCGGAGAGCAGCAGCCGTTCGGGGCCGGTGTCGTCGAGGAAGCCGTCGAGGGAGACGGCGGCGGACAGCAGGACGTAGGGGTGGGGCATGGGGCGCACCCTCCAGCTCCGAGCTCTCGGCTCTCAGTGGTTCAAGTAGTCGATCAGGCTGATTCAAGTTGCTTCAAGTTGGTTCAACTTTTAAACAATACCTACACTGGGGGCATGACGACCCGCTGGCTCTCCCCCGCCGAACAGCGCGCCTGGCGCTCGTACATCTCCGCGACCTCGCTCCTGGAGGACGCGATCGACCGGCAGCTCCAGGCACAGGCGGGAATGCCCCACCTTTACTACTCCATCCTCGCCATGCTCTCGGAAGCGCCGGACCGGCGGCTGCGGATGACCGACCTCGCCGAGGTCCTGAAGATCACCCGCAGTCGGCTGACGTACGCCGTGACCCGGCTGGAGAACGACGGCACGGTACGCCGGGAGGGCTGCCCCACCGACAAGCGCGGGCATGTCGCCGTGCTCACGGACGAGGGCATGGCCGTCCTGGAGCGGACGGCGCCGGGGCATGTGGAGACGGTACGGCGGGCGCTCTTCGACCGGTTGACCCCCGAGCAGGTGGGGCAGCTGGAGGAGATCTGCGAGAGCATCGCGCGGGGGATCCAGGGGGAAACTCCCGGGACTTACGGGGAAGATCTGCCGTGGCGGCGGCGTTCATCCACACCATGAGGCGCGGGCCGCGCGAGCGGTGAGACGTACAAGACGCTTACAAGTGACTGCGTAAGCCGCAAAACGTATTGCTTGAACTTTAAAGCAGCGTGTACTGTCTCCCTCCAAGGATGTGCTTCAAATCTGAAACACAAGCTGGCACGAACCCGCCGGACCGGAGAGACAACATGCGCGACTACCCCACCGCCACGGTGCGCACCCGAGTCACCGTGCCCCTGCGTTTCGGCGACGGCTACTCGGTCGACGCGGAGCTGGTCACCTTCCACGGCCTCACCGACGGCCTGGAACACCTGGCCGTCGTCCTGGGCGAACCCGGGGCGAACCCGCTGGTGCGACTGCACTCCGAGTGCCTGACCGGCGACGTCTTCGGCTCGGCCCGCTGCGACTGCGGCCCGCAGCTGCGCGAGGCGGTGGAACGGATAGCGGAGCGCGGCGGCGTCCTGCTCTACCTCCGCCAGGAAGGCCGCGGCATCGGCCTCTACAACAAGCTCGACGCGTACGCCCTCCAGGACCAGGGCCTCGACACCTACGCCGCGAACGCCGCGCTCGGCCTCCCCGAGGACGCCCGCGACTACACGGCGGCCGCCCAGATGCTCCAGGCCCTGGGCATCGACTCCCTGGACCTGCTCTCCAACAACCCCGACAAGGCCGAGCAGCTCCGCGACTTGGGCATCGACGTCTCCCACCGGGTCCCGACAGGCGTCTTCACCACAGCCCACAACGTCCGCTACCTCCGCGCGAAGGTCCTCCAGACCCACCACACGCTTCCGCTCCCGGAGCTCACGGCGGGCTGACCCCTCCAACTCGCGGCACCGGACCGGCGGCCTAGGCCCCGCTGTGCCGCGTCAGGCAGGTGAAGTACACCTCTCCGCCCCACCACCCTGAGCTCTCCGCGAAGCTCAACACCGCGGCACGCGCCGGGGTCTGGCACAACACCGGAACTTCCGAGAACGCCCCGCCGTCCTCCGGCGCGTACCGCAGCAGGTCGGTGCACTGATAGGCCGGTGCCTCGATCAACAGGACCGCCTCCCTGGCGCCGCTGCTCCACGAGCCGGTGTAGACGAGGCAGAACGAGGTGGCCACATCGCCCTGGACCTTGGGCGCCTGGATCACGCTGACCTGTTCGGGCCCGGCCTCCGGCTCGGACTCCCGCAATGGCGTGCTCCCGACCGCAGATGACTTCCCGTCATCCTGCGCCGAGCTGTCACTGTCACCCTCGATGTGAGCGACAGCGGCCCCGGCAAGCGCACCGAACACGGCCACAGGCACGATCACGGCCCCCCACCACAGGAACGGCCGACGACTCGACGGAATCGGCAGCCGGACGATCGGGATGTTGTCGAGGGTGTCGCCGTTGTGGAAGCGGACGAGTTCCTCGTCGGGGCGCAACGGGCGCTGAAGCTTGTCGGTCATGGTCCCCCTCGGCGTGTGGCATGCCGCGCGGTGCGCGAGAGGGGAAGTCTTCCGCGCCGCTACGCCCGTCGCGGCCGCTATGGGGCACTGTCACCACTCCGTGCGAATCGGACGGGCGGGATGACTGCGGACCACGGACCACCCCGCCCCCGAAACACACCAAAGCCCCAGCTCAGAACGCTCTGAACTGGGGCTTCCCGGTAGACCCTGTGGGACTCGAACCCACAACCAATGGATCAAAAGTCCTGGCCAGAGCATGACGGGTGATTCCGGATGCTCTCTTGGCGTCCGAAACCGCCTGGCCAGGAGGACTTCGCCATGCGTCGGGGTTCGGTGCCTGACGGCTCCTGCCGGACCGTCCGCTCACGCCGAGCACCCCGCATGAACTGCACGGAACACCCCGGACGGGCCACGCTTGCGGATCCATCCAAGATCACAAAAATTAGGCTCGACCCTACGGACACCGGCCCGTTCGACGGGCAGCCTGGGTGCATCGGCTCAGCCTCGTTCCCGTGACGCGGATCTTCAAGATCAGCAAATGCATCAACTCTGATGCCGACCCGCGCCCTCACGGCGGCGAGTCTTGTACGCAGTGCCTTAAAGAAGCTCGGCTCGTTGGGTTCAGCCGCGTGTCCGTCTGATCGCGTGGGTGAAGCCGAGGTGATCACGAAATTTGCCCAGCGGGGTAAGGACTTCGCGGTGCGAGGCGGAGAGGCTGGTGCCCGAGGTGGGGAGCAGTCGATGAGCGGGCTCGCGGTGGAAGTCGAAGTCGTTACTGCCATTTGTGCTGCGCGGGTTCTGATTCGCCAACTCCGAGGGCTGTTGGTGGACATCGGTAACGCAATCCGCGCCTGGCGCTCCGTGCGCGACGCCTTGCGGGACGAGCAGGAGGAACACCAGGGCTGACCCCTGCGCTCGCTCCGACTTGGCTGCGGGCGGTCGGCGCCAGGCCAGGGCGCTCGGCAGCCGAGACCGCTGTCACCGCTGGGCTGGATCGCTGCGGCCGGCCTGGTGGCGAAAGGGCGCGGCGTTCCGTTCGGAGCGGAGCCGACGTTCCGAGTCGGCGCGTTCCGTTTCGGAACAGCCGCAGGTGCTGGTCAGTTCTGAACAGGCACCGCTGATCATTTACTCTGCGTCTCCGTCGGCAGCGAGTGACGGCGCACGGTCGTCAAGGGCGTGCGGACGACGGCGACACCTCGGAATCAACCCAAGGGGGTCACCGGGACGCTGCAGAAAACGGGTGAGAGCGCCGCGCGGAGCAATCTACGATCGTTCGTCATGGGCGTGTACATAGGCCGACATCGGACAGATGCGGCACCGAAGCGAGCATCAGAGTCGGATGCCGAGTTCTTCGAACGGATCGCCGGTCCGTTCTGGGACCAGGTTCGAGATGTGATCAACGAGTGGTGGTCGCACTTTCCCCCCGATACTCAGCCCGGCCTGCGTAGTCGGCTACGGGATCGCAATTCCGACGCGAACGTCTTCTCCGCGTTGTGGGAGCTGTACGTACATGAGATGCTGCTCGGCTCCGGTTGCACCGTGGAGATCGAGCAGCAAGTAGGCACAGGAGGCAAGTACCCAGACTTCCTGGTCACCCGTGGCGACAATCAATTCATTGTCGAGGCGATCTGGACAGCCGAGAATCTGGACGCAACCGGGAGCAGCTCGCTCCCGCCTCAGGTGGTGGACGCGATTGACCGCGTTCCGAGCCCAAACTTCTACGTGGCATACAAGGTTGACAGCGTTGGCTCGACCACGCCGCAGCAACGGCGGTTGAAGAACGAGCTGACACGATGGCTGGCAAGCTTGGACCCCGACCAGGTCACTGCCGAGTATGAGCAGAAGGTGCCGCTACCCAGGCATACCTGGCAGGAGGCAGGTTGGCGCCTCAGCTTCGAGGCGATCCCCCGCAGCCCCGGCAGGCGAGGCGATCCGACGAGCAGGACAATCGGCTTCCATCCCTCTGTGTGGGTCGCCGATGACTCAGATCGAGTACTCAAAGCCGTGAGAAAGAAGGGCAGCAAGTACGGCGACTTGGCGCTGCCATTCATCGTGGCGGTTGGTAATTCGGCGGTCTTTCCCGAAGATGAGGACACCGAGAGCGCGTTGTACGGGACCTCGGTCGAGTCCGTCCACCGCACCGGATCGACGTTCGGTCGCAATGCCGACGGCTACTGGACTGCTGCGCAAGATCACACCCATAGCCGGGTCAGCGGCGTACTGACCGTCGACAACCCGGCACCTTGGACCTGGGCGAAGAAGGTCCCAGTCCTCTGGCAAAGCCCCGCACCTGACTCGCTCCCGGCCCCCGTTCTCCCCACCTGGGAAACGGCACAATTGGTCGATATTCGCATCGAACGCCAGCCCGCGGCTCGCCCCATCCACACGTCTCTTGGTCTGCCTGAGCACTGGCCGATCGGGGACGCTTTTCCCCGGCGTCAGCCAAGCACCGAAAGCTGAGGGCCCGACGCGAACGGGCGGATGCGCCACCTGTGGAGAGTGCCCGGGGACCAGAGCAGGTCCCCTTGTCGACCGGCTACTGCTCACCGTCGAACGTGCGACCGCATCCATACCAAGACAGGGGCCACCGTCCCCAACGCGTCACCGCAGGTCGCATCTCTTCCTCCTGTATGCCCTACCTCGCGCACCCCAACTGCCAGACTGCAAAGTTCTGTTGTGCGCCCTCGGCAGACTGGCCGCGCTCTCGACGCGACCCTTGCGCTGTTCGGCTCGTAAACTTCTCTGACCACTACTACGGCACCAACTCCTCGTGCATCATGGCCTCTTGTGGAGCCGGGCTCTGATGACGCGGGCCTCGTTGTTGCCGCCTGAGGAGCCGTGAACTGCCGCGTGCCTGGCGTCATCGCAGCGCGTCGATGGCCTTCACAATCAAGGCGCGCGCATCGGCCCCGTACACGGCCATGCTGTGCAGCTGCTCGAAGGCCTTCAGGTACAGGACGATCTCCGACGGCTGCGTGATGTTCACCTCCGCCGACAGGAACTCCACCGACACGAGAGTGTCGTCGTACACATGGAACGTCTCGATGGGCCACTGCCGTCGCTCGCGCGCGGCCATGGGGACGATTCCCAGCGACACCTGAGGCAGCGCCCCAGCGGTGAGCAGGTAGCCGAGCTGCGCGGCCATCGCGTCCTCGTCACCCAGCTGCGGGTACAAGACGGACTCTTCCATGAGCAGGACGAAGCGATGCCCTGGTTCGTGGATGATGCGGGAGCGTTCGACCCGGGCAGCTGCGGCCGCGGCGCCGTCGTTGAACGGGATGCCGCGGAAGTCGGCAATGTTGCTGAGCAGCGCGGCCGCGTACCCCTCGGTCTGCAGCAGGCCCGGGACCATCGTCGAGGAGTAGACCCGGAACAGGCGGGTGTCGTGGAAGAACTGCACCACGCTGTCCTGTAGCTGCTTCATCCCCCTGCGCACCTGGTGTCGCCACTCGCTGTACATCGACTCGGCGTTCAGGGACTGGGTGATCAGGTCTTGGGCCTGGTCGGCCGCGTCGCAGGCGGTGGCCCAGGCTCGTATGTCCTTGGCCGAGGGGGCGGTGACAGCGTTCTCGACGCGGGACGTCTTGGAGTGATGCCAGCCGCACCGGCCGGCCAGCTCAACGACCGTCAGCCCAGCGTTCTTTCGGAGGTCGCGCAGCCGGAGGGCGACGACTTCGCGCGCGGCTTGGGCGGACGAGGACGGGGAAATGGGCATGAGCTGGCCTGTCCGGTGCGTGCTGTCGGTCTGTCAGTGGATTTCGTACTGGTCGTGCGGGGTGGCGCGCGCCCACACCGCTTCGAACGCCTCGGTGCAGAGCTTGGCGGCGGACGGGTCGTCCGTGATTTCCTCGCCGGTCCAGGAGCCGTCGCCGGCGAAGTGGTTCCAGTGGACCCACCGCTCGTCGAAGAGCCAGAAGTCGTTGCCCGGGAGGGCGATGTCGGAGGCACGTCGGCGCGGCAGCCACCGCACCTGCTCGCCCGCGGCGACGTTCGTGAAGGTGCCGTCGTACAGGAACTTCGTGTACTCGCTGACCGGCTCGGACACGATCCGGGCTCGGCGCACGACGATGCCGCGGCCTACGGTCTCCTGGATCAGGTCCAGCCACGGACGCCACCAGGACTCGCGGTCGCCGGGGTTGTGACGGAACCCGTTCCGCCAATCGGCGAACGGACCCTCCTCGTAGTCGACGGCGTAGGAGTCGCGCATCTCCAAGTGCACTGCGGAGCGCGTGCAGCTGGCGATCAGCTCATCGAATGTCGGCACGCTCGACGGCATCGCACGCCTCCCTGATCATGTGCACCATCCTGGCGGGGATACGGATCACTGCCTCGCCTTCCGGGATCCCCTGCGCATGGCCGGGAACCTCGAATGCGGCGCATTCCGCCTCCAGTTCGGGCCCCGGCGTCCAGCCCTGGAAGACGAGTTCTTGCTGCTCCTGGTCGACCCACACCGTGGGACTCTGCTTGTCCCCGGTGTTGGGGTCGATGCCGATGAACAGTAGCGACATGGCTGCCTCCGTCGATGGGATGTGCAGTTGTGTGCAACACCGTCACCCTGGAGGCGGAGTCGGTCAAGAGGGCAAAGTAGCCACCACTTGGGCCGATGAAGCCGCGTAAGCAGATCTGCACATTGCTGGCTACACCGCACACCGCGCTCCTAGCGTCGTGACCAGCGGCAGCCCGACCCTTCTGCCCGTGCACACGCCGCGCACCGGTGCCTGGGCACGCCCACGCCAGCGGAGGCACACGGATGAAGACGACCATGGACCCGCCCATCACGCTCGAACTTCCCCTCAGAGACCCCGACCCGGTGCCCGACTGTGGTGTCTGCCAGGCCCTCGCTCGGCAGCGGGCCGACGCTGTGGCGGCCGGGAACGCGTCGCGTGCGACGGACTGCAGTGTCGAGATCCGCAATCACCCGCACCCCGGGCGCAAGCGGCAGCGGGCGTGAGCGGCACGCGGTGGGAGTGGCGGGACTCCGGGAGCTCGTCCGGCCACATGCAGAAGGTCGCCGACAGCGGCACGTTCAACCGCGTGCAGGCCGCGTACCGCGCCTTCCTCGGCCACGCCTCAGGGTGCGGCGACTGCGGGCACGGGGCGACGCGGTGCCCGACAGCAGACGATCTGTGGCGCGCGTACCGCGCTGCGCAGAGGTAGACCGCCCGGCCCGTACCCCGCGCCAAAGGGGGCGGGCGGGACAGCGAACGGCCCCGGACGGTTGCGCGTCTCCCGTCCCGGGGCCGTTCGTGTGAGACGGGGTCCGGCCTGGTCCGGACCCCTGTGTGGGGCAGTGACCCATGCAGGTCGAGAAGGGGAGCCCACCCGCCCACATCACCCCACAGGGTCACAACACGGCCATACCTGCCACACAACGGTGCTCCTCCCACGATGATGCGACTCCACCGCACACGTCCTGGGGGGACCCATGCGCCGCACCACTGGCACCGTCCTGCTCGTCGCTGTCCTCGCACTGGCGGGCTGCTCCAGCCCGGACGGCAACACAATGTCCGAAGCCAAACCGAGCCCCACACCGACCATCGAACCTGGCGAGAAGTTCGTCGCAGCCGTCATCGACGCGCATCTGGACTCGTACTCGACCGGCGTACCGGCGGCGGACGAGCTGCGGTTGTTCCCGCCGGAGTGGTGTTCTGCGCTGGGTGGCGGTCACAGTGTGGAGTGGATGCTCGGTGACGGGGGTCTGTATCCGGTCGGGCAGGAGTGGGGTACGGAGAAGTCTGATGCGTATGAGCTGCTGGTGTTGGGGGTGGAGTCGCACTGTCCGAAGTACTTGGAGGCGGTGTTGGAGGAGTTGCGGGCGTCGGGCGAGTACTGAGCCGTGGCGTGCAGGGCCCCGCTCCGGGAGTTGTCCAGGCGGGGCCGCTCAATGTCATGATCGTCTGCACTTCGGTTGAGCGTCGGCTGAGCTACCGATCTCCAGACCCTCAAAACGCACTCAAGGCCCAGATCAGATTGCCTCTGACCTGGGCCTTGTCGGTAGACCCTGTGGGACTCGAACCCACAACCAATGGATTAAAAGTCCACTGCTCTGCCAATTGAGCTAAGGGTCCACGCACCGGTCCACGGCGATCCCGTGGAGGATCCTGTGGCGATGCATCCCCGAGCATAGCGGGACGCGGCCGGGACTCCGATCGGGTATCGGTGACCCGGCCACGCCAAAAGCGCACAAGGTTACGGATCGACCGGTTCGGGCAGCCCCTTGCGGGCCGCCTCGCGGGCGAGGGTGCGTTCGTGGTCGGGGTTGAGGAACCAGTGGCGGGCCGAGACCAGCCACCAGGTCGTGGCGAAGCCGAGGACGACGAGGACGGCGACCGGGGCGTAGTTGAAGGTCTCCCAGGTGACGGGGGAGACCTGGGGGAGCATGAAGAGGATCGTGATCACGACGACCCAGAGCACCGACACCACGCCGATCGGGCGGGACCAGCGGCCCAGGTGCCAGGGCCCGCGTTCGAAGGCGTCGCCCTTGCGAATCCGCAGGAGGGTCGGGATGACGTACGCGATGTAGAGGCCGATGACGGCGATCGAGGTCACCGCCGCGTACGCCGTGACGTTGATCAGGTACGGGAGGCCGAGGACCAGGGCGCCCAGCGCGGCCAGCCAGACCGCCGCGACCGGCGTCCGCGTGCGCGGGTTCACCGTGTGCCACAGGTGCGAGAAGGGCAGCGCGCCGTCGCGTGAAAAGGCGTAGATCATGCGGGAGTTGGCCGTGACGGACGCCATTCCGCAGAAGAGCTGCGCGCCGATCACCACGAGCAGGAGCAGTTTGCCCGCCGTCGCGCCCAGCGCGTCGAGCAGGATCTGGGCCGGCGGCACCCCCGTCGGCGACCCGAGGGCACCGTCGTACGACTGGATCGCGAACGTGAAGCCGAGGAGGAGGACGAAGCCCGCTATCCAGGAGGTCCAGATCGAGCGGACGATGCCCTTGGGGCCGGCCGTCGACGCGTCGTGCGTCTCCTCCGTCATATGGGCGGAGGCGTCGTACCCGGTGAAGGTGTACTGCGCCATCAGCAGGCCGAGGGCGACGACGTACACGCTGCTGCCCCAGCCCGTGTTGTTCACGAACTCCGTGAACACGAAGGAGGCGGACTGGTGTTGGTCCGGTACGAAGGTCAGCGCGCCGACGATGACTCCCACGCCCAGCACGTGCCACCACACGCTGACGTTGTTGAGGAGGCCGACGATGCGCACGCCGAAGGTGTTCAGCAGCCCGTGCAGGACCAGGATCCCTGCGAACAGCAGCACCGTGCGGCCCGGTGTGACCTCGAAGTCGAACTGCAGGTTCAGATAGGCGCCCAGGAAGGACGCCGCCCCGAAGTCGATGCCCGCCGTCACCGCCACCTGGCCGAGGACGTTGAACCAGCCCGTGAACCAGGCCCAGGCGGCGGCCGTACGGGACGGGGCCAGCCGGTGGGCCCAGAAGTACAGGCCCGCGGAGGTCGGATAGGCCGAACAGATCTCGGCCATCGCGAGGCCGACGAAGAGTGTCATCAGGCCTACGGCGACCCAGCCCCAGGTGATCACGGCGGGGCCGCCGGTGTTCATGCCGAACAGGTACAGCGTCAGGCAGCCCGACAGGACCGAGATGATCGTGAAGGAGACCGCGTAGTTGGAGAACGCCGACATGCGGCGGGCGAGAACCTGCGTGTAGCCGAGCTGGGCAAGCCGTTCTTCGTCAGAGAGTTGTGCATCCGACAGCCCACTCGCTCTGGCATCAGGCGTGGAGTTTGTCATGCCCCCAGCGATTCCCTCGCCGGGGGCATGACATGCGTCACGCGATGGCCGAAAACTGCGGCTAGAAGATCCCCTTGTAGCCCTGCCAGCCAGTGGCGATCTTCGTACGCGCCCCGAACGACCCTGCGCCGTTGCCGTAGTTGCGCCAGAGGTTGCCGGCCGTGTCGCGGGAGACGAGGTCGGCCTTGCCGTCGCGGTTGAGGTCACCGGCTCCGACGATGACGTTGTAGGAGCCGCCCCAGTTGACGAAGACCTTCACGCGGGACGCGAAGGTGCCGTTGCCCTTGCCGTAGTAGCGGTAGAGGTTGTTGGCCTTGTCCTGTGCAATCAGGTCACCGATGCCGTCACCGTTCAGGTCCCCGACGCCGACGACCTTCTTGTACGTCTTCCAGTTGTCGTAGAGCTTCACGCGGGCGGAGAGCTTGCCCGCGCTGGTGCCCTTGTACAGGTAGACCGCACCGGTGGAGGTGTTGCGGGCGATCAGGTCCGGGAGGCCGTCCTTGGTCACGTCTCCGGGCGAGGTCAGCACGTCGTACTGGTTCCAGCCGCTCGCCCCGAGTGTCGTGTACGACGTCGACGGCTTCAGCGCCGCGTCACAGCCGGGCTTGTAGAGGCGCAGGGCGCCACTGCTCAGCCGTACCAGGACGTCGTTGCAGCGGTCCCCGCTCAAGTCCCCGAACGGCACCGCCTTGATGCTGGTGGCCCAGCCCGAGCCGCTGACCTTCCCGGAGAACGTGCCCGTACCCGTGCCCTGCTGGAAGGTCAGGGCGCCCGAGGAGTTGAGGGTGAGCAGGTCGCCGACGGCGTCGCTGCCGAGGTGGTCGTGGCGGACGGGCTCGCCCTTCACCAGCTTGACCGTGCCGCTCACCGTCAGCGGGGCGCCGACGCCGTCGGCCGGAGTGACGGTCACGGTCCAGTCGTAGGAACCGTTCGGCAGGTACGCGTCCCCGGTCCTCTTCGGATCCAGCCCGTGCCAGCCGACGCTCAGCTCGCCCCGCGCGGCCGTGCCGTCCCTGCCGTCGCCGTAGACCTTGCCGGTCGCGCGGTTGCGCACCGTCAGGTCCCAGCCCGAGGACGGCTTCGACAGCAGGAGGGTGGTGAGGGTGTCGGGCGTCGTGTCGACGGTGTGCGCCTCTACGGACGACACGCTCTCGGCCGGCGCCAGCAGGCTCAGCGGCTGCTGCGCCACACCGGACGGCACCAGGTGCACCTGCTCCTGATCGTCCACGTAGGCCGCGTTCGCCCCGGACTCGTCGACCGTCCAGCGCACATCGCGCTGCGAGACGCCGGTGTCGGGCAGCTCCCCGATGACCCGGCTCGCGGCCGTCCCGTCGGCGACCGTGGTGAGCGTCAACTGCCCGGCCTGCTTGTCGTGCGTGACGACGAACCCGTCGCCGAGCTTGGCCTCGCCCGTCGGCACGGGCACGGACTTCTTCGCCGTACGGTCGTAGACGCCGGCCTTGCCGTCGCAGGTCCAGTAGAGATAGCGGCCGAGCGCCTGGAGCTCGGTGGGCGCACACCCGGCGTCGGTGGTGACGGTCTCGGTGGTCTTCTTCGTCGTCAGGTTGTACGCGGTGACGGTGCCGGGGGTCGTGCCGGCCGTCCAGAGAATGTCGCCGGACAGGGCGGCGGCGCCGGAGGTGCGGGTGACGACGGGGGTGTCCCCGCCGTCGATCTTGTAGACGTTCTGCAGGGTCGAGGTCGTGTGGATCACGTACTGGCCGGACACGTCGGTGATCTGCCCGCCGGCAGGGACACGGATCTCCCTGAAGCCGTACTCAGCGGGCCCGTTGACCCGGAGAAGGTCGTATTCGGCCGAGCCCTTCATCAGCCAGACGGCACGGTTGTCGGCGGTGCCGTAGATCCGGCAGCCGCCCTCCGCCGACGGGCAGTCGTAAAGCAGCGTGTCCGTCCCGTCGTACGAGGAGCGCGCACCGAACTGGGGCGTGCCGGTCGCGGTGACGGTCCGGACATAGGTGTCCCGGTACCCGGCCCAGCTCTCGTCGGCGACCAGGAGCCGCCCCTGGTCCAGCGCGAGGCCCTGGATCTCGTACGGCGGCTTCGGCAGCGCCTTGATCTGCGTGACGACGGGCTTGCCGTCCTCGCCGGCGTGGATGCGCTGGATACCCCAGTCGTCGACGCCGGCGCCGGTGCGGCCGATGACGACGGCGTTGCCGGACGGTGAGGCGGATATGCCGTCGTTGGAGGAGGTGAGCAGGGTGATCGGGTCGCCGCCCTTGATCGGAACGGCGGTCACCTTGGTGCCGCCGGCGGGCCGGTGGACGAGCCAGTCGCCGACCACCGAGAGGTCGTCGGCGGGGGACACGCCGTCGGTACCGTCCAGGGTCACCTCGACGGGGGCTGCCGAGAGGTCGGCACGGGAGTAGACGTACACCTTCGAGGCGGACGGGCCCCCGTACTGGACCAGGTAGTCGGGCGACAGCTCGGTGTAGGCAGTGCCGCTGGGCCGGGCCTGGGTCCAGCTCTGGACCTGGCCGGTCTGCGGGTCGACGGCCACCGACCGGTGGGTGCCGTCGATCGCGCCGCTGAAGATGAGCGAGGTGGCGTCAGCACGCAACGGCCCTCCGAGCTTGAGCTCCTCGGGGATACCTGAGACGACCACGTCACGGGTGGTCCCGTCGGGGCCCGCGCTCAGCAGGTGGTTGACCCGCGTAGTGGTCCCGTCCTCGGCGGTGACCGTCTCGAAGGTGGCGACGATGTCGCCGAAGGTCCCGGACCACACGCTGCGCCCCTCGGGGATCTGCAAGGTGCTCATCGTTCCGTCGACGGCGTTCCACAGGTCGACGTGACCGTCCTGGTAGCGGAACGCCGCGACGTCGCTGCCCGTCCCGTCGTCGACGGCCAGGCCCGTGGAGGCCGCAGGCACCTCGAAGGACTTGCCGTCCGAGTACCGCGTCCACACCAGCCGGGTGGGGTCGTAGAGCCGGTGGAAGACTCCCTGACTGCCCGCCCCGTCCCCGCCGTAGGTCTCGTCGGAGTTGAAGAGACTCGCCCGCGTGTAGCTGCTCTGGAGCGTCGCCGGTACCACCGTCTCCTGCGCCGCGTCCGCCGCTGAAGCGACCGGCAGCAGCGGGCTCAACCCGCCCCCGAGAACCGCGGATGCCGCCACGACGACGGCGACGCGTCTGACGCGCGAGTGACGTACGAAGGCATGACGAATCAAGGCGAACCCTCCCCAGAAGCCACGAGAGGAAGCGGGCCCTGCATCAGATGTCCCCGGCCCCGGCCGTCGCATCCCTCTCAGAAGTCGGCTGATCTTACAGCCAGTTCGAAAGCACTGGGGAGAGCTTTTTTCCAAGCGGCCGAACGACAGAGCGCCGTGGCCCACCCGGAACGGGTGGGCCACGGCGCTCTGCCTAGGTGCTTACTGCCCGGCGTCAGCCGTTGCGCTTCCAGCGCGGCTTGTCGTCGCGGCGGCCGAAGGAACCGGTCGCGGTGCCGGTGCCGGTGCCACCGCGGTGGTCGTCACGACGGCCGGTCGGGCGGTCGTGGCCGCCGGAGCGGAAGCCGCCGGTGGGACGATCGCCCTGACGGTCGCGGTTGAAGGGACGGTCGCTGCCCCGGTGGGTGGACGGACGCTCGTCACGACGGTCACGGTTGAACCCACCACTCGAGCCGCCCGAGGGACGGTCGTCGCGACGGAACCCACCGCGGTCGCCGCCACGGTCGTTGTCACGACGGTCGTCGCGACGGAAGCCGCCCGACGGACGCTCGTCACGACGGTCACGGTTGAAGCCACCACCCGAGCCGCCCGAGGGACGCTCGTCACGGCGGAAGCCACCGGAGGGACGGTCGTCACGACGGAACCCACCGCGGTCGCCGCCACGGTCGTTGTCGCGACGGAAGCCACCACCCGACGGACGCTCGTCACGACGGTCACGGTTGAAGCCACCACCCGAACCGCCCGAGGGACGGTCATCGCGACGGAAGCCACCGGAGGGACGGTCGTCACGACGGTCACGGCGCTCGTAGTTGCCCCGGTCGTCACGGCGCGGACGCGACTCGTACGACGAGGAACGCTCCTCGCGCACCGGCGCGGCGACCGGCTCCACCACTGCGGCCTCGGCAGCCGCGGCCTCCACGACGAGCGCGGCCTCGGCGAGCGCGGCATCCGGGTCGTCCCCACGCTCACGCGCGGCACGGGCGACCAGGCGGTCGGCCTCGCCACGAAGCTCGACCGCACGACGCTGCGCGCGCTCCAGTTCCTTGGTGAGCTGCGTGACCTCACGCTCGGCCTGCTGAGCGGCGTCGCCCGCGGACTGGGCCTGGACCTCGGTCATCGACCGGGCGCCGGTGATCTCGGCGACCTCGGGCTCGAAGGCCGTACCGGAGTTGATGATGTGACGCGTGGCGTCGACGCCCGCGTCCTCCATCAGCCGGAAGATCTGGCGGCGCTGGTGCGGCAGGGAGAGGGATACGACGGTGCCGCTGCGGCCCGCGCGGGCCGTACGGCCGGAGCGGTGCAGGTAGTCCTTGTGGTCGCCGGCCGGGTCCACGTTCAGGACCAGGTCGATGCCGTCGACGTGGATACCGCGGGCGGCGACGTCGGTGGCGACGAGGGCGTTGACGTAGCCCTCCTTGAAGTCGGCCAGCGTCCGCGTCCGCGCGCCCTGCGTCATTCCGCCGTGCAGCGCGTCGGCCTTCACACCGGACTCGCGAAGCTGCTCGGCGATACGGTCGGCGCCCAGCTGGGTGCGGACGAAGATGATCGTGCGGCCCTTGCGGGAGGCGATCGCGGCGGTGACCGGCGCCTTGTCCTTGGGCTTCACGATGAGGATGTGGTGCGACATGGTCGTGACGTTGCCCTGGGCGCTGTCGACCTCGTGCGTGACCGGGTTGCTCAGGTAGCGCTTGACCAGCGTGGAGATCTCGTTCTCCATCGTGGCCGAGAACAGCATGCGCTGGCCGCCGCCGGGGATCTGGTCGAGCAGCTCGGTGACCTCGGGCAGGAAGCCCAGGTCGGACATCTGGTCGGCCTCGTCGAGGACGGCGACCTGGACGTTCTCGAGCGAGCAGGCGCCGCGGTTGATGATGTCGCGCAGACGGCCCGGGGTGGCGACGAGGACGTCGACGCCGCGCTCCAGGGCGTACATCTGGTTGCTCATCGACGTACCGCCGCAGACGACCTTCATCTTCAGGCCGAGTACGTCGCCGTACGGCTGAAGCGCGTCCGCGACCTGCATCGCGAGCTCACGCGTCGGCGTGAGGATGATGCCGCGCGGCTTCTTCTTGTCGGTGTGGCCGCCGGACAGCGTCGCGAGCAGCGGCAGACCGAAGGAGAGGGTCTTGCCGGAGCCGGTGCGGCCGCGGCCGAGGATGTCCTTGCCGGCCAGGGCGTCCGGGATGGTCGCGGCCTGGATCGGGAAGGGGGCGGTCACGCCGTTCTGCGCGAGCTTGCGGACGATTCCGTCGGGGAGACCGAGGGAGCCGAAGGTGATCGCGGGGGTCTCGGGAGCGGACTCGACGCTCGTGTCGGCAACCGTCTCGACGGTCGTCTCTGCGGTCTCGACGAGCTGGGTGCCCTCGGTGTCGGCCTCGATGTTCTCGTTGTTCTCGGGCACGACGACGTGATCAGTACTGGAAACAGACATGCGAAATGCGAACCTTCCGGAGTTCTACGGCACGCGCCCAAACTCCGTGAAGTCGCAATCGACCGCCTCTATGCGGTCCGGCCACGGCAAGGGAGAGTACGCGCCACGCGACGCTCTCTTCTTGGCGCCGGGCAATTGGTATCAAACGATCTACTACCATACGCACCCCTGCCCCCCAAAGGCAAACCGAGCCTCATAAGCCCAGGTCAGGGTGGTTTTGCAGCCCGATTGGCGCTTGCGGACGAGACCGTCCAGGCCGATACGGGGTCTGCCCCTGACCATACGGGGGTCCGGACCGGGCCGACTACACGGGCTCCCCCGCCCGAGGCGCCGGCTCCCGCTCCATCAACTGAGTGGCCTGCTCATGCGCCGAGGACGACGGCTCCGCCGTACTCGGCTCCGACACCGGCGGCGAGGACACCGGCGGCGGAGGCGGCTCGGGCGTCGGCTCCGCCGTCGTACGCGTGGGACTCGGCTCCGCCTTGGTCGGCCCCGGCTCCACGGGCCGCCCCGGCCCGCCCTTCTCCGTCGCCTTCGCGGACGGCTTCACACCCGCGGACACCGACGCTGTCGGGGACGCCGACCCGGACACGGACTCACCGGGCTTCGGCGAACCACCGTCCCCCTTGGCCCCCTTCGCCCCATGGAACCCGGAACCACCCCCACTCACCCCGGTCCCCCCGTCGGGCGCCTCCCCGCCCCGATGCCCCGCCGAATGCGACGGCGCGGGCCGGTCCCCGTCGTCACCCACGCTCATACAGCCGGCGGCCGCGGCGACGGCCATGACCGTGGCGGCCAGACGGACGGGTACGTACAAGGCGCGCACGGGCAGCCACCTCCGAGGGCGGGTCGGGGAGTCCCCCTGCCCAACTCCCCCCGCCCACAAGAAGACACGCGCACCCCAAGAGCGACCGGGGGAACGGGACGAACGTCACCCGTACCCGCTCCCGCACGGCCGACAGTCACCCATAACCGAGCGCATGCAGCCGAGCGTCGTCGATCCCGAAATTACGGGCGATCAGCACTTGGTGATCACAGGGTCAGGAAATGTCGATGAGAACTGACACCGGCTGCTGGTCGAGCTACTGCCACACCAGTTCGGCGACGCGGCGGAAGTTGCCGCCAAGGATCGCGGCGACGGCATTGTCGGGGTATCCCCGGGCAAGAAGTGCGTCTTCGACGGTCAGCAGGCCCACCGGGGGCATGAAGTTGATCGGCCCCCAGCGGGTGTAGCAGTCGGGGAACAGCTCCGGACTCTGTTCGAGCATCGCGTTGAAGTCCTCGTGGTCGAACGGGTAGTCGGTCGACACTCCGACGTGTTCCGGACCGACGAGGTCGACGGCGTAGTCGATGTGCCGTACGAGTGCGTCGATGGTGGCGTCGTTGGGGCCGAGGAAGATTCCGACACCGGTGATGCCGATGACTCCGCCCGTGGCGGCGCACTCCTTGGCCTGTTCGTCGGTGATGTTGCGGGGGTGGTCCCACACCGAGCGCATGCAGGAGTGGCTGTAGATCATCGGCTGCTCGGAAACCTCGCACATGTCCAGCCCGGTACGGGCGCCGCAGTGGGATCCGTCCGCCACCATGCCGACGGTGTTCATCTCCCGTATCAGCGCACGGCCGTAGGCGGTGAGGCCATCGTCGACTTCGTCCAGGCAGCCGCCGCCGGCCGCGTTGCGGTTGTTGTAGCTCGGCAGCATCGTGCGGACGCCGAGATCGTAGAAGTGGCGCACTCGGTCCAACTGCCCATCGAGCGGACCGGAATCCTCCAGGTCGAAGGCCACTGCCACGTCACAGGCACGACCAGCGGCTTCGACGTCGTCGACGCTCACAGCCGGCCGCAAACGGTCATCCGTCGCGATCCGCTCCCGCCAGCTTGCGATCAGACCGGCGACGTCATCGGCGCTGTGGGGGGCATAACCCACGTTCACCGAAACGAAGCTGCCCCCGGGCCTGCGGTAGCGGGCCAGTTCGCCGACTGAACCGCACCCACTAGAGCGATCGTCCCGGACAATGGCCTAGTGCTGGAAATGACGCGCGAAGCCTTCGAAGAGCTCGTAAGCCAAGCCCTCGACCAGATCCCGCCCGAGCTGACCCGGGTCATGGACAACGTCGCCGTGTTCGTCGAGGACGAGCCTCCAGCCGACGACCCCGAGCTGCTGGGCCTCTACGAGGGCACCCCGCTCACGGACCGTGGCGAGTGGTACGCGGGCGTGCTCCCGGACCGCATTTCGATCTACATGGGCCCCACACTGCGGATGTGCAAGACCCCGGACGAGGTCGTGCACGAGGTCGCCGTGACCGTGATCCACGAGATTGCCCACCACTTCGGGATCGATGACGAGCGGCTTCATGAGCTGGGCTGGGGCTGATCTCAGGGACGCCGGGACCGCGGGCTAGCAGCAAGCCCTACGGGCCGCTCACCCGATCAGCCGAAGGCCTTCCGAAGAGGTGTACGACGGAATCTCGTGCACACGGCCATTTCACGGTACGAAGCCCCGCTACGAGAGTCGCGGACGCCCCCGTACGAGAGCCGGGGCGGCGCCGCATACCCACGCCCACACTGGGCATACGGGACCAATGGCCCGCGTCCTCGCTGCCGTGACCACCGCCCTGCACCGCATACGAAGGACTCGACGGAACCGCGCCCGGAGTCTCCGGACGGCCCCCCGAGCCCTCGCACTCACCCGCCGCTACCGCGCCCGCCGCCCCCACCCGGCGACCGAACTCGTCGACCAGCCCCACCCGTACGCCCGAGTCCTCGGCCTCATGACCGTCGTACTGCTCGGCGCCTGGCTGGGGCTGCTGATCGTGGGCAACGTACGCGTGCCGGTCGGCCCCATGGACACCACCATGACCCTGCGGCCCTCCCTCGACGGCGGCACGAAGATCAACGTGGCCCCGCTCGGCGCGCTGGAGCTGCGCAGCCACCAGGCCCCGCTGCGGCTCGACGTGGACGTGGACCGGCTCGACCCGGTGCGCTCGCAGGCGCTGGTCGATCACCCCGAGCGGCTCTCCGGTCTCCAGGAGGAGGTCGCGCAGGACGTGGAGCACGGCACGCTCGACCTGGCCGTACGGTCCTGCGTGGCCGTCGTCTCCGGCGCCACCGCGCTCGGTCTCGCGGTCTACCGCCGGCCCCGCCGGGCCCTCGCGGCGGGCGGCCTGGCCCTCACCCTCCTCGCCGCCTGCGGCGGGACGGCCTTCGCCACCTGGAACCCCAACTCGGTCCTGGAACCGAAGTTCTCCGGACTCCTCTCCTCCGCACCCTCCCTCGTCGGCAACGCCCGCAGCATCGTCAGCGAATTCGACGTCTACCAGAAGGAGTTGGCGCGCCTGGTGACGAACGTGACGAAGCTGTACGACGTCACCTCCACGCTCCCCGGCTACGAGCCGGACCCGACCACCATCCGGGTCCTGCACGTCTCCGACATCCACCTCAACCCGGCGAGCTGGAAGATCATCGCGTCGCTCGTCGAGCAGTACGACATCAATGTGATCGTCGACTCCGGCGACACGATGGACCACGGCACGGCGGCCGAGAACGGCTTCCTGGATCCGATCGCGGACCTGGGAGCGCCGTACGTCTGGGTCCGGGGCAACCACGACTCCCTCCTCACCCAGAGCTACCTCGAAAAGATCAAGAACGTGCGCGTCCTGGACGAGGGCCGGGCGGTCACGGTCGCGGGCCTGCGTTTCGCGGGCATCGGCGACCCGCAGTTCACCCCCGACCGGTCGGCCGACCCGGAGGGCGGCCAGGCGCAGCAGGAGGCGGGCGCGCTGCTTGCGTCGGTGCTGCGCGACCAGCGGGTGGCGGGTACGCCCGTCGACATCGCCGTCGCCCACGAACCGGAGGCGGCCCGTCAGACGGACGGGGAAGTGCCGCTGGTCCTGGCGGGGCATCTGCACCACCAGGAGATGGAGGTCATGAAGGGCGGCACCCGCCTCCGCATCGAAGGCTCGACGGGCGGCAGCGGTCTGCGTGCCCTGGAGGGCAAGTACCCCGACCCCATCGAGGCCTCGGTCCTCTACCTCGACCGCGACACCCGCCGACTCCAGGCCTGGGACGAGATCAAGCTCGGCGGCCTGGGCCTGACAACGGCCGAGGTGAGCCGCCACCTCCCCGAGGAAAACAAACCGGGCGCCGTCCAGTCCCCCACCCAGTCCCCCACTCCCTCACCCACGCCGTCGTCCTCCACGCCCCCACCCACACCGTCCCCAACCCCCTCTCCCACGCCCTCCGCGGGCACCCCCTAAACCGTTTTGGCGATACCTCCCGCCATCCCATATGCTTCTCACGTCCCCGACGCGCTGAGAAGCGCCCAGGCGGGCCGATAGCCCTCATCGTCTAGCGGCCTAGGACGCCGCCCTTTCAAGGCGGTAGCACGGGTTCGAATCCCGTTGGGGGCACGTAATACCGTGTGCGACACTGTTTTACGCATGTCGCGCACAGCAGCTTGGTCCTGTGGAGCAGTTTGGAGTGCTCGCCACCCTGTCAAGGTGGAGGCCGCGGGTTCAAATCCCGTCAGGACCGCTGAAGTTCCGCGAGGAACTTCGTGGCTGGGTAGCTCAGTTGGTACGAGCGATCGCCTGAAAAGCGATAGGTCGCCGGTTCGACCCCGGCCCCAGCCACAACCCCCGAAGACCCCGTCCATACGGACGGGGTCTTCGTCGTATGGGAAGTTGCATGAGGAGCCCACGCCCGTCAGCCCCTGCCCGTCGGCCCTTGCCCGTCAGCCCGCCGCGTGCGCCGGCTCCGCCTCCCTCCCCCCGGGATGCCGATGCCGCCACGTCCAGAAGACCGCGCACGACACCAGGGCCCACCCGGCGAGGACCAGGAACGGGAACACGTGCTGGTGGCCGGCGAAGTACACGGCTGTGTGCTGGGCGTTGACGGAGGCGCCCGGTGGCAGCCAGCGGCCGATGTAGCCGAGCACGGACGGGAGCAGGGGCCAGGAGACGGCGCCGCCCGAGGACGGGTTGCCGAGGAGGACCATCAGGCCCCAGGTCGGGATCATCGCCCAGCGCCCGAAGAGGGTGTTGAACATGGTGAAGACCATGCCCGACGTGAACATGGTGAACGCGAGGATCAGCCAGGACTCGACGAACGGCAGATCCAGGGCGCCCAGGAGCCAGTCCACCACCGCCGCGATCGCGAACCCGCCGAACAGGGCGTACGCGGCCGTGAACGCGATCCGCTCCAGCGGGTTCAGCGCCCGCGCGTGCACGCTGAGCTGGATCGCGCCGATGAATCCGATGACCACGGCCGCGAGCGAGATGTAGAAGATCGCCAGCCCTCGCGGGTCGCCCTTCTGCAGGGGCTTGATGTCCCTGACGGTGACCGCGACCCCCGTCTCCTTGCCGACGGCCGGCGCGGCCTCCGCCAGCAGCTCCGCGACCGAGGCACCGGACGCCCCGGAGACGTCGAGGGTGACCGCCCGCCCCGGCTCCCGCACTTCGAAGATCGCGAAGACCTTCTGGTCGTTCACCGCCTCGACGGCCGCCGCCCTGCTGTCGTACGTGTGGATCTTCAGCGAGGCGTCGAGCGCCTTCTCCATCCCGTCGAGGAACACCTTGCCCCGCGCCTCGTCGTACGCCCCCACGATCGCCGTCGGCACATGACGCGGCGTCGGATTCGCCATGGAGTACGTGTACGAGCCCGCGAACAGGCCCGCCGCCGCGGAAATGATCAGCACGAGCACTGTCGCGGGCAGGAACGGCGACTCCTTGAAGTCCGCCCAACGTTCACGACGGGTGGGCGGCTTGCCATGGGCACCGTGCGGCATCTCGGACATATCGACCAAGCTAGAGCCGTGGGAGCGATATTTCTCCGCGAGAAGGACCCGCGGCAACCCCGGTCGGCGCCCGCCACGCAAAAGCGTTCGCCAGTCATTTCGCCGAGGTGAGATCCTGGACGGCGTATGTCTACGCATCCCGCCCCCGCCCTCGGCGATCTCGCCGCCCGCCTGACCGAGCTGTCCCTGCGCGACGCGCACCGGCTCGGGCGCAGGCTCGAAGGCGCACGCAAGATCCGCAAGCCCGAAGCCCGGTCCGCCGTGCTCGCCGAGATCGACGCGGAGGTCACCAAGGGCGAGGCCCGGATGGCCGAGCGTCGTACTCGGGTGCCCGCGATCACCTATCCCGAGCAGCTCCCGGTCAGCCAGAAGAAGGACGACATCGCGGCCGCCATCCGTGATCACCAGGTCGTCATCGTCGCGGGCGAGACCGGTTCCGGTAAGACGACCCAGATCCCCAAGATCTGTATGGAACTCGGCCGTGGTGTCCGCGGCATGATCGGGCACACCCAGCCCCGCCGTATCGCCGCCCGTACCGTCGCCGAGCGCGTGGCGGACGAGCTCGACGTCCCGCTGGGCGAGGCCGTCGGCTGGAAGGTCCGCTTCACCGACCAGGTGAACCCGGACGGCACCTTCGTCAAGCTCATGACCGACGGCATCCTGCTGGCCGAGATCCAGACGGACCGCGAGCTGCGCGCGTACGACACGATCATCATCGACGAGGCCCACGAGCGGTCTCTGAACATCGACTTCCTGCTTGGCTATCTCGCTCAGCTGCTGCCCAAGCGTCCTGACCTCAAGGTCGTCATCACCTCCGCGACCATCGACCCCGAGCGCTTCTCCCGCCACTTCGGCGAGGCGCCGATCGTCGAGGTCAGCGGCCGTACGTACCCGGTCGAGGTCCGCTACCGCCCGCTCCTGGAAGAAGAGGGGGACGACTCCGACCGCGACCAGATCACCGCGATCTGCGACGCCGTCGAGGAGCTCCAGGGCGAGGGCAAGGGCGACATCCTGGTCTTCCTCTCGGGCGAGCGCGAGATCCGCGACACGGCGGACGCGCTGACGAAGAAGAACTACCGGTTCACCGAGGTACTCCCCCTCTACGCCCGGCTGTCGCACGCCGAGCAGCACCGCGTGTTCCAGCAGCACACCGGGCGCAGGATCGTTCTGGCTACGAACGTCGCCGAGACCTCGCTCACCGTCCCGGGCATCAAGTTCGTCATCGACCCGGGCACCGCCCGTATCTCCAGATACAGCCACCGCACCAAGGTCCAGCGGCTGCCCATCGAGCCGGTCTCGCAGGCCAGCGCCAACCAGCGCAAGGGCCGCTGCGGCCGTACGTCCGACGGCATCTGCATCCGGCTGTACTCCGAGGACGACTTCCTGGCCCGCCCGGAGTTCACGGACGCGGAGATCCTCCGTACGAACCTCGCCTCCGTCATCCTCCAGATGACCGCCGCCGGTCTCGGCGACATCGAGAAGTTCCCCTTCATCGACCCGCCGGACCACCGCAACATCCGTGACGGCGTCCAACTCCTCCAGGAACTGGGCGCGTTGGACCCGGCCCAGAAGGACCCGCGCAAGCGGCTCACGGAGAGCGGCCGCAAGCTCGCCCAGCTGCCCGTCGACCCCCGGCTCGCCCGGATGGTCCTGGAGGCCGACAAGAACGGCTGTGTGCGCGAGGTCATGGTGATCGCGGCCGCGCTGTCCATCCAGGACCCGCGCGAGCGCCCGGCCGAGAAGCAGGCGCAGGCGGACCAGCAGCACGCCCGGTTCAAGGACGAGACGTCCGACTTCCTCGCGTATCTGAACCTGTGGCGGTACGTCCGTGAGCA
The DNA here is from genome assembly GCF_041431135.1 of Streptomyces sp. NBC_00554. NCBI lineage: Bacteria > Bacillati > Actinomycetota > Actinomycetes > Kitasatosporales > Streptomycetaceae > Streptomyces > Streptomyces sp. NBC_00554. Next base: position 5,290,186 of record NZ_CP107799.1, on the reverse strand, counting down.
GCAGAAGGAGCGGGGCTCGTCCGCGTTCCGCCGGATGTGCAAGCAGGAGTACCTGAACTTCCTGCGCATCCGCGAATGGCAGGACATCTACACCCAGCTCCGCACGGTCGCCAAGCAGCTGGGCATCCATCCGAACGAGGACGACGCCGCCGAGCACAGCGTCCATGTCTCGCTGCTCGCCGGTCTCCTCTCCCACATCGGCATGAAAGACGTGAAGGAGGCCGCGGGGGAAGGCGCGAGGAGCACGGGCAAGAACGAGTATCTGGGCGCCCGCAGCGCGAAGTTCGCGATCTTCCCGGGTTCGGCCCTGTTCAAGAAGCCCCCGCGGTTCGTGATGTCCGCCGAGCTCGTGGAGACCTCCCGTCTCTGGGCCCGCGTCAACGCCAAGATCGAGCCCGAGTGGGTCGAGCCGCTCGCCGGCCATCTCCTCAAGCACACGTACAGCGAGCCGCACTGGGAGAAGGACCAGGCCGCGGTGATGGCGTACGAGAAGGTCACGCTGTACGGCGTACCGATCATCGCCCAGCGCAAGGTCAACTACGGGCGGATCGACCCGGAAGCCAGCCGTGAGCTTTTCATCCGCAACGCGCTCGTCGAGGGCGACTGGCGTACGCACCACAAGTTCTTCGCGGACAACCGCCGACTCCTCACCGAGGTCGAGGAGTTGGAGCACCGGGCGCGGCGCCGCGACATCCTCGTCGACGACGAGACGCTCTTCGACTTCTACGACCAGCGGGTGCCCGAACACGTCGTATCCGGGGCGCACTTCGACTCCTGGTGGAAGCACCAGCGGCACGAGGAGCCCGAACTCCTCGACTTCGAGCGGTCGATGCTCATCAACGAGCGGGCCGGGGACGTCAGCAAGGACGACTACCCCGACTCGTGGCGCCAGGGCCCGCTCAAGTTCCGTGTCACCTACCAGTTCGAGCCGGGCGCGGACGCGGACGGCGTCACCGTCCACATCCCGCTGCACGTCCTGAACCAGGTCACGGACGAGGGCTTCGACTGGCAGATCCCGGGGCTGAGGGAAGAGGTCGTCACCGAGCTCATCCGCTCCCTCCCGAAGCCGATCCGCCGCCATTACGTGCCCGCGCCGAACTATGCGACGAAGTTCCTGGAGCGGGCCGTGCCCCTCCAGGAGCCGCTGCCGATGACGATGGCGCGCGAGCTGAAGCGCATGGTCGGTGTGCCGGTGAGCGCCGACGACTTCGACTGGTCCCGCGTCCCCGACCACCTGAGGATCACCTTCCGGATCGTCGACGAACGACGCCGCAAGCTGGCCGAGGACAAGGACCTGGAGGCGCTGCAGCTCCAGCTGAAGCCGAAGGCGCGCCAGGCGATCTCACAGGCCGCGGCGGCTACGGCGGAGCGCGAGGGCGGGGAGTCCCTGGAGCGCAAGGGCCTGACCGACTGGACGATCGGCTCGCTCACGCGCGTCTTCGAGACCCGTCGGGCCGGCCAGCCGGTGAAGGCGTACCCGGCGCTCGTGGACGACGGCGACACCGTCTCCGTACGGCTCTTCGACACGGAGGCCGAGCAGGCGCAGGCGATGTGGAAGGGCACGCGGCGCCTGATCCTGCGCAACATCCCGGTGAACCCGGGCAAGTTCGCCTCGGACAAGCTCACCAACGTCCAGAAGCTCGCCCTGTCCGCGAACCCGCACGGCTCGATCCAGGCCCTCTTCGACGACTGCGCGATGGCGGCGGCGGACAAGCTGATCGGGGACTTCGGGGGCCCGGCGTGGGACGAGGAGTCGTACCGGAAGCTCTACGACAAGGTGCGCGCCGAGATCGTCGACACGACGGTCCGCACCGTCGGGCAGGTGCAGCAGGTCCTTGCCGCCTGGCAGGCCTGTGAGCGCCGGCTGAAGGGCATCCAGAGCCCGACGCTCCTGACGAACCTCACGGACGTACGGACGCAGCTGAACGCCCTTGTGAAGCCCGGCTTCGTCACCGCGACCGGGCTGCGCCGCCTGGCGGACCTGATGCGCTACCTGGTCGCGGCCGACCGGCGCCTCCAGCAGATGCCGACGAACGTCCAGCGGGACACCACCCGCATGGAGAAGGTCCACGAGATGCAGGACGAGTACGCCTGGCTCCTGGAGCAGCTGCCGCAGGGCCGGCCGGTCCCCCAGCAGGTCCTGGACATCCGCTGGATGATCGAGGAGCTCCGCGTCAGCTACTTCGCCCACGCGCTCGGCACGGCGTACCCCGTCTCCGACAAGCGCATCGTGAAGGCGATCGACACCCTGGCCCCGTAACGGCGTATGTACGGTGGGTGAGTTCGACCCCGGACCCACCCTCCTGTACAGTCTCTTTTCGCAGCCCAGCGCAAGACCAAGTGGCTGTGAAACCTGGTCCTGTGGAGCAGTTTGGAGTGCTCGCCACCCTGTCAAGGTGGAGGCCGCGGGTTCAAATCCCGTCAGGACCGCAGTGAGGAAGGCCCCGTATCCGGCAAGGATGCGGGGCCTTCTTCGTGCCCTGCATGCGACCCGACCTCGCTCGCCACCCTGTCAAGGTGGAGGCCGCGCCCGCGGCGCAGCCGCAATCGGATGCAGCAAATCCCGTCAGGACCGCATGAACGAAAGGCCCGGAGCTTCGGCTCCGGGCCTTTCGCGTGTCGTGAGCTCGTCTCCGCATGTCTTGACGTCGTCACATTCCGCCGGTACCCAGGGAACCAGGGCCCTCGACCCCGTGAGGCCCCCTGGAGGTGCGTATGGCGGCGACCGCCCGGCACGAGACGCGCGCGCTGCTCCGCGCCCATCTGGCGGCCGCTTCCGGGTACCGGCATCTGACGCGGCACTGCCCGATCTGCCACCGGCTCCTGCGGCTGGCCATGGAGCCCGCCCCGCGCGGCGTCGAGGACGTCGATGGTGTCGATGAGGCCGAGGAGGCAGCCGGGGCCGAGGCCGCCGTGCGGCCCCAACTCCCTTAGCGCAGAAGCATCACAGGCGACAAGGACTGTGGCATGTGACGGGTGTCACCGCATAGGTTTTAGAAACCGAGGAACTTACACCTCACCTACAACTGGTCAATTTAATATGTGCAATTGCACCAGCTGCTGGGGCCGCCCACAGGAGATCCGACACCCCTCCCCAGACTCCGACAAGCCCACTCACAGACCCATCACCCAGGGCACTGCCGGCGCACAAAAAAGATCGCGCTGGACCCGGCGGAGTCCAGCGCGATCTACGACGCACCCTTGTCGCTTGTGAAATTGGGTCGGGCGTGGGTCCCGTTGGGGCAGGACACGCGTCGCTTGGAGCTGTGGTTCGGGCGTGACGGCGGGTTGGGGGACCTACCGAAATGCCCTGCTATGCGCTTGTTCAGACCTCGCTGCGCTGCTGCGGGATACCCGCGAGTAGCGCGCGGACCTCAGCTTCGCGGTAGCGGCGGTGTCCGCCGAGCGTGCGGATGGACGTAAGCTTGCCGGCCTTCGCCCACCGCGTGACCGTCTTCGGGTCCACGCGGAACATCGTGGCGACCTCAGCCGGGGTCAGCAGCGGCTCGGCATCAGGGGTGCGAGCGGTCATGAGCGGCCTCCTCGGGAGAACCGAACCTTCTCGGTTCATTCCTCTAAATTCTGCACCTTGACCCGCGTTGCCCGAAATGGCGGACGCGGGCCGAGTCGGTTATAGGACGAACGGCTTGTCCTCGGCACTACAACTACACCATCCGTCCAGCCACGTCGGCCAAACCGATGGAATTGCCCTCCCAGGTGTTCATCAGCGACGGAAGCCGATGGACCATGCCATAGCGGACAGTCACGCCACTGTGACGATCAGTCACAGGGCGATCAGGAGTCACGAGACCCCCCATAGCGTGCAATGCTGAGATTCCACCCATACGTGGGCGGGCGGAGCCCTCCCCCGGGCTCCTTGTCCTATTTTGGCACGAGGATGGGCAAGGGGCGCAAGGGCCAGGTAAGTGCCATCCGTCACGCTTGACACGCCATTGACGCAAAAGCCCGGATCGGGACCTACGTCCCGCGATGAGGCACCTTCAGAGCGTAAGCACGCCGGGTGAGTTCACGGCGCCGCCGAGACCGGGATCACGTCAGTTCGCCGAGCGCCGGTCCCTGACCGACCGCCAGCGTTCCACAAGCCGCCCGTACGCCTCGCCCGCCGCCGCCCCGTCCCCGGTGCGCAGCGCGTCGATGCCCTCGTGGACGTCCGCGGCCGAGTGGTCCCCCTCGAGCTCCCCCGCGGGCACGACGTGCACAAGGCCGCCGTAGTCCAGCTCGACCAGCGAGCGCGGGTGGAACTCCTCCAGCCAGCGCCCCACGTCCAGCAGGCCGTCGATGAGCGGCCCGTCCTCGATGGTGTCCTTCAGCGTCTTCAGCGCCCGCGCAGTCCGCCGCCGGGCCTGCACCATCGGCGTCCGGTACCGCAGCCCCGGCGCGGCTCCGTCGGGCCCCGCACCCTTCTCGTACAGCCGCTCCTCGTCGGAGACGAGCACGAACCAGTTCAGCGGCACCTGCCAGGTCGAGGTGCGGATCCACGGGCGGGCGTCGGGGTTGCGCTCCAGCCAGCGTTCGTAGTCGAGGGCGGCCTGACGGCGTACGAGCGAGGGCAGGACCGCGTCGAGGACCGACTCCGGCAGTTCCTCACCCAGCTCGCCCAGGGCCTGCCAGCCGCGCAGCCGGGTGCGCCAGGGGCATACGCAGAGCACCCCGTCGACCTCCGCCACGAACGCGTCGCCGCTCTCGTGCACCGGCACGGGGATCGGCGGGGTGGGCAGCAAGTCGGCCAGGGAGCGCCGTAGTTCGTCCTGGTACGAGGGGCGCTCGGGGCGGCGGGCATAACGGGCCCAGTGGCCGCGCTCCGGCTCGGGGAAGGCGGCCAGCGGTTCGTACACGCGCAGATAGGACGCGTACGGGACGATCACGGAGGACACCTTGGGCACGCCTGCTCCCTCCCCAACCGGCCGGACCCGAAACCCGGGCTCCGATCCCGCTCGACCCACGCACACAAGACCGGGAAAACACTGCAAATCGTGCCACGGCCGAAGAGGACCGTACTCCGGTGGAAGGTGATCCTGAACACTGCGCGGATGGCGGCCGGGCACAGGCTCTAGTCTCATGCCCACGGGCGCCCGCCACCCGTACGGGACCCGCACGTCAACCGCCGCTTATTACCTGGGAGTCACCACAGTGACCGACGTATCCGACGGCGTCCTGCACACCCTGTTCCACTCGGACCAGGGCGGTCATGAGCAAGTAGTGCTCTGCCAGGACCGCTCCAGCGGCCTCAAGGCCGTCATCGCCATCCACTCCACCGCCCTGGGCCCCGCCCTCGGCGGTACGCGCTTCTACCCGTACGCGAGCGAGGAGGAGGCCGTCGCCGACGCCCTGAACCTCTCGCGCGGGATGTCGTACAAGAACGCCATGGCCGGCCTCGACCACGGCGGCGGCAAGGCCGTCATCATCGGCGACCCCGACACGCTCAAGAGCGAGGAACTGCTCCTCGCGTACGGCCGGTTCGTGGCCTCGCTCGGCGGCCGGTACGTCACCGCGTGCGACGTCGGTACGTATGTCGCCGACATGGACGTCGTGGCGCGCGAGTGCCGCTGGACGACCGGGCGGTCCCCGGAGAACGGCGGCGCGGGCGACTCGTCCGTGCTGACGGCCTTCGGTGTCTTCCAGGGCATGCGGGCGAGCGCCCAGCACCTGTGGGGCGACCCGACGCTGCGCGGCCGTACGGTCGGCATCGCGGGCGTCGGCAAGGTGGGCCGCCATCTGGTCGGGCATCTGCTCGAGGAGGGCGCGCGGGTCGTGATCACTGACGTGCGGGACGAGTCCGTCCGGCGGATCGTCGACGAGCACCCGTCCGTGGCGGTGGCGTCGGACACCGAGGCGCTGATCCGCGTCGAGGGCCTCGACATCTACGCCCCCTGCGCACTCGGCGGGGCCCTCAGCGACGAATCCGTGCCGGTGCTCACCGCGAAGATCGTGTGCGGCGCCGCCAACAACCAGCTCGCGCACCCGGGTGTCGAGAAGGACCTCGCCGACCGCGGCATCCTCTACGCGCCGGACTACGTCGTGAACGCCGGCGGCGTCATCCAGGTCGCCGACGAACTGCACGGTTTCGACTTCGACCGGTGCAAGGCGAAGGCCGCGAAGATCTTCGACACCACGCTGGCCATATTCGCACGTGCGAAGGAGGACGGGATTCCGCCGGCCGCCGCGGCCGACCGGATCGCCGAGCAGCGGATGGCCGAGGCGCGCCGCGGCTGACCCCCGGGAGGTACCCGCCGGCGGGTGTTGGAGAGAACTCTCACGTCTGTCGGCGGGTCGGCCGCCAAGAAGAGGTTAAAATCGCGGTTGACCAGCGAGGACAGGGCTCCTCGCAGGTTCTGCGCACACGCGCGTCCTGCGGGCGACGTACCGTATGGGCGCGGGAGCAGGTACCGTGGAAGCCCTACGGACCGGTCTCTTCACGGAGAGCCCGTTCCAGATCATGAACGCGTGTCAAGACTCTGGGGCCACCGAGCCCCGTATCCGAGGGGGTCGAGCCATGGGGCGCGGCCGGGCAAAGGCCAAGCAGACGAAGGTCGCCCGCCAGCTGAAGTACAGCAGCGGCGGGACTGACCTCTCGCGTCTGGCCAATGAGCTGGGCGCTTCGACTTCGCAACAGCCGCCGAATGGCGAGCCGTTCGAGGACGACGACGAGGAAGAAGACGACCCGTACGCGCAGTACGCGGATCTCTATAACGACGACGACGAGGACGAGGACGACGAGTCCGGTCCCCAGTCGCAACGTCGCGGCGCGTAGCGCTACCAGCGGGTCAGCAGGTTCGGCGTTCTCGTAGAGCCTCATAGCATCTGCACCTCACCCGGTCCGGGGTGGTTCCACACCGGACCGGGTTTTGTGCTGCCTTGGGTGGCTTACTTGCTGTAGTCGCCGATCAGCGCCGCGCCCGTCTCGTGATCGCCGCGCTCGGTGATCTCACCGGCGATCCAGGCGTCCACACCGCGGTCCGCGAGGGTGGCGAGCGCCACGTCCGCCGACTCCTCGGGGACGATCGCGATCATGCCGACACCCATGTTGAGGGTCTTCTCCAGCTCCAGGCGCTCGACGTCTCCGGTCCTGCCGACGAGGTCGAAGACCGGGGCCGGGGTCCAGGTCTCGCGGTCGACGATCGCGTGCAGGCCGTCGGGGATGACGCGGGCCAGGTTGGCCGCGAGTCCGCCGCCGGTGACGTGCGAGAAGGCGTGCACCTCGGCGGTGCGGGTGAGGGCCAGGCAGTCCAGCGAGTAGATCCTGGTGGGCTCCAGGAGCTCCTCGCCGAGCGTGCGGCCGAACTCCTCGATGTGGCTGTCGAGCTTCAGCTTCGCCCGGTCGAGGAGGACGTGCCGGACGAGCGAGTACCCGTTCGAGTGAAGCCCTGAGGACGCCATGGCGATCACCGCGTCACCCGTACGGATACGATCCGCGCCGAGCAGCTGGTCGGCCTCGACCACGCCGGTGCCCGCGCCCGCGACGTCGAAGTCGTCCGGGCCGAGGAGGCCCGGGTGCTCGGCCGTCTCGCCGCCCACGAGGGCGCAGCCCGCGAGGACACAGCCCTCGGCGATGCCCTTGACGATGGCGGCGACGCGCTCGGGGTGGACCTTGCCGACACAGATGTAGTCGGTCATGAAGAGCGGCTCGGCGCCGCACACCACGATGTCGTCCATGACCATCGCGACCAGGTCGTGGCCGATGGTGTCGTACACGCCGAGCTGCCGGGCGAGGTCGACCTTCGTGCCCACGCCGTCCGTGGCGGAGGCGAGCAGCGGCCGCTCGAAGCGCTTGAGGGCCGAGGCGTCGAAGAGACCGGCGAAGCCGCCGAGGCCGCCGAGGACCTCGGGGCGCTGCGTCTTCTTCACCCACTCCTTCATCAGCTCTACGGCGCGGTCGCCGGCTTCGATGTCGACGCCGGCGGACGCGTAGGAAGCACCGGTACGAGTGGTCTCAGACATTGCCTGGGATCTTTCGGGTTGGGATACGGGGCGCTTACGGGCGACGGATCGCGTCGGCCGCGGCCGTGGCTGCGGGACCCGCGGCCAGCTCGGTCTCCAGGAGCTGCTTGCCCAGCAGTTCGGGGTCCGGGAGGTCCATCGGGTACTCGCCGTCGAAGCAGGCGCGGCACAGGTTCGGCTTGTCGATGGTGGTGGCCTCGATCATGCCGTCGATGGAGATGTACGACAGGGAGTCGGCGCCGAGCGAGGTGCCGATCTCGTCGATGGTCATGCCGTTGGCGATCAGCTCCGCGCGGGTCGGGAAGTCGATGCCGAAGAAGCAGGGCCACTTCACCGGGGGCGAGGAGATCCTGATGTGGACCTCCGCCGCGCCGGCTTCGCGCAGCATCCGCACCAGCGCGCGCTGTGTGTTGCCGCGCACGATCGAGTCGTCGACGACGACCAGGCGCTTGCCCTTGATGACTTCCTTCAAGGGGTTCAGCTTCAGACGGATGCCGAGCTGGCGGATGGTCTGCGAGGGCTGGATGAAGGTCCGGCCGACGTAGGCGTTCTTGACGAGACCCGCGCCGAAGGGGATCCCGCTGGCCTCCGCGTAACCGATCGCCGCGGGCGTCCCGGACTCCGGAGTAGCTATGACCAGATCTGCCTCGACGGGAGCTTCTTTGGCGAGTTTGCGGCCCATTTCGACGCGCGAGAGGTACACATTCCGACCGGCGATGTCCGTGTCGGGACGGGCCAGATAGACGTACTCGAAGACGCAGCCCTTGGGCTTTGCCTCAGCGAATCGCGACGTACGCAGGCCGTCCGCGTCGATGGCGACGAACTCGCCCGGCTCGATCTCACGGACGAAGGAGGCGCCGCAGATGTCGAGGGCGGCGGACTCCGAGGCGATGACCCAGCCGCGCTCCAGGCGGCCGAGGACCAGCGGGCGGACGCCCTGCGGGTCGCGGGCCGCGTACAGGGTGTCCTCGTCCATGAAGACGAGCGAGAAGGCGCCCTGGACCTGCGGAAGGATCCTGGCGGAGGCCTCTTCTATGGTCAGCGGCTTGCCGTCGTCGTCGACCTGGGCGGCGAGGAGCGCCGTCAGGAGGTCGGTGTCGTTGGTGGCCGCCACGCGCGGGGAGCGGCCGTCCTGCTGCTTGGGGAGGTCGGCGACCATCTCGGCGAGCTGCGCCGTGTTGACCAGGTTGCCGTTGTGGCCGAGCGCGATGGAACCGTGCGCGGTGGCACGGAACGTCGGCTGGGCGTTCTCCCAGGTGGAGGCTCCGGTGGTCGAGTAGCGGGCGTGACCGACCGCGATATGACCCTGGAGGGAGCCGAGAGAGGTCTCGTCGAAGACCTGGGACACGAGGCCCATGTCCTTGAAGACGAGGATCTTGGAGCCATTGCTGACCGCGATCCCCGCGGATTCCTGGCCTCGATGCTGGAGGGCGTAGAGCCCGAAGTAAGTGAGCTTGGCGACCTCTTCGCCCGGAGCCCAGACTCCGAAGACGCCGCAAGCGTCCTGGGGGCCTTTCTCACCGGGGAGCAGATCATGATTGAGTCGACCGTCACCACGTGGCACGGCACCGAGTGTAGGCGAGATCGACCACTGGTCCGAATTGGGGATACGGGACCCTGACGGCTCACTTACCGGCGACAGCCGTCACGCTCTCGCCGTTTGTGCTGGTCAGCGTGAGGGAGCGGTGATCCAGTTCGTAGCCGATCTTGCTGTCGAACAGGCCGAGCAGTGTCTTCTCGGTGTCCATGAGTGAGCTGTCGCACATCATGCGGGTCGTCTTCGGCGTTCCGAGGGTGATATGTCCGTCGCTGACGGTGGCTTTCGCGGACACGTCGTTGCAGCCGAGGTGGCCGGAAACCGTCCCTTTCTCCTTGTCGAGGACGAGGTACGGGTCGGCGCCCTCCGGGAGGGACTGGGCCACTTCCCCGTCACCGAGCGCCGTGACGGCCCACTTGGTGCCGTAGAGCGGGGCGGCCTGCTCCTTGGTGAGGTGGACTCGGTCGCCTGTGCCGGTGGTGAGGGTGAGCTCGTCGCCCTTGACCGCCGTGGTGAGCGCGCCGTCGGCGAGCGTGCGGGCGAGGGTCCGCTCGAACTCCATGGGGCCTTCCTCGCAGGCCATCTCGGTCATCGACGTCTCGCCGACGTCGATGCTGCCGTCCTTGAAGGTGGCGGTCGCGCTGAAGTGGTTGCAGCCGTAGTTCCCCTGGACCTTGCCGTTCTCGCCGAACTCGACGTTCGCTCCCGCTGGGGCGGCATGACTGGTGCCGTCCACGGTGACGCTGTCGACGATCCAGTGGGCGCCGGTGACGTCCGCATTCGCGCCCGAGCCGACCGAGCCGCTGCCGGTTCCGTCGCCGGTTTCGTTCCCGCAGGCCATGGCGAGCGGGATGAGGGTCAGGGCGGTGAGGGTGAGTCGCTGCCTGTACATGCCGATGTGACGGGGCGGGTGGGGTGGTTGGTTCCATCCAGGTCAGACGATCCCGTCTTCCCCGCCTCCGCTCAGCCCATGAGAGGCAGCAGTCCGCCCAGGTCCGCCCGCTCCCCGCTCGCGCTGACCTTGGCGTCCGCCAGCGCCGCCTGCCACTCCGTACGTCCTGTCGCGAGCCGGATCCAGGTCAGCGGGTCGGTCTCGACGACGTTGGGCGGGGTGCCCCTCGTGTGCCGCGGCCCCTCCACGCACTGCACGACCGCGTACGGCGGAATCCGCACCTCCGTCGACGCCCCGGGTGCCTTCACCGCGAGCGCGTCGGCGAGCAGCCGGGTGCAGGCGGCGAGCGCCTGACGGTCGTACGGGATGTCCAGGCCGGGTACGGCGCGGTTCAGGTCGTCGGTGTGCACGACGAGTTCGACGGTGCGGGTGACGAGATAGTCGGCGAGGGTCATGGCGCCGGTGCGGGCGGCGAGGACGCGATCGCCGGGGGCCTCTGCGAGCCTGTGCGTGAGGCGTTCCCCGGTGCGGGCGTAGAGGGCGTCGAGGTCGGGGTTGGCCGCAGCCAGCTCCCGTGTGCCGTCGGCGATGTCACCGGCCCGCGCGGCGGTCGCGAACGGCCAGTCGAGCAGGGCGAGTTCGGCCTTGCCGGGCTCCGGCCGGTCGATGTTCCGGCTGACCGTCTCGACGGCCATCGTGACGTGCGCGGCCAACTCCCGTACGGTCCAGTCCCCGAGGTTCGCGGGAAGGGCCAACTCCTCGTCACGCAGGCCGCGTACGGCTTCGCGTACGTTCCCGAACTGGGCCGGCACCGCGGCGCGGATCTTGGCGGAGTCGTACGTACGGGTGCGTCGTTTTTTGGCCGGAGGCATGGCGTGAGCCTAGTCCGCGTGGAGGCGGTGAGCCTGGTCCGCGTGGAAGGCCGGGGCGGACCCCGCGGACATCTCACTCCTTACGCGCGTAGTCCTTGAGACCCCCCTCCACCAGCGCGAAGGCCCGCTCGGCGAGCTGGGCGGCGTCGGCGGCGACCTCGTCGACGGTTTCGCCGGCGTCGATGCGGAGGTGGTGCTCCTCGACCAGGGCCTGGCGGGCGGCGGTGAGTGTGGCGGCGGCGATCAGGGCCAGCGTGGTGTCGCCGGTCTCCTCGGTGAGCAGGTCGGCCAGTTCGCGTGCGCCCTTCTCGGACAGCAGGTACGCGCGCTCCCTGAGGACCGGCGTCGCCATGACGACCGCGCGGATCCGGCGGGCGAACGGCTCGCTGTGCAGGCCGACCGAGGGGTCGCGCGCCTCGATCATGTCCAGGAGCTGACGGCGTACGGCCTCCACCGCGGACTCGCCCGGCGCCCGCTCGCGCACGGCACGGGCGGCGTCGGAGAAGTGCTCCTCCATGGGCTTGAAGACCAAGTCCTCTTTGGTGCCGAAGTAGTTGAAGACGGTCATCTTGGAGACGTCGGCGGCGTCGGCGATCTCCTGCACGGAGACGTGGTCGAAGCCCTTCTCGGCGAACAGCGCGACGGCCGTCCGGTAGATCCGCATCGCCGTCTGCAGCTTCTTGCGTTCACGCAGCCCCATCGCCTCAGCCATGCAATCACTGTACCAAGATGAAATTTGATCCCAGATAAAAGATTGACCCGGTACATATTTCTCGTTCATGGTGGTGCCCATGACCGAAACCCAGCGAAAGATCGGCTTCCTCGTCTGCCTCGTCACGATCGTCCTGGCCGTCCTGGACATGCAGATCGTGTCCGCGGCCACCGTCCCGATCGTCCGCGACCTCGATCCGGGGCACGGCATCGACAAGATCCCTTGGCTGATCAGCGCGTTCTCGCTGGCGTCGGCCGCGGTGCTGCCGCTGTACGGCAAGCTGTGCGACGTCCTCGGCGCCAAGCGGGTGTTCCTGGGAGCCGTCGGCACCTTCATCCTCGGCTCGGCGTTGTGCGGGGCGGCCCAGTCGATCGGCCAGTTGATCGCCGCGCGGGCCGTGCAGGGCATCGGCGCCGGCGGCCTGATGAGCGTGACGATGGTCGTGATCGCCCAGCTCAGAGGGGAGGGCGAGAAGGACGCCAAGGGCGCGGGCATGGGCGGGATCATCGCCGGCGGCGGCATGGCGGTCGGCCCGTGGATCGGCGGTGTCCTCGCCGACCACGCGAGCTGGCGCTGGATCTTCTACATCAACCTGCCGCTCGGCCTCGCCGTCCTGGCCCTCGGCGCCCTCGTCCTCAAGCTCCCCCGGCCCACCGGTGGTTGGGGCGGCCACCGCATCGACTTCCCCGGTGCGGGGCTCGCCGCCGCCTTCTCCACCTCGCTGCTGCTGGTGACGGAGTGGGGCGGCAAGCAGTACGCCTGGTCCTCACCGCAGATCGTGGGCCTGGCCGTGCTGTCGGCGGCCGCCCTCGGCCTGTTCCTGTGGCGCCAGGTCACCGCCGCCGAACCGATCCTGCCGCTGTCCATGTTCCGGGTTCCGGAACTGCGCTGGGGCTTCGCGATCCAGGGCCTGATGGGCGCGGCGATGGTCGGCTCCATGTACTACGTGATGGTCTATCTGCAGGTGGCGCGGGGCGTCGCGAGTTCGTCCGCCGGGCTGTACCTGCTCCCGATGGCGTTCGGGATGACGGCCGTCGGCATCGTCTCCGCGAAGCTGGCCGAACGGGGCTGGGCGGAGCGGACGTTCACCATCGGCGGCTCGGCCGTCGCCACGGTCGCCTTCCTGCTCCTGTCCACCCTCGGCACCCACACCTCCCTGTGGCTGCTGCGCGCCGACATGCTCCTCGTCGGCCTCGGCTTCGGCATGCTCCTCGGCCAGCTCATCCAACTCGTCCAGGAGGCGGCCCCCGCCCACCAGTTGGGCGTCGCCACCACCTCCATCCGGTTCTTCCAGACCCTCGGCACGGCGTTGGGCGCGGCGCTCTTCGGCACGCTCATCACGCGCCTGTACGACGGTCCGGGCGGCGGCACCGACGCGCTGGCCTCGCTGACGGGGGCGGAGCGGGTGGCGGGGATCTCGGCCTACGTCTCCGCGATGGACACGGTGTTCCTGTGCGGGGCGGGACTGATGGCGGTGTGCGTGCTGTTGGGGCTGCTGCTGCCCAAGTCTCGCCCGGAGCAGGCGACATCGGAGGGAGCGCGGCCCGTCGCCGTCGGGACGTGAACCAGGACGTGAACAGCGAAGGCCCCGCCCGTGGAAACGGACGGAGCCTTCAACGCCGTACGGCCGAAGCTCCGTAGAGCCGAAGCTCCGTATGACCGAAGCCCCGTATGGCCGAGGGCATTTACGCCAGCAGCGCCGGGATCGTCGCCTCGTGCGCGGTGCGCAGTTCGGCCAGGGGGAGGGTGAACTCGCCCTGGACCTCCACCGCGTCTCCGTCGACGACACCGATGCGGGTGACGGGCAGCCCCCGCGCCCCGCACATGTCGTTGAAGCGGAGCTCCTCCGAGCGCGGGATCGCGACGACCGCGCGGCCCGCCGACTCCGAGAACAGGAAGGTGAAGGCGTCGAGGCCGTCGGGCACGACCAGCCGCGCGCCCTTGTCGCCGAGCAGTGCGGACTCGACCACGGCCTGGATCAGACCGCCGTCGGACAGGTCGTGCGCGGAGTCGATCATGCCGTCGCGGGAGGCGGAGATCAGGATCTCGGCGAGGAGTCGCTCGCGCTCCAGGTCGACCTTCGGGGGCAGGCCCCCCAGGTGGTCGTGGACGACCTGCGACCAGGCCGAACCGCCGAACTCCTCGCGGGTGTCGCCGAGGAGGTAGAGCAGCTGCCCTTCCTCCTGGAAGGCGACCGGGGTGCGGCGGGCCACATCGTCGATGACGCCGAGGACGGCGACCACCGGCGTCGGGTGGATGGCCACATCGCCCGTCTGGTTGTAGAGCGAGACGTTGCCGCCGGTCACCGGGGTGCCCAACTGCTGGCAGGCGTCGGCGAGTCCGCGGATGGCCTCCGCGAACTGCCACATCACCGCCGGGTCCTCGGGCGAGCCGAAGTTCAGGCAGTCGGAGACGGCGAGCGGCTTGGCGCCGGTCGTCGCGACGTTGCGGTACGCCTCGGAGAGCGCGAGCTGCGCGCCCGCGTACGGGTCGAGCTTCGCGTAGCGGCCGTTGCCGTCCGTGGCGATGGCGACGCCGAGCCCGGTCTCCTCGTCGATGCGGATCATGCCCGAGTCCTCGGGCTGCGCCAACACCGTGTTGCCCTGCACGAAGTGGTCGTACTGGGAGGTGATCCAGGACTTGGAGGCCTGGTTGGGCGAGGCGACGAGCTGGAGAACCTGGTCCTTCAGCTCTTCTGAAGTGGCCGGGCGCGGAAGCTTGTTGGCGTCGTCCGCCTGGAGGGCGTCCTGCCACTCCGGACGGGCGTACGGGCGCTCGTAGACCGGGCCGTCGTGCGCGACCGTGCGCGGGTCGACGTCGACGATCTTGCCGCCGTGCCAGTAGATCTCCAGACGGTCGCCGTCGGTGACCTCACCGATCACCGTGGCGATGACGTCCCACTTGTCGCAGATCTCCAGGAACCGTTCGACCTTCGCCGGCTCGACGACCGCGCACATGCGCTCCTGCGACTCGCTCATGAGGATTTCCTCGGGCGAGAGAGTCGAGTCGCGCAGCGGTACGTCGTCCAGCGTCACGAGCATGCCGCCGGAGCCGTTGGACGCCAACTCGCTGGTGGCACAGGACAGTCCGGCCGCACCGAGGTCCTGGATACCGACGACCAGCTTCTCGGCGAAGGCCTCGAGCGTGCACTCGATGAGCAGCTTCTCCTGGAAGGGGTCGCCGACCTGGACCGCCGGGCGCTTGCTCGGCTTGGCGTCGTCGAAGGTCTCCGACGCGAGGATCGAGGCGCCGCCGATGCCGTCGCCGCCCGTGCGAGCCCCGTACAGGATGACCTTGTTGCCCGTGCCGGACGCCTTCGCCAGGTGGATGTCCTCGTGCCGCATGACGCCGATGGCACCGGCGTTGACCAGCGGGTTGCCCTGGTAGCAGGCGTCGAAGACGACCTCGCCGCCGATGTTCGGCAGGCCCAGGCAGTTGCCGTAGCCGCCGATGCCGGCGACGACGCCCGGCAGGACGCGCTTGGTGTCGGGGTGGTCGGCCGCGCCGAAGCGCAGCGGGTCGACGACCGCGACCGGGCGGGCGCCCATCGCGATGATGTCGCGCACGATGCCGCCGACGCCCGTGGCCGCGCCCTGGTAGGGCTCCACGTACGAGGGGTGGTTGTGCGACTCGACCTTGAAGGTGACAGCGTAGCCCTGGCCGACGTCGACGACGCCGGCGTTCTCGCCGATGCCCACGAGCAGCGCATCGGACTGGGGCGCCTTCTCGCCGAACTGGCGGAGGTGGACCTTCGAGGACTTGTAGCTGCAGTGCTCGGACCACATGACCGAGTACATGGCGAGCTCGGCACCGGTGGGCCGGCGGCCGAGGATCTCCACGACCCGCTCGTACTCGTCCTTCTTCAGGCCCAGTTCGGCCCAGGGCAGCTCGACGTCGGGGGTCGCGGCCGCGTTCTCGACCGTGTCCAGAGGCGTGCGGCTCATGCGTTGACCAGCTTCTTGAGGATCGAGGTGAAGAAGGGGAGGCCGTCGGTGCGGCCGGTCCCGACGAGGGGCTCGACAGCGTGCTCCGGGTGCGGCATGAGGCCTACGACGTTCCCGGCGGCGTTCGTGATGCCGGCGATGTCGCGCAGCGAGCCGTTCGGGTTGAAGTCGACGTACCGGAAGACGACCCGGCCCTCCGCCTCCAGCTCATCGAGCGTGCGCTCGTCGGCGACGTACCGCCCGTCCATGTTCTTCAGCGGGATGTGGATCTCCTGGCCGGCTTCGTAGTCGGCGGTCCAGGAGGTCTCCGCGTTCTCCACCCGCAGCTTCTGGTCACGGCAGATGAAGTGCAGGTGGTTGTTGCCGAGCATCGCGCCCGGCAGGAGGTGCGCCTCGGTGAGGACCTGGAAGCCGTTGCAGATGCCGAGAACCGGCATTCCGGACTTCGCCTGCTCGATGACGGTCTCCATCACCGGCGAGAAGCGCGAGATCGCGCCGGCCCGCAGATAGTCGCCGTACGAGAAACCGCCGGGCAGCACCACGGCGTCGACCTGCTTCAGGTCCTTGTCCTTGTGCCAGAGGGCGACGGGTTCGGCACCGGCGAGCCGGATCGCGCGCTGCGTGTCCCGGTCGTCCAGGCTGCCGGGAAAGGTGACGACTCCAATACGAGCGGTCACTTTCCCGCCTCCGCGACTTCCTCGACCTTGACGGTGAAGTCCTCGATCACGGTGTTGGCGAGGAAGGATTCAGCGAGTTCATGGATGCGGGCGAGCGCGGCGTCGTCCACCGGTCCGTCCACTTCCAGTTCGAATCGCTTTCCCTGACGTACGTCGGAGACACCGTCGAAACCGAGACGCGGCAGTGCACGCTGCACCGCCTGGCCCTGGGGGTCGAGGATCTCCGGCTTGAGCATGACGTCGACTACGACGCGTGCCACTGGCACTCCCGGTGTGTGGTGCTGAGCAGGTCGCTTCAGACTACCCGCACAAAATTTCTACTCGCGTAGATTCGTAGAATCCTACGTGACCCCGATCACGATCTCGCATCGACGCGGGGGCCTCCACTGAAAATCCTGGGAAAAACCGCAGAAGAACGGCGGGACCCCATTGCGTCCTGACACGCGGAAGGATTTAGTCGGGCTTCACAATGCAATGCCGGGCACTGTACAAAGGAAATGGCAATAGCCGATACTTTGCCCAATAACAGCCGGACAGTCGACATCTCGCCGACAACTCCGTGACGTCTTCGCACGTCATGACGGTTGATCGCAGAGGTGCCGCACGAAGGGACCGATATTCGTGGCGCAGCGTGTCGTGGTCACTCTCTCTGACGACATCGACGGCTCAGAAGCGGCGGAGACGATCGCCTTCGGACTGGACGGCAAGTCGTACGAGATCGACCTGAATCCAGCCAATGCCAAGAAACTGCGTAAGGTGCTTGAGCCCTACCTGGAGGCCGGCCGCAAGCAATCGAGGTCCGGGAAGGCGTACACGCACACCGCGTTGACCCCCGACCCCGCGGCCGTCCGCGCCTGGGCCCGCTCCAACAAGCTGGACGTGCCGCCGCGCGGACGCATCCCCAAGAAGGTGTACGAGGCGTTCGCCGAGGCGCACTGAGCCGGAGCCGCGGCTCAGTGGGACCGAGGTCGGGGCTCACTGAAACCGGGGGCCCGCGGACCGGCCGAGCTCTCGGCCCGGCCGGTCATCCGCCCCTGGGAAGAGTCGACTTGCGCTGACCCCCCGCTGGTCAGCTAGAGTCTGGAGCACGCCGAGGGGCGAGGCCGCAAAGCCGAACCTCACGGGGTCACGCGGGTGTAGTTCAGTAGCAGAACATCCCCCTTCCAGGGGGAAGGCGCAGTGTGCAATTCCTGTCACCCGCTCTGCATCCCTTACCGGGCATCCATTTGGATCAGGTAAGGTGGTGCTCGCGCCGATCGGTGAGAGCCCGTCGGAGGCAATGCGGACGTAGCTCAGTTGGTAGAGCGCAACCTTGCCAAGGTTGAGGTCGCCAGTTCGAACCTGGTCGTCCGCTCCAGAGAAAACAAAGGCCCCGGTCATCGACCGGGGCCTTTGTCGTGCCTCCTCCGCCCGGTAGTGGCTTCTGACATATGTCATGCGGAGTGATGACACCGCGCACTGCTGCCGGGGGCCCTCCGCGGGGACGCTGAATCCATGAAGACGAATGAGCACAACGAGCGCGATGACGTGATCGAGGTCACGGATCTGCGGCGTGTGTACGGGGGCGACTTCGAGGCGGTACGCGGAATCACGTTCTCCGTGGGCCACGGTGAGCTCTTCGCGCTGCTGGGCACGAACGGGGCCGGCAAGACCAGCACGGTCGAGCTCCTCGAAGGCCTCGCACCCCCGGCGGACGGGCGGGTGCGGGTCCTCGGGCACGATCCCTACGAGGAGCGCGCGGTCGTACGGCCCCGGATCGGCGTGATGCTTCAGGAGGGCGGTTTCCCCTCCGAGCTGACGGTCGCGGAGACCGTACGGATGTGGGCGGGCTGCACGAGCGGAGCGCGCCCCACGGCGGAGGCCCTGGACATGGTCGGGCTCGCGAGGCGGTCCGGCGTACGGGTGAAGCAGTTGTCCGGGGGCGAGAAGCGGCGCCTGGACCTGGCACTCGCGCTCCTCGGCCGCCCCGAGGTCCTCTTCCTCGACGAGCCGACGACCGGACTCGACGCCGAAGGACGCCGGAGCACCTGGGAGTTGGTACGGGAGCTGCGCGACGGAGGTACGACGGTGCTGCTGACCACCCACTACCTGGAAGAGGCGGAGGAACTCGCAGACCGGCTCGCGATCCTCCACGAGGGACGCATCGCCGCCACCGGCACCCCGGCCCAGGTGACCGCCTCCCAGCCGTCCCGGATCGCCTTCGAACTCCCCGACGGCTACTTCCTGGGGGATCTGCCCCCGCTCGCCTCGCTCGGCATCACCGGGCACGAGGTGGAGGGACGCACCGTCCGACTGCGCACGCACGAGCTGCAACGGGCCGCCACCGCACTGCTGTTGTGGGCCGAACGGACCGGGATCGAGCTGCGGGGGCTCGATGTGCGGTCCGCCTCGCTGGAGGAGGCGTTCCTGCGGATCGCGCGGGAGGAGGCGGCCTCGTCGGAGGCCGCCCGTAGGGACAAGGAGACGGTGGCGTGAGCGCGGTGGCTGTGACGAGTACGACCGGTAAGGAAGCGACCACCACGGCGGTGGGGCGGATGGCCGCCCTCGCGCGCGCCGAGCTCACACTCCTGGGGCGCACGAAGGCGACGCTCTTCGCCGCGCTGTTCGTGCCGCTGGTGATGCCGTTCAGTCTCAGCTCGACGGTCGAGCAGATGGATCTGAAGAGCGCGGGGCTCTCAGCGGGCTCGGTCATCCTGCCCTCCGCCATCGGCTTCTCGCTCCTCTTCGCGGTCTACAGCTCGCTGGTCAGCGTGTACGCGGCCCGGCGCGAGGAACTCGTCCTCAAGCGGCTGCGCACCGGGGAGCTGCGGGACGCGGAGATCCTCGCGGGGGCCGCCCTTCCGTCGGTGGCGATAGGGCTCGCGCAGTGCCTGGTCCTGACGGCCGCGTGCGCCGTACTCCTGGACGTCGGGACGCCGCAGGCACCTCAACTCGCCGTCCTGGGACTGCTGTTGGGCCTGGCGATGTGGCCACCGCTCGCTGCGCTCACCGCGATCTTCAGCAAGAGCGTGGAGGGCGCCCAGGTGGCCGCCATGCCGCTGGTGCTGGTCTCCCTGGTCGGATCGGGCACCTTCATCCCCCTCGAGTTCATGCCCGACAATTTGGCCTGGGCCTGCGAACTGCTGCCGCTGACCCCGGTGATCACGCTGATACGCGGCGGCTGGACCGGTGACCTCTCCGCGTACGAAGCCCTGGGCGCCTTCGCCACGGCGGTGGCCTGGACCGTCGTCGCGGTGTTTGCTGTAGGACGGTGGTTCCGGTGGGAGCCGCGGCGGTGAGAGACAGCGGGGGCGGGAGCATGCGGACACCTGGGGTCTGGTGGCGGGGGAAGAGCACGCCGGCGAAGGTCGAGACGTACACCCGGTGGTCGTTCCACTTCTTCGCCGTGATCGAGATCGCCACCATCGGGCTCCCGGCGATCGGCCAGCTGGGGTCGCGCTTCGGGGGCTGGGCGCTGCTGGCGGTGTGCGTCCACGGTGTGCTCTACGCCGTGACCGCGTCCCGGGCGCTCGACTGGACTCGGGGTACGCGTGATCAGCCGGTACGTCTGCTGTGGGCACTGGGCACCATCACCGTGCTGATCGCGGTCGGCGGGGCGGTCCTCACGGAGCACGGTCCCGGCGGTGCGGACGCCGAGTCCGCGGCGGCCGTGCTGTCCGTGACGGTGCCGGCGTTCGGCGTCGGGGCCATCGCCCTCGGTATCCGCGACTGGCGGCGCGCGTTCGCCCTGGCCGCGGGCGCCGCGGTCGGTGTCGCGGGCGTGGTGTTCCTGGTGGGGGTCCCCGCGTACGCCGCGCTGGGCGCGGGAGGAGCGGAATTGTTCATGGCCGGGGTCCTCGTGTCCACCTCCGTCGTCTCCCTGTGGCTGCTCAACACCGTCTACGCACTCGACGAGGCCCGCGAGACCCGCGCCCGCCTCGCCGTCGCCGAGGAACGGCTCCGATTCGGGCGCGACCTGCACGACGTGATGGGCCGCAACCTCGCGGTGATCGCCCTGAAGAGCGAGCTCGCCGTGCAGTTGGCGCGGCGCGGACGGCCCGAGGCCGTGGAGCAGATGATCGAGGTGCAGCGCATCGCGCAGGAGTCGCAGCGGGAGGTGCGCGAGGTCGTACGCGGCTACCGGGAGGCGGACCTGGCCACCGAACTCGCGGGCGCACAGGGCGTGTTGACGGCAGCCGGCATCGACTGCGAGGTCAGCGGCCCGGTGACCGGGCTGCCCCCACAGGTCCAGTCGGCGCTCGGCTGGGTCGTACGGGAGGCGGCGACGAACGTGCTGCGGCATGGGGACGCGGGGCGGTGCTCGGTGTCGGTGCGGGTGGCGGAGGGGCGGGTGACGCTGAGTGTGGAGAACGATGGGGTGCCGGTCGGTGAGTCGGGTGGAGGATCGGACGGGGAGCCGGGGTCCGGGCTTGTGGGGCTGCGGGAGCGGCTGATGGAAGTGGGCGGGGTGCTGCGGGCGGGGGCTGTCGGGGGTGGTTTGTTCCGGTTGAGTGCGGAGGTGCCGTTGCCTGTGGCATCGGTGACGCCTGGGGCACCTGAGACACCTGGGGCGGACCCTTCGGAACGTGACGCCGAGCGGCGGCGGCTTCCGGCTTCGGCTTCGGCTTCGGCTCCGGCTCCGGCTCCGGCTCCGGCTCCGGTGAGTGAGGTCACTTCATGAGACCTGCCGCTTCTCCCGTACGTCTTCTGCTCGCCGATGACGAACATCTGATCCGGGGAGCGCTTGCCGCGCTGCTCGGTCTTGAGGACGACCTGGTCGTGGTGGCCGAGGCGGCGACCGGGCCCGAGGCGCTGGCGATGGCGCGGGCGCACATGCCTGATGTCGCCGTGCTGGATCTTCAGATGCCGGGGGCCGACGGTGTGAGGGTGGCCACATCGCTGCGGGCCGAACTGCCCGGTTGCCAGGTGCTGATCGTGACGAGTCACGGGCGGCCCGGGCATCTGAAGCGGGCGCTTGCGGCGGGTGTGCGCGGGTTCGTCCCCAAGACGGTCAGCGCACAGCGGCTCGCGGAGATCATTCGTACGGTGCACGCGGGAAACCGTTATGTGGACCCGGAGTTGGCCGCCGACGCGATCTCCGCCGGGGATTCTCCGCTGACCGCGCGCGAGGCCGAGGTGCTCGAATTCGCCGCCGACGGGGCGCCCGTCGCGGAGATCGCCGAGCGCGCCGCGCTGTCCCAGGGGACCGTACGGAACTATCTGTCGTCCGCCGCGACCAAACTCGGGGCCGAGAACCGTCACACGGCGGTGCGTCTCGCTCGGGAGCGAGGTTGGGTATAGTTGCTCTCGCGCCACGGCGCAGCGCGGACGTAGCTCAGTTGGTAGAGCGCAACCTTGCCAAGGTTGAGGTCGCCAGTTCGAACCTGGTCGTCCGCTCCAGAGAAGACAAAGGCCCCGGTCATCGACCGGGGCCTTTGCCGTGCGCTACGACCAGCTCGTACCCGTCAGGCGCTCGTACGCCTCGATGTACTTGGCGCGGGTCACATCCACGATGTGCTGCGGCAGCGCGGGCGGGGGCTGCTCGCTCGCCCGGTCCCAGCCTGACTCGGCGGAGGTCAGCCAGTCGCGCACGAACTGCTTGTCGTACGACGGCTGCGCGTGGCCCGGCTCCCACTGCTCGGCCGGCCAGAAGCGGGACGAGTCCGGGGTCAGCACCTCGTCGGCGAGGATCAGGTTCTCGCCCTCGAAGCCGAACTCGAACTTGGTGTCCGCCAGGATGATCCCCCGGTCGCGGGCGATGTCGCGGGCGCGGCTGTAGACGGCGAGGGTCGTCTGCCTCAGCTGTGCCGCGGTCTCGGCGCCGACCTGGCGGGCGACCTCCTCGTACGACACGTTCTCGTCGTGCTCGCCGACCTCGGCCTTGGTGGCGGGCGTGAAGATCGGCGCGGGGAGTTCGGAGCCGTCGGTCAGGCCCTCGGGGAGGGCGAGGCCGCAGACCGTGCGGGTCTGCTTGTACTCGGCGAGGCCCGAGCCGGTGAGGTAGCCGCGGGCGACGCACTCGACCGGGGTCATGCGGAGCGACTTGCAGATCAGAGTGCGGCCCTCCCAGTCGGCGGGGGCGCCCTTCGGGAGTTCGGTGCTCAGCACGTGGTTGGGGACCAGGTCGGCGAGCTGGTCGAACCACCACAGGGAGAGCTGGGTGAGTGTGCGGCCCTTGTCGGGGATCTCGGTGGGCAGCACCCAGTCGAATGCGGAGATGCGGTCGCTGGCGACCATCACGAGGTCGCCCGCCTCGTTCTGGTACAGGTCGCGCACCTTGCCGGTGTGCAGATGCACCAGACCCGGAACCTGGAGCGGCTCGGGCTTTTCAACGAATCCGGACACGGTTCCTCCCCGTGGTTCTGTCCAATTGGCTCGATTCTCCCGTATGCGGGGAGTGGCTTTGGCCAGGGGTGCCTGGTGGGTGGGGCGTGCGGTGCGGGTGGGGCGGTTTCAGTGGTGCTGGGGTCGTGGTGCGGTCGGGCTGCCGTCGTGGTGTCAGTCGTGTTTGCAGATGCGGTCCAGGAGGTTCGCCGTGGCTCGCTGGATGCGGGGGTCCACGTGGCCGGGGCGGTCCAGGGCCGGGGACCAGGCGAAGGTTCCGGAGGCGAAGACCAGGGCGCCGGACGGGGCGCGGTAGAGGGAGGTCTCCTGGTGGCGGAGGGTGCCCTCGCTGTCGGCGTACGGGGAGTGGGCCAGGAGGATGCGACCCTGGTGCTCGGGGAGCGGGGTGCGGGGGAAGTAGCGGTCGGCCTCGCCCGCGACCATGCCGGTGAGCTCGTCGCCCTCGTGTGCGCCGGTCGCCTCCCAGAGCCAGTGGTCGGCGTTGCGGACGACCAGGGGGTGGGGGTCGGGGACTCTGCCCGCGTACTGGATGCCGATGAGTTGCTGTTCCGGGCGGTCGATTTCACGCCACAGGGCCGGTTTTCCGGGGCCCCTGCGCTTGAGGCAGGTGAGCAGGCGGTCGGAGACGCCGGACGGGGAAGGGCCCAACTCCACTTGCCAGTACATGGTGTTGGCGGAGAGGAAGACGAGCGAGGTGCCGTGCTCGCGGGCGAGCTCCGTGGTGCGGCGCATCGTCGTCGACCAGTACTCGTCGTGGCCCGGGAAGACCAGGCCCCGGTAGCGGGTGGGGTCGACCCGGCCGGCGTGCAGGTCGCGGGCGTCGGCGTAGGCGAGGTCGTAGCCGTAGCGCTCGGCCCAGCGGATGAAATCGTAGGCGTGGCCCACGTGGAGGGGGAGGCCCGCGCCCGCGTACGGGCGGTCGAAGGAGACCGTCGTCGCGGCGTCGGCCTCGCCGAGCAGGCGGCCGTTCTCGTCCCAGGCGTGGTAGAGGCTGGCCCCCGTGTGGCCGTCCTCCGGGTAGAGGTTGTACGCCTGCCAGGTGATGTCGGGGAGCAGGAGGAGCAGGTCGGCGGGGTGGTCGTCGCGGACCGTGAAGGGGACGTGGGAGCGGTAGCCGTCGACGGTGGTGAGTACGGCGACGTACGCGCCGATGTTCCAGTAGCTCGGGATCTGCAGGCGCCAGGAGAGCCACCAGTGGTGGCAGGAGACGGTGCGGTCGGCGGTGAGCGGCGGGGGCTGGACGATGCCGGAGAGGCGGGGGCTGGTGGTGATCTTTGACGCGCCGTCGCCGCCGTAGTGGCCGATGCGGTAGATGTCGACGCTGAATTCCTGGGGCGGGTCCACCGTGATGTGGAAGTCGATGGCCTCGCCGGGGGCGGCCGCGCCGGTGGAGGTGAAACCCTTGATCTGGCGGTGGACGTCGTCGGCGGAGCGGGGGCCTCCGGCTCGGGGGTGGGGGATGGCTCCCTTGGTTCCTGCCTTGCGATCGCGTCCGGTGTCGTGGAGCTGGGTGGCGCCGGGGGCGTGGTCGATGTACCAGGGGACGACGTGGCCGGTGTCGTCGAAGTACTGCTCATCACCGCGGAGCCAGGGGACGGGGCCCTGCCCGAAGGGGTCCGTGACGGCGTGGGCGAGTGCTCCCGACTCCCAGCGGCGAATCTGCTCCGACCCCATGCCTGCTCCCCTCCCTGTTGCCCCCGTCGTCCTCATAAGCCCTTGCCGTGTGCGCGATCGGTCCCAGCACATCACATTACGCACGCACATCGTCACCGTTCGTCGCGAATTGGCGGGAGTGGAACGGGGGGCTCCGCCTGGGGTGCCGTGTCGCCCGCGGTTGGGTGGGTGGGTCGGGGCCGGGGGCCGGTACATCCGCCCGTCGCCGACGGATCAGACCTTGGCCGAGCAGGGAAGCGTCCGGTGACGCGAACGTACGCGACGGGCATTTGATGTACCGGCCCCCGGCCCCTTCCGTGCGTATGTGGCTGCGGGCGCGTGGGCGGCCGGGGGTGTGGGGGTGCGGGGCGGGTGCGTTCTCGGCCGGGCGGCGGGCGGGCGGTGGGTGGTCAACCGTCCGCCGCCTAAGGGCGAGCTACTGCCGTCCCGATCCCCCACCTACCCGTGGGGGCCGCACCTTTCAGCCTGGCCGGGGGAGACCCTTCAGCCCGTCCAGCGTTTGAGGACGAGGTAGTGCCGTCCCGATCCCCCACCCACCCGCGGGAGGCCGCACTTTTCAGCCCGGCCGGGGGACAGATCTTTCAGCCCGTCCAGCGTTTGAGGGCGAGGTGGCGCCGTCCCGATCCCCCACCCACCCGCGGGGGCTGCGCATTTCAGCCCCGGGCCGGGGGACAGATCCTTCAGCCCGTCCAGCGTTTGAGGACAAGGTAGTGCCGTCCCAATCCCCCACCCACCCGCGGGGGCTGCGCATTTCAGCCCCGGGCCAGGGGAGATCTTTCAGCCCGTCCGGCGTTTGAGGACGAGCCCTTCGGGCGAGCGGGGGTCTGGGGGCGGAGCCCCCAGGAGCAAGGGTCGGGTAGGGGCGGAGGGGGCGAAAAACGCTTGGCCCACGCCCGTTGGCGGTCGCTGTCAGACCAGGCGGACCGGTTTCTCTGGGCGGACGCCGAGGTGGCGGAGCCAGTCGCGGAGGGGGGTGGGGTCGCCGGATTCGACGAGGGTGAGGACTCGGGGGGCCAGATCGGCGGCACGTACGCCGTCGACGAGGAGGGACGGGCCGTCGAGCCAGTCGAGCCCCGGCGCGGCCCCCGCCGTGTCCATCGCGGCGCAGCACACCATGGCCGTCACATGGTCGGCCAGCAGCTCCCGCCCGCTCCGCGGCGGCTGAAGCGGAAAGAGGGGAAGCAGCCCGTCGTCCCAGAGAGCCCGGTCGGGCCCCGGCTCCGCGCCCCCGGCCGACGCCGACGCCAGGTCCGGCGCCGCCGCCTCCTCACGCGCCAGCTCCGCACTGAGCCCCGCCGCAAGGGCAGCCGTCCGCTCGTTCCCGAGGACGAGTTCCGCGTCGTCCTCGTCCAGGCCTATGCCCATCTCCTCATACGCGCCCCCGCGATTGGTGGCGAGTACGCCGGCATCCGCGTCCGGACCCGGTACGTGCCTGTCGTCGTCCGGCGACGCCATCAGGTGGTCCAACACCCGCGCCAGCGTGGGACCACCCGAGCCCGGCGCCGCCGGATCCGTGGAGTGCCGTACGCCCAGCGCGTCGAGGACCCGGTGGAGGCGCGCCGCGTCGGCACGCCACTTACGGTCGACGACCTCGTCCGGGTACTCCAGCCAGTCCACGGGTGCCCAGTCGGGCCCGGGCTCGGCGGGACCGCCGTGGAAGAGGCGGGCGGCGAGGAGCGAGGCCGCCTCGTCCACCGTGCCGGGCTCTTCGAGCAGGTCGCAGGCGGGGCGCTCGCCCAGCCGTGAGGTGAACCCCTCGGCGAGGCGGTCGCGGCGGGACAGCTCGGTGAGGGCCGCGACGACACCCGCGTCCAGCCGGGACGGCCAGCGACCCATCCGCCACGCGGGCAGCGCGACACGGGTCAGAAGCCGGTCCCAGCCCGCGTACGCCAGTCCCACCTGTTCCTGCGCGACGATCCGCAGGCCGTAGTCCACAGCCTGTGCACGCTCGGCCGCGGCGGCCGCCACGCCTCGCTCCATTTCGGCCGCATGGCCCCGACAGCTGCGCAGCAGGAGGCGGGTCACCCAGCCGGCGCCGCCCAGCACCGTGCGGGTCAGCGGACCGCGCGTGGGCGCCGAGGTCACGGCCACGGCCGCGTCCAGGCCCCGTACGAAACGACGGGCCGCGGCTATGTCGGGGTGCGCCGACGGGCCCGTACCGGCGACGACCGGGGCCAGGACCGCGCGCAGTTCCCCGACGCGCATCCACCACAGGAAGGGGGAGCCGATGACGAGGACGGGGGCGGAGGGGGCCCGGCGCGGGCGCGAAGACAGCCCGCGTACGCCGCGCAGGCCTTGCAGGCCTTCCGTTTCGTCCCTGTCGCCGGGCGGCGGGCGGCCGTGCGCCAGGTGGGTGCGGTCCTCCAGCCAGCTGTCGCAGTCCGGGGTGAGCGCTATCGCCGAAGGGGCCGGGACGTCGAGACGGTCGGCCAGGTCGCGGACCATGCGGTAGAGGTCGGGCGCCGACTCCTCGGCGATGGCGACCGTGGGACTCATGGCCGGCCGGGCGCGGGCGACGACGAGCGCGATGCCCGCGGCGGCGAGGAGAACCAGGACGGCGAGGGCGGTCACTATCCAGCGGGTGGTGTCCCAGCCCGGGCCGGTGATGTGGCCGGTGGAGCCGCCGGCCAGCAGCACCACGGCGACGGCCGCGGGCAGCAGGGCGACGGCCAGCGCCCTGCTGCGGATACGCAGCACGGCGAGAGCCTGGGAGCGCGCAGACTGCGCGCCCACCTCCACACCCATACCGGTCACGACCGGACCTCACCCCCTACGGTCCGCCCCGCCCGGGCTGTGTCGCAGCCCGCGCCGGCGGATGTCCTGGCGTTGCTCACTCCCCCACTGTGGCACCCGCCACCGACATCGCAATGCCGGTGGGCCAAGTGCCGGAACGCTTTCGCCGCACCCTAGTTGGGGCCCCGGCCCCCGTCAGCCGGATGGGGCATCGGTCACTCGATGGAATGGCTTTGGGGAAAGGTGGATGACGGTGGGCAATGATCAGGCCCCGGATTCCGTACGGAATCCGGGGCCCAGGGGGCTGTTGGCGGCCTGCCAGCCGACTCGTGGCCGGTCATTGGGGCGTCACCTTGTTGACCAGGTTCTACGCCTCTGCCGCCGCCTTCGCTGCGATGTCCGTGCGGTGCTGCGAACCGTCGAGGCCGATGCGGGCGACCGCCGCGTACGCGCGCTCGCGGGCCTCGGTCAGGTCGGTGCCGGTCGCCGTGACGGAGAGCACACGGCCGCCCGCGCTGACGACCGCGTCGCCGTCGCGCTTCGTCCCTGCGTGCAGGACGTACGCGTACGGGGCGTCCTGGGCCGCCACCTCGTCGAGCCCGGTGATCGGGTCGCCGGTGCGCGGGGTGTCCGGGTAGTTGTGCGAGGCGACGACCACGGTGACGGCAGCGGCGTCGCTCCAGCGCAGGGGTTCCAGGTCGGCGAGCGTGCCGTTCGCCGCAGCCAGGAGCACGCCGGAGAGAGGGGTCTTCAGTCGGGCTAGGACCACCTGGGTCTCGGGGTCGCCGAAACGGGCGTTGAACTCGATGACCCGTACGCCTCGGCTGGTGATCGCCAGACCCGCGTAAAGAAGGCCGGAGAACGGGGTACCGCGGCGGCGCAGTTCGTCGACGGTCGGCTGGAGGACTGTCTGCATGACCTCCTCGACGAGCTTCGGGTCCGCCCAGGGCAGGGGCGAGTACGCACCCATGCCGCCGGTGTTCGGGCCCTCGTCGCCGTCCAGCGCGCGCTTGAAGTCCTGGGCGGGCTGCAGCGGGACCACGGTCTCGCCGTCCGTGATCGCGAAGAGGGAGACCTCGGGGCCGTCGAGGAACTCCTCGATGACGACGCGGTCGCAGGCGTTGGCGTGGTCGCGGGCCTTCGCGAGGTCGTCGGTCACGACGACTCCCTTGCCGGCCGCGAGCCCGTCGTCCTTCACGACGTACGGGGCACCGAAGGCGTCGAGCGCCTCCTCGACCTCGTCGGGTGTCGTGCAGACGTACGAGCGCGCCGTCGGGACGCCCGCCCCCGCCATCACATCCTTGGCAAAAGCCTTGGAGCCCTCCAGCTCCGCCGCCTCCTTGGAGGGGCCGAAGACCGGGATGCCCGCCGCGCGCACGGCATCGGCGACCCCCGCGACAAGCGGGGCCTCCGGGCCCACGATCACCAGCTCGGCACCGAGCTCGGCCGCCAGCGCAGCCACGGCGGCGCCGTCGAGGGCGTCGACCGGGTGCAGCTCGGCCACCTCCGCGATGCCTGCGTTCCCGGGGGCGCAGTACAGGGCGGTGACGTCGGGGTCGAGGGACAGGGAACGGCACAGGGCGTGTTCGCGGGCGCCGCTACCGATGACAAGGACCTTCACGGGGTCAGCCTAACCGCCGGAGGAGGGTGCCTTTGTGGGGGCTTCCGAAGCGGGGGGCCTGGAGGAATGGTGGGATCCTCCAGATCCTCCAAAGTGGGCCACCGGATGGGACCCCTCTCGCCATCCCCGCGCTACTCGTTCGAGAACTCCTCCACCACCGTCGCGCCCAGTTCGCGGACGATCAGGTCGTAGCCCGAGAGGGCGGACTCGACGAGGTCGGGGTCGTCGTCCTCGGGAATGTCGTCCTCGGGGGCGACCGGAGGTGGTTCGGGGGCGGCGGGAGCCGAATTGGGTGCCGGGGCGGGCGCGGCCGGGGCGTGGCTCATTGACTGGCCCGGCGACGCGGCGGGGCGCGATGCCGGGGCCGACTGCTGTTGGGGTGCGGAGTGGGGGGCCGTCTGTGCCCCGCCGTAACCGCCGCCGAATCCTGGACCGGCCGGAGCGGGCGGCGCCGAGCCGCCCGGACCACCGGAGCCACCCGAGGTGTCGACGATCGCGTCGATCTTCCACTGGACGTTGAACTGCTCGGACAGCGCCTGCCGCAGCACCTCCTCGCTGCCGCTGCTCGCGAAGTTGTCCCGGGCGCCCGCGTTGACGAAGCCGATCTGCAGAGTCGTACCGTCGAACCCGGTCACCTGCGCGTTCTGGCTGAGCAGGATCCAGGTGAACCGGCGACGGTTCTTCACCGCCTCCAGGATGTTCGGCCACAGCAGGCGGGGGTCGGGGCCGCCGCTCGGGGGAGCCTGGGCTGCCGGTGAGGCGGCGGCAGGAGCCGGGGCGGGTGCCGAAGCCGATGGTGCCGGGGCCGAGGGCGTGGCTGGTGGCTGGCCGCCGCCGCCCGTGGGTGCGGCCGTGGGCCAACCGCCGGGACGGCGGCCGCTGCCCGCGGCCGTCGCGGTGGGCCAGGCGCCGGGCGCGGCGCCCGACGGACCGGGGGGTGCAGGGGAAGCGGCGGGCGCGGGTGCGGGCGTGGCCGGAGCTTGCGGTTGCGGCTGCTGCTCAGCCACAGGAGGCGCCGGAGTCACAGGAGGTGCAGGAGTCGCTGGAGGAGCGACCGGAGCGGCCGTGGGAGGAGCGACCGGGGCAGCGGAGTCGGGGGCTGGCCCAGGTCCCGCCGCGCGCGCGGCGGCCCGAGCCGCCGCGACCCCACCGCCTGGTGGAACCGCCTGTCCTTGTGCAGCCACTGCAGCCGCTGGAGCCGCCTGACCGGTCGGGGCGGCCGGCGAACCCCCCGTCCCACTGTGCGCAGGCCCATGCCCATAGCCATGCTGATCGGCCCCAGGCACGTACCCCATGGCAGGTCCGCCCCCGCCACCGGAGAAGTTCACGCCGCGCTCAATACGGTCCAGGCGGGCCATGACGGATCGCTCGTCCCCGTACGCGGCGGGAAGCAGCACGCGCGCGCAGATGAGTTCGAGCTGGAGTCGCGGCGAGGTGGCGCCACGCATCTCCGTCAGGCCTTCGTTGACGAGATCGGCGGAACGGCTCAGCTCGGCGGCGCCGAAAACGCCCGCCTGGGCCTGCATCCGCTCCACCACGTCGACAGGGGCGTCGATGAGCCCCTTCTCCGCGGCGTCCGGCACGGCGGCCAGGATCACCAGATCCCGCAGCCGCTCCAGCAGGTCGGCAACGAACCGTCGAGGATCATTGCCGCCCTCGATGACCCGGTCCACGATCTCGAAGGCCACGGCGCCGTCCCCCGCGGCGAAGGCCTCGACAACCGAATCGAGCAGCGACGCGTCCGTGTACCCGAGCAGCGAGGTGGCCATGGCGTATGTCACACCGGCGTCGCCCGCCCCCGCGAGCAGCTGGTCCATGACGGACATGGAGTCACGCACGGACCCGGCACCGGCCCGTACGACCAGCGGCAGCACCCCGTCCTCGACAGGAATGCCCTCATGCCCGCAGACCTCGCCCAGGTACTCCCGGAGGGTTCCCGGCGGCACGAGCCGGAACGGGTAGTGGTGGGTACGCGACCGGATCGTCCCGATGACCTTCTCGGGTTCGGTGGTGGCGAAGATGAACTTCAGATGCTCGGGTGGCTCTTCGACGACCTTCAGCAGCGCGTTGAAGCCGGCCGACGTGACCATGTGGGCCTCGTCGATGATGTAGATCTTGTACCGACTGCCGGCGGGCCCGAAGAAAGCCTTCTCTCGCAGGTCACGGGCGTCGTCGACACCACCGTGGGACGCGGCGTCGATCTCGATGACGTCGATCGAACCCGGCCCGTTCCTGGCCAGGTCCCGGCACGACTGGCACTCTCCGCACGGGGTCGGCGTCGGCCCCTGCTCGCAGTTGAGGCAGCGGGCCAGAATCCGCGCGCTGGTGGTCTTCCCGCACCCGCGCGGGCCGCTGAACAGGTACGCGTGATTGACCCGGTTGTTCCGCAGCGCCTGCTGCAACGGGTCGGTTACATGCTCCTGCCCGATGACCTCGGCGAACGACTCCGGGCGATAACGGCGGTACAGCGCGAGAGACGACACGCATACGAGGTTATAGGCGCCCACTGACAACCCGGACCGCAAACGCAAGCGCCCCCCACGCACCCGCCAGAGCCAACCTACCCTTGCTGCCTTCCGGCCCTGGGGGAGTTCAGTCAGATAGCGCCACGTGAGGGGCTCCGCACAGGGTACAGGATCTGAGCGGGGGGAACGAGTTCGCGAGCACTCCTCAACGTCTTGTATTGTTTGCCGCGGAGGATTCGCCTAGTGGCCTAGGGCGCACGCTTGGAAAGCGTGTTGGGGGCAACCCCTCACGAGTTCGAATCTCGTATCCTCCGCCAGTGCCTCACCGGGCACGACTCGAAGGGCCCCACCGTTCGCGGTGGGGCCCTTCGACGTTGTCGGTCTCATGTTCCGTAAATGGGTGGATGGGTGGGGTTGGATGCCGTCGCACCGATGAGTCTGGCGGCGCCCGCAGGTCTACCTTCCGACCGGGACAACCAACTCATCGGGAGTACGGCATGGGCCTCATCCACGTCGAGATGTTTGCAACCCTCGACCTCGTCGGGCAGGCGCCCGGCGGCCCCGACGAGGACCCGGTGGGGTTCCCGTTCGGCGGCTGGCAGGCACCCCTGCTGGACGAGGTCGCCGGGGCGCAGGTCGGTGCCGCGTACGAGGGCACGGACGCTCTCCTGCTCGGCCGGCGGACGTATGACATCTTCGCCGCCTACTGGCCGCACCAGGAGGGCGGGGAGGACAACAAGATCGCCACGCTCTTCAACAGCGTCCCGAAGTACGTGGCCTCCCGCGGCAGGCCCGACCTCTCGTGGGCCGGGTCGACGCAACTCGGCCCGGACCTGGCCGGCGCGGTGCGCGAGATCCGTGACAAGCACGAGCACGTGAAGGTCGTCGGGAGCCTGAACCTGGTGCAGACCCTCCTGCGCGAGAAGCTCTTCGACCGTCTCGACCTCTGGGTGCACCCGATCATGCTCGGCGTCGGGAAGAAGGTGTTCGACGGTGGCGCGGTGCCCACGAACGTCACACTCCTCGAACCGCCGGTAGCCAGCCCGAAGGGCACCGTGTACCTGCGCTACGGGCTCGCCGACGGCACGCCCCGGGCGGGCGACATGAGCGCACCCGATCGCGGTGTTGGACGCGAAGACTGAGCCGCCCTGCGCCGGGTGGGTCCGTGTCGTCGGCGGTGAATCCGCCGGGTCGGCATTCCGTCGCGGCGTCGGCAGTTCGAGGGGCTGACGCCGTGACTAAGTGCCTTGCCAGAGGGGCGCCGCCGTCAGGTGATGGTCTGGTAGGCACCGTCGCCCTAGCCAGGGGACCGCAGACTCAGTCAGCCAAAACCGGTAGGTGTTTTCCCGCTCTTGTCGATCAACAGGCAGCAGCACATCTTCGGGACGCCGAGAACGAAGCGCCCCGTGGAGGCACGGGCACCTGTTCGACCTCAATGAGACGCCCGGGCGCGGCCGACGCATCATGTTCCAGCGCCTCGCGCCCCCGCTGATCCGTCCGCTCGATCGCTTCGGGGCCGGGACCCGAGTCGTTGCGATGCCGACGGCCGACCGCCCATGAACCCAAGTGAACGCCCCCGCACACACCCCAACAGCCCACCAACACAGTTGGAAAGCATGCGCCTTAATGCACTACGGCCGTTTGGAGAGCGGCCCGGCGTGACGCGGTCTCTGTCGATCAAGCCACTGCCGAGGAAACGCCGTGACCCATCCGTACCGGTGAACAAGGATTGCGGCCGTGACCTTCATCAACGCTCAGGGGGCAGCCGCAGGCGGGCCGTACCGCTGTCCCTGTTGCGGCTTCATCACCCTTGCCGAGCGCGGAGCGTACGAGATCTGCCATGTCTGTTTCTGGGAGGACGACGGCCAGGACGAGCACGACGCGGACGAGATCCGAAGCGGCCCGAACCGCGGGCTCAGCCTCCGAGATGGCCGCCGGAACTTCCAGGAGATCGGCGCATGCGACGAGCGCTCCACACGGTCCGTGCGTGCCCCTCTACCCCACGAGCACCCCGACAGCGGCACACCGTACGGAACGGCAACCGTCCATCCCCGTTGCTGACACCCGACCACGCACCGCTCGCCACCGCACCAGACCGAGCGGGGAACCGCGGGGAAAGCATCCAGGCCCGACTGGACCGCGCCGTGACCGTTGAGCCAGGCCCCTCCGTCGGGGCCTCGCCCCGGAGGTCAGGTCCGTCTCTGCCGTAGGTGGCGGGAGGCGGCGAGGCAGGAGGACAGCCATGTCGCCTCCTCGCGGTTGATGATCAGGTCGGCGACGGTGATCATCCCGTCCATCGGGCCGTCGAGCCGGATGGAGTGGTCGCCGACGCGGTACATCTCCCAGTCCGCGTCGCTGTGCCAGAGCCGGGCGGTGTTCTCGCCCCGACGCTGGGCGAACACGAGTTCCTCTCCGTGCTCGTTCATGAAATATCCGACGTAGTCCTTGTCGGTGATCTCACCGCCGCACAAGCGGGCCAGGAGCGGTTCGATCGCGGGTGGTGTGTCGGTCATGCGGCGGGCTCCTCCGCCAGGTCGGGGTCTGCGTCCTGCCGTGCCGATGACAGGGCCAGCATGCGGGAGGCCGAATCCAGCAGGGTCTCGTACGTGATCACTTCTATGCGCGCCTGGTGCGTGTTGTAGGTTCGCAGCGTCTCCGCGATCTCCTGGGACGTGACGTCCCCGGTCACGTACCGCGGGTGTCCGATCACGACCGTCGCCGACGCCCGGCGGGTGTCGACTCCGTGTTCGGCCAGGATGCTCGGGCGGTTCTCGTCCATGGCCCGTAGGTAGTTCTGCGCCTGAGAGACCGCTCGATGCGCCGGGTCGCCCAGCATGAGGTGGCCGGAGCGTCGTATGACCAGGTCCTTGATGTTGGCGCGCTTGAGTTCCACCAAATGGAGCGAGCCGTCGCCGCGCAGGAGAGGGATGTCGAGGATGGTGTCCGGGGTGTACTGCCGGCGTGCCAGCTCGGCCACGTAGGCCCCGCCGAAGATCCACTCCTGGTTCTTCAGACAGGCATGGAGGGTGCTCTCGGAGCTGTCCGGGGCCTCCACCGCGGTACGCAGGGCAGCCAAGCCGACCTGCCTGGCCCTCAGTTCGAGCAACTGGGCCAGCATGCCCGCATCGACGTCGGCCAGGATGTCGCTCATCATCCGTGCGGCCTCGGCGGAGGCGGGCCGAGGCAGGTTGCGGAGAACCATTTCCATGTGCCCGTATTCCTGGAGTCGCCTCGCCTCCTTGGTGGAGAGCCGGATCCCTCCCTCGCCGTCCCCGAGGCCCAGGTGGTCGACGGACTGGGCTATGCCGCGGAACAGGTCACGGGCGTCAGCGGCGCTTGCGTCGGGCTTGTCGCGGCACAGGACGTCCAGAGCGGCGACCGCCCTGTCAGCGCCCATGGCGGCCATCCTGCGCATGTGTCTCTCGCTGCGCTGTCGGGCCTCGTCGTCGTAGTAGTTCTCCAGAATGTCGAGGAACAGTTCGCCTCCGGCATAGGCGGCAAGGCCGCGCACTGACAACCACGCTTGGCAGGAGTCCCGCGTGGTCCCTGGCGTACGCCGCTCCCGAGAGCATGTATCAGTAGAGATGTAATCAACGCCGGTGACAGCGGCGATGCACCGCGAGCGCCGTCGCTTCGCAAGCTGAGGGGTCAGACGCATATACGCCCGTACGAGCCAGATCACGACGTCGTACGATCTGCCGTCATGGCAGATACCGGCGAAGAACTCGGTTGGCTGGAGCAGTGGTACCAAGCCCAGTGCGACGGCGACTGGGAACACGAATGGGGCGTTCGGATCGAAACGCTCGACAACCCAGGCTGGACAGTACGCATCGATCTCGAGGAGACGGCGCTGTCCGGTCGTCCCTGCCTGAGAACGGACGTACAACGCAGCGACTCCGACTGGGTGATGGCGAAGGTGTCGGACGACGTCTTTGAGGCGTCCTGCGGCCCGCTCAACCTCGGGGAAGTACTGCGCCTGTTCCGCGACTGGGCCACGTCAGTCAGCAACGAGCCCTAGCCAACGAACAAGTACGAACGGGTCGGCCTGTCTCAATTTCCTTCTCATTGAGCCCCGTTCACGACCGTTCTAGCGAGACCCCAAGTCGGAAAGCGTGTAGGCGACCACGATCGGGGGAGACGACCTGGACTCGTGGCATAAGGGCTCGGCCTCATCCGGAAGCGGACGGGCGCAGTCACCCCTTCCGTCTCGGAGACGGTTCGTCGAACAGGCTGAGTTCATCGCTGCTCGGGGCCTCGAAGAGCTCTGCGTACTCCTCAAGCATCTCGCGAGTGATCGGGGCCGTCCCCCGCTTGCCCTCCCCGTTGCGGGTATCGAGGCGGCGGCACAGTTCATCAATCGGCGCCGCAAGGTAGTGCAGTTCGACGGGAACTCCGAGTGCGCGCGCCCCGAGTCGCTTCTCATCCCGCTCAGAGCGGGACCAGAAGCCGAACTCAAGGATCACGCTCTGTCCGAGCTTCAACAGCTCCTGGGCATGCTGGGAAAAGCGCCTCTCCAGCAGGTCGCGCGTTTGCGCATCAAACAAGTCGATGCCGAGATCCGCCATCCATTCGTCCGGGCACAGACGCACCGCCGGAATCTCGCTCGCCATGCGCTTGGCCAGCGTTGTCTTCCCGGAACCAGGAAGTCCGCACAGCAAGATCAGTCTCGGCTCGCGTCCCGCGTACACCAGGTCCCTCCACAACGCCTCAGGATCATTACTGCCGTACATGCTGACGCAGCCAGGACCGACCGCAGAACTGGGTTTCAGCGACAAGCCACCGAGTCGGTCGTCTGTGACAAGCCTGGGGAACCGTCGCGCCCGGTTCGGGCGTTTTGGTTTCGTGAAGGGGGCGGTGTTTCTACGCTGGTCCTTCGGAGCGGCAAGAGGTCGGCCGCCAGTGGTCGGGGGATCAAGTGAGTGCTGAGATCGTGCAGTTGGTCGGGCAGGCGGGTCCGTATCTGACGACTGCGGTGGGTGCGTACGGGGTGGCGGTCTTCGCCCGTGCCGAGGACGCGGCCGTGGATGCCACCGCGAATCTGGGGCGGCGCATGCTGCAGGCGGTGTGGCGCCGTCGTGATGTGCAGGGCCGGGCGGAGTTGGAGGCTGCGGTTCAGGACACGGCCGAAGCGCCCGGTGATGAGGATGCGGCGGCCGCGCTGCGTCAGCAGATCAAGCGGGCCTTGCGGGAGGACGCCGAGTTGCTGGCCGAGCTGGCCCGGATCCTCCCCGTCGGCGGGGAGACGGTGAATGTGACGGCGTCCGGTGAGCGGTCCATCGCCGCCAAGACCATCCGTACCGCTGTCACCGGTGACAACGCGACGATCAGGCCATGACCGACCGTTCTGCCCCCGGGGGCAGTGGTGTTCAGGCGTCTGGTGCGGGGTCCATTGGGGTGGGCGGCGATGTCGGGGTGGCCATCACCGGTGACGGTGCGCGGGTGGTGATGCTGCCGGCCGAGGCGGTGCGCTGGGCCAGGGATGTGGATGCGCCGCCGGGAGCGGCGAATCTTCCCGGGTCGGCGTCCGGGGTGTTCGTCGGGCGCGAGGACGAACTCGCCCGGCTGCGCCGGCTGCTGACCGATGAGGGGGAGGCGGCGGTTACCCAGGTGTCCGCGATGCGGGCGATCCACGGGCTGGGTGGGATCGGCAAGAGCACCCTCGCCCTGCACTACGCCCACCTCCACCGGCAGGCTTACACACTGGTGTGGTGGCTCAACGCCGCCACCAGCGAGCAGATCGTCACCGGTCTGGCTTCCCTCGCTATGCGGCTGTGCCCGCAGTGGGCTCCCACGGCGGACGTGCCGGAGCGGGCGGCCTGGGCCATCCTGTGGCTGCAGTGGCACCCCGGCTGGCTGCTCGTCTTCGACAACGTCGAACACCCCGATGACCTGCGCCACTACCTCGGCACCCTCCCCGACGGCCACCATCTGGCCACGAGCCGCACCGGGACCGGCTGGCACGCGATCGCCCCCACCATGCCACTGGGCCTGCTCGATGCCGACGCCGCCGTGAGTCTGCTGTGCACCCTCGCCCTGGGAGAGGGGCAGACGCCTTCCCCGCACCAGCGCGAGGAGGCCGACGCACTCGCTGCCGAACTCGGATACCTGCCCCTGGCCCTGGAACAGGCGGGCGCCTATCTCTTCGAGACCGGAACTTCTCTCGCCGACTACCGGACCCTGCTGGGGCAGGTCATGGACACCGCCGTGGGCGGTATCGATCCCGAGCGCACCATCGCCCGCATCTGGCGCCACACGCTGACCGCCGTCGAACACCGCAATCCGCAGGCGGTCACCCTGCTCGACGCGATGGCCTGGCTCGCACCCGATGACATCCCCCGCACCCTGCTTGCCCCGCTGAGTCCCGACACTCGCACGCTCGGGGAAGCCCTGGGAGTGCTGCATTCCTACAACATGATCTCTTTCAGCGCCGACCGACAGAGCGTCAGCGTCCACCGCCTCGTCCAGGCCGTCCTGCGCCACCGCCCCGCTGCCGGGCCGGACGAACACCCACCCGGCCGGCAAGACACCGAGCACCTCATTCGGCAGGCCGTCCCCACCCAGGACACGAACGCCCCACAGTGGGAACGACTCCTCCCCCACGTGATCGCCCTCGCCGTAACAACACCACCCCACAGCCCGGCATCAATCGAAACCGCATACGCCTATCACGCCACCGCGCAATATCTGTATCGCGAGGGACGCGACGCCCACAGCATCCCCCTGCGCACGGCCGCCCTCGTCCACTACGAGCAGGTGCTCGGCGACACGCACCCCCACACTCTGACCAGCCGCAACAACCTCGCGCTCGCCTACTCTGAGGCGGGGGACCTTACTCATGCCGTCCCCCTGCTGGAGGCCACCGTCGCCCAGGACGTGCAGGTCCTCGGTGACACCCACCCCGACACCCTGCAAAGCCGCAACAACCTCGCCGCCGCCTACTACGCGGCGGGGGACCTGGACCGCGCCGTCCCCCTGCTGGAGGCCACCGTCGCCCAGTTCGAGCAGGTCCTCGGTGACACCCACCCCAACACCCTGCAAAGCCGCAACAACCTCGCCAGCGCCTACGAGTCGGCGGGGGACCTGGACCGCGCCATCCCCCTGTACGAGGCCACCCTCACCCAGTACGAGCAGGTCCTCGGCGACACCCACCCCAACACCCTGCACAGCCGCAACAACCTCGCCTACGCCTACTACGCGGCGGGGGACCTGGACCGCGCCATCCCCCTGTACGAGGCCACCCTCACCCAGTACGAGCAGGTCCTCGGCGACACCCACCCCAACACCCTGCACAGCCGCAACAGCCTCGCCAGCGCCTACGAGTCGGCGGGGGACCTGGACCGCGCCATCCCCCTGTACGAGGCCACCCTCACCCAGTACGAGCAGGTCCTCGGCGACACCCACCCCAACACCCTGCACAGCCGCAACAACCTCGCCTACGCCTACTACGCGGCGGGGGACCTGGACCGCGCCATCCCCCTGCTGGAGGCCACCCTCATCCAACGCAAACAGGTCCTCGGAGACACCCACCCCAACACCCTGACCAGCCGCAACAACCTCGCCCACGCCCGCAAAGCCGCCGAGACCGTAGAGCAACCAGATACAGCAAACCCAGCAACAACCCCTGACCTTCAGCACCCCTCAGCCCCTCCCGACCAACCGGAATGACCCCAAGCAACCGTTCCGCATAGAGCTACGGACCAGAACGCCCCTCACATCCGCAACCGACATCAGCAACGCCGGACTCGGCTACCGCAACGGCTGGCATCATCGTTGGATGGCAGGCGGGCAGCTACCGGCAGGGTGGACTCTGGAGGAGATCCGCAAGGTCTCCGGCGATCAGGAGGCCATGGCTCTCGACACCGATCGCGTAGTGATGTGGCTGGGCTGGCCGGCGCAGGATGAACGGCTCTGCCCCGAGATCGTCTTGGGGTTCCATGGGCTGTGTCTGGTGAAGCCGGTCAACGACGACGACTGGTACATGGGCAGTCTGAACGACGACGGCAGTATCGACTGCTGGAGCGCCTACGACGATCTCTATCAGGCGCTTCGTGGTCTGTAGCCCCGAGGGCGTCCGCTCCAGGTCGGCACGGGAAGACCCGGCTCGCTTTCCGTCCCTTCGACGTTCTCCCTCTGGCCGATCCGCCCCGAGGCCCGGGCGGCCGCACAACCGGACACCGATGTCACCAGCGGTCGCAACTGCCAGCACCGACCTGCCATGGCGCCGCACAAGCTTCCGGAATCCGTCACGGACGGGCATGGTCTGAGCATGAGCATGGACGCGATCAGTCAAATGCCGGATGGGGAAAGGGAGTTAGGGGACGAGGCGCCCGAGCCGCTCGGGCCTGAGTCGCTGACCTGGAAGTATCTCGGTGACTGGCGCGGGATCCTCACCGCGTTGTGGGCGGGGTCGATGCAGAACATGCATCCCGGGCTGGGCGCAGGCGTCGAAGAGCACTCGCGGTTCTTCGAGGAGCGCTGGCAGCGGCTGTTCCGCTCGCTCTATCCCATCAGTGGAGTCGTCTACGACGGCCCGCGCGCACGGCGGACCGCGCTCGAGGTGCGCGGCTACCACGACCGGATAAGGGGTGTCGATGCCCAGGGCCGCCGGTACCACGCGCTGGACCCTGACACCTACTACTGGGCGCACTCCACGTTCTTCGTCAGCACGATCCTGATCGCGGAGCACTTCGCGGGTGGCATCGGTGAGGCGGAGAAGCGCCGGCTGTTCGACGAGCATGTGCAGTGGTACCGGATGTACGGCATGAGTATGCGGCCGGTGCCGGAGAGCTGGGAGGACTTCCAGCTCTACTGGAAGCACATGTGCGCGGAGGTCCTGGAGGACAACAAGGCCACCCGGGACGTACTCGACATAGCCGGGATCGCGAGGCCGCCGTTTCTGCCGTGGCTGCCGAACGCGGTGTGGCGCCCGGTCGGCGCGCTGATCGGGCGGACCTTCGTCTGGTTCACCGTCGGGCTGTACGACGGGGAGGTCCGCGACCTGCTCGGCTTCACCTGGTCGGGGCGCGACGCCCGGCGGCATCGCAGGGCCTGCCAGGTGATCAACTCTGTGTTCAAGCTCGTACCGCACGACCGCCGCTACCATCCGCGAGCCCGGGCAGGCTGGCGTCGCGTCCGCGGTGAAATCGCGCCGGACACCGAGCCGGTCGGGACACCACGACGGAACCTTCCGCCGCTGTCCGAACGCGAAAAGCCGGAGCATTAGGCGCCGACTGGGCACCGGATGTCCAGCGAACCCGGGATGTGCTCACCGACTCTCCCCCGGCGAGACCTGCCCCTTTCAGAACCCTCAAGAACAGAACCCTCAAGAACAGAAAACTCACGAACAGAACATTCGAGGGCAGAACATTCGCGGGCAGATCGCTCACGAACAGATACCCCACAGGCCGCGCTAAGATCCAACGTTCGGGGGCGGGCGTGAAGCCTGCGGGGAGCACGGATTCAACGGGGGAACTACGCGTATGCGCGTCACTTTTCTGATCCACAACGGTTACGGCGTCGGCGGGACGATCCGCACGACCTGCAACCTCTCAGGCGCGCTTGCCGAGTTGGGTCACGAGGTGGAGGTGGTGTCGGTCTTTCGGCATCGCAAAATCCCCCGCTTCACCTATGACAAACGCGTACACCTCCGGCATCTCGTCGACACCGACAAGAAGAGCCCCGGATATGACGGCGAACACCCTGAATTCGAGCTCCCCGCCGACGACTTCCCCCGCAGCGACCACCGGCATCACCAGTACAGCGCTTTGACGGACCGGCGAATCGGCGAATTCCTCGCCGAACTGGATACCGACGTCGTCGTCGGCACCCGCCCCGGACTCAACGTGCACATCGCCCGCCAGGCCCCGGCCCACGTCATAAAGGTCGGCCAGGAACACCTGTCGCTCGACGCCCACCCGTCCCAGCTCAACCTCACGCTGCGCCGCGTGTACCGCCGGCTCGACGCGGTGACCACCACCACCCACGCCGATGCCGAGGCGTACCGCAGGCGGATGTGGCTGCCGGGCGTACGGATTTCCACCCTCCCCAACAGCATCCCCGATCC
This sequence comes from Streptomyces sp. NBC_00554, assembly GCF_041431135.1. Lineage (NCBI taxonomy): Bacteria > Bacillati > Actinomycetota > Actinomycetes > Kitasatosporales > Streptomycetaceae > Streptomyces > Streptomyces sp. NBC_00554. Next base: position 5,248,713 of record NZ_CP107799.1, on the reverse strand, counting down.
GGGCATCGCCCCCTCCGACGGCTCCGCCCCGCAGATCATCGCGGTCGGCCGGACCGCTCCGGTGAAGCGCTACCAGGACCTGATCGGGGCCTTCGCACAGGTCGTGGCCGAGCGCCCGGACTGGGGACTGCGGATCTGCGGCATCGGGCCGCAGGACCGCGAACTGAAATCACTGGTGAAGAAGTTGGGGCTCACCGACAGCATCACCTTCCTGGGCAACGTCACCCCCGTCGAACCGGAGATGGCCAAGGCGTCGATCCTGGTGCTGTCCTCACGGATGGAGTCCTTCGGCATGGCCATCGTCGAGGCCATGCGGGTGGGTCTGCCCGTGGTGAGCACCGACTGCCCGCACGGCCCGCGCGAGATCATCACCCACGGGGTGGACGGCCTGCTGGTGCCGCCCGGCGACATCGACGCCCTGGCCAAAGCGCTCCTGGAACTGATCGACGACCCGGAACGGCGCCAACTCATGGGCCGGGAAGCCCTGTCGAAGGGCATGCGGTACGACCCCGAGCCGATCGCCGCACAGTGTGCCGCCCTCTTCCAGGAACTCCTGGACGCGCGCGACGGCGGAACCACACCCAGGCAGCCCGCCACCGCTTTCCTGAGCGCGGCCGTACACACCGCCGGCGACCTCGCCGGCGCGACCGTCTCCAAGGCGCGCCGCACACTGGGCGCCCTCAGGCGAAGGCTGCGCGCCCACACAGGGAACTGAACGACGGGTCAGTACTCCGTCGGCCGCGACTCCAAGTAGTCCTTCAGAAAGGCGTACTTGGCGTCGCTGTCCGCCGCCGGAACGGGGGCGAAGCCGTCCCCGAGCTCCATCGACAACGGCTTCGACGTACGCAGGGCAGGCCACGCCGGCAGGGAGTGGCGGCCGTTGGGGTTGCCGGTGGCGCAGAAGTTGGCCACGTACGAGGACGTGGTGTCGGCGATGGCGTGGTCCGCTTCCGTCCACGGGCGGTCGGTGCCGTAGAGGTTCCCGAAGAGGTAGTACTTCTCGGCGCCGTGGTAGGCGCCCGCGCCGTTCGCGGGCTCGATCGGGTTGGTGGTGTCGGAGCCCGGTGGGACGTGCGTCCACCAGTAGTTGTAGACCGGGCTCCTGTTCGCGGCGGTCTCCTTGAACTGCGTGCCCCACAGGAAGGTCGAGACGCGTTCCTCGTCGCGCGCGTAGTTGTTGTACTGCTCCGCCGCCTCCTCGTCGGTGGCGGCCGGGTAGAGGGCGAGGAACTCCGGTGCCCGGTCGGCGAATTCGGACTCGGCGTACGCCTGGAACTGGGCGACCGTCATCTTCAGGTTGGGCGACGCACCGTTCTCGTCCTTGTTGTTGCCGGTGAGGACCGGCACATCGGCCTCGGCGCCGGACTCCATGGCCTCGGTGTACGAGGTCGGCAGTACGTACCCGTCGAGGACGTTGCCGAAGTCGGTGCCGGCGGACGGAGCGTCGTCCGCGTAGACCTTGGACACGATCTCGGCCGCGGACAGCGCCCGCAGTCCGTCCGTCGAGGAGGCGCCCATGTACGCCGCGAACGCGGTGCCGTTGGCCTCGGCGGCGGCCAGCGTCCTGTAGCCGCCCGCCACATGGCCGAGCGCCGGGTCCTTGGTGTACTGCACCCCGGCGGCCAGCAGAGCCCGGTGGTACAGGCCCCGGGGCAGCCGGGAGATCATCGAGATGTTGACGAACGACGAGCCGTGCGACCAGCCGCCGATGGTCACCCGGTCCGGGTCCCCGCCGAACGCGGCGATGTTCCGCCGGATCCACTTCAGCGCCGCCACCGTGTCCAGCACACCCCAGTTGCCGGAGCCGCCGTGTCCGGACTCGGCGCTCAGGCCGGGGTGGGCGAGGTTACCGAAGGCGCCGACGCGGTGGTTGAAGGTGACGACGACCACGCCTTTGTCCGCCAGGTTGGCACCGTCGTACACCGGCTGCGAGGCCCACATGGCGGTGTTGCGCCCACCGTAGATCCACACGAAGACCGGGCGGCGCGCACGCGAACTCGCCTCGCCCGTCCAGATGTTGAGGTTCAGGCAGTCCTCGCTCAGCGGGGGCACCTTGTCGGCGGCTATGCCCGAGACGGGCTGCGGGCATGCCGCACCCCAGGTGTCCGCCTTGCGGATGCCCTTCCAGGACGGTGCGAGGCGCGGCGCGCGCCAGCGGTTCTCCCCGGCGGTGGAGGCCGCGTAGGGGATTCCCTTGTAGACGGTGACGCCGTCGAGTGCGGCCTGAACACCGGTCACCAGGCCGGACTCCGTACGCACCGGCGGCCCGGCGTCGCTGCCGACGGTGCGGGAAGCGGCCGAGGCGGGGCCGGTTTCCACACCGCCCAGGAGCGCTGCGCCGGCTGCGACACCGGCGGTACGGCCGAGGAAACCGCGGCGGCCGAGCGCCGGGACGGCAGCGGGGTTCGGGGAAGGGACGTTTCGTAAGCTCACAGGGTCTCCCGATCGAGGGGGGTGGGCCGTTCTCGTGCGCAACGGGCGGGCCATTCACGTGCAGGACGGGCGGGCCGTCCGCAGACACATCGGACAGACCGTCCGCAGACACATCGGACGGACCGTCCGCAGACACGGCGAACAGGCCGTTCGCAGACACGACGGATCGACTCTTCGCAGGTCAAGGCCCTGTGCGCGGACCGCCCGCGAATCAGTCGCCTCATGCTGTGCCCGGCCTCGGGGAGCGGCAAGTAGCCCGGTGGTGACTCACAGCTTTCAACCGTGAAACTTAGGTTGCATGCCGTCACATGCCGTACGGCTTGACGGTTCATGCGGCCAAGGCGGTCAAGACCCTTGCGGCCCCGGTCAGTTGGTTCCGGCGGCGCTGCGGGCCGACCACTGGAGGAGGAAGCGCAGGGCCTCCTGGGACGGGGAGTCGGGCGGAGCGGTGTAGGCGACGAGCCGCTGGTCGGGCTGGGTGTCGACGGAGAGCTGCTGGACGTCGAGGGTGAGTGGGCCCGCGACCGGGTGGTGGTAGGTCTTGGTGAGCTGCCGGGGGCCGCGCACCAGGTGGCTGCCCCACCAGTTCCTGAAGTCCGGGTCCCGCACGCTCAGTTCGCCCACCAGCGCGGCCAGCGCCTGGTCCTCGGGGTGCCGGCCCGCCTCCATCCGCAGCACCGCCACGCACTCACGAGCCGCGCGCGGCCAGTCCGCGTACAGGGCCCGGAAGGCGTCGTCGAGGAAGGTCAGCCGGATCAGGTTCCGCTCGGCCGGGGGCAGCGCGCCGAAGTCGGTCAGCAGGGCGGTGGCCGCCTTGTTCCAGGCCAGCACGTCCATACGGCGGTTCAGAACCATCGCGGGGATGTCGCGCATGCCGTCGAGCAGTTGCAGCAGCGGCCGGCCGACCCTCCCCCCGGGAGGTGCCCCCGCCCCGGCCGGCTGCCGCGCGGGGGCGGCCTGCGTCACATCGGCCACGGCGAAGAGGTACGCGCGCTCGTCCGGGGCGAGCTCCAGCGCGTCCGCGAGCGCGTCGAGGACCGGGCGGGACGCCCGGCGGGTCCGGCCCTGCTCCAGCCGTACGACGTAGTCGATGCTCACGTGCGCGAGCTGGGCCAGCTCCTCCCGGCGCAGGCCCGGCACCCGGCGCAGCCGCCCGTCGTCCGGCACACCCGCCCGGCGCGGATCGAGCGCGGCACGGCGGGCACGCAGGAAGTCGCCCAGCTCGTTGCCGCCGGACAGACCACTGGACAGACCACTGGACGGACCAGTGGAAGGACCAGTGGAAGGACCACCGGACCGGCCGCCGGAAGATGCGCCACCATGCTGCTCCATACCTCCAGTGTCCGCCGTACCCCGCCCCCGTGCCTGGTACTGATCCGCATAGGCAGCACCCTCCCTGGCACCCCCCACCCCCACGGCACAACGGTGGACGCATGACAGAACACACGCCAGAACACACAACGGGACACACGCCAGGCCACGCACCCATCACCCTCGGCGGCGACCTCAGAACCGGCCGCGTCGGCTACGGTGCGATGCGCCTCACCGGCACCCACCTCTGGGGCGAGTACCCCGACCGCGACAGCGGGATCACGCTCCTGCGCGAGGCGGTCGAGGCGGGCGTGACCCTGATCGACACCGCCGACGTCTACGGCCCGCACACCAACGAACTACTGATCCGCGAAGCGCTCCACCCCTACCCCGAGGACCTGGTGATCGCCACCAAGGGCGGCTTCGTACGCGGTGGCCTCGACCTCTCCTCGATCGACGCGGTCGGCAACGCCAACTACCTCCGCCAGTGCGCCCACTTGAGCGCGCGGCGCCTCGGCGTCGAGCGGATCGACCTGTACTACCTGCACAGCGGCTGGGCGCAGGACGCCTCGTTCGAGGACCAGGTCGGCACCCTCGCCGAGCTGCGCCGACAGGGCGTGATCCGGCACATCGGCCTGTCGAACGTCACCACCGAACAACTCCGTGCGGCGCGAGAGATCACCGAAATCACGGCCGTGACCGCCCACTTCAACGTCGTCGACCGCCACGAGGCCGCTCTGCTCGACGCGACCGTCGAAGCCGGCGCCGTCTTCGTCCCCTGGCAGCCGGTCTCCCTCACCCGGCCCGGCACCCCCACGGACACCGACGGCCCGGAAACGGTCCGACACGTCCTCGGCCCCATCGCCGCCCGGTACGACGCGACGGTCTCCCAGATCGCACTCGCCTGGCTGCTCGCCCGCTCACCCGCGGTCATGCCGATTCCCGGCACCACCAGCATCAAGCACGTCCAGGAGAACCTCGCCGCACAGGACCTCGAACTGACCCCCGAGGAGATCCGGTCGATCACCGACCTGACCCCTGAGAAGTGAGCGGCGGACCAGTACTAGCCGATGTTCACGGTCTTCGACACCGTGACCTGGTCGATGTCAGTCGTCCGCACCGTGGCCTTCATCGTCCAGGTGCCGGCCAGCGGAAGGGTGAGGCCGTCGGTGGCCCAGTAGCCGCCCTTGTCCGTGAGCTGGGCGTCGATCGGGCCGACGTCCTGCTTCGGCAGCGAGAATGTCAGGCGCAGTTCGGGGACGGTGGCGATCCCGCCGTCGGGCCCGAAGATCACGGCCTGCACGGAGTTCTCGCCCACCCGGCCGGGCGCCAGCTCGATCTGGACCTTGCCGCGCCCCCCGGGCGTACCGACGTCGAAGGGAATCAGCGTCGAAGACCCGGTGGGCTGCTCCGCCGCGCTGACCGCGGCCGCCGACTCGGTGGCCGCCCGCCCCGACTGCGTACCGGTCAGCAAGGTAGTGACCACGAGGACCACGATCCCGACGCTGACCTCGGCAAGCACGGACCGCCGCAGCCCCCGCCGATACGGACCGGCCTCGGCCACCGCCTCCCCCGCCACATCGGCTCGTACGTCCTTGGAGTCACCCGGCACCCCCGGCGCCCCGACCACTTCCGGCACCCGCTCCCGCACCACCACCGGGGCCGTCACGGCGGTCACGGCCAGCCGCCCCGTCCAGCGCCGCGAATACCCGGCCCCCACCAGCAGAAGCAGCACCGCGCACAGCTTGACGACGAGAAGGCGGCCGTACGACGTGGACGTCAGGGCGTCCCAGGAGCCGAGGCCGCGCCAGGACTGGTAGACGCCGGTGACGGCGAGGACGGCGACCGAGGTGAGGGCGAGCCGGGAGAAGCGGGTGACGACGGCCGCCGGGACCGGTTCGGCCGGGCGGTAGAGCGCGGTGAGCAGGGCGGTCAGGCCGCCGAGCCAGACGGCCATGGCGAGCAGGTGCAGTACGGAGGAGACCATCGCCACGGGGACCTGGATCCCGGCGGAGGCGTGGTCGGCGGCGGCCCAGGTGACCGCGAGGCCGAGGGCGAGCAGCCCGCCCAGTGCCCCCACGACCCGCCCGCGCTCCCGTGCTCGTACGGGATAGAAGGCCACCGCGCCCAGCAGCACCAGCCGTGCCACCAGCGCGATGCCGGGCCTGCTCGTCAGCGTCTCGCGCAGGACGGCCGGATCGATGGCTGCGGAGAGCCCGCTGCCCCGTTCGTACGGGCCGCGCAGGAGGAGCAGGGCGAGGGTGGAGACGAGCAGCGTCCACCAGCCGGCCAGCAGCAGGCGGTGCACGCTGCCCGGGTATCCGCAGGCCAGGACGAAGACGGCAGCGCCGATGAGTACGGCGAGACCGCCGTACGCGATGTAGCGGGTGATGTCGTAGAGGTTGCCCGCGACGGTGTCCTCGGCGGATGCGGTGGGCAGGGCGGCGGCGGTCGCGGAGGGTTTGCCGATGGAGAAGGTGAAGGCGCCGGAGACCGGGTGGCTGTCCGCCGATACGACCCGCCAGGCCACGGTGAAGGTGCCGGTGCCCATGCCGTCCGGCAGGCTCACCGAAGCGGTGTTGGCGCGGTCCCCGACGTGCGCCGGTTTGCCCGTGTGGACGCGCCGGTTTTCCGGGGTGATCACGCGGAAGGAGTCGTCGAGGAGGCCGACGGACTCGGTGAACGTCAGCGTGATCTGCGTGGGCGCCTCCTTCACCACGCTGCCGTCCTGCGGATCGGTGCCGGTCAGGGCGGCGTGCGCGGACGCACCGCCCACCCCGCCGAAAAGCACCAGGACCAGCACGGTACCCAGCAGCGCCAGTCCCCGGACGATGTGCCGTCGCGCTCGCTGTCCGCTCACGTACCGTCTCCGTATCCGCATTCGCTCAGTCTCGGATACGTACGGACGAAAGCGACGCAGTGCTCACCCGCCCCGCTTCAAGCCCTCCCCAAGAGCGTCTCTCGCGTCAGGAAGGCGAGCCGGGCACGCTTCTCGGGCAGGTACACCTCGGGCAGATCGATCTCGGGCAACACGATCTCCGGCCCCGGGACGAATCCCTGCCGGGTCAGCCGGGAGATGGCCTTCGTGTTGCGCGCGTCGGGCTCGACGACGACCCGCCGCCGGTCCAGGCCGACCAGCACGAACGTGGTGAACGCGGTCAGCAGCGCGGCCGACCAGCCCGGCAGCCGCCCCCCGCCGGGCCCAGGGGGCCCGATCAGCAGATGGATCCCAATATCCCCCTCCTCGACGTCGTAGCACTCGCTGACACGGTCGGCCTCGGGCTCGTACGACTGGAAGAGCGCGGCCGGTTCACCGTCCTTGACCGCGAGGAAGGCATGGTGGGTGTCGAGCGAGTCCAGATGGACGTAGGTCTCCAGCACCTGCTCCCTGCTGAGCCCGTTCATGCCCCAGAACCTGGCCCGCTCCTCACTCACCCAGCCGTGGATGACATCCAGGTCGGCGTGCGGGTCGACGCGCAGGATGCGGACGGTCCCGACCCCGTCGATGACCTGCTCGTGAAGGGCGACGCGGGCGGGTGCGTACGACTCAGTGGTCATGGTTCTCCTTGTTCCCCTGGGCCAGCTTGTCCCAGTCCGTGATGACCGGGGCGAGAACTCCCTCGACCCACAAAGGGAGTTGGTCACGATGGTGGGCGGCCCCCGGAACACCGTCGGCACCGAGCGGCACCACCCAGAGACTCCGGTCCCGGTCGGCCAGATCCCATACGTAACGGGCGGCAGGACCGCGCGCGGCGAGGTCGGTCACCCCGGGCACCGCCGAGGTGCACAGCACGCAGTCGTGGTCACCCGAGAGCCCAGGTTCGTCGTAGGCACTCCCCGCGAGCGCCCGCCAGGGCGCGAGCCGGTGCGTGTCCCCCCAGGCACGCGGCGTCCAGCCGGCGGCCACCTCCTCGACCGCAGCACAGACAAGCGCGGTGCGATCGATGCCGTACAACTCCTCGACCCCCAAAAGGTTTTCGAGGGCAAAGCCGATACGCGGAGTGAGAGCGAGCCAGGGAAGAAAGACCTCCGGATACGCAGGCGGCTCGGCAAGAACGGCGAGCGCCGGCTCCGCCGCAAGCCGCCGCACAACAGCGCTACGAACCGCCGCGTACACCCCAGCGGAGACACTGCCGGCATCCATCCGCCGATCCCAGGCGAGCAGTTGATCCCGCAACGCACCCCCCTCCGGACTCAGCCGCTGACCACCCCCACCCTCGAGATGCCCCAACAGGACGGCAGCCGAGGCGAGATGAGTGTCCACATGAATGGCAGCGATATCAGAGGCAGCCCACTCAGCCCGGGACACAAGAAGTTCGCGAATACGCGCGGCCCGATGCGGCGCAGCGAACTCAACCCCAAGCTCCTCCGCCAGCCCCCGCTGATTGGCCATGACAGCAATCCCACTCACACCCACCCGGGGCATCGCATGCCAGCCCTGCCACTCCCTCCCCTCCTCCCAGGCGTCGACGACCCTCGTCCGATTGCGCTCACTCCGCACGGGCACGCGTCCCGCGACCCGGTGCAGCAACCCGCCCGCCGTGTCCGCGGCCTGGACGACGTTCACGGGCTCGGCCCAGAGGTCGAACGCCCGGTCCACATCGGCGACTTCACGAGCCCGAAGAAGCGGAAGCAGCGCACTGAAACCAAGATCTTCGGAAACGCGAGGCGGATAACGAAGACTGATGACCTCATCCTCACCAGCTCCCCCGATGACCACGGGCCCCCGCTCCGTCTCGATCACCTCGACCTCGACGGACTCACCCCCGGCCACCTCCACCCGCTCCACATGCCGAGCCGCGACCCGCCACTCACCATCGGCCCCGAGCGCCTCGACGGACGACGAGGAGCCGACCACCCGCAACCGCTCCCGGTAGAGGTCCTGATAGTCGGCCATGGCGTTAGTGATCGCCCAGGCGACATGGCCGGTGTGGGCGAAGTGCGCGATGCCCGGGACGCCGGGAACGGCGAGGCCGACGACGTCGAACTCGGGGCAGGCCAGATGGATCTGCTGATAGACGCCGGGGTCCTCGATGAACCGGTGGGGGTCGCCACCGATGACCGCGTGCCCGGTGACCGTACGCGCGCCACTCACCAGCCAGCCGTTGCTGCCGGAGGTACCGGTCCCGTCGGTGGCGAAGAGCCCCACGGCCTCGACACCGAGCCGCCGCACGACCTCCTCGCGCCAAAGCTTGGCCGGGAACCCTGCAAAAAGGATGTGCGTGGCAAGCCAGACACCGAGCGGAGTCCAGGGCTCCCAACGCCCGGGAACAAGCCCGCTCTCCGCAAACTCAGGCGCCCGCCGCCCACCGGCCCCAAGCCCATCCCCCAGCCCTTCGTTGACGCCGTCCACGTACGAGACGACCCACGCGGCGGTCTCGGGATCGCGTCTCTCCAGGGCGGCGAAACAGCGTCTGGCGGTGTCGTCGAGGCGGGCCTGGCGAGCGAACCGGTCCCAGGCGACGGCCTCGGCACCGAGGAACGCGGCGGACGTGCCCTGGGAGCGGTGCCGCTCGACCTCCAGCTGCCAGGCCCGGTCCACGGCGGTGATACGGCCCTGGGCGCGGGCGAGTTCGAGTGCGCTGTCGGCACGCAGGTGCGGGATTCCCCAGGCGTCACGGTAGATCTCGACGGTCACGGCAAATCCCCACTAACTCCAGGTTAGGCTAACCTAACTTCCCTTGGGGAGAAATCGTACGGGAGGGGCGGAGACGGCATGAACCAGGGGCACGGCTGGGAGGGCGCGGTCCTGCCGACGGATGCACACACTGGGCTACTGGCGCGCGACCTGCCCCCGTAAGCGGGATCATCGGTCCATGGACGCGACCCTTCACCTGGCCCAGCAGCCCGAAGCCGACGAACTCCTCGGACGCAGTCCGCTCGCCGCCCTCGTCGGGATGCTCCTGGACCAGCAGGTTCCGATGGAGTGGGCGTTCGCGGGCCCGTACACGATCGCCCAGCGCATGGGCCGGGACGACCTGGACGCCCACGAGATCGCCACGTACGCCCCGGAGGCCTTCGCCACCATCCTCTCCACCAAGCCGGCCGTACACCGCTACCCCGGCTCCATGGCCAAGCGCATCCAGCAGCTGTGCCAGTACCTCGTGGAGCACTACGACGGAGACGCCGCCACCGTCTGGAAAGACGCCACCACAGGCGACGAACTCCTCCAACGCCTCAAGGATCTCCCCGGCTTCGGCCCCCAGAAGGCCCAGATCTTCCTGGCCCTCCTGGGCAAACAACTCGGCGTACACCCCAAGGGCTGGCGCGAGTCCGCGGGCCCCTACGGCGAACAGAACTCCTTCCGCTCAGTGGCCGACATCACGGGCCCCGACTCCCTGACCAAGGTCCGAGCCCACAAACAGGAGATGAAGGCAGCGGCAAAGGCAGCAAAGGCTTCCGGCAAATAACGCACGCCCCCACGCCCCCGCAGCCGGCCGACGACGGAAGGGGGCGTGTCGGTACATCAAATGCCCGCATCCGAACGGATCCGGAACACAGGTTCACCAATCACCCACAGTCGATCCGTTCGGATGCGGGCGGATGTACCGGCGCGCCCCCGACCCACCCACCGGCAGCACCCGCGGCGTCCACCGGCAGCACCCGCCGCGTCCACCGCCAGCGCCCGCCGCGTACACCACTCGGACCACCCCGGTGGCAAGCCCCCTCAAGCCGTCGCGAGCATGAGACATGACCGAGGAAAGAGACGCGCCCCCCACCCCCCTCGAAGGCCCCCTGCACCTCCTCACCCGCAGCGCCTGGCAAGCGGTCCTGGTAGCCGGAATCGCGGCCCTCGCGCTGGGCGTCATGGTGCTGGTCTGGCCGGGCGCCTCACTCCGGGCGGCAGGCGTCCTCTTCGGCCTCTACCTGCTCTTCAGCGGCGTGCTGCAACTGGTCGCCGCCTTCGGCACACACGTGGCGACGTCTCTCCGGGTGATGGCCTTCATCAGCGGCACCCTGTCCATTCTGCTGGGCCTGTTCTGCTTCCGAGGCGCGATGCAGTCGATCCTGCTACTCGCCCTGTGGATCGGCATCGGCTGGCTGTTCCGCGGGATCACCCAGACCCTGGCCGCCGCCTCCGACCCGGGCGCACCGGCCCGTGGCTGGCAGATCTTCCTGGGCATCGTGAGCTTCCTCGCCGGGATCGTCCTGATCGTGTCGCCCTTCGAGTCGGTCGCGGTCCTCACCCTGGTGGGCGGCTGCTGGCTCCTCGCGGTCGGCATCACCGAGATCATCACCGCGTTCCGGATCCGCAACCGCGCCCACTACGTCCCCCGCACCGCCTGACGCCCCAACGCACACACGCACCGCACGCCGTCAACTCCACGCCCGCCCCATACGCCAAGAGGGCGGATCTCACCCCCACCAGATGAACCACCGGCCCCCGACGGGGACATGACGTGACATGAAGCTACGGGTGCTGGTCCTCCTGGTCGTCGCGATCCTCGCGACCACCCCGCACCCCGCCGCGCTCACCGCGACCCCCACCACGGTCACCACGGAGGCCCCGGCCACCGAACACGACGTACTCGACACGGCCCTGCGCCCACCCGCCCGCCAGGGACACCGCCCCGTAACCCCCCTGCGCCCAGCACCCCGTGCCAGGTCGGAGCACCCGGACCCGAGGCCGCACACCGCCCCCGCACCCGCCCCGCCGACCCCCTCGCCCACCCTGCACGCGCTGCGCTGCATGGTCCTGCGCTGCTGACGGACCCGGCCTCCGGACCCGTAACTCACCAGCGACCACAAGGACACCCCCATGCCCAAGGACCCGTACGCGGTCCTGCGCGCCCTGCTGCGCGCAGACGCCGTACGCAACGCACCCAAGCCGGAACCCCGCCGAGGCCCGGCCGACCAGAAACCACTGAGTTCCGAGGTTCCTGCCCCGAAGAAGACCGGAACCGACTAACCAGAAAGGTGGCCGCCCTCCCGGGGCGGCCACCCCGCACGGCGACCCGGGCCGGCAGCCCTACCGCTTACGCCGAGCCGTCCCGAACAACGACCGAGTGATCTCCCGCCCGATCTGCGTCCCCACCGACCGCGCAAGCGACTTGAACATGCCGCTGCCAACGACCTGCTCGACAACGGAGGCATCCTCCTTGGGAGCCTTACCCCGCCCCTTGGCGGGCGCCGACGCGGCTCCGGGAGCCGCCGGCTCACGCGAGGCAGACTGCCCCGCCGCCGCAGACGCACGCGCAGCCTCCGCCACCGTGAGCTTCTCGTACGCGGACTCACGATCCACCGCCTGCGCATACCGCCCGTACAACGACGACCCCTTCACGGCCGCGTCGAGCGCCCCCGCGTCGACGGGCCCCATCAGCGACTCCGGCGCCCGCAGCCGAGTCACCGCGACCGGCGTGGGCGCACCCTTCTCGCTCAGTACGGTGATCACGGCCTCGCCGGTGCCGAGCCCGGTGAGGACCTCCTCAAGGTCGTACGGCGAATTCGGGAAGGTCTTCACCGTGGCCTTCAGCGCCTTCTGGTCGTCCGGTGTGAAGGCCCGCAACGCGTGCTGGACGCGGTTGCCGAGCTGGCCGAGAACATCGGCGGGGACGTCCTTCGGGGTCTGCGTCACGAAGAAGACGCCGACCCCTTTCGAGCGAATGAGGCGGACGGTCTGCGTGATGGAGTCCAGGAAGGCCTTCGACGCATCGTTGAAAAGAAGGTGGGCCTCGTCGAAAAAGAACACGAGCTTCGGCTTCTCGGAGTCGCCGACCTCAGGAAGGTCGTGAAACAGATCGGCAAGCAGCCACATCAAAAACGTCGAGAAGAGCTGCGGCTTGTCCTGCACCTCAGGCAGCTCCAGCACGGACACAACACCCCGCCCGTCCCCCGCCACCCGCAACAGCTCACCCGTGTTGAACTCCGGCTCCCCGAAGAAGGGGCTCATGCCCTGCGCCTCGAAGGCGGTGAGGGACCGCAGGATCACCCCCGCCGTCGCGGTCGAGAGCCCGCCGATCCCCTTCAGCTCCGCCTTGCCCTCGTCCGAGGTCAGAAAGGTGACGACCGCGCGAAGGTCCTTCAGATCGACGAGCTCCAGGCCCTTCTGGTCGGCGTAATGGAAGATCAGCCCGAGCGACTGCTCCTGGGTCTGGTTCAGCTGGAGCACCTTGGAAAGCAGCACCGGCCCGAAGCTCGTGATCGTGGCCCGTACGGGGATGCCGTGCCCCATCCCTCCAAGCGCATAGAACTCACTCGGAAACCCGGTCGCCACCCACTCCTGATGCACATCGGCGGCCCGCCCCTGAACCTTGTCGTTCGGGACACCGGGCGCGGAGATCCCGGAGACATCGCCCTTGATGTCGGCGAGAAAAACGGGCACACCCTGCGCCGACAGCTGCTCGGCGACGAGCTGGAGGGTCTTGGTCTTGCCGGTACCGGTGGCGCCGGCGACGAGACCGTGCCGGTTCAGCATCGGAAGCGGGATGCGGATCTGTACGTCCGGCAGGCACCGCGCGTCCCAGAGCAGGGCACCGAGATCGAGGGCGGGCCCCGAGAAGGCATACCCGGAGGCGATCTCCAGGACTTCCTTGGGGAGAGCGACGGCGCTGCCGATCACCTCGGGGGAGTTGCCGCCCGTCGCGGGAGCGCTCCCCGCCGTCTGAGCAGCGGCGGCCGCGGACGTGGTCCCGGCAGTGGCCGCAGGTACGGTCTCGCTGTCACTCATATCAGGCCCCTGTTCCCGGTTTGCCCTGATTTAAGGCGTCTTTTCCAGCGTCGCACTCCGCCGCCAAGGCTGCGCCCGGAACGTCTTGACCGGTAGGCTTTCCGTGTGATCTTCAAGCGCATCGGAAACGGCCGGCCGTACCCCGACCACGGCCGGGAAAGCACCCGGCAGTGGGCGGATGTCGCGCCGCGCCCGGTCCGCCTCGATCAGCTGGTGACGACCAAGGGCCAGCTCGACCTGGAAACGCTGCTCGCCGAGGACTCCACGTTCTACGGCGACCTCTTCGCGCACGTCGTGAAGTGGCAGGGCGACCTGTACCTGGAGGACGGCCTGCACCGCGCCGTCCGCGCGGCGCTCCAGCAGCGCCAGGTGCTGCACGCGCGCGTCCTGGAACTGGGCTGACACCCGGCCCGGCACCCGGCCCGAATCGGGACGGACAACCGGACCGAATCGGAACCGGCACCCGGTCCGGCACCGCTTTGTTGACCCTTTCGGGTTGGACTGAGCGCGGGACAATGATCATCTAGTAGTTATCGTCGCCGCGGCGCACTACGCTGCGCCCATGAGCATGCTCACTCCCCCTGGCATGGGCGGCCAGTACCGGATCACGGGGGACAAATACCCGCGGATGCGCCGACCCCGGGGGCGTCGCAGGCTCGCGTTCCTGGTCCTCGCCTCCGTCACCGCGCTCGGGCTGATCGGGTGGGGAACCCTCCAGCTCATCGACGTCTTCACGGGCGGCGGCGACAAGGCCGCGGCGGCGGGCCCGAAGGCGGACTGCACGTCGAAGGCAAGCCCTTCGGCCACCGCTTCCGCGACGTCGACGACCTCCACCGCAGCCAAGGCCAAGGCCCTCCCCAAGCCCGGCCAGATCACCGTCAACGTCTTCAACGCCACGCCCCGCAGCGGGCTCGCCAAGGAGACCGCCGACGAGCTGAAGAAACGTGGCTTCCGGATCGGCGACGTGGGCAACGCGACGGACACGTACGACAAGAAGGTCGAGGGCGCGGGGATACTGCTCGGCGCGAAGACGGCCGCCCAGGCCGCGCTGCCGGTGCTCAACACCCAGCTCTCCGGCGCCCAGCTGAAGACCGACGGCCGCGCGAAGGCCGACCAGGTCGACCTGATCATCGGCACCGGCTTCAAGAACCTGACAACGAAGGAGGACGCCGCCAAGGCGCTGGCCGTCCTGGCCCAGCCCCAGCCGACGCCCTCCGCCACGAAGAACAGCTGCTGAAGTCCCTGCGTACGTAGGCCCGTAGGTGCCTACGTACGTAAGCCCGTACGTCCCTACTCGGCAGCCCCGTACATCCGGTCCCCCGCGTCCCCGAGGCCCGGCACGATGTAGCCGTGCTCGTTGAGCCGCTCATCCACCGACGCGGTCACGACCGTCACCGGCGTGCCCGCCAGCTCGCGCTCCATGAGCTCGACGCCCTCGGGGGCGGCGAGGAGCACCACGGCGGTGACGTCGTCGGCGCCGCGCTTGATCAGCTCGTGGATCGCCGCGACGAGGGTGCCGCCGGTGGCCAGCATCGGGTCGAGGACGTACACCTGGCGGCCGGAGAGGTCGTCCGGCATGCGGGTCGCGTACGTGGACGCCTGGAGCGTCTCCTCGTCGCGCACCATGCCCAGGAAGCCCACCTCGGCGGTCGGCAGCAGCCGCACCATGCCGTCGAGCATGCCGAGGCCCGCCCGCAGGATCGGGACGACGAGGGGGCGCGGGTAGGAGAGCTTGACGCCGGTGGTCGGGGAGACCGGGGTCACGATGTCGACCTGCTCCGTGCGCACGTCCCGGGTGGCCTCGTAGGCGAGCAGGGTGACCAGCTCGTCGGCGAGCCGCCGGAAGGTCGCGGAGTCGGTGCGAAGGTCGCGCAGAGTGGTGAGCTTATGGGCGACCAGGGGGTGGTCGACGACGTGGAGACGCATGTCCACAACAGTAACCGGGCTCCGGGCGCCCGCCACTGTCCCGCCGGGTACGGTCCGGCGTTCCCCGTCACCCGTCCGCTGGCATCAAACCGCTCATCAGGGGGAAAGTGGGAGGGACGGACCTTGGGTGGTGTGCCTGTGCGAGACGTGGAAGAGGAGTTTCCCGAGCGGCCGGAGACGGACGCCGAGCGCCGCAGGCGCCGCGCCCAGTTCCTCCGCGACCTGGCCGAGGCGCGCGAACTGCGCGACCGCGTCCAGCCCCGCCGCGCCAAGACCGCGCGCCTGCGCCACGCCATGCGCATGCGCACGTTCCGCTGGTAGCCGGTAGCCACCGGCCACGCGCGCACAGCATCCGCCGAGGGCCCCGCAAGGTGCTTGCGCGCCCTTCACCGGCAGCCGCACCATGTGCTTGCGCACCATTCACCGGCAGCCACGCCGTGCGGGTGCGCGACATCCGCAGGTAACCCGCCCGCGCGCCGCCCACGCCGTGAGGCGGGGAGGTGCGTACGTGGTGCCGACGGCCGCGTACGATCCGCTGTTAGCGATCAAAAGAGGCAGACACAGCAGGCCGAAGACGTCCCCTGAAGGCTCTGTTTCTGCCACGATTCCGAGTGGGTGGGGCTCGGAGAAACGCTCCCCGCCCACAGCCTCCGCCGGGGGGACCCCCAACCGGCACGCCTATGACAGTGGGAGAGTCACGGTGTACTTCGCCGCACTGCTCGCGCGCACCGAAGACGGGTGGGAAGCGAGCGACACAGAGCTGGACGATGTGGAGACCCTGTCGGATCTGACGGATCTGGCCCGTGAAGCCTCGGAGGAGGCCGACACGGTACTCGTACTCATCGAGCAGGAGGACGCGTGGTTCGGCGTCCTCCGCCTGGACGGCGAGGAGGACCCTCGTATCTACGTCTCGGACGCCGCCGCGGCTGCCCGCAGTTCGTACGGCGAGATCCTGCTCACCGACGAGCTGCTCGGAAGGGAGCCCGGCGACGACGATGTCGCCGACCTCGACTCCCTGGACCTGGACGGCACGGAGGACGGTGAACCCGAGGACTCCGACGAGGAGGACGAGGAAGCCGCCGCCTCCGGCGAGGCCGTGTCGCACAGCCCCGTCGGGGACCGCGACATCCTCGCCGACCTCGGTGTGAGCGAGAAGGAACTGCTCGCCCTGGACGAAGGCGACGCGCTCAGCACGATCGCCGACGCCCTGGGAGCGGCTGAGGTCCTTGAGACCGTCCGTTAGGTTCCTCCGCTAGGTTCCCCGGGTGAGCACAGCCAAGGAAACTCCACAACCCGATCCGGTACGCGACCGCTGGCGGGCCGCGATGCGGCTCGCCCTGGACGAGGCCCAGCTGGCTGTCCGGGGCGGGGATGTTCCCGTCGGCGCCGTCGTGCTGTCCACGGACGGTACGACGGTGCTCGCGACCGGGCACAACGAGCGCGAGGCGACCGGCGATCCGACGGCGCACGCCGAGGTTCTCGCGCTCCGCAGGGCCGCCGCCAAGCTGGGCGAGTGGCGGCTGTCCGGGTGCACGCTCGTCGTCACCCTGGAGCCCTGCATCATGTGCGCGGGCGCGCTCGTGCAGTCCCGGGTGGACCGGGTGGTCTACGGCGCCCGCGACGAGAAGGCGGGCGCGGCCGGCTCCCTCTGGGACCTCGTACGCGACCGCCGTCTCAACCACCGGCCCGAGGTGATCGAGGGCGTCCTCGCGGACGACTGCGCGCGCGTCCTCACCGACTTCTTCCGCGCCCGCTGACCCTGCCCGCCGACCGTGCCCGCCGAGTCCCGGGAGTACGGGAAACGGATTTCTGACCACGCCCCACCTTGGGGTAAGGTCTCTCTCGGTAGCGTGTCCGAGCGGCCGAAGGAGCTCGCCTCGAAAGCGAGTGTGGCGCAAGTCACCGAGGGTTCAAATCCCTCCGCTACCGCTTGAGAAGGGCCCCGTCGAGAGACGGGGCCCTTCGTGCGTGCGTGGGAGGAAATGACGGAGGAAGTGGCCGGGGGAAGCGGCTTTCGGGGGCAAGCCGCTCCCCCGATGGGGAGGGACCCTCGGGTCCGCGCCGCTGTCTCGGGGGAAGCCTGCGGCGTGGACCCCGCAGTGGGGTCCGTCCCGGCCCCGCGGTCTCCTGTCGGATCCGCCGGGGCGCACTGTCCATCGTGCGCCCCCGGGGCGCCCGCAGGGCCCGGCAAAAGGCCTCGACCAGCGGGCCGTTGGTCCTTAAAGGGGGCGTGAAGGTTACACTCGCCGCCGTCAACAGGCGGCCGCCCACCGGGCGCAGCAATCACAGGGGAGGCCGCGATGGCGGTGAATTCAAAGAAGATAGGCGTCTATGTACTCGTGGTCTTCGTGGTCTACGTGATCATCACGGATCCGGCCAAGGCGGCCGACTACGTCCAGATAGGGTTCGAGGGCATATCGAACGCAGCTCGGGGCATCGGCGACTTCATGTCGTGGATCGCCGACGGGGCCCAGAACTGAACCACCGCGCCACCAGGGAGTGCCCGTGATCCGCCATCTGGTCCTCTTGAAGCTCAATGAGGGCGTCGAGCGTGACGACCCGCGCGTCGTCGAGGGCGTCGCCGCCTTCCGTGCGCTGGGCGAGCAGATCCCGGAGCTGCGCTTCTGGGAATGCGACTGGAACATCACCGACCGACCCATCGCGTACGACTTCGCGATCAACTCCGCCGTCGACGACACCGAGGCGCTGAAGCGGTACTTGGAGCACCCGGCGCACCAGGCGGGCGTCGCGCTGTGGCGTGAGTTCGCGACCTGGGTGATCGCCGACTATCCGTTCTGAGCCGTAGCGCCCCCGAGCCTCTCGCCGCAACCGGCGAGGGGCTCTTTTGCGTCCTATGCCCCAACTCTCCCTAAATCTCGTTCAACACGGCGTTATGCGGTGCTTGCACACAGTGCACATGTCTTGTGATGCTATGACCGCTTTTGACGGATGAGTTGATGGATCTGACGGATCATAGAGGTGGAGTTGACCGTGCCGGCCAGTACTGCGCCTCAAGCACCGCCCCAAGCCCCGCTACAGGCACTTCCGCAAGCACCGCCCCAGGCCCAGCCGCAAGACCAGCCCCAAGCCCACCTCCAGGCACCCCTGCAGGCGCCGCCTCAGGCACTCCCGCAGACACCGCCGCAAGAAGTCGTGGTCGTGCAGGACCCGCCCCAGGAAGTCGCCCCGGAACGGCGCCGCGGTGCCGACACCCGGGCCCTCACGCAGGTGCTCTTCGGCCAGCTCAAGGGGCTCCAGGCGGGCACCAAGGAGCACAACCGCGTGCGCGGCGCGCTCATCGAGGCCAACCTCCCGCTCGTCCGGTACGCCGCCGCCCGCTTCCGCAGCCGCAACGAGCCGATGGAGGACGTCGTCCAGGTAGGCACGATCGGGCTGATCAACGCGATCGACCGCTTCGACCCGGACCGCGGCGTGCAGTTCCCGACCTTCGCGATGCCGACCGTGGTCGGGGAGATCAAGCGGTACTTCCGCGACAACGTGCGCACCGTCCACGTACCGCGTCGGCTGCACGAGCTGTGGGTGCAGGTGAACAGCGCGACGGAGGACCTCACCACGGCCTTCGGGCGTTCGCCCACCACCGCCGAGATCGCCGAGCGGCTGCGGATCTCCGAGGAGGAGGTGCTGTCCTGCATCGAGGCCGGACGCTCGTACCACGCGACCTCCCTCGAAGCCGCCCAGGAGGGTGACGGGCTGCCCGGACTGCTCGACCGGCTCGGCTACGAAGACCCGGCCCTCGACGGGGTCGAACACCGCGACCTCGTACGCCACCTCCTCGTACAACTGCCCGAGCGCGAACAGCGAATCCTGCTGCTGCGCTACTACAGCAATTTGACGCAGTCACAGATCAGCGCGGAACTGGGAGTCTCCCAGATGCATGTGTCAAGGCTGCTTGCCCGTAGCTTCGCGCGTCTTCGATCCGCAAACAGGATCGAGGCGTAACCGGTAAGAGCTAATCGCTCACCGGCGTCTTTTCCGGCTGTTCGGCGCTGAAAAACTGTCAGACCCCCTCTATCCAGGGCCTATTCACCCCCTCTGTGTCGACATGTCACTTCAGCGTGTTGCCGACATGTGACATTCTGCGGCTAGAGCGTTTGCCGCGGCCTCGCCTCCGGTATTCAGGTGGAGGCTGCGTTCCTCCGACGGGAGCGTCCGCCGCGACCGTCCGCGACCCAAAGGGGGTGGCATGTCCGCAGACCAGGGCAGCTCGAAGGTGCTCACGCTCACGAAGAGCGAACCGGCGCCCGACGCGCTTCACGATGTCCCGGCCCTTCCGGCCCCCGATGCCGCTCCGGCCGTCCCGGCCGCCGAGGCCGTCCGGGCACCCGTCACCTCGGGAGCCATCGACACCCGCACCCTGTCCCGCTCCCTGTTCCTGCGGCTCGCCGCACTGGGTGAGAACAGCCCCGAGCGCGGCTATGTCCGGGACACCCTCATCGAACTCAACCTCCCGCTCGTCCGGTACGCGGCGGCCCGCTTCCGCTCCCGCAACGAGCCGATGGAGGACATCGTCCAGGTCGGCACGATCGGCCTGATCAAGGCGATCGACCGCTTCGACTGCGAACGCGGCGTGGAGTTCCCGACGTTCGCGATGCCGACGATCGTCGGCGAGATCAAGCGGTTCTTCCGCGACACGTCCTGGTCGGTGCGCGTCCCGCGCCGGCTCCAGGAGCTGCGGCTCGCCCTCACCAAGACCAGCGACGAGCTCTCGCAGAGGCTCGACCGCTCCCCGACGGTCGCCGAACTCGCCGTCGCGCTCGGCGTGTCCGAGGAAGACGTCGTCGACGGCCTCGCGGTCGGCAACGCGTACACGGCGTCGTCCCTCGACTCGCCCGCCCCCGAGGACGACGGCGGAGAGGGCTCCCTCGCGGACCGCCTCGGCTACGAGGACACCGCCCTGGAGGGCGTCGAGTACCGCGAGTCCCTCAAGCCGCTGCTCGCCAAACTCCCGCCCCGCGAGCGCCGGATCATCATGCTCCGCTTCTTCGCGAACATGACCCAGTCGCAGATCGGCGAGGAGGTCGGCATCTCGCAGATGCACGTCTCCCGGCTCCTGACGCGGACGCTCACGCAGCTGCGCGAAGGACTCATCTCCGACTGAGGGATCCGGCAGAGGGAAGTGTTCAGCGGCGGCCCGAGGGTTCATATTTGACGGAGCGTCAGCCACACTGACGCGATGCGCCGACAGTCGATACGTGGTCGCCGAGGTGCCCTCGCGGGTGCCTCGGCGGCTGTTGTGTGTCTGGGGGGCGTGCTCGTCGCCTGTGGCGCCGGGGGCGGCGGGGGCGGTTACGTCGCCGTGCAGCGCCCCGCGTCCGGCCCGGCCGTGGCGCCCACGGGGGACGTGGAGTTGGTCCCTCTGGAGAAGCTCTCGGCGTCCAAGGGTGCGGCGGGGAGCGGGACTTCGGTCGCCGCGTCCACTCCAAGCGGTGGGAGCGGCGGGCCGGCGGCTTCGACCGGTGGTCCCGGTGGCGGACGTACGACTTCACCGGGCGATGTGGACTCTGGGAGTACGGGCGGGAGTACGGGCGGGAGTTCGGGCTCGGACTCGGGTACGGCGACCAGCGCACCCCCTGAGACCCCCGTGGAACCCGGGCCCGCCGCGCTCACCGTAGGCACCCCCGAGCGCGAGAGCGCCGATCAGCGGTGGTGTGAGCGGGTGACCGTCGTCTTCCGCAACACCGGGGGTACGGCGGTGCGTTCGGGCACGGTGACCTTTGGGACGCACATCATCGGGGCGCTCGGGATCGACTGGGCGACGATCGAGTCCGCCGAGGAGCTGCCCGTGCCGATCGCCGCGGGCGCCGAGCGGACGAAGACCTGGACGGTGTGCGTCGACGCGTGGCGCGTACCGCTGGGCATGCACATCGAGACACGGGACGTCGCCGTCCAGTGGAAGTAGCCGAAGTCCGGTGGATGTAGCTGCCGCAGTCCGGCGGATGCAGCTGCTGCGGCCCGGCATGGGGGAGCCGCGGCCCCCGGTGGAAGTGGCCGCGGCGCCTCTCGGTGGACCCTCGTGCTACTTGCCAAGTGCGAGCCAGGCCACCGCCGCGACAACCACCACGGCGAGGACGACGCCGATGATCAGGCCGATGCGGGGACCCGCCTGGGCGGCCACCTGCTGCTGTTGCCGGCCCTGGGGGGCCTCGTCGACGAATGCGCGGAACATCTGGGTGCTTCCCGCGGGGTCGTAGTTGCCCTCGGGGCCCTGGGTGTTTGCCATGGGCCAGGACACTAGCGAACGCGGGACGGTTGCCCAAGTGCGGGGGTTGCGCCCCGGGACCTCCGCTGCGATCCGAACAGCTCACGCGGGGGCCGGGACCACCCTCCCGACCTGCGAGTTTACGTTCGCCAATACTTGCCTTTGCCAAGTTTTTAGCCCCTTACCCCCGATTTAGTTTGCCTGCGGCAACCAACATATTTATGGTTGCCCTAAGCAACGAATGCGGGAGGTGTGATGGCGGAGCAGGCGCAGTACGAGGAGTTGGCTCGTCAGCTCTCTGCCATCGGTGCCGTGAAGAGGGACATGGGGCGGATCCTGCCGCCCGAATGCCCCGGCGGCTCGGCCGCCGTGCTGACGCTGCTCGGCCGGTACGGCGAGATGCGGATGAGCAGGCTCGCCGAGCTGCTCTCCGTGGACATGTCGGTGACCAGCCGGCACGTCGCGCACGTCGCGGACCGGGGCTGGATCGAACGGTCCCCCGACCCGGCCGACAAGCGCTCGCGCATCCTGCGCCTCACCGCCGCGGGCCATGAGCAGCTCGACGAGCTCTCCCGGCGCACGTCACGGCTCCTCGCCGACCGCCTGAGCGACTGGTCCGACGACGAGGTCGGACAGCTCACCCGGCTCATGACCCGGCTGCGCGAGAGCTTCGGCGAGTGCCGTACGGCCGCCCCTCATCGGCCCCCTCACCCGCACTCGTATGCGACAGAACTGACCACCCGTACACCCGCGTAAGTACGAATCCGCATACACGAATCCGGCAGATACGCATCGGCCATATACGCACCCGTATGCACGAATCCGTACGTAAGAGAAGGAAGCCCATGGCAACGACCACACCAGCCGGTGTGCGGGCACACGCCAAGCACGGAGGTGGGTCCTCCGGATCCTCCGACGGTGCTCCGATGACGCACCGGCAGATCATGGAGGCGCTCTCCGGTCTGCTGCTCGGCATGTTCGTCGCGATCCTGTCGTCGACGATCGTCACCAATGCCCTGCCCGAGATCATCGGCGATCTGGGCGGCGGCCAGTCCGCCTACACCTGGGTCGTCACCGCCTCGCTGCTGGCCATGACCGCGACCACGCCCCTGTGGGGCAAGCTCTCCGACCTGTACAGCAAGAAGGCGCTCGTACAGATAGCCCTCGTCATCTATGTGCTGGGATCGGCCGCCGCGGGTCTGTCCCAGAACCCCGGCATGCTCATCGCCTGCCGGGTGGTCCAGGGCATCGGCGTCGGCGGTCTGTCCGCCCTGGCGCAGATCGTGATGGCCGCGATGATCTCCCCGCGTGAGCGCGGGCGTTACTCCGGCTACCTCGGCGCGACGTTCGCGGTCGCGACCGTCGGCGGCCCGCTGCTCGGCGGTGTCATCACGGACACCTCGTGGCTCGGCTGGCGCTGGTGCTTCTACGTCGGTGTGCCGTTCGCGGTCATCGCGCTGATCGTGCTGCAGAAGACCCTGCACCTGCCCGTCGTGAAGCGTGACGTGAAGGTCGACTGGGGCGGCGCGTTCTTCATCTCCGCCGCGGTCTCGCTGCTCCTTGTCTGGGTCACCTTCGCCGGTGACAAGTACGACTGGGTGTCGTGGCAGACGTACGCGATGGTCGGCGGCTCGATCGTGCTCGGTCTGCTGTTCGTGCTCGTCGAGTCCAGGGCGAGCGAGCCGATCATCCCGCTGCGGCTGTTCCGCAATCGCACCATCACCCTTTCCTCCCTCGCCTCGCTCTTCGTGGGTGTCGCGATGTTCGCGGGCACGGTGTTCTTCAGCCAGTACTTCCAGCTGGCCCGGGACAAGTCGCCGACGATGTCCGGCGTCATGACCATCCCGATGATCGGCGGCCTGTTCGTCGCCTCCACCGTCTCCGGCCAGATCATCACCAAGACCGGCAGGTGGAAGGCCTGGCTGGTCAGCGGCGGCGTCCTGATCACCGCGGGCCTTGGCCTGCTGGGCACCATCCGGTACGACACGCCCTACTGGCACGTCGCCGTCTACATGGCGCTCCTCGGCCTCGGCGTCGGCATGACCATGCAGAACCTGGTGCTGTCCACACAGAACCAGGTGGCGCCGGCCGACCTCGGCTCGGCCAGCTCCACGGTGACGTTCTTCCGTTCCCTCGGCGGCGCGATCGGCGTCTCCGCGCTGGGCGCGGTGATGGCCAACCGGATCAGCCACTACGCCACGGACGGCCTGGCGGGCCTCGACCCCAAGTACGCAGCGGCCGCGGCCAGTTCCGGCTCGGACAGCAGCATCCCGGACATGGACACGCTGCCTGGCCCGCTGCGCACCGTGATGGAGAGCGCGTACGGCCACGGCATCGCGGACGTCTTCCTGATCGCCGCCTGCACGGCCCTGCTCGCCTTCCTCGTGATGCTGTTCATCAAGGAGGTCCCGCTGCGGACCTCGGGCGCGCTGGCTCAGGCCGCCGAGGCGGAGGCTCCGGCCTCTGAAGAGAAGGTCCCGAGCTGGGCCGTCACACAGCCTGAGGCGAGCCCCGAAGCCACCCAGCAGCTTGCGGCCGCACCAGTCGCGGCAGTCGCGGCAGTCGCCGCAGAGAGGGAGAGCACCCCCATGTCCAGCGGTATTCCGGTACGCGGGCACGTCCGCGGCGCCGAAAGCGCGCCCGTGCCGCAGGCCGCGGTCACGCTGATCTCGCTCGCGGGACGGCAGCTGGGCCGCTCGGTCGCGCAGGCCGACGGCTCCTACGCCGTCGACGCGCCCGGCGTGGGCAGTTACGTACTGATCGCCTCCGCCGACGGTTTCCAGCCGCAGGCCTCGACGGTCCTCGTGAACGACGAGCCGGTCACGTACGACATCCTGCTGAGCGGCACAAGCGGGCTGAGCGGTGTCGTGCGGGCCTCCGAGGGCGGGACCCCGGTCAAGGACGCCATGGTCATCGTGACCGACGTGCGCGGTGACGTGCTGGCCACCGGAACCACCGGTGAGCAGGGCGAGTTCACGTTCGCCGAGCTGATCCCCGGTTCGGTGACCGTCGCGGTCAACGCCGCCGGGCACCGGCCCGTCGCCCTGCCCGTCGAGGTCGGCGGCACCGGGGTGACCCGGGTCGAGGTCGAACTCGCCTCGGGCGCCCTGGTCCAGGGTGTCGTACGGGCACCGGGCGGGCCGCTCGGCGACGCGCGGGTCACGCTGGTCGACGCGGCCGGGAACGTGGTCGGCACCGCCAGGACCGGCACGGACGGGGCGTACGCCTTCACCGACCTGGACAGCGGCGAGTACACGGTCATCGCGACGGGTTACCCGCCGGTGGCCACCGCGCTCACCGTCAACGGCCGCGGCGTCGACGCCCACGACATCGAACTCGCCCACCCCGGCGAGTAACCGGACCCCGGCCCGTGGGGCGCGCGCTCTGAGCGGAGGCGCGCCCTCACGGGCCGGTCTCTTTTTTGACCGACTCGCAGTTGTTTTTGGTAATTCGCAGGGAGAAAACGGGATGGGACTGACCGCAAGGATTCGTACGCGGGACGGATGGGCCGTGTCGCACGCGGTCGTCACGCTGACCGACATGACCGGCGCACAGGTGCTGCGTGCCGAGGCGGACACCGAAGGAGCCGTGCGCGACACGACCCCGCTCGCTCCCGGCGCGTACACAGTGATCGTCACGGCGGTCGGATACGCACCCGCGGCCTCCAGCGCCATCGTCACGGCGAGCGGACGGGCCGATGCCGGCAATGTGACCCTCGCCCGCCAGGGCGGCACCGAACTGCCGCCGCCCGGCCCCTGGACCATCGACCCCGCACACTCGTCCGTCGGAGCCGTGGCCCAGCACCTGGGCATCTCCAGCGTGCACGGCCGTTTCACCGGATTCCGGGGCCGGATCGAGATCGCCCCGGACGAGACGGCCAAGTCCCGCGTCGAGGCCGTGATCGACGCGTCCTCCATCGACACCGGCAACGCGATGCGCGACGAACACCTGAAGTCCCCGGACTTCCTGGACGTCGTCAGGTATCCCGAGATCACCTACAACTCGACGGGCCTCACCCCCGCGGGCTCCGACCGCTGGACCGTCCACGGCGAACTGACCATGCACGGCGTCGTACGCCCGGTCGACCTGAACCTGGCCTACCTCGGCACCGGCGCCGACCCCTGGGGCGGCACCCGCGCCGCCTTCCGCGCCACCGCCGACCTGCACCGCGAGGACTTCGCGATGAACTACAACCAGGTCGTCCAGGCGGGCATCGCCGCCATCGGCACGACGCTGAAGGTGGAACTCGACATCCAGGCCGTGCAGGGCGAAACACTCCCACAGGCGTAGGAACGGCAGGGACAGGCAGGTGGCCGTCACAGGCCCTAGGCTGCGAGCCATGGCACCGAACACCGCGACGAACACCTCTGTCTCCCGCGACGAACTGCTGGACTTCGTACGTCCCCGGCACCGCGCCATCCTGCTCACCCGCCGCACCGACGGGAGCCCGCAGGGATCCCCGCTGACCTGCGGGGTCGACGACTCCGGCCGCATCGTCGTCTCGACGTACCCGGAGCGCGCCAAGACCCGCAACGCCAAGCGGGACGAGCGGGTCAGCCTGATCGTGCTGAGCGACGAGTGGAACGGGCCGTGGGTCCAGATCGACGGCTACGCCGAGGTGATCGACTCGCCCGACTCCGTCGAGCCGCTCGTCGAGTACTACCGGAACATCGCGGGTGAGCATCCGGACTGGGACGAGTATCGCGAGGCGATGCTCAAGCAGGGGAAGTCGATCATCCGGGTCACGCCGGAGAGGTGGGGGCCGGTCGCCACCGGGGGGTTCCCGGCGCGGTTGGCTCCGCAGGAGTAGGAGCGTTTACTCGCCCCCTCCGCCCCTACCCGTCCCGTTCCTGGGGGCTGCGCCCCCAGACCCCGCTAAAAGACTGCGCAGTTCCCCGCGCCCCTTTAGGGGCGCGGGGAACTGCGCGACAAGCCCCCACACACCCGCAGCCGAAAGGCTGGTGCGGGACGGGTAGGGGCGGAGGGGGCGAAAACCCAGTCCTCAGCCCCGCTGCACCATCGTCTCGATGCCCGCGATCAGTGTCTCCAGGGCGAAGGTGAAGTCTCGCTCGCGCATTTCCTCGACCGTGTCGCCGCCGCGGGCCTCCAGCAGGTCCGCGGAGCTGGCGACGTGCGCGGCGAACTGGGGCTGTTCGCCGATCGTGCTCATGGCCTGGCGGTAGTACTCGTCCTGGCTCATCCCCGCGGAAGCGCACCGCTGCACGAAGTGGCCCTCGATCGTGCCGAAGCCGTAGACGAACTGGAAGACCGCCGAGAGGGCGCCCATCTGTCCGTGCGGGGGCAGGCCCGTCCTGCGGATCACCTCATGGACGCGGAGCGAGAAGGCCATCGAGTGCGGGCCGATGTTCAGGAAGGTGCCGCTGAGCGGGGACACCCAGGGGTGGCGCACCAGCAGGGCCCGGTAGCCGCCGGCGAGAAAGCGCAGCTGGTCGCGCCAGTCCTCACCCGACTCCGCGTCCGGCAGCTCCAGTTCGCCGAAGACCGCGTCGAGGGCGAGTTCGAGCAGGTCGTCCTTGGTGTCGACGTACCAGTACACGGACATCGCGGTGACGTTCAGCTCGGCGGCCAGCCGGCGCATGGAGAACTTCGCCATCCCCTCCGCGTCGAGCAGCCGCACCGTGACCTCGGTGATCCGGCCCCGGTCGAGCCCCGACGGCTGCCCGCCGCCCCGGGCCGAACCGCCCCGGGCGGCCTTGCCCTCCAGCCAGACACTGGTCCGCGCCGGCCGCTCGGCCCTGTCGGCTGCCCTCACCATGGCGCACCTTCCTCGGAACTCGGTACTTCAAGAGAGTGGGCCCGGAATTCACCGGTCCGCCCTTCTCGAATGATGCTAATCGTGCGTCAGACGGACACCAGCACTCCGCGTTACGCGGACACCGCCACCGCGGAGTCTTCCCGCTCGGCCCGCCGCAGCAACGCCGCCGCCAGCAGCCCCCCGAGAAGTACGGCGACCGCACCCACCAGCTGGCTGGTCTCGAGCCCCGACGAGAACGCGTCGGTGATCCGCCCCCGCTCGTCCGCAGAGCCGGCGGACGCGAGCGCCGCGGGCAGTGAGCTCGCCGCCACCGGAATGAGCGCCGCGAAACGGGAGTTGAGGACCGCGCCGAGCACGGCCACGCCGAGGCCGTTGCCGAACTCGGCCAGCGTGCCGTTGATGCCCGCGCCGACGCCCGCCTTCTCCCGGGGGATGGCGCTCATGATGGCGTGCGCCATGGCGGGGTTGGCGATGGCGCACCCCACGCCGATCAGCAGCAGCCCGAGCAGCGTGCCGCCGTACCCGTACGCGGTGAGCGTCGCGATCGAGACGAGCCCGCCCGACATCAGCACCATGCCGAGCGCGATCGACACCGGCGTACCGAGCTTCGCCGTCCACTTCGCCGACAGGCCGGAGAAGTTCAGGGCGACGACGGCGAGCGCGAGCGGCGCGGTTCGCAGCCCGGCCTCCAAGGGCCCGTATCCCAGGACGAATTGGAGGTGCTGGGTCAGCAGGAACAGCGCCCCGCCCATGCCGAAGGTGATGAGCACCGCGCCCGCGACGGCTCCCGTGAAGCGCCGGTCGCGGAAGAAGTGCAGATCGAGCATCGGGTACGGGATCCGGCTCTCCCAGTGGGCGAAGAGGGCGAGCACCGCCACCGCGCCCACCGCGGTGGCCATCACCCGCCCCGACGCCCAGCCGTGCTCGGGCCCGGAGATGATCGCGTACACGAGCGCGCTCATACCGATCGTGGAGAGCAGCGCGCCGAGCAGGTCAGGACGGTCCCCGCGCGGGTTTTTCGACTCCGGTACGAGGGCCACCACCGCGACTATCCCCAGCGCCACCACCGGCAGATTGACCAGGAAGATCGCGCCCCACCAGAAGTGGTCCAGCATGAACCCGCCGAGGAGCGGCCCCGTCGCGAAGCCGAGCGCGTTGACAGCGCTCCAGACGCCGATCGCCTTCGGCTGCTCGTCGGGGGTGAAGATCTGCATCGCGACGGCGAGCGTGGTCGTCAGCAGCAGCGCGCCGCCGACACCCATGCCCGCCCGCGCGGCGATCAACTGCCCCGTGGAGTCGGCGAGTCCGGCCGCCACCGACCCGATCCCGAACAGCACGAGTCCGGCGACCAGCATCTTCTTGCGGCCGTAGCGGTCGGCCGCGCTGCCCGCCGTGAGCAGCAGCCCGGACTGCACCAGGGAGTACGCGTTGATCATCCACTGGATGTCGGCGGTTCCCGCGCCGAGTTCGCGGGTGAGGGAGGGGATCGCGACGTTCAGCACGGTGTTGTCGAGCAGCACGGTGAGCTGGGCGAGGCAGATGACACCGAGGATGAGCCAGCGCTGGGGGTGTCCTTGGTGGGCCTGGGTGGGGGTGTCGGTGGTGGTCTGGGTGGGGGACATGCTGTACACCGTAGAACAGCTCCTGTACGGCGTACAACAAGGTTGTTTTCCAGGCGTACGAAAGGGCGGTGGCCCGGAGCGAATGCCCCGGGCCACCGCCCTGAGAAGGAACCGTCAGACCCCTGAGAGGGAACCGTCAGGCCCCCGAGAGGAAACCGTCAGCTGCTGCTGGTCGGCTGCGTCAGGTCGTAGAAGGTGGCCGAACCGACCGTCACCTTCGTGTAGTTGGCCTCGACCCAGGAGGTGATCTGGGAGGAGGTGCCTTCGCTGCTGCCGCCCATGCCGCCGCCGGTTCCACTGGAGATGAAGTAGTGGATCTTGCCGTCGGCCACGTACTCCTTGAACTGGGCCAGCGTCGGCGACGGGTCGGTGCCGTTGAAGCCGCCGATCGCCATCACCGGGTCACCGGTGGCGAGCTGGTAGCTCGCGGAGTTCTGGGCGCCGATGGCCGCGGCCGCCCAGGTGTAGTCGTCGGCGTTCTTCTCGAGGAGCGCCTTCGCCTCGTCGGTGACGGTCGCGCCGTTGAGCAGACCCGCGGCGCCGCCGCCACCGCCCATGCCGCCTTCGCCCGTCCGGCCGCCGGTCGTACCGCCCTGGCCGTTCTGCTGGGTGTTGCCGTTCGTGCCGCCGCCGGGGAAGCCGCCGCCGGTGCCACCTGTCGGGGGCTGGCCCATGCCGCCGCCCTGCTGGGCATTGCCGCCACCCTGCTGCGTGTTGCCGCCGCCGCCCGGGAAGCCGCCGCCACCGCCCATGCCACCGCCGCCGCCACCGCGGCCGCCCATCATGCTCGCGCCGGACGGGCCGGCCGTCACGATGGACCCGGTGTGCCCGGTGTTCACCGTGCTGAGGGTGTACGCGGTCGGACCCGCGACCGAGGCCACGAAGCTCAACGCAACTGCCGCGAGCGCCAGTTGGCGGCCCAGCTTGGCCACGAAGATCAGGCCGAGGGCGCCGACCAGACCGCCGATGAGGACCAGCCACTTGAGCCAGGGCAGGTAGTCGGGGGTGCGGTTGAGGAGGACGTAACCCCAGGCCGCAGTCGCGGTGACCGAGGCGGCGAGGGTGAGCGAGGCCCAGAGCTTCGAGCGCTCCTCCCACAGCACCGTGGCGCCCATGCCGACCACCGCGGCGATGTAGGGAGCCAGGGCGATCGTGTAGTACTGGTGGAAGATGCCGGCCATGTAGCTGAAGATCAGCGTGGTCATCAGCAGCGCGCCGCCCCAGGCGAGGAACGAACTGCGCGTCAGGTCGGTCCGCTTGGCCTTGCGGGTGAGGACGAGGCCCGCGACCAGCAGGATCAGCGCGGCCGGGAGCAGCCACGAGATCTGGCTGCCGATCTCGGAGTTGAACATCCGGTCCCAGCCGGTCTCGCCCCACTGCCCGGTGCCACCGGCGCCGCCTCCGCCGCCGACACTGCCGGTCTCCTCGCCGTTGATACGGCCGAGTCCGTTGTAGCCGAAGGTCAGTTCAAGGAAGGAGTTGTCCTGCGAGCCGCCGATGTAGGGACGCGAGGACGCCGGCCACAGCTCGACGATCGCGACCCACCAGCCGCCGGAGACGAGCAGCGCGAGCGTCGACCAGCCCAGCTGCACGAACCGCTTCTTCAGCTTCACCGGCGCGCAGACCGCGTACAGGATCGCGAGCGGCGGCAGGATCAGGAAGGCCTGGAGGGTCTTCGACAGGAAGGCGAAGCCGACCGCGACGCCCGCCCAGACCAGCCACTTCGTACGGCCGTCCTCAAGGGCGCGGATCACGCAGTAGACCGTGACGGTCATGAGCAGCGCGAGGATCGCGTCCGGGTTGTTGAACCGGAACATCAGCGCGGCGACGGGGGTGAGCGCGAGCACGGCGCCCGCGATCAGGCCCGCTGCCGGGCTGAAGCGGCGGCGCAGGGCCGCGTACAGGACGGCGACCGTGCCGACGCCCATCAGCACCTCGGGAACGAGGATCGCCCACGAGCTGAGGCCGAAGATCTTGACCGACAGCGCCATCGGCCACAGTGAGGCCGGGGGCTTGTCGACGGTGATGGCGTTGGAGGCGTCCAGCGAGCCGAAGAAGAAGGCCTTCCAGCTCTCGCTGCCGGCCTGGACCGCCGCGGAGTAGAAGGAGTTGGCGTAGCCGGAGGCGCTCAGGTTGTACAGGTACAGCACCGCGGTGACGACCAGCAGACCGAGGAACGCGGGGCGCGCCCAGCTCGGGTCCTCGGGCCGGCCACGCCAGAGGCGGCGCGCGAAGGGCTGCTTCGGCTCACCGGAGTCGGGGGAGGCGGCGGGCACGACCGGCTCGTGTACAGCCGTCGAGGCCGACGGCCCCACGGAGGGGTCCACGGTACTGCTGGGGGGATTCGCTCCCCCCTGATAGCTCGTATCGGACTGGGTCGTCATCGTGCGTTCCTCGGATTCGGATCGTCGTCGTACGGGCGCACGGCTTCGAGCTGCATGGTCGCGTCGCCGTAGGTGCGGTCCGCGGCTTCACCGGCGCGGAACTGGTCTGTGTGGAACTGCTCTGTGCGGAACTGCTCGTACTGCTGGTGTCCCTGGTACTGCTGCTGTCCTTGGTACGGCGGCTGTCCTGGGTACGGCGGCTGTCCTGGGTACGGCGGCTGTCCCTGGTACTGCTGCGGGCCCGCCGTCGAGTAGGTGGGCGAGGCCGGGTTGCGGACCGCCCCGACCGGGGAGGCGGGCTCGTCGCGCCGGTCGGGGAAGACCCAGGCCCGGAAGAGCAGGAACCGCAGGACCGTCGCCGCGAGGTTGGCGGCGATGAGCACCGCCAGTTCCGTGGAGTGCCCGGGGTCCGTTGTCGCCGCGTTCAGGGCGGCGAGCGAACCACTGGTGAGGGCGAGTCCGATACCGAAGACGACCAGGCCCTGCGCCTGGTGGCGGATGGCGCCGCCCCGGCCGCGTACGCCGAAGGTCAGGCGCCGGTTGGCGGCCGTGTTGGCGACGGCCGAGACCAGCAGGGCGAGCGCGTTGGCGACCTGCGAGCCGGAGAAAGTACGGAAGCCGCTGTAGAGCAGCAGGTAGAACAGTGTGGACAGGGCGCCGACCACGCAGAAGCCGACGAGCTGGCGGGCGAGGCCCTTGGGCACGTCGGTCAGTTCGCGGTCGCGCGGGTCGTCCCCGAAGGGGCGGGCGAGCCGGTCGAGCGGCAGCGAACCGGTGGCGAGGGCACGTCCGACGCGCCACACGCCCTTCAAGTCGTCCGTCGCGGTCTTGACGATGTGCACGGTCGAGTTCGGGTCGTCGACCCAGTCGACCGGCACCTCGTGGATCCGGAGTCCGGCCCGCTCGGCGAGGACCAGCATCTCGGTGTCGAAGAACCAGCCGGTGTCCTCGACCAGCGGCAGCAGCACCTGGGCGACATCACGCCGGATCGCCTTGAAGCCGCACTGGGCGTCCGTGAAGCGCGCCTGCAGCGAACCGCGCAGGATCAGGTTGTACGTACGGCTGATGAACTCCCGCTTGGCACCGCGCACCACGCGCGAGCTCCGGGCCAGCCGCGAGCCGATCGCGAGGTCCGAGTGACCCGAGATCAGCGGCGCCACCAGCGGCAGCAGGGCGTTGAGGTCGGTGGACAGGTCCACGTCCATGTACGCGAGGATCGGGGCGTCCGAGGCGGACCACACCGTGCGCAGCGCCCGGCCCCGGCCCTTCTGCTCCAGCCGGAAGGACCGTACTTCCGGAATCTCGGCGTCCAGCCGTGCGGCGACCTGCGGAGTCGTGTCCGTCGAGGCGTTGTCCGCGACAGTGATACGGAACTCGTACGGGAAGGTGCGCTTGAGGTGCTCGTGCAGTCTCATCACACACGGCTGAAGGTCCTTCTCCTCGTTGTAGACGGGGATCACTACGTCCAGGACAGGCGTACCGGCGGACCCGGCCGGGAGGTGCTCCCGCGCCGGCAGGTTGCCGGGAGAAGAATCGGTTCGCATGCCAACGACTCTTGTCAAGCGCCCTGTTGCGCCCATGTGGTGGCACTGTGCTCTGACTGTGAGTACGTTTGCGAATTTGTTACAGCCGCTTGGACGGGCAGCGCGGGCAGATGCAGGGTGAACACAGTACGTCCGGGCACACTGTCGACGGTCACAGCACCTCCATGCGCTGATGCGACGGCCTGCACGATGGCAAGCCCGAGACCGGTCGAACCGGAGGACCGGGAACGCGAGGAATCTCCACGTGCGAAGCGTTCGAAGACGCGCGGGAGCAGGTCCGGCGGAATGCCCTGGCCGTCGTCCTGCACGTCCACGCAGAGCCACGGTCCTTGCTGGTGGACACGTGCGGTGACGGTCGTACCCGGCGGTGTGTGCGTGCGTGCATTCGCGAACAGGTTGACCATGACCTGCTGCAGCCGTGCCGCGTCCGCGAGGACCAGCGCGGGCTCATCAGGCAGCTCCAGGCGCCAGTTGTGATCACGCCCGGCCGCCCGGGCGTCGCTCACGGCGTCGATGACCAGCGGTACGAGGTCGGTCTGCTCGTACTGCAGCGGCCGCCCGGCGTCGAGCCGCGCGAGCAGCAGAAGGTCCTCGACCAGGAGGGTCATGCGCCCGGCTTCGGATTCAATCCGGCCCAGCGCGTGCCGGGTGTCGGGCCCGGTCTCCTCCCTGCCGCGTCTGGTCAGCTCGGCGTATCCGCGGATCGACGCCAGTGGCGTACGCAGCTCATGGCTCGCGTCCGCGACGAACTGGCGTACGCGCGTCTCGCTCTGCTGTCTCGCGTGCAGGGCGCCGTGGATGTGGTCGAGCATCCGGTTGAGGGCCGCACCGACCTGGCCGACCTCGGTGTGCGGGTCGGCCTCGGACTCGGGGACCCGCTCGTACAGGGTGACTTCGCCGCTGTGCAGGGGGAGTTCGGAGACGCGGGTGGCGGTGGAGGCGACCTTGCGCAGGGGGCGCAGGGCGACGCCGACGAGCACGCTGCCCGCGATGGCGGCGGCGACAAGGCCGGCGCCGGTGACGCTCACCTCGACGAGGATGAGGGTGTTGATGGTGTTGGTGACGGACTTGGTGGGGATGGCGACGTAGAAGTTGCCCTTGCTGCCCTCTTTGTACGTGACGCGGTACTCGCCGAGGCCGGGCAGCTCCACGGTGTGCTCGCCGGTCTTGGACACGGAGCCGAGGGCGGCCGTCTGCGCCTCGGTGAGCTCCGGGGTGTCCATCCCGTTGAAGGTGCCGCTGCTGTCGGTCTTCTCCTTGGAGATGACCGCCTGGGTGATCCCGCCGTTCTCCACGACGGCGGCGACCGTGTTCTCCGCGCTCGGCCCCCGGGTGAGGAACTCGAATTCGTTGTCCGTGGAGTTGGCGTCGGCGATGGCCCCGGGGATCTGGGTGTTGTCCGGGTTGCCGCCCCCTGGCTTCAGGGGGCCGCCGGTCGCGCGCGCGGAGGCCTCGCCCAGCTGGCCGTCCAGTTGCTCGTACAGATGCTTCTGCAGCGCGATGGTCGTCACGGTGCCGATCACGGCACAGACCACCGCGATGAGCGCCACCGCCGAGACGACGAGCCGCGTCCGCAGCGTGCGCGGCTGTCGAAGTCGCCTCTTCTGCGCTCGCGGCCGTCGTCGTCCGCTCATGACGCCGCGGGCTTGATCAGATAACCGGCACCGCGCCGGGTGTGGATCATCGGCTCACGACCGGCGTCGATCTTGCGGCGCAGATACGAGATGTACAGCTCGACGACGTTGGCCTGGCCACCGAAGTCGTACGACCACACGCGGTCGAGTATCTGCGCCTTGCTGAGCACCCGGCGCGGGTTGCGCATCAGGAAGCGCAGCAGCTCGAACTCGGTGGCGGTGAGGTGGATGCCCTCGCCGCTCCGCGAGACCTCGTGGCTGTCCTCGTCGAGGGTGAGGTCCCCGACGACGAGCACGGAGTCGCTGCGGCGGTCGGCGGCGCCGGAGCGGCGGATCAGTCCGCGCAGCCGGGCCACGACCTCTTCGAGGCTGAAGGGCTTGGTGACGTAGTCGTCGCCGCCTGCGGTGAGCCCGGCGATACGGTCCTCGACGGCGTCCTTCGCCGTCAGGAAGAGGACCGGTACGTCGGGCAGCTCGCGGCGGAGCCGCCCCAGGACGGTCAGCCCGTCCATGTCCGGCAGCATCATGTCGAGGACGACGGCGTCGGGCCGGAAGTCGCGAGCGGTCTGAATCGCTCCCGTCCCGTCACCCGCGCTGCGGATCTGCCAGCCTTCATAGCGAAGGGCCATGGACAGCAGCTCGGTGATCGACAGCTCGTCGTCCACCACAAGCACTCGGACGGGGCTCCCGTCCGGCCTCAGCAGTTCGGTGCGCCCCTGGGGCGAGGTCGTGGTCATAGCCGACACATTGCTCGGCGCCGCTGAGAACATCCTTTCTGGAACCTGTGATTTTCCTGAGAAACGCACAGCCGCCTCTCAGGGAACACCTGGGCGGGGCTCAGCACTCGCTGTGATCGGGAGGTGTCAGAGAGGTCCTGAGGTGGGCACCGGGCTGTCACTGGTGGGCGCGCTCGAAGCCATGGCTGTGCTCGACCTTTGAGATGTGGATGCTGTAGCGCTCGAACCAGTGGTCGCGCCCGTGCTTCTTCGCCGCCCGGTGCTCCTGGTGGTTCCGCCACTCCTCGATGGCGGCCTCGTCCCGGAAGTAGGCGACGCTGATCCCGAGCCCGCCGGGCGTCCGCGCGTAGTCCTCCCCGAGGAAGCCGGGGATCTCCTTGACCAGCTCGCCCATGCGCTGGGCGGTCTCGCCGTAGCCGTTGTCGCCTTCCGTCCGCAGGGATGTGAACACGACGGCGTAGTACGGGGGTTCGTGGGCGGTGACGGGGGCGGCGGCAGATGCAGGGGCGTCAGGTGCAATGGCGTGATCGCTCATGTCAGCCACTTTCGGGGCGGGCGTTCCCCGGCGTCCAGCGCCTTGTCGAACGGGATCCAAAGGGGATCCAAGTCTTGACCATTGCGGCCTTCATCCGCCCCTCGCCCGGATCCCCCGTCCGATGTTTCAGAAGAGCCCGTCCTGCACGGCGGTGTCCCTCAACTCCCGTACCGGCACGGTCAGTCCGGCGTCCGCGTCGGCGGCGGTCAGCTCCCATCCGGTCATCAGGCGCGTATCGAGGACGACGACCCCGCGCTCGGTGGCCAGATGCAGATCGGGCCCGGCGGCGGCAACCAGTTCCCCGCTCACCACACCCCCCGCGACAAGCTCGCCGACGACACCCCAGGCCGGCGGCAGCCCGTCGAGCCCGAAGGCACCGGCGTGATCGACCGCCTCGAACGGCATGCGCTCCAGGGACTCGGGCCACCCGCCGAGCCGTACCGCCCGCGCGTGCAGCTCACGAACCTCCGCGGCTCGGGCTTCCACGTCCGGCAGTGCACTCCGGACGGCGCGCTTGGCGTCGTAGGGAATCCGGTCCGGTACGCCGAGGACCGTACGCAAGAGCTCCTCGCTCCGCCGGGCGGCCATCAGCGGCCCTCTGCCCAGCCAGGTGAAGACAACGGCTCCCTGCTCAAGGAGCCGAGCGGAGCCACGCTCGACGGCGGTGATCCCGACCTTGACCATCCCGGGCCCGAACCAGGCCAGATAGACGGAGTAGGGCCGAAGGTCGTCCGGGATGGTGTCCGCCGCGACGGAATGGGCCCGGTCGAGGCGCCCGCACTCCTCGCACCGGGCACCGACACTCCGCCCGGACACCGCGGCACTCACGGGACACGCGTTCCCCCGCGCCCCCACACACGTACGCCCTCCCCCGTCCACCACAGCGAACGCGACCCGCTTCCCCCAGGTCAACGCACTGCTCCGCCCCCGGTCCCACACGAGCCCGGGACCACCCCCGGCCCACCGCAGCCCCGTACATCTCCACATTTGTGCCATCACCGAAAGCGTAGAGGCCACCACTGACAACCCGGGCCGGGTGCGATGGCCGGGGACGGCGGAGCGGGCACGTCACATGTCAACTCCGGTACTGAATAGGCCCGTTACGTGCATCCCGCACCCGGCGGCCGGACATCATGCACTCATGAAGCCGGAGACCAAGCGGAAATGGGCTTGGGTGGCAGGTGTGGCCACAGCCGCCCTCTTCGTCGCACTTCTGATCTGGGGCCCCTGGCTCCTCGAAGGCCGCCACATCCGCGACAAGCACGGCGAGCTCGTCTCGTCCGCGGGCATCATCATCACCGGTCTCCGCACCGCCCTCCTCGCCATCGCCGCCGGCGCCATCGCGGCCCTGGGCCTCTGGTACACCCACAAGAACCACGAACTCAGCCGCGAGGAACAGGTCACCGACCGCTACGTGGAAGCCATCAAGCTCCTCGGCTCCGAGAACCTCCACGAACGCCTGGGCGGCATCTACAGCCTCGAACGCATCATGAAGGACAGCGAGAAGGACCAGGTCACGATCATCGAGGTCCTCGCGGCGTTCATCCGCACCCCTACGTCGGAGCAGAAACAGGCACTCATGCCGGCTGCCCAGCCGGAACCCGAGGACAGCGATCCGGAGGACTCGGCCGACCCGTTGCCCGTCGATGTCCAGGCCGCCCTGACCGTACTCGGGCGCCGCCCGGACCCCGACGGAACACCGACCGCCGACCTCAGACGCATCGACTGGCACAACGCCGACCTGGAACACGCGAACCTCCAGCACGTGGACCTCACGGGTGCGGACCTCCGAGGAGCCCGACTCAGGGGAGCCGACCTCAAGGGAACGAACCTCACAGGGGTACGCCTCAGGGGAGCGGACCTCCGAGACGCGGACCTCCAGGGGGCAGACCTCAGGGACGTGGACCTCAGCAGGGTCGACCTCAGAGGGGTGGACCTCGGAGGAGTGGACCTCAGGGCGATGAACCTGGTGAGGGTGGACCTCACGGGCGCACAGCTGGTAGGGGCGGACCTCAGGGGAGCGGACTTCAGAAGCACGCACCTCAGAGCGGCCAACTTCACAGGCGCACAACTCATGAACGCGAACCTCACGGCCGTAGACCTCACCAAGGTGATCCTCAGAGCGGCTGACCTCAGAGGCGCCCACCTCGGCATGGCCCACCTCGTCGACGCGGACCTCAAGGAAGCCGACCTCAGGGGCGCCCAGGGACTGACGTATGAACAACTCGTCCACTCGAAGCTCTACGACGACACGAGTCTCCCCAAGGAACTCAGGACGGACCGCCGAATCAAGAACCACATCAAGAACTGCAAGGCCGAGGCCCGCTGGAGAGAGGACCTGGAAACCCCCAAGTCCTGAAGTGGTCGACGTGGTTGGTGCACGTGGTTGGTCCACCGTGGTTGGTCCACCGTGGACGGGGAGGAGGCGAAGTGGAAAATGGACTGCGATGGATAGCCGGCGTGTACGACGTCGGCTACACCTTCACGCTGTGCGAGGGCATTACGCCGCAGGAGCTGCTGGTGCGGATGGGTGCGGACCCCTCACACATCCACGAGCTGACCGAAGACGCGGTCGCGGAGCTGCAGTTCCAGCCGGAGGACGGCCATCCGAGCGATCTGGAATTCCTGGACCGGGAGGACGAAGGCCTCGTGGCACGGCTGGAAGAGGCAGGGTTTCTGTCCCGCCCGGAGGCGATCGTCCGGGCCGGAGCCGTCCCCGGCTGGGCATACGCCATCGAGAACTTCTCGTGCCGCGCCACGTCCTGCCTGGAGGCGCTGTCACGCGGCACGCGGGCCTACACCGTGTTCCGCAGCGGAGCGGGCATGCAGCAAGTCGGCTACGCCCGTGCCGGCGAGGTACTGGCCTACTACGAACCGCAGAGTCCGAGCCAGGGCCACACCGCGACGCAAGCCACGGTGCCCGGCTTCACCCACACAGGCGAGGAGGTACCCGACATCGCCTTCCTCCGCTTCCTCGAGCAAGAGCTCGGGATCTACATCGCGTGGGAGGAAACCCTGGCCCCGCTGCCCACCGCCGCGTTCGCGCGCGCCTGCCCCTGAGAGCTGGGTTTTCGCTGGTCCAGGAGCTGTGGGGCTGCGATTGAGTGATCTCCATTCGTCGTTGTCCGTCAGTGTTCGCCACTCGGCGCGTTGTCCTCCACGAACACCTTCAGCGCCCCCTGGTGCTCCTCGGCACGGGCTGTGGCCGTACCGCCCAGTTCCTGGACCCGCCGCAGAGTGCGGTCGAAAAAGTCCCGGCCGGAGGGCACGAGGACGGACAGCTCCAGGTCTTCGTAGCAGGCCAGGAGCGTGCCGTTCTCGGCCCGGAGGGTGACGGAAAACTCCTTCTGGTCGGTCCGGCCGAGGAGTTCGTCGCGGGCTCCCTCGCTGTACGACGTCCAGTGGCCGATGAACGGCATGATCAGGTCCGGCCGGGCTCTCCTCGCATACGCGACCGTCATGGCCTGGAGGTCCTCCCACCACGGCAGCCGCAGGCGAAGCGAGTCCACCGCGTACCTCCGCCGCCCACCCTGAACGAGGAGGCAATCGCCGAACTCCTCCTCCCAGTCGTCCCCGCGTTCGTCCACTTCGCGGATCTCAACCAGCGCATGACAGCCGACGGGACGGTCCGAGACGGCAGCCAGGCCTCGAAGAGGGCCACCGAGCGACACCAGGTTCCGGTCGTACATGTAGCCCAAGTGCCGTTCATGGTCCGTACCGCCCAGGGACGGAGGAGCGGCCACGCTGATCGCATTGGGGTTGTACTCGTTGTCCGGACGGGGGACGAGTTGCACCACGACAGGCAGAACCGGCTGCTTCTCCGACCGCCCGGCGACGGCCCCCATGAAGATCCCCTTCTCCCAGCCCTCCGACAGAGTGCCGCGGACGAACGCCCGATAGGTGTCGGCCCCTTCGGCCCGCAGCGCCACACCGAACGAGAACTCGGGGGCATTGGCGGGGATCATCAACATCCCGCTCTCGGGGTCTTCGGCTATCGATCCGGGTCTCGTGTCCACTGGCGCCGGCCTGTCGCAGTCGGTTTCCACCCGCCGCTCCTGATCAGGGCAAAT
Source organism: Streptomyces sp. NBC_00554 (assembly GCF_041431135.1). Taxonomy (NCBI): domain Bacteria; kingdom Bacillati; phylum Actinomycetota; class Actinomycetes; order Kitasatosporales; family Streptomycetaceae; genus Streptomyces; species Streptomyces sp. NBC_00554. The sequence continues at coordinate 5,208,854 of NZ_CP107799.1, read as the reverse complement.
GGGCGGCAGCGACGATATCGAACGATGCAACGAACGCCGAAGGGCCCAACCCGAAGCGAGGAACCTCGAAGGGCCCCACCGCGAACGGTGGGGCCCTTCGAGTCGTGCCCGTGAGGCTCTGGCGAACGGGTCTCAGCGGCGGGTGAGCCACCGGCCCACGCCGATCGCCGCGGTGATCATGACGGCCAGTACGACGGCGATCGCGATCTTCGTACCGGTATCCATGACACTGAACATCTGGGTCTCCTTCTCAGGGGAACACGTCGAGTTGGTCGTGCGGGGTGGGCGGAGCGGGCAGGTCAGGATTTCCGCGGGTTCTCGGAGGACGACCCGGGGCGGTAGCTGAGCAGGTCTCCCGGCTGGCACTGCAGGACTTCGCAGATCCGGGTGAGGGTGGTGAACCGGATCGCCTTGGCGCGGCCGTTCTTGAGGACGGACAGGTTGACGTTGGTCACGCCGACGCGGCTGGCGAGTTCGGTGACGGTCATACCGCGCTCGCTGAGGAGTTTGTCGAGGTGCACCTCGATGTCATGGCCCTCGTGGTCGTCGTCGGCGCCCATCAGACGACCCCTTCAAGGTCCTCGCGCATTGACGCGCCCGCGTGGGTGATCCGCGCGAAGGTCAGCAGCCCGAGACCGGTCAGTACGGCCAGGTAGGGAAACGTCCACAAGTCCAGCCAGGTCCCGGCCGAGAAGTCCGCGCTCTTCGCCAGCGCCGCGAGCACAGCCGCTCTGGCGTTGGCCTCGACGATCTCGACGACCAGGCTCCCGACCAGCAACCACCAGCCGAGCAGCCGAAGCCGCGATGCCGTCTCCGCGGTGTAGACCCCCTCGCGCGCCGCTCCCTGCAGGAGCCGGTGCAGCAGGAAAAGGCCGCTGATCAGCAGCAACGTCGATGGCAGTTCACCGAGTTCATTCACGAGGCGCAGGTACGCGTCGGGCGACTCGGCGCAGTAACGGGGAATCGAGTCGACCTGCGCCCCGCTCTCGGCGGCGAAACCGCCGGGGGCGACCGAGCTGGTGGTCGACTCGTCGGCGATGCAGACGACGACATCCCCCCAACTGCCGCGCACAACCGACAGAACAAGCCCTGCCGTCACGAGGGCCAACATCAGGCGCAGGACGACGGACACGACCGTGGCCATGGGTTCGAGCATCTTCCGGTCTTCGGTCATGGCGCCCCGCCTCGCTTATCGTTTATCGATGTTATCGAGAAACGATAAGCGAGCCGGGTGAGCGACGCAACCCCCGCATGTCACGACGGACACGGGGCGGAGTGTCGGCAGCGACCGAAGCGATCGCCTGGCGGCCGGTTCGGCTCAGACGGCGGCTTTGTCGCCGACGAGGTTGCCCCTCATGAGCCACGCCGGACCTTCGGCATAGGCGCCGGCTTCGGCGAAGAACGCCGCGAAGTACGGGCCGGTGGCGTGCGCGTTGAACGCATCGACGTCCGCGTAGACCTTGCCGGTCGTACACGCACTGATGAACTGGGGGGAGGCCTTCTACTCCCCGAACGGACTGAAGCGCGTCCTCCGCCACGACCTGGACGGAGGTCTCCTCGACCACGACGGACACTGCCGAGACTGTGGTTCAGCCGTCCCGGTCCCGGAGATCCGGATCGAACCCGGACCCGGCTTCCCGCCGGTGATCCCCCCAGCCGTCTAGAGCCGCTTCAGGTTCCGGTCCAGGATCGCCCGGAGCCGATCCACGTCTTCGGGATTCTGGGCGCCCCGCTTGGGCAGGACCGCGACTCCGGCCGCGCGCTCGCCGCCCAGCAGCACGAAGAGCGCGGGCGTCTCCAGATACTCCCGGAACACAGTCCACTCCACGGTGAAGGACGCCCGCTCACCGGTACTGACCGCGCCGCGGTCGTCGGCCACCATGCGGCACTGCCCGTACGGCTCCACGACGCTGAACATCCGACGGGCCATGGTGCGCAGCCCTCGTACGGTGCCCCAGGATGTGACTGCCACGGAGATCACCAGCGTGATGATCCACACGGCCGGCGTTTCATCGCGGAGGGCCGAGAAGACGGCCACGGCGATTACCGCCGTCATCGGCGCCATGAGCGCCTGGGCCCGGCCCGCCGGTGACCGACGGGCTCGCGCACGGAGCGCCTCCTCGAAGTCCGCAGCCGTCGGCCGGTAGACGAACTCCACGGCCGTCCCGCGCTCCGAGTCCTGATGTGAGGGTTCCCCGCCCCTGGTGTCCATGAGCCGGGATCCTAACTAGAGGTTGGCCCGGCGAATCAGGGCCGCCGTTCCAGGACCACTGGACACCCTCGAATCCAGTCGAAGTGGTTGCCGCCAAACACTGCCGTCAAGGCAAAAGCCAGAGGCCCCGTGGATCACTCCACGGGGCCTCTGATCTGATGTGCACTCGGCAGGATTCGAACCTGCAACCTTCTGATCCGTAGTCAGATGCTCTATCCGTTAAGCTACGAGTGCTTGTTTTGTTTTTGTCCCGTTTCCCGGGGCTTTCGGCCCGCTCGCGGCGACAGGAAGAACATTACATGACTGCCGCCGCCATGTGAAATCCGTTTGCCGCACCCCTTGTGAGCTGGGCAAACATGCTCTGGCCTGGGGTTACACCGAAGCCCCGGACCTGATGGGCCGGGGCTTCGGATCTTGGTGCGGAGGCGGAGGGATTTGAACCCTCGATGGGCTTGAAGGCCCAAACCGCATTAGCAGTGCGGCGCCATAGACCGGACTAGGCGACGCCTCCAGCACAACCACCCGCGCGAGCGCGAGTGGTGCGTGCAGATGATGACACAGCCGAGCGGGCTGTCACCAATCGCCTCCCACGGTACTAGGCGTGCAGGCCGCAGAGCAAAGTCGAAATGTGGCGGGAGCGGACGGAGGGCAAGGGCTGCCAGAAGAGGGCGAGAGGGGCCGTAGGAGAGATGAGAGCGGGCCTGGGACAGGAGTGACTGGAACTGCTCGCAACCGCACGGGGCACGTGGCGTTAGTCAGGTCATGTTGCATCGCCTTGTTCTCACCTTCGCCGCGTCCGCCGCCGCGCTGTCCGCCGTACCCGCCGTGGCAGCCACCGCGCTGTCGGCCACCACACTGCCCGCCACGACCGTCGGGTCCCCCACGAACCTCGGGTCGGTCTCGAACCTCGGATCGGTCTCGACCTCCGGCCTGGCCCTTATGCCCCCGCCCGCTCGCGACGAGGACTCCCGGGATCGGCTGACCGTGACCGTCCACGACTCGGGGAGTGGTGCGGACGGGACGTACGAGCTTCGGTGTCATCCCGACGGTGGCAGTCATCCCGATGTGAGTGGGGCGTGCGGTGCGCTCGACCGGGGGGCTCGGTGGGGCAAGGATCCGTTCGCCCCGGTTTCGCCGGGCACCATGTGCACGATGCAGTACGGCGGTCCGGCCACCGCGCATGTCACGGGGACGTGGGCGGGGCGACCCGTCGACGCCAGGTTCGACCGTGTGGACGGGTGCCAGATCTCGCGGTGGAACGGGCTCGCACCTCTCCTTCCCGACCTTCGGTCATAGCCGAGGCAGGAGCGATGCCGAGCTCTGCCGAGCGGGGCAGGAGTGGGGCAAGAGCGAGGCGGGCTCGAGACAGGGCGAGGCAGGCTCGGGACAGGGGCGGAGCCACGGTGACATCATGGTTCCGCAGGGGGGCGAACGGGACGAAATGCGCGGTCACGGCTTCTGCGTCGCTTCTGCGTGGTTTCTACCTAGGTTCTGCGTGCGACCTCCCTCTCATCCGGCGTCGCGAGCGCAACCTCTGCCCGTAGACTCCCTCGCGTGACACGCTGCGGGACGGTTGGCAAGATGGCATCCGCGGTCGGCAAGGTGCGGTAACAGGGAGGAAGCGTCTCGTGAGCAGCAGGCCATCCCGAGGCGCTGCTCGCCTCGCAGCCATACTGGACGCGCTGCCCGATGCGTTGGTGCTGGTCAACGCCAATGGGACCGTCGTCAACGCGAACACCATCGCCCTGGAGGCCTTCGAGGCCCCGGGCACGGCGCTGGTGGGACGCGGACTGCTCGATCTGCTGCCCGAGTTCGACTCACGGCTCATCCCCGGAAGCATGCGGCGGCCCGAGACGGTCGACCCGAGCGGGCGGACCAAGCCGGCCCGGATGATCGCACGGCGTACCGACGGCAGTGAGTTCCCTGTCGAAGTCACCAGTGCGAATCTCGAGAACGGCCAGCAGGCCTACGACAGCTACGGCCCCGCCAACGACGAGCTGCTCATGCTGGTCGTACGCGATCTGTCGGGCGCCGTCGACACCGAGGCCGAACTCGCGCGTTCGCAACGGCAGACCGAGATGATCCTGCGGGCCGCCGCCGAGGGCGTCGTGGGAACGGACACGGACGGGCGGGTCGTTCTCGTCAACCCGGCGGCCGCTCAGATACTGGGATACCGGGCCAGTGATCTGGGTGGGCAGGAACTGCACTCCCTCATCCTTCATTCGCGCGCGGACGGCGAGCCCTTCGCGTACGAGGAGTCGCCGCTCGCCGACACCCTGCGCTCCGGACGCAAGCACCGGGTGCGCGGGCAGGTGCTGTGGTCCAAGTCCGGGGACAAGGTGTCGGTCGATCTGACGACCGCGCCCGTGCGCGACGGGGACCAGCTCGTCGGCGCCGTGATGACGTTCACCGACCGGCGGCCGTACGACACCCTCGCCGAGGAGAAGGACAAGGCCGAGGAGCGCCACGAGCAGGAGCTCGCGCGAGCCGCCGAGGAGCACGACAAGGAACTCGCCGGGCTGCGTGAGCGGCATGCCGCCGAGTTCGCCGAACTGCGCGAGCAGCACGAGGAGGAACTCGCCGCCGGCGACGAGCGGTACGCCTCGCTGGGGGAGCGCGAGAAGGACCGGTACGAGGCCCTCGCCGCCCGGCACGAGCAGTTGCTCGCCGTGCTCTCGCTGTCCCTGCGCGGGCCCCTCGACCAGCTGCGCGGCGAACTGTCCAAGCTCGCCGCCGACGACGCCGGGCAGCTGTGGCCCGAGGCCAACCAGGTCCTCCACCACCTCGCCGCCGGCTATTCGCGGATCACGACTCTCGTCGACAACGTGCTCGGCTACCAGCGGCTCGACTCCGGGGCCGAGGAGATCTCCCGTACGAACGTGATGCTCGACGCGGTCGTCGCGGCCGGTGTCGAAGGCGCCGTCGAACTGATCGGGCCCGGACGCGTGCAGTTCGCCGTACACGCGCCGCCCATCGAGGCCGAGGTCGACCCGCAGCGGCTGGCGAACGCGCTCGCGCATCTCATCGCGGACGTCGCCGGAGTCGACGCCACCGGCAACGCGCCCGTGTCCGCGGGCGGTTACATGGACAACACCGTCGTCGTGGCGGCGGCGCAGCGCGGTGAGGTCGTACGCATCGAGGTGCGCGGGCCGTACGCCGGGGGAGACCCGGTGCATGAGCCGATCGTGCGCGGGACGGTGCGCGCGCACGGCGGCGTGCTGCAGACGCACGAGGTGCCGGGAATGAGCGGCAGCGCGTTCGTGCTGGAGGTGCCGATCGGGGGCGGGGCCGGTGCGGTCCCGGCCGGCGCTGTGACCGGCTCCGAGCTCGCCCTTCCCGAGCCGGCCTCCCCCCAGGGCGGCGGCAGGCGGCGGGCCCGGCGGTCCTCCGTGGACGCCTTCCTGGAGAGCGAGGTCGCGGGGGAGTCCGACCCGGCCCCCGGCGGCGACTCTGTCACTGCTCCTGCCGACGGCTCCGCTGCGCCCACCGGGCGTCGGCGGCGGCGTACGGCGGAGGAGCGGGCGGCCGGCTCGGCCGACGAGGTCGCGGTTCCGGCGCAAGGGACGGGAGGCGAGGGTCCCGGCGACGGTGGGGCCTCCGGCTCCGGTGGTACCGGGCGGCGGCGCGGGCGGCCGAGCCCGGTCGAGGGCTCGGCCGACAAGGTCGCCGGTGGTGCGGCCGGCGGCGCCTCCGAGGGCGCGGTCGTCATGGCGGGCGAGCATGCGGGGACCGCGGCCGCGGGTACGGGGCTGGGCGGGACGGTGCCTCCGCAGGGGGTGCCGGTGTCCGCACAGGGAGTGCCCGTGCCTTCCGGGCGGCGCGCGCGGCAGGGCGGCGAACAGCACGCGCTGCCTCCGGCGTTGCCCGCGGCTCCGAGTACGCCCAGTACGCAGAACGCGGTGAGCGCGCAGGGGACTGCCGACGCCGGTGTCTCCGCGGACGGGGCGCCGTCGGCCGGACGGCGTCGGCGTGCGCTGGCCGCCTCGGCCGAGCGTGCCGCCACTCAGGACGCGGGCGCCCGTACGGTGTTCGCTCTGCCGCCCGCGGAGGCGGACCGCTCCCCCGAGTACATCGAGGCTCAGCAGCAGGCCCAGCAGCGCCTCCAGCAGGCCGAAGCCGCCGGAGTCCCGCACGGCCAGACCGACGACGGCCGCCACGACACGATGCTGCACGACCCGGCCGACGATCACACCCCGCCCCAGCCGCACCCCGTTTCCAGCCCGACGGGACGGCGGCGCGCGGTACGGACTCCGGTGCAGCAGGGTGCGGCGGGGACACCTGCACAAGGGGTTCCGGCACAGGGAGTTCCTGCGCAGGCAGTTCCGGCACAGGCGGTTCCGGGCGCGGCCCCCGCCGGGCAGCCCGTACCCGCGTCGGCCGCTGCCGCCGCCACGGCCCAGCCCGTCGCCACTCCGGCACCGGCACCGTGGCCCGGCAACACCGAGACCCCCGCAGGCGGCGTCCCCGCCCCGCAGCCCTGGCCGAACGCGAACGCCAACCCGAACGCGAACCCGAACGCCCAAGACGCACCCGGCGCCGGGACCCCGGCACAGCCCGGAACGGCACCGGCACAGCCCGGAACACCGATTCAAGTCGCGCCGAGCACCCCCGGCGCCCCCAGCACCGCCCTCCCGCCCGAGCGCCCCGCCCAGCCGCGTGTCGCTCAGCCGCTGCCCGCCGAGGCCGCGGCCCCTGTCGACCCCAACTCGACGCAGGCCCGCGGCATCAGCGTGCGGACGCTCGGTCAGGGCGTACCGTTCGGCCGCCAGCCCGCCCCGAACCAGCCGCAGGCCCCCCAGGCGAAGGCGCAGACGCAGCCTCAGTCCCCGACGCCTCCCCCGCACCAGACCAACGGCGGCGGCCGTCGTCGCAAGCTCGGCACACCCCCCGAGCCGACCGCCGAGCGCCCGGAGACGGCGGCTCGGCCGCACCCGCAGGGCGGGCAGGCCCCCGGGTCGCGGCTGGCCGGAGCCACCGAGGGCGCCGGACGGTCGTACGCCATAGGAGCCCCGGACGAGAATGCCGACGAAGGCCCCGAGCCGCTCGACGGTCCCGGCGGTGCCGTCGAGGTCGCCGACCAGCCGCGTCCGCAGCCGATGGACGACGAACTGCCGCCGGAGCCGCTGGACAACCCGCGGCGCCTGCTCGTGTGGCCCGCGCCGGACGTCATGACCCAGCAGGCGCTGAGCGACCGCGGCTACCGGCCCGTGATCGTGCACTCGCGCGAGGAGGTCGACTCGCAGATCGCCGCCTTCCCGGCCGCGCTCTTCGTCGACCCGCTGACCGGGCCGATCACGCGCACGGCGCTCCAGTCGCTGCGCCAGGCCGCTGTCGCCGCCGAGGTGCCCGTCCTGGTGACGGCGGGACTCGGGCAGGCGACGCGCGAGGCGGCGTACGGCGCCGATCCCGCCGTACTCCTGAAGGCCCTGGCGCCTCGGGACTCGGAGCAGCACCCGCCGCGCGTGCTGCTCATCGAGGAGCACGCGGAGATCTCGCTCGCGCTCACGGCGACGCTGGAACGGCGTGGGATGCAGGTCGCGCGGGCGTCGACCGACGCGGACGCGGTGACGCTGGCCTCGCAGATGCGGCCGAACCTGGTGGTGATGGACCTGATGCAGGTACGCCGTCGCCAGGCCGGAATCGTCGACTGGCTGCGTGCGAACGGGCAGTTGAACCGCACGCCGCTCGTCGTCTACACCGCCGCCGTCGACCAGGCCGAGCTGCCGCGGCTGGCCTCGGGGGAGTCGGTCCTGTTCCTGGCGGAGCGCTCGACGAGCGCCGAGGTGCAGGAGCGGATCGTGGACCTGCTGGCGCGGATCGGCACGAACTGACCGACCCACCGCGCCGGGCACGCATCGGGGCGCGAACTGACGTCGTACATACGGGGCTTGGGCGGTGTTTCACGTGAAACACCGCCCAAGCCCCGTATACGAGCCCTAGATCTGCGTGACGTCCAGTTCACCCGCGGCGTACTGCCTGCGCAGCACCTTCTTGTCGAACTTGCCGACGCTCGTCTTCGGGACCGACTCGATGATCGTCCAGCGCTCGGGGAGCTGCCACTTGGCGATCTTTCCCTCGTCGGCGAGGAAGGTGCGGAGGGTGCCGAAGTCGGCGGTGGCGCCTTCCCTGAGGACGACGGTGGCGAGGGGGCGCTCGCCCCACTTGTCGTCGGGGACGGCTACGACGGCGGCCTCGGCGACGTCCGGGTGGGACATCAGCGCGTTCTCCAGGTCGACCGACGAGATCCACTCGCCGCCCGACTTGATGACGTCCTTGGCGCGGTCGGTGAGGGTCAGGAAGCCGTCGGCGCTGATCGTGCCGACGTCGCCGGTCTTGAGCCAGCCGTCCTCGCTGAACTTGTCCGCGGGGCGCTGGGGTTCTGCGCCCGGGCCGCCGTAGTACGCGCCCGCGATCCAGGGGCCGCGGACCTCCAGTTCGCCGGCGGACTCGCCGTCCCAGGGGAGGCGTTCGCCGCCGGGGCCGGTGAGGCGGGCCTCGACGCCTGCCGGGAAACGGCCCTGCGTCAGCCGGTATGCGAACTCCGCGTCCGTGCCCACGGCATGAGCGGGCGCCCGGGCGATCGTGCCCAGCGGCGACGTCTCCGTCATGCCCCAGGCGTGACAGACCCGCATCCCCAGCTTGTCGAAGGCCTCCATGAGCGAGGGCGGACAGGCGGAGCCACCGATGGTGACCTGGGTGAGGGAGGAGACGTCGCGGGGCTTGGCGGTCAGTTCGCCGAGCAGGCCCTGCCAGATGGTGGGGACGGCCGCGGCGTGCGTCGGCCTCTCGCTCTCGATCATCTCGGCGAGCGGCGCGGGCTGGAGGAAGCGGTCCGGCATGAGCATGTTGATGCCGGTCATGAAGGTCGCGTGCGGCAGACCCCAGGCGTTGACATGAAACTGCGGGACGACGACGAGGGTTGTGTCCTGGTCGGTGAGGCCCATCGACTGGGCCATGTTGACCTGCATGGAGTGCAGGTAGATGGAACGGTGCGAGTAGACGACGCCCTTGGGGTCGCCCGTCGTGCCGGAGGTGTAGCACATCGCCGCGGCCGTACGCTCGTCCAGCTGGGGCCAGTCGTAGGTCGTCGGCCTGCCCGCGATGAGCTCCTCGTACTCGTGCACCCGCGCGGTCGCCCCGTCGAGCAGCGAGCGGTCACCGGGCCCCGAGATCACGACGTGCTCGACCGTCGGCAGATGGGGGAGGAGCGGCGCGAGCAGCGGAAGCAGCGAGCCGTTGGCGATGATCACGCGGTCGGCGGCGTGGTTGACGATGTAGGCGAGCTGCTCTGCGGGGAGGCGGAGGTTGAGCGTGTGCAGGACCGCGCCCATGGAGGGGATCGCGAAGTACGCCTCCACATGCTCGGCGTTGTTCCACATCAGCGTCCCCGTCGCATGTCCCTCTTCTACTCCGAGGTCACGCAGGGCGTGCGCAAGCTGTGCGGCTCGGGCGCCGATCTCGGCGTAGGAACGGCGCTGCGGCTCTCCCTCGCCGGTCCAGGTGATCACCTGTGATGTTCCGTGGATGGCCGACCCATGGGTCAGGATCCTCGAGATCAGCAGCGGTACGTCCTGCATCGTGCTCAGCACGGCGTTCCTCCCGGGGGCGACATTGCCTACGCGGTGGTAAGGGTTGGGCTGATTCTGCGCACATACCGCGTGGTATGTCACTAGTACCCGGGATGATCGATCAGGCCGTGGTGATCTTTCGGAGGTCCAGAGGGCAGGCAATCGGGACGGATGTCGAGGAGGAAGGCCGACGCCGTCCCAGGATCCGGGGTCGCTACCGGACGGGCTCCAGCTCAGGGTCCTCCCGCAGCTTGCCCAGCGCCCTCGACACCGCCGACTTCACCGTCCCGACGGAGACACCGAGCACCTCCGCCGTCTGCACCTCGCTCAGGTCCTCGTAGTACCGCAGGACGACCATTGCCCGCTGTCGCGCCGGCAGCTTCATGATCGCCCGCCACATCGCGTCGTGCAGCGCCTGCTGCTCGGCGGGGTCCCCGACGGGCGCCCCCTCCGGCTCCGGCAGCTCATCGCAGGCGAACTCGTCGACCTTGCGCTTGCGCCACTGCGACGTCCGCGTGTTCAGCAGCGCCCGCCGTACATAACCGTCGAGGGCCCGGTGGTCCTCGATCCGCTCCCACGCGACATACGTCTTGGTGAGTGCGGTCTGCAACAGGTCCTCGGCATCGCACGGGTTCGCGGTCAGCGACCGGGCGGTACGCAGCAGCACCGGCTGGCGGGCCCTCACGTACGACGCGAACGACGGGTAAGGCGCGTACGGAAGGGTCCGCGTCGCGGCGTTCGAAGCGCTGGTGCAGACGGGTGTGGTCATGGCTCCACGCTAGGATCGAGCCCTGCTCTCGCGGATCGGCCGCAGGTCCCGAAGCCTTGTCCGCCTCAGGTTGTAGGAGGGGGGTTGCCCCCACCTCCTGAAGGTGGACGAGCGGGTCCTGCGCCCTGAGGGTTCACCCCTGAGAGACGAGTACGACGGTAGTACGCGGGGCAGTGCCCGTCTCCGCGAGTCACCTCCGCCGAAGCCGGGCGTTCTAGGGCCTGTCCGCCCCCAGGATCAACCCCGACGTGGGAACCCCGGTACCCGCGGTAACGAGGGTGTGGCAGGCACCCGGTATCTGGTTCACGGCGGTGCCCCGCAGCTGTCTTACCGCCTCCGCCACTCCGTTCATCCCGTGCAGATACGCCTCCCCGAGCTGTCCCCCGTGCGTGTTGAGCGGCAGCCGCTCCTCTGCGACGAAGTCCGCGGCCTGCCCCGGTGCGCAGAACCCGAACTCCTCCAGCTGCATCAGCACGAACGGCGTGAAGTGGTCGTAGAGAATCCCGACGTCGATGTCCGCCGGCGCCAGCCCGGCCGTCCGCCACAGTTGGCGTGCCACTACCCCCATCTCCGGCAGCCCTGACAGGTCGTCCCGGTAGAAGCTGGTCATCTGTTCCTGTGCGCGGCCGGCGCCCTGGGCGGCGGCCGCGATCACCGCGGGGGGATGGGGCAGATCGCGGGCCCGCTCCACGGAGGTGACCACCAGCGCCTGGCCGCCGTCCGTCTCCTGGCAGCAGTCGAGCAGCCGCAGCGGCTCCACGATCCACCGCGAGGCCGCGTGCTCGTCGAGCGTGATCGGTCTGCCGTGGAAGTAGGCCGCCGGGTTCGTCGCCGCGTACTTCCGGTCCACCACGGCGACATGGCCGAACGCTTCCGGCGTCAGCCCGTACGTGTGCAGATACCGCTGGGCCGCCATCGCCACCCAGGACGCGGGTGTGAGCAGCCCGAACGGCAGGGCCCACCCGAGCGCCGCCCCCTCCGCCGACGGCTCCCGCTGCTGCACCCCGGAACCGAATCTCCGCCCCGACCGCTCGTTGAACGCCCGGTAGCAGACCACCACTTCGGCCACCCCGGTCGCCACCGCGAGCGCCGCCTGCTGGACGGTCGCGCAGGCCGCCCCGCCTCCGTAGTGGACGCGTGAGAAGAAGGACAGCTCCCCCATTCCGGCCGCCTGGGCGACGGTGATCTCCGGGCTGGTGTCCATCGTGAACGTGACCATCCCGTCCACGTCCCCGGGTGTCAGCCCCGCGTCGTCGAGCGCGGCCCGCACCGCCTCCACGGCCAGCCGCAGCTCACTGCGCCCGGAGTCCTTGGAGAACTCGGTGGCGCCGATCCCGACGATCGCCGCCCGCCCGCCGAGGGTGTCCCGCGTCCGTACGCTCATGAGGTCTCCCCGGGCGGAAGGGTGACCGTCACCGTCCCGGTCACATGTCTGCCGATGCCATTCGCCCCGACGACCCGCACCGTCGCCGTGCCGCCCGCGATCCCCTCGACCGAGCCGGTCAACACCATCGTGTCGCCGGGGTAGTTGGGCGCTCCGAGCCGTATGGCCACCTTGCGCAGGACCGCGTCCGGGCCGAAGTGGTCGGTGATGTACCGACCGACCAGGCCATTGGTGGTCAGGATGTTCATGAAGATGTCGGGGGAGCCCTTCTGCCGCGCCAGCTCCGCGTCGTGGTGCACGTCCTGGTAGTCCCGGGACGCGATCGCCCCGGCCACGATCAGCGTGCGCGTGACCTCGATCTCCAGCGGTGGCAGCGCGTCGCCGACCCTCACCTCGTCGGCCCTCATGTCATCCGCCCCCTCATCTGTGCCCTTCGCATCTCCGGCTCTCGCTCTCACGCCTCCGGCCCACGCACCCCCGGCCCTCATGCCTCCCCCTCCCCTCTCACGATCAACTCCCCCAGTTCCTGGAGTACTTCGCTCCCGCATCCCAGATACGCGTCCAGCTGCCTCCCCCACAGGAAGTGCCGGTGCACGGGATGCTCCAGGTCGGCCCCCGTCCCGCCGTGCAGATGCTGACCCGCGTGCACCACCCGGCGGCCCGCCTCCGACGCCCACCAGGCGGCGGTCAGTGCGTGTGTCGCGTACGGCAGCCCCTCGTCGCGACGCCAGGCCGCCTCGTACGCCGTCACCCGTATCGCCTCGGTGTCCATGTACGCGTCGGCTGCCCGGAGTTGGACCCCCTGCTTGGCGGCGAGCGGCCGCCCGAACTGCTCGCGCGTGTTGGTGTGCTCCACGGCTCGGGCCAGCGAGCCCGCGCACACCCCGGCTTGCAGCCCCGCGAAGGCGGTCCTCGCGGTGGCCAGTACGTCGTCGTACGTGGCCAGTACGTGGTCGTACGCACCCCCGGAGATCGCCTCCACTGCCGTGCCGCCGGAGGACTCCTCCCCCGCTGCGCCGCCGAGCCGCTCGGCCGGCGTCCCGTCCAGCGTCATTCGCCCCGCCGACCAGGGCGCCGTCAGCTCCACCGGCTCGCACGTCGCCTCGGCGGTCCGCACCAGCCACAGCCGGCGCCGGTCGTCCGCGACGAGCACATGGGTGGCGTCCCGCAACCAGGGCACCACAGGGACTATGCCGCTCAACTTCCCCTGGGATCCGGCCCGTACGGCACCCGGCGCAGAAATCGCCCCGCTCACCACCACCGTCCCGTCCCCGATCCCCGGCAGCAGCCGCTCCCGCTGCTCCCGTGAACCGTGAGCCGTCACCGCAAGCAGCCCATAGACACAACTCGCCGCGAACGGCACCTGGGCCGTGGTGCGCCCCTGCTCCTCCAGGAGCAGCACCAGGCCGAGCAGCCCTATGTCCGTCACGGCCGTCACGAGCCCGGCCGCGCACAGTGCCTTCCACAACTCGGCGTCGCTGCCGGTCCCGGCCGCGGTGAGCCTCTCGTGCGTGGAGAGGTCGCCGAAGATCCGCGCGGCCAGGTCACAGGCGGCCGCCTGCTCCTCCGTGGGCGTGAAGTCCATGTCAGCCTCCACCACCCTCGCCGGTCCCACCGGGCCGGAAGACCGGCAGCTCCAACTCCTCGTCGTACCGCTGGAATTCGAGCCGCACGGGCATCCCGATCCGCACCTTGTCGTACGGCACCCCGACCACGTTGCTCACCATCCGCACGCCCTCGGACAGTTCGACCAGGCCGACCGCATAGGGAGGGTCGAAGGCAGGGAAGGGCGGGTGGTGCATGACGACGTACGAGTAGACCGTGCCGTCCCCGCTCGCCTCGACGGTGTCCCACTCCAGGCAGCCGCACGCGTTGCACCCCGGCAGCCAGGGAAACCGCAGCACCCTGCAGCCGGCGCACCGCTGGATCAGCAGCTGGTGCCGGGCCACGCCCTCCCAGAACCCGGCGTTGTCCCGGTTGATCACCGGCCGTGGCCGTCTGCTCTTGGGGTTCGTTCTGTCCTTGGGACTCGGCTGCTCCGTCCGCTTCCTCTGCTTTCTCTGCGCCGGTGCGTACTTGAGGATCCGGAACCGGTGAGTCCCCGCGAGCTCCCCGCCCGCCCTCACATCCATCCGAGTCGTGACGAAGTACCCCGTCCCCAGCTTGGTGGTCTTGCGCCCGGAGACCGACTCGATCAGCGCGTCGAAGGTGATCTCGTCCCCGGGGCGCAGCGGGCGCAGATACTCCTGCTCGCAGTCGGTGGCGACCACCGAGGTGTACCCCGCGCCGTCGAGGAGCGCGAACAGCTCGTCGTACGCCTCCGAACGGCCCGTGTGCCCGGAGAGGCCGCCCATCGTCCACACCTGGAGCATGGTGGGCGGCGCCATGGCGTCCGGCCCCGCGTACGCCGGATTGGTGTCGCCCATCGCCTCGCACCAGTGCCGGATCATCGGCTCGTTGACCGGGTCCTTGCCCACGCCCGCGACGGTGGCCGCACGCCCTTCGTACGCCTTGAGCTGCTCCTCGTACGCCGGCGACGGCACCGCCATCTCGTAGCTCTCGCCGTTCTCAGCGCTGTGGTCGTTCTCGTCACTCACCGCCGCCCCCTCCGCATCCCGAGCCGCATCGTCGCCACGATCTCCCGCTGCACCTCGCTCACCCCGCCCCCGAACGTGTTGATCTGCGCCGCCCTGTTCATCCGCTCCAGCTCGCCGTCCCCGAACGCCCCTGGTGAACCGGAGCGGACCAGGGCGTCCGCTCCGACAATTTGCTGACATATTCGGTACACCGCGACCGCCGATTCGGTTCCCACCACTTTCACGCCGCTCGCATCGCCCGGGGCCAGCCGGCCCGCCCCCACATCCCCCACCAAACGCCAGTTGAGCAGGCGTGATGCCGCCATCAGGGCATGCGCCTCGGCCAGCTGAAACCGCACCCACGGCTCGTCAACCCGACGCCGACCGGTCACTGGATCGGGTGTGCGGGCGGCCTTCAGCGCGGCCGCGTAGAAGTCCTCGGCCTGCATGCCGATCGCGGCGAGCGCGACCCGCTCGTGGTTGAGCTGGTTGGTGATGAGCCCCCAGCCGCCGTTCTCCTCGCCGATGAGGTTCGCGGCGGGGACGCGGATCCCGTCGTAGTACGTGGCCGTGGTCGTCTGCCCGCCCACCGTCTCGATCGGCGTCCACGAGAAGCCGGGCGCCTGAGTGGGCACGAGGATGATGGAGATGCCCTGGTGTTTGGGCGCGTCCGGGTCGGTGCGGCAGGCGAGCCAGATCCAGTCGGCGTTCTGGGCGTTGGAGGTGAAGATCTTCTGCCCGTCGATCACCCAGTGCCCGCCCTCGCGCACCGCGCGCGTACGGAGCGAGGCCAGATCCGTCCCCGCCGAAGGCTCCGAGTAACCGATCGCGAAAACGAGGTCACCGCTCAGGATGCGCGGCAGGAAGAAGTCCTTCTGTTCCTCGCTCCCGTACTTCATGAGTGTCGGCCCGACGGTGTTCAGCGTGACCATCGACACGGGAGCGCCGGCCCGGTACGCCTCGTCGAAGAACACGAACTGCTCGTCCGCGCCGCGTCCTTGGCCGCCGTACGCGACGGGCCAGCCGAGCCCGAGCATCCCGTCGGCGCCGATACGGCGCAGCAGCGCGCGCCGGCTCCCGGGGTCGTCCTCGGGTGGTGGACCGTCGGGCATCAGGTCCCGGAAGTACGTACGGAGCTCGGCGCGCAGCCGTTGCTGGCGCTCGGTGGGGGCGAGGTGCACGGCGGCGGCCCTCCCGGACCTCGTACGAACAAGGGTTTCTGACTGTCCGTCAGACAATGCCGACTGTCAAGGTCACCGGAGCCCCGCACCGGAGCCGTCGCCGGACACACCCAAGTCCCCCCTCCGGACTCGCCCGAGCCGCTTCGCCGGACGCATCCAAGCACCCTCGCCGGACTCGCCTGGGCAGCCTCGCCGGACTCCCTCAAGCACCTGGGCAGGCGCGCGTGAACAACCTCAAGCACCCGGGCACGCGCGCGCGTAGACCCACGAAAACGCCTGCGCGACGGCACCGAAGCACCGCCGCGCAGACGTGTTACCACCCCACAGAGCACAGCCCCCCACGGGAGTTCCCGGGCCGATGAGAGCGCATCGGCCCCCGGCTCACCAGAGGTTGGTGAAGTTGACGACGTTGTTCGACTGGTCGATGGCCGTGAACGCGGAACCGTTCACCTGGGCCGTGTTGCTCTGGTTCGAGGCGCCGGAGCCGACCGCCTGCTGCTGTGTGGTGGACGAGTTTCCGAAGTTGTCACCACCGACTCCACTGCCGCTGACGGTCGCCACCGCCGCGTTCGATCCGTCGTCCGCGAAGGCGCCGTTGTCTGCCGCCGCGACACCCGTGAAGAGGGTGGCCGCGAGGGGCAGGGCCGCGACGGCGGCGAGGACGCGGGCGGTACGGATGCTTGCCATGTGAATTCCTCCAGAAGAACCAGATGTACGCACCGGCGTGAACCGGGAAGTACGGCTTGTCCCAAGGCAGTTGGCCGACCGCCTCGGTGATGTGCACGACGTCGCGACTCCAGAGTTGCCCACCGAATCCCCGGCGAACCACCCCGGAAGCACCCATTCCCCCTGAAGCGTGAGGACAAGTCGATAAACGCCTTTCGCGACCTTCCACCCGCCATTTCCGACTCGAAGCCGCAGGTCAAGGCCGGGGAGCGGGTTCGGATGGCAGGCACCGCAAGGGATGAAGCGTTCCGGCACATTTTCGGCCAATCTCTCCTGCATCCCCCGAAACGCCCGCCGCCGCCTGCGCGCCCTGCCGAACCCCCTTCCTTTTTTCGAACACTCGTACGAACATAGAGGCATGGCCACCACCACCGACCGGCAGGCCACGACCATGGCCCTGGCCCACGCACTGTCCGCCGCCGAGCGCGGCCTCGCAGTCATCCCGCTGTCCCGTACGAAGCTCCCCGCACTGCGCTCCCCCCACCGAACCGACCCCGCCGGCCTGCCCGTCTGCCACGGCGAGTGCGGCCGCTTCGGGCACGGCGTGTACGACGCCTCGACCGACCCACGCCGTATCCGCGCGCTCTTCGCGGCAGCCCCCTGGGCCACCGGCTACGGCATCGCCTGTGGTCTGCCGCCGTACCACCTGATCGGCATCGACCTCGACACCAAGTCCGGTACGGAGTCGTCAGCGGCTCTGCGCGAACTGGCCCTGCGGCACCTGTTCACCATCCCGGAGACCGTGGTCATCCTCACCCCGAGCGGCGGCCGCCACCTGTGGCTGAGCGGCCCGCCGGACGTGGCCGTCCCCAACTCGGCGAGCCGGCTGGCCCCCGGCATCGACGTCCGCGGCGCCGGCGGCTATCTCGTCGGCCCCGGATCCCGTACCGAACACGGCGCCTACAGCACCGCCCCGGGCACCGCCCACTTTGCTCCCGCACCCTGCCCGCCGGCCCTGCTGCGGCTGCTCCTGCCGCCACCGCGGCACGCCAAGCCGTCGGACTCGACACCGGCGGACGTCCACGGGCAGGGCCAGGGTCTGATCCAGTTCGTCCTGGCCGCCCACGCGGGCCAGCGCAACACCCGCCTCTTCTGGGCCGCCTGCCGCGCCTACGAGAACGGCATCGGCCCCGCCCTGACCCCCGCCCTGATCGACGCGGCCGTCCACACCGGCCTCACACTCCGCGAGGCCCGCTCGACGGTGGCCTCGGCGGCACGGATGACAGGGAACCGGCACTGACGAGGCACCGGCACTGACGGGAACACTCGGCCCTGGGGCGCGACCACCGATCACCGCCCACCTGGCCGAACTCGGGAGGCACCTGGATCACCGGCGTCACCGACCCGGAGAGTCGCCGGCTGCCTCCCGAGCCGTTCCGCGAGGGTCGGCGCCACGCGAAGCAGCCGCTTCCAGGGGGACGACCACAACCTGACACTCATCCTCGTAGATGATCTTTCCTGGTGCCGACGACTCCACACGCCGGCACTCGACGCCATGCGCGGCGAGGAGTTCCAGGTACCCGTCCACCCGCTTGATGAGTTCCTTGGCCGATGATTTGAACCAGGCGACAGCACCAGGGTGAGTCTCGTGGTCATAGACGAGGGGATCGATGTCCGAGGGGTTGGGGTAATTGGCGTCGTACCAGTCGTTGTTGGCTCGCCAGAACCGGAATTGCTCTTCGGTGAGCCTGCCTTCGCGTGCGAGGCCGTTGGCCAATCCGAATACGCCGGGAAAGTGACCGCGCTCGCTGCGGATCGTCCCCTGGAACCTCACAAACGACGCCTCCCGCATCAGAGTTCCGTCGACCGGGGCGCCCCGTGCCACCGCCATGTGGTGAGGCGGGGGTGGCCCGGCAGTTCGGTGCGGCCGGTGGCCCAGAGCAGGGTGGGCCAGGGGTCCGTGTTCGACGGGGCGTCCGGGAACAGCCGGTTGAGGACTCGCGAGCACAGGTCGGCGGGCGGGGTCCAGGTCAGCCCGAGTCCCTCGGCCAGATCGTGGGTGTGCACCAGGGTCTCCACGATGCCCATCGCGGCGAAGCCCTCGGGGTCCGACACCCCGAAGGCGTGGTGGGCGCGGACCCGCGACGGCGTCGTACGCACCATGGCGACCAGCAGCGCGCCGCTCGCCTCCAGCACCTGCAACAGCCCGGCGGGCCCCGCCGCACGATCCGCGTGAATGGCGTTCGCGGGACCACCGGGCCTTCGGCTCTCCCAGACGAACGGCACCTCGCCCTCCAAGGGCGGTTCCTTGGGACCCAGTTGGGCGGCGTAGGCAAAGAGGTCGTCGCTGAGGTGCTCGACGGTCTCCCAGCAGTCCCACTCCAGCGAGCCGGCCTTGCCGACCCAGGCCTCCGGGGGCGCCTCCCGGAGAGTGCTGACGGCGAGCTGGACAGCTTGGTCCACGTCGTCCGCGGTGACACGCAAAGGCTCGGCTTCGGTTGATCGGGGCATGGCAGGAACCGTAGCGCGTACGGGAACGGCCCCTGACCCATCTGCGCCATCCACGGCGTCCGCGAACCCGCCAACTCCCTACTCAAGACCACGTTCAAGGCCATGCTCGAGACCATGCGCAGGGTTAGGACGGATTGCTGGGAAAGACGCAATGCGTCCACAGAGTGTTTGCTTTGCGTCGCCTTTCCCAGGAAGAGCGTTGATCGGCCTCTCGGTTCCAGAGACGATCTGCCGTCAATTGGATCTGCGCAACTATCCATCCTGGAGGGGACTTTCCATGCGGACGAGACAGAAGAGCCGAGTTTTCACGCTACTGGCGGCCAGTGCACTCCTTGCCGGCGGTTCCCTCACTGTCGGGGCGACCAACGCGGCGGCTGCCGACTGGACCTTCAGCAAGAGCGCGGTGTCCGACAACGGGAGCTTCAGCATCACCTCCTACTACAACGGCACCTACGCGGGCGCCATGGTGTGGAACGCCGATCCGGGGTGCTGTGGCATCCCCGGCGACGCGTTTCAGGTGGTGGACGTGCTTTCGGACGGGCGAGGCATGGAAGCCAAAATGGTCTCTCCGGTGACGGGGCGCGTTGCCACCACGCGCGGGCACGCAGCCACCTACACCAGCCCGTGGAACACCGGAGATCTGACAGAGGGCACCGCGGTCTACATCCAGCTCTGCGCGGTCGTGGGCACATACGCGGACTGCAGTCTCGGATACAGCGGCCGCGCGTAACCACACGCCGGCCGCCCGACCTCAGCACATCTCGCCGTGCCGTTCCCCGTGAGACGGGCTGAACGAGGAAGGGGTGTCTCTCACTGAGAGACACCCCTTCTGACCAGCACATACGCTGACCTGCAAGCGGTGGGTGTGGGATTTGAACCCACGGTGACATCGCTGCCACGACGGTTTTCAAGAGCGTCGCTCTAGCCGCGGCCACACTGCATGTGACCTGCTCAAACGCCGTCCGAATCACTCTCAGTCGGCCACTTGGCCCACAGATGGCCCATAGCGTCTGCCTTCGAGCCTGAACGGTCGCCGATCGAGTCGAGATGGACGCCATACCCAACTGGCCCGAATACGATGAGCTGACATTGGTTGGCAACGTCGAGGGTGATGAATGCCGGACGAGCTGCAAGTCCAGGTGCCAGGAAGCGACAATCTGGCATTAGAGACAAAGCGAGCACTTCACCAGAAAATTACCGAATTCAGTCAGTCATTATTCCGCGAAGCGCAGCGCCTAGAGGCCATTAATCGAACTCATGGCGGGTCGGCGCAAATTACGGCGACAGATGTGAGCGACGCAAACGCCTACGTCAGACGAGGGATAGCCCGGTCCCAGAAAGACACTACAGCAGCACTATTGAACGTCGGTGCAACTACAGCCGGAATCGCGGTAGGAATTTTCACGAACAATATTGATCAATCGTGGGGCGTAATCGGGCTCGTTCTCGCCGCCACCCTCATGGTCGGATTCGGGGTTGTGGGGTACATGCGATGAGCGACGGCGATGATTTTCGTACGTTTTCTTTCTCTGAAGCCGCCCGTCACACCGTAGATGAAGTAGTCGAAGAATTCCGCTCAAATGTTCAAAATGCGGCTGTGTCGGCAGCCTATTCCCAAGGGGCAGAGGAAGGCGGCACAGTCACCGCGCGACATGTGTCTGAGGCTGCACGTCAGATTATGGCCGACATGGCAGACCCTGGAGGGAGCGCTTCAGAGAGTCGCTACTTCACGAATTTCCTATGGGCATTGACAGGTACCTACGTTGTCATTGGCCTAGCTATCGTATTTGTGGCGAATGAAGGAAAGGCCGTCACCGGAAAGGATTCCTTGATCCTCGCAGGTGGATCCCTCATCGGCACGATTTTTACCATGGTACTAAAGACGCTGGAGAGGCCTCTCATGCGCTACTTGCGTCGCGCAGGTAAGCCTCAAACACAGACAGTGATCCGCCCAGCCTCGGCCACTCTCATGATGGAATGGCTTCAAATCGAGAATGTTATTCGCTCAAGGATGGGCGAAGAATTTGGTGCGTCGCGAGTGAATGACAATCTCGCAGACCTCATTCAAGATTTTTCGCATGCCGCCAACCTGTCAGGTTCCGACTCTGATGTGCTGAGTCGAGTCCTTGGCATGAGGAATCAACTTGCACATGATCCAGAGGCTGAAGAATCTATCGACCCTACAGCCTTGACTCAGGCTATAAGGGACGCCAAAAGGCTTGTGGAGAAGTTTTCTTCCATCAATCTATCGAACGAGTAAGAAGCCCCCAAAACGGCGTTCTGGGCCATCGGATTCCTCCTTCGCGAAGCGAGGACAAAATTACGTGGCGGCACTTGCGGAGGAACGCCCCACCGCGAGCAAGTGCGAGCTAGCAGCGAGCAACTCCGGATACGGTTCGGCCATCCTCGCATCTGCGATAGCAGAGGAAATCAGATCCTCGGTGGTCCCCTCGCCAGGTTGCCGTTCGACAGCCTTGACGAGCGACCATGCTGGCCCCTCGATCCCGAACTGTCCGCATGGCTGTTCCCGAGCATCCGTGCCCGTTCATGCAGCAGTTCATTTCGGTCGCATGAACCGGTGTGAACCACGGCGTCTGTCAGCGCACTGGACAAAGACCAGGACAACAATCACGCGTGTCGCAAGTCCTTGTACCGGCGTCGCACTCTGATTTCGACGCCCGCTAGGCCTTGCATGGTGCTTCAGCAAGCCAGTGCCCCGACTTCCGCAGTGGGCTTGCAGAGGACGGGGCACCGGTGGCGGGGTTAGCGGTGGTGGCGGTTGCCCCAAGCCTTGGTGTCGATGGAGCGGCTGCGGTCGTCGCAGAGGGTGGCCTTGTCGCGGATGTTGTCCCAAACGTGGTTGCGGCGGTCCTGGAAGAGGTTGGTGCGGGTGTCGCGGCCCTCTCTGGTGTGGATGCGGACGGTGGCGCGGCTGGCTGTTCTGCACGTTTCCTCGCATCGACACCATGTACCCGCACACAGAGACGACGTTGTGGCGAAGTGCCGACCGCACCGCGCACCCGGGATCCAGCGTCGGCGTGTGAGCAGCTTGCCTGCGGCCCAACTCCGAAGTCGTCATAGTCGGCTGCCTGCGACGCCTCCGGGGCCGTGCCCGCTCGGGCTCAGCGCCAGGCCAGTTGGGTGGGCTGTTGGCGAAGGCCGTCATCATTCGTCTGTTCCATGACCTCAGCCCCACACAATGCGTGGATGGACTCGGTAACGCTGGTGGCTCTGATCGGTGTTGCTGGCACGGCGCTTGCCGCCGTTGCCGGTGCCTTCGGCGCTGGGCTAACGGCACGCATCGGCGCCCGCGCTCAGTCCGCTCTTGAGGACCGGAAGTCGAGGCGGGACATCTACGGTGCCTGCGCCTCGGCATTCCTGGTGCAGCACGACGCTATGCAGCGGTTAACGGAGAGCCTGATGGAGTCCCATCTGGATGTGGACCGGGCAGCGGAGAAGCTGCTCCAGGCACAGGCGGCGCACGATGAGATCGGACTGAAGGTTGGGGCGGTCCTAGTCGAGGGGCCCATGGAGGTCGCCATCAGCGCGCAGGAAACGGCTGGCAAGCTCCGCGAATGGCTGGACGAGCTTGAGTGGCAGCTCAAACAAGAGCGTCCGCGCGGCAAGGATGCGCGGATTTCGGCAGTGAGCCTTAGCGCGATCAGCAAGTTTGGTCTCTACTCTGGGCTGTGCCGAGCAGCGCTGCATCCTCGTGAGAGCCGAGTCGGGCGCTTCCGGTTCCTGAAGCGCCGGCGCCTGCTTCGTTCCTTCGAGAAGATCCACCGGTTTGCTGACAATCCGCGTGGCTCGCGTGAGTGACTCAGGGCCGGACCGCCGCCGGCGGACGGCAGGACTTTGTTCTGCGCGCCTCTGATCCGTAGGCGGGTGCACCCCGGATGTAGACCCGGGCACCCAGCCGATCCGACGGCGTGAACCGACGTTGGGCACAGCCACCTGTCCGTCCATGTGTGTGGCTGTTCGTGGCTGTTGATGTCAGAGATTGATGTCAGATGAATGGCTGCGTGGGTCTGGACGGCACCTCCCGCCCTTCAGGCCTGTCTGCATAGTGCGGGAGCCCCAACGACCGCGAGAAAGACTGCGTGATGGCTGCACTAGATGCCGCCACCATCTCAATAGCCATGCGTGATCCGTCGCCTTATGGCTGTCCTGCTCGAACTCATGGCAGCTGCTTGCGAGTGGGGCCCTAAGGAAAGAAACGGGCGACGGCAGAGTGGCGTGCGGCCCAGCACGGCCATATCATGATATTAGGACATTGAGTGAAGCCATAGATTGGATAAACGATGTCCAATCCAATTGAGACGCCTTTGGCTGGTCTAGCAGCGTTTGGGAATACTTCCCAGACAGCCTTGTGGTCACAAGCGGCACAAATCGTCGGAATCGGCCTCCAATTGAGCGGCGATTCCGAAGTCCTTTATGACAACAAGGAAGAAGCCGACGAACTCGAAATCCCCCGCCTCCCGCCACTTGTCAAGAAAAGCACGCGCCAAGCAGCCATTAATTTCACAGAATACCAGGAGATGTGGGATATTGCAGAAATGTTGAATAGGCGGTCCCCCTCATCCGCGATCATAAGTGTTTGCGATCGCGCCGATTGGCGAGGCGTGGAGCATCCGCTTCAACGGCAAGCGCTCTCCTGGATTACATCCATTACTAACAGCGGATCCGAGATTGCCCACCAACTGCTTCCGCCAAGGCACCTAAGTGCCCTTCGGAGGCTCTGGTACATATGCTCCACTCAAAGAGACTCAGAAGCTGCCGCCACCTTTCTCCAGATAGGGCTACGATCGCCATATCTAATTATTCGGTCCACTTCCGCCGCGCAAATTTCATGGGTTGACAAGAAGACTTCCGCAGAGGTTGCTGCATCGCTCGCAGAAGGCTGTTACTCCAGAAATGCAACTATCAGTCAAATATCCTTCGACGCCCTTTGCCGATTCAATCCATCTCACCCCTTGATTCGGCGGACGAGTAGCAATTGGGAGAAGGGTCAAAATGGCCATCGAGGACGAGCAAAAGACTGAGGAAGAGTACTCCATAACGATTCATGGAACTTGGGCCGCTCTAAAGAGAAAGAGCGAATGGTGGCGCCCTCGTGGAAGGCTGTTTCGATATCTGCAGACAAATCCCCCCGCCGATCCGACTGAACCGGGCCTCGGTCCAGTCGGTGCGAACCTGTACGCCCGTTGGGATCGCTTCTCCTGGACAGGCACACTTGCTAGTGGAGCTCGACTTGCCGGGGCCGAAGACTTGGAGAGATGGAAAGAAAGACATGGCTGCCATTTCGACAAGATCTTCGCTCACAGCCACGGAGGGAACGTTGCGCTCGATTCAGCCCAGGAATTTGAAACAAGGATCGACCTTCTGATCCTCATGAATACGCCAGCGCATGAACGCTCCGCTGAAGAATGGGGAAAAATCTCCCATGCAATAGACCGAATATTGAGCCTGCGATGCAGGTTCGATTTGGTAGTCCTCAGCGATCGAGGTTATAGCGCTATGAGCGGAATAGCAACCAACGGGATTTTTCCCTACGATCGGGTGCGCGATTATCCGATCCCAAATCAATGGTTTGATCATAGCGCGATCACGCATCCCCGCGTTTGGAAAGGGAATGACTTGGCGCTGCTGGTAGCAAACGAAGCCGAGCAGGTAGGTAGACTCCGCAGGCCATAAGCATCTACAGCTGGCTCGATCCGATACCATCGACTCATCGCTGCACAAGGCTAGACCACGGCCACCGATAGGTCGCTGATTTCATCCATTGATGTTAGGGGCGCCGTCCACTTTTCGCTGAAGTCACCATTGGCAGAAAGCCACTGTTGCGTCATCCCCAGACTTGTAGCGTGGCCACCGGCGTCCGGTGGGTCCGTCGCTTCCACCTTGCGTACCGTGTCGATCAATACTGACGTAGGGGCCATGACGCGGCGTAGAGGGGGGATCACGGTCGGGATCGTTGTTCCCATCCTCGTCGCCGCCCAGTTCCTGGCTCCGTGGTACTGGGCGTAGCCGCTGGACAGCGGGCGGCGAGTGAGCCCAGACGGAGCAAGCCATCTGCTGACCGCGAGGTTCTCGGCGACGACGAGTTTCCCGGAAGATAGGGATGCTCTCTCAGGTAGGGCGGTACCGAAGCGCAAGGGCGTCCACATGCTTGCGGATCGCTCCCATCCGAGCCTCCCACTCGGCGCCACCACGGTGGTCAGGGTGGGCGGTCGTCTGCCCTGGGTGTTTGCGGTAGTGGAGACCGGTCTCGCCGATGAACCAGCCGTCAGCCATCACGTCGAGAGCCATCAGGAGGGCAGTGTCCTCGGACGCGGGTAGGGCCATCCATCCTCCGGCTTCCGCTAGCAGTCTCTCTCTGATGCAGAGGGTCGCGGGGTGAACCTGGAGTCGGTGAGTGGTTGTCCAGTAGGCGTACACCTCGCCTCGGGCGAGCAGGCCGGGGTCGGGGTTGGGGTAGCTCTGAAGTGAGCCGTCCGGCATGAGGTCGAGTGCCTGGCAGACAGTCCAGCCGACGGACGGGTGTGCCTCCATGACCTCAATGTCTCGGGCGAGAGTGCCGGCGGGCAGAATGTCGTCCGCGTCGAGGACCTTCACCAGCTCGCCCCGGCTGCGGCCCCAAGCCATGGTCCGGGCTACTCCGGGGCCGCCGCGCCTGTTGTTGCTCACCTTGACCCGAGCATCCTCGCGGATGCTGGCAGACACCTCGGTCTCTTTGCCACCGTCGACCTGGACCAGCCACTCCCATCCCCAGCCGTCCGGCAGTTCCTGGGCACGGAGCGAGGCGAATGCCTCGGGCAGGAACGGCAACGCCGTGTCGTGGACGGGCGTCACGATCGACACGATCCGCGTCACGGGGTCCACCTCTCCAGCGGCACGGAGTACCGAAACTCCGTCCGCTCGCCGGGAAGCACTATGTGTGAGTACTCCACGACGTCGCCACCGGTCGAGACGCTGGTCTTGTCGAGCAGCATCACCGCGCTGCCAGGCGGGATGCCCAGCTTCCGAGCCTCGGCCTGGGTGGCCAGCCGGGTCCTGAGCCGCTCTCTACCAGTGGGCATTCCGCGTAGTGCCAGGTCCGGACGGTCAGTTGACCGCACGCCACACGATGGAGGAGCCGCCTCAAGAGATCCGATCGGCCCTGTCCTGGATCTCCAAGCACTCAGTACAGGTCAAGGCTCTCGAAGATCCTGCACTTCTGCGTCCGGCCCTCGAAGCGCTTTCGCGGCGCATGGACGGCAAGAAGGCCGCGGAAAACACCGCCCGCCGCAAGCGCATGGTGCTGAGCAACCTCCTGCGGTACACGGTGGAGGAGAAAGGACTCCTGTCCGCCAACCCCCTCATGCGCGTCGACTGGACGCCACCCGAGACGGATGACGAGATCGATTTCCGGTACGTGCCCGGCCCGACGCTGGCCCGCTCGTTCATCACTGCCGTGCGCAACTCCGGGGCGCGCGGGCAGCACCTCGAAGCGTTCTTCGGGTGCCTGTACTACGCCGCGATGCGCCCCTCCGAAATCGCCTCGCTGAAGGCCCCGGACTGCACGCTTCCCCCGGACACCGAGGAAGCCGCGGAGCAGTGGGGGGGACTGCTCCTCGGGGAGAGCCGCCCAGAAGTCGGGGGAGGGTGGACGGATGACGGCGCGTCCTATGAGGCGCGCGGCCTCAAGCGTCGGGCCCGGGGGGCGACACGGTCCGTGCCGATTCCGCCGATCCTCGTTCGGATGCTGCGGGACCACATCGCCACCTACGGGACAGCAGCAGACGGATGCCTCTTCCGTGCGGCGCAGGGCGGTCGCGTCCGCTCTACCGAGTACTGCGATCTATGGGAAGCGGCTCGCGCCGCAGTGCTGTCGAAGAAGGACGCGGCGACTCCCCTCGCGAAGGTGCCCTATTCGCTCCGTCATGCCGGGGTGTCCCTGTGGATCAAATCGGGGGTGGACCCCGTGGAGGTCGCCCAGCGGGCGGGACACAGCATCGCCGTGCTCTACCGGTTCTACGCCAAGATCCTCAAGGGGAACCAGTCCCGCTCCAACCAGCTCATCGCAAAGGGTCTGGCCGAGGACGAGTAGCGCGATCCTGGCCCACACATGGCCCATACGCACTGGTCAAACCTGGGACACGGGCGAGTCGGGGTGAGACAGAGTCCATGCAGATGGGGTGTCTCTCACTGAGAGACACCCCATCTGACCTGCAACGCTTCTGACCTGCGCGGTGGGTGTGGGATTTGAACCCACGGTGACATCGCTGCCACGACGGTTTTCAAGACCGTTCCCTTAGGCCGCTCGGGCAACCCACCTTCGCCCCGGCCCACCTGGGGCGGAGCGGGCTACAGCCTACCGGCCTCGGGAGGTGTCGTGGGCTGGTGGTCCACGCGGGGACCGGCGGGGCGCAGAAGGGGTGCCCGCAACAAGCGGGCACCCCTTCTGATGCCGGTCAGTTCATGCTGTGTCGGCCTACCGTCAGCTGTCGCCCTCGCGCTCGCCGAGGGTGACGTTGGTCGTCTGGGTCTTGCCGTCGCGCGTGTAGGTGAGCTTGACGGTGTCGCCGGGCTGGTGGGTCCAGATCTCGCCGATGAGGGTGGGGCCGCTGTCGATCACCGTGTCGTCGAGCTTGGTGATGACGTCGCCGGCCTTGAGGCCCGCCTTGTCCGCGGGGCCGCCGGAAGTGACCGAGGCGGAGCCGCTGGCGCCCTGGTCGGTGATCTTCGCGCCGCCGGTGCCCTCTTCGAGGGAGACCGACGCGCCGATCACCGGGTAGACCGGCTTGCCCGTCTTGATCAGCTGCTGGGCGACGGTCTTCGCCTGGTTGATCGGGATCGCGAAGCCCAGGCCGATGGAGCCGGACTGGCTGGTGCCGCCGAGGCTGCCGCTGGACTGGATCGCCGAGTTGATGCCGATGACCGAGCCCTGCGCGTCCAGGAGCGGGCCGCCGGAGTTGCCGGGGTTGATGGACGCGTCCGTCTGCAGGGCGCTCATGTACGAGGAGCTGCTGGACGTGCCGTCGCTGGAGGCCACCGGGCGGTTCTTGGCGCTGATGATGCCCGTGGTCACCGTGTTGGAGAGACCGAAGGGCGCGCCGATCGCGATGGTCGAGTCGCCGACGGCCACCTTGTCGGAGTCGCCGAGGGCGAGGGGCTTCAGGTCCGACGGCGCGTCCTTCAGCTTGATGACCGCGACGTCGTAGCCCTGGGCGTGACCGACCACTTCGGCGTCGTACTTCTTGCCGTTGGAGAAGGTCGCGGTGAGCTTGCCGTTGTCGACCGCGTCCGCCACCACGTGGTTGTTGGTGAGGATGTGGCCTTCCTTGTCGAAGACGAAGCCGGTTCCGGTGCCGCCCTCGCCGCTGCTGCTCTCGGCCTCGATGGTGACCGTGCTCGGCAGCGCGTTGGCGGCCACACCCGCGACGGTGTCCGCGGCGCGCTTCACGTCGCCGCTGCTCTGCGGGGCGGAGACCGTCGTCGAGTCGGTGGAGTCGTCGTTCCCCTTGGCCAGCGTGTAGCCGATGCCGCCGCCCACGCCGCCCGCGACCAGCGCGGCGACGAGGATCGCGGCGACCAGACCACCGCGTCCGCCACCGGACTTGGGAGCGGGCTGCTGGTAGGAGGCGCCCCAGCCGGAGCCGGAACCGCCGCCGTCCGCGTACGAGGGAGTGGCGGGCGGCGGAGGCGGCCAGCCGGCGTCCACCGCGGAGACCGGCACCCCGGCGTCGTGTCCCTGCGCGTCAGGAGCCCCGGCGCCCATAGAGGCGTACGCGGGTGCCTGATCCGGAGCGGGGTACGCCGGTGCCTGGTCCGGAGTGCCGTACGTCGGGGTCTGATCCGGCGACCCGTACGCCGGTGCCTGCTCCGGTGCGCCGGGGGCGCTCGGAGGCACCGCCGGGAGCTGAGCGGTCGGCGCGCTCTCTCCGGGCGCGCCGGTCTGCGCGGAAGCAGCGGGAGTGTCCACCGGCACAGGAGGTGCGGACGGGGCCGGGGGTACTGCAGTGCCCTCGTTCTCGGTGCTCACAGCTCTTCTCCTCGATCCACGGCTGTTGTTCTCGGTCGCACTCGGTCACGCTCACTCACGCTTGTCGGCGGTCCGGCGCGATTCAGCTGTGCATGTGCTTTTGTCTGCCGTCAGCTTTTCCCACTGGGCGTCAGAGCACCATAAGCGGTCCCTGTGTGTCCCCGGCCAGCCTTTATAAGGGACTCGTCAGGCGAAATTAACCCATTCTCGACGTATTCGCCCTCACGCCTGCTCCGCGACGGTGGCACCATGACGCGGTGACCCACGCACGACAGCACCCGATCCAGGTCGTAGCCCACCGCGGAGCCTCCGAAGAGGCACCCGAGCACACCCTGGCCGCGTACAAGAAGGCGATCGAGGACGGCGCGGACGCCCTCGAGTGCGATGTACGGCTGACCGCGGACGGCCATCTCGTCTGCGTCCACGACCGCCGCGTCAACCGTACGTCGAACGGACGCGGAGCGGTCTCGGCCCTGGAGCTCGCCGACCTCGCGGCGCTGGACTTCGGCGCCTGGAAGAACCGAGACGAGTCCCCCGACTGGGAGTACGGCCCCGGGGACCGCGAGGACACCTCCGTCCTCACCCTGGAGCGGCTGCTCGAACTCGTCGCCGACGCGGGCCGCCGGGTCGAGCTGGCCATCGAGACCAAACACCCCACGCGCTGGGCGGGCCAGGTCGAGGAGCGGCTGCTGCACCTGCTGAAGCGTTTCGGCCTGGACGCCCCGGACTCCGCCGCCGAGTCGCCCGTACGCGTCATGAGCTTCTCGGCGCGTTCACTGCACCGCGTCCGGGCCGCGTCCCCGGCGCTGCCCACGGTCTATCTGCTGCAGTTCATCTCGCCCCGGCTGCGCGACGGACGGCTGCCCGCGGGCGTCCGGATCGCGGGCCCGTCGATGCGGATCGTGCGCAGCCACCCCGCCTACATCGAGCGCCTGAAACGCGCCGGGCACCAGGTCCATGTCTGGACCGTGAACGAACCCGAGGATGTCGATCTCTGCGTTGAACTGGGCATCGACGCCATCATCACCAACCGGCCCCGCGCGGTTCTGCGCCAGCTGGACCGCTGACCTCACACGCACATTTTCAGCCAGTTACCTTCAGTAATCCCACACAACACCATCGAGAACCGGCCACACGGCTACAGGGAGTGCACCGGCGCGTTCGCTCCGTATTCGATCGTTACGAGTGCGTCAGCAGACGTGGATTGGCCGGTTTCCGGTCCAGTTCAAAGGGGCATCCACACCGTGGCGTGGGGCAAAGGAGGTCTCGGGGGTGGCGTTGGTGGTGGCACAGGAGGTGCCCACGTCGTCGAGCATGGCCGTACCTCATGGCCCTGCGGGCGTGGGGGAAGCAAGACACCGGATGCGGGATCAACTGCGCACCGGTGGCGTGGCGGAAACGGTCATCGACGACGCCGTACTGATCCTTTCCGAACTGCTCAGCAACGCCTGCCGGCACGGCAGGCCGCTGGGTGACGCCTTGGCGGGGGACGGCGACGTCCGCGCCGCGTGGCGTGTCGATCCGTCCGGAAGGCTCACCGTCGAGGTGACGGACGGCGGTGGTCCGACCCGTCCGGTTCCGGCCACGCCCTCGGTCACCGCGCGCGGCGGCCGCGGGCTGAACATCATCACGGCACTGGCCAAGGACTGGGGCGTCCGGGACGACGTCCACGGAGAGGTCACCGTCTGGGTCGTCGTCCAGGACAACGTGAAGGCAGCGCGCCGGCACGACGACTTCGCTACGCGCGTCGCGTCACCGGCACCGCACCGGAAGCCGCTGATACCGCGGCCGGCGATACCCGACCTGGACTTCGCGGACGCCTTCGACGACATGGACTGAGCCGAAGACGGCATGGACTGCTGAGCCGACGACGGCATGGATTGAGGTGTCTGCGACGCGGACAGGCGCATACGCATGCTGAAGCGCCGCTTCCGGGACGACTCGGTGCGTTGTCCACAGGGTCCCGTCAGCCCCCGTACAAACGGCTAGGCTCGCGCCCGTACGAGACGAGCCGTAACCGGGAGACAGCCACGATGGCCAAGAAGCGACCGCAGACGAAGGCCAAGCAGCCTCAGCTGAAAGATGGTGCCCGTGCCGGAGGCGCTGATGGACACTTCCCGGTTGTCGGCGCTCGCGAACCCTGCCCCTGCGGCAGTGGCCGCCGCTACAAGGCCTGTCACGGCCGGGCCGCCGCACACGCCGCGACCGAGCTGGTGCATCGCCCCTTCGAAGGCCTGGCGGGCGAGGGCGACTGGGTCGCGCTCCGCGAGCTGGTGCCCGCCGCGACCGTCGAGCTGAAGCTCAGGGAGAGCCTGCCGGAGGGCGTTCCCTCGGTCACGCTCGCCACCGTCCTGCCGATGGCGTGGCCCGCGCTGCGCCGCGACGACGGCTCGGTCCTGATCGGCCTGCAGAACGACACGGCCTCCGGCGACATCAGCCGCGACCTCGCCGACACCCTCCAGCGCGCGCTGGCCGCGAAGCCCGGCACCCCGGTCGAGGGCCGCCGCGCCCCGGCCGACGGTCCCCGACTCCAGGATCTCCTCGACCCCGAAGGCGCGTTCGAGCCAGTTGTGCACCCGGGTTTCGAGTTCTGGGTCCCGGACGCGGAGAACGCGACGCCGGAGGTGACCGCCTCCCTGGAGCGGGCCAACGCCGCCGCCATCCCGACCGTGAAGCTCTCCGGCGTCGATGCCGCCTACTGGTGCGAGACCCCCGACAAGAACCATCTGCGCTGGGTCATGCCCTACCCGGAGGAGCGGCTTCTGGACGCGCTCGCGCGGCTGCACGCTGCCGGGCAGTCGAGCCTCGGCGAGGGCACCCGCCTGGTCGGCTCCTTCCGTGCACACGGGCTCACCGTGCCCGTCTGGGACCTGCCGACAGGCGTCACGGCGGACGACATCGAGAAGCCGGCGGCCACCTTCGCCGAGCGCCTCACCACCGCCCTGGCCACGGACGCACCACTCACCACGGACGAGCGCAGGGCACGCGGCGGCCTCACCAACCGACAGGTGACGCTCAGCTGACGCACAGGAAGGGAAACTGACCGACCGGTCAGCTGGTCAGGACTCACCAGATGGGTGACTCCTGTCACAACTCCCCGTACTGACCGGTGAATTCGTGTCCGAATAGCCAAGACCGAATTTGCGAACCGCCGATCTCTTGTTACCGTTCGAGTAGCCCGGTTGCTGGTGCATCCCCCGTCGCCAGCAACCGGGTCTTTTCATGTGCGGAGTCCGGGACAGCGCCAACCGCCTTGTTACGGCGCCGAGTTGCTCCCCGACCGCAGCAGCAGCGGCCCGTCCTCGCCGCCCTTCGCGAACTCCGCGACCGCCGCGTACGCCCCCACATCCCCCGTCGTACGCCCCCTCGGCGTCTCGCACGCCCCGGGGTCGTCCTCCGCGCCCACCGCGCAGCGCATCAGCACCGTGCGGCCCCCCGGTTCCATGAGGCTCAGTACGGAACTCAGCTCGTCACCGGTCGCGTTGCGGTAGTACGTACGCGCCCAGGTCTCCTCACCCTGCGTCAGGACGCAGGTCTGCGCCTCGATGCCGTCGGGCGAGGAGAGTTCGGGGCCGCAGCGGGCGGCGGTGGCGAGACCGAGGCCGAGCAGCAGGGGCGACCGCGCGGGGTCGGCGGCAGGCCCCTTGTCGTTGCCGTCCTCCGAGTCCGCGGAGTCTGTGGAGTCTGCGGAGCCCGCGGAATGTCCCGCGCCGTCGGAGAGTCCGGCGTCTTCGGAGTGTTGGGAGTGCCCGGAGTCCTGAGAGCGCCCGGACGCACGTACATCCGCGGGATCCGCATCTCCGACGGGTCCCGCGGATGCCACGGCCAGTGGAAGTGCCACCGTGACCGCCACTACGCCCGCGAGTGCGAGCAGGCGAAGGTTCATGAGGCTGAAGATAACGACCGTGGGCGGGCGCCCGGTTCGCCGCGCGCCCGACACCCCTACAACTCGGGCGCGCTCACACCCGTACGAGTGAGGGCCTCGACCACCGCGTCCACCACGGCCTCCACATCGGGCACCCAGGGCGCGGCCGAGCCGGGCAGTGGTGCGCGTTCCCAGCGGATCTGGCCCTGCCCCGTCTCCGACGGAGGCAGCGCGATGTAGCCGCCCTCTCCGTGGAAGCGGAGCGAGCCGGGGACGTAGTCCTTGGCGTACAGCAGCTCGCCGAGCTGCTCCAGGGAGTACGGCGCGACGAGGATCGCCCATCGCGTGGGAGCCGCGACGACCGGGCCCAGGCGCATGCCCTGGCGGTCGAGGGCGGCGAGCGCGCGGGCCGCCGCGAGGGCGGGCAGGCTCACCGCGCAGGGGGCCTGCTCGCCGGTGGCCAGCACGATCGGTGCCGTCGGCCGGTTGGTCCACCACCAGCGCACCATGCGCTCGTCGGTGGTGGCCGCGAGGAGGCCGGGGTCGAAGGGGTGGGCGCCGGGCACCGTGCATTCCGGGTCGGGGCATCCGCAGCGGGCGCGCCCCTGCGGGTCCGATGCCACACCCGGGAGTACGGGCCACTGCCATTCGGTCGCGAAGGTCAGGGCGGACTTGAGCATCTCAGGCCTCCCGTTGTTTCGCCTGGACAGGAGCCTGCGTCGCCTTCCGAGGATCTCGCGCATGAGCGCTCGTTCCTTTCCGTTGCACGCCTGGCAACACTGTGGACCACTCACATCATGTGTCGATCACTTCACCGTGCGTACCTGCTGGCGCATCACACCCTTGCTGGAAACAAGGGGAACCCCTATGGGCCGAGCCTTGGGCTGCGTCCGCGTCCATACTGCGTGTGCCTAAAGCATGGGCATGGCGTGGGGTGGCGGCGCCTGGCGTTTTGCCGTCCCGTGTACTTCTAGCCGCCTCCGCCACGGGAGGATGGGGCACGGTCGTCGGTGGTTAAGACGCCCGGGTCCGTCGCCAGGTTCCGGGCGAATCGCAACCACCCCTGGCCTTCACCGAGTACGTACCCATCACAACCGCTGTGACGCTCCGTCGAACTAGGCCAGTCGACCTCAACAAGCCGTTACCCGAGTCAGTTTTAGGCCAACTTTACTTTCGCGCAAGGGTTACCGCCGGTCTCACGGACACCAGGAATCCCGGCAGGACAATGCTGGACATCC
This sequence comes from Streptomyces sp. NBC_00554, assembly GCF_041431135.1. Classification (NCBI taxonomy): domain Bacteria; kingdom Bacillati; phylum Actinomycetota; class Actinomycetes; order Kitasatosporales; family Streptomycetaceae; genus Streptomyces; species Streptomyces sp. NBC_00554. Next base: position 5,174,860 of record NZ_CP107799.1, on the reverse strand, counting down.
CCTCACGAGTGCGTGTACATGTGGAGACACTGCTTGCGGCGCAGAACGACATGGGGGTTTGCGATGCTATTGAGCAATACGCACCGGTCGGAAAGCCGGACGCCATGAGCGCCCCTCACCTTCCGAAAGTGGCTGGAATCGACTCCACGGTTCCCTCGCCCGCACACACTGTCGCGCCGACGTCCGCTGTCACGGTTACCCCTTCGGCCACCTCTTCCACCGGCCCCGGGGCCGATCTCCAAGATCGTCTCGCGGGACTGGTCTCCGATCTGACCACGCTCCACGAGCTCACCGAGCGCCTGGCGCGCACCGCGACACTGAGCGACGCACTCGAGGAGCTGCTGCGCGCCGGAGCCGCCCTGGTGGGCGCCCGGCGCGGTCTCGTCGTCATGGAACCGGGCGACGGACTCGGCCCCGACACCACGATCGGCCTGGGCCTCGCGCGGGCCGATCTCGGCCACATCGAGACGATTCCGCGCAGCTGCATGGCGTACGGGAAGCTCCTCGACACGGCGGCCGGACTGCCCGGCGGCGAGGCGGAGATCACCCAGCCCGACCTGTTCTCCGAGGACGGTCTCGACCCCCGCCACCGCGAGGTGGCCGCACAGCTCGGCTATGCCGCGAGCTACGCGCTGCCCCTGTCCACGGACGCCGCGGGCCGCCTGGGCGCCGCCGTATGGCTCTACGACGAGCCCGCCGAACCGGTCGAGCGCCAGCGCCACCTCATCGGCCGGTACGCCCGGCACGCGACCGAGCACCTGGCACGGCTGCTGGAACTGGAGCGCACGCGCGCGTGCCTCGCGACGGTCTCCGAGGAGCTGCTTCCCTCACGGCTGCCCCGGGTCTCCGGCGTCCAGCTGGCTGCCCGGCACCGCACCGGTCCGCGCGGCGGCGGCGACTGGTACGACGCGCTGCCGCTGCCCGACGCCGCGCTCGGCCTCGCGGTCGGCTCCGTCACCGGGTCCGGGCCCAGCGCGATGGCCGCGATGGGCCGGCTGAGAGCGTCCCTGCGGGCGTACGCGGTCATGGAGGGCGAGGACCCCGTCGCCGTCCTCTCCGACCTCGAACTGCTGATGCGGCTCACCGAGCCGGCCCGCTCCGCGACCGCTCTCTTCGCGTACTGCGAGCCCGCGCTGCGCAAGATCACGCTCGCCGGGGCCGGACACAGCCCGCCCCTGGTGATCGGCCCGCGGCGCACGGAGTTCGTGGAGACCTCCCTGTCGGCGCCCCTGGGCATGCTCGCCTGCTGGGAGGCGCCGAGCGTCGAGCTGACCGCCGAACCCGGGGAGACCGTCCTCCTGTACACGGACGGCTTGCTGCACCGCACCGGCGACCCCATGGACCGCGCCTTCGCGCGGCTGCACGCGGCGGCGGCGAGCGTTCCGAAGACGGTGCGCGACGATCCCGGCGCGCTCGCCGATCACGTACTACGGAGTGTGCTGCCGGACGGGCTGGACTCGGCGGACTCCGAGGAGGACGTCGTACTCCTGGCGGCGCGCTTCGAGTGAGTGGCCACGCGCCCCGCGTAACAGGTCTTCCGGCTCTGGACCCCCTTCAGTACGACCGTACGATGGTGGGGGTCCAAAGTCGTATCTAGGAGGCAGACCGTGGCGGACGAGCTCAATCCGGAGACCCCGGACGAGACTCCCGAAGAGCCGATCAAGCAGCGCAAGAACGGCCTGTACCCGGGCGTGTCCGACGAGCTGGCCGAGAGCATGAAGTCCGGCTGGGCCGACACGGAGCTGCACGGCCTGGAGCCGATCGCGCAGGCCGAGTACACCGCCACCCGGCGTGCCGCGCTCTCCGCGCGCTTCCCGGGCGAGCGCCTGGTGGTTCCCGCGGGCAACCTGAAGACCCGCTCGAACGACACCGAGTACCCCTTCCGCGCCTCGGTCGAGTACGCGTATCTCACCGGCAACCTGACCGAGGACGGCGTCCTGGTCCTGGAGCCGACCACTGACGGGCACAAGGCGACCATTTACCTGCTGCCGCGCTCCGACCGTGAGAACGGCGAGTTCTGGCTCAGCGGCCAGGGCGAGCTGTGGGTCGGCCGCCGCCACTCCCTGACGGAGGCCGGGCAGCTGTACGGCATCCCCGCCTCGGACGTCCGCGAGCTCGCCGACGCGCTGCGCGAGGCCACCGGTCCGGTCCGGGTCGTACGCGGCTACGACGCCGGCGTCGAGGCGGCGCTCACCGACAAGGTGACCGCCGAGCGCGACGAGGAGCTGCGGGTCTTCCTGTCGGAGGCCCGGCTGGTGAAGGACGAGTTCGAGGCCGGTGAGCTCCAGAAGGCCGTCGACTCGACCGTGCGTGGCTTCGAGGACGTCGTGAAGGTCCTCGACAAGGCCGAGGCGACCAGCGAGCGCTACATCGAGGGCACCTTCTTCCTGCGCGCGCGGGTCGAGGGCAACGACATCGGGTACGGCTCGATCTGCGCCTCCGGGCCGCACGCGTGCACGCTGCACTGGGTGCGCAACGACGGTCCGGTCCGCTCCGGCGACCTGCTCCTGCTGGACGCCGGCGTCGAGACGCACACGCTCTACACCGCCGACGTCACGCGCACGCTGCCCGTCAACGGCACGTACACGGAGATCCAGAAGAAGATCTACGACGCCGTGTACGAGGCCCAGGAGGCCGGTATCGCGGCCGTGCAGCCGGGCGCCAAGTACCGCGACTTCCACGACGCCGCGCAGCGCGTGCTGGCCGAGAAGCTCGTCGAGTGGGGCCTCGTCGAGGGCCCGGTCGAGCGCGTCCTGGAGCTGGGCCTCCAGCGCCGCTGGACCCTGCACGGCACCGGCCACATGCTCGGCATGGACGTCCACGACTGCGCGGCCGCGCGGACCGAGACGTATGTGCAGGGCACGCTGGAACCGGGCATGTGCCTGACCGTCGAGCCCGGCCTGTACTTCCAGGCGGACGACCTGACGGTGCCGGAGGAGTACCGCGGCATCGGGGTGCGCATCGAGGACGACATCCTGGTGACCGAGGACGGGAACCGGAACCTGTCGGACGGGCTGCCGCGGCGCTCCGACGAGGTCGAGGCGTGGATGGCCGCCCTGAAGGGCTGAAGGGGTTCCCTGAGACAGTGCTTTTCAGGGGCTGATACGAGATTGATGGCCGGGTACCTCTTGCGGTGCCCGGCCATTCACGTGCCTAGGGGGCGGCTTTTCGTGGATGACTTCTGGTCCGGTGTCGGTGTGGACCTGCATCTGGAGCCCGATGCGGGCGCGGGGCGCAGAACGGGGCTCGAACGGGCGCTGCGTGACGCCGTGCGCGACGGGCGGCTCGCGCCGGGCACCCGGCTGCCCGCGACCCGGCGGCTCGCGGCCGAGCTGGGCGTTTCCCGGGGGACGGCGAAGGCGGCGTACGACCAGCTGATCGCCGAGGGGTACCTGACCGCCCGGCAGGGTTCGGGCACCGACGTGGCGGCGCTGCCCCTGGACGGGGTGTCGGCGGCTGCCGGGGCTCCACGCGCGCGTGCACCTCTTTTCGATCTGCGCCCCGGCAGCCCGGACGTCGGAACGTTCCCGGCGGCGGCCTGGCTGCGGGCGCTGCGGCGCGCGATCGCGACGGCGCCCTCCTTGGCGTACGACTACGGCGATCCGCGCGGCCGCATCGAGCTGCGGACGGCGTTGTCCGGGTACTTGGGCCGGGCCCGGGGCGTGCTCGCGCCGCCCGAGCGGATCGTGATCACCTCGGGGTACGTGCAGGGGCTCGCGCTCCTCGCGCGCGTGCTGGACGGCGGGACGGTCGCCATGGAGGACCCCGGGCTGCCGTTCCACCGGGACGTGGTGCGGCGGGGCGGCGGGAGAGTGGTGCCGCTGCCGGTCGACGAACGTGGCGCCTGTGCGGGTCAGTTGGCCTCCGTCAAGGCGGACGCGGTCGTCGTCACGCCCGCGCACCAGTATCCGACCGGCGTCACGCTGCACCCCGAGCGGCGGCGGGCGCTCACCGACTGGGCACGCGAGCGTGGCGGGCTGATCGTCGAGGACGACTACGACGGGGAGTTCCGCTACGACAGGCAGCCGGTCGGCGCCCTCCAGGGGATGGCACCGGGGCAGGTCGCGTACCTGGGCACGGCCTCCAAGACGCTCGGGCCCGCGCTGCGCCTGGGCTGGATGGTGCTGCCACCGCACCTGGTCGACGCGGTGGCCGACGCCAAGCTGCACAGCGACCATCACACCGAGTCCATCGGGCAGTTGGCCCTCGCCGAGATGATCAACAGCCACGCGTACGACCGGCACGTACGCGCGTGCCGTCTGCGGTACCGCCGACGCAGGGACCAGCTCCTCGGCCGGCTGGGGGCGCGGCAGAGCGTACGAGGGATCGCGGCGGGACTGCACGCGCTGGTGGAAGTGCCGGACGAGGCCGAGACCTTGGCGCGAGCGGCGGAGGAAGGGCTCGCGGTCGGGCATCTCGGGGAGCACTGGCACACGCCGGGCGACGGCGGCCGGACGCAGGGGCTGGTCGTCGGGTACGGGACGCCGAGGGAGCGGGTTTATCCAGAGGCGTTGGAGGCGTTGGGGCGGGTGCTGGGGGGGGGCAGCTGATGCCTTCTCCGGGGGCCTTGGCACCGGCTGACGGCCTCCCCGGAGGGCCATGAGACCGGCCGACGGCCTCACCGGAGGGGTCTTGAGACCCGTTGACGGCCTCTCCGACGGCGTCTGAATTGGGCCACGAATTGGCGCTCTGATTGGGCCTGTTGAGGGACCCACTGCGCTTCTAATGTCGGCCTCATGACGAACTCACTCGTCCCGCCCGCGGGTCCGCAGCGTGTCCTGGCCCTGGCCCAGTTGGCCAACTCCGTCGGCGACGGCGCCTACTACGTGACGTCGGCGCTGTACTTCACGCATGTCGTCGGTCTCGCTCCCGGGCGGGTGGGGCTGGGGCTGACCGTGGCGTGGGCGGTCGGTTCGCTGGTGGGTGTGCCATTGGGGCGGTTGGCCGACCGGCGGGGGCCGCGCGGCACGGCGGTGCTGCTCGCCCTGGCGACCGCGGCGGCGGTGGCATCCTTCCTCGTCGTACGCGGCTTCCTCCCCTTCGTGCTCGCGGCGTGCGCGTACGCGTCCGCGCAGTCGGGGCTGGCGGCGGCCCGGCAGGCGCTCCTTGCGGGGCTGGTCCCGGCCGGGGAGCGGACCGGGCTGCTCGCGCATCTGCAGTCGACGCTCAACGCCGGTCTGGCGGTGGGGGCGGGCCTCGGCGGGCTCGCGCTGCACGCCGGGACGCGCGCCGCGTACCTCGGGGTGTTCGCGCTGGACGCGGTGAGCTTCCTGCTGTGCGCGGCCCTGATGCTGCGGCTGCCGTCAGTGGCTCCCGTGTCGGCCGTCGTACGGCGGAGTCACGGCCTCGGCGTTCTGCGCGACCGCCCCTATGTGCTGGTCACGTTCCTCAACACCGTGCTGCTGCTGCGGATGCCGCTGCTCAGCCTCGGCATCCCGCTGTGGATCACCGAGCGGACCGAGGCGCCCGCCTGGCTGGTCTCCGCGCTGTTCGTGCTCAACACGGGCGCGGTGATGGTCTTCCAGGTACGGATGGCCCGCGGCGTCACGGGCCTGGCGTCCGCCACACGCGCGGTACGCCGGTCCGGGCTCGTCATGCTGGCGTCCTGCACGGTCTTCGCCCTGTCGTCCGGTGTCTCGCCGTGGGTCGCGGTGGGTGTGCTGGTGGCGGGCGCGGTGCTTCAGGTCGTCGCCGAGATGCAGCAGTCCGCGGGTTCCTGGCAGCTGGCCTTCGACCTCGCACCGGCCGACCGCATGGGCGAGTACCAGGGCTTCTTCGGCACCGGCGTCACGGTGGCCCGCACGATGGGCCCGCTCGTCCTGACCGCGCTGCTGGTGGGCTGGGGAACGCCGGGTTGGCTGTTGCTCGGCGCTGTGATGCTGGCGGCCTCGTACGCGATGGGACCGGCGACACGATGGGCCACCGCCACCGCCGGCCCTTCGAAGGAGCCCGTCAGGCGGCCCGTACCGGTGAACTGACCACGACCGGCAGCGAGTCCACGAACAGGGCCCCCGCGAGCAGCCCTCCGCTGCCACGGGGGCTCCACGCGCGCGCGTGGAGGTCGTCGTCGAGGGCGGACAGGGCCTGACGGCCCGCCTCCGTGGACGTACCGCCCGCTTCGAGGACTCCGCGGGCGCCCGCCTGGACATGGCGGAGGCCGTGCGGTCCCGCCGTGTAGAGCAACTCGGTGTCCTGGAGGGTGGACATGACGGTGAGGAGGGCGTCGAGCCGGGCGTACGGCTCGGGGGCGCCCGCCGAGCGGGCGGTGCCGAGGGCGGCCAACGCCCGCCGTACGTGCGGGAATCCGGCGCGGGCCTCGCCGCGCGCCCCGGCGGCGCCGTACTTCGCCGAGACGGACGACCCCCGGGAGGGCCGCCGCGGTGCCCGCCGGTCGGTGTGTGCCGCGATCCGCTTGGCGGTCGCGGCGACGTCGCTCCCGGTGGCGCGGGGTTCGAGGGCCGCGGCGGCGACCAGCAGCCCGAGCGTCCACATGGCGCCGCGGTGTCCGCCGCCCGCCAGGGCCACCGAGTGCTCGGTGGACCGGCCGATCGCGCCCAGCTCCGTACGGAGTTCGGGCGAGGGCCCGCCGATGCGGCGTGCGGCGGCCGCCATGGCCGCGAGGCCGGGCGCCAGCGCCTTGGCCGACCAGCGCAGGGCACAGTGGTCCTGGCGGGTGGCCCGGGCGTCGAGATCGCGCGGGTCGGGCAGTCCGGGCTTGGGAGCCAGCTCCAGCTGCCAGGTCAGCGCGGCCACGGCGGCCCGCGCGAGCGTCTCGTCCTCGCGGCGGCTCATGCGCGCACCCTACGAGGAAGCCGAGGCGGACGGGGAGGCACTGTCACTCGGGGCGTCGCTCGGCGGCGTACCGGTCGGCGCGTCGCCCGGCGCACCGCTGGGGGGCGTACCACCGCCGCCGCTGCCCGCGCCGGTGCTCTCGGCGTCGGGGTCGATGCCCAGGACGATGGACCCCTTGTAGCCCTTGGACGGGTCCTTCTTGTGCACCGCCTTCAGGGTCAGCAGACCGCCGGCGGCGCCGTTGTCCTCGTAGACCATGTCGTCGGCGAGCTTGGTGTAGCTGCCGCTGTGCTGGGAGTACGGCTCCAGGGCGAAGATCTCCGCGGCGATGTCGTCGTCGAAGAACAGCTGGCCGGTGAAGTTCACCGTGCCGCCCTCATAGGTGCCGTCCTCCTTCTCGCCGCCGGTGTGCACCTTGACGTGGATGTGGCAGGTGCGCGGCGTGTACCAGCCGGGGAAGATCGTCTCGAACTTGACGACCCCGTTGGCGTTGGCGACCTGGTACCCGCGCAGATACGTCTTGTCGTTGGCGGTGGAGCCGTCCTCGCTCTCGGCGGGGGCCGAGCCGCCGGGGTTGGCGGTGGTGTAGCCGGAGTAGTAGCCCCAGGCGTCGCAGTGCCAGATCTCCACCGCGGCGCCGGCGACCGGGGCGCAGGAGTCGGTGGTGTCCTGAACGGTGATGCGCAGGGTCAGCGGGACGCCGCTCTTGCCCTCGGTGATGTCCTTCCGCACCAGGGCGCCGTCCAGGTAGTACGGCCCCTCCGTGACGCTGGACATCAGCACGCACTGGCCGCTCGTGGAGCTCGCCGAGGCCGAGGCGGACGCGCCGGCCTCGGTGGTGGTCGTTTCGTCGGCGAACGCCGCCTGGTATCCGGCGAAGGCGATTCCGCCTGCCGCGACCGTGCCTCCGGTCACCGCGATCGCGCGGCGCCGGGTGATCGACTTCTCTTTGTGGCTTCCCGTCATGCTGGGAAAATTAGGGGCGCCACCCGTCAAGCACATGGGGCGGGGCTGTCAGTTGGCTATGTGCTCTGAGAAAGCTGAAGCCGACCGCCGAGGCCGAACTGTCACCAGGGCGGGCGTTCACCGAGGTCACCGGGCTACACCGCGATCAGCGGCGCGTCCTTCTTCCACTTCAGGATCTTGTCGAAGCTCACCACCGCGCCGCCCCGTCCCGGCTTGTTGCCGATCTGGACGTGGTCCGCGAGTTCCTGGATCAGACACAGACCCCGGCCGTGCTCGGCGTCGCTGTGGGCCGGGACCGGGCGGAGCAGGGTGCGGGTGACGCGCCCCGGCCCGAGGTCGGGGGCGGGCGGGAGGCCGGGGTCCGGCGGGAAGCCCGGGCCGGAATCGGCGACTTCGATGCGGCATTTCTCGCCGTCGAGATAGGCGGTCACGCGGTAGGCCTCCGAAGAGCCGCCGTGCGCGGTGCCCCCGCCGTGCTCGACTGCGTTGGCGCAGGCCTCGCTGAGGGCGACGGAGAGGTCGAAGGAGACGTCGGGGTCGACACCCGCTGTCTCCATGGTGCCGAGCAGCAGGCGTCTGGCGAGCGGAACGCTCGCAGCTTCACGCCGCAAATGGAGTGACCACCAGATGCTCATGCTCCAGCCTCCCGGCCGCGGCTCGACATACCGTTACGTATTGCCGCAACCACGCGTGCGCAATCGCCCACTTGACGTGATGCCGCCCATACGGCGGATGCGCGGGTGACAGGAATCGGTGTATGTGCGGGGCGATGACCGACGTCCGCGCAGGCGGCAGGGTCTGCGCCAGGTGCGTACCGCCGCCTTCCGGGCCGTACACAATCGTGCGAACCTCCGCCTTCCGGGGCCGTACACAATCGTGCGGATCTGCCGTAGGGAACGGGTGAGGATCTCGCGGACCTGCCGTAGGGGGCGGTTGAGGCCAGTGCGATGATGAGCCCGCCATGACTGCCCCCCACAAGCGCACGGCGCGCTCCGGATGCGATCTCCGGATGCTCCGGGCCGCGGTGTTCGCCGCGGTCTGCGTCGTGCTGGCCGCGGCCGGTCATGTGCTCGCCTCCTCCGTCACGGTCCCCCTGTGGACGCTCGGAGCGGGGTTCCTCACGGTCTTCGCGGTCGCCGCGCCGCTGGCGGGACGTGAGCGTTCGCTGCCGGGCATCGCGGCGGTCCTGGCGACCGGCCAGACCGTCCTGCACACGCTGTTCGGACTCGGCCAGCACGGCGGTACGACGATGGGGGCGACCACCGCGTCGGCCACCGGGTCGGGCATGGCCGACGCCTCGCTCGTCGAGCGCGCCGCGCGCCTGGTGTGCGGCGCGACCGCGGCGGCGATCAGCCCCGCGCAGGCCCAGAAGATCCTCGCCGAGGCGCGGATCGACACGAGCATGGCGCAGTCCATGCACCACCCCGCTGACTCCATGTCGGCCACCGCAGGCTCCTCGATGTCGGTGCTGCCGTCCGTGCCGATGCTGGTCTGCCACCTCCTCGCGGCCGTCGCCGCCGGATGGGTGCTGCGCCGCGGTGACATGGCGCTGCTGCGTCTCATCCGGCTGTCCGCGCACGGGGTCGCCGAGGGGGCGCTCGTACGCTCCCTGCGCGCCGCGCTCGCACTCGTACGCGCCCTGCGTGCGGGACTTCCGGGTACGCCCGGCGCGGCGCCGCGCACCCCGCGCCCCGTGCTGCTCGCGCCACCGAAGCCCCGTACCACCGCGCTTCAGCACACCGTGATCCGGCGCGGACCGCCGTACTCCACCTCGCTCGTCCTCGCTGCCTGACGCGACGCACCACTCCACCGAGGGGCTGCCGTCGTGCGGCACGCGCGCGTGCCCGCGTTTTGGATCGGTGCCCCCAAGGGGCGCCCCATGGGCGGTTTTCCGCACGCGCATCGCGCATCACGCATCACGCGCGCCCCTACTCACCGGATCCCATCCGATGTCATCGGACTCGAAGTGTGGAGTGCTCCCTGTCATGAAGATTTCCCGTATCGCCGCCACCGGTGCCGTGGCCGCCTCGGCCGTCCTCGTCCTGTCGGGCCCCGCGTTCGCGCACGTCAGCGTGCAGCCGGAGGGCGAGGCCGCCAAGGGCGGTTACGCCACGGTCGACTTCAAGGTCCCGAACGAACGCGACGACGCCTCGACCACCAAGCTCGAGGTCAACTTCCCGACCGACCACCCGCTCGCCTCCGTCATGCCGGAGCCGGTCGCCGGCTGGACCGCCAAGGTCACCAAGTCCACGCTGGACAAGCCGCTCGAACTGCACGGCGAGACGATCTCCGAAGCCGTCACCAAGGTCACCTGGACCGCGACCGGCAAGGGCATCCAGCCGGGCTTCTTCCAGAAGTTCCCGCTCTCCATCGGCGCGCTCCCCGAGGACGCCGACGAACTCGTCTTCAAGGCGATCCAGACGTACGACAACAAGGAGGTCGTCCGCTGGATCGAGGAGCAGAAGGAGGGCGAGGAGGAGCCCGAGAACCCCGCTCCGGTGCTCGCGCTCAGCGCGGCGACCGAGGAGGGCCACCACGGAGCCACCGGCACCGCCACCCCCTCGGACGACGCCTCAAACGCGTCTGCGGAGCAGGCGGCGGCCACCGAGGTCACCTCCGCGTCCACCGACAGCAGTGACACCACCGCCCGCGTGCTCGGCGTCGTCGGCATCGTCGTCGGCGTGGCGGGCGTGGCGTACGGCGTGCTCGCCGGCCGCCGGCGCACCAACGCCTGAGGTCCATCGCACTCTCGGTGCGCGCCGGAGGTCGTGCGGCATCGCCGTACCGGCCGTCGTACGACCCCGGTGCGCACCGGAGCACTCACATCTGGGACATTTTTGTATGCGCAAGAAGACGTATGCCGTGGCCGCCCTGTTCGCCGCCGCCGCTCTGACCCTCTCCGCCTGCGGCAGCGGCGAGGACAGCAACAAGCCGGTCGCCGACGTGTCGGCCGAGGCCGGCTCTGACAAGGCCGCGACGGTTCTCGACCAGCCGTTCGAGAAGCCGGACCTCGTACTCACCGACGCGAAGGGCAAGAAGTACGACCTCCGCGCGGAGACCAAGGGCGTCCCGACGCTGATCTACTTCGGCTACACCCACTGCCCCGACGTCTGCCCGCTGACGATGAACAACCTCGCCGTCGCCAAGAAGGCGCTGCCCAAGGCCGAGCAGGACAAGCTCCGCGTCGTGTTCGTCACCACCGACCCCGACCGCGACACCCCTGCCGCGCTCGGCAAGTGGCTCAAGGGCATCGACTCCGACTTCGTCGGTCTGACCGGCGACTTCGCCACGATCCAGGCCGGCGCCCGCACCCTGGGCATCTCCATCGAGCCGACGTCGAAGGACAAGAACGGCAAGCTCGTCTCCGTGCACGGCACCCAGGTCATCGCGTTCTCGCCGAAGACCGACGGGGGCTATGTGCTCTACGGCGAGGACGCCACCGTCGACGACTACATCAAGGACCTCCCCAAGCTCATCAAGGGGCAGAACCCGTGAGGCGTCGTCGGACGGGAGCCGCCGTACTGGCCGTCGCGGCCCTGGCACTCGCGGGGTGCGGCGCGGACAGTTCCGCCAGCACCTCGGCAGAGCCCGACCTGAAGGTCACCGGTGCCTACATGCCCGCCCCGAGCATGGACACCATGGCGGCCGGCTTCTTCACCGTCACCAACTCCGGCGGCGCCGACACCCTGACCTCGGTCACCAGCGACCTCTCGGACGACGTCACCCTGCACGCCACCAAGGGCGGCGCGATGGAGGAGAAGACGTCTTTCGCCGTGCCCGCCGACGGCACACTCGACTTTGCGAGCGGCGGCAACCACGTCATGTTCGAAAACCTCACCCACCAGCCGAAGCAGGGCGAGAAGGTGGCAGTGGAACTGCACTTCGCCAAGTCCGGCACGGTGAAGGTCTCCATGCCGGTGAAGTCCGCGACGTACAACCCGAAGACCGGGCACTGAGGGAGGGATCACCTGTGACGCGGACCATCGCTCCCCGTGGCGCCACACATGGCGTCGCGCGTGTACGGACGCTGCTGTTGCTGTTCCTCGCCGTCGCCGGCGTGCTCCTGGCCGGCGCCGCGCCCGCCTCCGCGCACGCCGCGCTGACCGGGAGCGACCCCATGCAGGGAACGGTGGTCGACAAGGCACCCACTCAGGTCTCGCTGACGTTCTCCGAGCAGGTCGCGCTCTCCGACAACGCCCTCCAGGTCCTCGACCCCAAGGGCCAGCGCGTCGACACCGGCAAGGCGACCAGCACGAGCGGCACCACGTACGCCGTGCAGCTGCACTCGGGGCTGCCCGACGGCACGTTCACGGTCACCTACCAGGTGGTGTCGGCGGACAGCCACCCCGTCTCGGGCGCCTTCACGTTCTCCATCGGCGCACCCTCGCAGACCTCCGTGGCGGTCTCCGGCCAGGCGGCGGGCGGCGGATTCGTCGGTGTGCTCTACGACGCCGGGCGCTACATCTCGTACGCCGGGTTCATCCTCCTCGTCGGCGGCGCGGCCTTCGTGCTCGCCTGCTGGCAGCGGGGCGCCGGGGTCCGCCCGGTGCAGCGCCTGGTGGTCTCCGGGTGGCTCGCGCTGACCGGCGCCACCCTCGCGCTGCTTCTCCTGCGCGGTTCGTACGTCGGCTCCGGCAAGGTCGGTGACATCTTCGACCTGTCGCTGCTCGGGCAGGTGCTGCAGACCAAGGCGGGCGCGGCGCTGGTGTCGCGACTGCTGCTGCTCGCCGCGGGCGCGCTGTTCATCGCGGTGCTCTTCGGGGCGTACGTGAAGCGGGACGAGGCGGCTGCTTCCGAGGCGGAGGCCGCCGATTCAGAAGCAGATGCCGCCGAGGACGCCGCCACCGAGAAGAAGGACCTCACCTTCGGGCTCGCGATCGGCGGGGCCGTCGTCGCGGCGGGCCTGGCCGCGACCTGGGCGATGGCCGAGCACGCCTCGACCGGCATCCAGACGGGCCTGGCGATGCCCGTCGACGTCCTGCACCTGCTGGCGGTCGCCCTCTGGCTCGGCGGGCTCTCGACGCTGCTGGTGGCCCTGTTCCGGGCGCCCGCCGACGCGCAGATCGATGCGTCGGCCGTCCGCCGTTTCTCGCGCGTCGCGTTCAGCAGCGTGATCGCGCTGGTCGCGACCGGGAGCTACCAGGCGTGGCGCCAGGTCGGTTCCTGGTCGGCGCTCACCGACACGGCGTACGGGCAGCTCCTGCTCGTCAAGATCGGCCTGGTGACGGTCCTCGTCGGCATCGCGTGGATCTCGCGACGCTGGACGGGGCAGCTGTCGGAGGTGCCGGCTCCGGAGGCCGTCGCGGCGGCCGTGGTCGAGCAGCGCGCCAAGACGCGGACGAAGGTTGCCGCGGGCTCAGGTGACTCACGGCGGGCGGCCCAGCTCGCCCGGCAGCGGGCCGCCGTGGCCACCGCGCGCGACAAGCGCCTCCGCGACTCCGACCCGCTCCGCTCGGGCCTGCGCCGCTCGGTGCTCGCCGAGGCGGGCGTCGCCGTCGTCCTACTCGCGATCACGACGGTGCTGACCTCCACCGAGCCGGGACGTACGGAAGAGGACGCCAAGGCGGCCACCTCGTCGTCCTCCTCCCAGCAGTCCGGACCGCTGTCGCTGAAGATCCCGTTCGACACGGGTGCCGAGGACGGCGAGGGCACCGTGGAGGTCACCCTCGACCCGGCCCGCGTCGGCGGCAACGAAATGCATGTCTTCGTAGTGCGGCCCAACGGCAAGGCCTTCGACGTCCCCGAGGTGAAGGTCGCCTTCACCCTGGAGGCGAAGGACATCGGCCCGCTGCCCGTGACCCCCGACCGCATCGCCACCGGCCACTGGACGGCGAGCGGGGTGCAGATCCCCCTGGCGGGCGACTGGAAGGTCGAGGTGACCGTGCGGACCTCCGACATCGACCAAGTGACCGTAGACAAGAACGCGAAGATCGGCTGAACCTCACCATGGCTGACCAGTCCACGTCGGAGGCCTCCAGGGAGACCGTTTCCGAGAACACCTCCCCCGGGGAGGGCATTTCGCGGCGGCGGCTGCTGGGCACCGCCGGTGCCACCGGGCTCGTGCTCGGTGCGGCCGGCGGGGCCGCGGGGTATGCCGCCGCCCCCTCCGACAAGGCCGTTCCGCTCAGCTCAGTTGGCGCGGACACGGCGATGTTTCACGGGAAACATCAGGCCGGCATCACCGACGCCCTCCACGCCCGCGGCCATCTCGTCGCCTTCGACCTGACGGCGGGCGCGGGCCGCAAGGAGGCGGCCGCGCTGCTGCGCCGCTGGTCGACGACGGCGCAGCGACTGATGGCGGGCGAGGCCGCCGCTCAGGACGACACGGATGTCGCCCGCGACGCCGGACCCTCCTCCCTGACGGTCACCTTCGGCTTCGGCCACAGCTTCTTCGCCAGTACGGGCCTGGAGAAGCAGCGCCCGGTCGCCCTGGACCCGCTGCCCGACTTCTCCTCCGACCACCTCGACAAGGCCCGCAGCAACGGCGACCTGTGGGTGCAGATCGGCGCGAACGACGCCCTGGTCGCCTTCCACGCCCTGCGCGCGATCCAGAAGGACGCGGGCAGCGCGGCCCACATGCGCTGGCAGATGAACGGCTTCAACCGCTCGCCCGGCGCCACCGCCCAGCCCATGACGGCCCGCAACCTGATGGGCCAGCTCGACGGCACCCGCAATCCGAAGCCGGCCGAGTCCGACTTCGACGAGCGCATCTTCGTGCCCGCCTCCGGCGACCCGGCGTGGATGGCAAACGGCTCGTACGCCGTCGTACGCCGGATCCGCATGCTCCTCGACGACTGGGAGCAGCTCTCGGTGAAGGCCCAGGAGGATGTCATCGGGCGGAAGAAGTCCACCGGGGCGGCGCTCAGCGGCGGCGACGAGACCACCGGGATGAACCTCGACAAGACCGACGCCGACGGCAACCTGGTCGTCCCCATCAACGCGCACGCCCGCATCACCAGGCCCGACCAGAACGGCGGCGCCGCGATGCTGCGCCGGCCGTTCTCCTTCCACGACGGCTTCGACACGGACGGGGTGCCCGACGCGGGCCTGCTCTTCGTCTGCTGGCAGGCCGACCCGGTCCGCGGCTTCGTCCCCGTCCAGCGCAAGCTGGACCGCGGCGACGCGCTGTCCGAGTTCATCCGCCACGAGTCGAGCGGACTGTTCGCGGTGCCGGGCGGGGCGGCGGAGGGGGAGTACGTGGGGCAGCGGTTGCTGGAGGGGTGAGCGGCCCTCTCCGGGGCGGCGGCTTCCACAGGGGTGGACGTCGCTCTCCGGGATGGTTGTTTCCACAGGCGTGAGCCGGGTCCCGCAAGGCCCATTAGGGTGAGGTCATGCCAGCCAGCTACGCGTATCTCGGTCCTCAGGGCACGTTCACCGAAGTCGCCCTGCGGACGCTTCCGGAGGCTGCCACCCGGGAGCTCGTCCCGATGGTGTCGGTTCCCGCCGCGCTCGACGCCGTCCGCAACGGCGAGGCCGAGGCCGCGTTCGTGCCGATCGAGAACTCCGTGGAGGGCGGCATCACCACGACCCTCGACGAGCTGGTCGCTGGCACGCCGCTGATGATCTACCGCGAGGTGCTGCTGTCGATCACCTTCGCGCTGCTGGTCAGGCCCGGCACGAAGCTGTCCGAGATCAAGACGGTGACCGCGCACCCGGCCGCGCAGCCGCAGGTGCGCAACTGGATGAAGGCGAACCTCCCGGACGTGCTGTGGGAGTCCGCAGCGTCGAACGCGGACGGTGCGCGCCTCGTACAGGAGGGCCGCTACGACGCCGCCTTCGCGGGCGAGTTCGCGGCGGGCCCGTACGGCCTGGAGCCGCTGGAGACCGGAATCCACGACGCGGAGAACGCGCAGACGCGGTTCGTGCTGGTGGGACGGCCCGCCCGGCCCGCGGCGCCGACCGGCGCGGACAAGACCTCCGTGGTCCTGTGGCAGCGCGACGACCACCCCGGTGGGCTGCGCGACCTCCTTGGCGAGTTCGCCACGCGCGGCATCAACCTGATGCTGCTGCAGTCCCGGCCGACCGGCGAGGGCATCGGCAACTACTGCTTCTGCATCGACGCCGAGGGCCACATCTCCGACCGTCGGGTGGCCGAGGCGCTGATGGGTCTCAAGCGGATCTGCCTCCAGGTGCGGTTCCTCGGGTCGTACCCGCGCGCGGACGTGAGTGTGGAGGCCGTACGCGCTCCGCTGCGGGGGACGTCGGACGAGGAGTTCGTGGCGGCGGCCGACTGGGTCGCGCGGTGCCACGACGGCCGGTTCTAGCCCGTCGTCGGTCGTCACCAGCCGTCGCGCCGGTCCCACCAGCCCCATCAGTGCCCGCCGCGCCGGTCCTACCTGCTGATTTTCGTCATCCACAAGAGTTATCCACAGGCGCGCTTCTCGACCTGGGGACAAGTCGACAACGAAGTGCTACATCGTCGACAAATCGGCCTGCGGGCCCCTGATTCGTCCACAGGCCCGCACGTCACCCCTCGTCCACTCTTTTCCTTTGGTCAATCCTATGGAGCGAAGCATTTCCGCTCGAATCCACTCGAACGTGGGTGTAGGGATGGTTTGACCCGGGAATTCCTCACCCCGGCCGCGATTTTCGGAATGATCACTTCCGTAGTCCACAGATCATCCACACAGCCTGTGGATAACTTCACGGAGGCATAGGACCCTGTGGACAACACCCCCCTCAAATCCCATGCCCCCCCAGGGAATCCAGTCAACCGGCCAACCGTCACATGCCCCGATTCGGGGAGCATCGCCCTTTTTATTGACACGCATTACTGATCAAGACCCGACCAAGACCCGATCAAGAGATTCAGTCCGGCATTTCGGTCATAACGTGACAGAAGTAACGCCACGGAATATCGAGTCGTTGGCCGGAAGCACGCACCGGTAACCTTGAGGGGTGATTGACCTTCGCCTGCTCCGTGAGGACCCCGACCGTGTTCGCGCCTCCCAGCGCGCCCGTGGAGAGGACGTCGCGCTCGTCGACGCCCTCCTCTCCGCCGACGAGCGGCGCAGGTCGTCCGGCCTCCGCTTCGACGAGCTGCGCTCCGAGCAGAAGGCGCTCGGCAAGCTGATCCCCAGGGCCTCGGGTGACGAGAAGGCCGAGCTGCTGAAGAAGGCCGGTCAGCTGGCCGCCGACGTCAAGACGGCCGACGCCGAGCAGCACGAGGCGGACGAGGAGACCAAGCGGCTCCTGCTCCAGCTCGACAACCTCGTGCACCCCGACGTCCCGGTCGGCGGCGAGGAGGACTTCGTCGTCCTGGAGACGCACGGCACGATCCGTGACTTCGGCGCCGAGGGCTTCGAGCCCAAGGACCACCTGGAGCTCGGCGAGGCGCTGGGCGCGATCGACGTCGAGCGCGGCGCCAAGGTGTCGGGCTCGCGCTTCTACTACCTCACCGGTGTCGGCGCGCTCCTGGAGCTCGCCCTCGTCAACGCGGCGATCGCGCAGGCCACCGAGGCCGGCTTCATCCCGATGCTGACCCCGGCCCTTGTCCGCCCGCGCGCCATGGAGGGCACCGGCTTCCTCGGCCAGGCCGCGGAGAACGTGTACCACCTGGAGAAGGACGACCTCTACCTGGTCGGCACCTCCGAGGTCCCCCTCGCGGCGTACCACATGGACGAGATCATCGACGCCGACAAGCTGCCGCTGCGCTACGCCGGCTTCTCGCCGTGCTTCCGCCGCGAGGCCGGCACGTACGGCAAGGACACCCGCGGCATCTTCCGCGTGCACCAGTTCGACAAGGTCGAGATGTTCTCGTACGTCGCTCCCGAGGACGCCGAGAACGAGCACAAGCGGCTCCTGGACTGGGAGAAGCAGTGGCTGACCGGCCTCGAGCTGCCCTTCCAGGTGATCGACGTCGCCTCGGGCGACCTCGGCGCCTCCGCGACCCGCAAGTTCGACTGCGAGGCGTGGATCCCGACCCAGGGCAAGTACCGCGAGCTGACCTCGGCCTCGAACTGCGACGGCTTCCAGGCGCGCCGCCTGTCCGTGCGGATGCGCGACGGCAAGAAGGTGCAGCCGCTCTCGACGCTGAACGGCACGCTGTGCGCCGTACCGCGCACGATCGTGGCGATCCTGGAGAACCACCAGCTGGCCGACGGATCCGTGCGGGTGCCGGAGGTACTGCGTCCGTACCTGGGCGGCCGTGAGGTCCTGGAGCCGATCTCCAAGTGACTGGCAGCACCACTGGGGCGACGGGGGCGATCGGGTCAACCGGGTCGTTCCCCTACAAGCTCGTCGCGACCGACCTCGACGGAACGCTGCTGCGCTCCGACGAGTCGGTCTCGGAACGTACGCGTGAGGCCCTCGCCGCGGTCACCGCGGCGGGCGCCGCGCACATCGTCGTCACCGGGCGCGCGGTGCCCTGGACCCGGCACATCCTCGACGACCTCGGCTACGAGGGCCTCGCGGTGTGCGGTCAGGGCGCGCAGGTGTACGACGCGGGGGAGCACCGGCTGCTCACCTCGGTGACCCTGGACCGGCAGCTGGCCGGACTGGCGCTCGCCAAGATCGAGGCGGAGGTCGGCCCGCTGCTGCTGGCCGCCAGCCGCGACGGCCTCGACGGCGAGGTGCTGGTCGGGCCCGGTTACCGGAGGCACGACGGCCCGCTCCCGGTCGTACCGATCAAGGACGCGGCGGACCTCTGGTCGGCGCCCCTGAACAAGGTGTACGTGCAGCACGCGACGCTCTCCGACGACGAGCTCGCCGCGGTGGCCCTGGAGGTCGCGGGCGGTCTGGTCGGGGTGACCATGGCGGGCGCCGGGATAGTGGAGCTCCTCCCCCTCGGTCTCTCCAAGGCGACGGGGCTGTCCCTGGCGGCCCGTCGCCTCGGCGTGAAGGCCGCGGACACGATCGCCTTCGGCGACATGCCCAACGACATCCCGATGTTCGCCTGGGCGGCGCACGGCGTGGCGATGGCCAACGCCCATGAGGAACTCAAGGCGGTGGCGGACGAGGTGACGACCTCGAACGAGGAGGACGGCATCGCGGTGGTGCTGGAGAGGTTGCTGTCGCAGCCGTAGGCACCGCGCCGTCCCGCCCGCCCCTTTGCAGGGCGGGCGGGAGAGGAACTTCCCGCCGCGGAGCGGCGGATCGGAATGCCGCCAGATCACAGCGGCAGCGAATGGGTGGGCGGCCCGCGCGAGTGCGCGCTCGAAGCGGCCGCCCCGGGCAGCCCCCCGTGCGGAGCGGGTTCTACGGAGAGGTGGCTACTCCGGAACCCGCCGCGGGCTGCCCTGTCGGGAACTCGACGTCATGCTCCTGATGAACATCGTCGCGCTCCACTCCCAGAACATGGCGCCGACTCGAACCGGCGGCGTTGACATAACTACTGTGCCCGTACGCCGAGTTGGACGCCAACGAATAAAACCGGGCGGAACTCCCTGGCTAGCGGCGGCGCCACCTGCGCCGGCGGCCCTTGCTGAAGAACCAGCCCGCGGGCGGCTCGTCCGAGCGCCAGGGCTGCGGATCGGGTCCCCCGTCGCGCCAGCGGGCGGCGAGCATACGCGCGCGGGCCGACGGCTCGGCCGTCTCGGCGGACCGTATGAAGGCCTCGTCCAGGACGAGGTCGTCCCAGGCGTCGTCGGCCCCGGCTCCGTCCCCGGACTGCTCGCGACCGTCACTCCGTGGTTCCTCGGCTGCCATCCCCGTTCCTCCTGGCCGTGCGTCCCCGTCCGCCCAGTGTGCACAGACAGACGTGAAGCCTCTGTCAAGAAAAGAGGGCTCCACGCGTGCGTGGAGCCCCTTCTCACTCCTCGCCGGCCAGCGTCAGCGACCGCAGCCGCTGTCCGGCGTACCAGGTGGCGAGCACCGTGACCGCGACCAGCAGCACCGTCGCGGTCGTGAGTCCGACCTCCGAGGTGATGAGGTCGCCGCCGGTGACCTTGTGGCCCACGGCGAGCGCCCACTGCTGGACGCTGAGCGTGCGCGCGCCGGACACCAGGGACCCGAAGAGGGCCTCCCAGACGAGCGCGTAGACGAGCCCGAAGACGACCGCGTGCCGGGTGATCGTCCCCAGGAGCAGGAACATCGCGGCGTACGCGATCGAGGCGACGAGGGCGGCCACGGTGTAGGCGACGGCGACCTGCTGGCCGTCGCCATTGAGGATCATGCCCGCGATGAAGG
This sequence comes from Streptomyces sp. NBC_00554, assembly GCF_041431135.1. Classification (NCBI taxonomy): domain Bacteria; kingdom Bacillati; phylum Actinomycetota; class Actinomycetes; order Kitasatosporales; family Streptomycetaceae; genus Streptomyces; species Streptomyces sp. NBC_00554. The sequence continues at coordinate 5,154,976 of NZ_CP107799.1, read as the reverse complement.
TCGGCACCGCCGAGAACGCCATGGTGACGGCGATCGCGACGATCAGCTTGGTGAAGATGATCGTCGGCCGCTTCAGCGGCTTGGCGAGCAGATACACCACCGAGCCGTCGTCGATCTCGGGCCCGATGGCGCCCGTACCGGCGATGACACCGATGATCGGCACCATCGTGGCGAGCGCGAACCCGCCGAGGACGTCCGCGGCCGTCTGGTCGTCGGCCCCGGCGAGGCCGCGCACCGCGACGGCGATCACGATCAGCAGGACGGGCAGCGCGCCGAGGATGAGGGCCCGGCGACGGCCGAGCAGGGCCCGGTAGGTGAGCCGGGCGACTGTGGGGTCGTACATCTGTGGCCTCCTACGCCGCGACGAGATACGAGAAGACGGATTCGAGGGACTCGTCGGACGGCGAGACCGTGAGCAGCCGGATCCCGTGGTCCTTCGCGACCCGGGGCAGCAGGGCGGTGAACCGGCCGAAGTCGACGGCCTGGATGCGCAACGCACCCTCGGCGAGGTCGACTTCGATGCCCGCGGTCGACGGGTCGGCGATCAGGGCGGCCGCGAGGGCGCGGTCGTCGCTGGAGCGGACGAGGTAGCGGTGCGGGCGGTCGGTCATCAGGCGGCGGATGCGCCGGAAGTCGCCACTCGCGGCGTGCCGCCCTGCGACCACCACCTCGATGTGCGCGGCGAGTTGTTCGACCTCTTCGAGGATGTGGGACGAGAACAGCACCGTGCGGCCCTCGTCGCCCATCCGCCGCAGCAGGTCCATGAGCTGCATGCGCTGGCGCGGGTCCATGCCGTTGAAGGGCTCGTCGAGCAGCAGCAGCGACGGGTCGTGGACGAGGGCGCTCGCCATCTTCACGCGCTGCCGCATGCCCTTGGAGTACGTCGAGATCTTGCGGTCCTGCGCGTACTCCATCTCGACCGTGGCGAGTGCCCGCTGTGCGGCCTTCGCACCGAGTCCGTGCAACTCGGCGTTGGCGACGACGAATTCGCGGCCGGTGAGGAAGTCGTACATCCCCTCGCGCTCGGGGACGATGCCGATCTTCTTGTAGATCTGTTCGTTGCGCCAGGTCGGCTCTCCGTCGAGGGTGACGGTGCCCGTGGAGGGGGCCAGGAAGCCGCCCATCATGTTGATGAGGGTGGACTTCCCGGCGCCGTTCGGGCCGAGCAGGCCGGTGACTCCGGGGCCGACCGTCATCGTGATGTCGTTGACGGCGACCACGTTGCCGAACCAGCGCGAGACGTGGTCGATGGTGAGCGTGGTCACAGTCCGACCTTTCGGTAGCGGCGCATCAGGAGGCCGTAGCAGCCGGCGATGAGGCCCAGGACGACGAGGACGTACACGACGCCCTCTCCGTTGCTCGGGCCGGCCGCGCCGGGGAAGGAGGAGGTCGCGCCGAGGAAGGCGGTCTGTACGCCGTCGATGAGCGTGATGGGTGAGAAGAGGCCGAGCCAGGGGATGCTGCTGGAGCTGGACTGCGCGTCGGCGATGGCCTGGAGCGTGGACACCGCCCCGTAGGAGATGGTCAGCGCGGCGATGACGGCCGCGATGCCGAAGCCGCGGCGCGGGGTGACCGCCGAGATGACCAGGCCGATGCCGGCGAAGAGGAGCGACAGCAGTGCCACGGAGACCAGTCCCTGTGCGAGTCCCTTCGTCTGGTCGGCGAAGTCGAGCTTGGCGAGCAGCGCCCCTACGTAGAGCACGATCAGCGGCGCGGCGGTCAGCGCGAACAGCGCGGAGGCCAGGGCCGCGTACTTGGCGCGTACGTAGTCGGCGGTCTCGATGGGGCGCGAGAAGTACAGCGGTACGGTCTTGAAGCGCAGGTCGCGGGAGACGGACTGGGGTCCCTGGGAAGCGACGTAGAGGCCGATGACGGCCTGCATGATGATCGCGTAGCGCGTGTAGTCGACGGGCAGGTCCTTCGCCTTGGTGGCGACCGCGACCGCCACCATGATCAGCGCGGGGACGCACATCACCACGAAGAGCAGCATGGGCAGGACCTTGGACTTGACCGAGCGGCCGAATCCGTAACTGCCGCGCAGCGACTGCGAGTACAGCGACCGGCGGGCGTACGCGCGGCCCAGGCGCGGGCCGTCGTAGTTGCGGTAGCCGATGTTGTGGATCCGGGTCTGCTCGCCCGGTCGGGCCGTGGGCTGGACCTGGGGCTGCTCAACCGCCATGGCCGACCGCCTCCTTCCGCTGCTCGCGCTCGCCGTTCTGGTCGCTCTCGGTGTGGAACACCTCGGCGATGTGGTGCCTGCGCTGCTCCATGCGGACCAGGCCGAGGCCTAGGTCGGCGACGACGTCGCGGACGAGGTCGTAGGTCTCCTCGCCCTCGGCGGTGAGCAGCAGGATGTGCCCGGCGCCCGGCAGGCCGCTGCCGTCGTGGGTCTCCACCCCGCGCGCGTGGAGCACCTCGCGCACCGCGCGGGTGCCGTCCGGGTGCTCGTCGGTGTCGGTGACCTCGATGGCGAGGGTCGTCGTTTTCTGGGTGAAGTCCGTGGTGGAGCTGGACCGCAGCAGCTTGCCGCCGTCCACGACGACGACGTGGTCGCAGGTGCGCTCCAGCTCGCCCAGGAGGTGCGAGGTGACGAGCACCGAGATGCCGAAGTCGGTGTGGATACGGCGGATGAGGCCGAGCATGTCGTCGCGGCCGACCGGGTCGAGGCCGTTGGTCGGCTCGTCGAGGAAGACCAGCTGCGGGTCGTGGACGAGGGCCTGCGCGAGCTTGACGCGCTGCTTCATGCCCGTGGAGTAGCCGCCGATGGGGCGGTACCGCTCCTCGTACAGGCCGACGTGGCGCAGCGTGTCCGCGGTGCGTTCGCGGGCCGCGGCCGGCGGGAGCCCGGACATGCGCGCCATGTGGACGACGAACTCGGTGGCCGAGACGTCGGGCGGCAGGCAGTCGTGCTCGGGCATGTACCCGACCCGCTCGCGGATGGCGGCACCTTCGGTGGCCACGTCGAGGCCCAGCACTTGCGCGCGGCCCTCGGTGGCGGGGGACAGACCCAGCAGGATCTTGATCAATGTGGACTTGCCGGCTCCGTTGGCTCCGACGAGTCCGGTCACACCGGGTCCGACGTCCACGGAGAGCCGGTCAAGAGCGGTCACCCTGGGGAACCGCTTGCTCAGGCTTTCGGTCGCGATCACAGTCACGTTTCGAAGGTAGTGGCGCACGCCACAGTGGGTCGTCAGACCTGGGAGCTGTATCGGCGTCCCTCTTCAGGTGTAGGGGCTCCGTAAGGGTCCCCCCTTAGGTCGAACAACCGGCGATGGGTTATGCACATCAGCCCGGCTGTCCACAGGGGTCGCGCAGGCCTATTGACGCAGCCTCCAACCATTGTCACATTCATCAGTGTCAAGTTACGGGCACGTACGGCGATCGTGGTGGACGGACGGTGGCATGAGCAGTGCAGCGACAAGTGAACTCTCCGCGGAGCTGCGGGGATTCCGGGAAGTGCAGCGTCTCGCCTACGAGTGCGCGGAGGCGGTCGCGGCGCAGCTGAAGCCGGGTGTGACCGAGCGCGAGGCGGCGCGCATGCAGCGTGCGTGGCTGCGCGAGCGCGGGGTGCGGGACTGGTTCCATCTGCCCTTCGCCTGGTTCGGGGACCGCACGGCGTTCGTCAACTTCCGTATCCCGCTGCAGTTCTTCCCCACCAACCGCCGTCTGAAGGCGGGGATGCCGTTCATCCTCGACATGGCCCCGGTCTACAAGGGCTTTACGGCGGACATCGGTTACTCGGGCTCCCTGGGGCTGAACCCCGTGCAGGACAAGCTGATGGCCGACCTGGAGGCGCACCGCGAGCTGATCCTGCGCGAGGTGCGCGAGCGCCGCCCGCTGCGCGAGATCTACGAGGACGTGGACCGGCTGATGGTCCGCCAGGGCTATGCGAATCGACACCGCGCGTATCCGTTCGGAGTGATCGCCCACAAGGTCGACCGGGTGAAGGAACGCCCCTGGTCACCGCACCTGTTCGGGTTCGGCACCCAGTCCCTGAAGGGGCTGGCGGGCGACGCGCTGCGCGGGCACCGCGAGGGCTGGTCCCCGCTGTGGTCGCCGTACAGGTTCTCCGACCATCCGCCCCGGCCGGGGCTGTGGGCGGTCGAACCGCACCTCGGATTCCGGGGTACGGGCGCGAAGTTCGAGGAGATCCTCGTCGTCACCGACTCCAAGGACCCTGAGGCGAGCGCGTTCTGGCTGGACGACGATCTGCCGCACGTGCGGCGCTGGGCGGAGGACAAGTGAGTCTCACGGGGGCGCGCGAGCGCCGGGTGCGGACGGGCGGAGTCGAGCTGTGCGTCGCCGAGCTGGGCGATCCCGAGCGGCCCACGGTGGTGCTCGTGCACGGCTATCCGGACTCCAAGGAGGTGTGGGCCGAGGTCGCCGGGCGGCTCTCCGAGCGCTTTCACGTCGTGCTGTACGACGTCCGCGGGCACGGCAGGTCCTCGGCGCCGCGGCCGCTGCGGGGCGGGTTCACGCTGGAGAAGCTGACGGACGACTTCCTGGCCGTCGTGGACGCCGTCAGCCCCGACAGGCCCGTACACCTGGTGGGGCACGACTGGGGTTCGGTGCAGTCGTGGGAGTTCGTCACCGTCGCGCGCACCGAGGGCCGCATCGCGTCCTTCACCTCGATGTCCGGGCCCTCACTCGACCACTTCGGGCACTGGATCAAGCAGCGCGTGAAGCGGCCCACTCCGCGCAGGGTCGGCCAGCTCCTCGGCCAGGGCGCCAAGTCCTGGTACGTGTACCTGCTGCACACGCCGGTGCTGCCCGAGCTGGCCTGGCGCGGCCCCCTCGGCAAGCTGTGGCCGAAGATCCTGCAGCGCGTCGAGAAGGTCCCCTCGGACGGCTACCCGACCCCGTCGCTGCCCTCGGACGCGGCGCACGGAGCCTGGCTGTACCGGGACAACGTACGGGCGCGGCTGAGCAGGCCGCGCACTGACGCGTACGCACACGCGCCCGTGCAGCTCGTCACGCCCCTGGGGGACGCGTTCCTCTCCGAGCACCTGTACGACGAGCTGGAGCAGTGGGCCCCGGGTCTTGTGCGCCGTACGCTCCCGGCCAAGCACTGGGTTCCGCGCACCCGGCCCGATCAACTGGCGGCCTGGATCACCGAGTTCGTGCATGCCAACGAGGACGGGGTTCCCGTGGGCGACACCATGGCGACCGGCAAGTACGCGGACCGGTTCGGCGGGCAGCTCGTGCTGGTCACCGGCGCGGGCAGTGGCATCGGGCGGGCCACCGCCTTCGCGTTCGCGGAGGCCGGCGCGCGCGTGGTGGCCGTCGACCGTGACGCGGAGGGCGCGGCCCGCACCGCGGAGATGTCCCGGCTGATCGGCTCCCCCGAAGCCTGGGCCGAAACCGTCGACGTCTCCGACGAGCAGGCCATGGAGAAACTCGCCGAGAAGGTCGCCACCGAGTACGGCGTCGTGGACGTGCTGGTGAACAACGCCGGGATCGGGCTCTCGGGATCCTTCTTCGACACGACTCCGGAGGACTGGAAGAAGGTCCTCGACGTCAACCTGTGGGGCGTGATCCACGGCTGCCGGCTCTTCGGGAAGCAGATGGCCGAGCGCGGGCAGGGCGGCCACATCGTCAACACCGCCTCGGCGGCGGCGTACCAGCCCTCGAAGGCGCTGCCCGCCTACAGCACGTCCAAGGCGGCCGTGCTGATGCTCAGCGAGTGCCTGCGCGCGGAACTCGCGGGGCAGGGCATCGGTGTCTCGGCGATCTGCCCCGGCTTCGTCAACACCAACATCACCTCGACCGCGCACTTCGCCGGCGTGGACGCGGGCGAGGAGAAGCGGCGCCAGAAGAAGTCGGCGCGGCTGTACGGGCTGCGCAACTACCCGCCGGAGAAGGTGGCCGACGCGATCCTGCGCGCCGTCGTCCGCAACCAGGCGGTCGTGCCCGTCACCCCGGAGGCACGCGGCGCCCACCTCATGTCCCGCTTCACACCGAGGATGTTGCGCGCGATCGCACGAGTGGAGCCACCGCTGTGAGCGCACGATTGGAGCCATCGCTGTGAGCGCACGATTGGAGCCAGCCCTGTGAGCGAGCAGCACGCCATCACCCCGAGGCGGGTCTCCTTCGACTGGGAGAGGACCCCGCTCCACTGGATCCCGGAGGAGCCGACCGCCACCCACGTCATCAACGTGCTGCATCTGCTGCTGCCCGCGGGGGAGCGGTGGTTCGTGAAGGTCTTCAAGGAGGCACTCGCGCTCGTCGACGACGACCCCGAACTCTTCAGGGACGTCAAGGGGTTCATGGGCCAGGAGGCGACGCACAGCGTGCAGCACGCGTACGTCCTCGATCATCTGGCGGCGCAGCGGCTCGACACCGCGGACTTCACGAAGTACGTCGACTTCCTCTTCGAGAAACTGCTGGGCGAGCAACCGCCCCTGGGCGCGCCGATACCGCCCCAGGAGTGGCTGCGCTTCCGGCTGTCGGTGATCGCGGCGATCGAGCAGTTCACGGCGGTCCTTGGCGACTGGATCCTGTCGGCCGAGGGTCTGGATCTCGCCGACGCCGACGAGGTCATGCTCGACCTGTTGCGCTGGCACGGCGCGGAGGAGGTCGAACACCGCGCGGTCGCCTTCGACATGTACCAGCACTGCGGCGGCGAGGGCCTGCCCCGGTATGCGCGCCGGGTCGCCGGCATGGCGGTCACCGCGCCCGTCCTGCTCTACCTGTGGGCATGGGGCGCCGCCTATCTCATACGCCACGACCCCGAGCTCGCCGGACGCCTGCGTTATTCGCTCGCCGCCCACAACAGAGCCGTACGCAAGGGGCTGTTGCCCTCCTGGAAGGCGCTCGGCGCGGCGGTACCCCGCTATCTGCGGCGGTCCTACCATCCGTCGCAGGAGGGCTCGCTGCGCAGAGCGGTGGAGTATCTGGCGCAGTCTCCAGCGGCGCGTTCGGCGGCGGGGGCGATCGGGCGGGCGGCCATCGCTTAGCGAGGCGGGGAGGGCGGGATCGTGAACGAGGAGTCGGTGGACGGGGCGGGAGGGGCGGTGGGTGTCGGTCCGGCAGGTGTTGGTCCGGCGGTCCCTCTCCGTGCGGAGGCCCGTGTCGGTCCGGTGGCCGGTCCCGCGTACCGGATAGAGGACCTGGCGCACCACAGCGGTGCCACGGTCCGGACCATCCGCGCCTATCAGGACCGCGGTCTGCTCCCCCGCCCCGAGCGGCGCGGCCGCGCCAACGTGTACGCGGACGCCCATCTGGCCCGGCTGCGGCAGATAGCCGACCTCCTGGACCGGGGCTACACGCTGGCCTCGATAAAGGAACTCCTGGAGGCCTGGGACGCGGGCCGGGGCCTGGGCGGGGTCCTCGGTCTGGTCGCGGAGGTCGACGGGCCGTGGACCGACGAGGAGGCCGTACGGATCACACGGGCCGAGCTGGACGAGAGGTTCGGCGGTCGCCCTGACGACGCGGCGGTCGCCGACGCGATCGAACTGGGCGTGCTGGAGCCCGTACCGGGGGACGCGAATCTCTTCCTGGTTCCGAGCCCTCAAGAGCTCGCTGTGGCAGTCGAGTTGTACGCGGCGGGGGTTCCGCTGTCCGCGATCTCAGGCCATCTGCGGGAGTTGAGGGGTCAGGTCGAGCACATCGCCTCCCGTTTCCTGGAGTTCACGACCGAGCACGTGTTCGCCCGCTATTTGGGGGAGCACCCTCCGACGGATGCGGAAGCGACCGAGGCGGCCTCACTCGTACGACGCCTGCGGCCGCTCGCGCAGCAGACGGTGGACGCCGAACTGGCCCGCGCCATGCGGCTGTTCGCCAACCGGCACCTGCGTCAGCACCTCGGGGCGGACAAGGTGCCGCAGCCCATGCCCGAGACACATCTCGTGGCACTCCCGGCCGCTACAACAGGGGCCGTGGAGAAGCTGGTTGGTGCCGGACAGGTCGCCGCCTTCATCACCGCGGCGGCCGAACGGGAGGTGCAGGCGCGCACCTTGGACCAGCTCGCGACAAACCACAACAAAGAGCCCATAGTTGACGAACTACCCTAAATGACTTGCGCGTTGTCCACAGAATCGCCAATTCCCCTGTGGATAACCGTACTTGGCTGTGGATCAAACCTCAGGACCAAAATCAAATGCGTGATCTCCATCCCGCCAGGCACCCTTGCGGGATGGACGAAAGACGCACCGTGAAGGTGTCGAAGTACCTCTCGAAGCACCTGCGGCACCAGCCCGAACGGATCGGGCTGACCCTCGGCGAGGGCGGCTGGGTCGAGATCGGGACGCTGATCGAAGCGGCGGCCGCGCACGGTTTCCGGTTCACGCGCGAGGAGCTCGATCACGTGGTGGCCACGAACGACAAGCGGCGCTTCGCGGTCGAGGGCACCCGGATCCGCGCCAGCCAGGGCCACTCCGTCGAGGTCGACCTCGCGCTGCCCGTGGCGACACCGCCCGCGTACCTCTTCCACGGGACGGTGGCCCGCAACCTGGACGCGATCCGCGCCGAGGGCCTCAAGCCCATGAACCGGCACGACGTGCACCTCTCGCCCGACCGCGAGACCGCCACCCGCGTCGGCGCCCGCCGCGGCCGGCCCGTCGTGCTCTCCGTGGACGCCGCCGCCATGGACCGCGACGGCCATGTCTTCCACGTCAGCGCGAACGGGGTGTGGCTCACCGGGGCCGTACCGCCGCAGTACATCCGGTTCCCGGCCCCGCACTGACATCGCCTTGATGGATGATCGGGACCATGGAGCAGCTCCCCAGCACCGAGGCCGCCGTCACCGCGCTCCGGGCGATCGCCGCCGAATACGCGCGTGAGATCGAGGTCACCCACGACATAGGCGCCGACCAGACGTCCCGCCGAAGCGCCGCGGGCGTCGGCGTGACCGCCGACCCGGACGGATCACTGCCGCACGAGGCCTTCGCGGAGTTCGGCGGACTGCCCCGGGTGAGCGTGCGGCTCTATCCGGAGGACGACGCGCTGATCACGGTCGAGGGCGTCGAATTCGCCGACGTCCCGCGCGACGACGTGCCCGCCTTCCTGCGCTCCCTCTTCGGCGGCCTCGCACACGTCAAGGCGCGCCGGTTCCCGCCCGGCTACCGGCTCATCGTGCCGCTGCCCGGCGACCGGACGTACAAGGAACACCTACTGATGATCCACCTCAGCCCCTGGCTGAGCGGCCGCGTACGCTGACCACCCGCTCCGGCCCCGAGCGGCACGCAATGAATCTTGTGCTCGTCAGCCCAGCTGAGCGAGCCCCTCGGTGGCGATGCGTTCGAAGACCGTTTCGTCGGCTGCGAAGTCCGAGTCCGGGATGGGCCAGTGGAGGACGATCTCGGTGATCCCCAGGGCGGCGTGGCTGCCCGCGAAGTCGACGAAGGCGTCGACGGACTCCAGCGGGCGCTGCCGGTCCGGGGTGAAGCCGGTGAGCAGGATCTTCTCCATGGCGTCGGCGTCGCGTCCGATGTCGGCGCATGCCTTGCCGAGCTTGTCCGCCTGGTCCTGGATCGCCCTGCGGGACTCTTCGGGCGTGCCCGTTTCGTACAGCTTCGGGTCTCCGGTCGTCACCCACGCCTGCCCGTAGCGGGCGGCGAGCCTCATGCCACGCGGCCCGGTGGCGGCCACCGCGAAGGGCAGCCGGGGTCGCTGGACGCAGCCGGGGATGTTGCGGGCCTCGTGCGCCGAGTAGAAGTCGCCGCCGTACGAGACGGAGTCCTCGGTGAGGAGGCGGTCGAGCAGCGGTACGAACTCGCCGAGACGGTCGGCGCGCTCGCGCGGGGTCCAGGGCTCCTGGCCGAGCGCCGTGGCGTCGAAGCCGGTGCCGCCCGCGCCGATGCCCAGGGTGATCCGGCCGTCCGAGATGTCGTCGAGGGAGATCAGGTCCTTGGCGAGGGTCACCGGGTGGCGGAAGTTGGGCGAGGTGACGAGAGTGCCCAAGCGCATCCGCTGAGTCACCGACGCGGCGGCGGTCAGGGTCGGGACGGCGCCGAACCAGGGCCCGTCGCGGAAGGTCCGCCAGGACAGGTGGTCGTAGGTGTAGGCGGTGTGGAAGCCGAGTTCCTCTGCGCGCTGCCATGGGGCACGGCCGCCATCGTTCCAGCGGCGGTACGGCAGGATCACGGTGCTCAGACGCAGACTCATGACTCAGAGCCTACGGCGATGCCGTCGGCGCCCCGGACCGCAGCGGGGCGGAAACGGCTCTCGCCGTGCCGCCCCCGGATGGCGGGGCGGCACGGCGAGAGGCCTGTACGGGAAGTCCAGTACCGGAAAGATCAGTACGGGAGAGAGATCACCGTTTCCCGCACTTATTGATGTCGATACGGACGATCTGCGGGTCGTGGTCGCTCGCCTGGTCGCTGAACTCGGCGTTGATGTGCACCACGTCGTAGTCGAACGCGGTGACGGCCGGGCTGGTCAGGATGTGGTCCAGGGTCTGCGAATTGCCGTCGTACACGTAGGTGTAGCGCTCGGCGGCGGGGAGCGTCGTGATCAGGGGCGTGAGCACCCGGCCGGCGGTGAGCGTGGTCACCGTCTGCGAGAACTCGTAGTCGTTCAGGTCGCCGAGCACGACGACCTTGGCGCTCCTGTCGGCGGCGAGCAGGCTCTTGACGAAGGTGTTGACCTCGGCGGCCTGGGCGTTCCGCTGCGTTTCCGAGCTGCGGGCGGGCGGCTGGTAGCGGCTGTGCAGCGACTGGTCGCCGCCCTTGGACGTGAAGTGGTTGGCGATCACGAAGACCTGCTCGCCCTGGAAGGTGAACTCGCCCACCAGCGGCTTGCGGCTGTTCGCCCACGCGTCGTTGCCCGGGTCGATCCGGCCCGGCGAGTAGGTGAGCTGCGCGCCCTTGCGGGTCTTCACGACGCTGGTCGCGGTGGTGGCGTCGCCGCCCGCACGGTCGGTGAAGGAGACCCGCTTGGCGTTGAAGAGGAAGACCTGGCGAATGTTGCCGCCGGGCTCGCCGCCGTCCTGGTTGTTCTCGGGCGCGACATAGCGCCAGGAGTACCGGGGGCCGCCCGCCGCGACGATCGCGTCGGTGAACCGGGTCAGCGTCGCCTCGCTGGTGACGGTGGCGTCGTTCGTGGCCCCGGTGTCGTCCTGGATCTCCTCCAGGGCGACGATGTCCGGGGACTTCAGACTGACCGCGACACCGGCGGCCAGCCGGTCGAACTTCTCCTGGGAGTCGAGCGCGTCCAGGTTCTCCACGTTGTACGTGGCGACCGCGAGCTCCTTGTTCTTCTGCTTGCGCGTCACCTCGGGCTTGAGCCCGTTGACGGTGAGCGTGCCGAGCTGGGTGGCCTGGAGGGCGTAGCCGCCGTAGGTGGTGTAGTCGAGCGGGCCGGCCGTGGTGCCCGAGAGCACGTCACCGACGTTCGCCACCGGGAACGTGGCGGTGTCGTCGATGGACATCACCTCGATACGGCCGGTGTTCTGCTGGTCGTACGAGGAGTAGAGCGTGCCGCCGCGCGAGGTCGGGTTCTCCTCGGGCTTGACCGTCACCCACAGCTCGTCATACTCGTCCGTCGCACCGGTCACACGTGTGTCGGTGGCCGCGACCCGCATGCCCTCGAGGGACTCGTAGAAGTCCAGTGCGTACACGGCCGGTTCGAGGGCGAGGGCCTCGATGCTGCCGCCGTCCGCGGTGGGCGCGTAGGCGTCCGGAACGGTGGTGGCGTCCAGGGTGACGGTCTCCGGCAGCGCGTTGCCGCTGGAGAGCACCTTGGTGGTGGGCCCTGTGATCTCGGTGACCGACTGGCTGCCGCTGCTGGGGTAGTACTCGCTGACCTTGCCGGTGGTCAGGACGCTGTCGCCGACCTTCACGGCCGGAGTCGCCGAGCCGGTGTAGACGAAGACGCCCTCGCTGGTGCGGGCGTCGGCATCGGGCGTCGGGTCCTGGAGCCAGTAGCCCTTCGAGCCGGAGGTACGCACCCCGGTGACAATGCCCGGTACCCGGGTGACCGTCTGCCCGGCGAGCGGGGACAGCCGAGTGGTCCCCTGGATGTCGTGGACCCGGACCGTGCCGGGCTCGGTCGAGCCGTCGTCTCCGCCACCGCCGCCGTCGCCGGAACCGGCCGTCTCACCGGCCGAGTTGAACGGGGAGGGCGCGCCCGTGGTGAGGTCGGCGGCGTTGTCGTCGGTGTCCGCCAGGGACTCGGCCCGCGAGACGGAGGCGGTGTTGGACGCACCGGCCGCCGGGCCGCTGCCCTCCCGTACGACCGCGCTGCCGTAGCCCACCAGGTCGACGATCCGGGTGTCGGCCGCACAGTCCGCGGCGGTCTTGCAGGTGAGCGCCGTGGTGCCGGAGACCAGGGCGATCGTTCCGGTGGTCGCGCTCATCGCGGTGGTACCGGTCGCATCGGGGGTGGGCAGCGCCACCGTCCCACCGGTGCCCGCCGCCTCGGCTATCAGGAAGCGTCCTCCGGCGGCGACCGAGCCGGTGAGCGCGGTCACTCCCCACTGGGAGGACGCGGACGGCGAACCGGGCAGGTACTGCACGCTGTAGCCCGACAGGTCCTGCGACGCCGAGCCGGCGTTGCCGAGTTCGATGAAGTCCCTGGTGAGCGTCGCGCCCGAGTTGCCCCCACCGCCGTACACCTCGGCGACCACCAAGGTTGCGGAAGGCGTCGCGAAGGCGGCGGGGATCGCCGTCAGGACGAACGCCCCGGCCACTCCCGTCGAGATGAGGGGATAGGCGGCACGGCTCCAACGGGGTCTGCTGCGTGGCGTTTTGGACACGCTGACTGCCTCCTTGTACGTCTTGCTACGTCTTGAACGTCAACGCGCCACCGGCGGGCGGCACATGGTGTGGCTGCTGTGGGGAGTTGGCTCAAGTTACGCGCGTAGACAGGGCGCGCCAAGGTGTCGTGCGTTAAATCTGGGAAACGAGTGGGCCACGCGGGGGTATTCGCCCTCGGCGCGGGGTCGGTCCGAGGTCGGCGCGGACCGAGGCTCAAGGTTCCTTCGAAGACCGACCGCAGGTGGAGACCGGCGCCGCGAAAGCGGGGCGTAACTGCACTGGTGAGGACGGTAATCACTCAGATGTGCGGCCCGCCGCCCGCCCGTGCACGCATATGCGGGAGAATGGCCGGGTGACCTCAGCGACTCGACGGCCCGAGACCCCGGCCTCCATGGTTCCGCCCCGGCTGATCGCCACCGATCTCGACGGCACTCTGCTGCGCGACGACAAGTCGGTGTCCGAGCGCACGGTCGCCGCCCTCGCCGCCGCCGAGCAGGCCGGCATCGAGGTCTTCTTCGTCACCGGCCGCCCGGCCCGCTGGATGGACGTCGTCAGCGACCATGTCCACGGGCACGGCCTGGCGATCTGCGGCAACGGCGCCGCCGTGGTCGACCTGCACGGCGGCCCCGGCGCCCACCGCTTCGTCAAGATCCGCGAGCTTGCGCCCGATGTCGCCCTCGACGTCATCCAGCTGCTCCGGGCCACCGCCCCCGGCACAGTGGTCGCCGTTGAGCGCACGTACGGACTCCACCTCGAACCGGCGTACCCGTCCATGCACATGGAGCCCCCGGAGATCATCGCGCCCGCCGAGAAGCTCCTCGCCGAGGACGCCCTCGACGCCGATCAGCCGGTGCTCAAGGTGCTCGCGTACCACCCCGACATGGACCCGGACGACTTTCTCACCGTCGCCCGCCTGGCCATCGGCGACCGGGCCGGCGTCACCCGCTCCAGCCCCAGCGCCCTCCTGGAGATCAGCGGCCCGGGCGTCTCCAAGGCGAGCACGCTCGCGCTGTGCTGCGCCGAGCGCGGTATCTCCCACGAGGAGGTCATCGCCTTCGGTGACATGCCGAACGACGTCGAGATGCTCACCTGGGCGGGCCGCTCCTACGCGATGGGCAACGCCCACCCCGCCGTGATCGCCGCGGCCTCCGGGCGCACGGTCGCCAACAACGAGGACGGGGTTGCGGTGGTGATCGAGCAGATCATCGCCGAGCTGCCGGGGTAGCAGTTCCCGCCGACCACGCCCTTCCCTCGGAACTACAGCTGAACCCCGTGCTCAGCCAGCCACGGCACCGGGTCGATCCCCGAACCCAGTTCCGGCGTGACCCGCACCTCGAAGTGGAGGTGCGGCCCGGTCGAGTTGCCGGTCGTGCCCGACTGCCCGATCCACTGTCCGGCCGCGACCTGCTCCCCCTGGTCGACGGTGACGGCGGCGAGGTGCGCGTACTGCGTGTAGTAGCCGCCCGGGTGCTGGACCAGGATCTCGATGCCGAAGGCGCCACCGCACGACACCTTCACCACCCGGCCCGCCCCGACCGACCGCACCGGCGTGCCGATCGGCACCGCGAAGTCCTGCCCGGTGTGCCGGCTCGCCCAGCGCTCGCCGCCGCTGCCGAAACTCGCGGAGAGTTCGTACGTCTCCACCGGAGCGACCCACGCGCGCGTGGCGTCCGTTTCCGGCTGGTCGAGCCGGACGGCTCCACGGCAGGAGCCCGCCATGACCGAGGCGTCCGCCTGGCCCTGGAGTACCGACCGTGCCTCGTCCAGCTTCGCCTGGATGGTCCGCTTCATCTCGGCGAGTTCACCGTTGCGCTGCTCCAGCGCCTGCCACTCCGCCTGTGCCTTCGCCTCGTCGCTTGCGAGTCTGGCCTCCGCCCGGCGGCTCTTGCTGACGGCGTTGTTGACTGCGAGATCCGCCTGCCACACGGCACGCTGACCTCGCATCAGCTCCTCGGGGCTGTCCGCGAGGAGCAGCTGCGCGGTGTACGGCAGGCCACCGCCCTGGCGGTACTGGGTGCGCGCGATCCGGCCGAGGTCCTCGTGCAGCACCGCGATGTCCTGCCGTTCCCGCGCGAGCAGTTCCTCGGCCCGCTGCGCCCTCGCTCGCTGCGCCTCCGCTTCCTGCTGTCCCGCCTCGTACTGCCGCGCCGCCACGGAGGCGTCCTCGTACAGCCGCGCCACCTGGGCGCTGATACCGGGCTCGGTCCCGGACTCGCCCTCGGCCGCGGTGGGCCGGGCCGCGAGAACCGCGACGGCGCACAGCAGAGCCGGCACGAGCAGGGGATGGCGGCGAGGTGAGCGCATGACAGCGATCGTGTCCCGTACCTGCGGCCCCGGTCCTGTTCAAGGCGTACGCCTGGGGGAACGGGCTCCACGGATGGCCCCGCCGACTGGGCCGAACAGGGGCCTGGCTTGGGCGTGTTGCCCCGAGGGGGCGTGAAGTGTGCTTGGGGGAGGCGGCGGTGCGACTCGGCCAAGCCGTGGCGTGCGCTCGGCGAGCCCCGCAATGTGCTCAGCAAAGGCGCCGAGCGCCGTCAGTACGGCGCCTGCCAAACCACCGTCGTACCGCCTCCGTCCGCCCCGTCCGCCGCCCCCGACCCGTACCAGCTGTCGCCGCCCAGGGACTCGGCGCGCCGCTCGAGGTTCCGCAGGCCGCTGCGTCGGCCGCCGTCGGGGATGCCGACTCCGTCGTCGGTGACGGTCAGCCGTACGCCCTGCCGCCCGTCCGGCAGGGTCACGGTCGCGTCGACGACGACATCGATACGGGAGGCTCCGGCGTGCCGGAAGGCGTTGGAGAGGGCCTCGCGCAGGGCGGCGATGAGGTTCTTGCCGGTGAGTTCCCCGACCACGGTGTCGACGGGTCCGACGAAGCGGTGGGCGGGCTTGAAGCCGATGGGTACGGCGGCCATGTTGATCTCCCGCAGCACCCGGGTGCGCAGTTCTGACGGCGCTTCCGTGGGGTCCTGCTGGAGCGCGAAGATGGCGGTGCGGATCTCCTGGATGGTCACGTCGAGTGCGTCGACCGCCTTGCCGACACCCTCCCGGACCTCGGGCACGACGGACCGCCGCTGGGCGCTCTCCAGCATCATCCCGGTGGCGAAGAGCCGTTGGATCACGAGGTCGTGCAGGTCACGGGCGATCCGGTCGCGGTCCTCATACACCGCGAGCCGCTCCCGGTCGCGCTGCGCCTCGGCCATCATCAGCGCGAGCGCGGCCTGCGCGGCGAACTGTGCGGCCAGCGTCCGCTCCGTCTCCGTGAACGGGCGGGCGCCCTTGGCGCGAGGCGTGACGAGGCTCCCGAGGACACGGCCGTCGCTCTGCAGGGGAAGCAGCATCGTCGGCCCGTACGCGTGGGCGAAGTCGCTGACCATACGCGGATCGGTGGCCGCGTCCTCGACGAACACGGCCTCCCCGTCGAGGAGTTCGGCGACGACCTCGTTCTCCGGCGGAAAGACCATTCCCAGCGTCTTCGCGGGGCGCTCCGAGGCGACGGCGACTACCTCGAGACCGCCCTCGGCGCCCGGCAGCAGCACCACCCCGGCAGCCGAACCGGAGAGCCTGCGGGCCTGTTCGGCGACGACCTGGAGGGCGTCCTCGGCGTCACCGCCCGATAGGAGTGCGGTCGTGACGGCCACCGAGCCGTCGATCCAGCGCTCGCGCTGCTGGGCCGCCTCGTACAGACGGGCGTTGCCGATGGCGATGCCCGCCTCCGTGGCCAGCACGCGGACCATGTTCAGGTCGTAGTCGTTGAACTGTCCGCCGCCACGCTTCTCGCCAAGGTACAGATTCCCGAAGATCTCGCCCTGCACCCGGATCGGGACCCCCAGGAAGCTCCCCATCTGCGGATGGTGCTCCGGGAAACCGCACGAGCGCGGATCATCCGCCGGGTTCGCGAGCCGCACCGGCTCCGGGTCGTGGATGAGCGCACCGAGCAGCCCCCTGTGCCCGTCGGGCAGCCGCCCGATGAGTCCGGCGGTCTCCTCCTCGACCCCGTAGAACACGAAGTCCACGAGCCCGTCCCCGTCCTCCGCTGCGACCCCGATCGCCGCGTACCGCGCGTCCGCCAGCTCGGCCGCCGTCTCGCAGATCCGAACCAGCGTCGAGTGCAGCTCCAGCCCGGCCCCGACCGACCGCACAGCCTCCAGCAACTGCGGCACCCGCACGGCCAGCTCGGCGGACAGCCCCTGCTCGGGCGCGGGCTCGGGCGAGGCGAGGTCTGCTGACATGCCTTGAGCGTAGTTAGTCCCATTTGTCATGGAAAGTCGACTTGAAGGGGCGGGTCGGATCGCCGGTGCGGATATCCGGTGCCGGGCGGCCGACAGAGCCGCGAGGCACGGCACGGTCAGTGAGCCACCGCACCGACCAGCAGATCCCCCGCCGCCTCCCGGTCCACCATCTCCCGCAGCGGACCCTCGACAGCCGCCAGTTCCGCGTACGGCCCCCGCTGGGCCACCCGGCCCTCCGCCAGCACGATCACCTCGTCCACCGCTTCCAGCCCGGCCAGGCGGTGGGTGATCAGCAGTGTCGTACGGCCCTCGGTCGCGGCCACCAGATCGGCGGTGAGCGCGTCGGCCGTCGGCAGGTCGAGGTGTTCCGCGGGCTCGTCGAGGACGAGAACGGGGAAATCGGCGAGCAGCGCGCGGGCGAGCGCGAGACGCTGACGCTGGCCCCCGGACAGCCGGGCCCCGTGCTCTCCGATGAGCGTGTCGAGCCCGTCGGGCAGCCCGTCGGCCCAGTCGAGGAGCCGGGCCCGCCCGAGCGCGTCCCGCAGTTCGACCTCCGTCGCGTCCTTCCGGGCCAGCAGCAGGTTCTCGCGAACCGAGCTGTCGAAGAGGTGCGCGTCCTGGGCACAGAGCCCGACCATCCGGCGTACGGCGTCCCCGTCCATCTCGTACGCGTCCACACCGCCCAGCGTGTACGACCCCGTCCCCGCGTCCAGGAACCGCAGCAGCACCTGCGCGAGCGTGGTCTTTCCGGCCCCTGAGGAACCCACGACAGCTACCCTGCGCCCCTGTTCGAGGGTCAGATCGAACCCGGCGAGCGCGTCGCGGTCCTGTCCGGTGTGACGGGCGCCCAGTTCCTTGAGCACCAGGGGGAACGCGGACGCGGGTGCCTGTGCCGGGTCCTCCGGTTCGCGTACGGGATCGGGGGCGTCCAGCACCTCGTACACCCGCTCCGCGCTCTTGCGCACCCGCTGCCTGTGCTGGACGGCGAGCGGCAGCCCGAGGACGGCCTCGAGAGCGGCCAGCGGGGTGAGGACGACGACGGCCATCGCCACGCCGCTCAGTCGCCCGGTGGCGACGGCCTGGGCGCCCACGAGGGCGGCGGCCGCCACGGTCAGCCCGGACACCAGCGCCGTGAGCCCGTCGCCGAGCGCGGTCGCGGTGGCGGCCCGGGAGGCGATACGGGTGAGCACCGAGTCGGCCCGCCGCGTCTCGGCGGTACGGGCGGGCAGCGCACCCGCGACCGTCAACTCGGCCGTTCCCGTGAGTAGATCGGCCACCCGTGTCGCCAGGACGCCGCGCGCCGGTGCGAGCCGTCGCTCCGCACGACGCGCCACGGCGCCGGTCACCAGCGGCACGCCGGCCCCGGCCGCCAGCAGCCCCACGGCGAGAACGGCACCGGCCTCGGGCAGCAGCCAGGCGGTGAAGCCGACGGAGCCGGCGGACACGAGAACCGCGGCACCGACGGGCAGCAGCCACCGCAGCCAGTAGTCCTGCACCGCGTCCACGTCGGCGACGAGCCGCGACAGCAGATCACCGCGCCGGGTCGTCCGCAGCCCCGCGGGCGCCAGCCGCTCAAGGCGCCGGTACACGGCGACCCGGGTGTCGGCCAGCATCCGCAGCACCGCGTCGTGCGACACGAGCCGCTCCGTGTACCGGAACACGGCCCGCCCGATCCCGAACGCCCGGGTGGCCGTCACGGCCACCATCAGATACATCACCGGCGGCTGCTGAGAGGCCCGCGAGATGAGCCACCCGGAAGTGGCCATCAACCCGACGGCACTCCCGAGCGCCAGACTGCCCAGCAGGAGCGCGAGGACGAGCGACCCACGCCGGGGGACAGCCATGGCACGGACACAAGCGAGCACGCCCCCACGCCCTCGCCGGGACAGGTGCGACTCCTCCCCGGCTGCCGCGGGCGCACTCGCCGCCTCAACCGCCCAGAACTCCGGCGCGCCTCCGGCGTGCACGGAAGCGGACGCCGGCACAGGCACCCTGGACGCCGGAACTGCCGCGCCAGGCGCCCCCGGCTCCAGCCGCACCACCCGATCCGCCACCCCCAGCAACGCCGGCCGGTGCACCACCAACAGCACCGTCCGCCCGACAGCGAGCCGCCGCACCGCCTCCACGACCTCGGTCTCCGTCGCCCCGTCAAGCGCGGCCGTCGGCTCGTCGAGGAGCAGCACCGGGCGGTCCGCGAGGAACGCCCGGGCCAGGGCGAGGCGTTGGCGCTGGCCGGCCGACAGCCCGGCACCGTCCTCGCCGAGCACCGTGTCGAACCCGTCGGGCAGCGCGTCGACGAATCCGGCGGCGCCCGCGTCGGCCAGCGCCCGCCGCACCGCCGCATCGTCCGCGTCGGGCCGCGCCAGCCGTACGTTCTCGGCGATGGACTGCGCGTACAGGTGGGGCCGCTGCGGCACCCAGGCGACCCGCGAGCGCCAGTCCGTCAGGTCGACCTCGGAGAGATCGACTCCCCCGATCCGCACCCGCCCCCCGACGGGCTCCACGAATCCCAGCAGTACGTTCAGCAGCGTCGACTTGCCCACACCGCTCGGCCCGACAAGCGCCACCGTCTCACCGGACCCGACCGTGAAGGAGACGTCCGAGACCGCATCCCCGGAGCGCCCCGGGTACCGCACGGTCACGCCCTCGAAGGCGATCCCGCCCTCCGGCGCGGGGAGCGAGCCGGTGGCGGCCACCGGGGTCTCCAGCACGGAGAAGATCTCCTCCGCCGCCGAAAGCCCCTCGGCGGCGGCGTGGTACTGCGCCCCGACCTGCCGCAGCGGCAGATACGCCTCAGGCGCGAGAACGAGGATGACGAGCCCCACGTACAGGTCCATCTCGCCATGGACGAGCCGCATCCCGATGGTCACCGCGACCAGTGCGACGGAGATCGTGGCGAGCAGTTCCAGCGCGAAGGACGACAGGAAGGCGATCCGCAGCGTCCGCATGGTCGCCTGCCGGTACTCGCCGGTGATCTTCCGGATCGACTCGGCCTGCGCCTTGGCCCGTCCGAACACCTTGAGCGTGGGCAGTCCCGCGACGACGTCCAGGAAGTGCCCCGAAAGCCGGGACAGCAGCCGCCACTGACGGTCCATCTGGCTCCGGGTGGCCCAGCCGATCAGCACCATGAAGACGGGGATCAGAGGAAGCGTGCCGGCGATGATGGCCGCCGACACCCAGTCCTCGGTGACGATCCGCGCGAGCACCGCCACGGGGACCACCACCGCGAGCCCCAACTGCGGCAGATAGCGCGAGAAGTAGTCGTCGAGCGCGTCAACTCCCCGTGTGGCGAGGGCGACCAGCGAGCCCGTCCGCTGCCCACTCAGCCAGCCGGGACCGAGCAGCGCAGCCCGCTCCAGCAGCCGCCCCCGCAACTCCGACTTGACCGCCGCGCTCGCCCGGTGAGCGGCGAGCTCGGTGAGCCAGGAGATGACCGCCCGACCCACCGCGACCAGTACCAACAAGCCCAGCGGTGTGCGGAGTTCAGCGACCGAGTGGCCGTGCTGAAAGGCGCCGACCACCACTTCGGCGATGAGCATCGCCTGGGCAATGACCAGCGCCGCCCCGGCGACCCCCAGACCGACAACCGCCGCGAGAAAGAAGCGAGTGGCGCGGGCGTACCGAAGCAGACGCGGGTCGATTGGTTTCACGTGAAACACACCCTTGGGTCATCAGGCATGTTTCACGTGAAACATGCCGTTAGTCGGACTCGGCACGCTCAGCCGGACTCAGCGCGCTTCGGAGGACTCAGTGCGCGGCATCCGCGGCGATGTGCTGCGTACCGATCCGCTTGCGGAACACCCAGTACGTCCACGACTGGTAGAGCAGGACGATCGGCGTGGCGATCCCCGCACACCAGGTCATGATCCTCAGGGTGTACGGGCTCGACGACGCGTTGGTGACCGTCAGGCTCCACTCGTCATTGAGCGAGGACGGCATGACGTTCGGGAAGAGCGACAGGAAGAGCATCGCGACGGCCGCCACGATGGTGAGCCCCGACAGCATGAACGCCCAGCCCTCACGCCCCGCCCTGACCGCCACCAGAGCGACGACGAGCGAGGCCACCGCCACGATCACCGCGACCAGGGACTTGCCGTCGCCGTTGTCGACCTGGGTCCAGATCAGGAAGACAACAGCCAACACGGCCGTCACCAGACCGAGTTGCAGCGCCAGCTTCCGTGCCCGCGCCCGGATGTCTCCGACGGTCTTGAGCCCGACGAACACCGTCCCGTGGAAGGTGAACAGCGTCAGTGTGACCAGGCCGCCGAGGATCGCGTACGGGTTGAGCAGATCCCAGAAGTTGCCCACGTACTCGAAGTGCTGGTCGATCTTCACGCCGCGCACGATGTTGCCGAAGGCCACGCCCCACATGAACGCGGGGATCAGCGAGGTCCAGAAGATCGCGTTCTCCCAGTTGCGCTGCCAGTTCTCCTCGGGCCGCTTCACCCGGTACTCGAAGGCGACACCGCGCACGATCAGGCAGACCAGGATGAGCAGCAGCGGCATGTAGAAGCCCGAGAAGAGCGTGGCGTACCACTCGGGGAAGGCGGCGAAGGTCGCGCCGCCTGCGGAGAGCAGCCACACCTCGTTGCCGTCCCAGACGGGTCCGATGGTGTTGATGAGGACCCGCTTCTCGGTGCGGTCGCGGGCCAGCAGCTTGGTGAGGATGCCGACCCCGAAGTCGAAGCCCTCCAGGAAGAAGTAGCCGGTCCAGAGGACCGCGATGAGGACGAACCAGACGTCGTGGAGTTCCATGACTCAGCAGCTCCCTGGGCCTAGTAGGAGAAGGCCATCGGCTTGTCGGCGTCACTGGAGTCGCCGCCGATCTTCGTGGGCGGGTTGAGGTCGGCTTCGGTGAGCTCGGGCGGTCCGGCCTTGACGTACTTGACCATCAGCTTCACCTCGACGACCGCGAGGATCGCGTAGATCAGGGTGAACACGATCAGCGAGGTCAGCACCTCGCCCTGCGAGACTCCCGGCGAGACCGCGTCCTTGGTCTTCAACAGGCCGTACACCACCCAGGGCTGACGTCCCGTCTCGGTGAAGATCCAGCCCCAGGAGATACCGATGATCGGGAAGATCAGCGTCCACTGGGACAGTCGCCACCACCAGACGCCCAGCTTCGGCGTCAGCTCCATGCGCTTGGTGAGCATGAGCTTCGGCACGTCCTCGTCCCCGGTGCGGTGTTCCGCCGCCAGCCAGAACTTCCGCCGGGTCAGCCAGAGGCCGACGGTGCACAGGGCCATCGAGACCCCGCCGAAGCCGATCATCCAGCGGTACGCCCAGTAGGCGGTGGGGATGTTGGGGCGGTAGTCGCCGGGCCCGTACTTCTCCTGCTCGGCCTTGTTGAGGTCGTTGATGCCGGGGATCCTGGCGTTGAAGTCGTTCTTGGCGAGGAAGGACAGCAGCCCCGGGATCTCTATGGCGACCGTGTTGTGGCCCTCGGCGACATCGCCGTACGCGAAGAGCGAGAAGGGCGCGGGCTGTTCGGCGTCCCACAGCGCTTCGGCGGCCGACATCTTCATCGGCTGCTGCTCGTACATCACCTTGCCGAGGGTGTCGGCGCTGACGACGGTGAGGATCGTGCCGACGAGCGCGGTGATCAACCCAAGCCGCAGCGACATCCGCATGGTGCGGATGTGCTGCTTCTTGCGGAGATGGAAGATGGCGATGCCGGTCATGAAGGCGCCGCCGACCAGGATGGAAGCGCTGATGACGTGCCAGAAGTTGACGAGCGCCGTCTCCTGGAAGAGCACCTTGGGGAAGTCGGTGAGTTCGGCCCGCGTGCTGCCGTCGGCCTTCTTCACGATCCGGTAGCCGACCGGATGCTGCATGAAGGAGTTGGCCGCCATGATGAAGTACGCCGACAGGATCGTGCCGATCGAGACCATCCAGATGCAGGCGAGGTGGATCTTCTTCGGCAGCTTGTCCCAGCCGAAGATCCACAGCCCGATGAAGGTGGACTCGAAGAAGAAGGCGATCAGGGCCTCGAAGGCGAGCGGGGCGCCGAAGACGTCACCGACGAAGCGCGAGTAGTCGGACCAGTTCATGCCGAACTGGAACTCCTGCACGATGCCGGTCACGACACCCATGGCGATATTGATCAGAAACAGCTTTCCCCAGAACTTGGTCGCCCTGAGGTAGTGCTCCTTGCCTGTTCGCACCCAGGCGGTCTCCAGGATCGCCGTGAGTGCGGCGAGCGAGATCGTCAGGGGGACGAAGAGGAAGTGGTAGACGGTGGTAATACCGAACTGCCATCGCGCCAGAGTCTCCGGCGCCAGAGCCAATTCCACGTCGTCAGTCTCCTTACATCGCCGTGGTACAGCGGCAGTTTGCCCCCTTTGTCGCGTACATCATGGGAGCAACCGGGACACGCTTGTGAACGCGTTCACATTCACAAGCAAGTATGCCGCATGGCCGTTCGAGGGTTGACAGGTGGGGGTGCCTAAGCGTGGATCCGCTGGTCACGGACGCATTGTCGACAAGAAGAGGCCGGTTCGAACCAGGCCCTCGCCAAGGCACTGCCGCTCACCTCCACAGCCCGCACCTGGGGCAAGGAGGTCTACTTCGACACCGGCGTCTCCGTCGCCCGCGAGGCCGGCGCCCAACAGGTCGTAGAACCCGGCACGGTGGCCTTCTGGACCGACGGAGACGCCCTCGCGCTCCCCTACGAGCGCACGCCGATGTCGCGGGGCACCGAATGCCGCCTCGCGAGCCCTGCAACATCCTGGGCCGCGTCGACGGCGACCCCCGCACGCTCGCCACCGTGCGCGACGGCGACCCCGTACGCGTAGAACTCCTGGAGGGCCAAGAACCGCCCGGGGCCCTAGAGCTCCTTGCGGAACGCCTCCGTCGCCTTGAGGAAGATGTCGTTCGCCTCGTTCTCGCCGATCGTCACCCGGACCCCCTCGCCGGCGAAGGGCCGCACGACGACCCCGGCCTGCTCACAGGCGGCGGCGAAGTCGAGCGTGCGCTCCCCCAGCCGCAGCCACACGAAGTTGGCCTGCGTCTCGGGCACCGTCCAGCCCTGTCCGCGCAGCGTCTCGAGCACCCGCACCCGCTCGGACACCAGCGAGCCGACCCGGCCGAGCAGTTCGTCCTCGGCGCGCAGCGAGGCGACCGCGGCGTCCTGCGCGAGCTGGCTCACGCCGAAAGGCACCGCCGTCTTGCGGAGCGCCGCAGCCACCGGCTCATGGGCGATCGCGAAACCGACCCGCAGACCCGCGAGGCCGTACGCCTTGGAGAAGGTGCGCAGCACGCAGACGTTGGGCCGCTCGCGGTAGATCGCGACGCCGTCCGGCACCTCGGCGTCGCGGATGAACTCGCGGTACGCCTCGTCCAGGACCACCAGCACATCACCGGGCACCCGGTCGAGGAACCGCTCCAGCTCGGCCCGGCGCACCACGGTCCCCGTCGGGTTGTTGGGGTTGCAGACGAAGATCAGCCGGGTCCGGTCGGTGATCGCGTCCGCCATCGCGTCCAGGTCGTGCACCTCGCCCGGCGTCAGCGGCACCTGCACCGAGGTCGCCCCGCTGACCTGCGCGATGATCGGATACGCCTCGAAGGACCGCCAGGCATAGATGATCTCGTCGCCGGGGCCGCTGGTGGCCTGCACGAGCTGCTGCGCGACCCCGACGGAGCCGGTGCCGGTGGCCAGGTCCGAGAGCGGCACTCCGAAGCGGTCCGACAGTTCGTTCATCAGCCCCGTGCACGCCATGTCGGGGTAGCGGTTGAAGGATCCACTCGCGGCGGCCACGCTCTCCAGCACACCGGGCAGCGGCGGATACGGGTTCTCGTTGGAGGACAGCTTGTACGCCACCGCACCACCGGGCGCGGCAGGCTTGCCGGGCTTGTAGGTGGGGATACCCTCCAGCTCGGCACGCAGCTTGGGGCTCGTCTCGCTCACCGCAGTCCTCCTCGCGACCACCGCCGGCTCATGACCACCACCGGCTACCAATGCTTCTCACCTTATGAGGATTCGTCGCCACTGCGAATGGCCTGTGGACAACCACCTCGCCGCCGTGAACGACCTTGGTGATCATCCCGTACGAAGGTGTACGAAACGGGGGGCGCGCTGCTGTTCCCGCTGCGCGCCGGTGGCTCACGCCGTAGCGCGCATCCCTCGTGAAGGTGAGTTGAGACCTCTTCGAAACATGGCCCTCTTGGCAGGCCCATGCGCGCCGACAAGTCACGTCCTGCCATTGGATCGTTCAACTACCTTCCTTTCCAAGGCAGTTGACCCATTTCGACCATGCAGAAACGTGCCTGTCAACGAGTGCATATGCGTCCGCACTACCCCACCGCATGAGCCCTACTATCGGCTCGCCATGACAGCAGCAGGGAAGCACCAGGTGAGCCGGGCGGAGACAACCCGCCGCGGCGGTCGGCCGGGCCGGGCGGGCATCAGAGATGTGGCCGCAGCCGCCGGAGTGTCCATCACGACCGTCTCCGACGCCCTCAACGGCAAGGGCCGGCTCCCGGACGCCACCCGACGCCATGTCCGCGAGGTCGCCGACCGGCTGGGCTACCGCCCGTCGGCCGCGGCCCGAACCCTCCGTACCGGCAAGTCGGGCCTCATCGGCCTGACCGTGACGACGTACGGGGATGAACCTTTCACCTTCACCGAGTTCGCGTACTTCGCGGAGATGGCCAGAGCCGCCACGTCGGCCGCGCTGGCCCGGGGCTACGCCCTGGTCATCCTCCCCGCGACCTCGCGGCACGACGTGTGGTCCAACGTCGCCCTGGACGGAACCGTGGTCATCGACCCGTCCGACCACGACCCGGTCGTCAGCGAGCTGGTCCGCCAGGGCTTACCGGTCGTCTCCGACGGCCGCCCGGCCGGCTCACTGCCGGTCACCGCCTGGGTGGACAACGACCACGAGGCCGCGGTCCTGGGCATCCTCGACCACCTGGCCGACGCCGGCGCCCGCCGGATCGGCCTCCTCACCGGCACCACCACCGACACCTACACCCACCTCTCCACCACCGCTTACCTGCGCTGGTGCGAGCGAGTGGGCCAGGATCCGGTGTACGAGGCCTACCCGGCGCACGATCCGTGCGCGGGAGCCGTCGCCGCCGACCGGCTGCTCGCGCGGCCCGACCGCCCCGACGCCGTCTACGGGCTCTTCGACCCGAACGGCACCGACCTGCTGGCCGCCGCCAGACGCTACGGCCTGCGCGTACCGGACGACCTGCTCCTCGTCTGCTGCAGCGAGTCCACCGTCTACGCGAACACCGAGCCGCCGATCACCACGCTCTCCCTCAAACCGCGCCGAATCGGCACAGCGGTGGTCCAGCTCCTCATCGACGCGATCGAGGGGGTCGAATCGGACCAACCGGTCGAGCAGGTGATACCGACCGAGCTGATCGTGCGGACCTCCTCCGAACGCCGTCCGCCGCGTACGACGGTGAGTCCGCCCCGATCACCCGAGAAAGGTTGACGCCCGGTAAAGAAAGGGCGGGGAAAGCCCCGCCCAATTCGGGCAAAAACCCCGGTGAACTGGGCTCCTGCCCCGATTCACCACCCCTGGGTCATCACATGGCGCGATCCGCATTCCTATGATGGGCCCACGACACCGCGGGCCGCTGCGACCAGGCAGTCCGATCCGGTGCAGATGCGGCGCGATGGTGGTGGAGGGGTCGATGACTCAGGGGGCCGGTCAGGGACCCGAGCTGGCGCGGGCGGCGACGCTGCGCGACTTCCGGGTGCCCGCGTACGTCCACGAGACCGGTCCGTACGCACAGAACACGCCACCCGACGAGGGTGCGGGGCCCGTCGAGGAGCCCGAGGGCTACACGCCCACGCGACGTGACCTGCCGGTCATCAACCGGGGTGACACGGTTCAGATCGCCGTTGACCCCGCCGCTCCGGAGACCACCGACGGACCGGGGCCGCTGTACGTCGTAGGCGATGTGCACGGCTACCTCGACCAGCTCGTCGCCGCGCTCCAGGAGCAGGGCCTCATCGACTCCGCGGGCAACTGGTCCGCCGGGACCGCGCGCCTGTGGTTCCTCGGCGACTTCACCGACCGCGGCCCGGACGGCATCGGCGTGATCGACCTGGTGATGCGGCTGTCCGCCGAGGCGGCCGCGGCCGGCGGCTACTGCAAGGCGCTCATGGGCAACCACGAGCTGCTGCTGCTCGGCGCCAAGCGCTTCGGCGACACCCCCGTCAACTCCGGCGCGGGCACCGCCACCTTCCAGGCCGCCTGGCTGCTCAACGGCGGCCAGAAGACCGACATGGACCGTCTCCAGGACCATCATCTGCAGTGGATGGCCCGCCTGGACGCCATGGAGCTGGTCGACGGACACCTCCTGGTGCACTCCGACACCACCGCCTACCTCGACTACGGCGACTCGATCGAGGCGCTCAACGACACCATCCGCGAAACCCTCACCCGCAATGACGCGGACGAGTGCTGGGACCTGTTCCGCAAGTTCACCAAGCGCTTCGCCTTCCGCGACGACGGCGGCGCCGAGGCCGTGCGTTCCCTCCTTGACGCATACGGCGGCACGCGCATCGTCCATGGCCACAGCCCCATCCCGTACCTGCTCGGCGAAGTGGGCTCGGAGGACGGCGAAGACAGTACGGGCCCCATCGTCGAAGGTCCGCATCTCTACGCCGACGGACTGGCCATCGCGATGGACGGCGGCGTGACCATGGCCGGAAAACTGCTGGTCCAGCAACTGCCATTGGATAACTGAGGGTTCAACGGGCAGGCGTCCCCCCACGGAGGACTGCGCTGGCCAGGGGGCAATTTCTGGAAACCCCCTGTCACGGCGTGCCGTCACCGCTCTACCATCGGACTATCCGTAGCAGGCTCCCCTCCGTTTCTGCCCAACGGCTCGTCAGCGTGCGAGCCATCAGCCCTACGGAGCATCGGGGGATGCAGATGAACAGCGTTCCGCAGCACCTGCTGAGCGAGGACCGCCAGGAATACGAGCGGATCCTCGATGAGGCGCTGCGCTCCGCACCACACCGCCCGGAACTCGCCGCTGTCGGCCAGCGGCTCAACCCGGAACAACTGCGCACCATGGCACTCAACGCCACCGCGCTCATCACGGCGGCCGCGACGGCCGAGTACCAGCACTACGTGAAGGTCCGTGAGGAACTGCGCCATCCGGCGCCGACCACCCCGCCCGTTCGCGAGGAGGCCGGCTCCGCGGAGCCGGGCTCGAGCGCGATGGGGCTCGCCGCCACCGTGGGGGAGGTCACCGAGACAGCCGGAGCGGGCGCCATCGCCGTCGTCGCGGTGCTCGCCCCCGTCCTCGCCGGCACAGCCGCGGCGATCTTCCTGCTCGTGGGGTACATCCTGAAGATGCTCGACCCCGAGCCGGCGTTCGCCAAGACCCTCCTGACCACCGGGTGGGTCTTCGGCGCGGTCACGGCGGTCGCGATTCTGGTCGCCGCGGTCGGACTGCTTCTCACGGCACTGCGCAACGGCTCGTCCTCGCTCCAGGCCGGAGCGCGCGGCGAGCTCGACGAACAGGTCGCCCGGGCCAGGGAAGCCTGGCGCGATGCCCTGCTGGCGCGCGGCATCCTGCCGTTCCTCAGGGAGGCACTCGCGGATCCGGGCGCGGCGGCAATGGGCCGTACGTCGCCCACGCCGATCAGCCGCATGCCGCAACTCGGCTACAACCGGCCGGGGTTCAGCAGCCCCGACGGCGGCCCGGCGGCAGGCCCACGGCCCAGCTACTCCAGCCCGGACTTCTCGAGCCCGGACTTCGGAGGGCCTGAACACCAGCCGGAGTGACCCCGGTACGCCGACATCCGGGGACGGTCGCGTGACGGAGAACCGGGCCCGCGCCGCACCGGCGCGGGCCCGGCCCTGGCCGCTCGTACGCGGGTCAGACGATGCCCAGCTGTCGTGCCGCGGTCACCCAGGCCGGGAACTGGGACAGCAGCCGGTCGTACAACTCCGGGTCCGGAAGGCCGGCGATGTCGTCGACGGCGAAGAATCCCACGTTGTCGACGCGCCTGCCCGGCAGCTCGTCGAACCGCTCCAGCACGCCGTAGTTGGACCGGCCCAAGCCCACGAACTGCCAGAAGACCGGCTCCTCCACCGCCTCCCGCAGCTCCTTCTCGATCTCCTTGTTCCGGTAGACACCGCCGTCGGAGAAGAACAGCACCAGGGTGGGATCGGCGGCCGGGTGCTCGCGGACGTACGCACGGACCTCGGCGATCACCCTCTGCTCCTCGTTCTGGATGCCGACCGCCCGCATGTCCACCTGCCCCGGCCGCAGACCCTTGCGTGGCTTCTTGCTCCGCCGGAACAGGGTCAGTTCACCGACCCGGACATGAAGCTCCAGCCACTCCGGCAGTTCCCCCGGGCTCAGATCCGGCAGCCGGGCGGGGTGGGACGCGAACGTCCATGCCTGCATCACCCCGTCGTCGTCCAACTCCGCGGCGACCGCGACCATCCGCTCCACCACGTCTGCGACGACGCCCTTGTAGTACAGCCCTGACATGGATCCGGAGGCGTCGAGGACCAGAATGACGCGCGCCCTGACCCCCGCCGCACCGTGCTTCTTCAGACTGACCGCCACCTGCTCCTTGCGCAGGGAGAGCCGCTTGCGCATGTCCAGGGGCAGCTGCTCCTCGCCCTTGGTGAGGCGAGGGCTGCTCTGCGGAGGGGGTGCGGGGGCTGAGGGCGTTGGCGCAGGCGTGGGCGTGGGAGCGGCCGGCGGCGTAGCCCTTGCAGTGGGAGTCGCAGCGGCCGCCGGGGCGACGGTCGGCGAGGCTACGGCGGCCTCCGGCTCCTCATCCACACTGATCCCGAAGTCGGTGGCCAGGCCCGCGAGTCCGGACGCATACCCCTGTCCGACCGCACGGAACTTCCACCGACCGCCCCGCAGATACAACTCACCACCGATGAACGCCGTCTCCGTCGTGGCCTCCATCTCGAAGTACGCGAGCTCGTCCCGCGTCCCGGCGTCGAGCAGCCTCAGCGTCAGCCCGGACAGCTCACCGAAGGTGCCCCCGTCGGCCGAGGCGCACAGGACGACCCTCTCGATGTCCGGCTCCAGGGCACGCAGGTCGACCTCGACCGTGTCCGTCGTGGCCCCGGCGTCCTGCCGCTTCCCGAGATGACGTACGGCACGGGAGGCGTGCTGCGGCTGGTTGTAGAAGACGAAGTCCCCGTCGTCCCGCACCCGTCCACCCGCACCGAGCAGCAGCGCGGAGGCATCGGCGTCCGGCGCACCGGACCCCCCGGACCAGCCGAGCACCACGTGTACGGCCCCGGCCTCGACAGGAAGATTGGCACCCTTGCTCATGGATGTGGATGTCATGCGCCCAGTCTGCCGAGAGAACCCGGCACCGGAGCCGTCCGATACACATACGCGCACAACTCCGCGCATCGGACGACCCCGGCCACCACACCCCTCGTACGCGCGGCCTCAGTCCGCCAACGGCAGATAGACCCGATTGCCCGCGGCGGCGAACTCCTTGGACTTCTGAGCCATACCCTCCTCGATCTCCGTCTGCGTGCCTCCGTGCTCGCGTCGGATGTCGTGCGAGATCTTCATGGAGCAGAACTTCGGCCCGCACATGGAGCAGAAGTGGGCCGTCTTGGCCGGCTCGGCCGGCAGTGTCTCGTCGTGGAACTCCCGTGCCGTGTCCGGGTCGAGGGCCAGGTTGAACTGGTCCTCCCAGCGGAACTCGAAGCGGGCGTCGGACAACGCGTCGTCCCATACCTGCGCACCTGGGTGCCCCTTGGCGAGGTCGGCTGCGTGGGCGGCGATCTTGTAGGTGATGACGCCGGTCTTGACGTCGTCACGGTTGGGCAGGCCCAGGTGCTCCTTGGGCGTGACGTAGCAGAGCATGGCCGTGCCCCACCAGGCGATCATCGCGGCACCGATGCCGGAGGTGATGTGGTCGTACGCAGGCGCGACGTCCGTCGTCAGCGGGCCGAGCGTATAGAACGGAGCTTCATCACAGATCTCCTGCTGAAGGTCGATGTTCTCCTTGATCTTGTGCATCGGGACATGTCCCGGGCCTTCGATCATGGTCTGAACATTGAAACGCTTCGCGATCGTGTTGAGTTCCCCGAGCGTCCTCAACTCCGCGAACTGCGCCGCGTCGTTGGCGTCCGCGATCGACCCGGGCCGCAGCCCGTCGCCGAGCGAGTAGGTGACGTCGTACGCCGCGAGGATCTCGCAGAGCTCCTCGAAGTTCTCGTAGAGGAAGCTCTCCTGGTGGTGCGCCAGGCACCAGGCCGCCATGATCGAGCCGCCGCGCGAGACGATGCCGGTCTTGCGGTTCGCGGTCAGCGGCACGAACGGCAGGCGCACGCCCGCGTGGACCGTCATGTAGTCCACGCCCTGCTCGGCCTGCTCGATGACCGTGTCCTTGTAGATGTCCCAGGTCAGCTCCTCGGCGCGGCCGTCCACCTTCTCCAACGCCTGGTAGAGCGGAACCGTGCCGATGGGGACGGGGGAGTTGCGCAGCACCCACTCGCGGGTGGTGTGGATGTTACGGCCGGTGGACAGGTCCATGACCGTGTCGGCACCCCACTTCGTAGCCCAGGTCATCTTGTCCACCTCCTCCTCGATCGAGGAGGTCACCGCGGAGTTGCCGATGTTGGCGTTGACCTTCACCAGGAACCGCTTGCCGATGATCATCGGCTCGATCTCCGGGTGGTTGACGTTCACGGGCAGCACCGCGCGACCGGCGGCGATCTCCTCGCGTACGACCTCGGCGTCCACGTTCTCGCGGACCGCCACGAACTCCATCTCGGGCGTGATCTCGCCGCGACGGGCGTACGCGAGCTGCGTCACAGCCAGTCCGGAGCGGCCCCGGCGCGGCTGGCGCGGCCGCCCCGGGAAGACCGCGTCGAGGTTGCGGAGACCTCCGCGCGGTGAGGTGTGCTTGATCCCGTCGTCCTCGGGGCGGAGCGGGCGCCCCGCGTACTCCTCGGTGTCGCCGCGGGCGATGATCCAGTTCTCGCGCAGCGGCGCCAGACCCCGGCGCACATCGGTGTCGACGGTCGGATCGGTGTACGGGCCGGAGGTGTCGTACAGCGTGACGGACTGCCCGTTGGTGAGGTGCACCTGACGGACCGGCACCCGCAGGTCGGGGCGCGAACCCCCGACATACGCCTTGTGCCAGCCGATGGACTGCCCGGCCTCGCCGTTCTGGGACGGTGCGGAAACCCCGTCCGTCTGGCTGGAGGCAGGCGTGCGTGCGTCCTTGTTGGTCATGAGACCTACTCCCTACGCCGGCATTACCCGGTAACAGGTTCGGCGGTCGACGCAGCGGCTTCCGTCTGCCGATGTTTCATGTGAAACATCGCTACGACGAAGGTCAGCGCCCTCTCAGCCCGGTGCTCCGAGCTCCCGCGTGTGCAAAGGTGCCTCCACGCTAGCGTCACATCGGGCGCGCTGAACAGTGGGCCCTGTCCGTTCTTGCGATGATCGGTCGGTGACCACGATGCAGCAGCCCCCGATTCCGCCGTCCGAGCCGCCCCACGGACATGGTCCTGGCGACGGCCACGGACACGGTCCGGGCGGTGGCGGAGGACCCGGCGACGGTCAAAGGCCGGGCGGCGGGCAGGGATCCGGTGGCGGGCACGGACCGGGCGACGGCCACGGACACTCGCACAGTCACAGCCATGGCCCCGCCGCTCCCGTCTCCAAGCATCTGCGCAAGGTCATCGGCGCGGTGCTGATCCCCTTCGCCGCCGCGGTCGTCGTGGGTCTCGTGGTGCTCTGGCCGGGCGGCGCCCCGGGGCACGAGCGCACCGGTGTCGGTTTCGACCGGCAGACCCAGCAGGCGACGGTCACCAAGGTCGACAAGGTGGACTGCGATTCCGTGAACGCCTCGGGGGAGACGCCGACCGGCGACACGTCCACCGCCGAGGGCTCCTCCGCGCAGCAGCAGGCGACGGGCGACTGCAAGAAGGCGACGATCCGGGTCGACACCGGCGACGACAAGGGCCGTACGTTCACCGAGATCGTCCAGCCGGACCAGTCACGCCAGTTGCACGAGGGCCAGAAGGTCGTGGTCGCGTACGAGCCCTCCGCGCCCAAGGACTTGCAGTACTCGGTCACCGATGTGAACCGCAGGATCCCGATGACGGTGCTCGCCGGGATCTTCGCGCTGGTCGTCGTGGTCGTGGGGCGGATGCGCGGCGTCATGGCGCTGATCGCGCTGGCCGTCAGCTTCATGATCCTGACGCTCTTCATCCTGCCCGCGATCCTGCAGGGCTCGAACCCGCTGGTCGTGGCGGTCGTCGGATCCAGTGCCATCATGCTGATCGCGCTCTACATGTGCCATGGGCTGTCGGCGCGGACCTCGGTGGCGGTGATCGGCACGCTGCTCTCGCTGCTGCTGATCGGGCTGCTCGGCTCCGGGTTCATCGACTGGGCGTCACTCACCGGGAACACCGACGACAACACCGGTCTGATCCACGGCCTTTATCCGTCCATCGACATGAGCGGTCTGCTGCTCGCGGGCATCATCATCGGTTCGCTCGGTGTGCTCGACGACGTGACGGTGACGCAGACCTCCGCGGTCTGGGAACTGCACGAGGCGAACCCTTCGATGGGCTGGCGCGGGCTGTACCGCGCGGGCATCCGCATCGGCCGCGACCACATCGCGTCGGTCGTCAACACGCTCGTCCTGGCGTACGCGGGCGCGGCGCTGCCGCTGCTGCTGCTCTTCTCGATCGCGGAGAGCAGCGTGGGCACGGTCGCCAACAGCGAACTGGTCGCCGAGGAGATCGTGCGCACGCTGGTCGGCTCGATCGGCCTGGTCGCCGCGGTACCGGTCACCACCCTGCTGGCCGCCCTGGTGGTCTCGGCCGACCGCCCCGGGGCTCCGGCCGGCCGACCGGAGGCTCCCACCGCCCCTGCTGAGCCGGTGGGGGCCAGGACGCCGGTACGGGGCGGGAAGGGTCGCCGCCGCAAGCACTGAAGTCGCCCGGCCCTCCGGCCACTTGGCTCCGTCCAGTGGCCCGTCCCCTGGTGCCGAGTTCCGGTGGCCGAGACCGTGACCACTTGAGGAAGCGTTACTCCACATGGGGGCATCGAAGGCGCTTCAGCCCGCGCTCTGCTCCTCCGCCAGGATGCGGTCCAGCGCCTCGTCGAGATGTGTGTCGAAGTCCGCGAGGGAACGCTCCTGCCCGAGCGGCACGAGCTTGTCCGTACGGTCGAGGAACGCCACGAGCGGCGCCGCCCCGGACCGGAACAGCGCGTGATCGCCGCCCACTTGAAGCCGGATCAGCACCTCACCGAACGCGTCCGGGTCGGCGGGCGCGATGTGCACATCACCGTCGCCACACGGCCGGCCCACGCCGTCGACCAGCAACTCCCGCCCGAACGCCCAGGTCACGGGCGCGTCACCGGGCAAATGAAAGGTCAGCCGCACGGCATACGGATCACAGGTCTCGTATCGCAGCTCCACCGGAATGCGGAAGGAAAGCTCCTCCGACACGAGGAAGCTCATCATGACCTCTGCCTGCACCGACTCGCGCATCGCCTACCCCGCCGTTTGCCGTCGACTGGCCAGGAATAGTCCCCCTGACACTGCTGAAATCTTGCTCAACGTACACGGCAGATCACAAGGAGTGAGTTTTCAGATACTGATAGAGATGGCGAGTGTCCCTAGCAGCCTGCCGATTTCGCCCTGCAACCGGCGCGCGGCGGGGAGCAGTCGGTCGGCCTGGTGCGACGGTACGGAGATGGCCATGGTCGACGCGGTGGTGCCGGCCGTGATGGGAATCGCGGCGCAGACCGTGCCCAGCGCGTACTCCTGCCGTTCGATCACGGGCTCCATCCGGCCGACGCGCTCCAGGCGCCGCAACAGGCTGTCGCTGTCGCGCACCGTGTACGGGGTGATCGACTGCACTGGATAGCGGTCGAGGTGATCCCTGCGGGCCTTCTCGTCCAGCTGTGACAACAGGCACTGTCCGATCGCGTGGGCGTGCGCGGTCTCACGGAAGTCGGCCCACTCCTCGACCGCGGGATTGCCCGGGCTGTCGGCGACGCACATGATCTCGATCTCGCCGTCGCGGTACGTCGCGTAGTACACCGGTACACCGATCGAATCGCGCCAGTGTGCGAGCGCGTCGCTCATCGTGCTGCGACGTTTCTGCTGGGCCCCGCTGCTGCTCAACCGCTCGGCGGCCTCGCCGAGGAAGAACAGCCCCTTCTCGCGGCGTAGATAGCCCTCGTGGGCCAGAGTGCGCAGCAGGTGGTACGCCGTCGGCAGCGCGAGTCCTGCCTCCCGGGCCAGTTGTTTGGCGGGCGCTCCGTGCTCGCGCGCCGAGACGGCCTCCAGAAGGCGCATCGCCCGCTGCACGGAGCCGATGAGGGTCGTGGGGTGCGGCTCCAGGGGCGCGGCCTCTGCCGGGGGCGTTCGTGACCCCGAGAGCAGGGCGTGTGCGGCCTCGGGCTGGGTCCGCGTCCCCGCTGGCGGAGTGTCTGCCTCGGCGGTCGGGGCCCCTGCGCCGTGCGCCTCTGCCGGCGAAGCCTGTGCCAGGTGTGCCTCTGCGGGCGATGTGCGTGGCTGGGCCGGCGGGACGCGTGACCCAGCGGGAGCGCCGGATCGCTGGACGGGTGCAGCGTGCGAGGTTGCGGGTGCGGTGTCAACCGTGGCCAAGGGGCACTCCCTGAGCGCGAGGGGAACCGCCCGTGCGGGGGGACACGGGAGGGAAGTGTGCGCTGCCCGCGGGGTCGACCCCGCGTCGAGCTTCCGGACTTTAACCGCCCGCCACCGCTCGCAGACGGCCCCGCCGGAAAACTTCCCTCGCCCGAGGGAACCTCGGCTTCCCTTTACGGGTTCACCCGTTACCGATTGCCTACCCGTTACCGATCGCTCGCCCGCTCACGCGTCACTCACGCCTCACCAGTCACTGCGCGACGACGAACTCGTCGTGAACTTCCGCACGACGTAGATCAGTCCGCCGACCAGCGCGACGAAGATCAGCGCCTTGAAGAGCAGACCGATGACGAAGCCGACGACGGTCGCTATCAGGCCGCCGAACACCACGAGGGCGATGACCGGCACCGCGACCCACTTCACCCACCACGGCATCCCGTTGAAGATCTCTCGCATCGCCCTTGTCCTTGCCTCTCCGCCCGTCGCCCCAAGTCCGGGGCACTGATTCCGGGTTCTCTGATGTCTCGCACTCGATGCTAGGGCCGGGAGAGGCCCGGCGGAGGCCTCGCATCCCTTGTTCCCCCCTGACCGTTCCCCTAGGGAACCCTGAGACGGAGGTCAGCTCTCGGGCGGAGAGAACACCACCAGAACCCGCAGGTCCTCGGTGATGTGATGGAACTTGTGGGCGACCCCCGCGGGTACGTAGACGACGCTGCCGCGCGCCACCTGCGTGGTCTCCAGGCCGACCGTGATCGAGGCACGTCCGCTCACGATGAAGTACACCTCGTCCTGCTGGTGCGGCCGCTGCGGGTCCTGATCGCCCGCGTCGAGCGCGTAGAGGCCGACCGACATGTTCCGCTCGCGCAGAAACTGCAGGTAGGCGCCGTCGTTGGCGGCGCGTTCCGCCTCCAGTTCATCCAGCCGGAATGCCTTCATCGTCCTCGTCCGCTCTCGTACGCCGTCTGCTCTGTCCACAGCCGCGCTCGCCAGTCGATCTCTTCTGCCACGATCAGACACATGAAGAATTTCGTAGTCAAGACGATCGCCAACGCGGCGGCCCTCGCCATCGCCGTCTGGGTGCTCGACAAGATCACCCTGACCGGTGACAACACCTGGAAGAAGATCGGCACGCTCCTGCTCGTGGCACTGGTGTTCGGCCTGGTGAACTTCCTGGTCAAGCCCCTCGTGAAGGTGCTGACCTTCCCGCTCTTCATCCTCACGCTCGGCCTGATCACCCTGGTGGTCAACGCCCTGATGCTGCTGCTCACCTCATGGCTGGCCGACAAGCTCGACCTGAGTTTCCACGTCGACGGCTTCTGGACCGCGGTCCTGGGCGGCCTGATCATCTCGATCGTGTCCTGGGCGCTCAACGTCGTCCTGCCCGACGGCAAGGACTGAGTACACCCCATGACCTATCGCGTCTGCTTCGTCTGCACAGGCAACATCTGCCGCTCCCCGATGGCCGAGTCCGTCTTCCGCGCCCGCATAACCGAGGCCGGGCTCGACGGCCTGGTCGAGGTCGACAGCGCGGGCACGGGCGGCTGGCACGAGGGCGACGGCGCCGACCCGCGCACCGTCGCCGTGCTGGAGGCGAACGGCTACGAGGGCGACCATACGGCCCGGCAGTTCCAGGCCTCGTGGTTCGCCCGCCTCGACCTCGTCATCGCCCTCGACTCCGGCCATCTCAAGGCGCTGCGCCAGCTCGCACCCACTCCTCAGGACGCGGAGAAGGTCCGGCTGCTGCGTTCCTACGACCCTGCCGCCGGCTCCGACCTGGACGTTCCCGATCCGTATTACGGACGTATGGACGGCTTCGAGGAGTGTCTTGAGATGGTGGAGGCGGCGAGCCTCGGGCTGCTCGCCGCCGTGCAGGACCGAGTGGAAGGACGGGCGGCATGACGTCAGGGGATTTCGTTACGGGAAGCGGTGACGGCACCCGCGCGGTGCGGGCCGGGCTGCCCGAACCCGTCAAGTACGAGCCGACGCTCCCGGGTCCGGTCTTCGCCGCGCACTTCCATCTGCCGGGGGAGCCCACAGGCCCGTACACCTACGGCCGCGACGAGAACCCGACCTGGACACTCTTGGAACGCGCCATCGGCGAGCTGGAGGCCCCCGGTCAGGACGGCGTCGAGACGCTCGCCTTCCCCTCGGGCATGGCCGCCATCTCGGCAACGCTCTTCTCACAGCTGCGTGCCGGCGACATCGTGGTACTGCCCGACGACGGCTACCAGGTGCTGCCGCTGGTGCGCGAGCAGCTGACCGCGTACGGCATCGAGGTGCGCACCGCCCCGACCGGCGGCGACGCCCAGCTCGACGTACTCGACGGCGCGAAACTGCTGTGGATCGAGACTCCGTCGAACCCGGGTCTCGACGTGTGCGACATACGGCGGCTCGTCGCGGCGGCACACGCGCAGGGCACCCTCGTCGCCGTCGACAACACCCTCGCCACTCCGCTCGGGCAGCGCCCGCTGGAGCTGGGCGCCGACTTCTCCGTGGCCAGCGGCACCAAGATGCTCACCGGGCACGGCGACATCCTCCTGGGATACGTCACCGCGCGCGACGCCGCTCTGATGGCTCCCGTACGGCGCTGGCGAAAGGTGGTCGGCGCGATCCCCGGGCCCATGGAGGCATGGCTCGCGCATCGCTCGCTCGCCACGCTCCAACTGCGCGCCGACCGGCAGACCGCCAACGCCCTGACGATCGCCGAGGCGCTGCGGAACCGGTCCGAGGTGACCGGACTGCGCTATCCAGGACTGCCCGACGACCCCTCGCACAAGATCGCCGCGCAGCAGATGCGGCGCTTCGGGTGCGTGGTGTCCTTCACGCTGCCCACGCGCGCGCGTGCCGATCGTTTTCTCGACGCGCTGCGTCTGGTGGACGACGCGACGAGCTTCGGCGGAGTGCGGTCGACGGCCGAACGGCGCGGGCGGTGGGGCGGCGACGCGGTGCCCGAGGGCTTCATCCGTTTCTCCGCCGGCGCGGAGGATCCCGAGGATCTGGTGGCGGACGTGCTGCGGGCGCTCGACGAGTCCGAGGACTGAGCTTCACCCGTCCGCGGACCGGACTCTTCCTGAGCAGCCGATAAGCAGCCGCCCCGGCCTGTCCGGCCTGCCGGTCTTCGTGCCTCGCTACGTACAACGGACGGTCCGAGCCTCCCCCCTCGTGGCTCGGACCGTCCCGGTTCTGCGCGCGAAGAACCGCGCGAACAAGGCTAGTTGACTCTGTGTCAGTGTCCAATCACAGTAGCGACAGCGACCTATCGACTTATTTATAGTTAGGCCTCTGTCGGGGGTGGTGGGAGGGGAGGGGCACCATGGATCTGGCGCTGCTGCGCACGTTTGTGACCGTGCACCGGGCCGGTTCCTTCACCCGCGCCGCCGCGCTGCTCGGACTCTCGCAGCCGGCCGTCACCTCGCAGATCCGCGCACTGGAGCGGCAGTTGGGGAGGCCCCTCTTCCTGCGTCAGGCCCGCGGCGTGACCCCCACGACCATCGGCGACGAGCTCGCCCACAAGGCCGCACCACATCTCGATGCCCTGGTGGAGATCGCCGAGACCGGGCTCGACGAGGACTCCTCCTTACGCACCCTGCACCTCGCCGGGCCGCCTGAGTTCACCGCCGAACGGGCCCTGCCCGCGCTTACGGAGCTGACGGGCGACGACGGCCAGGGTTTCGCGCTGCGCGCCTCCTTCGGCAACACCGAGGAGACCCTGGAGGGGCTCGCCGCAGGACACCATGATCTGGCCATCACCACAGCCCAACCGCGCGGCGCGCTGCTCACCGCGACTCCGCTCTGCGACGAGGAACACGTCCTGGTCGCCGCCCCCCGCTGGGCCGACCGCATCGGTCCGGGCAAGCTGCGCCGCAAGGGCGCCCACGCGCTGGAGAACTTCCCCGTCGTCGAGGTACACGAGTCCCTGCCGCTCGTCGCCCGCTA
Organism: Streptomyces sp. NBC_00554; assembly: GCF_041431135.1. Classification (NCBI taxonomy): domain Bacteria; kingdom Bacillati; phylum Actinomycetota; class Actinomycetes; order Kitasatosporales; family Streptomycetaceae; genus Streptomyces; species Streptomyces sp. NBC_00554. The sequence goes on along the minus strand of NZ_CP107799.1, from coordinate 5,115,518 downwards.
CTGGGCCTCCGTCTTCGACTGCCGTCCGGCTGCCTCAGGCACCGTCGTCGTGCCCGATCTCCGCGCGGTGCTGGCCTGCGCCGCCTCTGGCGCGGGCGTCACCGTGCTGCCCCGGTATCTGTGCGCCGCAGCCCTGGAACGCGGCGATGTCGTGGCGCTCCTCGATCCGGCGGTGCCCCCGCTGCGTACGTACTTTCTGGTGGTCCGCACCGGCACTCTGGCCATGCCGCACATCGCACGGGCGCATGAGTGGCTCCTTCGCGCCGCGGCCGACTGGTCGTGAGGCCCTTCCTGGCGCCCTTCCTGAGCTCTCTCCTGGCGTCTTCGCGGCTTCACGATGTTTCACGTGGAACCAACCGGGCCACATTCCTCCCATGACCGTCCGACCCGTGGTCAAGCGCACCGCCCGGGCCATCCTGCTCGATGGCGACGACCTGATCCTCATCAAGCGCACCAAGCCCGGCGTCGACCCCTACTGGCTCACACCGGGCGGCGGGGTCGAACCGGAGGACACGACTGTCGTTGACGCGCTCCACCGTGAAGTGCACGAGGAACTCGGCGCCAAGGTCATCGATGTGGTGCCCTGCTTCGTCGACACCGTCGAGCACATCGGCGACGACGGCGGCGCGACCGGCGTGAAGGTGCAGCACTTCTTCGTCTGCCGTCTGGAGTCCATGGATCCCGCGCTGCGGCACGGCCCCGAAATCGACGAGCCCTGCGGTGAGTACGAGATCGTGCGGGTTCCGTTCACCCGGGTCGGCATCGCGTCCGTCCACCTCGTACCGCTGTCCTTGCGGCACTATCTCGACGGGAACATCGAGGGTGTACGGGCGATGCACGCGCCAGATCTGGGCTGACACCCGGCCGATGCGGGCCCGGGGTCAGTCCCCGGCCGCGACGAGCTCCTCCACCGAGTCGTGGCGTATGCGGTCCGACGGGATACCGACGTCCATGAGGGCGTCCACCCCGCTGCGGATCATCCCGGGCGGACCCGAGAGGTAGGCGTCGTACTCGTTCCAGGGCCCGTACTCACGTATGGCATCGGGCAGTTGCAGATGGGCCTGCTGGTCGACGACCGGGCGTACGGCGAGCCACGGGTGACTCTGCTGGAGCCGCAGCATCGTGTCGATGTCGTACAGATCGTGATCGGTGCGGGCGCCGTAGAAGACCTCGACTGGGCGCCGCTCCCCGTGTTCGGCGACATCCTCGACCAGCGCCTTGATGGGCGCTATGCCGGTGCCGCCGCCCACACAGAGCAGTCCGCTGTCGGTGGTGTGGTCGACGGTCATCGAACCGGTCGGCGGGCCGAGGCGGATGGTGTCGCCGGGCCGGGCGCGGTGCACCAGGGCGTTGGACACCCAGCCCGCCGGAACCGCCTTCACATGGAACGACAGCAGCCCGTCGGAGCGGGGCGCCGAGGCGAACGAGTAGTGGCGCCAGATCCTCGGCCACCACGGCGTCTCCAGGCTCGTGTACTGCCCGGCGAGGAAGGGGTACGGCTGGTCGGGCCGGACGGTGATGACCGCGACGTCCGGGGTCCTGAGGTCGTGCGAGACCACTTCGGCGTACCACCAGGCCGGGGCTCGCAGTTCGTCCGTGGCCGCCGCGTCGATCATGACCTGGGAGATCGTCGTGTACGCGCGGACCCAGGCCGCCTCGGTCTCGGGGTCCCAGATCGCCGAGGCGAACCGGCTGAGCGAACCGATCAGGCACTCCCCGACGGCCGGGTAGTGCTCGGGCCGGGTGCCGTACTTGCGGTGTCCACGGCCGAGGTTCTGCAGATACGCGACGAGCACCTCGGTGTTGTCGATGTGCTCGGCGGCCGTCAGCAGCGCCTTGAGCAGCCGGTCCCGCTGGGTGTCCATCGCGGCGGGGAACAGTGACCGGAGTTCGGGGTGACGCACGAAGAGCAGCGCGTAGAAGTACGACGTGACCTTGTCGGCGACGGAGCCGACTTCGGCCATGGTCCGGCGGATCAGTACGGCGTCCGGTGACGCCTCAGGAGTGGGCACGGAACTCTGAGCGGGCACACGCGGCTCCGGCGCGAGGGCGGGCTGCTCCGGGACGGGTTGGGGCCGCGGAGAGCCGTGGTCGGCCTGCGCAGCGCCGTGGTCGGCCCGGGGAGAGCCGTGCCTGGGCTGCAGAGGGCCGGGTTCAGGCTGTGTGGGGGCTGCCTGCGGTCGTACGACTTCGGGCCGTGCAGGGGCCGTGTGCGGTCGTACGGCTTCGGGTTCGGGCTCCTGCTCGCGGTGCGCCGCTGCGACGGGTGGGGCCTCAGGGCGCGGGGCGTGAGCAGTCTGCGAGGGCTCGACGGTCCGTATTCGCTCCCGCGGGGGTGAGCTCTCGCCGGCTCCGGGACCACGCCCGGCACGACTCCCGTCCGTCGCCCTGCTCTCGGTCGGCCGCCCTACCGGCCGCAGCGCGGCCAGACGGCTCCCCTCCGGCTCCTGCTCACCGCCGGCAGGCGTCGGTGCCGGATCCTTGCGCGGCGTGAACCAGCCGCCCCCGCCGTTGTCGCCGGAAGTGCCGTTGTCGGCCGACGTGGTGGTCGGAGCGTCCATGGGTGTGCCTCGCCTCGAACATCTTTCGGTCGGTCTGCGCACCTCCGCGGTCGGAAGATGCCTGCTTTCCCCCGCAGACGGCTAGCTTTCTTTCCCGGTTCAGTCCCCGTCGGTCAATGCGGCCACATTGAACCCGGATTCCCGCTCCGTACGGACAAGTAGGCGAGAATGTGACATTGACCGCAGTGCTCTCACCGCAGAGTCCCATCCCGAGCCAACGCCCGGCCGCATAACGGAAAATGCGGGTCTTCGATCTCTCCGTCCCGTTAGGCTGCATTGGCCTGCGTTCGTGCCGCCACGTGACATGCGTACATCACGGCGGACGCGAACCGGACTCGACCATACCGGCAGCCGCCCCGGGCACAAGTCCCCGCTTCCTTCAGCGCGAATTGACGGGGACAGAGCATCAATTGCCTCAATTACCGACGCGACGGACCAATTCATAGGCATCCCACAGATCCAGACCCACATAGGAGTGGGTGGCCAGCCCCGTCAGATGGAGATCCGCGTTGACCGCCACGGATACCGGTACGGCGCCGAACAGATCCCTGTCCGACAGTGAGTCGCCATAGGCCACACAGTCGGCCCGGCTCACCCCGAATTCTTCACAGAGCCGGTCCGCGATCTGCACTTTGGCCGCAGCACTGAGAATCCCCGCCGGATCCACCGGCTGAGTAAAGGGCACGTCGGGGAAGCGCGAGCCGTACGCCGCATGCGCTCCCCAGGCTGTAAGCCGTTCCACGAAGAAGGAGGGCGACAGCGAGATGACGGCGCAGTAGTCGCCGTCACCCCGGATCTCCGCCCAGACGTCCTCGATGCCGGACAACCACGGCGCGCTCTCGAAGGCCGCGGTCACATGTACGTCCGTGAGCTCCGTCCACAGAGCGTGCACGCGCGCCGCGTACTCGGGAGGGCCTATGCGCCCCGCGGAGATCTCCTGATCGAGCGCCACGGTCTCGGCCTCCAGCCCGAGCTGCCGTGAGATCTCCACCGGTGCGGAACTTCCGTACAGCAGGGTTCCGTCGAGGTCGAAAAGATGAAGTCGCGCCATGTCCGCCGAGGCTAGTCGTACCGCCCTCTCCCCACCGAGGCGAGCGTCTGCGGATCCCCCGCTGTTTCACGTGAAACATCTGTCCATACGCTGTGCGGTTGGGTACGGCATGGCCAAAAGCGCGTACGTCTACCCGCAAACAAGTGGACGTCACGGGTGCGGGTCGGACAGCCTGACCTGCGTGTCGACACCTTCCCTCGCCGCTCTGCCCATCCGTCGTCTGACGCCTCGCGATCTCACCGCCTGCGCCGACTTGTCCGAGGACCGGGGCTGGCCCCGTGAGGAACACAAGTGGCGCCTCCTCCTCACGGCCGGAACGGGATATGGCATCGACGACCCCGACGGCGGTCTTGTCACCGCCTGCGTCGTGACCGACTACGGACCGCGGGAGCGCCCCGATCTGAGCGCAATCGGCATGGTGCTCGTCGCCGAACGGCACGCCCGCCGGGGAGTCGGCCGGCGGCTGATGCGGCATGTCGTCGAGGAAATGGCCACCACTCCACTGACGCTGCACGCGACCCCGTACGGCCGTCCGCTCTACGAGGGGATGGGCTTCAAGACCATCGGCCGGGCCGAGATGGTCCGCGGGCACTTCACGGCCGGCGGGCCGAAGCCCAAGGTCTTCACACGCCCGGCCACGGCCGAGGACCTGAGCGCGATCCTCCGGCTCGACGAGGAGGTCTTCGGATGTGACCGCACTCATGTGATCACTCGGCTGCCCGCCTTCTCCGACCAGCTGCGCGTCGCCGAGGACGGCGACCGGATCAGCGGATACGCGGCCGCCTGGCCCAACATGGACAACCACGTCGTGGGCCCGCTGATCGCCCGTGACACGGAGACGGCGAAGGCGCTCATCGCCTCGCTGGCCGCGCACACCGACCGTCCCCTGCGCACCGACATCGACGTACGGCACGAAGAACTGCTGTCCTGGGTGAAGGAGCAGGGTCTCGCGTCCGCCGGCTTCAACGCGGTGATGGCGTACGGGATCTCGGAGCTGCCCGGGGACTGGACACGACGGTTCGCTCCCCTGACGGTGGCTGCCGGTTAGCGGTCGGCGGCCTGGAAGCCGATAGGGAAAGCGCCGGTCCCCCGGAGATGTCGGGGACCGGCGCTTCTGCGTTGAGGCGCGATCAGGCGAGCGCCTCGACTGCGGCTGCGGCGAAGCCGTGGTCCTGGTCCGGCGCACCGCCGCCGACCCCGATCGCGCCGATCAGGCGGCCGTCGCGGTGGACCGGTACGCCGCCCGCGATGAACAGGAGCGGACGGTCCAGGGCGGTGGGCAGGGTGTGGAAGATGCCGCCGGGCTGGACCAACTCGACGAGGTCCGCGGTGGCGGAGTCCAGATGGAGCGCCGTGTAGGCCTTGCGGGTGCTGGTCTCGCCGGAGATCAGCACGGCCCGGTCGTCGCGGCGGAAGGCCAGCAGGTGACCGCCCGCGTCGAGGACGGTGACGCTGACCCGGACTCCGGCGGCTTCGGCGGCACGGCGGGCCGCGGTGACGAGAATCTCGGCGTCCTCGATGGTCAGCGGGGCGACGGCAGTGGTGGTGCTCATGAGGGTGTTTCTCCTTGTAGCGGGTGCTGAGTCGAACCGGGTGGTTCTGAGTCGAGAGGGCGCGGGGACGGCCCTGGCCCCGCGCCCGGGCTCGACCCGGTCAGTGGTGGATGGCGGTCCGCTGTTCGGCGCGCGCGCCGCCGGCGATGACGGTGCTGCGGGCGCTAGCGCGGCGCTCCAGGGCGGCCGAGAGGACCGCGAGGACGAGCGCGCTCGCGGCGAGGACGGCGCCGACCCAGTTGGGGGCGGTGTAGCCCAGGCCCGCGGCGATGACGATGCCGCCGAGCCAGGCCGAAAGAGCGTTGCCGAGGTTGAAGGCGCCGATGTTGACGGCCGAGGCCAGCGTGGGGGCGCCGTGCGCCTGGTCGAGGACGCGCTTCTGCAGCGGCGGCACGGTGGCGAACCCAAGGGCTCCGATCAGCGCGATCGTGACGGCCGCGAGGATCTTGTTGTGTGCGGTGACGGTGAACAGGGCGAGCACCACGGCGAGTCCGCCCAGGGACACGTACAGCATCGGCATCAGAGCCCGGTCCGCGAACTTGCCGCCGATCAGGTTCCCGCCGACCATGCCGAGGCCGAAGAGGACCAGCAGCCAGGTGACGGAACCGTCGGCGAAGCCCGCGACGTGCGTCATCATCGGCGCGATGTAGGTGATGGCCGCGAAGACGCCGCCGAACCCAAGCACCGTCATCGCCATGGCCAGCAGGACCTGGACGTTCTTGAAGGCGGCCAGCTCGTGACGGAGGCGCACGCCTTCGGGCTTCGGCAGTTCGGGGACCAGCTTGGCGATGCCCAGGAGCCCGATCACGCCAAGTGCTGCGACGCCCGCGAAGGTGACGCGCCAGCCGGCGGACTGCCCGATCATCGTGCCCAGCGGAACGCCGACCACGTTGGCGACGGTCAGACCGCTGAACATCATGGCGATCGCACCGGCCTTCTTCTCCGGGGCGACCAGTTCGGCGGCAACCACTGAGCCGATGCCGAAGAACGCACCGTGGGCGAGGGAGGCGACCACGCGGCCCACCAGCATCAGCCCGAAGGCCGGGGCGACGGCGGAGAGCAGGTTGCCGAGCACGAACAGCCCCATCAGCAGCATCAGCATCCGCTTGCGGGGCACCTTGGTGCCGAGCGCGGTCATGATCGGGGCACCGATCACCACGCCGAGGGCGTAGCCGGTCACCAGCAGTCCGGCGGTGGGGATGGAGACACCGAAGTCACCGGCGACCTCGGGCAGTACACCCATGATCACGAACTCGGTGGTTCCGATTCCGAAGGCCCCGATCGCGAGGGCCAGAAGCGCGAGAGGCATGGTGGGGTACACCTTCCCAGACGATTGCAGGAGCGCTTTACGTGCGCCAACAATAGTTGCAGACGCGGGCTATACGCAACAGCGGGCTATTGCGCTTGTGCTCTATCCTGGGTTTCAGCCGCTCCGGGACGGAGGAAAACGCCATGACAGCCACGGACCCCGCGCTCACCGCCCTCGCACAGGGCTGGTGCGCTCTCTCCCTGCTGCACGGGAGGATCGAGGCCCACATCGAGCGCGCCCTGCAGGTCAAGCACGGCCTGAGCGTGCGGGAGTACTCCCTGCTCGACGTGCTCAGCCGGCAGCACGACGGCGACGGCGGTCATCTGCAGATGAAGCAGGTCGCGGATGCGGTCGTTCTGAGTCAGAGCGCCACCACCCGGCTCGTCACCCGGCTCGAGGACCGCGGCCTGCTCGCGCGCTACCTGTGCCCGACCGATCGCCGTGGCATCTACACGAACGTCAGCGAGGCAGGCCTCACGCTCCTCGAAGAGGCGCGGCCCACCAATGACGCCGCCTTGCGCGAGGCGCTCGACGAGGCGGCCAGGAACCCCGAGCTGGCCCCACTGGTCAGGGTCGTGGAATCGGCGAGCGTGCCCGCGTAGGCGGTGCGGAGTCAGTGAGCCCGCGCTCGTAGAGTGCAGGCATGGGAGATCTTGAAATACGAGCTGCCGTCTCGGACGACGTCCCCGCCATCGTCGCGATGCTCGCGGACGACCCGCTGGGCGCCGAGCGGGAGTCACCGGACGACCTCACCCCGTATCTCGCCGCCCTGGCACGCCTCAGCGGCGACGCGAACCAGCACGTCGTCGTCGCGGTGCGCAGCGGCCGCGTCGTCGGCACGCTTCAGCTCACGGTGATTCCCGGACTGTCCCGCAAGGGAGCGACCCGCTCGATCATCGAAGGCGTACGCGTCCACGCCGACGAACGTGGCGGCGGCCTCGGCACCCGGCTCATCGAGTGGGCGATCGACGAATCCCGGCGCCAGGACTGCCAGTTGGTCCAGCTGACCTCCGACGTCACGCGTACCGACGCACACCGCTTCTACGAGCGACTCGGCTTCACCGCCTCACACGTGGGCTTCAAACTGCCGCTCTGAGGCTCCGGTATACGCGAGAGGGGGTCTGTTTCACGTGAAACAGACCCCCTCTCGTCGCGACCGCCCCTACCGGAACCCTCGCCAGCCGTCGGGGTCCACCCCACCCGGCACAGGAGCCCCCTCGTCGTACGGCTGACGCGTGAAGGTGAACGACCCGAGGTCGAGGTGGCTCAGGGAGCCGTCAGGGCGCCGAAGGGCCCGTAGAAGCTCTCCGGCGTAGTAGCCGTCGAGTCCCGTCCAGGTACCGTCGCCGTTCGCCCGGAAGTGTGCGCCCCGACCCATGCCGGTCAACGGCTCGAGCGAAACACCCCCGTCGGCCACCAGCCGCAGCCCGAAGGCGTAAGTCCCCCAGTACCACTGTCCCGCCAACTCCAGTACAGCCCGGTCCACTTCGGGCAGCGGACGCCAGGGCTCAGGGATCCGGGGTTCGGCCTCCGCCACGATCCGTACAAGGTCTGTGGCAATGGTCAACACGGGCAGTCCCGAGGTGCAGTTGGCCAGCACCACCGCCGCCACGTCGTCCTCCACCCCGAACATCAAACTGGCGAGGAAGCCCGGCAGGGAACCGGAATGTCCGGCAAGGGTCCGTCCGTCACGATGCACGATCTGCATACCCAGGCCGTACGCGGAACCTGCGGCCAGGTCCGCCGTCTCGGGCGGCGCGGCGGGCGTCCGCATCTCCCGTACGGACTCCGCACTCAGCACCCGGTCGTCACCCTGGACGAGGAAGACCGCGAAGCGCGCCAAATCCCCAGTGGTGGACCAGAGTTGTCCGGCAGGCGCCATACGGCCAAGGTCCTCAGCCGGCTCCGGCAACATCACGTCCGCCCAGGGATGGACGGCCCACCCGCCCGCGTGCGGCGCCACCGGTCGCCCGCTGGTACGGCTGAGTCCGAGCGGCTCGAGCACCTCCCGCCGCAGCACCTCTTCCCAGGGGGCGCCCCGCAGTTCCTCGACCAGCGCTCCCAGCAGCGTGTAACCGGGGTTCGAGTAGTGGTGCCGTCGCCCGACCGGATGCCGGAAGGGCCGCTCGCCCAGCACGTCGGCCAGTTCGGGGCGCAGTGAGCCAGGCGTGCGCTCCCACCAGGGAGCGGGCGACTCGGCGGCCAACCCCGCCGTGTGCGCGAGCAGTTCGGCAATGGTGGCCTCCCCCGCGCCGGTGCCCGGCAGATGCTTCTCCAGGGGGTCGCCGAGATCCAGCACTCCCTCGTCACGCAGCCTCAGCACCAGTACGGCGGTGAAGGTCTTGGTGATGGAACCGATCCGGTACTGCACGTTCTCGTCCGGCCCATGCCCGTCCACCGAGGTCCGCGCTCCGGTCCAGACCGTCTCTCCGGCTCGGACCACCGAAGCGACCAGCGACGGCGCCCGTCCTTCGGCCTGAGCGACGGCGATACGGTGCAGCAGAGCCCGGCGCGTGGCGGGAAGCAACTCTTCCTGAGGTGTCGTCATGCCCCCAGTCCACCCGGCCCGGCATCGCACGTCGAGCACATTTATCCGACGCTCCGAGACCCAGCGAGGTATCGGAACCAGGTTGAGCCAGGTCGACGAGGGGTCGGATCAGGTCTGCGCCATGTCCACGAAGCGCGAGTAGTGGCCCTGGAAGGCCACCGTGATCGTGGCCGTCGGGCCGTTACGGTGCTTGCCCACGATGATGTCCGCCTCGCCGGCGCGCGGTGACTCCTTCTCGTACGCGTCCTCACGGTGCAGCAGGATCACCATGTCCGCGTCCTGCTCGATCGATCCGGACTCGCGCAGGTCGGAGACCATGGGCTTCTTGTCAGTGCGCTGCTCGGGGCCACGGTTGAGCTGAGACAGTGCGATCACCGGCAGCTCCAGCTCCTTGGCCAGCAGCTTCAGGTTTCGCGACATGTCGGAGACCTCCTGCTGGCGGCTCTCGGATCTCTTGCCGCCCGACTGCATCAGCTGCAGATAGTCGATGACCACGAGCTTCAGATCGGCGCGCTGCTTGAGGCGTCGGCACTTGGCGCGGATCTCCATCATCGACAGGTTCGGCGAGTCGTCGATGTAGAGCGGGGCGGCGGAGACGTCCGGCATACGGCGTGCGAGCCGGGTCCAGTCCTCGTCGGTCATCGTGCCGGACCTCATGTGGTGCAGGGCCACACGCGCCTCGGCCGACAGCAGACGCATCGCGATCTCGTTGCGGCCCATTTCGAGCGAGAAGATCACGCTGGGCATGTTGTGCTTGATCGAGCAGGCCCGCGCGAAGTCCAGGGCCAGCGTCGACTTACCCATGGCGGGACGGGCGGCGATGATGATCATCTGGCCCGGGTGAAGACCGTTGGTGAGCGAGTCGAGGTCTGTGAAGCCGGTCGGCACCCCGGTCATCTCCCCCGACCGGGACCCGATCGCCTCGATCTCGTCGAGCGCGCCCTCCATGATGTCGCCGAGCGGCAGATAGTCCTCGGTGGTGCGCTGCTCGGTGACCGCATAGATCTCGGCCTGGGCGCTGTTGACGATCTCATCGACGTCGCCGTCCGCCGCGTATCCCATCTGTGTGATGCGTGTCCCCGCCTCGACCAGGCGGCGCAGGACCGCGCGCTCGTGCACGATCTCCGCGTAGTACTCGGCGTTCGCCGCGGTCGGGACCGTCTGCACCAGGGTGTGCAGATACGGTGCGCCACCGACCTTGGTGATCTCACCCCGTTTGGTGAGCTCGGCCGCGACCGTGATGGGGTCGGCGGGCTCACCCTTCGCATACAGGTCGAGGATCGCCTGGAAGATCGTTTCGTGCGCCGGGCGGTAGAAGTCGTGGCCCTTGAGAACCTCCACGACATCGGCGATGGCGTCCTTGGAGAGGAGCATGCCGCCGAGAACCGACTGCTCGGCGTCCAGGTCCTGCGGCGGTACGCGCTCGAAGGCCGAACCTCCGCCTTCCCATGAACCGCTGTCCCGGTCGCGGTCGTGCTGCTCGTCGCGGCTCCGGCCACCGTCTCGGCGCTGGCGTGAGGGGGGCAGACGATCACTGGGGCCGCTGTCGGCCGCCCACGGGTCGTCCAAGGGCTCGGAAATACTCACCGAGCCACCTCCTCCCGTCCGCTGAGCGGACCTAGCCGTGCCCTTCATTTCTACGGCACGGCACTGACAACCAAGAGGCCCAACTCCGGTTCTGACGCGTCGGTTTTGTGAGGTTTCCGAGGACGGAGGAGAGAGTGGGCGCCGCCCCACGTTAGGCCCGCGGGCACCGTCAGCCAATCTGGTTATCCACAGGCCATGTGGACGACGGCCCGGATGCTGTGGAGAACCCCACAAAACCTGTGCACGACCCGGTGGACAGGCCTGTGAACAAGCCCTCAGCTCTCCAAAGGAACCCGCCCTGACCTGCCACTTTCCCGTCCACCGGCTGTGCAGAAGAAAAACTTTCCCGGTCGGACCAAGATCGTTGCAAACGGCGTACGACGGCGCGCCGCACCAGCAGACAAGTAAGGGTCATTTCGAGATTGCATCTCTTACCTGTGGAAGATTAGATTGGTGCTCATGACACAGGCTCCCGCGGCGTCCAAGGCCGCCCGGCGTCGGCACGACCGAGAGATCGTCGCGCTGGCTGTTCCGGCCTTCGGCTCACTCGTCGCCGAGCCACTCTTCCTGATGGCCGACACCGCGATCGTCGGCCATCTCGGCACCGCGCAACTGGCCGGCCTAGGCATCGCCTCAGCCCTCCTCATGACGGCCGTCGGCGTCTTCGTCTTCCTCGCCTACGCCACCACGGCCGCCGTCGCCCGCCGCGTCGGCGCAGGCGATCTGCGCGCCGCGATCCGCCAAGGCATGGACGGCATCTGGCTCGCTCTGCTGATCGGCGCAGCCGTCATCGCCGTCGCCCTGCCCACGGCACCCGCCCTGATGGAACTCTTCGGCGCCTCCGACACCGCCGCCCCGTACGCCATCACCTATCTGCGCATCTCGTCGCTCGGTATCCCGGCCATGCTCGTCGTGCTCGCCGCCACCGGCGTCCTGCGTGGTCTGCAGGACACAAAGACCCCGCTGTACGTCGCCGTCGGGGGCTTCGTCGCCAACGGCGCCCTCAACGTCGGTCTTGTGTACGGTGCCGGCCTCGGCATCGCAGGCTCGGCCTGGGGCACCGTCATCGCCCAGTGCGGTATGGCCGCTGCCTATCTGTACGTCGTCATCCGCGGCGCCCGTAAGCACGGCGCCTCACTGCGGCCCGACTCCGCCGGGATACGGGCCTGTGCCCAGGCCGGTGCACCCCTGCTCGTGCGCACGCTGTCGCTACGGGCGATTCTCATGATCGCCACCGCGGTGGCCGCGCGTCTCGGAGACGCCGACATAGCCGCTCACCAGATCATCCTGTCGCTGTGGAGTCTGCTCGCCTTCGCACTCGACGCGATCGCCATCGCCGGACAGGCCATCATCGGACGCTATCTCGGAGCAGGCGACGCCCAGGGCGCCCGCGAGGCCTGCCGCCGCATGGTCCAGTGGGGAATCGCTGCGGGAGTCGTACTCGGCTTGTTGGTCATCGCCGCCCGCCCCCTGTTCCTCCCCCTGTTCACCAGCGACTCGGTCGTCCAGAACACGGCACTGCCCGCCCTGCTGCTGGTCGCCGTGTCCCAGCCCATCAGCGGGATCGTCTTCGTACTGGACGGAGTCCTGATGGGCGCGGGGGACGGGCCGTATCTTGCGTGGGCAATGCTGCTCACGCTGCTGGTCTTCGCTCCCGTGGCACTGCTCGTACCCGTACTCGGTGGCGGCCTGACCGCGCTCTGGGGAGCGATGACGCTGATGATGACACTCCGGATGATGACCTTGTGGCTGCGTTCCCGCTCGGGGCGCTGGATCGTCACGGGCGCCACGCGCTGAACGTTTCACGTGAAACGTCCGCCAGCGCGACGGCGCCCTCGTTTCACGTGAAACCAAGAGGCGTCGCATCTGAGCGAAACCAAACCGCGCTCTCACGGAACGAAGAAGGGCCGCACCCCGTTGGGGTGCGGCCCTTCTCTCAGCTATGCCGAGCGCAGCGGTCAGGCCGCGACGACCTCGATGTTGACCTTGGCGGCAACCTCGGGGTGCAGACGCACGGACGTCGCGTGGGCGCCCAGGGTCTTGATCGGCGCGCCCAGCTCGATGCGGCGCTTGTCGACCTCGGGGCCACCGGAAGCCTTGATCGCCGAGGCGATGTCGGCCGGGGTGACGGAACCGAAGAGACGGCCGGCGTCGCCGGAGCGAACGGCCAGACGGACCTTCACGCCTTCGAGGCGGGCCTTGATCTCGTTGGCCTGCTCGATGGTCGCGATCTCGTGGATCTTGCGAGCACGACGAATCTGCTCGACGTCCTTCTCGCCGCCCTTGGTCCAGCGGATCGCAAAGTTCCGCGGGATCAGGTAGTTGCGAGCGTAACCGTCCTTGACGTCAACGACGTCGCCCGCGGCACCGAGGCCAGAGACCTCGTGGGTGAGGATGATCTTCATATGTCAGTCACCCTTCCCTTATCGCGCGGTGGAGGTGTAGGGCAGCAGCGCCATCTCACGGCTGTTCTTCACAGCCGTGGCGACGTCACGCTGGTGCTGCGTGCAGTTGCCGGTCACGCGGCGGGCACGGATCTTGCCGCGGTCGGAAATGAACTTCCGCAGCATGTTCGTGTCCTTGTAGTCCACGTACGTGACCTTGTCCTTGCAGAATGCGCAGACCTTCTTCTTAGGCTTGCGCACAGGCGGCTTCGCCATGGTGTTTCTCCTGTGTGATCAAGAAGTTGGGGTGCGAGCCCGCCCCTTAGAAGGGGGGCTCGTCCGAGTAGCCGCCGCCGGAGCCGCTGGAGCCGGTCGCGCCGCCGGAGCTTCCGCCCCAGCCGCCGCCACCGCCGCCCTGGCTGCCACCGGCAGGAGCGCTGGTCGCCCAGGGGTCTTCGGCGGGAGCGCCGCCACCCTGAGGCTGACCGCCGCCGGAGCTTCCGCCCCAGCCGCCGCCCTGCTGGCCGCCGCCACCGCCGCCGCCGCCGCCGTAACCGCCCTGGCCGCCGCGACCCGTGGTCTTGGTGACCTTGGCCGTGGCGTTCTTCAGGCTGGCGCCGACTTCCTCGACGTCCAGTTCGTAGACCGTGCGCTTGACGCCCTCACGGTCCTCGTAGGACCGCTGCTTCAGCCGGCCCTGCACGATGACGCGCATGCCTCGCTGGAGCGATTCGGCGACGTTCTCAGCCGCCTGACGCCAGACCGAGCAGGTCAGGAACAGGCTTTCGCCGTCCTTCCACTCATTGGTCTGACGGTCAAAGGTGCGGGGGGTGGACGCGACACGGAACTTCGCGACCGCCGCACCGGAAGGGGTGAAGCGCAGCTCGGGGTCGTCGACAAGATTGCCGACGACCGTGATGACGGTCTCGCCTGCCATGGGGGTACCTCTCGGCGGGTTTGCTGCTGGCTGCTAGTACTGCTACTCGATGCCCGAGATCAGCTGAGCTGGAAAGCTCAGTGGGTCTCGGGACGGAGGACCTTGGTCCGGAGGACCGACTCGTTCAGGTTCATCTGTCGGTCGAGCTCCTTGACGACCGCAGGCTCGGCCTGCAGGTCGATGACCGAGTAGATGCCCTCAGGCTTCTTCTTGATCTCGTAGGACAGACGACGACGGCCCCAGGTGTCGACCTTCTCGACCTTTCCGTTGCCCTCACGGACGACGGAAAGGAAGTTCTCGATCAGCGGAGAGACAGCGCGCTCTTCGAGATCGGGGTCGAGGATGACCATCACTTCGTAGTGACGCATGTGGAACCCACCTCCTTTGGACTCAGCGGCCACGGTCGTTCCGTGGCAGGAGGGTTGTGATGCGTACGCAACGGTATCGGCCGCCACTGACAATCGGGCTCCCATCGGCGAACCGAGCGGGATTCCCTGTCGTGACCTGGCCTTGGCCTGGGCAGACACCGGTGCAGAGAGTACAGAGTACCCGCACACGGGCTTCCGGTTGAAATCCGACCGGGTTGAGCGTCAATCTGTACACATCGGGTGTGTATGGCGCTACGATGCGCCGCCTTCCGCAGGAGGTGCCTTATGGCACAGACATTGCGACCCAACACCGTCGGTTCCCTGCTCGCCACCGACCACAAGCCCCATCCCCTCCAGGACACTCTGGTCGGGCTGACCCTGGTGCTCGGGGCGACGGCCTTCATCACGGCCCAGTTCCACAGCCTGCATCTGATCAGCTCCTGGACAGGGCTGCTGGGCATCCTCACCGGCGCCGGCGGACAGTTCATCTCGGAGACGACACGGGAGCGCTTCGGGCTGATCCTGGGTCTCGGTGCCGCGGCCGTCGGCTTCTTCCTTGGCATGGCACACGGCGGCCTCTTCGGCGGCGTCATCGGCTGACGGCCCGCCAGACAGCCGAACAAGCCCTCAGGACGTCCTGGCCGCGTATCGGTCAGGGCGCAGGTTCCATACGGCCAGACGGGGCGCTCACAGGGCGCAGTAGGCTTCGGCGCGAGAGCCGGAGCCCCTGTACCCATGGGGACACACCAGCCCGAGGAGCGCCCCGAATGAGCCTGACCCTGAGGACCATCAGCCGTGAGCAGCATCTGGCGTACATCCAGAGTCTGCCCGCGGCCAGCCACATGCAGGTCCCGGCCTGGGCAGACGTCAAGGCGGAGTGGCGCTCCGAGAGCCTCGGGTGGTTCGACGACAGGACCGGCGAGATGGTCGGGGCGGGCCTTGTGCTGTACCGCCAGCTGCCCAAGATCAAGCGTTATCTCGCCTACCTGCCCGAGGGTCCGGTCATCAACTGGTTCGCCCCGAACCTCGGCGACTGGCTGCAGCCGATGCTCGCGCATCTCAAGCAGCAGGGTGCCTTCTCCGTGAAGATGGGCCCGCCGGTGATCATCCGGCGCTGGGAGGCCGCGTCCATCAAGGGCGGCATCCAGAACCCGGACGTGAAGCGACTGCGCGACATCGAGGCCGACTTCATCGAACCGCGCGCCTTCGAGGTCGCCGACAAACTGCGCCGCATGGGCTGGCAGCAGGGTGAGGACGGCGGCGCCGGCTTCGGCGACGTGCAACCGCGGTATGTCTTCCAGGTGCCGCTCGCCAACCGCTCCCTGGAAGAGGTCCACAAGAACTTCAACCAGCTGTGGCGCCGCAACATCAAGAAGGCCGAGAAGGCGGGCGTCGAGGTCGTCCAGGGCGGTTACCAGGACCTGGAGGAGTGGCAGCGGCTGTACGAGATCACGGCCGTCCGCGATCACTTCCGGCCCCGCCCTCTGTCGTACTTCCAGCGCATGTGGACGGCCCTCAACACCGAGGACCCCAACCGCATGCGGCTCTACTTCGCCCGGCACGACGGCGTGAACCTGTCCGCAGCGACGATGCTGGTCGTCGGCGGACACGTCTGGTACTCGTACGGCGCCTCGGACAACATCGGGCGGGAGGTCCGGCCCTCGAACGCGATGCAGTGGCGCATGCTGCGCGACTCGTACGCGCTTGGGGCGACCGTTTATGACCTGCGCGGCATCTCCGACTCGCTGGACGAGACCGACCACCTCTTCGGCCTGATCCAGTTCAAGGTGGGCACGGGCGGAGAGGCCGCCGAGTACCTCGGCGAATGGGACTTCCCGCTCAACAAGCTGCTCCACAAGGCGCTCGACATCTACATGTCGCGCCGCTGACCCGGGCCGATCCGCATGCCGTGCCCCTGACCCGGCCCGGCATCGCTCCGTCGGTCCGGCGAAGCCGCCACAATTTCCCTTCATACCTCTGATACACCGCAGCCACGAGAAAGGTTCCGGGACCGGCCATGGCGCTCACGCTCTACGTCGACACCGCGCGCTGGCGGGCACACCACAAGCAGGTGTCCGAGCAGTTTCCGGGGCTGGTCCCCGTCTGCAAGGGCAACGGGTACGGCTTCGGCCACGAGCGCCTCGCTGACGAGGCCACCCGCCTGGGCTCGGACGTCCTCGCCGTCGGCACCACGTACGAAGCCGCCCGGATCAAGGACTGGTTCGGCGGTGACCTGCTGGTCCTGACGCCTTTCAGGCGAGGCGAGGAGCCGGTACCGCTGCCCGACCGTGTGATCCGCTCCGTGTCGTCCATCGACGGCGTGTACGGCCTTGTGGGCGCCCGCGTCGTCATCGAGGTGATGTCCTCGATGAAGCGGCACGGAGTCAGCGAGCAGGACCTGCCGCATCTGCACTCCGCCATAGAGAACGTCCGGCTGGAGGGCTTCGCCATCCACCTGCCGCTGGACCGCACCGACGGCTCGGACGCCGTCGAGGAGGTCATCGGCTGGATGGACCGCCTGCGTGCTGCCCGTCTGCCGCTGCACACGATGTTCGTCAGCCACCTCAAGGCCGAGGAACTCGCCCGCCTCCAGCAGCAGTTCCCGCAGACCCGCTTCCGCGCCCGCATCGGCACGCGGCTGTGGCTGGGGGACCACGAGGCGACCGAGTACCGCGGGGCCGTCCTGGACGTCACGCGCGTCTCCAAGGGCGACCGCTTCGGCTACCGCCAGCAGAAGGCCGCCTCCGACGGATGGCTGGTGGTCGTCGCGGGCGGTACGTCGCACGGTGTGGGCCTGGAGGCTCCGAAGGCGCTGCACGGTGTCATGCCGCGCGCCAAGGGCGTCGCCCGCGCCGGCCTCGCGACGGTCAACCGGAACCTTTCCCCGTTCGTCTGGGCGGGCAAGCAGCGCTGGTTCGCGGAACCCCCGCACATGCAGGTGTCCATCCTTTTCGTGCCTTCCGACGCCACGGAGCCGAAGGTCGGCGACGAACTCGTGGCCCATCTGCGGCACACCACCACGCAGTTCGACCGCATCGTCGAAGGCTGACCCTGGGGCCGCGATCCTCTGGGCCAGCCAAAAGGCCGTACACGGTGTCCGTGTACGGCCTTTTGCGTGGCTTCCCCGCGTCCTGTTCGCTCAGGGCGAACGGTCTCCAGCGGTCGCGCTTCCGCTGCCCCACTCCACCTGGGGCCCCTCGAAGTGCGCGGCGTGCCGCGGCGGATGGGCCGCGGCCCCGAACACGAAGACGTCCTCCGCACCGTCCAGCACCCCACCCGACGGATCGTCGTCACCGGCTCGGCGCACCATGTCCCGCTCAGGCATGAAGATGTCGCGCACGACCACGGCGCACAGGTACAGCGTCCCCAACAGGTGGACAGCGATGGCGACTTGGTAGCCCTCGGTCGGCAGACCCTTGTGAGCGTCCCCGCTGGTCGTGTAGGCGAGGTACATCCAGATCCCCAGGAAGTACGCGACCTCGCACGCCTGCCAGATCAGGAAGTCCCGCCAGCGCGGCCGAGCCAACGCGGCGAGGGGGACCAGCCACAGCACGTACTGCGGTGAGTAGACCTTGTTGGTGAGGATGAAGGCCGCGACGATCAGGAAGGCGAGCTGAGCGAAGCGGGGGCGGCGCGGGGCGGTGAGCGTGACCGCGGTCAGGCCCACGCAGACGAGCAGCATCATGATCAGCGCCCACGTGTTCGCCGCGTCGGCGGTGATCGTGATCTTCAACCAGTTCGAGAGGAACAGGAAGATCGAACCGAAGTCGACGCCCCGTTCTTGGCTGAAGCTGTAGAACTTCGCCCACCCGTCCGGCGCGAGATACATCACCGGAAGATTCACGACGAGCCAGGCTCCGACCGCGCCGAGCAGCGCGGTCCCGAACTCTCGCCATTTACCCGCTCGCCAGCACAGCAGGAACAGCGGTCCGAGCAGCAGGAACGGATAGAACTTGGCGGCCGTGGCGAGCCCGATGAGCACACCGAACGCCAGAACACGGCCTCGCGACCACATGAGCATCGCGGCGGCCAGGAGGGCCACAGCGAGGAGATCCCAGTTGATGGTGGCCGTGAGCGCAAAAGCGGGCGCCAGGGCGACCAGAAGGCCGTCCCAGGGCCGCCTACGGTGGGTGCGCGCGGTGCATACGGCGATGACCGCCGCGCACACCATCAGCATCCCGGCGTTGACCATCCAGTAGATCTGCTCCTGGTCCTGGATGCTGCCGCTGCCCGGAGTGAGCCAGGACGCGACCTCCATGAACACGCCGGTCAGCACCGGGTACTCGAGGTACTCCATGTCGCCGGGGAGCCTGTCGAAGTACGGCACAAGGCCGTCGGCGAAGCCGCGCCCCTGATAAAGGTGCGGGATGTCCGAGTAGCACGCGTGCGTGTACTGGGAGCTGGCCCCGAAGAACCATGCGCCGTCGTAGCACGGCAGCTTCTGCACCATGCCAAGGGCGAACACACCGATCGCCACGAGTGCGACGACCCGTACGGGGGTCCACCAGGACGTCCCGAGAAGGGCCCGTCGTCCGATGGGACCGCCGATCAGCTCACTGCCGGTCGCGGCGACCTCGTCTTCCCTGGTCGGCCGTACCGGCTCCGGCTCGCGGACGCTCGCTCGCGTCGTCTCTGCACTGGGCATGCCGCACATCCTGCCGTACGCACCTAGGAATGCGGCGAGGGCCGCCACACCTGGTCGGTGCGACGGCCCTCGTTTCACGTGAAACGGTGTGTTTCACGTGAAACACACACGGAGGCGGCTATCCGCTCGATCCTCCGAAGAGCCCTCCGTTGCCGTTCCCATTGCTGTTCCCGTTACTGCTACTGGTCGACTCCGATGGCGTGGCAGACACTCCTCCGTCCGTGCCGCCGGTGTCTGTCCCGCCGGTGTCCGTCCCACCGGTTTCGGAGCAGTTCCAGTCGAAGTTGCCGCAGGTCTCGCTCGTCGTGGGCGTGGGAGACGTCGTGGTCAGGGTGGGCGTCGGAGTCGGCGTCGCGCTCTCCACCTCGCTCTCGGTGGGCGAGGGGGTCACGCTCGGGCTCGGGGTGTCGTTGATGACCTCACCGATGTCCTCGGGCTCCGGGAAGTCCACCGCCTTCTCACCCTTGAGCGCCTGCTCCATGTAGTCGTGCCAGATCTGGGCCGGGAACGAGGCACCGTGGATCTTCTTCTCGCCACCCGTGCCGTACATCTCCAGGAACTCGCGATCCTTCTTGGTCTCGTCGTCGTCCATGCGGTACATGCCGATCGCGGTCGACAGCTGCGGGGTGTACCCGACGAACCAGGCGGACTTGTTGCCGTCGGTGGTACCGGTCTTACCGGCCACGTCCCGGCCCGTCAGCTGGGCGGCGGTACCGGTTCCCTTCTCGACCACGGTCTTGAGGACGTCGGTGACGTTGTCGGCGACCTTCGCGGTGAAGGCGTCCTTGGCAGTGCCCTCGTGCTGGAAGACGGTGCCGTCCTGGTCGGTGACCTTCTCGACCGAATACGGATCGTTCTGCTTGCCGCTGGCCGCGAAGGTGGCGTACGCACCAGCCATACGGATGGCACTCGGGTCGGAAGTACCGAGGGAGAACGACGGGAAGCTGGCGCTGGCAAGGCTCGACTCCAGGACACCCGCGTCCACGGCGGCCTCCTTGACCTTGTCCAGGCCGACATCCATGCCCAGCTGGACGTAGGCGGAGTTGACGGAGTTGCGCATCGCCTCGCGGAGGTCGATGTCGTAGCTCGGCGCGTTGTACGACTCACCGCCGTCGTTCGTCTGCAGCCACTCCTTGTCGTCCTTGTCCGTCCAGACGGTGCCGTCGTAGTCCTGGATCTTCAGCTTGTTCTTGCCGCTGTAGAGACTGTCGGGGGAAACGACGGTGCGCTCGTCCTGCGCCTGGACCGCGTCACCATCCTTGTCTCGTACACCCCAGGACATGGCGGCCGCCAGCACGAACGGCTTGAACGTCGAACCGACCTGGGCACCAGTCGCGTCGGCGTTGTCGGTGAAGTGCTTGGTCGCGTCCACGCCACCGTAGATGGCCTTGATCGCGCCGCTCTCCGGGTCCACGGAGGCCCCGCCGAACTGGACGTAGGTGTCCGTGTCCGGGCGCTTCTTGGGATCGATGTTTTTGTCCTGGACTTCCTTCACGGAAGCTTCGAGCGCGGCGACCTTCTTCTTCTCGAAGGTCGTATGGATCTCGTAGCCGCCCTGCTGAAGCTGGTCCTGAGTGATCCCGGTCTTGTTGTTGATGAGGTACGAGTTGGCCAGGTCGACGAGGTAACCGATCTGGCCGCTCAGCTGGGCGTTCGACCGCGGACTCTGGTACTTGGGGAAGGTCTTGTACTTGGCCCGCTCGGTGGCGGTCAGGTGCCCGTCCTTGACCTCTTCGTCGAGAATCCACTTCCACCGGTACTCGGCGCGCGCGCGGTTGGCCTTGGGAGTGGCGGACGGGTCGATCGACACGGCACCCGCGGGGTCGTAGTACGTGGCGCCCTTGAGCATCGCCGCCAGGAAGGCGCACTCGCTCGCGTTCAGGTCCGTGGCGTCCTTGTCGAAGTAGGCGCGCGCCGCCGCCTGGATGCCGTAGGCGTTGCGTCCGTAGTACGCCGAGTTCAGGTAGCCGGCCATGATGTCGTCCTTGTCCATGGAGGCACCGACCTTTATGGAGACGAACAGCTCCTTGAACTTGCGGGAGACCGTCTGCGACTGGTCGTCCAGCATCGCGTTCTTCACGAACTGCTGGGTGATGGTGGAGCCACCCTGCGTCTGGCCGCCCTTGGCCATGTTGACGAAGGCTCGGGCGATACCCATCGGGTCGACACCACTGTCGGTCTCGAATGTCTTGTTCTCGGCCGACATGACCGCGTAGCGCATCTCCTTGGGGATCTGCGCGTAACTGATGATCTGGCGGTTCGTCTCACCACCTGTGGCGACCATCTGGCTGCCGTCGGCCCAGTAGTAGACGTTGTTCTGTGCCTCGGCGGTCTTGGCGACGTCCGGGACGCCCACCAGGGCGTACGCGACACCCGCCACCGCCACCAGGCTGCCGCAGAAGCCGATGAACAGCCCCGAGACCAGCTTCCAGGACGGAATCCAGCGCGCTGCGCCGTACTTGCCCGCGCGCGGATAGTCGATGATGCGCTTCTTCACGGGCCCGGATGCACGGCCGCGGCCACGCCCGGGCCCGTTCGGGCCCCCGGGGCCGCCACGTCGGCCTCCGCCTCCGGGGCCGCCGTTTCCGGCGCCGTCGGCTCCTCTGCGCCGGCTGCCGCCACTGCTTCTCTGCGCCGCACGGCGGGCCTCGGCACGGCCACCGTACGAGCGCTCCTCTTCACCCCCCGACCCATAGGAGTCGGAAGGAGACCCGGTGGCGCTGCGCGGTGCCCCGCGGCGGCCAGAGGTCGAGCCGGACTGGCCGCGTCGGGCCGCGGCACGTCCGCCTTCCTGCGACTGCGGCAGTTTGCGACGGTGCTCGCTCATCGAACGATTACTCCTCGGGCAGGCGCACCCATGCGCGCCTGGAAGCGGCTGCGGCTGGTTTCCGGTCCCCCCGAAGTACGGATGCGGTCGTAATCGCATTCACCCGTACTGCACCGAGGACGGTGACGTCCTCAGACGTCACTTGGTTCCCCGTGGTGTGCATGCCGCACAGACTACGCACCGTCAAAACCCGCCTAGGGCCGAAGTTCACCCCAAATCAGGCAACTTGCTTCGTATGAATCGGTGATGTGACGCCGTTCACCGTGACCCCTCTTGCCGCATCCGAGTGGCCGTTCTATCGTGTCGATGTATCGAGTCGATACATCAGCGCGGCATAAAGACCGTGCCGAGGAGACAGCGACAGGGAGGAGGCGACATGAGCCGGCGTTCCGGGATCCTCGAGTTCGCCGTACTCGGCCTGCTCCGCGAGTCTCCGATGCACGGCTATGAGCTGCGCAAACGACTCAACACGTCACTGGGTGTGTTCCGTGCCTTCAGCTACGGCACGCTCTACCCCTGCCTCAAGACGCTGGTCGCCAACGGCTGGTTGATCGAGGAGCCGGGGGCCACACCCGAGGACGCCCTCGCCGCTCCACTTGCGGGGCGTCGCGCCAAGATCGTCTATCGATTGACGGCGGAAGGTAAGGAGCACTTCGAGGAGCTGCTCTCCCAGACGGGTCCCGACGCATACGAGGACGAGCACTTCGCGGCTCGCTTCGCTTTCTTCGGGCAGACGTCACGCGATGTACGCATGCGCGTACTGGAGGGCCGCCGCAGCCGCCTCGAGGAGCGCCTGGAGAAGATGCGCGCCTCTCTGGCGCGCACCCGGGAGCGCCTCGACGACTACACGCTTGAGCTCCAGCGCCACGGAATGGAGTCCGTGGAGCGCGAAGTGCGCTGGCTGAACGAGCTCATCGAGAGCGAGCGAGCGGGGCGGGACGTCAAGGGTTCCGCCTCCGAGGGCTCAGCTCAGCAGGACAGCACATCTGGCGAGGCGGGCGGCCTGCCCCGGCACCGGGACAGCTCCCGGCCGGATCCGTCCGACGACACCACCACGTGAGACCCGGTCGGGGTTTCACCAGTACATACAGGGAGCAATCGGAATGGGTTCGGTTCGCGTAGCCATTGTCGGCGTGGGCAACTGTGCCGCCTCGCTGGTGCAGGGCGTCGAGTACTACAAGGACGCCGACCCGGCGGCCAAGGTGCCCGGCCTGATGCACGTCCAGTTCGGCGAGTACCACGTCCGTGACATCGAGTTCGTCGCCGCCTTCGACGTCGACGCGAAGAAGGTCGGCCTCGACCTCTCCGACGCCATCGGTGCCAGCGAGAACAACACCATCAAGATCTGCGACGTCCCGAACAAGGGCGTCACGGTCCAGCGCGGTCACACCCTCGACGGTCTCGGCAAGTACTACCGCATGACCATCGAGGAGTCCGCCGAGGAGCCGGTCGACGTCGTCCAGATCCTCAAGGACCGCCAGGTCGACGTCCTCATCTGCTACCTGCCCGTCGGTTCCGAGGACGCGGCGAAGTTCTACGCCCAGTGCGCCATCGACGCCAAGGTCGCCTTCGTCAACGCCCTCCCGGTCTTCATCGCCGGCACCAAGGAGTGGGCGGACAAGTTCACCGAGGCGGGCGTCCCGATCGTCGGCGACGACATCAAGTCGCAGGTCGGCGCCACCATCACGCACCGTGTGATGGCGAAGCTGTTCGAGGACCGCGGTGTCCGTCTTGAGCGCACCATGCAGCTCAACGTCGGCGGCAACATGGACTTCAAGAACATGCTGGAGCGCGACCGCCTCGAGTCCAAGAAGATCTCGAAGACGCAGGCCGTCACCTCGCAGATCCCCGACCGCGACCTGGGCGAGAAGAACGTCCACATCGGCCCGTCGGACTACGTCCAGTGGCTGGACGACCGCAAGTGGGCGTACGTCCGCCTCGAGGGCCGCGCCTTCGGCGACGTCCCGCTGAGCCTGGAGTACAAGCTCGAGGTCTGGGACTCCCCGAACTCCGCGGGTGTCATCATCGACGCCCTGCGCGCCGCGAAGATCGCCAAGGACCGCGGCATCGGCGGCCCGATCCTCTCCGCGTCGAGCTACTTCATGAAGTCCCCGCCGGTGCAGTACTTCGACGACGAGGCCTACGCCAACGTCGAGAAGTTCATCAAGGGCGAGGTCGAGCGCTAAAGCCCGTCTCGTTGATGGCTGTTGAGGGTCCCCGGGCATTCCGCCCGGGGACCCTCCTCGTATGTGAGGCTGTGC
This sequence comes from Streptomyces sp. NBC_00554, assembly GCF_041431135.1. Classification (NCBI taxonomy): domain Bacteria; kingdom Bacillati; phylum Actinomycetota; class Actinomycetes; order Kitasatosporales; family Streptomycetaceae; genus Streptomyces; species Streptomyces sp. NBC_00554. The sequence goes on along the minus strand of NZ_CP107799.1, from coordinate 5,091,487 downwards.
TCCATGGCTGTCGTACGTGACCTGCGCGTACTCCTGCGCTTCCAGGGGTTCAGGCGTCTGCTCGGCGTACGGCTGCTGTCCCAGGGCGCCGACGGGGTCTACCAGGTCGCGCTCGCCACGTACGTCGTCTTCTCACCGGAGAAGCAGACCTCGGCCGGCTCGATCGCCTCCGCCATGGCGGTACTGCTGCTCCCGTACTCCCTCATCGGCCCCTTCGCGGGCGTCCTGCTGGACCGCTGGCGGCGCCGCCAGGTCTTTCTGTACGGCAACCTGCTGCGGGCGGCACTGGCGTGCGTGACGGCCGTCCTGATGCTGAGCCATGTCCCCGACTGGCTCTTCTACGTCTCCGCTCTGTGCGTCACCGCGGTCAACCGCTTCGTCCTGTCCGGCCTTTCGGCCGCGCTGCCCCGCGTCGTCGACTCCGAGCGGCTGGTGATGGCCAACTCCCTGTCGCCCACCGCCGGCACGCTCGCCGCGACCATGGGCGGTGGGCTTGCCTTCGTCGTCCGGCTGGTCGCCTCGGACTCCGACGCGGCGGTCGTCCTCGTCGGGGCAGCCCTGTATCTGTGCTCGGCCCTCGCCTCTCTGCGTCTTGCCCCGGAACTGCTTGGACCCGACCGGGAGTTGGTGCCGTCAAGGCTGTCCACGGCCCTCGCCGGCACCGCGCGCGGCCTCGCGGCGGGCGTGCGCCATCTGGCCGAGCCCGCACGACGACAGGCGGCCTGGGCGCTCATGGCGATGACGGTGATGCGCTTCTGCTACGGCGCCCTGACCGTCATGGTGCTGATGCTGTGCCGGTACGCCTGGACGTCCGGCTCGGATGACGACGGGCTGGCACTGCTGGGGCTGGCTTTGGGTATTTCGGGGGCAGGATTCTTCGCCGCGGCCGTGGTGACACCCTGGGCAGCCGGACGACTGGGCCCCGGCGGCTGGATCGTCGCCTGCGCCGGCGCTGCCGCCGTCCTGGAGCCCGCACTCGGCCTGCCGTTCGCCGCTGCTCCCATGCTGGTCGCCGCATTCGTCCTGGGTCTGACCACACAGGGCGCGAAGATCGCGACGGACACGATCGTGCAGTCCTCGGTCGACGACGGCTTCCGCGGCCGAATCTTCTCCGTCTACGACGTCCTGTTCAACGTCGCCTTCGTCGGTGCGGCCGCAGTAGCCGCACTGATACTGCCTCCCGACGGACGCTCGGTTTCGCTTGTCGTCACCGTGGCGGTGCTCTACGCGGCGGTGGCTGCCGCGTTGGCTCGCTTCGAGCTCCGGTGGGCGGCGCCTTAGCCGCAAAGCAAGGAGCGGTGTTTCACGTGAAACACCGCCCGTTCCTGGAGCCCGGGTCGATGTTTCACGTGAAACATCGACCCGATCCAAGAGCCTCAGCTCTGCTCGGCCCACCACTCCTTCAGCGCCGACACGGCCGCGTCACGCTCCATCGGCCCGTTCTCCAGCCGAAGCTCCAGCAGGAACTTGTAGGCCTGACCGATGGCCGGTCCGGGGCCGATGCCCAGGATCTCCATGATCTCGTTGCCGTCGAGGTCGGGACGGATCGAGTCCAGCTCTTCCTGCTCCTGGAGTTGCGCGATGCGTTCTTCCAGGCCGTCGTACGCGCGGGAGAGCGCGGTCGCCCTCCGCTTGTTGCGGGTGGTGCAGTCGGAGCGGGTCAACTTGTGGAGCCGGTCGAGGAGCGGGCCCGCGTCGCGTACATAGCGGCGAACCGCGGAGTCCGTCCACTCTCCGGTGCCGTACCCATGGAAGCGCAGGTGGAGTTCGACCAGACGCGAGACATCCTTCACGAGGTCGTTCGAGTACTTCAGCGCCGTCATCCGCTTCTTGGTCATCTTGGCGCCCACCACCTCATGGTGGTGGAAGGAGACCCGCCCGTCCTTCTCGAAGCGGCGCGTCCTCGGCTTGCCGATGTCGTGCAGCAGCGCGGCGAGCCGGAGGATCAGGTCGGGGCCGTCCTCCTCCAGCTCCATCGCCTGTTCCAGGACGATCAGCGTGTGCTCGTAGACGTCCTTGTGCCGGTGGTGCTCGTCGCGCTCCAGGCGCAGCGCGGGAAGCTCAGGCAGCACATGGTCGGAGAGCCCGGTGTCGACGAGCAGCGTCAGGCCCTTGCGCGGGTGCGCGGAAAGAATCAGCTTGTTCAGCTCGTCCCGCACCCGCTCGGCCGAGACGATCTCGATGCGCCCCGCCATGTCCGTCATCGCGGCCACCACCTCGGGGGCAACCTCGAAGTCGAGCTGTGCGGCGAACCGCGCGGCCCGCATCATCCGCAGCGGATCGTCGGAGAAGGACGCCTCAGGGGTACCCGGCGTGCGCAGGATGCGACCGGACAGGTCGTCCAGGCCCCCGTGCGGGTCGATGAACTCCTTCTCCGGCAGCGCGACGGCCATCGCGTTCACGGTGAAGTCACGGCGCACGAGATCTTCCTCGATGGAGTCGCCGTAGGACACCTCGGGCTTGCGTGAGGTCCGGTCGTACGCCTCGGAGCGGTACGTAGTGATCTCGATCTGGAACGACTGCTGTACGTCGCCCACCCGAGCGTCCTTCTGCGCGCCGACTGTGCCGAAGGCGATCCCCACCTCCCACACGGCATCCGCCCAGGGCCGCACGATCTTCAGTACGTCCTCGGGGCGAGCGTCGGTCGTGAAGTCCAGGTCGTTGCCGAGCCGGCCAAGGAGCGCGTCCCGGACCGAGCCGCCCACCAGCGCGAGTGAGAACCCGGCCTCCTGGAATCGGCGGGCGAGCTCGTCGGCGACAGGGGACACCCGCAGCAGTTCACTCACTGCGCGGCGCTGCACCTGACTCAGGGCACTGGGGTTGTCTTCGTTGGCGTTCGGCACAACAGAAAAGGGTACGTGGCCGGGGCCCCCGCGGGCGCCTCCATAAAACGTGCACAGCCGACCCCTCCCTGTACGACGGCCAATACGCACACATACAGGACACTCGGCCCGGTCCCCCGATCTTGTGGCACAGTCCGCGGCACTTCCCCTCAGCGCGCATCGTTACCATGCGTGGACGCACATTCCGACGACCACTGACGACGACGAGGGACGGGCGAGCGCGTGGCCGAGGCGGCAGACTTCCAGGGGATGAGTCCCTCACCTGCCCGCCGGTGGCTCCGGCGCAGCGGCGCACTGCTCGCCGGTGTGCCCTTGCTGGCCGGGCTGCTCCAGCTGCCCCTCGGTACGTCCGCGTACGCCTCAGAGAAGACCGCTGTGGCCGACGCCACCGGGTCCAGCACGGTCGATGTCTCCATCGACTCGCTCAGTCCCAGTGCCCCTACGACAGGCGACACCATCACGGTCTCCGGCACGGTCACCAACAAGGGCAAGCAGACGGTCACAGACGCCCATGTGGGCGTGCGGGTGGGTCCGTCTCTCAACAGCCGCTCCGCGATCGACAGCGCCGCGAAGCGCACCGGGTTCCAGTTGGGTCTCGACGGCTCGGAGGTCGGCGGCACGTACGTAGCGAAGTTCTCCGAGCTCGTCGTCGGCGTCTCGCAGTCCTTCAGCATCTCGGTGCCCGTCGATGAGCTGGATCTCGGCGCCGACGGGGTCTACCAGCTCGGCGTCTCCCTCACGGGCCGGACCGCCGCCCAGTCGTGGGACCAGATCCTCGGCATCCAGCGGACGTTCCTGCCCTGGCAGGAGGATGCGGCGGACACGAAGACGAAGACGACGTACCTCTGGCCACTGATCTCCACGGTCCACCTCACGGCGGAGACCGGGTCGGACGCGCAGCAGACCCCCGTCTTCGAGAACGATGACCTGGCCAAGGAGATCTCCCCGGGCGGCCGGCTGGATCAGCTGTTGTCCTTGGGCAGCAGTCTGGACGTCACCTGGGTGCTCGACCCGGACCTGCTGGCTTCCGTCGACGCCATGACGCGCAGCTACCAGGTTCAGGACGGCGACACCACCACGGCAGGCAAGAACCAGGCGATCGCCAAGCAGTGGCTCGCCGAGCTGGAGAAGACGGTCGAGGACAAGGAAGTCGTCGCCCTCCCCTTCGCCGACCCCGACCTGGCGTCTCTGGCGCACAACGGCACGAACGTCACCGGCTCCCTGAGTCACCTCAAGGACGCCACGGACGTGGCCGCCAGCACGGTGGACACGATCCTCCACGTCACGCCGAACACCGACTTCGCCTGGCCCGCGGACGGCGCCCTCGACCCGTCGATCGTCAAGGTCGCCACCTCCGCCGGCGCCGACAAGGTGATCGCCCGCAGCGACAGCCTGCGCGAGACGGGCGGGCTGTCGTACACGCCGAGCGCCGCCCGCCCCATCGGCGCCGGGACGACCGCGGTGGTCGCGGACGCCCGGCTGTCGACCGCATTCCAGGGCGACATGACGAAGGCCGACAGCTCCACGCTCGCCGTGCAGAAGTTCCTGGCCCAGAGCCTGGCGATCAACCTGCAGGAGCCGGAGAAGCAGCGCAGCATCCTGGTCGCCCCGCAGCGCATGCCGTCCGCGAGCCAGGCCCAGTCGATGGCGCAGGCACTGACGGCGCTCCAGGGCGGGAACTGGTCGGAGTCCCAGAGCCTGTCCGCGGCCGCCAAGGCCAAGCCGGACCCGGGTGCCACCACGAAGGTGCCCGCCGAGTCCTCGTATCCCTCCTCGCTGCGCAAGCAGGAGCTGCCTCAGTCGGCCTTCGAGTGGATCCGGGACACGCAGACGAGTCTCGACAACTTCAAGGTCATCCTCACCGACGAGTCCCGTGTGGTCACTCCGTTCGGCAGGGCGATGGACCGGGGGATGTCCACGTCCTGGCGCGGCCGGCCCGTTCCGGCGGCTACCTTCCGCGCAAGCGTTTCGTCGTACCTCAACGAACTCACCGGCCTGGTCAGACTGATCGAGAAGTCCGACGCGAAGCTCTCCGGTCGCAGCGCCACGATCCCCGTGACCGTGCAGAACAACCTCGTGCAGGGCGTCGACCATCTGGTCCTGCGCCTCACCTCGCAGCAGCCCACCCGCCTCAAGATCGGCGACGGCCCCTACGACGAGCAGCCGATCACCGTCGCGGGCGAGCACAGCCAGTCGGTGAAGTTCGACACCTCGATCAAGGCCAACGGCCCAGTGAAGGTGGTCGCCCAGCTGTACACACAGGACGGCCAGGAATACGGCGACCCCGTCACCTTCGAGGTGAAGGTCACCGAGATCACCTCGACGGTCATGCTGGTCATCGGCGGCGGCTTCCTGCTGCTCGTGCTCGCCGGATTCCGGATGTACACGCAGCGCAAGCGCGCGGCCGCCCGGCAGGCCGAGGAGGACGCTCGCAGGGACGAGAGCGCGGACGAAGACGCGGACGCCACCGAGGACACCGAGGACTCCCAGGACCACCCCGCGGGCGAGTCCGGCACGGAGTCCGGGGCAGACGACCCGGAGCACCCGAGTGACCCGACACCGGACACCGCACCGGAAAGCGCGGACCCGTCCGGCACGGGTGAGAGAGTGGACCGTTGAGCGATGTCGTGGCCGGTGGGCCCGGGGACGATGAGGTGGGGTAACCATGAACGCGCCGTACGAGGGTGACCGCGGTCAGGGCGCGGGCAGCTCGGGCTACCCCGAGGGCTACCCGGACCAGGGCACAGGGAACTCCGGCTACCCCGAGGGCTATCCCGAGGGCCCGCCGCCCGAGCCCGGGCAGCTGCCGCAGGGGCCCCCCGCGGACATGTACTTCCAGGATGCCTACACCCAGGACCCCTACCGGGCACAGGACCTCTCCGCCCAGGACCCGGTGACCGAGGCGCTCTACGACCGCGCCGCGCACCCTCCGCCGCCCCCCGGCACGTATCACCCGCAGCCTCCGCTCTACGCCCAGCCGCCCACGCCGCAGTACGCCCCCGATCCGCGCATCTGGGCCCAGACGCCCCCGCCGGAGCCCGCGGGCCCGACCCGGCACCTTCCGTACGGCGACAACGCGTCCACCACCCAGTTCGTGGGCGTCGACGACCTGGTCACCCAGGCCGGCGAGCAGCACCACGAGCCCGACGCCTTCGCCCACCTCTTCCGCGACCAGGGACAGGGCGCCGGCCGTCCCTACGCCGGTCCGCCCGGCGTACCGTCACCGGCCCCCGAACCAGCTCCGGCCGCCCCACAGGCTCCGCCCCCCGCGGCCGCGTCCGCTCCGAAGAAGTCCGGAGGGCGTGTTTCGGGGATGCTCCAATCGAGCGCGGTGATGGCGGCGGGGACACTGGTGTCCCGGCTCACCGGTTTCGTACGCACCATGATCATCACGGCCGCTCTCGGTGCCGCGACACTCGGCGACACCTGGACCGTGGCCTACACCCTGCCGACGATGATCTACATCCTCACCGTCGGCGGAGGACTCAACTCGGTCTTCGTGCCCCAGCTGGTGCGATCCATGAAGGACGACGAGGACGGCGGCGAGGCCTACGCCAACCGCCTGCTGACCCTCGTCATGGTCGCCCTCGCCGTGATCGTCGCTGCCGCTGTCTTCGCGGCACCGCTACTGATCCAGCTGATGTCGAACTCCGTCGCGAGCAATCCGGAGTCGAACAACGTCGCCGTCTCCTTCGCCCGCTACTGCCTGCCCACGATCTTCTTCATGGGTGTCCATGTGGTCATGGGCCAGATCCTGAACGCCCGCGGGAAGTTCGGCGCGATGATGTGGACTCCGGTCCTCAACAACATCGTCATGATCTTCACCTTCGGCATGTTCCTCTGGGTGTACGGGACCGCAGCGGACTCCGGCATGACGGTGAGCAACATCCCGCCGGAGGGCATCCGCCTGCTCGGCATCGGCACCCTGCTCGGCCTGGTCGTGCAGGCCCTGGCGATGATCCCGTACCTGCGCGAGACCGGTTTCCGGTTCCGCCCGCGCTTCGACTGGAAGGGCCACGGCCTCGGCAAGGCGGTCCAGCTTGCCAAGTGGACCGTGCTCTTCGTCCTCGCCAACCAGGCGGGCGTCCTCGTCGTCACCCAGCTGGCCACCGCGGCGGGCAAGGCGTCCGGCAAGAGCGGCGCGGGCATCATGGCCTACTCCAACGCCCAGCTGATCTGGGGCATGCCGCAGGCGATCATCACGGTCTCCGTCATGGCGGCCATGCTGCCGAGGATCTCGCGAGCCGCCCACGACGGCGATCCCGGTGCCGTCCGCGACGACATCTCCCAGGGCCTGCGCACCTCGGCCGTCGCGATCGTCCCGGTCGCCTTCATGTTCGTCGCCCTGGGCATCCCGATGTGCACCCTGCTCTTCGGCTCCAGCAGCATCCCGGCCGCCCAGTCCATGGGATACGTCCTCATGGCGTTCGGCCTCGGCCTGATCCCGTTCTCGGTGCAGTACGTGGTCCTGCGCGGCTTCTACGCCTACGAGGACACCCGCACGCCCTTCTACAACACGGTCATCGTGGCCGCGGTGAACGCCGCCGCCTCGGCTCTCTGCTACGTGGTTCTGCCCGCTCAATGGGCGGTCGTCGGCATGGCCGGCTCGTACGGCCTGGCGTACATGGTCGGCGTCGGAGTCGCCTGGCAGAGGCTGCGCAGACGGCTGGACGGCGACCTGGACGGCGCCCGTGTCCTGCGGACGTACGCACGGCTCTGCCTGGCATGCATCCCGGGTGCTCTGGCAGGTGGCGCGGTCGGGTTCGCGATCACCAGGGCGCTCGGTCACGGAGTCCTCGGATCGATCGCGGCACTCGTCGCGGGATCGATCGCCCTCCTCGGCGTCTTCTACGTCGCGGCGCGGAAGATGCGCATCGAAGAACTCAACTCAATGGTCGGAATGGTCCGCGGGCGCCTGGGGCGCTGAGGCGGGGGTACGCGCACAACCATCGTCCGCCGCCGCGTGTCGTGCATAGCGGCGGACTGTGGGCACAATTGGTTTCTGCGTCGGAGCACGCAATGGATGGGGAGGCGGGAACGACGGTGGCGGAACGGAGCACGGCTGCCGTCGACGTGGCAGACAACAGCGGTGACGAGCCGCTGACCGCCAAGGCGGACCAGTCCACGGCCGACGGGGTGGCCCAGAAGCGGGAGCGGGACACGGAGAGCGAAGAGGCACAGGGGAGCGGCGGGACCGAGCGTCCCGGAAAGGCCTCACCGCCCGAACTGCACAGTGGTCACAAGCTCGCCAGACGCTATCGCCTCGAGGAGTGCGTCACCCGTCTGGACGGTTTCAGCAGTTGGCGTGCGGTGGACGAGAAACTCCGCCGTGCCGTCGGTGTGCATCTGCTGCCCGCCGACCATTCGCGGGCCCGCTCAGTACTGGCGGCGGCCCGGTCCTCCGCCCTGCTCGGCGATCCCCGCTTCGTCCAGGTCCTGGACGCGGTCGAGGAGAACGACCTCGTCTATGTGGTGCACGAGTGGCTTCCGGACGCCACGGAGCTGACGACGCTCCTGGCCGCGGGCCCGCTCGAAGTGCACGACGCGTACCAGATGGTCAGCCAGGTCTCCCAGGCCATGGCCGCCGCGCACCGCGAGGGCCTGGCGCACCTGAGGCTGACCCCGGGCGCCGTACTGCGCACCTCGTCCGGCCAATGGCGCATCCGCGGGCTCGCGGTGAATGCCGCGCTGCGCGGCATCAGCTCCGACACCCCGCAGCGCACCGACACGGAGGCGATCGGCGCGCTCCTGTACGCCGCGCTGACTCAGCGCTGGCCGTACGACACCGATGCGTACGGTCTGTCGGGGCTGCCCAAGGGTGTCGGTCTCATCGCTCCCGACCAGGTGCGGGCAGGCGTTCACCGGGGCCTGTCCGAGCTCACCATGCGCGCGCTGGCCAACGACGGCGCGACCGCCTCCCGCCACGAAACTCCGTGCACCACGCCGGAGGAACTGGTGAAGGCGATCAACGAGATGCCCCGCATCCGCCCGCCGGAGCCAGCGTTCACCGCCCCGCCGGAGTACCAGCGCACGTCGTACCAGCAGGGCACCTACGGCCGCCAAGCACCACGCCCGGGCGCGACGCAACCCATTCCGGCCCCGCCGTCCCCGCTACAGAGCCGCACCGGCAAGGCCCTCAAGTGGGCCGTGTCGGCTCTGCTCATCGCCGCGCTGGGCCTCGGCAGCTGGCAGCTCGCGGACGCGCTCATGGACCAGGGCAAGTCCGAGGACACGAACCAGACTCAGCCGACGGACGGCAACGACAAGTCGAGCGACAAGGCCAAGCCGGTCGAGCCGATCACCATCAAGGGCGCGCAGGAATACGTCGCGAGCGGCGAGGCCCAGGCGGCCGGCGATGTCGGCCTGACGTACGACGGCGACAGCACGACATTCTGGCGCACCAAGAAGTACAACGAGGGTCCGAAATTGGCGCCCTACAAGCCCGGCGTGGGAATCGTCTACGACCTCGGCTCGGCCCAGGAGATCTCGGCCGCCTCCATAGGGCTGCGCTATCCGGGAGACCACACGACGATCCACTTGTACTCCACGGACTCACTGTCTCCCTCGACATCCGTCGAGGGAATGACGGAGATCGGGACCGTCACCACGAGCGGCACGACCGCGAAAGTGACGGCTCCGAAGTCCATGAAAACGCGGTACGTGCTGCTGTGGATCACCGATGTGCCGAGTGCTCCTGCCGACGGCTACAGCAGCGCCGGCTACAAGCAAGCCATCACGGACGTGAAGTTCACCGGCTGACGCTCGTCGACAAAGGGGAGGGGGTCCGATGGCCGATGAAGCCGCATATCGCGAAGCCAGCGATCAGGACCTCCTCGCTCGCCATGTCGAGGGCGACCCCGACGCCTTCGGCGAGCTCGTGCGGCGTCACCGCGACCGGCTCTGGGCGGTGGCCCTGCGAACGCTGGGAGACCGCGAAGAGGCCGCTGACGCGGTCCAGGACGCCCTGGTCTCCGCCTACCGCGCCGCCCACACCTTCCGCGGCCAGTCGGCCGTCACCACCTGGCTGCACCGCATCACGGTGAACGCCTGCCTGGATCGCGCCCGCAAGGCCGCTTCCAGGAAGACCTCTCCCGTCGATGACACCGAACGCCTGGAACAGCTCCTCGAGCCGCACGAGTCCGCCTCCGCTCCGGCCGAGCGCAACGATCTGCATCGAGAACTCCTCAAGGCGTTGTCCACCCTCCCGCCCGACCAGCGCGCCGCCCTGGTTCTGGTGGACATGCAGGGCTACCCCGTGGCGGAGGCAGCCCGCATCCTCGACGTGCCGATCGGCACGGTGAAGAGCCGCTGCGCTCGCGGCAGAGCCAGACTGCTCCCGCTGCTCACCCATCTCCGTACGGAGAACGGAAGCGGCGAGGACAGCAAGAAGGCGGGCGGCGGACGGAACCGGACGCAGGGGACATCCGTCCCACCCGCAGCGGGACCACACGATGCAGGGCCAAGCGATCCAGCTGCTGTGAAGGGCGGAGGTGGGAGAGCGTGACATCCACGACGGATATGGCCGGGCACCCGGACGTCGCGGAGATCTCCGACCTCACCGAAGGTCTCCTCCCTCCCACCCGTACCGAGGACGTGCGACGGCATCTCGAGGACTGCCCGCTCTGTGCCGACGTGTACGACTCGCTGGAGGAGATCCGAGGTCTGCTCGGCACCCTGCCGGGCCCGGCACGCATGCCCGCCGATGTGGCCGGCCGCATTGATGCCGCTCTGGCTGCGGAAGCTCTGCTGAGTGCCACGGCACCCGAGCACGACTCCGATGCGGAAGACGACCGCGCGAGTGTTTCACGTGAAACATCGGCCGCTGACGTCCTCGTCGCGTCTCCCGACTCGGGCTCCCCTTCCTCGGCAGACCGCCCCCTGGGCCACCCTCGCGCGGCCACCGGCCCCGGCCGTGCCCACCGAGTGCGTCATGGGCGCCGTAGGGCCGCCGTCATCGGCACGGTCTTCACGGCCGCAGCACTGGGGCTGGGCGCGATCCTCCTGCAGACGATGGGGGATGACAGCCCGGGCAAGAGTTCTCAGGCAGAGGCACCACAGGAGTCGGGTTCGACGGTCACCTTCTCCGAGGGGACGTTGGAGAGCCAGGTCTCCGATCTCCTCACGAAGAACAAGAACACAGAGAATCGCTCCGGCGGAGTGGAACCCTGGGGAGTCGAGTCCCCTGACGCCGGTTCCGGGTCTCCAGGAATCGGCACCTTGAACACGCCCTCCGTGACCGTCCCTCAATGCGTCCAGGAGGGAACGGGGAACAGCGGGGCCGTTCTCGCCGCGGAGCCAGGCACGTACAAGGGCACGAGCGTCTATCTCCTCGTGCAGCCCGACGCTTCCGACAGCACGAAGGTCGCGGCCTATATCGTCGACGCCGCCTGCGTCAAGAAGGACTCGGCATCCCCGGGAAAGCTCCTGCTGACGCAGTCCTACACCCCGTCCTGAGGTTCTCAGAGCCGAACGAGCTCCTGCCCAGACGCCGCATGGCCTCTCTCTGAGGTCTCGCGTCTCCGTGTGCCCGGACACAGTGGGAATGCTGGCCCCTTAGGATCCGTTGGGTGGGGTGAGAGTTCTGAGAGAGGCTCCCACCGGCAGTACGCAGCAGTCTCCAGAGACGAGGAATCAAGCCGTGACCGACGTTCGTAACGTGATCATCATCGGCTCCGGGCCCGCCGGCTACACGGCGGCGCTCTACACCGCGCGCGCGTCGCTGAAGCCGCTGGTCTTCGAGGGCGCCGTCACCGCAGGTGGCGCGCTGATGAACACCACCGAGGTGGAGAACTTCCCCGGCTTCCAGGACGGCATCATGGGCCCCGAGCTCATGGACAACATGCGTGCCCAGGCCGAGCGCTTCGGTGCCGAGCTCGTTCCGGACGACGTCGTCGCCGTCGACCTGGCGGGCGAGATCAAGACCGTCACGGACACCGCAGGCACCGTCCACCGCGCCAAGGCCGTCATCGTCACGACCGGCTCCCAGCACCGCAAGCTCGGCCTGCCCAATGAGGACGCCCTCTCCGGACGCGGCGTCTCCTGGTGTGCCACCTGTGACGGCTTCTTCTTCAAGGACCACGACATCGCCGTGATCGGCGGCGGCGACACCGCGATGGAGGAGGCTACCTTCCTCTCCCGCTTCGCCAAGTCCGTGACGATCGTCCACCGCCGGGACACCCTGCGCGCCTCCAAGGCAATGCAGGAGCGCGCCTTCGCCGACCCGAAGATCAAGTTCATCTGGGACAGCGAAATCGCCGAGATCGAGGGTGACCCGAAGCTTTCCGGTCTGAAGCTGCGGAACCTCAAGACGAGCGAGATCTCTGAGCTGCCGGTGACCGGTCTGTTCATCGCGATCGGCCACGACCCGCGCACCGAGCTCTTCAAGGGCCAGCTCGACCTGGACGGCGAGGGCTACCTGAAGGTCGAGGCGCCTTCGACCCGGACGAACCTGACCGGTGTCTTCGGCGCCGGTGACGTCGTCGACCACACGTACCGCCAGGCGATCACCGCGGCCGGCACTGGCTGCTCCGCCGCTCTCGACGCCGAGCGTTACCTCGCCGCCCTCGCGGACAACGAGGCCGCTACCGCGGCCGCCACTGTCTGACCCCCATCCGCCCCACCGCACAAACGAGTTAAGGAGCCCGCCGTGGCCGGCACCCTCAAGAACGTGACCGACGACTCCTTCGAGCAGGACGTCCTCAAGAGCGACAAGCCCGTCCTGGTGGACTTCTGGGCCGCCTGGTGCGGTCCGTGCCGCCAGATCGCGCCGTCGCTCGAGGCGATCGCAGCCGAGTACGGCGACAAGATCGAGGTCGTCAAGCTCAACATCGACGAGAACCCGGGGATCGCCGCCAAGTACGGCGTCATGTCGATCCCGACCCTGAACGTCTACCAGGGTGGCGAGGTCGCCAAGACCATCGTCGGTGCGAAGCCGAAGGCTGCGATCGTGCGTGACCTTGAGGACTTCATCGCCTAGTAATCGGTGAGCTGCCGCGCGCGAGCGGCGCGTGTTTCACGTGAAACACGAGTGGGCCAGCCCTTCCGGGCTGGCCCACTCGTGTTTGCAAGGTCAGAACGCCCCCTGCAAGGCCAGAGCGCCAGCTACAGGGGGCGGAGCGCCGGTTCCTTCTGCACGGCTCCCAGAAGGCGGTCCAGGGCCAGTTCCACGTCTTCCTTCCACGAGAGCGTCGTACGCAGCTCAAGCCTCAGTCGCGGATAGGTGGGGTGCGGCCGGACCGTCTTGAAGCCCACGGCCAGCAGATGGTCCGCAGGTAGCACACAGGCCGGCTCCTTCCACCGCGCGTCCCCGAATGCCTCGATCGCTTTGAAGCCGCGACGCAGCAGATCCTTGGCGACTGTCTGCACGATGACCCGGCCAAGTCCCTGCCCCTGGTAGCCCGGCAGGATGAAGGCGGTCATCAGCTGAACCGCATCCGGTGACACCGGACTCGTGGGGAAAGCCGTGGCGCGGGGAACATAGGCCGGAGGGGCGTACAGCACGAACCCCACCGGTACGTCGTCCACGTAGACAACGCGGCCGCAGGATCCCCACTCCAGCAGGACGGCGGAGATCCAGGCTTCCTTCTCCAGCTCAGGTGTGCCGGCCTTTACCGCGGCCTGACCGCTGACTGGGTCCAGCTCCCAGAAGACACACGAGCGACAGCGGTTGGGAAGGTCCTGAAGGTTGTCCAGCGTGAGCGGTACGAGCCGACGCCCCATGAAGGATGTTCCTCACTTCCTTCGCCCGCAGCGGCACGGGCGGCTGCCAGAGCGCTCCGCTCCTTGAGCAGACTGCCGACGAAACCGCCGACCGCTCCAAGTCCCAGGCCCGCGGTCAGCAGTCCGGTACGGGTCATGGATTGCACGGCCCCCGCCTCCCCAATGAAGGTGCTGCCAGGTGGATGCGCCATACCCGAACGCATCGTATCCACGATGCGATTCCATCGATACCGCCAGAAAGCAAAAGAGCGGGCCGTGTCCGGTACACACCGGACACGGCCCGTTCTGGTGGGTCCCCCGATCAAAGACCGTCCCGCCACCGGAGGACTCAGGCCTCCGAGTCCTCGGAGTCGTCGTCCAGAAGACTCTTCTGAAGAACCGGTCCCTCGCCCGGCGCGAGTGAACCGAGGATGCGCTCAAGGTCGTCCATCGAGGCGAACTCGACGGTGATCTTGCCCTTCTTCTGCCCCAGATCGACCTTCACCCGCGTCTCGAAACGGTCCGAGAGACGCGACGCCAGATCGCTGAGCGCCGGGGAGAGCCGAGCACCGGCCCGCGGCCCCTTGGAGCGCGGCGCGGTCTGCGGCCGCGATCCCATGAGGGTGACGATCTCCTCGACGGCCCGCACCGAAAGCCCCTCGGCCACGATCCGGTGGGCCAGCCGGTCCTGCTCCTCCGAGTCGTCGACGGAGAGCAGCGCCCGTGCGTGTCCGGCAGAGAGGACCCCCGCCGCAACACGGCGCTGAACCGCGGGAGAGAGCTTCAGCAGACGCAGGGTGTTGGAGACCTGCGGACGCGACCGCCCAATGCGATCCGCCAGCTGGTCGTGCGTGCAGTTGAAGTCCTTGAGCAGCTGGTCGTAGGCCGCGGCCTCTTCCAGCGGGTTCAGCTGCGCGCGGTGCAGGTTCTCCAGCAGCGCGTCCAGGAGGAGCTTGTCGTCATCCGTGGCCCGCACGATCGCCGGAATGGCCTCGAGCCCGGCTTCACGGCAGGCCCGGAAGCGCCGCTCGCCCATGATGAGCTCGTAGCGCGTAGGACCGACCTGGCGTACGACGACGGGCTGGAGGAGCCCGACCTCCTTGATGGAGGTGACGAGCTCGGCAAGAGCGTCCTCGTCGAAAACCTCGCGGGGCTGGCGCGGGTTCGGGGTGATGAAGTCGAGGGGCAGCTCGGCGAAGTGAGCACCTACAGGCGCCGGGGGCGCCTCCAGAGCTCCGTTCGACGACAGCTCCTCCGTTTCATGTGAAACAGGCGGCAGCATGGCCACCTTCGCCGCCGCCACCCCGCGCTCCGCGGTGAGTACGGGCACGGCCGTCGGTGAAGCGGACGTGCCGCCTACCGCCGAGGAAGCCGACTTCTCCCCTGTCGGGGCCGCAGGGATCAGTGCGCCGAGGCCACGCCCCAGTCCCCGTCGTCGCTCGCTCACTGGATCCCCTCCACCATGTTCTGACCGTTCTGTGCGCCCATGTGGGCAGGTTCCGCGTCGTACGCCACACCGACTCCTCGGAGGGCGATTTCTCGTGCTGCCTCAAGATACGAGAGGGCACCGCTCGACCCCGGATCGTAGGTCAGCACCGTCTGCCCGTAGCTCGGGGCCTCGGAGATACGGACCGAGCGAGGAATGCTCGTCCGCAGCACCTCCTCACCGAAGTGACTGCGCACCTCGTCCGCGACCTGCGACGCCAGTCGCGTCCGGCCGTCGTACATGGTGAGCAGGATCGTCGAGACATGGAGGTTGGGGTTGAGGTGCCCCCGTACCAGGTCCACGTTACGCAGGAGCTGTCCCAGGCCTTCCAGCGCGTAGTACTCGCACTGGATGGGGATGAGGACCTCCGCGCCGGCCACCAGCGCGTTCACCGTCAGAAGACCGAGCGACGGCGGGCAGTCGATGAGGATGTAGTCCAGCGGCTGCTCGTATGCCTGGATCGCTCGTTCCAGCCGACTCTCCCGTGCCACCAGGGACACAAGCTCGATCTCCGCACCGGCGAGATCGATCGTGGCAGGCGCGCAGAAGAGACCCTCGACATCGGGGACCGGTTGGACAACTTCGGAGAGCGGCTTGCTGTCGATCAACACGTCGTAGATCGATGGAACTTCGGCGTGATGGTCGATGCCCAGCGCGGTGGAGGCGTTGCCCTGAGGGTCGAGGTCGATCACCAGGACACGGCCACCGTGCAGAGCGAGTGAGGCAGCAAGGTTGACCGTGGTCGTGGTCTTACCCACCCCGCCCTTCTGATTGGCAACGACCATGACCCTGGTCTGCTCGGGCCGTGGCAGGCCCTCACCGGCGCGACCTAGCGCCTCCACTGCCAGTTGGGCAGCACGACCGATGGGAGTGTCGTCCATCGGGGGCGGTGTTTCACGTGAAACATCCTCCCCCATCGACTCGGTACGGGGACCGGGGACCGGATCGGTCATCGGTCCCGCGATGTTGGCGTCGGACCGCAAGGATTCACTCTCCTCGACTTCAGGCTCGCAATGAACAGAGCCTCCCATGCCTTCGGGGTCGTGAACCAGCGAGGCCCGTTCTTCTGTGGAGAAATCCACCTCTGTGGACAACTCCGCACCCCCTCTGAGGGAACCGAGAGGTCTCCGGTCGCGGGGTTCGGCCGCGGCCCGGCCGCGACTGATGATTCCGTGCAACAGTGAGCGACGTTTCACGTGAAACACGATGCATAGCGTTCACGGCCATCGCGGCGCGACACTCCGAGATGCGTAGGTTTGGCAGCTTGTGTGGAGTACCGCTCGTCGTCAGGACGGATCAGCGGGAGTGACGAAGAACTCCCGGCTCCATGGAGCGGAGCCGGGAGTTCAGGGTCCATCGAGCGCCTCTCAGGCTCAGCGTCGGCGTCGCGTTCGCCCGGTGCGGGCCGCCTTCGCCCGCTTGGCCGCGAAGCGCACACCTCCAGGACTCTCCCCGACCTCGACACGGACGACGGTGGAGAGCGGATCCACTACTCCCTCTCCGACCTGGAGGACGGAAGTCTGGACCGCACCGAGCTTGCTGAGCGCCGTAGCAGCACTCTTCAGCTCCTCCTCGGCGGTGTCACCCTTGAGGGCGAGCATCTCGCCGTAGGGACGCAGCAGTGGGATGCCCCAAGCGGCCAGGCGGTCCAGAGGCGCCACGGCGCGCGCGGTCACCACGTGAACAGGCTGAAGCTTGCCCATGGCCTCCTCAGCACGGCCACGGACGACCGTCACATGGTCGAGGCCCAGCAGTTCCACGACCTCGGTCAAGAAGGTCGTGCGCCGCAGCAATGGCTCAAGCAGTGTGATCTTGAGGTCCTCACGGACGAGCGCCAGTGGAATGCCAGGGAGCCCGGCGCCCGAGCCGACATCGCACACCGTCACTCCTTCGGGTACGACCTCGGAGAGCACCGCGCAGTTCAACAGGTGCCGCTCCCACAGGCGGGGCACTTCGCGCGGGCCGATCAGCCCCCGCTGCACACCCGCCTCGGCCAAGAGTTCCGCGTACCGGACCGCGTCCGCGAAGCGATTGCCGAATACCTCGCGCGCCTGCTCGGGCGCGGGAGGGAGCTCCGCTGCCTCCGTCACGGGGACCGTCCTTCCGTACCGCATAAGCGCATTGGGCGCTGACCACCAGGACCATCAGGGACTACCAAGGAGCAACCAGGTACTACCGGGGACTACCAGGCTGACAAAGATCGGCCCCGCCTGCGCAACAGACGGGGCCGATGGAACGTACGTACCGATCAGGCGGGAAGCACGACGACGAAGCGCTGCGGCTCCTCGCCCTCGGACTCACTGCGCAGGCCCGCGACCTTGACGGCGTCGTGCACCACCTTGCGCTCGAAGGGCGTCATCGGGTTCATCTTCACGGGCTCGCCGGAGCTCTTGACCTCGGCCGCGGCCTTGGCGCCCAGCTCGGAGAGCTCCTCACGCTTCTTCGCGCGGTAGCCCGCGATGTCCAGCATGAGCCGGCTGCGGTCCCCGGTCTCCCGGTGTACCGCCAGGCGCGTGAGCTCCTGCAGGGCCTCCAGCACCTCGCCGTCCCGGCCGACCAGCTTGTTCAGATCGCGGCCGCCGGCTTCGCTGATGATCGAGACAGCGGCGCGGTCGGCCTCGACGTCCATGTCGATGTCGCCGTCGAGGTCAGCGATGTCGAGCAGACCCTCGAGGTAGTCCGCCGCGATCTCGCCCTCCTGCTCCAAGCGGGTCAGGGTGTCGCCCTCGGCGGCAGCGGAGGTGGTGCCTTCCGTCACGGGATGGACTCCTTCTTACTTCTTGGACGGCGACTTGGGCCGCTGAGGACCCTTGCGCTGTCCGGACTGGGCTTTGCTGCGGGTACCGGAGCCGGGGTTGTTGCCGCTCGCCGCCGGCTTGGCTGCGTTCGGCTTGGCGTCCTGCGGCTCGTCGGACTTGGTCAGCGAGGTCTTCGGCTCGGACTCGCCCGCCGCCTTGGCCGCACCCGACTGACGCTGGGACTTGGACTGCCGCTTCGGCTGTTGCCGCTTGGAGGCGCCGCCGGTGGTCGTCGGGGTGCCGTCCTCGGCCTCGGTCACGGCGTCGCTCACGCCCTTCACCACGGTGCCGTCGGCCTGGGCCGCCAGGCCCGCCTTGGTCAGGGTGTTGATGAACTTGCGCTCGTGCTCGTTGCGGTCACGGCCCTTGGCGACGATCGCCTTGACGATGGCCTTCTCGCCGCGGCCACGGGTCTTCTCGTGGTGCGTGACGTGCTTCTGCAGGCGCTCCAGGTAAGCGGCCTGTGCCTTGCTGCCCGGGGTCGGGTTGTTGCGGATGACGTACATCTGCTGGCCCATGGTCCACAGGTTGGTGGTCAGCCAGTAGACGAGGACACCGACCGGGAAGTTGATGCCGAAGACGGCGAACATGACCGGGAAGACGTACATCAGCATCTTCTGCTGCTGCATGAAGGGCGTCTTCACCGTGGTGTCGACGTTCTTCGTCATCAGCTGACGCTGCGTGTAGAACTGCGACGCCGACATCAGGACGATCATGACCGCAGTGACGACACGGACATCGGTCAGCGTGGCACCGAGAGAGGCGACCTTGTCGGCGCCGTCGGTGAACTTCGCCGCGAGCGGAGCACCGAAGATGTGCGCCTTACGGGCGCTGGTCAGCAGCGAGTCGTCGATGAAGCCCATCGTCTTGCCGGTCGCGATGCTGTTCAGCACGTGGTACAGAGCAAAGAAGAACGGCGACTGCGCCAGGATGGGAAGGCACGAGGAGAGCGGGTTGGTACCCGTCTCCTTGTACAGCTTCATCATCTCTTCGGACTGGCGCTGCTTGTCGTTCTTGTAGCGTTCCTGGATCTTCTTCATCTCGGGCTGCAGCGTCTGCATCGCCCGCGTCGACTTGATCTGCTTCACGAAGAGCGGGATGAGGCAGATACGGATCAGGATCACCAGGGACACGATGGACAAGCCCCAGGCCCAGCCCGTATCGGGACCGAAGATCTTCCCGTACACGGAGTGGAACTGGACGATGACCCAGGAAACGGGTGTCGTGATGAAGCTGAAAAGACTGGCAATCGTGTCCACTAATCAGGCTCCTTGAGCATGGGACGGGGTCTCGGCGGCCGGGCTCGAGGGGTGGTCGGACATACCGTGCCCTTCGATGGCCGGTTCGGCGGCGGAGGTCCCGCCCTTGCGTGCACGCCAGGCGTTGCGCAGCATTTCGTGCCACCGCGGACGCTTACGCGGCGGAACATGGTCCACACCGCCCAGCGACCACGGATTGCACCGGAGGATGCGCCAGGCGGTGAGTGCCGTTCCCTTGATCGCACCATGCCGGTCGATGGCCTGGTAGCCGTAGTGGGAGCACGACGGGTAGTACTTGCACACCGGCCCCAGCAGCGGGCTGATCGTCCACTGGTACAGCTTGATAAGAGCCAGCAGCGGGTACTTCATCGCGCGCCCCCTCCCAGCAGCCGCTGAAGGGCGGCATCCAGGTCTCGGGCCAGCTGTTCATGGTCGGCGTCACCCGCACCGGGCAACGCTCGTACGACTACCAGGCTACCGGGGGGCAGCAGGGCCACTCGGTCACGCATCAGATGGCGAAGCCTTCGCTTCACCTTGTTGCGTACGACGGCCCCACCCACGGCTTTGCTCACGACGAAACCCGCACGCGTCGGGGGAGCGCTCTCCCCAGGCGCGTGCGGGTCCGTTGCACCGCTACGTAGATGGACGACGAGGAGCGGGCGTCCGGCCCGGCGTCCTCGGCGTACCGCGGTCGCGAAGTCCTCGCGCCGCCTCAGCCGATGCTCGGTAGGCAGCACGACGTCATGACCTGTTGGTTATCAGGCGGACAGGCTGGCGCGACCCTTGCCACGACGGTTCGCGAGAATCGCGCGGCCGGCACGGGTGCGCATCCGCAGGCGGAAGCCGTGGGTCTTGGCGCGACGACGGTTGTTCGGCTGGAAGGTGCGCTTGCTCACTCGGGGGCTCCAGAAAGAATCGGTGGTGGCGGGGTGCCGTCCTGGCTGTCACCGTGCGCCCACGAGTAGCTCGTATACGCCCGAGTGCACCGCTTCCCGATCACTCGAAGTGACCTGTGCCCATCGGAGGCAGGCGGCAGCAGCCATCGACAACTCGACCTGGTTACGGTACGCGCGGCTACGCCATCCGGTCAAACCAGCATCTGCCAGGAGACACTATCCACAGGCTGGGGACAACAACTTGAACCGCAGCGGTCGCCCTGACTACCGTGGCCAAACTCCGATTCGTTCCCTTCTCACCGCCCCAGCGGCTTTGTCCCCACCGCACCACCCGACTGACTTCCCAACCTGTTCCCAGAACCACACGTTCGTGGGACCCATGAGAGAGCGTGCCCTGTGGCTGACGTACCTGCCGATCTTGCCGCAGTGTGGCCACGAGTACTGGAACAACTTCTCGGTGAGGGCCGTGGTCAGGGCGTCGAGGCGAAGGACGAGCACTGGATCAAGCGCTGCCAGCCTCTCGCGCTGGTCGCGGACACTGCGCTCCTCGCGGTCCCGAACGAGTTTGCGAAGGGCGTACTCGAAGGCCGTCTCGCGCCGATCGTCAGCGAGACCCTGAGCCGCGAGTGCGGCCGCCCGATCCGCATCGCGATCACCGTCGACGACTCCGCCGGCGAACCCTCGACGCCCACCCAGCCCCGGTACGAGGAGCCCGAGCCCCCCTCAGGACAGGGCCAGGGCCGCGACACCTATGACGGCCAGGCACGCGAGGACCGGAACCCGTACGACAGCCAGGCGCGCGACGAGCGACCCTCGTACGACAGCCAGGGCCGTGACGAGCGGAACGGCTACGACGCCCAGGGCCGCGACGAGCGGAACCCCTACGACAGTCAGCGCCGCGACGGATACGAGGGGTACGGCCGCCACCGCGCCGACGACCACAGGTCCGGCCGATCCGACCAGCTCCCCGGGGCCCCCGGCGACCAGCTGCCGTCCGGCCGCCCGGACCAGCTCCCGAACGCCCGCCCCGCCTACCCCGACTACCAGCGCCCCGAGCCGGGCGCCTGGCCGCGGCACCAGGACGACTACGGCTGGCAGCAGCAGCGCCTCGGCTTCCCGGAACGCGACCCGTACGCCTCGCCCCCGCAGGACTACCGGCCGCAGTCCATGGACCGGCCGCCCTACGAGCAGCAGCGCCCGGACTACGACCAGCAGCGCTCCGACTACGACCAGCGCCCCGACCGCCGCGATCTCCAGGAGCCGCCCTCCGGAAGCGGCCACATGCACCGTGGCGGCCCCTCGCTGCCCTCGTCCAGCGGCGCCCCCGGCCCGCTGGCCGCGCAGCCCGCGCCGGCGAGCGGCCCTGGCGAGCCCACCGCACGCCTCAACCCGAAGTACCTCTTCGACACCTTCGTCATCGGTGCCTCGAACCGCTTCGCGCACGCCGCCGCGGTCGCCGTCGCCGAGGCGCCCGCCAAGGCGTACAACCCGCTCTTCATCTACGGGGAGTCCGGCCTCGGCAAGACGCACCTGCTGCACGCGATCGGGCACTACGCCCGCAGCCTCTACCCCGGCACGCGGGTGCGGTACGTGAGCTCCGAGGAGTTCACCAACGAGTTCATCAACTCCATCCGCGACGGCAAGGGCGACAGCTTCCGCAAGCGGTACCGCGAGATGGACATCCTTCTTGTCGACGACATCCAGTTCCTGGCGGACAAGGAGTCGACGCAGGAGGAGTTCTTCCACACCTTCAACACGCTCCACAACGCGAACAAGCAGATCGTGCTCTCCAGTGACCGGCCGCCCAGGCAGCTGGTGACCCTGGAGGACCGACTGCGGAACCGTTTCGAGTGGGGTCTGACCACGGACGTCCAGCCGCCCGAGCTGGAGACCCGTATCGCCATCCTTCGTAAGAAGGCGGTGCAGGAGCAGCTCAACGCCCCGCCGGAGGTCCTGGAGTTCATCGCGTCCCGCATCTCGCGCAACATCCGCGAGCTGGAGGGCGCACTGATCCGGGTGACGGCGTTCGCGTCGCTCAACCGGCAGCCGGTGGACCTCGGTCTGACGGAGGTCGTCCTCAAGGACCTGATCCCCGGCGGCGAGGACTCGTCCCCGGAGATCACCGCGCCGGCCATCATGGCGGCCACCGCCGACTACTTCGGCCTCACGGTGGACGACCTGTGCGGCTCCTCGCGCAGCCGTGTCCTGGTGACGGCACGCCAGATCGCGATGTACCTGTGCCGCGAGCTGACCGACCTCTCCCTGCCGAAGATCGGCGCGCAGTTCGGCGGCCGCGACCACACGACCGTGATGCACGCCGACCGCAAGATCCGCGCGCTGATGGCCGAGCGCCGCTCGATCTACAACCAGGTCACCGAGCTCACGAACCGCATCAAGAACGGCTGAGCAGGACGGCATCGGAGACGGCGGCACGGACCGTCGTACGTCGCTGAGGGCGCCCCGGGACGATTTCCCGAGGGCGCCTTTCGCCGTTCTCGTACGTCTGCTGAGGGCGTTCGGCGCCGGTCCCGTACGTCTGCTGAAGGCGCTCGGCGCCGATCTCATACGTCTCTGAAGGCGCTCGCGGACGTTCTCACGCGCCTGCCGAGG
Source organism: Streptomyces sp. NBC_00554 (assembly GCF_041431135.1). Lineage (NCBI taxonomy): Bacteria > Bacillati > Actinomycetota > Actinomycetes > Kitasatosporales > Streptomycetaceae > Streptomyces > Streptomyces sp. NBC_00554. The sequence continues at coordinate 5,068,897 of NZ_CP107799.1, read as the reverse complement.
GCTCGCGGCGACGTTTTCAGCGCCTGTCGACGGTTCGCGTCGATGCTCGGCCGTCATCCTCTGTTCGATTACGGGCCGGGTTACGGCCACTCTCCACAGATTTGGTGACTTTCTGGCGTCCACACCCTGGGGACTGGGAAGTTGTCCAGATCGTGTCCACAGGGGGCACTGTTGAAAGACCATCAGACCAGGTCACCTGCTTGTGGATTGGTGGACGAACGCTCTCCACAGCCTGTGGACGAAGAAAAGATCCACAGGGTGTGCACGGAGTTGTCCACCGCCGACCCACAGGCTGGAGCCAGTTGTCCCCAGTGATCCCCAGCTTCTCCACACCTCTGTCCACTGTTCGGCAACGCGACGCGCGCTCTCACCGTGTCGAGTGAAAGGCGTCACACCAAGGTGCCTGGTTGGCCTGTGGGGAACGTGGGTAAACCTGGGGACGCCTCTGGGGAGAAGTGCCCTCAGGCTGTGCATGGAGTGTGCAGAACTTTTCGCCGTCCACAGAGGAGCGTGGTTTTCCACCGCTCCCACCCACAGGGTCGGTGGACAAAAAATCCCCTCTGACCTGCGAAAACAGGGTTATCCACGGTTTCCACAGGGCCTACTACTAAGACCAACTAGAGAGAGGCTGGGAATCGATTCGAAGCGGGGGCTGTGCACAACTTGCCCTCGGAGCCTCTGGTGCCGCTCGCAACGACTTGACCCCGAGGGGCACCGACTGTCAGTGCGGTGCGTCAGACTGGTCCCCGGTGTCCTGCCCATCCCTGGGCCGAGCGACACCGAGTCAGACGACGAAGGCCAGCAGGGCGAGAGCGCCGGCAACAGACGGAGGCGGCAACGGTGAAGATCCGGGTGGAACGCGACGTACTCGCGGAGGCAGTGGCCTGGGCGGCACGCAGCCTCCCGGCCCGTCCGCCGGCGCCTGTGCTCGCCGGCCTTCTTCTGAAGGCCGAGGAGGGCGCTCTGAGCCTCTCCAGCTTCGACTACGAGGTTTCGGCACGGGTCTCGGTGGACGCCGAGGTCGACGAGGAGGGCACGGTGCTCGTCTCCGGCCGCCTGCTCGCCGACATCTGCCGCGCTCTCCCCAACCGGCCGGTGGAGATTTCCACAGACGGTTCACGGGCGACCGTGGTCTGCGGCTCCTCACGATTCACACTCCACACCCTGCCTGTGGAGGAGTACCCGGCGCTGCCGCAGATGCCGTCGGCGACCGGCACCGTGCCCGGCGAGGTCTTCGCCTCGGCGGCGGCCCAGGTGGCCATCGCGGCCGGCCGCGACGACACCCTGCCCGTCCTGACCGGCGTCCGTATCGAGATCGAGGGCGACACGGTCACCCTCGCCTCCACCGACCGCTATCGCTTCGCGGTCCGTGAGTTCCTGTGGAAGCCGGAGGACCCCGAGGCGTCCGCGGTGGCCCTGGTGCCCGCCAAGACGCTCCTGGACACCGCCAAGGCCCTTACGAGCGGCGACAGCGTGATCCTGGCGCTGTCCGGCTCGGGTGCCGGCGAGGGTCTGATCGGCTTCGAGGGCGCGGGGCGGCGTACGACCACCCGTCTGCTCGAAGGCGACCTCCCGAAGTACCGCTCGCTGTTCCCGACGGAGTTCAATTCGATCGCCGTGATCGAGACCGCCCCCTTCGTGGAGGCCGTCAAGCGTGTGGCCCTGGTCGCCGAGCGGAACACCCCGGTGCGGCTGAGCTTCGAGCAGGGTGTGCTGATCCTGGAGGCCGGTTCCAGCGACGACGCACAGGCTGTGGAGAGGGTCGACGCCCAGCTGGAGGGCGATGACGTCTCGATCGCCTTCAACCCGACTTTCCTGCTCGACGGCCTGAGCGCCATCGACTCGCCGGTCGCCCAGCTCTCCTTCACGACGTCCACGAAGCCCGCGCTGCTCAGCGGCAAGCCCGCCGTGGACGCCGAGGCGGACGAGGCCTACAAGTACCTGATCATGCCGGTGCGCCTCAGCGGCTGACGCGTGGCGGTCCGACACACCCGGCCGACGAAGCCGCAGGTGGGGCGTACGTTTGAGCGCGTATGCCCACAGGTGTGCGTGAGCGTCCGGGTTTAGGCTCGGACGCAGGTACGAAAGTGCCGTCACGCCACGTCGCAAACCTAAGGAACAACTGATGGAGCTCGGTCTCGTCGGCCTCGGCAAGATGGGCGGCAACATGCGCGAGCGGATCCGCCGCGCAGGCCACACCGTCCTCGGATACGACCGCAACCCGGACCTCGCCGATGTCCACAGCCTGGAAGAGCTTGTGGGCAAACTCAAGGGCCCGCGTGTGGTGTGGGTGATGGTGCCGGCGGGTGCCGCGACCCAGTCCACCATCGATGAGCTGGCCGTGCTCCTGGAGCCCGGCGACGTCGTGGTGGACGGCGGGAACTCCCGCTGGACCGACGACGAGAAGCACGCCGTCGAACTCGGCATCAAGGGCATCGGCTTCGTCGACGCCGGCGTCTCCGGCGGCGTCTGGGGCCTGGAGAACGGCTACGCCCTGATGGTCGGCGGCGACGCCGAGAACATCGCCAAGGTCCAGCCGGTCTTCGACGCGCTCAAGCCCGAGGGCGACTTCGGCTTCGTCCACGCCGGCAAGGTCGGCGCGGGCCACTTCTCCAAGATGGTCCACAACGGCATCGAGTACGCCATGATGCAGGCCTACGCCGAGGGCTGGGAGCTCCTGGAGAAGGTCGGCTCGGTCACCGACGTACGCGAGGTCTTCCGCTCCTGGCAGGAAGGCACCGTGATCCGCTCCTGGCTCCTGGACCTCGCCGTCAACGCCCTCAACGAGGACGAGCACCTCGACAAGCTCCGCGGCTACGCCGAGGACTCCGGCGAGGGCCGCTGGACCGTCGAAGCGGCCATCGACAACTCCGTGCCACTGCCCGCGATCACCGCGTCGCTGTTCGCGCGGTTCGCCTCGCGGCAGGACGACTCGCCGCAGATGAAGATGGTCGCGGCCCTGCGCAACCAGTTCGGCGGCCACGCCGTCGAGAAGAAGTAATCCACAGATCCACAGGCCAAAAGCCCGCGGATCCACAACCCTGGGGGAGGTCGGCGAACGACCATGCACGTCACGCATCTGTCGCTGGCCGACTTCCGCTCCTACGCCCGGGTCGAGGTCCCGCTCGACCCGGGCGTCACCGCCTTCGTGGGCCTCAACGGCCAGGGGAAGACGAACCTCGTCGAGGCGGTCGGCTATCTCGCGACCCTCGGCAGCCACCGCGTCTCCTCCGATGCGCCGCTGGTGCGCATGGGCGCGGACCGGGCGATCATCCGGGCCAATGTGCGGCAGGGCGAGCGCCAGCAGCTCATCGAGCTGGAGCTGAACCCCGGCAAGGCCAACCGCGCCCGCATCAACAGGTCCTCGCAGGTCAGACCCCGTGACGTGCTCGGCATCGTCCGTACCGTCCTGTTCGCTCCCGAGGACCTCGCCCTGGTCAAGGGCGACCCCGGCGAGCGGCGCCGCTTCCTCGACGAGCTGATCACCGCCCGCTCCCCGCGGATGGCGGGCGTCCGCTCCGACTACGACCGGGTGCTCAGGCAGCGCAACACGCTCCTCAAGTCGGCCGCGCTGGCCCGGCGCCACGGTGGCCGCACCATGGACCTCTCCACGCTCGACGTCTGGGACCAGCACCTCGCGCGCGTGGGCGCCGAGCTGCTCGCCCAGCGGCTCGACCTGGTCTCCGCGATCCAGCCGCTGTCCGACAAGGCGTACGAGCAGCTGGCGCCCGGCGGTGGCCCGATCGCGCTGGAGTACAAGCCCTCGTCGCCCGAAATCGTCGGCCACGCGCGCGAGGAGCTGTACGAGCAGCTCATGGCCGCCCTCCTGGAGTCCCGCAAGCAGGAGATCGAGCGGGGCGTCACCCTGGTCGGCCCCCACCGGGACGAACTGCTGCTCAAGCTCGGCCAGCTGCCCGCGAAGGGATATGCGTCACACGGCGAGTCCTGGTCGTACGCGCTGGCGCTGCGCCTGGCCTCGTACGACCTGCTCAGGTCCGAGGGCAATGAGCCGGTTCTGGTGCTGGACGACGTGTTTGCCGAGCTGGACACCCGTAGGAGGGAACGGCTTGCGGAACTCGTCGCTCCCGGCGAGCAGGTGCTGGTGACCGCCGCGGTCGACGACGACGTACCGGGCGTACTGGCGGGGACGCGGTTCGCCGTGTCCGAGGGCGGGGTGGAACGCGTATGACGGAGAACACACCCGACCCGGCAGCGAGCCCCAAGACCCCCGAACCGTCCGGCGTCGACCTCGCGCGCGTGGCCCTGCGCGCCGCGAAAGAGCAGGCACGCGCGCGTGGGGACGCGGCGCAGCAGAAGAAACAGGCGCGGCGCGGCGGTGGCCTGCGCTCCGGCGCGCGCGCCGACGGGCGCGACCCGATGGCGCTCGGTGCCGCCATCAACCGGCTGCTCACCGAGCGCGGCTGGGAGACGCCTGCCGCGGTGGGTGGCGTGATGGGCCGCTGGCCGGAGATCGTCGGCGACGCGATCGCCACGCACTGCAAGCCGGAGCGATATGACGAGGAAGCGCGAGAGCTGACCGTCCGTTGCGACTCAACGGCGTGGGCCACCGAAATCAGGCTGCGTGCCCCGCAGTTGGTCGCGCGACTGAACGAGGACCTGGGGCACGGCTCGGTGCGCCTGATCAAGGTTCAGGGTCCCGGTGGTCCCCCTCGCCGCTTCGGTCCCCTGCGCGCCCCCGGAAGCAAGGGTCCCGGCGACACCTACGGGTGATCGGGACAGGCCGGAACCGTCGGCCGCGGTTGCCCGCGTGCGGTTGCGAACACCGACCTGACTCGGCAGTAGCCAAGGGTTGACACCCGGAAGCGCTGAGTGCCGCTGTGAGCCTCTTTGAGCCCGGGTCCGCATATGGGGAGTCGGCCGAGACCGGTTCAGGGCGGCACATGCGGACTCAGGTACCGGCAAACCCCCATCACACTCGGCGCTACCGGTAGACTGGAAGCTAATCCCGCCCCACTTGTGGGACGCACCGAGCAACGCTGACTAGGGCTTACCAACGCAACACGCCGCAGCCGCTCCGGCCACCCGTCAGGAGCTTGGCTTGTGCTGTGCCAGAAAGGGCGCTTCGTGGCCGATTCCGGCAACCCCAACGAGAACATCCCGTCCACCGACGCCGGCGTCAACGCCGAGGCCATTACCTCGCACGGCGAGGTCACAGCCTCGTACGACGCCAGCGCCATCACCGTCCTCGAGGGTCTGGACGCGGTCCGCAAGCGACCCGGTATGTACATCGGCTCGACAGGCGAGCGCGGACTGCACCACCTCGTGCAGGAGGTCGTCGACAACTCCGTCGACGAGGCGCTGGCCGGCCACGCGGACACCATCGACGTCACGATCCTGGCCGACGGCGGCGTGCGCGTGATCGACAACGGTCGTGGCATCCCGGTGGGCATCGTCCCCTCCGAGGGCAAGCCGGCCGTCGAGGTCGTGCTCACGGTGCTGCACGCGGGCGGCAAGTTCGGCGGTGGCGGTTACGCCGTGTCCGGCGGTCTGCACGGCGTGGGTGTGTCCGTCGTCAACGCCCTGTCGACGAAGGTCGCCGTCGAGGTCAAGACCGACGGGTACCGCTGGACGCAGGACTACAAGACGGGCGTCCCGACCGCCCCGCTGGCCAAGCACGAGGCCACGGACGAGACCGGCACCTCCGTCACCTTCTGGGCCGACGGCGACATCTTCGAGACCACCGAGTACTCCTTCGAGACGCTCTCGCGGCGCTTCCAGGAGATGGCGTTCCTCAACAAGGGCCTGACCATCAAGCTCACCGACGAGCGCGACTCGGCCAAGGCGACCGCCGGGGCGGACGAGGCGGGCGCCGATGAGAAGGACGAAGTCAAGACCGTCACGTACCACTACGCGGGCGGCATCGTCGACTTCGTGAAGTACCTGAACTCCCGCAAGGGAGACGTCGTCCACGACACCGTGATCGACATCGAGGCCGAGGACAAGGAGCGCCTGCTCTCCCTCGAGGTCGCGATGCAGTGGAACAGTGGCTACAGCGAGGGTGTGTACTCCTTCGCCAACACCATCCACACGCACGAGGGCGGCACCCACGAAGAGGGCTTCCGGGCCGCTCTGACGGGTCTGATCAACCGGTACGCGCGCGACAAGAAGCTGCTGCGCGAGAAGGACGACAACCTCACGGGTGACGACATCCGCGAGGGTCTGACCGCGATCATCTCGGTCAAGCTCGGCGAGCCGCAGTTCGAGGGCCAGACCAAGACCAAGCTGGGCAACACGGAGGCGAAGACCTTCGTGCAGAAGGTCGTGCACGAGCGCCTGACGGACTGGCTGGACCGCAACCCGAACGAGGCTTCGGACATCATCCGCAAGTCCATCCAGGCGGCCACCGCGCGCGTGGCGGCCCGCAAGGCGCGTGACCTCACCCGCCGCAAGGGCCTGCTGGAGTCGGCGTCCCTGCCGGGCAAGCTCTCGGACTGCCAGTCGAACGACCCCACCAAGTGCGAGATCTTCATCGTCGAGGGTGACTCCGCCGGCGGCTCGGCCAAGTCCGGGCGCAACCCGCAGTACCAGGCGATCCTCCCGATCCGAGGAAAGATCCTCAACGTCGAGAAGTCGCGGATCGACAAGATCCTGCAGAACCAGGAGATCCAGGCGCTGATCTCGGCCTTCGGCACCGGAGTCCACGAGGACTTCGACATCGAGAAGCTCCGCTATCACAAGATCATCCTGATGGCGGACGCCGACGTCGACGGCCAGCACATCAACACCCTGCTGCTGACGTTCCTGTTCCGCTTCATGCGGCCGCTGGTCGAGGCCGGGCACGTGTTCCTGTCGCGTCCCCCGCTGTACAAGATCAAGTGGGGTCGCGACGACTTCGAGTACGCGTATTCCGACCGTGAGCGCGACGCGCTGATCGAGCTGGGCAAGCAGGCCGGCAAGCGCATCCGCGAGGACTCGGTCCAGCGGTTCAAGGGTCTCGGCGAGATGAACGCCGAGGAGCTGCGCATCACGACCATGGACCAGGAGCACCGCGTCCTCGGCCAGGTCACCCTCGACGACGCCGCCCAGGCCGACGACCTGTTCTCGGTCCTCATGGGCGAGGACGTCGAGGCGCGCCGCGCGTTCATCCAGCGCAACGCCAAGGACGTCCGCTTCCTCGACATCTGAGTCGGTCTCAGCTGACCGCAGCAGAAAGGATCTTCACCAGCAATGGCCGACGAGAACACTCCCAGTACGCCTGAAGAGGGCGTCATCGCCCAGCGCGTCGAGCCCGTCGGGCTCGAGACGGAGATGCAGCGCTCGTATCTCGACTACGCGATGTCCGTCATCGTGTCGCGTGCGCTGCCCGACGTCCGGGACGGCCTCAAGCCCGTCCACCGCCGCGTCCTGTACGCCATGTACGACGGCGGCTACCGGCCCGAGAAGGGCTTCTACAAGTGCGCCCGCGTCGTCGGCGACGTCATGGGCAACTACCACCCGCACGGCGACTCCTCGATCTACGACGCGCTGGTCCGCCTCGCGCAGCCGTGGTCGATGCGGATGCCGCTCGTGGACTCCAACGGCAACTTCGGTTCCCCGGGCAATGACCCGGCCGCCGCCATGCGGTACACCGAGTGCAAGCTGATGCCGCTGTCCATGGAGATGGTCCGTGACATCGACGAGGAGACCGTCGACTTCACGGACAACTACGACGGCCGCTCCCAGGAGCCGACCGTTCTGCCGGCCCGCTTCCCGAACCTGCTGATCAACGGCTCGGCGGGCATCGCGGTCGGTATGGCGACCAACATCCCGCCGCACAACCTGCGTGAGGTCGCGGCCGGCGCCCAGTGGTACCTGGAACACCCCGAGGCCTCGCACGAGGAGCTCCTGGACGCGCTGATCGAGCGCATCAAGGGCCCCGATTTCCCCAGCGGTGCCCTAGTAGTGGGCCGAAAAGGGATCGAGGAGGCGTACCGCACGGGCCGTGGCTCCATCACGATGCGCGCGGTCATCGAGGTCGAGGAGATCCAGAACCGCCAGTGCCTGGTGGTCACGGAACTCCCCTACCAGGTCAACCCGGACAACCTCGCGCAGAAGATCGCCGACCTGGTGAAGGACGGCAAGGTCGGCGGCATCGCCGACGTCCGCGACGAGACGTCCTCGCGCACCGGCCAGCGCCTGGTCATCGTGCTGAAGCGCGACGCGGTCGCCAAGGTCGTCCTGAACAACCTGTACAAGCACACCGATCTGCAGTCGAACTTCAGCGCCAACATGCTGGCGCTGGTCGACGGCGTCCCGCGCACGCTGTCGCTCGACGCGTTCATCCGCCACTGGGTGAGCCACCAGGTCGAGGTCATCGTCCGCCGTACGCGCTTCAGGCTGCGCAAGGCCGAGGAGCGCGCGCACATCCTGCGTGGCCTCCTGAAGGCCCTGGACGCCATCGACGAGGTCATCGCGCTGATCCGGCGCAGTGACACCGTCGAGATCGCGCGCGAGGGCCTGATGGGCCTCCTGGAGATCGACGAGATCCAGGCGAACGCCATCCTCGAGATGCAGCTGCGCCGACTGGCAGCCCTGGAGCGCCAGAAGATCGTCCAGGAGCACGACGAACTCCAGGCGAAGATCACCGAGTACAACGCGATCCTTGCTTCGCCGGTGCGTCAGCGGCAGATCATCAGCGAGGAACTGACCGCGATTGTCGACAAGTTCGGCGACGACCGCCGCTCCAAGCTGGTCCCCTTCGACGGCGACATGTCCATGGAGGACCTGATCGCCGAAGAGGACATCGTCGTCACCATCACGCGCGGTGGCTACATCAAGCGCACCAAGACCGAGGACTACCGCTCGCAGAAGCGCGGCGGCAAGGGCGTACGCGGCACGAAGCTGAAGCAGGACGACATCGTCGACCACTTCTTCGTGTCGACGACGCACCACTGGCTGCTGTTCTTCACGAACAAGGGCCGCGTCTACCGCGCCAAGGCGTACGAGCTTCCGGACGCCGGCCGTGACGCGCGTGGCCAGCACGTCGCCAACCTGCTGGCCTTCCAGCCGGACGAGCAGATCGCACAGATCCTCGCGATCCGTGACTACGCGGCGGCGCCCTATCTGATCCTGGCCACCAAGGGCGGCCTGGTTAAGAAGACGCCTCTTAAGGATTACGATTCCCCGCGCTCGGGCGGCGTCATCGCGATCAATCTCCGTGAAACGGAGGACGGTTCCGACGACGAACTGATCGGAGCCGAACTCGTTTCTGCCGAGGACGATCTGCTTCTGATCAGCAAGAAGGCACAGTCGATCAGGTTCACGGCGACGGACGACGCACTGCGTCCGATGGGCCGCGCCACCTCGGGCGTCAAGGGCATGAGCTTCCGCGAGGGAGACCAGCTGCTCTCGATGAATGTTGTTCGACCCGGTACGTTCGTGTTCACTGCTACAGACGGTGGGTACGCGAAGCGGACCAACGTCGACGAGTACCGCGTCCAGGGTCGCGGTGGCCTGGGCATCAAGGCCGCCAAGATCGTCGAGGACCGTGGCTCTCTGGTGGGCGCGCTGGTGGTCGAGGAGACCGATGAAATCCTTGCCATCACGCTGTCCGGTGGTGTGATTCGTACGCGAGTCAACGAGGTCAGGGAGACGGGCCGTGACACCATGGGCGTCCAACTGATCAACCTGGGCAAGCGCGATGCCGTCGTCGGTATCGCTCGTAACGCCGAGGCCGGTCGTGAGGCGGAGGAAGTCGACGGCGAGGACGCCGTGGACGAGACCGCCGAAAGCGTCGAGGCCGTCGGTACGGAAGAGGGCGAGCCGTCCTCGGCCGAGTAGCGCGAGGAGTGAGGCAGCGTGAGCGGAGCCACGGGCGCCGGATCGACCGGTACGGAAACGGACGGCGGCCGTGGCCCCGCCATGGATGCGACTGACTCCCATGACTCTCATGGATCCCAGGGGGGAACTGTGACGGACACCCGAGGCCCGCAGGCCCAGCAGTACGTGGGCGGGGAGGCCCCGGCAGGACCGCCTCCGCCGCCCGGTTCGCCGGTGGCCGGGACGCCGCACCAGGGTTCGCCCCTGCCCGGTTCCCCGTTGCCTGCTTCGCCTTTGCCCGGTTCGCCGTTGCCGGGCGAGCGGCAGCCGTCGCAGCCCGCGCAGCCGTATCACCCGCCGCAGGCCTACCCGGCGCAGCCGCCGTCTGGCGCGGTCCGCCGGCCGCGCACCGGCGCGCGCACGATGCCGCGGACGCGCAAGGCGCGGCTGCGGGTCGCCAAGGCCGACCCGTGGTCGGTGATGAAGGTCAGCTTCCTGCTCTCCATCGCTCTCGGCATCTGCACGATCGTCGCGGCCGCGGTGCTGTGGATGGTCATGGACGCGATGGGCGTCTTCTCGACGGTCGGCGGCACCATCTCCGAGGCCACGGGCTCGAACGAGTCGAACGGCTTCGACCTGCAGTCGTTCCTCTCCCTGCCGCACGTCCTGATGTTCACGTCGGTCATCGCGGTCATCGACGTCGTCCTCGCCACCGCGCTCGCCACGCTCGGCGCGTTCATCTACAACCTCTCCGCCGGCTTCGTCGGCGGCATCGAGCTGACGCTCGCAGAGGACGAATAAGCACGAGCGAGCGGCCTCTCAAACGTCCGCCGACTATCGATTTTGGGACTGGCCGCGTCGTGCGCTAATCTTCAGAGGTCAGCGCGCGGGACGAACACCGCAAAGCGCGGCGGGGCTATAGCTCAGTTGGTTAGAGCGCATCCCTGATAAGGATGAGGCCACAGGTTCAAATCCTGTTAGCCCCACCAGCATGAAGACCCCCAACCGATTGTGGTTGGGGGTCTTTGTCATGGTGCGGACCCGGCCGGCCGCACAGCGGCCCATGGCCATTGACGAGCCCGGCGGATCGGACGATCCGCCGGGCTCGTGTGTTCCGGTCGACGTGCCTCCCGAGCCTGCCGACCGGAGTGCGGGGAGCGCAGGCAGGGTTCTGTCAGGCGCGGCGGCGCAGTTCCTCGACGACCGTCGCCACGCCCTCTTCCAGGGCCAGTAGGCGTGTGTGCCGGCGGAGGTGCGCGTACTTCGCCTCCGTCTCACGGTCGTCCGCACGCGCGCGTGCGTTCACCGGCTCGACGGTCTCCACGTGGTGCGTGTGGCGGAACAGGGGGATGTCCCTGGGCGCGACGAGCCAGGACATCTGCCTGCCCCCGGCCACCAAGTGCAGGACGTGCCGGCCGTCCCCGCCGGTGCTGCATCCGGCGAGGACCGAGGTCGCCGGATGCAGCACCGCGAGCCACGCGAGGAGATGCGCCCGTTCCCGCTCGAGACTCTCGCACTGCTGCTCGTAGGCGTCGGCGTGCTGCTGCCAGCGAGTCACCTCCGACACCTCCCCGCCGGGCGTCTGCGGGTCGGCCGGCGGGGGCTGGGCGGGGACACCGGCCTGTTCCCGCGTCGAACGGCGCCGGAAGGCCGCTTCGAGGAAGCCCTGGAACCGGCCGGCGGCACCGTGGCGTCGTGGGCCGGATCGCGGCCGGTCAGCCGGTTCCGGGGGCGAGGGCGTGACGGATGTGGACATGGGTTGCTCCGGGTTGCGATCCAGGACGAGGCTCACTGGGGCGGGGTCCGCGTTCCGCACCCACTGTCTACGGGCGGTTCGGTGGGCCGGGGTCGGATCGGCGCCCAGCGCCACGAGCTGGACCGGCCGTGCTGTTCGCCGGGCGGCGGCCGGCCGGCGGAGCGCAACGTCGACCCGGTACGCCGGTAAATGCTGGCGCCACGGGCGTTGGCGGCCCGACAGGCGTCGTCGGGCGGCTCCCCCTTGCGTACGTGCCGCTGGTAGGCCGCACGGGTTCCGCACGGCGCGATTTCCTCGCGCGGGGGAGCCACCCGGGCGGGTGGAGCCGACGGCACCTCGGCCCGTCGAGTGCGCCGCTTGTCCAGCTCGTGGCGCTGGGCGCCGGTGAGGCCCGCGGCGATGCCCGCGCGGTCGGACGCGGGGAGTCCGGCCTCACGGTGCAGCACGGCCACACGGCACTCCTGAAGAACCAGGCAGGAGTTGCAGATGGCGATGGCGGTCGCCCGCGTCCTGTCGGAGAACCACAGCTCGGGATCCTCGTTCCGGCACGTGGCACTCAGCCCCCAGTCCGGTGCGCCGCAGTCCGCTTCCGCGTGACGCGCAGCCGTCCGTTGCCACGACCCGCCGGTGCCAGGGACGACGGCCTCGGCGGACTCCGCGGGACGCTTTCCGGCCGCCGACGCCCGGAATCTGTCGCCGTAGGCCCTCACCGAGCCTGCTCGCTCGGTGTCGCGGTCACGGTCGTGGCGTCCTGTACGGCCGGTTTGCTCATCTCGAGCTCACCGGCCGCGTCGGCGACAACCGGCCGTAACGGATCCTGTGCGGGAGTCAACGGGCCCAGATGCGCTGCCACGTTGGGGAGCGAGCACCGCTCCGGACGGCCGTCCAGCGACAGCAGGGGCATGCCGTCGTGGCCGCGCCAGCCCTGGAAGTACCAGACCTGCCCGTGCGCATCGCACTGAGGAACCGTCAGGTCGTACACCCGCCCGCCGAACTCGAACGCCCGCGCCGCCTCCGGGCTCCTCGGGTTGGGCGACGGCGGTGGGAGCTCGTACGCCACCACCGATACTCGTACTCCTTCGTGGAGGCACTCACCGATGACCGCATCTGGCAGCAGCCGCTCGCCGTCGTGCGTGATGCCGAAGTGCGAGCGCCACCGCTTCCACTGGTCCTGATGGCTGACCAGGAGTACGACGCGCACCTGGTCGCCGTTCGCCTGGACGCTCTGGAAGTCCTGGTGCCGGCCGATGCGCTGCTCGATGGCGGCCGCGACGAGACGTGCATGCCGGCAGGACGTGTCCCAGGCGTGCGCCTGCCGTTCCAGTTCCGTCATCTGCCGAGGCCCGCGCGACCAACCCCCGGTCGCGGTGCGGTGCAGCACGATGCCGTAGGACTTTTCGGGGTCGACCAGGAGCTGTTCGCCGTCGAGGGCATGGGCCGCGGCCGTGACCGGATCGGTGCCACCGGCCTCCATGACCGTACGGATCACCCGTGCGGCGTGCGGAAGGTTCCTGTTCACGCGGCGCTCGCCTCCGTGGCCGTTCGCAGCTTCTGCATCGCCCGGAAGGTCAGTCCCCTGACCGCGCCGATGCTGCGCCCCATGGTGTGTGCGGTCTCGGCGGACGACATCTCGCCGATGTAGCGCAGCTCCAGGCACTGCCGCTGCTGCGGGCTGAGCGTGTGCAGGGCGTTCTGTACGGCGGTGAGCGCCTCGACCGCCTCCAACTCGCGCAGCGCCGTGGACTCGGCGCTGCGGTCGTGTACGTCGCTGTCCTCGAGTTCGGGGACCAGTGTCTCCAGCCGGGTGCGGCTCGTCCGTACCTCGTCGAGATGCAGGTTCCTGGCGATGGCGAGCAGCCAGGCGGTGAACGCCGCCCCCTGCCATGTGTACGAGGTGATGCGGCGCAGCGCCCGTGCGAAGACCTCCTGGGTGAGGTCCTCGGCCAGGTGGCGGTTCCGCGTCCGGAAGAGGAGGTAGCGGAACACGAAGCGCTGGTGCTGGACATACAGGGCGGCGAACGCCTCGCGGTCGCCCGCGCGGGCCCGGGCCACCAATTCGGGCTCCGCTGCTCGCGGCGTCCCGGTGTCACGTCTGATCTGTGCGGACACGAACTGTGTGCTCCTTTGTCACAGAGGCTTGTGGACTCGTCTTAAGGACGGGTGGATCGTGTGGGTCGAGGTGGTCGAGGTGGTCGAGGTGGTCGCTTCAGGAGGCGCGGCCTTCGTCATCCATATCCAATCTTCATGTAGATGTAGATTATTGGGGTAAGGGACGCGTGCGGCGGCAGCTGTCGCGCACGGCATGCTCAGGCGATTCGGTGACGCGTGGGCGTCGATGGGATGTAGGGAGGTCGAGTGGCCCACGGTGTCTACACTATTCATGTAGATGTAGATTTAGTCAAGAGGGAAAGCCCATGTGGGCCGAGGGTCTCAGGGGCATGCTGTAGCACGCGGGTAGAGCTGAATGCTTCCTGTTCCCGGAAAACCGCATGTCGATCTGCGATCTACTTGCGCATGTGGATGTTGTTGGTTGATGCTCGGAAACGTGACCAAAGGCCCTCATCCATCCGGCGAACTCGGCTCCGGCGAGGACTTCGCCCACAGGGGTGAAGACCTGGCTGCCCTGCTGGAACGCCTTCTTGCCCAAGCGCAGGGCCGGACGCAGAAGGATCTGGCCGAGCAGGCCGGCATCTCGTACCCGACGCTCAACGCGTGGGTGAACCGGACCCGTGGAACGTCCCGCATCGACCCCGACAAACTGCGGGCGATGGTGGAGGTGTTCCGTCGCTGGGGTGTGAAGACCACGCCGCGGGAGTTCTTCGCCTCCGTCGGACGACCGGTACCCGGTCCCAGTGGCGATGAACGGGAGGCTCAGCTGCTGCGGCTCTACCGGCAGCTGCCCGAGTCCAGGCAGCGTGACCTGGTCAAGAACGCCGAGGCGATGCTCCAGCTCAGCCGCGCCATCTGAAGGACACTGGCACAGCTCCGACTTGGGTGATTTGTCTCCACGTTCTCCCCGGTGTGGCACATCTCTGTGGAATATCCCGAGAGCGGATATATGGCGCACGGGCCGCGAGTACGATCGGTAGTCCGCTGGCCTCCCGGAGCGGGATCACTTCATGCTTTTGTGCACCCCTGGGGAGGTAGCTGTGTGCATCCTGATTTGCGTGGCGGACGACCTGCCGAAGATCGCCATCTGGGACCCCGACGAAATGAGCATCCTGGTCGCGCGGGGCAGCGAGACAGCCGAACTGTTCCGGGAACTACAGGAGATCCTCACGATCGACCTGGGCGCACCGGCCACCGCCGAGGCGGCGCTGTTCTGCTTCTGCGGCACACGCGTCGAACTGCCTGGCGAACTCGCGCTACAAGGTTCCGGCAGATCTGCTGACGCCCTCTGACGTACAGGCCGGCACATGCTGGTCATCGGGCGCCGGCGGGGCAGTCGACCGTGCTGGTGGATCCGGTTTCCGTCGTCGAGCCTGCTGTGACGGAAGAGTCGGTCGTCGCGGCCTCGGTTGCGTCCAGCGTCTCGGCAGCGGTCGCGTCCAGCGGCGGGCGATGGCGGCAGGACGGGGACGAACCGTGGGCCTCGGCTCGGATGCGCTGCTTCATTGTCGGAGGCAGGCCCCGATCATGTGCTCCGGACCAGACGGGCGCCGCCGGAACCATCACGGCCGGGGTCCCGGCGTTGCGGACGGGCCCTGACTGAGGTACGGCCGCGGCTGCGGTCGTAGTGACGAATCCGGCCGCTGTGAACACGGCGAGGAGGAGCGTGACGATGGCGGTCCACAGCTTCATGACCTGATTCCTGGCCATGGTCCCTCACTTTCGGGTTGGGTGATTTGCGTACTTTCCTCATGATGTGTATAGGGGTCGCCAAGTGGTGGACCACGCCCGGCGTGTGTCGATCTTCCGATGAACAGTCACTCGGACGGGCGCATGAGGCCCGAAATCTGGAGAAGAGGGAGCCGAAGCGGGCGCAGTCACCTTCCGAAGGGGGGCGATCACCCTTTGATCGGAGCGGTTCCCCACGCCCCTAATGCGCTGTCCTGGTGGCGAGTTGGCCGCCGACGCAGGTCACCGATCGATATCGGTCGGTGTGTATAGTCGGGCGCCAGAGGTCCCCTACGTCAAGGAAAGACGAGGTCGCGCGGTGAAGAAGCTCCTCCTGGTCGCACTGGCCGCCATCGGCGGGCTCCTCGTGTACCGCCAGATCCAGGCGGATCGCGCCGAGCAGGATCTGTGGACGGAGGCGACTGACTCCGTGCCTACGGGTTCGTGAGTATCGACAACAGTCGAGACAGCAGTCTCAGAGCAGACCCCGGCCGCCTCGCGGTCGGGGTTTTGTGTTGCTCTGGAAGCCCTCGCTTCACGTGAGCAAATAAATTCATCGCGCTGGCAAATTCGAGTGCTACGGAGAGGGCTCTTTCGGCCGCTCGTCCGAATAGCGCGGATAGCGAGGCGCCGGGCGGGGCAGGATGGGCCACGATCCGGGGCCACGGATACCTGTACGGGGGCTGGGCGTACGGCCCGGACATGCCTATGGACATGGCTACGGACATGCCTACGGATATGTATAGGGACAGGCATAGGGGACAGGCCTGCTACGAGGGGTGGCGCGTGATGGGGCGGCGCACGGTGCGGTGGCGCGCGATGTCGATGCACGGCCGGGCGCTCGCGGCCACGACAGCGACGGCGATCGCGCTGGCGGTAGCGGTTGCCGTAGCGGCAATGTGCGTGACCGTCACACTGCCGGGCCAGGCCGCCGCTGCCGGTTCACAGGTGGGGACCGCCGGTACGCCGAAGCCGTACGCCTTCGGCGAGGACGCCATCCCGGTCGAAGGCACCGCGGACACCACCAACTCCGTACGCCTGGACCCGGGAAAGGCGTACAAGAGCTCCATACCGAGGGACGGCAAGCTCTACTACCGCCTCCAACTCGACGCCACGTCCAACGCGTACGTCTCAGCCACCGCCATCCCCAGGGCGGGCGAGACCGTCACTTACGCGGACGCCGTCAAGGTGTCGGTGCAGGACGGCAACAGCCGCAACTGCTCCTTCTCCGAGACCGCGCACTTCGGTGCCACTCAGAGCTCCCGCCCGATCGCCGCCTGGGCCTCGCGCGAGACAGACGGCGACCGGTACGCCTGCCAGACGGCGGGGACGTACTACGTGGTCGTCGAGCGCAGTGGTACGACAGGTTCCTCCTCCGGGGACTGGGACCTGGAGCTCGGCTTCGTGTCGGAGCCCAGCCTTAAGAAGGCCGGTTCGACGACCGCACCCGAGACCTGGAACTCCGCGTCGCCCAACGCCCTCGCGGGAGAACCACAGTCCCGACTGGGTGGTGCGGGCTTCACCAAGGCGACCGCCCTGAAGCAGGGAGTCTGGCAGGACACGATCAGCCCCGGCCAGACCCTCTTCTACAAGGTGCCGGTCGACTGGGGACAACAGCTCTACACCACCGCCGAACTGGGCAGTTCGAACAACAGCGGCAACGGCTATGTGGGCACGGCCCTGGTCATGTCCCTGTACAACCCCGTTCGCGGTTTCGTCGACGACGTCGGCTCCGGATACGACGGCAGCCAGCGCTCGTCCGCGCTGGATCCGCTGCCTCCCGTCGCCTACGACAACCGCTACGCCCTCAGCGACCGCGTGACCGCGATGAGGTTCCCCGGCTCGTACTACCTCGTCGTCCATCTCGCCTCGCAGGTCGCCGACAAGTTCGGTGACGGACCGTTCGGGCTGACACTGCGCGTGCGCGTGGACGGCACCGCGCAGACGGGGCCGGCGTACGCGGGGCAGGCACAGCCCCGGGACGCGTTCGACGTTCCGTCGGGGGACATCGAGGACGCGGTGGGTGGCGCGGGCGGGCCCGGCGGCGGTAGTGCTGGCGAGAGCGATAGCGGAACGATGAAACTGATTGCCGTGGGTGGGATCGGCGCGGGGAGTGTCCTGGTGCTGACGCTCGGTATGTGGACCGTCGTTGCGCGGCGACGGGCAGGGACGGCGGCGGGCGCGGGGTCGGCGGTGGTGGAGGAGGCGGATACGGTTCCGGCACCACCGGCTTCGGCTTCGAGGGAGCATGGGGCGCCGCGGTACCCGTAGGACCGTGGAACCGGCTGCGGGGCCGCTGACTTGGGACGCTCCGATCAGATCTGGGTCAACGCCCAGAAACCCACCGCGAAGCAGGCCAGTGCGAGAAGCAGGACCGGCACGGCCACCTTCGCGGGAGGCCCTGGGCGCGGCCGCGCCCGCCTGGCGCGATGCTCCGCGATTGCTCCCACCGGATGCGGAACCTGCGGGGACCGAGCGGTGTATGAACCAGTAGAGGCGTACGCGTGCTGCGGCATCGCGGCGGACGGGGACACGGGCTGATGGGGGGAGGCCACTTGCGTGGGGGTTGGAGTGGGGGTCGGTTCGAAAGGCGGAGCGTAGAGGGGAGTTGGAGCCGGGAGCGCGACCGAGGTGGGGGGAGTGGGCGGCTGCTCAGGCTGGTGCGGCATTTGGTGGGGGGCGCGGTATTGCTGCGTCTCGTGCCATGCCTGCTGGGGCTGGGGCTGCCCCTGGTGCTGCGGCTGTGTGTGAGGGGCGGCCGCATGGGGTGGCGGCAGGTGGAAACTTCCGGTCTCGGACATCGCGGACGGCTGTGGGGGGACAGGGTCGGGACTGGGGTGGGGTGCGGGGGCCGAGGGGGGAGCACTGGGATCAGGATTCGGCCGTACGTTGCTGGGGATAGACCCCGGCCATGTGGCACCGGAGACGGGTCCCTGAGAGAGAGTGCCCGAGCCGCGCTGCCATGGCTCGGAGCCGGAGCCGGAGCCGGAGCCAGTCGCAAGGCCAGCGGCAGGGTTGGCCCCCGAGGGATCGTCCCCTGGGCCGAGTTGCGTCGCTGTGGAAGCCGAGTGCGGTCGGGGCGGTACTCCAGCCGCGCGCACCCCCGGTGTGGCCCTCAGCGGTCCCTCCGGGCCGAACCCCTCCGGGAGCGGCCCGAGTTGGTCGAAGACGTCGACCAGCTCGTCGTCAGGGCTCGGTTCCGGCAGCAGCTCGGCGGCCGAAGCGAGCGCCTTGCGCGCCCCCGTGGCGGTACGGAACCGCGCCTGCGGGTCGGGCTGCACCAACGTGGCCACGACCTGCCACAGCGGCTCGGGAATGCCTCGCGGAGCCGCAGGCGTGCCGTTCGCCGCGAAGTACTCGATCAGGGCCTTGGCATCGGGTTTGGCGCCCTCCAGCAGATACAGGGCGACGAGACCTACAGCGAACAGATCCGCGGGGAAGTCCGGATCGGCGCCCAGCATCTGCTCGGGCGCGAAGTAACCGGGCGTCCCCACCACGTAGTTGGTCTCCGTGAGCCGTGGCTCGCCCAGCCGCATCGCGATGCCGAAGTCGGACAGCCGCAGCCGTGGCCGGGCTCTGCCGGTGGCCTCCAGCAGGATGTTGGCGGGCTTGATGTCGCGGTGCACGACCCCCTCGGCGTGCACTGCGGTGAGCCCGGCCAGCAACTGGTCGAGCAAGGTGCAGACGAAAGACGGCGGCAGGGGACCGTAGTCCGCGACGAGATGGACCAGCGAACCGCCGGCGACCAGGTCCATGGTGAACAGAACCTTGTCGTCGTCGGCGGCCCAGCTGGCGGGAGCAAGGACATGCGGATGGTCGATCCGGAGCGCCTGCTCCCGCACGAAGCGCAGCAGCGCGTGCGCGTCGCTCTGCTGCAGCACCTTGGCGGCCACATACCGGCGCCGCCGATGATCCCAGGCGCGCCAGACGGCACCGACTCCCCCACGCCCGATCGGGTCGACCAGCTCGTACCGACCCGCGAAGACCTCACCCATGGTCGTGCGTCGCCCCCCTACGGCGGTCGGTCCGGTGACCTCTTCCGACGTGCACGGACGCCTGGACCTCTGTGAAGTGCCGGATGACCGGTACTCCGTGGAAGCGCCCGGCCGCGTGGACCTCGATGAGGTGCCCGGCTGCCTGACGTGCGGTGTCCGGAGGCATCGCGAGCCTCCAGGTGCCGGGTGTGCGGCGGCCGGGCCTCGGCTCAGCTCTGGTGCGACTGGTAGTGCGCGACCGCGTCCGAGGTGCGTCCTGCCCCGTACACCCGGAGGAACTCTGCCAGTTCCGGGTGGGTCGGGGCGAGAGTGTCCGCCGCTTCGATGATGTCCCCCGCGGCTGCCACCGAGCGCAGCAGTGACTGGATCTCGCGGACAACCCGCTTGACCGTGGGCGCACCCGAACTGCTCGTCGACTGTGTGGTGTTGCTGAGCACGGAGCCCCCCTGAGACTTCTTGATCTCGTCCATGCGCTCGGTTGCCTCCGCGGCGCTGACGCTGCCGTCCACGACCTGCCCCGCCAGGTCCTGCAACAGCTGCACCCGCTGCACCACCGCGGGATTGCCGATCTTGGCGCGCTGACCGCTCATCAGCTGCGACAACATGGGCGCGGACAGGCCCAGCACCCCGGCAAGACGCGCCTGGTTGAGTCCCAGATCGTCTATGAGCCTACGGAAGAGCGCCCCCAACGGCTCCCCGTACCAGTTCCGCTGCAGCTCCCGGGCTCTCGCGGTTGCTTCCTGCTGTGCGGCGTCCATTTGCGTCTCCCCATCGCTTCCCCAAATACCGCGGTTCGCTGTCGCGAACCACGTCGAGCATCTTACGGAGAGTGGTCGTCCACGGGGACCCCCAATCTTTTTGCGAGATCCCGGGGGTGACCCGGTACTCTGGTCCCCGGCGCCAGTCGAAAGGGGTACTTTCGGCCGGACGCTCCTCTTCCGGGGCCTTAGCTCAGTTGGTAGAGCGCTGTCTTTGCATGGCAGATGTCAGGGGTTCGACTCCCCTAGGCTCCACTCCAGGTCACAGGCCGTTTTCGGGTCCCTCCCACGGGAGGGACCCGGGGCCGCAGTACACATTCAGTACACATGCCTAGTGATCTTCCTTTGCTGCGGCGTACCTCGTGACGATCGTGGCCACGTCCCGCAGAGCGTCACGCCGTCCCCGCTCGCGGTCGAGCCGGTCGGCCACCTCGTCGAGCCGGTCCGGGAACAGGTGCCCGTAGGTGTCGAGCGTCATCGCCGCGGACTTGTGCCCGAGCATGGTCTGTACGACCTTCACGTCCGCGCCGCTGGCGATGCCCAGGGAGGCCGCGGTGTGCCGCAGCTTGTGCGGCGTCACTCCCTTGTTGGCCAACCCCGCAGTCTTCACGGCTGGGTTGAACACACGGGTGCGGAAGTTGTCGCCGTACAGCGGGCCGCCGGCCGGGGCGGTGAACAGCAGGTCGCCCGCGTCGCGGTCCTTCGTGACCTTCTCCAGTTCGAGAGCGAGGGACCGCAGGATCGGCACCTTCCTGCGCTCATGCGTCTTTGGCAGACCGAGGATCAGGCCGTCACGCGTCTTCTTGTACGCCTGCCGCACCGCGAGGCGTCGCGCCGTCGTGTCGACAGCGCCCACAGTCACGGCGGACACCTCGCCCCAGCGCAACCCGGTGTAGGCGAGCAGGAGCAGTAGGAGCCGGTACTCCCCCGCAGCCTCGGCGAGCCGGTCGACCTGGGCGTGCGTGAGGTAGACGTGATCCTGTGGCACCGGTCGCGGAAGCGGGACGCCGGCCGCAGGGTTCACCGCGATGCGCTTTGCCCGCACCGCATGCCCGAGGACGAGGGACAGGACCAGGTGGACCTTCTGGGTTCGCCCGGGGCCGACTTTGCGGCACCCGTGCGAGCCCTCGGCGAGGTGGCCGACCCACTCGGCTATGTCCTCCCACTCGATGCGCCGCACCTGGTAGTCGCCCCAACGAGGTTCGACGTGCACGCGCCACGTGTCGAGGTACGTCTCACGAGTGGTCGGCTCCAGGCCCCCGAGGGTGCCCTTCCACTTCTCGTAGACGTCCGTCAACGTTGCCTTGCCCGCGGACGCGTCCCGGTACGAGCCGTCCCGCATCTTGGCCTCGACCTCGTGAACGTGGTTCTCCGCCTCGGGCAGCTTGGCGAACGTGGCCGACTTCGGCTTGGCGTCCGGCCCGTACCAGCGGACCCGCCACCGGCCCGGTGCCTGGCGCCTGCTACCGGCCTTCTTCGCGGCCTTCCACTTCTCCATGGCCGCCTGGTACTCGGCGTGATTCGCGCGGTCCTCGATCCAGACCCTAGCCATCGCTCTCCCCCTCTTGGGCTCGTTGGCGCTCCTTGGCCAGCTGGAAGGCCAGCCGCTCGAACTCCTCTTCCGGCGCCTCGGTCATGTAGTCCCGCGCGTTCATCCCCGGTAGCGCCTGCTGGCCCTTGATGTAGTTCCGCCAGATCAGCGCCAGCCCCTCCGCGTCCGGACTGCCCTTCCACGCGCCAGGCAGGGGCAGTTCCTCGGGAGGGAGTGGCTTGCTGAGCAGGTGGACGGGTGCGACGCCCAGGGCGACCGCCAGCGCGATCAGCTCGTCCACGGTCACGAAGCGCCGGCGCCTGCCCTCCTTGTCACGACGACCGGTCTCGATGTTCGACACCGATTGCGTCGTGATCTCGGGTGCCCCGATGTCTGCGCACCGCTGCGCCAGCTGGGAAGCGGTGAGCCCGCGTTTGCGTCGGATCTCGCGGATGCGCTCCGCTGCGATGTCACTGTAGCTCGTCACAACGACGAATCTAGACGCACACTTGACGAGTTGCAAGCCCTTGAGGGAAGATCCGGGCAACAAGGCGCGTCGATTCGACGTGCTGCACGTCGATTCAACGAGGATCGGTGACATGGCGGACCGGATGCTCACTCCCAAGCAGGTCGAGACCGAGTACGGCGTAGCGGCAAAGACGCTGGCCAACTACCGGTGGCAGGGCATCGGGCCCAGCTACGTGAAGACGAACCCCAGCAAGTACGGCCGCGTGAAGTACCGGCGCAGCGCCGTAGAGGCCTGGCTCAACGCACAGACCGTGCAGGCCGGGGGCACGGCGGCATGACGAGAAACACGAACGCCCCCACCGAAGCGGGGGCGTCGCGGGGGCGCCTGGAAACGACCACTGCCAGCGTAGCGCCCCTCGACGGCGCGCTGTGGCTCGTCCGGCACGGCTTCCCCGTCTTCCCCTGCGACCACCCCGCACTCACCCGCTGCGCAGGCCTCCACAAGACGTGCGACGGATCCCGCGGCAAACACCCGGCCGTAGCCTTCACCCGAGCCTGGACGCTCGACGAACGCCGCGTCCACGAGACCTTTGCCCGCGGACTCCGGAACCCCGCCGTAGCCGTAGGCGCCTGCTCGGGACCTGACGGGACGCGGCTCGTCGTCGTCGACAGCGACCGCCCTGGGGCCATCGAGGACGTAGCAAGCGCCCGCGGCGAGCAGTGGCCGGCCACCATGCGCGTCTGGACCGCCAAGGGGCACCACGACTACCTGTGGGCCCCCGCCGCGCTCAAGCTCGGCAATGGACTCGGCGCCCTACAAGGGCAGTTCGAGGGCGACGTCCGGGCGGGCAACGCCTACGTCATCGGCCCCGGATCGCTCCACGCGTCCGGCGTCCTGTACGAGGTGGACGACCCAGGACGCCCGCCCGCCCTCGCCCCGCCCTGGCTCCTGGACGCGCTCGTCACCAAGCCCACGTTCGCCCCGCAGAGGGCGCGTTGGCGGGACGCGTCCCGGCAGGCGTCTCGCAGCGCCCGCGGCCTGGTCGCGTTCGTCCTCGACTCCCGTCCTGGCGACCGCAACAACCGACTGTTCTGGGCCGCTTGCCGAGCGGCCGAGGACGCCCAGGACGGCCGCGAGGACGCCCGCGGCGAACTCCTCGCCGCGGCCGTTCAGGCAGGCCTCGACGAGCGGGAAGCGCTCGCCACGATCCGATCCGCGTACCAGCGCACGGGAGCCACTGCATGAACGACCAGGACGCGGCAGGACGCGAGGGCGGGCCGTCGCCGACCGGGCGTCCCTGGCCCGTCCTCGGACAGGACGCCTACCACGGGCTGCCGG
The DNA here is from genome assembly GCF_041431135.1 of Streptomyces sp. NBC_00554. Classification (NCBI taxonomy): domain Bacteria; kingdom Bacillati; phylum Actinomycetota; class Actinomycetes; order Kitasatosporales; family Streptomycetaceae; genus Streptomyces; species Streptomyces sp. NBC_00554. The sequence goes on along the minus strand of NZ_CP107799.1, from coordinate 5,045,454 downwards.
GCCGAATCGTCCGCGCGATCGACCCGCACACCGAAGCGGACCCCGCCGCGATGCTCTTCACCCTGTACGCCGCGTCCGGCGCGTACATCGGTCGGACGCCCCACATGTACGCGGGAGCCGAGGAGCATGGCGCCCGTATCTGGCCGCTCGTCATCGGCCGCACCGCGGGCGGGGTCAAGGGCACTTCGTGGGCGGAGATCCGGCAGGTGATGCGAGCAGCCGCCCACGACTTCACTCACGGCCACGTCGCCGGCGGCCTCTCCTCGTCGGAGGGACTGATCTACGCGGTGCGCGACGGTGGAGATCCTGACACCGCAGACGACGACAAGGGGTTCGATCCCGGGGTCAGTGACAAACGGCTGCTCGTCGTCGAGACAGAGTTCGCCTCGGTCCTGGCCCAGGGCAAGAGGGACGGAAACACGCTGCTGCCGCTCATCCGGCAGGCCTGGGACGGCGGCACGCTGCGCACCATGACCGTGCACCCCCGGGTAGCGACCGAGCCGCACATCGTCATCGTCGGGCACATCACGCCGACCGAGCTCCGCGTGAAGCTCAGCGAGGCTGAGCGGGCGGGCGGCACGATGAACCGCTTCCTGCCCGTCATGTCGAAGCGGTCCAAGCTGCTGCCAGACGGCGGGCAGTTGGAGCAGGCGACCGTGAAGGCGCTCGGCGCGGAGCTGGCGGCCGTCATGGACAAGGCGCAGGGAATCGGCCGGATGAGCCGCAGCCTCGACGCACACGAGCACTGGGTGCAGCTGTACACCCGGCTCGCATCCGACCATGCCGGGGACGGGCGCGTTGCCCAGGTCGTTGCCCGTGCCGCGCCGCAGGTGCTGCGGCTGTCCGTCATGGCGGCCCTGCTCGACGGCTGCGACTACATCGACCTGCCGCACATGAAGGCGGCAGAGGCGATGTGGGACTACGTCGAAGACTCCGCCTGGTACGTCTTCAGCGAGGGCTCGGGGAACACCGACCTCGACCGGCTGAAGCTGTTCGTCGACGCGGCCGGCCTCGATGGCGTCACGCGCACGCAGGTGGTCGCCGAGTGCTTTGGCAGGAACCGGAAGGCCGCGCAGATCGATGGGCTGTGGGCACAGCTCCTCTCCCTACCTGGTTACGAAGAGCGACAGGAAGCCACGGGAGGCAGGCCGGTCAAGTGGATCCGACGAACTAAGCCGCAATAACGAAAGAAGCAGGTCAGGGCTCATGACTTACCGCTGACTTAGTTCGTAGGTACGAAAGAAGTAACCAGGAAGTCAGGGCCGTGACCTGCATAGTTCGTAACTTCCGCTTAGTTCGTACCTCCCGCCCACCTCCTCGGCCCACCATCGCGGCGACTACACAACGTGAGCACGACGGAAGCTCGGAGCCTTTTACAAATCGGACATATCTCAACCCCGCGCCCAGCTGGCATTATTCTCTCCCCGGGCCCAATGACCTCCGCGATCATGGCGGATCCATACCAATTGGCCGGTCAATCGCCTACTCTTGGATCAGTTCGGCGGAGGTCATGCTCCTGTCCAAACGGTGCAGCGGGTCCCTGGCGCTACGGCCTCGGGGACCCGCATCCGAAGAACCCCGCTCGTAGCGGATTGCTCGAGTTCCGGTCCGGCGCCAAGGCCTCGGACGGCCGACTGATCTGGACAGCACACCCGTCCATCAGCCATGCCGTCCCCAGGAGGGGCCGTGACCACGCTTCAGGAACTCACCACCAGAGCCACCCAGCAGCGCGACGCCGCGCAGACCGCGGTCGACCGCGCACAGGCTGAGCTGGCTTCTCTCCGCGAAGACCCGAACCTGACCACCGAGATGGTCCGCAGCACGGTTGCGACCCGCGACGCGGCGGACCGGTCGCTCGCCGAGGCACAGAGCAGCCTCGACGGACTCCTGTCCGCGCAGCGTGAGGAAGACGAGGTGCAGCAGCAGTACCGGCAGACCTCTCCCGCCGCCAACCGCGCCCCGGCCTACGACCGGGTCGCCCGGGTCGGCGCCGAGGAACGGACCTACCAGGGCCCGCAGGCCAGCCGTGACGGCCGCGGGGTCAACGGCCCCGACTTCCTGCGGGACCTGTACGACTACCAGGTGAAGCGCGACCCGGGCGCGGGTGGCCGCCTGGAGCGGCACGGCCAGGAGGTCGAGCGGCTCGACCCGATGTTCGCTCAGCGCATGACCGGCACGGGCGCGGTGTCCGGCTTTGTGCCGCCTCAGTACCTGACTGACCTGTTCGCCGAGTTCGCCCGCGCCGGCCGGCCGCTGGCGAACCTCTGCTCGGGCATCCCGCTCCCGGAGACGGGTATGGAGGTCGACATCCCGCGCGTCACGACGGCCACCACTACGGCCGTACAGACCGCCGAGGGTGGAGCGATCGGGAACACCGACCTCGACGACACACTGTTGGCCGCTCCGGTCCGCACGGTGGCCGGCTACACCGACGTGTCCCGGCAGGCCATCGAGCGCGGCGTCATGGTCCAGTCGCTGGTGTTCGGCGACCTGGCCGCGGACTACAACGCCAAGCTGGACACCCAGCTCATCAACGGCTCGGGTGCGTCCGGCCAGCACACGGGCGTGCTGAACGTCGTCTCCATCAACGGCATCACGTACACCGACGCGTCGCCGACGATCCCGGAGCTGTGGCCCAAGCTGGCCGACGCGGCCGGGCAGGTGATGGGGCAGCGGTTCACCGGCCCCACCGCGTTCGCCATGCGGTCGAACGTGTGGGCGTGGATCCTCGCTCAGGTCGACACCGCGGGCCGCCCGCTCGTCGAGCCGGGCACGATCGCCGTCAACCCGATCGCCGTGGCGTCCACGCGGCCGGTCGACTACACGGTGACCGCGGTCGGCTCGCTGTTCGGCGTCCCCGTCGTCCTCGACAACAACATCCCGAACAACCTCGGGGCGGGCACGAACGAGACCCGGATCATCGCCGCGGACTTCCGTGACCTGATCCTCATGGAGGACGACTCGGCGGCGCCCGTGCAACTGCGGTTCGACGACGTGCTGTCCGGCACGCTTCAGGTGCGGCTGCTGGCCTACGGCTACTCGGCGTTCGCGGCCGGCCGCCAGCCGAAGGCCATCAGCGTGATCAGTGGAACCGGGCTCATCGTCCCGGCCCTCTGACCGCAGGTAGAGGGGTCCCGGTCTCGGCGGAGACTGGGACCCCTTTGCCGTGCCCGCTCAGGTAGAGGGGGGCCTCTACCCCGGTAGCGGGGTCGGTCATGGGGTCTGACCAGGGCCGTAGAGGGGGTAGAGGGGGTACGGGCCTACCCCCCGAAACTCGAAACTTGGCAGGTCAGGCCCGATATCGGGGGCGAAACCGGTTTCGGGTGGAGGCGAAACCACAGGCAGGGCCGAAACCGGCTGTACCTGACGAGAGGTACAGCGGGTACGGCGGTGTACCTCGCCCGGGTACAGCTCAGGTACGCGTACCCGGAGCGACGACGAACGTCCCCTTGTTGGGCAGGGTGACGGCGAGGCCGCGTTCCCGCAGCTCCTGGACGGCCCGGCGTGCGGTGCCCGGGGCCACGCCGTACTGGGTGCCCATGTCGCGCTCGTTCGGCAGGCGCGCGCCGTGCGGTAGGCGACCGGACCGGATCTCTTCCTCGACCTGGTTCGCGACGCGCACGTAGACGTACTGGAACGGGTCCTCGCTCATGATCTGGAACGTATGGCTCGCCCTCGCCCCCGGCATCCGCAGGTGGTCACCTATGGCCCCATGGGGTCCCCTGTAGTGGCATGTAGCGGTAGCGTCTGAGCAGCGAAAGGCCCCCGCGGCCGTGACGGGCCCGGGGGCGTGGACGACGCTTCGAGGGAGCGACGACATGGACGAGGCTACAGACGGCCGGACGGCTGGCAAAGACGCGCACATGCAGGGGCCGGCGGCCCTGGCGTACCGTGCACTCCTTGAGCACACGCAGGCCTGCGAGCAGTGCGTAGACGATTCCCGCAAGTGCCCTACGGGCAGGGCCCTGGTGCGCACTCTGCGGGGGGCGCGGCGGCCCGCGTAGCGTCTGGCTCGAGCCGCTCACAGACGCGGAACCCCCGGTGCAGGAGAGGCCCGGGGGTTCCGCTCATTGAGGGGGGAGGCGGTGAGGGAGGCAGGGAGTTCTCCCTACCTGCCTCCCTCTGCTACCTCCCTGGGTTGACCTGCGTCTTCACCCGTTAGGGAGGCGAGGGAGGCATCTAGCAGGCGGCTTCTGCACGCCCCCAGGACGGTGTTTCTCCGGCCTCGGATGCCTCCCTCCCTGCCCAGGCGAGCAGCACCGCGGCCATGGACCAGGTGAGCTGGTCGGCCTTCGCGGTGTTGCACGGCTCGCAGGACAGGACGAGGTTCGCGGGCAGGTTGCACTCCCACGCGGACCGGGGGATGTAGTGGTCCGCGGTCGCCTCGCGCATCCCGTCGAACGGGGTCCGGCAGTAGAAGCAGCGCCGGCCGTCCCGCTCGGCGAGGTACAGCCGCGTTTCCCTGGGTGCGTGCTGTAGGGACGGAGGCAGCGCCCGCTTGTTCTTCTTGGGCCGCTTGGGTCGGTTCCCCTGGAGGAAGCGGGCCGCCTTCTGGATGCGGTGGAGGAACCGCTGTACGTCGGCCTCCAGGGCTGCCGCCTCGTCCGCGCCCAGGAGCGTCACGTCGTCGACCTTGAGGGCGTCCAGGCCGGGCCCGAACACGGCCAGCTGCGGGAACTTCTCTCCCGCCTCGTGGACCAGGCGGGCCTCCATCATGAGCGTGCCGTCCGGGAGGGAGAGCTCAAGGCCTTCCCCGGAGTGGCACTCGCGGTCCTCGCCCTGCTGGATGGTGTGGTCCTCGGTGCACCACTTCGGGCAGCCGTACACGAGTCGCAGAGCAGGTGTCATCGGGTCCACCGCCCCTCGTGGTCGGCGCGGCGGCGCGCCTCGCCCTGCTCGCGGATCTTCAGCAGTTCGTCGGCAGTCTCGGCGAGGGCGTCGGCGTAGGTGCGGACCTGCTCGGCCAAGGCGCGCACCTCGTCCGGTCCCATCTCGGCCTCGGCGTTCATGCCGAGGGTGGGCCACATGACGACCGTGGGGGTGCGCAGCGTCTTCCCGAACGGGTACTGAGTGATCTCGGTGACGATGACGTCCTCGGTGCCGCCGTCCACGGACAGGGCGAGGGCTTCCTCTCCGCCGCGGTGCGCGAAGTCCTCCAGGAACGTGCCGCGCGTCATGTCCTCCTGGTGGTCGTCGGCGCACCACGGCGGGCACATGACGGTGAGGGTCGCGCCGGGGGAGTCGAGCAGCTTGATAACCCGGGTCCGCTCCTCGGCGTACACCTTCCGGTAGGCGTCGAGCGCGTCGGCGTCGGTGAGCTGCGGCGCATCCTCGGACGCGAGGAACGCGGCGACGGCCGGGAACGCGCGGTCCACGGAGCGGCGGGCCGCCGCCTGCTCGTCGGCGAACCTGGCGCGGAGTCTGGCGGACGTGCTGGGCTGTACGTTGTTCATGGCTCGGATTCCTTGCTATGGGAGGGTCCGGCCGCAGGTCCCGGGCGGTGTCCAACCACCCCCGGGACCGCCCGCCGCAGTACACATGACGTACACATCGCGACGGGAAAGGCCGGGAACTTGCGGGTAACGCAGGGACGCGTTTTGCCTGTTCAACCGGCCTGTAACTGGATTCATGCAGGTGACAGAGCCACCCTTAACGCCTTTGCATGGCAGATGTCAGGGGTTCGACTCCCCTAGGCTCCACATCCGGAAAGCCCCTCCGACCTGCGGAAACGCAGGTCGGAGGGGCTTTTGCATGGCAAGGCGCAGCGTGGGTGAGTGGGTGGGTGGGGCGGCCCGGGGGCATTGGTCTCATTGCCCGCAGACGACCAAGCCCCCTTCGTCACTCATCGCATTACTCCTTCTCGGCGCGACGGCGCGACGGCGCGACGCTCGCGGGCTCACGGCACTGCCCGCTCGCCGGTTCCACGTGAAACATCGTCGCCCACATGTGAAACTCGCCCCGGTTCCACGTGAAACATCGCTGTGGGGCAGGAGACCCTCAAGTCTCCTGCCCCACAGCGATGTTGAGATCAGAATCCGAACCCAGGACGGAAGGTCAGTGGCGGTCGTCGCGCTCCGCCGCTTCCTCCTCGGCCTCCTTGGCCTGGACCTCGGGGTCCAGGTCGGACTGGCCGCTGCCGTCGACCGACGTCAGGTGAGCCGCCTCGGGCACCTCCGTCGCGGCCGGCGGCTCGACGAGCCAGTCGGGGTTGGCCTGCTTGTCCCACCACTTCCAGGCAGCGAATGCGCCGCCCGCCAGAATGCCCAGGACGGCCAGACCCTTGGCGAGACGGCCGACCCTCGCCCGCCGTTCCTGCTTGCGGACCAGCTTCTGGATCTCCTTCGGCGAGACCTGACCACGCAGCGCGGCGAGTGCCGCCACACCACGTGACGTGGCCTCCTCCCGAACGGGCTGGGCCGCGGCCACCGCCTGCTCGATCTTCGGCTTGGAATAGTCGGCGGCCTGACGAGCCGCCTTGCGGGTACGGACGGCGGCTTCGTGAGCTGCCTGGTCGACCTTCGGCGGCACATGCGTACGAGCCTGCTCAACGCGTGGGGCGAGATGGGCGTCGTACTGGACGCGGGCCTGTTCGGCAGCCAGAGACACCTTGGGCGCGAGACGTACACGCGCCTCGTGCGCATAGTGCGAGGCCTTGTCCTTGGCTGTGTCGGCGTAAGGCGCCACCACTTCCGCGGCGTGCAGCACGCTGTCCTTCGCCGAGCCGCTCGCGGCGCGCACGCTGTCGATGCGGGTCACGGGTTTCCTCCTCCTCGGTGGCGTACGTCGGGGGTTCTGAGTACCCCCAATGACACACAGTTCACCTTTCCACCCTTATCCGGATCATGCCCGTCCGAGGGGGCCGTGGCATGTGAGGGCGGGCATCCGGGTCATGGGCGGAGACTCCGGGCGAACTAAGAGCGAGAGCCGCTCACGTGTCGATCAAGTCCAATAGCGGATTAATACGGGGCAACGGGAGCTTGTCGTCGACAATGCCACGGATCGCCGCGACGCGCCCCGGTACGGAGAGGACTCGGCCGGATTTCTGCAAGCCCTGCACGCGGTTGTTCGCCCGGAGGTGGTGGCCGGGCGACGCGTGGGCCGGTCCGTGCGAGGATCGGAGAGTCAAAAGAAGGCAACGGAAGGCAGATCGTGGCTGAGCAGCTTTACGCCACCCTGAAGACCAACAACGGCGACATCGAAATCCGGCTTCTGCCGAACCACGCGCCCAAGACGGTCCGGAACTTCGTCGAACTCGCCACGGGCGAGCGCGAGTGGGTCAACCCGGAGACGGGGGCCAAGTCCAAGGACAAGCTCTACGACGGCACGGTCTTCCACCGGGTGATCAGCGGATTCATGATCCAGGGCGGTGACCCGCTGGGCAACGGCACCGGCGGCCCCGGCTACCAGTTCGAGGACGAGTTCCACCCGGACCTCGCCTTCGACAAGCCCTACCTGCTGGCCATGGCCAACGCCGGCCCCAGCACCAACGGCTCGCAGTTCTTCATCACCGTCTCCCCGACGGCGTGGCTGACCCGCAAGCACACCATCTTCGGCGAGGTTGCCGACAAGGTCAGCCAGAAGGTCGTCGACGACATCGCCGGCGCCAAGACCAACCCGCGCACCGACCGCCCGGTCAACGACGTCGTCATCGAATCGGTCGTCGTCGAGACCCGCGAGGCCTGAGCCCCGACCTGAGCCCTGAGGGCTGAGCATCGAGGACTGAGCCCCGGGGGATCGTCCGGGTGCGCGCGGCAGAGTCCGTTCGCTCCCGCAGGGAACCAAACGCCCCGTTCATCCGTAAGGATGGACGGGGCGGTGCATTGCGTACGACAGAGTGAGGGGACCCCCATGGACCAGGCGCCAGGCAGCCCCCAGGACCCACAGGGCCCGGGGGATCAGGGACCGCAGGACGCCCGGAGCCTGCCCACCTGCTACCGGCACCCGGACCGCGAGACCGGCATCCGCTGCACCCGCTGCGAGCGCCCGATCTGCCCCGAGTGCAGTGTCGACGCCCCCGTCGGTTTCCAGTGCCCCGACTGCATCCGCAGCGGCTCCGGCACCGGTCACCCCGCGACGGCCGCCCAGCCCCGCACCCTTGCGGGCGGCAAGATCGCCGCCGACCCCCGGCTCGTCACCAAAGTCCTGATCGGGATCAACCTCGCCGCGTTCCTGGTCCAGCAGTCGGTCGGCGACCGCTTCACCGACAGCTTCGACCTGTTCGGGCAGGCATGGCTCTCCGGCGAGATGCAGGGCGTCGCGGAGGGGCAGTGGTACCGGCTGCTGACGGCGATGTTCCTGCACGGCAGCTACATCCACATCATGTTCAACATGCTCAGCCTGTGGTGGATCGGCGGCCCCCTGGAGGCGGCCCTCGGCCGTGCCCGCTACCTTGCCCTGTACTTCGTCTCGGGCCTCGCGGGCAGCGCGCTCACGTACCTCATCGCCGCCCCGACCCAGCCGTCGCTCGGCGCCTCCGGCGCCATCTTCGGCCTCTTCGGCGCGACCGCCGTCCTCATGCGCCGGCTCAACTACGACATGCGCCCGGTCATCGCCCTGCTGGTGATCAACCTGATCTTCACCTTCGGGTGGAGCAACATCGCCTGGCAGGCGCACATCGGCGGCCTCGTCGCCGGTGTCGTCATCGGCTACGCCATGGTCCACGCGCCGCGCGAGCGGAGGGCCCTCATCCAGTACGGGGTGTCTGCCCTGGTACTGGTCGCAGTTGTGGTTACCACGCTGGTGAGGACCGTTCAGCTCACCTGAGAAGCCGGTGTTGTCCACAGACCGTGGCGGATCTTGTGCATATTGTGCGGGAACAGATGTGCCCCCTGTCGCTCACCTGGGTTTTCCCAGGTCGGACAGGGGGCGAACATGCTTCCGGATACCGGTAGGTCAGTCACACCGGCGTCAACACTGGATGAGTTATCCACAGATCGTCGTTCTTTTTCCACCTGCTGTGGACAACCGAACAGCGACTGTGGATAACTCAGGGGATAGCCCTGGGCAGAGCTGCCTCCGGCAGTGCTACTTCCACTGCGTGGAGACGCCGAAGCCCGCGGCGATGAAGCCGAAGCCGACCACGATGTTCCAGTTGTCGAGCGCGTCGACGGGCAGCGAACCGTCCGTGACGTAGAAGACGACGATCCAGGCCAGGCCGATGAGGAACATGGCCAGCATGACCGGTGCGACCCAGCTGCGGCTGGTCAGCTTGATGTTGGTTGCCTGCTTCGCCGCGGGCGGCGTGTAGTCGGCCTTCTTGCGGATACGTGACTTCGGCACGAGGGTCTCTCCTGTCGATGCGCTGCGTGGCCGCGCAGGGAACTTGGGCGGGCTCCGGGGCAGCGTACAAGGGGACACTGAGCGCTCCCCCGGGCGTCCGTTAGCGTAGTGCTTCCGCGGCGCCGAAGGAGATAAGGGTACGTTGAGCAATTCTGCCGACTCCCCCGGGACAGGTTCCAGTCCTGCCGGTAAGCGCCGTTTCCGGCCCGTTCGCGTACTCACCGCAGCGGTCTTCGCCCTCGCTGGCCTCATTTTTTTCACCAGTTTCAATACGGCCAAGGGCACCAACATCCGCACGGACGCCTCTTTGCTGAAGCTCTCCGACCTGATCCAGGAGCGCAGCCACAAGAACGGACTGCTGGACGAGTCCAACGGCGTCCTGCGTGACGACGTCGACACCCTGGCCGGGCGGGAGGACGGCAGTACGGCAGCCGAGGACGCCAAGCTCGCGGCGCTGGAGAAGAACGCGGGCACCCAGAAGCTGAAGGGCGAGGCCGTCACGGTCACGCTCAACGACGCCCCGCCGAACGCGACGGCCAAGCTGCCCGGCTACCCCGAGCCGCAGCCCGACTACCTGGTCATCCACCAGCAGGACCTCCAGGCGGTCGTGAACGCCATGTGGCAGGGCGGTGCCCAGGGCATCAGGGTGATGGATCAGCGGCTGATCTCCACGAGCGCCGTCCGCTGCGTCGGCAACACCCTGATCCTCCAGGGCCGCGTCTACTCACCTCCGTACAAGATCACCGCGATCGGTGACCCGGACAAGCTCCAGGAGGCGCTCGCCGCCTCCCCGGCGATCCAGAACTACATGGTGTACGTCAACGTCTACGGACTCGGCTGGAAAGTCGACGAGGACGGGGCGGTGACTCTTCCCGGCTACTCGGGCACAGTGGATCTCCACTACGCCAAGCCTGTGGAGTAGCTCGAAGAGGCTCGGAGTAGTGCCTGATTAGTTGCTGCCGCTGGGGGACCCTGTGTCGGTGCGAGTGGTCGTCAGGACGATCAGTGAACTGTGCATCACCGTCGGTACTGTGATCGTGCTCTTCGTGGTCTATGTGCTGTTCTGGACGGGCGTGAAGGCCGACAGCGCGATGGACCGGCAGATCGACCAGCTCCAGGAGCAGTGGTCGAAGGGGAGCGTGAATCCGCCGGCCGCGCCACAGAGCTCCAGCTCGCCGGGTCCCGGAGAGAGCTCCGACGCGGCTCCGGAGCCGCCGGCTTCGTACATGTATGACAAGCCCTTCGCCGTGATGTACATCCCGCGGCTTGGTTTCACGTGGAACAAGCCCGTGCTCGAAGGCACCGGCACCGATGTCCTCAAGAAGGGGCTGGGCCACTACAGGGGCACGGCCCAGCTCGGGCAGACGGGGAACTTCTCCGTCGCCGGCCACCGCCGTACGTACGGCGACCCCTTCAAGGACTTTCCCGAACTCCGCAAGGGTGACGCGGTGGTGCTGACGGACGGGACGACCTGGTTCACGTATCGGATCGACCAAGGCCCGTACAAAACGCTGCCCGCCGACATTGAGGTGATCGATCCTGTGCCGCGTAAGTCCGGGTACACGCGTTCGGGCCGCTATCTCACGCTGACCACGTGCGACCCGGAGTGGGGGCACAGTCATCGGCTGATCGTCTGGGCGCATCTGGATTCCACACAGCCTGTGGAGGCTGGGAAACCGGCGGCGCTACGCCGTTAGTCTGGTGCGGTACGGCGACGGAAGGGACGGCATGTACGGCTGGATCTGGCGGCATCTGCCGGGGAACGCGTGGGTGAGGGCACTGATCTCACTCGTGCTGACCCTCGCAGTGGTCTACGTGCTGTTCCAGTACGTCTTCCCCTGGGCCGAACCGCTGCTTCCCTTCAACGATGTGACGGTGGACAACCAGTGAGCGCGCGGATTCTCGTCGTCGACAACTACGACAGCTTCGTCTTCAACCTGGTCCAGTACCTGTATCAGCTGGGCGCCGAGTGCGAGGTCCTGCGCAACGACGAGGTGTCGACCGCGCACGCCCAGGACGGCTTCGACGGAGTGCTCCTGTCACCTGGCCCGGGCGCTCCCGAGCAGGCCGGGGTCTGCATCGAGATGGTCCGGCACTGTGCCGCGACCGGCGTCCCGGTCTTCGGCGTCTGCCTCGGCATGCAGTCGATGCAGGTGGCGTACGGCGGTGTGGTGGACCGTGCGCCCGAGCTGCTGCACGGCAAGACCTCGCTCGTGGAGCACGAGGGACAGGGCGTCTTCGCGGGCCTTCCGTCTCCCTTCACGGCGACCCGCTACCACTCGCTCGCGGCCGAGCCGGAGACCGTGCCGGCCGAGCTGGAGGTCACGGCCCGTACCCACGACGGGATCATCATGGGGCTGCGGCACCGTGAACTCCCGGTCGAGGGCGTGCAGTTCCACCCCGAGTCGGTGCTGACCGAGCACGGGCACCGCATGCTCGCCAACTGGCTGGTGGCGTGCGGCGACCAGGGGGCCGTGGCGAGGTCGGCGGGGCTCGCCCCGGTGGTGGGCAGGGCCACGGCGTGACCGCGCTGCGCCCCGAGCGCGAGAGCTCCTCCTACGGCGGCGAGGCCGCGTACGGGGGCGCCGAAGCGTTCGAGGGCGCCGAGGCACTCGCGAGCGCGGAAGCGATTGCGGGCGCGCAAGCTTTTGAGGCGGCGGTCGAGCAACTGGCCGACCCGCTGACGGATCCGTTGCCGGGGCAGCGGCAGCAGGCCGCCGGTCAGCAGCCGGCGACCGGTCAGCAGCGGATTCCTCCGCAGCAGCCCGCCCCTCTGCAGCAGCCCCCTGTGCAGCAGACCTCTCCGCAGCAGCCCGCCCCTGTGCCGGGGACTCCTCAGCAGCAGGAGTGGTACGACCCGGAGGGGTACGCGCACGAGTGGTACGCGGCGCCCGAGCCGACGCGGCCGCGGCAGCCTGCGTACGAGGAACCGGTCGCCGCGCCGTACGTCGAGCCGGTCGCCCCGCCGTACCGGGGGCCGGGCCCCATGCCGTACGAGCAACCGCGGGCGACGCCCGCGCCGTTGGACGACGAGACGGTGGCGCTGCGGGTTCCGGAGTCGATTCCGGTCCCGCCCCGAATAGCAGGAAACACTGCCGGAACCACTGCCGGAAGCGCCGCCGTGTCCGCGCCCGGAGGCCGCGCCGCCCGGCGCAAGGCTGCCAGGCGCCACGGGCGGCACGGAGGCCCTCAGGAGCCCCTGGAGTCCCCCGAGTCCCAGGAGACCCTGGAGTCGGCGGAGAGGGCCGCTGAGGCCCCTCTGACGCGTATGGAGGCCCGACGGGCGGAGCGGGCGCGGAAGCCCGGCGCGGCTGTCATCGTGAGCCGGATGATCGGTGAGGTGTTCATCACCACCGGCGTCCTGATGCTGCTGTTCGTGACGTACCAGTTGTGGTGGTCGAACGTGCGGGCTCATCAGCAGGCGGACAAGGCCGCGAACAACCTTCAGCAGGACTGGGCGACCGGCAAGGGGAACCCGGGGACGTTCGAGCCGGGGCAGGGTTTCGCCATCCTGCACATTCCGAAGCTGGACGTGGTCACGCCGATCGCCGAGGGCACGAGCAAGTCGAAGGTGCTCGACCGCGGAATGGTCGGCCACTACGCCGAGGGCAGCCTGAAGACGGCGATGCCGGACGCCAAGACGGGCAACTTCGCGCTCGCGGGGCACCGGAACACGCACGGGGAGCCGTTCCGGTACATCAACAAGCTCGAGCCGGGCGACGAGATCGTCGTCGAGACGCAGGACGACTACTTCGTCTACAAGATGACGTCGATCCTGCCGGTGACGAGTCCGAGCAACACGGCCGTGATCGACCCGGTGCCGAAGGGCTCGGGTTTCACCGGGCCGGGCCGCTACATCACACTCACCACCTGCACGCCGGAATTCACCAGCAAGTACCGGATGATCGTGTGGGGCAAGATGGTCGAGGACCGGCCGCGCAGCGAGGGAAAGCCGGAAGCGCTCGTCCAGTAGGAGCGGCCGGCGGCAGTACTCAGAAGCACTCGGTAGAAGCACATGGGACAACCCGAGACAGACCAGACGGGGCAGATGCACAGTGGCAGCGAGGACCGACCACGACGAGCGCACGGACGTCGAGGAGCCGGCGCCCGCACCGCGACGGCGCGGCTCCGGCCGCTTGGCGATGGCGGTCAGCGTTTTCGGTGAACTCCTCATCACCACGGGTCTGGTGCTGGGTCTGTTCGTCGTCTACTCGCTGTGGTGGACGAACGTGGTCGCGGACCGCGCGGCGGACAAGCAGGGCGACAAGGTCCGCGACAACTGGGCCGCGGCGGACACCGGCCCGGGAGCCCTGGACACCAAGAACGGCGTCGGCTTCCTGCACGTCCCGGCGATGAAGAACGGCGAGGTCCTGGTCGAGAAGGGCACGTCGTCCAAGGTGCTCAACGACGGCGTCGCCGGCTACTACACGGACCCAGTCAAGTCCCCCCTGCCGACGAGCGACAAGAACGGCAACTTCACGCTCGCCGCCCACCGCGACGGCCACGGCGCCAAGTTCCACAACATCGACAAGCTCAAAAAGGGCGACTCGATCGTCTACGAGACCAAGGACAACTGGTACGTCTACAAGGTCTACGCCATCCTCCCGGAGACCTCGAAGTACAACGTCAAGGTCCTCCAGTCCGTCCCCAAGCAGTCCGGCAAGACGAAGCCGGGCCACTACATCACGCTGACGACGTGCACGCCGGTGTACACCTCCCGGTACCGGTACGTGGTGTGGGGCGAGCTGGAGCGGGTGGACAAGGTCGACAGCGACCGGACGCCGCCGAAGGAACTGGGGTGAGGTGACTGAGCCTCTGCGAGGGGCTCAGTCACCTACGATGACGAAGGCCCGAAGCCGCAACTATCTCTTGCGGCTTCGGGCCTTGCTGTGTCGTGGCGCGACTATTCCAGAACCGCCAGTGTTGATCCGGCGCTCCATTCCTCCAACAGTCCGCGGTGTACGGCGATGACGCCGCCGTCGGTGGCGACGTTCAGGGCGTCACGGGTGAACGGGCACGTCGCTACGAAGAGCGCCACCTCCGAGGAGTGCAGCACCTTGGCCGCTCCGATGAACTTCTGGACGGCGGGGCTGGTGACGGAGAGGTAGGGCGCGAATCTCTTGCACTGGACGACCACCGCTCGCCTGTCGGACGTGAGACCGGTGATGTCGACCCCTCGGTCTCCGCTGCCGCCCCGTACGACGACGTCAGTGCAGCCGTCGCGGCGCAGGAGTTCGGCGACGTACTCCTCGAACTCGCGGCCGTTCATGACGTCGATGGCGGCCATGACTCCGGCGAGAGGGCGGTCCTCTCGATGGCTTTCCAGGCGTTGCAGCCTGGCGTGATGCTGGCGGAGCCTGCGCTCGACGGTCTGGACCCCTGCCCGCAGGGCGATCAGCTCCCTGCGGTACTCGCCCGATGTCTCGATCAGGGCGTTGAACATGGGGACGACGGTCTTGCCGAGGATGTGGGTGATGCGTTGGTCGATGCGGTCATCGAGGTCGGTGGCGTCCGCCTGGACGGAGTTATCCACAGGGCGTGTACGCGCCACGTACTCCATGTCGAGGAGGTAGACACACACCTGACGTGCGACTTCGCTCTCTCGGAGCAGCATGGCGACGTTGAGGACTGTGCGGCGAGAGAAGATGGCGAGAGAGGCTGTGTGCGACTCGATCCCACTGAGCTCCTTAAAGGAGCTCAGTTCTGAACCTGCCAAAACCCGATAGCCGTTGGTTTCCAGTTCTGCTCGGTGGTCGACCACCAGGGAGCGGATGGCCTTGATGCCCGCTTGGAAGTACGCCGCCAGCATCGCCGTCGTCACATGCGTGCCGTCCGGCAGTAGCGACAGCGCCTTCACTCTGGCGAGTACGTCCGTGCGGTCCAGCGCGCTGCCTCGCAGAGCCTTCGATTCCACCAGAGCCGATTCGTTGATCACGTTCTGCCCTTCCATTCACAGTGTGGCCGTATGGCCAGGGCAGAGCTTCGGCACCCCACCCCATTCGATCAACGAGTCATGACATATGAAGACACTATGGACGCATGCGCAGGCTTGCGGCGGAATGTCGGTGGCCAAGGAGTCCGACAGGAAGAAGACGTGCCGGTACGCCACCCTGAAGACGTACGCACCGGTGAAAACGTCCCGCCACCGGTACATTCGTGTGGGGCGAACTGGTCCGCGTGGACAAGGCGGACAGTGAGCGGACGCCGCCGAAGGAACTGAACTGTCACCAAAGCGGCCTTCCAGTGCGCGGCGATCTGCTCCGGTGGCAGGCCCTGAAGGGGCAGAAGCACCGTCACCGCTCACGCTGCCCACCGCTATGGACCCCGCCGCAGGTTGCGTAGCCACTCACTCTCGGTGGCGGATGCATTGGCGAACCCGATGGGTGGGCGCACACTGACCAAAACCTCGCCGGGCGGGCGGACGTTGCTGACACCTCGATCGAACGCCCGGCGAGTGCCGTGTCAATGCCCCTGGCCCCGACGGCCTCAACTCCCTTTATGCGCAAGACTTCTGGAGTGTGCTTAGCCGAGACACCAGGGAGGAATAACCCACGGGTAGCTTTCAGGGCTTCGTGACAGTTGTCTTCTCAACCGCAGGGCACGGTCTTGGTCTTGATGAGGTGGCTGTACACCGTCGACCGGGGCACGCCGAACAGGTCGGTGATCTTGCCGGACGCCTGCTGAGACAGGGTGCCTCCGCGGGCGGTAGGAAGCGCCGGGCAGATGCGGTGTTGTCCAGGACGACTTGCAGCGCCCGAGGGCAGCAGTCTGACGGACCGGGGCCGTCCCCGGAAGCGTGCCCAATCTGGCCGCCGGTTAGGACCAGTCGGTGCAGGAGTTGAGCTTGGTGCTTCCTTCGAAGCGAGCTACCTCGACCCCAGTGGCTTCAATGCCCCACGAGGTCTGGGCGGTGGTGCTGAGCGTGAGGGTCTCGCCCGAGCCCGAGGTGAGGGAGTGCCACGCCCACGTCGTGGTTGCACTGGTCCCGACCGCCTTGCTGAGGAAGCGAACCCGTACGTGGTGCCCGTCAGCGGACGTGTCCGTAACCGACAGCGCGATCTTGAACTCCTTGTACGGCCACTGGTCCCCTGTGGGATAAGTCGCCCCCATGCTGCCTCGCGCCCCCGTCGTCGAGCAGCTGGCGGTCTCCGCCGCGGACGCCTGACCGGTGAACGCGATCGTGACCACAGCCGCCGCGGCGCAGGTGGTGGCTATGCGCGTGCGAGTTCTCATATTGTTTTCTCCCTGTTAGTTGCCAGTGGCCCTGATCTCCCTCGGAGGGGGCCTCCTGATGATCGATTGCCGATGCTGCCTAAAAACTTGGGCAACCACCAGCAATATGTCGCACAGTTGATCGATATTCAGTCGTCTTGCTTGCCATGGGCAAACAACTCAAGAACCTTGTAGACGGACAGGAGGGATCTCTCTGCGGATAGCTGATTTCCCTCTCCGTGGACTTGTTTATGTCGATTTCGTACAGATGATCACCTCGGGGTTGGCTCAGTACTGCCCGGTCAGTGAGACCGACCGAACTTGGAGCACCGTGAAGAAGACTGACGGGGAGATCGTGGAAATCCTCCACGCTCCGGACGTCGCCGAGAGCGTGGGCCCGGCGTAATCGCTGGTGGGGGCGATCTGAAGGCCGTGCACCGGTACGCACGGGTGAGGGACCCCGGTCACCCGGTCACCGGCCTGTTAGATAGCCGAAAATGATCCATCCGGCAGGTCGATGAGTGAGCAGGCTTCCTCGGGGTGCTCGCGCACGAGCAGGCCTAGATGACGAAGGCCCGGCTCCCTGAGAGGGAGCCGGGCCTTGGCCGTCGTGCTGGGCGGAGTCAGTTCCCCGGGCGGGCCACCTATCCGGTGGAGCCGCCGAAGAAGCCTCCGTTGTTGCCTCCGTTGTTGCCGTTGACGCTGACGGTCGTGAGCGTGACCGTCGTGTTGTCGGGATCGTCGACCGGGGTGTTCGCGACCGGGTCCTGAGCGGTGACGATCGCGTTGTCGCTCTCGTCGCTGCCGTCGGCGAACTCGATGTCGTTGAAGCCGGCCGCCTGAAGCGTCTGCCTCGCCTGCTGCACGGTCTGGGTGACCACGCTCGGCACGGCGGTCTGGGTCTTGGCCTTGCCGATCTGGATCTGCACGTTGGACCCGGGGTCGGCCTGCGAGTTGACTGTCGGGACGGTCTGGATGACCTTGCCGACCAGGTTGCCGTCGTCGGTCTCCACCTCGACGCACGTGCCGACCAGGTTGTTGGTCGTCATCTGTTGTTTGGCCTCGTCACAGCTCTTGCCTGTGACGTCCGGGACCGTGGACTTCTTCTTCTCGATGGCCACGGTCAGGGTGATCGTCGTTCCCTTTTCCTGGTCCGTGCCACCCGCGGGGTCCTGATCCGACACGACACCTGGGGTCCGGTCGGACTCCTCTTCCTTCTTCTCGACCTTGAAGCCCTTTTCGGTGAGCTGGGCTTCCGCCTTCTCGAATTGCACGCCCGTGACGTCCGGAACCGTGACCTTCGGCGCCCCCGTCGACACCACCAGATTGACGGTGCTGCTCTTGTCGACCTTGGTGTCGGCGACCGGGTCCTGCGAGCAGATGTTGCCCTTGGGCTGGTCCTCGCAGGCCTGCTCCGTGACTGTTCCCACCACGAGGTCGCTGTTGGTCAACAGCTTCGTGGCGTCCGCTTTGGTCTCGCCGACGAGGGCGGGCACCTTCACGTTCGTGTCGGCCGCGTTGTCCCCGGGGAACACGTACTTGCCGATCAGGATCGCGCCGACCAGGACGAGGACTCCCGCAAGGACCAGCAGGATCGTCGAGGTGTTCGACTTCTTCTGGCGGCGGCGGTCGGGGCGGTCGTCGTAGCCGTAGCTGCCGTCGTCCGGGTTCATCGGGGGAAGCATGGAGGTGGCGCCGGCGTCCGCGGAGCGCAGGGCCGTGGTGGGCTGGTCGGCGCCGTAGCCGCCGTAACCCACGGAGCCCATGGCCGCGGTGGCGGCGACGGGCTGGCCGTCGAGGCAGGCCTCGATGTCGGCGCGCATCTCGTCGGCGGACTGGTAGCGGTAGTCCGGGTCCTTGACGAGCGCCCGCAGCACGATCGCGTCCATCTCGGGCGTGAGCTCGGGGTCGAAGACGCTCGGGGGCTGCGGTTCCTCGCGTACGTGCTGGTAGGCGACCGCGACCGGGGAGTCGCCGATGAACGGCGGGCGGACGGTCAGCAGCTCGTAGAGCAGGCAGCCCGTCGAGTACAGGTCGGAGCGCGCGTCGACCTGCTCGCCCTTCGCCTGCTCCGGCGAGAGGTACTGCGCCGTGCCTATGACGGCGGACGTCTGCGTCATCGTCATACCGGAGTCGCCCATGGCGCGGGCGATGCCGAAGTCCATGACCTTGACCTGGCCGTTGCGCGTGAGCATGACGTTGGCGGGCTTGATGTCACGGTGGACGATGCCGGCGCGGTGGGAGTACTCCAGGGCCTGGAGGATCCCGATGGTCATCTCCAGGGTGCGCTCGGGCAGCAGCCTGCGCCCCGAGTGCAGCAGCTCGCGCAGCGTGGACCCGTCGACGTACTCCATCACGATGTACGGGATGGACGTGCCGTCGATGTAGTCCTCACCCGTGTCGTACACGGCGACGATCGCGGGATGGTTGAGCGAGGCGGCCGACTGGGCCTCCCGGCGGAACCGGGCCTGGAACGACGGGTCGCGCGCGAGGTCGGCTCGCAGCGTCTTCACCGCCACCTGGCGCCCGAGCCGGGTGTCATGCGCGAGGTAGACCTCCGCCATGCCACCACGGCCGAGCACTTGGCCCAGCTCGTACCGGCCGCCGAGGCGACGCGGCTCTTCCATAGCTACCTACCAGCCCTCTCCGTCGGTCCCGACCGCCGTTGTGTGGTCGGGCGGTGTGCTGTCCGGGCATACCGTACCCGGCTCGCCTTCTGTGACCTGGCCACTATCGTCACCCGATACAGGACCGGTATCCCAACGTGCACCGATGTGAAGGAGACGTGACGGGGGTCACTTGTTGCTGTCGATGACTGCCTGCATCACACTCTTCGCGATGGGGGCCGCGAGGCCGCCACCAGAGATGTCGTCACGATTGGCGCTCTCGTCCTCGACCACCACGGCGATGGCGACCGGTGTGCTGCCGTCGCTGAGCTTGGCATACGAGATGAACCACGCGTACGGGTTCTCGCTGTTGTCGACGCCGTGCTGGGCGGTACCGGTCTTGCCGCCGACCGTGACGCCGTCCTCGTTGATCTGAGCGTTCTTGCCCGTGCCGTCCTTGACGACCGTCTCCATCATCGACTGCAGGATCCCGGCGTTCTCCGAGGACAGCGGCTCGCTCATCTTCTCGGGCTCGGTCTGCTCGATGACGTCGAGGCCCGGAGCCTGCAGCTTGTCGACCATGTACGGCTTCATGAGCGTGCCGTTGTTGGCGACGGCCGAGGCCACCATGGCCATCTGCAGCGGGGTCGTGGCGGTCTCGAACTGGCCGATCGAGCTGAGCGCGGTCTGCGGCTTGTCCATCTTCTCGGGGAAGACGGAGGCGCTGGAGCGGACCGGCGTGAACTGCTCGGAGTTGAAGCCGAACTTCTCGGCCTCCGCCAGCATCTTGTCCTTGCCGAGGTCGGCGCCGATCTTGCCGAAGACGGTGTTGCAGGAGACGCGGAGCGCTTCGCGCAGGGTCGCGTCCTTGCAGGGGATGTTCCCCTCGTTCTTCAGCTCGGTCGTGGTGTCCGGAAGGGTGTACGGCAGCGGGGAGTCGGTCTTCTCGTCCGCGGACGTGTACAGGCCGTTCTCCAGAGCCGCGGCCGCGGTCACCACCTTGAAGGTGGATCCCGGCGGGTAGACCTCGCGCAGCGCCCGGTTGAGCATCGGGTCGTTGGGGTCGTTCTTCTTCTGGAGCGCCGTCCAGGCCTTGCCGTCGACGCTCGTCGAGTTCCCGGCGAACGTGGAGGGGTCGTACGAGGGGGTGGAGGCGAGGGCCAGGATCGCACCGGTCTCCGGGTCGATCGCGGCGACGGCGCCCTTGCCCTGCTTGAGGAGACCGTCGTACGCGGCCTTCTGCGCGGCGGCGTTGAGGGTGGTGACGACGTTGCCGCCCTGCTTCGACTCGCCCGTGATCATGTCGAGGGTGTTTCGGAAGAAGAGCCGGTCGTCGTTGCCGGTGAGGATGCCGTCCTCGATGGACTCCAGCTGGGTGGCGCCGAAGGCTTGGGAGGCGTACCCGGTGACGGGCGCCCACATGGCGCCGTCCTTGTAGGTGCGCTTGTACTCGAAGTCGTTGTAGCTGTCGCCGCTGGTCTTGGCGGATCCGGTGATCGGGTTTCCGTCGACGATGATGTTGCCGCGCGGGGTGGCGTAACGCTCGATCGCGACGCGGCGGTTCTTCGGGTCAGACCTCAGAGTGTCCGCCTGGACGTACTGGATCCAGTTGTCGCGGATGAGTAGGGCGAGGACGAGGAGCCCGCAGAAGATCGCGATCCGGCGCAGGGGCTTGTTCACGGGCGGACCACCTGGGTCATCTCGGCGTCGGGGTTGGGAGCGGGAGCCGGTGCCGGGCGGCGCGCGGTGTCGCTGATTCTGATCAGGATGCCGATGAGGGCCCAGTTGGCGATGACGGAGGATCCTCCGGATGCCAGGAACGGCATCGTCATACCGGTCAGCGGGATCAGGCCCATGACGCCGCCGGCGACGACGAAGACCTGGAGGGCGAAGGCGCCGGAGAGGCCCACGGCGAGGAGCTTGCCGAACGGGTCGCGGGCGGCGAGGGACGTGCGTACACCGCGCTCCACGATCAGGCCGTAGAGCACCAGGATCGCCATGATTCCGGCCAGGCCCAGTTCCTCGCCGAAGGTGGCGAGGATGAAGTCGGAGTTGGCGGCGAAGCCGATGAGGTCGGAGTTGCCCTGGCCGAGCCCGGTGCCGAGGGTGCCGCCGGAGCCGAAGGCCCACAGGGCCTGCATGGACTGCTCGGTGTGTCCGAACACGCCTTGCTGGCTGAGGGTGTACTCGCGCATGGGGTCGAGCCAGGCCTGGACGCGCTGCTGGACGTGTGTCTCGAACGAAGCCACGCCTACCGCGCCGGCCGCCGACATCAGCAGACCGAAGACGATCCAGCTGGTCCGCTCGGTGGCGACGTACAGCATGACGATGAACATTCCGAAGAACAGCAGCGACGTACCGAGGTCGGTCTCGAAGACCAGGATCAGGATCGAGATCACCCAGACGACCAGGATCGGGCCGAGGTCCCGTCCGCGTGGCAGGTAGAGACCCATGACGCGGCGGCTGGCCAGAGCCAGGGCGTCTCTCTTCACCATGAGGTAACCGGCGAAGAAGATCGCCAGGATGATCTTCGCAAACTCACCCGGCTGGATACTGAATCCGGCGACCGAGATCCAGATCTTGGCGCCGTAGATGTCCTCGCCGAGCCCCGGGACCAGCGGAAGGACCAGCAGGACCAGCGCGCCGAACATGGAGATGTAGGTGTAGCGCTGCAGAACGCGGTGGTCCTTGAGGAGGATCAGTACGGCCACAAACAGGGCGACGCCCATTGCGGAGTACAGCAGTTGGCGAGGGGCCGCCTGGACGAAGTCGTCGCTCGCCTGGAGCCGCTTCGACTGGTCCAGGCGCCAGATGACGACCAGGCCGATGCCGTTCAGCAGCGTCGCCAGCGGCAGCAGCAGCGGGTCCGCGTACGGCGCGAACTTGCGTACGACGAGGTGGCCGACGCCCGCGAGGAGGCCGAGGCCGAGGCCGTAGCTCAGCAGGCCGGGCGGCACCGAGTCGTTGATGGCGAGGCCTACGTTGGCGTAGGCGAACACCGGGATGACGACGGCGAACACCAGCAGCGCCAGCTCGGTGTTGCGTCGGCTCGGTGTGCCGATCGAGCCGATGGTGGAGGTGTGGTGCGTCGGCGAGTTCGTACTGCTGCTCATGGTGTGACAGGGCCCCTCACGGCTGCTTACTGCTTACCGCACAGCGAGACCAGCTTCTGCTCTTCGTCGGAGAGGCTGGGGCCGGGTGTGGGAGTGGGTGCGGTCGTGGACGTGGACGAGGACGCCGAGGGGGTCGGCGTCGGTGTGGCCTTGGACGTCAGGGAGGTCTTTGTGGTTCCCGTGGTCCCGCCGGCCTCGCCCTCACCGGTCTTGGCGTTGTTCTCGGCTTCGGCGGTGCGGCGCTCGGAGTCCTTCTTGCAGGCGGAGGCCTGCAGGGCGAGTTCGTCGATCTTCGACTTGGCGTCGCTCAGGCCGCCTTCGGCGATGGTCGCCTTGACCTGCTCCTGCATGTACGGCGGCAGGTACTTGAGTTCGATCTCGGGGTGGTCCTTCTCCACCTTCGAGAGCGAGACCCAGGCCAGGTCCTGGCTGATGCCCTGGTACAGCGCGACGTGCTCGTCCTTGGTGCCGACGTAGTACTGCGTCTGCGTCCAGCGGTAGCCGCCGTAGAGGCCGCCGCCGACGACGGCGAGCGCGAGCACGATGTAGAAGGATCTCTTCAGCCACTTGCGGCCGGTGCGCGGCTTGACGAAGTCCTCGTCGGAGTAGCCGCCGAAGCCGCTCGTGTCCACGTAACCCGTGGTGTCGCCGCTGCCGGGCGGGCCGAACTCGCCGCCGCCGCCCTGTCCGGGCACGGGCCGGCCGAGGCTGGAGGCCCGCCCTGCGGGCGTCTGCATCGCGTCGTTGTCGTGCATCTGGTGCTGATGCTGGTTCTCGGCGACGGCGCCCACGACGACCGGGGTGTCGGAGAGCTGCGCGGCGAGGGTGTCGCCCCCGTCGATGTCGAGGACGTCGGCGATGATGACCGTGATGTTGTCCGGGCCGCCGCCGCGCAGCGCGAGCTCGATGAGCTGCTGCACGGTCTCCTGCGGGCCCTGGTAGCTGGCGAGGGTGTCTTCCATCGTCTGATGGGAGACGACCCCGGAAAGTCCGTCGGAGCAGATCAAGTAGCGGTCGCCGGCGCGGACTTCACGGATGGAGAGGTCCGGCTCGACGTGGTCGCCGCTGCCCAGCGCGCGCATGAGGAGCGACCTCTGCGGGTGCGTGGTGGCCTCTTCCTCGGTGATGCGTCCCTCGTCGACGAGGCGCTGCACCCAGGTGTGGTCCTGCGTGATCTGCGTCAGTACGCCGTCCCGCAGCAGGTACGCGCGGGAGTCGCCGACGTGCACCAGACCGAGCCGCTGACCGGTCCACAGGAGGGCCGTGAGGGTCGTCCCCATGCCTTCCAGCTGGGGGTCCTCCTCGACCATCATCCGCAGCTGGTCATTGGCTCGCTGCACGGCGGTGCCGAGCGAGGTGAGGATGTCGGAGCCGGGCACGTCGTCGTCGAGCGCGACGATCGTGGAGATCACCTCGGAGCTGGCGACCTCACCGGCGGCCTGGCCGCCCATCCCGTCGGCGATCGCGAGCAGACGGGGACCGGCGTAGCCGGAGTCCTCGTTCCCCTCGCGGATCATGCCTTTGTGCGATCCGGCGGCGAAGCGCAGTGACAGACTCATGCGCACCTCGCCCGTCGGCTCCGGGTACATCCGCACGGTGCCCACCCTCCGGTCGGGAGCGCGCGGGCGTCCAAGGCGTGGACCGCCGCTGCGTGCTCGCTCCGCTCGCTCATTGTCGTACTACTTCCGCAGCTCGATGACGGTCTTGCCGATGCGGATCGGCGCGCCCAGCGGAATCGGTGTGGGGGTCGTCAATCGGTTCCGGTCGAGATACGTGCCGTTGGTGGAGCCGAGGTCCTCGACGATCCACTGGCCGTCCCGGTCCGGGTAGATCCTGGCATGACGGCTGGACGCGTAGTCGTCGTCCAGCACGATGGTGCTGTCGTGCGCGCGGCCCAGCGAGATGGTCTGCCCCTGCAAGGCGACCGTCGTGCCCGTGAGGGTGCCCTCCGAGACGACGAGCTTGGTGGGGGCACCGCGACGCTGGCGGCTGCCGCCACTGGGCGCCGCGGCCTGCTGGCGTTGCGGCGGTGGTGCGGCCTGGCGCGCGGCCGACTGCTGCCTGTTGGCGTCCCGTCGCGATCCGCGCTGTGTGACACGCGTTCCGAACAGGTCGCTGCGGATGACCTGCACGGCCACGATCACGAACAGCCACAGAACGGCCAGGAAACCCAGCCGCATGACCGTGAGGGTCAGCTCTGACATTGCCCCCGCTTCACCCTTCGGCTTGCCGGTAAATGATGGTGGTGCTGCCCACGACGATCCGCGAGCCGTCGCGGAGCGTAGCGCGGGTGGTGTGCTGCCCGTCCACCACGATGCCGTTGGTGGACCCGAGATCCTGGACAGTAGAGGGCGTTCCGGTCCGGATCTCACAGTGCCGGCGCGAGACGCCGGGGTCGTCGATCCGCACGTCGGCTTCGGTGCTGCGGCCCAGCACCAGCGTCGGGCGGGAGATCTGATGGCGTGCGCCGTTGACCTCGATCCAGTGCCGCATCCGGCCGCCGGGCTGCACGCCCGGTGCCGCGGTGGGCCGCTGGCCCATGGGCGCGGGTCCGCCGCGGACGCCGGGCGGCGGGGCGGCCGGCATGGGCGGAGCTGCTGCGGGCTGGGCGGCCGGAGGATAGCCGTAGGCGCCGGGCCTGCCCGGGGCGGGCGCCGCGGGGGCGCGCTCCGGGGCCTGCTGGTTGGTGGAGGAGGCGAGCGTACGGCTGCGCACCCGGTACAGACCGGTGTCGAGGTCGTCGGCCTTCTCCAGATGGACCTTGATGGGGCCCATGAACGCGTACCGCTGCTGCTTCGCGTAGTCACGCACCATGCCGGCGAGCTCGTCGCCGAGCTGCCCCGAGTAGGGGCTGAGGCGCTCGAAGTCCGGCGTGCTCAGCTCGACGATGAAGTCGTTGGGTACGACGGTCCGGTCGCGGTTCCAGATCGTGGCGTTGTTGTCGCACTCGCGCTGGAGCGCTCCGGCGATCTCCACGGGCTGGACCTCGGACTTGAACACCTTGGCGAAGGTGCCGTTGACCAGACCTTCGAGACGTTGCTCGAACTTCTTCAGGACTCCCATGGGGCACCTCCTCCTTCGTAGCCGTCCTGGTACAGCTTGCTGTCGTCATCCTGGTGCTGCGGGTCTTGCTCGTGCTGCGGGTGCTGCTCGTAGCGCTGGTCGTGCTCGTACTGCTTACTGATCGTATCCACGCGTCGGGAAATCGGCTGGTTCCCCCTGTCGGCCCGGTCGACGGGTGTCGACGGCTTCCGGAGTCCCTTCCCGAGTTCCCTGCGCGGTGCCGTTTCGAACTCCTGCGGGCGCTACTCCTGCCAAGGATCGTAGAGGCGGTCCGCGACCAGTGTCCCGCACCTGACTGTGCGGGCTGTCCTGCTCCTGGGTAGATGCCCAGGACCGGTACGAGGTTGATACGTGAACCGGTTCTGCTTGAAACTTGCGGCCGTCGCTGTGGACGGTGCGGGGGAGGTGGCCTGGGCGGGAGCCCCTGTCCGGGAGGGGTGCGGACGTCGTCTCGCGGGGGTGCGGGCGCGGTCCGCACGGGGGCGCGGGCCCCGGGAAAGGGATGTGAATCCACCCCGATCAGCGTGCTAATCTTCTCGATGTCGGCAGGCGCTCACACCACTTGGTGCGAGACGGACGACACAGAGAATGCGCGAGTGGCGGAATGGCAGACGCGCTGGATTCAGGTTCCAGTGCCCGCAAGGGCGTGGGGGTTCAACTCCCCCCTCGCGCACCAGCTGAAAGCCCCGCAGGTCTTGGACCTGCGGGGCTTTTGCGTTGTCCGGTTCTTGCAGCTCCGGGGTCTTAAGTGCGGCGCCCCGTGTGATTGTCCTGTTGATCGTTCTGCGTGAGGACAATCACACGGGGCGTGCGGTGGTGCGGTCGCGCTCTTAAGGGTTACGAACGGTTCCGCGGGGTTACGCGGCGAGGCGCTCGGCGAGTTCCTTGGCCTTGGCGGCCGCGTCGTCGAGGGCCTTCGTGCGCGAGGCCTCGAAGAGGGGGATCAGCTCGGCCATCGCCGGGTTGTGCGGGGCCATCGTGAGCTCCGGGACGATGAAATCGAGGTCCAGGGCGAGGGTGTCGCGCAGGACCGCCTCCAGGTAGTTCCGCACGTACTCGTAGGGCTCGCGCGGGGTGCCGGGCGCGTAGGAGCCGCCGCGGCTGGCGACGACCGTGACCGGGGTGCCCTTCACCTTCGAGTCCTCCGTCATGGCGGTGCGGCCCATGAGGACGATGTTGTCCAGCCACGCCTTGAGGGTCGACGGGATCGCGTAGTTGTACATCGGGGCGCCGATCAGGATCGCGTCGGCCTGCTCCAGCTCCTCTATGAGCGTCACGCGCTCCGCGAAGGCGGCGGCCTGCTCGGGGGTGTGCGCGTCCGGGGCGGCGAAACCGGCGGAGTGGGCGTCGGCGGTGATGTGCGGCACCGGGTTCGCGGCGAGGTCGCGGTAGATCACGGTGCCTTCGGGGTGCTGCTCCTCCCATGCCTTGCGGAAGGCGTCCGTCACCGTGCGGGAGGCGGAGGCGGAGCCCGGGAACACGGACGAGTCGATGAGAAGGAGGGTGGCCATGGGGATCTCCAAGGGGGCTGGGGGGAGTCGTCGGCGCGTGGTCGACGTGCTCGGCGTGGTCGGCCGAGAAAGTGAGAAGCCGAGCCTGGCGAGCGGGCTTCTTTTTCGTACTCGACTATAGATAACACAGCTACTTACTTTTTTTCATCCCCTTGTGTGGGCGCAGTACTCTGGAGCCATGCCAGAACCGGGATTCCGCGAGGACACAGGGCCGTGCCAGAAGGTCGACGACGGCATGACCCGGGTGTTCCAGCTGCTCGGAAAGCGCTGGACGGGCCTGGTCGTCTCCGTGCTGCTGCAACGGCCCGTCCACTTCGCCGACCTCCGCAGGGCGATCCCCGGCATCAGCGAACGGATGCTCTCGGACCGGCTCACCGAACTGGGCGCGGCGGGACTGGTCGTGCGCGAGGTCGACGAAGGCCCCCCGCTGCGGGTCTCCTACCGGCTGACGGAGTCGGGCGCCGCACTGGAACCCGCGCTCAAGGAACTCGGGTCCTGGGCGGAAAGGCATCTGCCGGAAAGCGGGCCGTGCCCGCGGTGACGTGGGCGGTACGCCGCTGATCTCCCGGAGCCTGTGGAGTTGTCCACAGGCTCCGAGTTGTCCACAGGGTCTGACGCCTTTCCATGACCGGCTGTACGGTCATGACGAGTTGATGTTCATGCACGGGGGAGGCGGTCGGAGTGACCGAGCCAGGTACAGCGGGTCCGGCGCAGGAAGCGCAGCGGCCGCAGCAGGTGTCCAGGGCTTTTGCGGTACGTGGATTCGCGGCATCGCCCCATCAGGGCTCGCCGAAGGAAGAGGGCAAGGCCCTGCGCGGCCCCGTGCCCCGCGCCGCGCACGCGGAGCTCACGACGGACGCCGGCCGGCCCGACGCCGTGAGCGCGGTGGAGGAGTCCAACCGCGGCCGGATCCCCGGGCTCACCCCGATACGCGTCGGCAGGATGGCGGCCACGCCCTTCGCCTTCCTGCGCGGTTCGGCGGGCCTCATGGCTTACGACCTCGCGCGCACCCCCATGACCGGGATCAGCGCCCAGATATGCGGCGACGCGCACGCGGCGAACTTCGGCCTCTACGGGGACGCGCGCGGCGGCCTCGTCATGGACCTGAACGACTTCGACGAGACGGTGCACGGCCCCTGGGAGTGGGACCTCAAGCGCCTCGCCACCTCGCTGGTGCTCGCGGGCCGGGAAGCCGGGGCGGACGAAAACACCTGCCGCAAGGCGGCACACGACGTGGTCGGCGCCTACCGGCGCACCCTGCGGCTGCTCGCGAAGCTCCCGGTGCTGGACGCGTGGAACGCCATCGCGGACGAAGAACTCGTCTCGCACACCGACGCCCACGATCTCCTCGGCACGCTGGAACGGGTCTCCGAGAAGGCGCGGGGCAACACCAGCGGGCGGTTCGCGGCGAAGTCGACGGAGGCCGTGGAAGGCGGTGGCCGACGCTTCGTGGACGCGCCGCCGGTGCTGCGCCGCATACCCGACGCGGAGGCGGCGGCGGTGGCCGCGTCACTGGAGGAGTACCTCACGACGCTGTCGCAGGACCGGCTTCCCCTCCTCGCCCGGTACGCCGTGCACGACGTCGCTTTCCGTGTCGTCGGCACCGGCAGTGTGGGCACCCGGTCCTACGTCGTCCTGCTCCTGGACCACCGCGGCGAACCCCTCGTCCTCCAGGTGAAGGAGGCACGCGCCTCGGCGCTGCTCCCGCACCTGGTGACGGCCGGCCACGCGATACCCGACGTGCCGCACGAGGGCCGCCGCATGGTCCTCGGCCAGAAGCGCATGCAGGTCGTCAGCGACATTCTGCTCGGCTGGACCTCGGTCGACGGACTCCCCTTCCAAGTACGCCAGTTCCGCAACCGCAAGGGCAGCGTCGACCCCGCCGCCCTCGCCGCCGACCAGATAGACGACTACGCCCGCATGACCGGCGCCCTCCTCGCCCGCGCCCACTCCCACAGCGCCGACCCGCGCCTCATCGCCGGGTACTGCGGCAAGAGCGAGGAGCTGGACGAGGCAGTCGCTTCGTTCGCGGTGGCGTACGCGGACCGTACCGAGGCGGATCACGCGGAGCTGGTGGGGGCTGTGCGGGCGGGGCGGATTGAGGCTGAGTTGGGGGTTTGAGGGGTGGGGGAAGGGGTGGGGGCGGGGAGGGGGAGGCCCCCCAAGCAGTCGTCCCGAGTAGTCCCGACGCAGTGGTCCCGAGTAACCCCGACGCCCCGTGGCCTACGCTGGTCGGGTGACGACGCCGGAAGCCGAGCAGAGCCAGTCCGAGCCCATCGACGAGGGGGCGCGGGAGCAGTCCGGTGCCCTGGAGAGCGCGGCGGACGGGTCCGCCGTGGCAAGGTCCTACGAGGCGCAGCCTGGGGGCGGGTCGCCCTCGCAGGAGGAGCCCGGAGGCGAGCCGTCCCAGCAGGTCGGCGCCGAGGGTGAGGCGTCTTCGCAGGCGGAGCCCGATGGCGAGACGCTTCAGCAGGCCGGCACCGACGGTGGGACGTCGGAGCAGGGGACCTCGGAGCAGACGGGAACCGAGAGTGTGGCGCGGCCCGAGGAGCGGTTGGAGCGGGCCGTGCGGGCGGCCGAGCAGGCGCTGATCGAGTTCGAGATCGCCGTGGAGACCTTCCGGGTCGAGGTCGACAACTTCTCGCGGCTGCATCACCAGAAGCTCGGGCCGATGTACTCCAGGCTCGACGAGCTGGAGGCGCTGATCGCCGAGGCGCGGGCCGCGCGCACCGGAGACCCGGAGGACCTCCGCAAGGCGGACGAGGCGCGGGCGCGGGTCATGCCGATGCCGGGCGTCGAGGAGCTGTTCCACGGCTGGATGGACTCCGAGGGACTGTTCCCGGAGGCTGTGGCGATGCTGACGGATCAGCCGGTGCGGCCTCCGCAGCGGGTGCGCCCCAGTGACGAGGCCCGCAAGCTCTTCCGTGAGCTCGTCCGCAAGGCCCACCCCGACCTGGCGCAGGACGAGGACGAGCGCAAGCGGCGCGACGAGTTCATCACCCGGGTCAATGCCGCGTACGCGCGGGGCGACGAGGCGCTGCTGCGGGAGCTCTCCGCGGAGTGGGCCGCGGGTCCCGTGCCCGAGGAGTGGAAGCCGAGCCGTAGCGAGGAGCTCTACGCCCGGCTCGAGTGGCTCTCCCAGCGCAAGGAGATGCTCACGTTCGTCGCCCGCGAGCTGGAGGAGAGCGCGATCGGCGCGATGCTCAAGATGGCTCCGGAGGATCCCGACCGGCTCCTGGAGGAGATCGCCGAACAGCTGCTGACCCAGGTCGGCGAGCGCGAGACGGAGCTGGCCGAGTTGACGGGGCAGACTTCCTGAACCCGTCGAGCGACTGCCTGAAGCGGTCGAGCCGACTACCTGAAGCCGGTTGATCGGGCTCGCTGGAGCTGATCGGCCGGGATGTCCGCGGGGGATCGGGCTGTCTGTGGGGTCAGGTAGCGTCGGAGTTATGAGTTTCGGAGCTGGTGTGCCCACGGTCGAGGTCGGGGATCTCGCGGACGGAGACTTCCTGCTGGACGTCCGGGAGGACGACGAGTGGGAGGCAGGTCACGCCGAGCGGGCGCTGCACATCCCCATGAGCGAATTCGTCGCGCGTTACGGCGAGTTGACCGAGGCGGCCCCGCAGGACGGCAAGGTCCACGTGATCTGCCGCTCCGGTGGCCGTTCGGCGCAGGTCACGATGTATCTGGTCCAGCAGGGCATCGACGCGGTGAACGTCGACGGCGGCATGCAGGTCTGGGCAGCCACCGGCCGCCCGGTGGTGGACGACAAGGGCCAGCCGGGTTTCGTGGTCTGAAGCGACTGAAGCGACTGAAGCGACTGAAGCGACTGAAGCGACTGAAGCAACTGAAACGGCTGAAACGACCGCACCCGTACCGGGGGAGGCGTCGGCTGCCTGCCCCGGCACGAGCGTGAGCCCAGGTGGCCGCCCGGATGGGCGGCGGGCGTGCGGTCAGCCCAGCGGATGGGCGGCCAGCAGATCGCCCAGTGCCTCCTCGTGCGCCGCCGCCGGCCCGAGCGCCAGCTCAAGCTGCTTGGCCCAGGCGTGGTACCGGTGCAGCGGATAGTCGGTGTCGGCGCCGAACCCTCCGTGCAGATGCTGCGCGGTCTGCACGACCCGCCGTACCCCTTCCGATGCCCAGATCTTGGCGACGGCCACGTCTCCGGACGCCGGAAGCGCACACCCCGCCCCCGTACTGATCCGCCATGCGGCCTGCCAGAGCGTCACTTCCATCGCGCGCAGGTCGATGTAGCGGTCGGCGGCCTGTACGGCGACCGCCTGGAACGTGGCGACCGGGAACCCGAACTGCTCCCGCTTGCTGGTGTATTCGCTCGTCATCCCGAGCACGCCCTCCCCGAGCCCGAGCGCCAGCGCGCACGTCCCGGTGGTCAGCAGCTCGCGCAACCACTCCCACGCACCGTCCGCGTCGATGACATCCCGGGCGGCGATCCGTACCGACTCCAAGCGCAGTTCACCGAGCCGCTCGCCACTGGTGGAGATCTGCTCGGCGAGTACGGCTCCTTCGTGGACGCGGGGCACGAGTGCGAGGACGGTCCTGTCTGCAGCCGTGTGCGCGGGTACGAGGGTGAAGTCGGCGTTCTGCGCCCAGGGAACGGCGGTCTGTACCCCGTCCAGCACCCACGCCTCACCGTCCTGCCGTGCGGTCACGGCGAGTTCGGCCCCGTCATGGCCGCTGCGGCCGTTAGCGGCGACGGTCAGCACCAGCTCGCCGCGGCCCGCCCGCGTGAGTACCTCCGCCTTCAGCTCCTCGCCGCCGTATCTCTGCACGGCCACCGCTGCCGCGCTGCTCTCCAGCAGCGGCACCCGTGCGAGCACCCGCGCCGACTCACGCAGCACCAGGCACAGCGCGACGGCGTCGAGACCTGCCCCGCCGTACTCCGCGTCGAGGAGCAGGCTCAGCAGGTCCGCGTCGGCGAGCTTCGCCCACAGTGCCCGGTCGAAGTCCTCGGCCACGGCGCCCGCGGTGAGTGCGGGGCTGGGCACCCCGTCCGGCGCGACCCCCGAGAACACCGCCTTCGCCGCCTCGACCGCCGCCTGGTGTTCCTCGGTGAAGGTGAAGTCCACGGTCCCGTCCTCCCATGCACCGGCCAACCGGCCAACAGACCAGGCAGGCACCTGATCTGACGGAGCGTCAAGATAGAACAGGTTCTACGAGAAGGGAACCGAAGGGAGCGGCCGGTCACGGCTGCGTCACCCGCGACTGGCATCGGCCATGACTCTCCCCCTTGCAGACCGATCGTTCGGTCTGCCCGGATTCAATGGTGAGACGAGTCGCCGTAAGGTGTCAACCGCTGTGGATAACCTCTTGGCGGCTGATGTGGCCGCTGTGGCTCATGGGGCTGTGCCGGGCGATCTGGCCTGAGTACCGTTCCCGTGCGAACGCCGCAGCGTGGGGCTCGCGGGCGGTACGACGACGCCGCGCGGCCTCGGTGGTGGGGAGTGTGACCGGATCGGGATAGGGGCGGAATGGACGCGTACGACGAGGGCTCGAACGGCCGGCAAGCGCCGGACGCGCCGCCCGACGGGCCCGCGCCTGCCAGGCGCGACACTCCCGGCGCACCTGATATCCCCTCCACGCCCGACACCCGCGAGGTGTCCACCGCCACTGACCTGCCCAACGCTCCGGACGCGTCCAACGTGCCCGGCGGACTCACCGAAGGCGAACCCACGGTCCCGGCCGGAACCGCGCCAGGCGACACACTCGCCCCCACCGGCATAGCCGCCCTCTCCCCCGGCTACCAGATCGCCGCCGCCCTCGCCCTCGCGGTCGTCGCGGTCACGGCCTGTGTGCATCTCGGCATGGTGTTCCTGCACCTCGCGCCCTCGAACACCGTCACCAAGCAGCACGGCACGGCGATCGAGGAGTGGATCTACCCCGAGTTCGAGCAGAACTGGAAGTTGTTCGCGCCGAACCCCCTGCAGCAGAACATCGCCGTCCAGGTGCGCGCCCAGGTCCGTACGCCGGACGGCACCAGCCGCGAGACCGGGTGGTACGACCTGTCGGCGCTCGACGGCGCGGCCATCGACGGCAACCTGCTGCCGAGCCACACCGATCAGAACGAACTGCGCCGGTCCTGGGACTTCTACGTCAGTTCGCACGACGCCGAGAACCGCCCCTCGGGCATGCGCGGTGACCTCTCCGAGCGCTATCTGCGCCGGGTCGTCGTGCTGCGCCTGGACCGCCTGCAGGCCGGCGGCAAGGACGCCGTCGTCGAAAGCGTCCAGGTCCGTTCCCGTACGACCAACGTGACGCCGCCCGAGTGGAGCCAGGAGCAGGTGTCCGACAAGCCCGTGCTCCGCGAACTGCCCTGGTGGTCCGTCGCCGAGGGCGACCGGCAGCAGGAGACGGCGGAGGCGAGCGCCCGATGAACCGTTACGCCCTGTCGCTCTCGCGCGGCATCAGCCGGGTCACCGGGGCGGCCCTCGGCCCCTACCAGAGCGCCGTGATCCGTATCGGATTCTCCGTCACCTGGCTGCTGTTCCTGCTGCGCGAGTATCCGCACCGCCAGGAGATGTACGGGCCCGACGGGCCGTGGAGCTGGGACATCGCCCAGCAGCTCATCGCCAACAACCACGCCTTCACGGCCCTGATGTGGTCCGACAGCCAGATCTGGTTCGAGATCGTCTACGCCCTCGCCGCCCTGTCTAGTCTCCTGCTGCTGCTGGGCTGGCGGACCCGCACGATGTCCGTGCTCTTCATGGTCGGCGTGCTCTCGCTGCAGAACCGCAGCGTCTTCATGGGGGACGGCGGCGACAACGTCATCCACCTGATGGCGATCTACCTGGTGTTCACGCGCTGCGGCCAGGTGTGCTCGCTGGACGCGCGGCGGGCTCGGCTCGGGCGGGAGGCACGCGCGCGTGGAGAGCGTGTCGGGCCCGACCGGGTCGGCCCCGCGCTGTGGGGGGTGCTCGGCTTCGCGCTGGCGACGGTGACTTTCGCGGGACGGCTCAGTGGCGGCTGGCTGCTGGTCTTCTGGGGGCTGTGGGCGGTGCAGGCCCTGTGGTGGGCCGTCAGCAGCAGCGTGCGCGCCGCCGAGCCCCGGATCCTGCTGGACGTCGTCGCCAACCTCGTGCACAACGCGGCCCTGGTCGTGATCATGGCCGAGGCCTGTCTGATCTACGCGACCGCCGGCTGGTACAAGATCCAGGGCTCGCGCTGGCAGGACGGCACCGCGGTCTACTACCCGCTCCACCTGGACTACTTCTCGCCCTGGCCGGCTCTGTCCGACCTGATGACGCAGTACGGCACGATCGTGATGCTGGTGACGTACGGGACGGTCATCGCCCAGGTCGCCTTCCCGTTCACCCTGTTCAACCGGCGGGTCAAGAACGTGCTCCTGGTGGTCATGATGACCGAGCACGCGGTGATCGCCGTGGTGCTCGGGCTGCCGTTCTTCTCGCTCGCGATGATCGCCGCCGACGCGGTGTTCCTGCCGACGTCGTTCCTGCGGCGCCTCGGCGGATGGGTCACACGCGCGCGTGGAGAGCTGTTTTCGGGTGACGGCGGCCGTACGTTGCCGGGTCCGCGCGAGCAGCAGCCGAGCGCCCCGGATCCGGCCGAGCCCACGCACGTAGGCTTCAGGGCATGAACGACCCCGACGGCAGGCTCGGAACACCCGGCGTCACGGACCCCCAGGACGCCGTACGAGCCTGGCACCGCCTCGCGGATGGTTCCGTACTGCTCGACGGTTTCCACGCCCTCAAGCACGCGCTGCGCTTCCAGGCCCGCATCCCGGTGGCCGTCACGACCGATCGGCAGGCGGCACTCGCGCTGGCCGACGACCTGGCCCCCGACGTACGAGAGGCCGTCGAGGGGCTGCTGGTGGAGGTCCCGGAGGCGACGCTGAAGGCCCTGGTGCCGCGTCCGCACCCCACTTCGGTGGCCGCTCTCGCCGTACGTCCGTCCCGGGCGGCCCATCTGGAGACGCTGGCCCGGATGCCGCGTCCGGCGCCCGTCGTGGTCCTCGACAACCCGCGCAACCTGGGCAACGCCGGGGCCGTGATCCGGCTCGCGGCGGGCTTCGCGGCGACCGGGGTGGTCACGACGGGCTCGCTCGACCCCTGGCATCCCACGGTCGTACGCGGCGGGGCGGGCCTGCACTTCGCGACCGCCGTGGAGCGGCTGACGGTGGACGAGCTGCCGCCGGGCCCGGTGTTCGCGCTGGACCCGGAGGGCGAGGACATCCGTGGGCTCAAGCTCCCCGACGACGCGGTCCTCGCCTTCGGCTCCGAGCGCAGCGGCCTGTCCGCCGAACTCCGGGCCCGCACCGACCACTTGGTGTCCCTGCCGATGCGCCCCCAGGTCTCCAGCTACAACCTCGCGACCAGCGTTGCGATGACGCTGTTCCACTGGAGCGCGACCGGGGGCGCGACGGCCTGAGGGGTAGGGCCTGTCTGACAATTCCCGTCTGCCTCGCGACGCCATGCACGCGCCCCCACCCTCGAACCGGCTTCGCCCGGCTCGGGCGGGGGGACCCCCTTCGCCGTACCGGGCGCAGACCCAAGTACGTCCAGTACGAGGGTCTACGCCCGGCACGCCGAGAGCACGCACCTACTGCGACACGAGCTGCTGCCGCAGCGGGCGCGAGGCCGCCCTCCGGGCGACGACGGGAATTGTCAGACAGGCCCTACGCGTCCCGGCGTACCTCCACCACGCGGAAGCGGTTGGCGACGAACGCTCCGTCGCTCAGGGCCGCGTTGGCGGCCGGGTTGCCGCCCGAGCCGTGGAAGTCGGAGAACGCGGCCGTCTGGTTGACGTACACGCCGCCCGTGAGGTTCAGCGAGAGCTGGGCGCACTCCTCCAGGCAGGCCTCCTGCACGGCCTGCTCGAACTCCTCCGAGCTGGTGTACGCGCCGACCGTCATCGCGCCCTTGTCGCGGATCGTGCGGCGCAGCAGGTCCACCGCGTCGGCCGCCGAGTCGACGGCGACGGCGAAGGAGACGGGGCCGAAGCACTCGCTCATGTAGGCCGCCTCGTCGTCCGGCTTGGTGCCGTCGAGCTTCACGATCACCGGTGTACGGACGACCGCGTCCGGGAACTCCGGGTTGCTGATCTCCCGTGAGGGGAGCGCGACTTCGCCGAGGCCGGAGGCGGCTTCCAGGCGGGCCTTCACGTCGGGGTTCACGATGGCTCCGAGGAGCGCGTTGGCGCGGGCGTCGTCGCCCAGGAGCCCGCCGACCGACTTGGCGAGGTCGGCGACCACCTCGTCGAAGGACTTGGGGCCCTCCTCCGTGGTGATGCCGTCGCGCGGGATCAGCAGGTTCTGCGGGGTGGTGCACATCTGGCCGCTGTACAGGGACAGGGAGAAGGCCAGGTTGGACAGCATGCCCTTGTAGTTGTCGGTCGACTCCACGATCACCGTGTTGACGCCGGCCTTCTCCGTGTAGACCTGCGCCTGGCGGGCGTTGGCCTCCAGCCAGTCGCCGAACGCCGTCGAGCCGGTGTAGTCGATGATCCGGATCTCGGGCCGTACGGCGAGGGTCTTGGCGATGCCTTCGCCGGGGCGCTCGGCGGCCAGTGCCACCAGGTTCGGGTTGAAGCCCGTCTCGGCGAGCACCTCGCGAGCCACCTGGACGGTGAGCGCGAGCGGCAGCACCGCGCGCGGGTGGGGCTTCACGAGCACGGCGTTGCCGGTGGCGAGGGAGGCGAACAGGCCCGGATAGCCGTTCCACGTCGGGAAGGTGTTGCAGCCGATCAGGAGGGCGATGCCGCGCGGCACGGGCGTGAACCGCTTGGTCATGGTGAGCGGGTCCCGCTTGCCCTGGGGCTTGACCCACTCCGCGCTGTCCGGCGTGCGGACCTGCTCCACGTACGCGTACGCCACCGCCTCCAGGCCGCGGTCCTGCGCGTGCGGGCCGCCCGCCTGGAACGCCATCATGAAGGCCTGGCCGCTGGTGTGCATGACCGCGTGTGCGAACTCGTGGGTGCGGTCGCTGATCCGCTTGAGGATCTCCAGGCAGACCGCGGCACGCGCCTCCGCGCCCGCGTCGCGCCAGGCACGCTGCCCCGCGCGCATGGCGGGCAGCAGCACGTCGACGTCCGCGTGCGGGTAGGTGACACCCAACTCGATGCCGTACGGCGAGACCTCGCCGCCCACCCAGTCGTCGGTGCCGGGCTGGCCGAGGTCGATGCGGGTGCCGAGGAGGGCGTCGAAGGCGGCCTTGCCCTCCGCCATGCCCAGGCTGCCGTTCTCGCCGTACGCCTTGGGGTGTTCGGGGTGGGGGGACCAGTACGCGCGCGTGCGGATCGCTTCCAGCGCCTGGTCGAGGGTGGGCCGGTGCTGGGCGATCAGCTGGTGCGCGGTGAGTTCGGCGGCCATCAGGGACCAACTCCTCCTCGAAGCAGCTCTTCATCGAGCTGTGGATTGAGCTGTGAATCTGGGCAGGATTTTCAGAAGGTGCGGCTCGAAGCGTCTCTGGCAGGGTGGTGGTGGGCGACGGGCGGGCATTCAGAGTTAGATTAACCGAACGATCGGTCGGGGCAAGGGGGTCCGCCGTATCTGTGGAAAACCCTGTGCGGGAGGATCGCGAGCATGACAGCACTCGACCTCAGCAGCCCCGTGGCCGTCGTCGGCACCGGCACGATGGGGCAGGGCATCGCCCAGGTCGCGCTGCTCGCGGGCCACTCCGTGCGGCTCTACGACGCCGTCCCCGGGCGCGCCGGCGCGGCGGCCGAAGCGATCGGCGCGCGCCTCGACCGGCTCGTCGAGAAGGACCGGCTCACCGGCGCCGACCGGGACGCCGCACGCGATCGGCTGCGACCGGCCGGGAGGCTGGAAGACCTCGCGGACTGCGCGCTGGTCGTCGAGGCGGTGGCCGAACAACTCGAGGTGAAACAGCGGCTGTTCCGCGAGCTCGAGGACATCGTCGGGGACGACTGCCTGCTCGCCACCAACACCTCGTCCCTGTCCGTCACGGCCATCGGCGGCGCCCTGCGCAACCCGGGCCGCCTCGTCGGACTGCACTTCTTCAACCCGGCGCCGCTGCTGCCCCTCGTGGAGGTCGTCTCCGGGTACGCGAGCGACTTCTCGTCGGCCACGCACGCGTACGAGATCGCACGCGCCTGGGGGAAGACCCCCGTCGCCTGCGCCGACACCCCCGGTTTCATCGTCAACCGCATCGCGCGGCCCTTCTACGCCGAGGCCTTCGCGGTGTTCGAGTCGCAGGCCGCCGACCCGGCCACCATCGACGCGATCCTGCGCGAGTCCGGCGGCTTCCGGATGGGCGCCTTCGAGCTGACCGACCTGATCGGCCAGGACGTCAACGAGTCCGTCACGCACTCCGTGTGGCAGGCCTTCTTCCAGGACGTGCGCTTCACGCCCTCGCTCGCCCAGCGGCGGCTGGTCGAGTCCGGCCGGCACGGCCGCAAGACGGGACACGGCTGGTACGACTACGGGGAGGACGCCGAGCGCCCCGAGCCGCACACTGCCGAGAAGGCGCAGGCGCCCGCGTACGTCCTCGTGGAGGGTGATCTGGGCCCGGCCGCCGAGCTCCTCCCGCTGATCCGCGAGGCGGGCATCCAGGTCCGTGAGGACGAGGAGGACCACGGCACCCGCCTGGTCCTGCCCAGCGGCGGTCAGCTGGTCCTCGCCGACGGCCAGACTTCCGTCGAGTTCCGTGACGTCGTCTACTTCGACCTGGCGCTCGACTACCGGAAGGCGACCAGGATCGCCCTGTCGGCCTGCCAGGACACCGCTCCCTGGACGCTCGCGGAGGCCATCGGCCTCTTCCAGGCGCTGGGCAAGGACGTCAGCGTCATCGGGGACGCCCCGGGCATGATCGTCGCCCGGACCGTGGCCCGGATCGTCGACCTGGCGCACGACGCCGTCGCCAAGGGAGTGGCCACCGAGGAGGACATCGACACGGCGATGCGGCTCGGCGTCAACTACCCGCTGGGCCCCTTCGAGTGGAGCCGCAGGCTCGGCAGCGCCTGGGCGCACGACCTCCTGGAAGAGCTGCATCTGCGCGAACCCTCCGGCCGCTACGCGCCCTCACTGGCGCTGTACCGTCACGGAAACACGGTTGACAAGCGGGAGGGCACCTCATGACCACCGCCAAGCGCGACACGTACACCCCGGAGACCCTCCTCTCCGTCGCCGTCCAGGTCTTCATCGAGCGCGGCTACGACGGCACCTCCATGGAGCACCTCTCCAAGGCGGCGGGCATCTCCAAATCGTCGATATACCACCACGTCACCGGCAAGGAAGAGCTGCTGCGCAGGGCCGTCAGCCGGGCCCTCGACGGCCTCTTCGGGATCCTCGACGAGGAGCACGCGCGCGTGGGGCGTGCCGTGGAGCGCCTGGAGTACGTGGTGCGCCGCATGGTCGAGGTGCTCACCACCGAGCTGCCGTACGTGACGCTGCTGCTGCGCGTGCGCGGCAACACGGACACCGAGCGGTGGGCCCTGGAGCGGCGCCGCGACTTCGACCACCAGGTGGCCGAGCTGCTGAAGGCGGCGGCCGCGGACGGTGACGTACGCGGCGACGTGGAGGTCCGGCTCGCGACCCGGCTGGTGTTCGGAATGATCAACTCGATCGTGGAGTGGTACCGGCCCGACGGGCGGGGCATGGACGAGCGGGAAGTGGCCGACGCGGTGGCGCAGTTGGTCTTCGGGGGACTGCGCAAGGAGTCCTGACCTCCCGGGTCACCAAGGCGTCCCTCGGTTGAACGCCCCGGTCACCGGGGCGTTCAGGACTGCGGTTCCAGGTCCTCTTCCTCGAACACCAGCAGTGTGCGGGTGCTGAGCACCTCCGGGATGGCCTGGAGGCGGGTGAGCACCAGTTCGCGCAGGGCCTTGTTGTCCGGGGTGTGCACCAGCAGGAGCACGTCGAAATCGCCGCCCACCAGGGCGATGTGGGAGGCGCCGGGGAGCACTCTCAGCTGCTCGCGGACCGTGCGCCAGGAGTTCTGCACGATCTTCAGGGTGACGTACGCCGAGGTGCCCTGCCCGGCGCGTTCGTGATCCACGCGCGCCCCGAAGCCGCGGATCACGCCGTCCTCGATGAGGCGGTTGATACGCGCGTAGGCGTTGGCTCGTGACACATGGACACGTTCGGCCACGGAGCGTATCGAGGCACGGCCGTTCGCCTGGAGCATCTGGAGGATGTCCTGATCTATGGCGTCGAGGGGACGGGCGGGTGGAAGGGCGGGGCCGGCCTCCGGCGGCTCGGCCATTTGTTCAGGTGCCATGTCCCCCCGCCTCCCTACCATGGACGTACTGCGTCCATTTCAGGCTGTGCAGAACCGTTTGTCCACAGCTTGAAGGGGTCTGTAGCCAAAATGTGCCGACGACCGAACAATCGGTAGGTGAGGCGCATCACAACCGTGACGCGTCTGAAGCCGTCTCCCACGAGGAGGTGCCGTCATGACGGTCATGGAGCAGCGAGGCGCTTACCGGCCAACGCCGCCGCCGGCCTGGCAGCCCCGCACCGACCCCGCGCCGCTGCTGCCCGACGCGCTGCCGTACCGCGTGCTCGGCACCGAGGCGGCCGCGCAGGCCGACCCGGGGCTGCTGCGCCGTCTGTACGCGGAGCTGGTGCGCGGCCGCCGTTACAACACGCAGGCCACCGCCCTCACCAAGCAGGGCCGCCTCGCCGTGTACCCCTCCAGCACGGGCCAGGAGGCCTGCGAGGTCGCCGCTGCGCTCGTGCTGGAGGACCGCGACTGGCTCTTCCCCAGCTACCGCGACACGCTCGCCGCCGTCGCCCGCGGCCTCGACCCGGTCCAGGCGCTCACCCTCCTGCGCGGCGACTGGCACACCGGCTACGACCCCCGCGAGTACCGGATCGCGCCCCTGTGCACCCCCCTCGCGACCCAGCTCCCGCACGCCGTGGGCCTCGCGCACGCCGCCCGGCTCAAGGGCGACGACGTGGTCGCCCTCGCGATGGTCGGCGACGGCGGCACCAGCGAGGGCGACTTCCACGAGGCGCTGAACTTCGCCGCCGTATGGCAGGCCCCGGTCGTCTTTCTCGTCCAGAACAACGGCTTCGCGATCTCCGTACCGCTCGCCAAGCAGACCGCCGCCCCGTCGCTGGCCCACAAGGCCGTCGGCTACGGGATGCCGGGCCGCCTGGTGGACGGCAACGACGCTGCGGCCGTGCACGAGGTGCTGAGCGAAGCCGTCCGCCGTGCGCGCGCGGGGGGCGGTCCGACGCTCGTCGAGGCGGTGACGTACCGCATCGACGCCCACACCAACGCCGACGACGCGACCCGCTACCGAGTCGATTCCGAGGTGGAGACCTGGCGCGCGCACGACCCGATCGCGCTCCTGGAGCACGAGTTGACCGAGCGCGGGCTGCTCGACGAGGACGCGATGCGGTCCGCCCGCGAGGATGCCGAGACGATGGCCGCGGATCTGCGTGAGCGCATGAACCAGGACCCGGTGCTCGACCCCATGGATCTGTTCGCCCATGTGTATGCCGAGCCCACACCGCAACTGCGTGAGCAGGAGGCGCAACTGCGCGCGGAGCTGGCGGCCGAGGCGCACGGGCCGGAAGGAGCCGGGCGATGACGACCGTTGCCCTCAAACCGGCGACCATGGCGCAGGCCCTCGGGCGGGCGCTGCGCGACGCCATGGCCGCCGACCCGGCCGTCCACGTCATGGGCGAGGACGTCGGCGCCCTCGGCGGTGTCTTCCGGGTCACCGACGGGCTCGTCAAGGAGTTCGGCGAGGACCGCGTCACGGACACGCCGCTGGCCGAGGCGGGCATCCTCGGGACAGCCGTCGGCATGGCCATGTACGGGCTGCGGCCGGTCGTGGAGATGCAGTTCGACGCGTTCGCCTACCCGGGGTTCGAGCAGCTGATCAGCCATGTCGCGAAGATGCGCAACCGCACCCGGGGCGCCATGCCGCTGCCGATCACGATCCGTGTCCCGTACGGCGGCGGCATCGGCGGCGTCGAGCACCACAGCGACTCCTCCGAGGCGTACTACATGGCGACTCCGGGGCTCCATGTCGTCACGCCCGCGACGGTCGCCGACGCCTACGGTCTGCTGCGCGCCGCCATCGCCTCCGACGACCCGGTCGTCTTCCTGGAGCCCAAGCGGCTGTACTGGTCGAAGGATTCCTGGAACCCGGACGAGCCGCCGGCCGTTCAACCGATAGGCCGCGCGATGGTGCGGCGCTCCGGCCGGAGCGCCACACTCATCACGTACGGGCCGTCCGTGCCCGTCTGCCTCGAAGCCGCCGAGGCGGCGC
Source organism: Streptomyces sp. NBC_00554 (assembly GCF_041431135.1). Classification (NCBI taxonomy): domain Bacteria; kingdom Bacillati; phylum Actinomycetota; class Actinomycetes; order Kitasatosporales; family Streptomycetaceae; genus Streptomyces; species Streptomyces sp. NBC_00554. The sequence continues at coordinate 5,003,451 of NZ_CP107799.1, read as the reverse complement.
GGGCCGAGGGCTGGGACCTCGAAGTCGTCGACCTGCGCTCCCTGGTGCCGTTCGACGACGAGACGGTCTCGGCTTCGGTACGGCGGACCGGACGCGCTGTTGTCGTACACGAGTCGGGTGGGTACGGCGGGCCGGGCGGGGAGATCGCCGCACGCATCACCGAGCGCTGCTTCCATCACCTGGAGGCACCGGTGCTGCGCGTGGCCGGCTTCGACATCCCGTATCCGCCGCCGATGCTGGAGCGGCACCACCTGCCTGGCGTCGACCGGATCCTGGACGCCGTGGGGCGTCTGCAATGGGAGGCGGAGAGCTGATGGCGCAGGTCCTGGAGTTCAGGCTTCCCGACCTCGGGGAGGGGCTCACCGAGGCGACGATCGTCCGCTGGCTGGTGGAGGTCGGAGACGTCGTCGCAGTCGACCAGACCGTCGTCGAGGTCGAGACGGCCAAGGCGATGGTCGACGTGCCCTGCCCGTACGGGGGTGTGGTCACCGCCCGCTTCGGCGAGGAGGGCACGGAACTGCCCGTGGGGGAGCCGCTCCTGACAGTCGCGGTGGGCGCGGCCGACTCAGGCGAGGGCGACGAGGGATCCGGGAACGTGCTGGTGGGGTACGGCACGGCGGCGCCTCCGGCGCGGCGCGGGAGGGTGCGGCCGTCGAGTGTGACGGGCGCGCCGGCATCGCGGGCCCCCGGGACTCCGACTGGTACGCGGACAGGCGTATCGGCGGATGCCGCAAGCGTGGTGGCCGCCGTGAACGGAGGGCGTGAGCTCGGACGGGCCGGGGGCGGTCCTGCCGCGCGGTCCGGCGACGGGGACCACCCGGTCACCGATGGCCGGTACGGCCCGGGCAGGATTGCCGACGACCGCCCGGCCGACGGCGATGGTGGTGGCGTGGCGGTGATCGGGGATGGTCCCGTGCCGGTCATCTCCCCGCTCGTACGGCGGCTCGCGCGTGAGAACGGCGTGGATCTGCGGGAGTTGGAGGGTTCCGGACCCGACGGGCTGATCCTGCGGGCGGATGTCGAGTACGCGCTGCGTGCGGCGGCGACCGGTCAGGTGCGGGCACCCGCTGCCGCGAAACCCCTCCGGGCTCCGGCCGTCGGCCACGGGGCCGTCGCGCCCATCGGCGCACCCTTGGCCCAGTCCCCCCATCAGCCTGCGACCGCGCTTGGCGCATCTCCGCACGGCACCCGTATTCCCCTGCGAGGCATCCGCGGCGCAGTCGCCGACAAGCTCTCCCGCAGCCGTCGGGAGATACCCGACGCGACCTGCTGGGTGGACGCCGACGCCACGGAACTCATGCAGGCGCGCGCGGCGATGAACTCCGCCGGCGGCCCGAAGATCTCCCTCCTCGCGCTGCTCGCCCGGATCTGCACCGCCGCGCTGGCCCGCCACCCGGAGCTGAACTCGACGGTCGACATGGAGGCCCGTGAGGTCGTCCAGCTAGACCAGGTGCACCTGGGTTTCGCGGCGCAGACCGAGCGTGGGCTCGTCGTCCCCGTCGTACGGGACGCGCACGCGCGCGGCGCGGAGTCGCTGAGCGCGGAGTTCGCGCGGCTGACCGAGGCCGCGCGGACCGGGACGCTGACGCCCAGGGAACTCACGGGCGGCACCTTCACGTTGAACAATTACGGCGTGTTCGGTGTCGACGGCTCCACGCCGATCATCAACCACCCCGAGGCGGCCATGCTGGGCGTCGGCCGGATCGTCCCCAAGCCCTGGGTGCACCAGGGCGAGCTGGCGGTGCGACAGGTCGTGCAGCTCTCGCTCACCTTCGACCACCGGGTGTGCGACGGCGGCACGGCGGGTGGCTTCCTGCGCTATGTCGCGGACTGTGTGGAACAGCCGGCGGTGCTGCTGCGGACCCTGTGAACACCGCGTCCACATGCTGTCCAGGGGGATGGCAATGATCCTTCGGGCGCTCATACTCGGGGGATGAACGCGTACGAGGCCCCGGGCGACCCCGGCGCAGGTCTTCCGTACGACGCCGTCGTGCTCGCGGGCGGCGCCGCGTGGAGGCTCGGTGGCGCCGACAAGCCCGGTGTGCGCGTGGGCGGCCGGGCGCTCCTCGACCGGGTGCTGACCGCCTGCGCGGGCGCCGCCACCACGGTGGTCGTGGCCGAGCGGCGGGCGACCGCGAGGCCCGTGCTCTGGGCCCGTGAGGACCCGCCGGGCGGAGGGCCGCTGGCCGCCCTGGACGCCGGGCTGCGGCACACCACCGCGGAGTACGTCGTCGTGCTCTCCGCCGACCTGCCGTTCCTGGACGACGGAACGGTACGGCGGCTGCTGGAAACCCTGCGTGCGAACACCGGCGCGGGGAGCCCGGCAGATACCGAAGGGGAGTTGAGTGGCCCCGACGGCGTCCTGCTCGTCGACTCCGGCGGCAAGGACCAGCCGCTCGTGGCCGCGTACCGAGTGCGGGCACTGCGGCGGGAGCTGGACTCGCTTGCCGCCGCATCCAACAGCGGCTCCGCCGCGGGCGGCGGTCTGACCGGGCTGCCGCTCCGGCGGCTCACCGCCGCGCTCGACCTCATCCGAATCTCCGACCCTGTCGCGTCCTTCGACTGCGACACCTGGGACGACATCGCCGTCGCCCGGGCACGTATCAGGGAGCATGGGCACGTGTTGGATGAATGGATTACCGCAGTCAAGGACGAACTGGGCATCGACCTGGACGTCGACATCACCATCCTCCTCGACCTGGCCCGCGACGCCGCACACGGTGTGGCCCGGCCCGCCGCGCCGCTGACCACGTTCCTCGTGGGGTACGCGGCCGGGCGGGCCCAGGGCGGCCCAGAGGCGGTAGCCGAGGCAGCCCGCAAGGCCGCTGCGCTCGCGCTCCGCTGGGCCGACGAGGACGCCGCCGACGCCAAGCCGGACGCCGCCAAGCCGGACGCTGGCCCCGCGGGAGGATCCGCGCCCGGCGCAGGCTCCGACGCCCGGCCGGACGCCGGATGACCGCCGCGCGCGGCATCCGGGACAGCCAGGACGCCGACGACTTCGACGTGGAGGAGGCGCTGGCGCTGGTCAAGGGAGACAGCGCCCGCGCCTCGGGCGAGCCGGGCTCCGGGGCCGGCGCCGGAGCCCGGGGAGGGTCCGGTACGCCCTCCACCTCCGTCCCCACCCCCCAGGGCGAGCCCCACGCGCACGCCACCGACAGCGGCAACGGCGACCGTGGTGCGGGCAGCCACGGTGGCAGCGGCCACGGCGTCGGCCACAAGGCCACCCCCTGGCCCCAGGCCCGCACCATCGCCGAGCGAGCCGCGCGTTCCGTCCCCCGCCCCACCCCCGTCTCCGTGACCCTGGACGCCTCCCTCGGCCTGGTCATCGCCGCCCCGCTCACCGCGCTCACGGACCTCCCCTCCTTCGACACCTCGGCGATGGACGGCTGGGCGGTCGCCGGGCCCGGCCCCTGGGACGTACGCGAGGAAGGGGTGCTCGCCGGGCAGGCGCAGCCGGAGGCGCTCACCGACGGCGAGGCGGTACGGATCGCCACCGGGGCGCGCGTCCCGCAGGACGCCACCGCCGTACTGCGCAGTGAGCACGGGCGTATCGACGACAAGGGGCGGCTGCACGCGGCCCTCCCCCAGGCTTCCGGCCCCGCTCGCTCAGGGGGGACGGCCGGCGTCGTGCACGGGCAGGACATCCGCCCGCGCGGCCAGGAGTGCCGCAGCGGCGACCAGTTGCTGCCGGTCGGCGCGCTGGTCACGCCCGCTGTGCTGGGCCTCGCCGCGGCCGCCGGGTACGACACACTCGCCGTCGTCCCCCGGCCGCGTGTCGAAGTCCTCGTGCTCGGCGACGAGTTGCTCACCGAGGGACTGCCCCAGGAAGGGCTGATCCGGGACGCGCTCGGCCCGATGCTGCCGCCCTGGCTGCGTGCGCTCGGCGCCGAGGTCGTCGCGGTGCGCAGGCTCGGTGACGACGCCAAAGCCCTGCACCGGACCATCACCAGCTCCGAAGCCGACCTGATCATCACCACCGGCGGCACCGCGGCCGGCCCCGTCGACCACGTCCACCCCACCCTGCGGCGCATCGGCGCCGAACTCCTCGTCGACGGCGTCAAGGTGCGCCCGGGTCACCCCATGCTGCTGGCTCGCACCAAGGAGAACCAGCACCTCGTCGGCCTGCCGGGCAACCCCCTGGCGGCCGTCTCCGGCCTGCTCACGCTCGCCGAGCCCCTGCTGCGCATCCTTGCCGGACGTGCGGCGCCTGAGCCGTACACGCTGCCCCTCAAGGACGCCGTGCACGGGCACCCGTACGACACCCGGCTCGTCCCCGTCGTGCTGCGCGGCGACCGGGCCGTGCCGCTGCACTACAACGGTCCCGCAATGCTGCGTGGCATCGCGGCGGCCGATGCCCTCGCGGTCGTACCGCCCGGCGGTGCTCGCGCGGGTGAGGAGCTGGAACTCCTGGACCTGCCCTGGGTGATGTCAGGAATCGGGGCGTGTTTCACGTGAAACAACCGGGCCATGACGCGATTGCCCGCCAAGCGGACGAACATCTCATGACGCATCGGGTGAAACTCCCGAAAAGCTTCGTGGAGCGCCCGATCCGTCAGGTCGGCAAGCGGGTCGCGATGGCCCTGTTCACGCTCGCCGCCACGGCGTTCATCGTCTGGATCGACCGCGACGGCTACAACGACAGCTCGGACGGTTCCGTCGACTTCCTCGACGCGTTCTACTACGCGACCGTCACCCTCTCCACCACCGGATACGGCGACATCACCCCGGTCAGCGACGCCGCCCGGCTCACCAACATCTTCGTCATCACGCCGCTGCGGGTGCTGTTCCTGATCATCCTGGTCGGCACCACGCTCGAAGTCCTCACGGAACGCACCCGTGAGGAATGGCGGCAGAACCGCTGGAGGGCGGCCTTGCGAGATCACACCGTCGTTGTCGGTTTCGGTACCAAGGGGCGGTCGGCCATCGAGACCGTCTGTGCGACCGGGCTGAAGAAGGAGCAGGTCGTGGTCGTCGACCCCAACTCCAAGGTGGTCGACGCGGCAACGGCCGACGGATACGCGGGAGTCATCGGGGACGCGACGCGCAGCGAAGTGCTGGTGCGGGCCGAGGTGCGCAAGGCACGGCAGATCATCATCGCCACACAGCGGGACGACACGGCGGTACTGGTCACGCTGACCGCGCGGCAGCTCAACAGCGGAGCGAAGATCGTCGCCGCCGTGCGGGAGGAGGAGAACGCGCCGTTGCTGCGCCAGTCAGGCGCCGATGCCGTCATCACCAGCGCCAGCGCGGCCGGGCGGCTGCTCGGGCTCTCCGTGCTCAGCCCCGCCGCGGGCATGGTCATGGAGGACCTCATCCAGCAGGGCAGCGGGCTCGACATCGCGGAGCGGCCGGTCATAAAGGCCGAGGTCGGCAAGGGCGTACGGGAGACGGAGGACCTGGTGGTGAGTGTCGTACGCGGGCATCGGGTGCTCGGATACGACGATCAGGCCATCGGGACGCTGCAGTTGACGGACCGGCTCATCACGATCGTGCGAGTGACGCCGGGCAACCAGGTGGCACCCGACATCAACCGCCTTCGTATGGACTAGCAGTCATAAGTGCTCACTTGCGGTTGTACAACCGCATCGTGATCGGGCCGAAGACCAGGACGAGCAGTCCTGCCCAGCCCAGTGACCAGGCGACCTCCGCGGCCGGCCAGTCGCCTGCCATCAGGCCGCGCACCGCCGAGGACAGGTGGGTGATCGGGCTGTTGTTGACGAAGGCCTGGAGCCAGCCCGGCATGGTCTTCGGGTCGACGAAGACGTTGGAGAGGAAGGTCAGCGGGAAGATCACCATCATGCTGACGCCCATCACCGACTTCTCGGTGCGCAGCAGCAGGCCGAACATGGTCCAGATCCACGAGAACGCGAACGAGAAGACCAGCAGCAGCGCGATGCCGGCGACCACGCCGAGAACCCCGCCGTCCGGGCGGTAGCCCAGGATCACGCCGACGGTGAGCATCACCACCGAGGCCATCGTGTAGCGCAGGGCGTCGCCGAGGAGATAGCCGACCATCACCGACGGCCGCCAGATCGGCAGCGTACGGAAGCGGTCGAAGACGCCCTTCTCGATGTCCGTGTTGACCGAGACACCCGTGTACATCGTGATCATCACGACGGACATCACCAGGATGCCCGGCAGCAGGAACTGGATGTACTCCGTGGGCGATCCGGCCAGCGCACCGCCGAAGAGGTACGTGTACATCAGCACCATCATGATCGGGAAAGCGGTGACGTCGAAGAGCTGCTCCGGCACGTGCTTGATCTTGAGCATCGCCCGCCAGCCGAAGGTCAGCGACGCCGACAGGGCACTGGGCCGCGGCGGCCGGTCCTTGCTGATGAGGAGCGCGGCCAGCGTCTCGGCGCTGACAGGCGCGAGATCCTGGCTCTCGGTGGTCGTCGCGGTGCTCATACCGCGGCCTCCTTGTCCATCGTGCCGTCGGCCGAAGGAGCCTCGGGTTCGGTCACGTGTCCGGTGAGGGCGAGGAAGACCTCGTCCAGGCTGGGCTGCCCCAGCGAGAAGTTGTCGACGACGATGCCGGTGCGGGCCAGCTCGGCGAGCGCTCGCGCGGCCCGCTCCGCCGCTCCCCGGCCGTTGCTCGCACCCGCGCCGACCCGGGCCGTCAGCGCCACCGGATCGGGCTCGAGCTGCACCTCGGCGTCGAGAGCGATGCGCAGCACCTCCTCCGCCTGCGGGCGCTGCGCCGGATCGCGCAGCCGCAGATGTACGGAACCGGCGCCGACGGACGCCTTCAGCTCGCCCTTCGTGCCCTCGGCGATCACCTTGCCCTTGTCGATCACCGCGATCCTGGAGGCCAGTTGGTCGGCCTCGTCCAGATACTGCGTGGTGAGCAGCACGGTGGTGCCCTGGGCGACGACCGCGCGCACGATGTCCCACACCTGGTTGCGGCTGCGCGGGTCGAGGCCGGTGGTCGGCTCGTCGAGGAAGAGCAGGTCGGGGGTGTTGAGGATGGACGCGGCGATGTCGATACGGCGCCGCATGCCGCCCGAGTAGTGCTTGACCTGCTTGGCCGCCGCCTCGGTCAGCCCGAAGGCCTCCAGAAGCTGCTCCGAGCGGATCGCCGCGGCGCGCTTGTGGTGCCCGAGGAGGCGGCCGAGCAGCACCAGGTTCTCGGTGCCGGTCAGGTCCTCGTCCACGGACGCGTACTGGCCGGTGAGGCTGACCCTGCTGCGTACCCGGTCGGCCTCCCGTACGACGTCGTGGCCGAAGACGTGCGCCTGGCCGCCGTCGGGGCGCAGCAGGGTGGCCAGCATCTTCACGGTGGTCGTCTTGCCGGCGCCGTTCGGCCCGAGGACGCCGTAGACCGTGCCGGTGGGTACGGCGAGGTCGACGCCGTCCACGGCTCGGGTGTCGCCGAATGTCTTCACCAGACCGGCGGTCTCGATCGCCAGGCCGGACGACGGTGCGCTCTGTGCGCTCATGTCTCGGTGTCCTTCCGCGTACGGGGTTACGCAAGGAAGACCGCCGCCGTGACGCGAACTCATCGCCTCCCGAGGGACCAATTCGCGCAGCTGTCCGTCTCCACGCCCTCTGAGCCTTTACGGTTCCTTTGCCTCCACCGTGCCTCTCCCGGAGGACCCGCGCATCCCAATTACCGCGAGGAGTAGCGTCCCCCTCATGTACGCGATCACGATTCCTGAACCTGGTGGGCCCGAGGCGCTGGTGTGGGACGAGGTCCCGGACCCGGTGCCCGGAGAGGGCGAAGTGCTGGTCGAAGTGGTGGCCAGCGCCGTCAACCGCGCCGACCTGCTGCAACGGCAGGGCTTCTACAACCCGCCGCCCGGCGCGTCCCCGTACCCCGGTCTCGAGTGCGCGGGACGCATCGTCGGGATCGGCCCCGGAGTCTCCGGGTGGACGGTCGGCGACGAGGTGTGCGCGCTGCTCGCGGGCGGCGGATACGCCGAGAAGGTCGCCGTTCCGGCCGGTCAGCTGCTGCCCGTGCCCGCGGGCCTGGACCTCAGGCGCGCGGCCGCGCTGCCCGAGGTGACCTGCACCGTCTGGTCGAACGTCTTCATGGTGTCGCACCTGCGCCCCGGCGAGACCCTGCTCGTGCACGGCGGCTCCAGCGGCATCGGCACGATGGCGATCCAGTTGGCGAAGGCCGTCGGCGCGAGGGTCGCGGTCACGGCCGGTACCAAGGAGAAGCTCGACTTCTGCGCCGAGCTGGGCGCGGACATCCTCATCAACTACCGCGAGCAGGACTTCGTCGAGGAGATCGAGCGGGCCACGGACGGCGCGGGCGCCGACGTCATCCTCGACAACATGGGCGCCAAGTACCTGGACCGGAACGTCCGCGCACTCGCCGTCAACGGACGGCTCGCGATCATCGGCATGCAGGGCGGCGTCAAGGGCGAGCTGAACATCGCCACCCTCCTCGGCAAGCGCGCCGCCGTCACCGCGACCTCGCTGCGCATCCGCCCGGTCGAGGAGAAGGCGGCGATCGTCGCGGCCGTACGCGAGCATGTCTGGCCGCTGATCGCCTCCGGCCACGTACGCCCGATCGTCGACCGCGAGCTGCCGATGAACGACGCGGCGGAGGGCCACCGGGTGCTGGAGGGGAGCGGGCACATCGGAAAGGTGCTGCTTGTCGCTCCCTAGGGAGCGCGTTGCCCGAGCCGTTTCAGCCGCGCCGGACCCGCCGCGGTTTCAGCCGCGCCGGACCCGCAGGGCGAGGAACGCCAGCCCCAGGCCCAGGCCGATCAGGATCAGCCCGCTGCCCAGGGGCACGATCCGGAGTACGGGTTCCGGGTCGGGCCCGGGGCGGACGACGCTCTGCCGTACGGGGATCGCGGCGTCCGGCGACGGCTCGGAGACGGCGCTCGCCGCAAGGTTGTCGGGGACGGCGGGGTCGCGATCCGGGTACGCCGGCTCCGCGACCCCGGCCTCCGGCTGCCCTGTCGGCTCCTCGCGCCCGGGTCGCTCACGGCCCTCTCCCGGACGGCTCCCCGCGCGGGAGGCATCGGCACTGGGCTCGTGAGCGTAGGCGGCGGCGTACGACGCGGAGCCGGAGGCGGCGTACGAAAGGTGCGCGCCCCCGGTCGCCAGGGCCAGCAGCAGCCCCACCACGCACAGCGCGCGCGGCGCACGCGGCGCATGAACCACACGCACCGCCCGGAGCCATGGAGTCACGCCGGTGACCCCCTCCCGGTGAGGAGTCCCAAGATCAATGGGTCAAGCCTCACACGCTCCCCTTGCCCCGGCATCTCGGCGGCGCACGGGTGGTAGACAATGGACGGCATGGAGATGCCGAGGAACGAAAGGTCGCCGGAGAACCCTCAGATCCTGGTCGTAGGACAGGACGGAATGGCTCTCGGTGGCACCGGAGACGAGGACTCCCGTGAGGTCCCGGTGACGGAGATGGTGGAACAGCCCGCCAAGGTGATGCGCATCGGCAGCATGATCAAGCAGCTGCTCGAGGAGGTGCGTGCGGCACCTCTGGACGAGGCGAGCCGGGTCCGGCTCAAGGAGATCCACGCGAGCTCCGTGAAGGAGCTGGAGGACGGACTCGCCCCCGACCTCGTCGACGAACTCGAGCGCCTCTCCCTTCCGTTCACCGACGAGGGGATCCCCTCGGACGCCGAACTGCGCATCGCACAGGCACAGTTGGTGGGCTGGCTCGAGGGCCTCTTCCACGGGATCCAGACGACCCTGTTCGCCCAGCAGATGGCGGCCAGGGCCCAGCTGGAGTCGATGCGCCGAGCCCTCCCGCCGGGCGTCGGCGGCGCCGAGGACGACGAGGACCCCCGCACGGGCGGCCGTTCGGGCGGACCGTACCTGTAGCCCCCCGGCGGTAACTGCAGCCCCCGCGGTACCCGGACAACGAAACGGGCCCGGCACGTAAGTGCCGGGCCCCTCGCATGTCAGAAACGGATCACCAGGACGATCCGGAAGCAGGTCAGGACGGGTCGCCCGTCGACACACTGAGCTCGATCTCGGGCATGTTCTGCGGGTCGACGTCCGTGCCGTCGGAGGGGAACTGGTCCATGACCGTGCCCTCGCCGTAGGTGTTCTCATTGACGTACTTGATCGTCATCTGCCAACCCGCGGCCTGGAAGCAGGACTTCACCGACTGGATGTACTTGTACGAGAAGTCCGGGACCCGGATCTTGGTCTCGTCGTTGTACGACTCCTCCGGCTCCGTGCACTTCTCCGTGTCGATCGTCTTCGTCGTGTCCGGACCCTTGTGCCCCGCCACCACGGACGCCGACTGACTGGGATCGGTACCGCCTCCGGTGTCGTCACCGTTCCTGTTCAGGGCGAGTGCGGTGAGCAGGCCGCCGATCGCGACGAGCGCGACCACGATCGAGCCGACGACGACTCCCTTGTTGCTCTTGCGGCCGCCCCCGGAGCCTCCCGGGTGAGGAGTCGGGTGCTGGGGCGCCAGGTTGTACGGCGGCGGGGTCGAGATGCCCTGCTGCGGGGAGTACGCCGAGGTCTGCGGCGGCGTCAGGTAGCCGCCCTGCTGCGGATAGCCGTACGACGGAGCCGGCTGCGGGGTGGGCGGCGGTGTGGGCGCCGGGGTCGGCGGACCGTAGGCACCCGGCTGGTACGGCGTCTGGACCGGACCCGGTGCCGGAGCCGCCTGGTCGACGGGCGGGAAGACCGCGGACGCTACGCCCGCGCCGCTCGACGTCTGGGCGCCGGGCACGATGCTCGGCGCGGCGGAGTGCAGCGACTGGGACACGCGCATGCACTCGTCGCGCATCGCCTCGGCGCTGGGAAACCGCTCGTTCGGGTTCTTCTTCAGCGCGCGGGCGACCAGTGCGTCCACGGCCGGGGGCAGCGAGCGGTTCACCGAGGAGGGCGCGACCGGCTGCTCCTGCACATGCGCGTACGCGATGGCCAGCGGCGAGTCCGCCTCGAACGGAAGCCGTCCGGTGGTGAGTTGGAACAGCATGATGCCGACGGAGTACAGGTCGGATCTGGCGTCCACGCCTCTGCCGAGGGCCTGCTCCGGGGAGAGGTACTGCGGGGTGCCGACGACCATGCCGGTCTGGGTCATCGAGGTGACACCGGACTGCATGGCGCGGGCGATGCCGAAGTCCATCACCTTGACGACGTTGCGCTTCGTCATCATCACGTTGCCCGGCTTGATGTCCCGGTGGACCAGGCCCATCTCGTGGCTGATCTCCAGGGCGGCCAGCACATCCGCGGTGATCTTGAGCGCCTTGTCGGCGGGCATGGCGCCGTACTGCGCGATGTCCTGGTCGAGCACGGAGCCGAGCGGGCGGCCCTCGACGTACTCCATGACGATGTACGGCGTCGTCATGCCGTCCAGGACGTCCTCGCCGGTGTCGAAGACCGAGACGATGTTCGTGTGCGTGAGCTTCGCCACCGCTTGGGCCTCGCGGCGGAACCGCTCGCGGAAGGCCTGCTCGCGGCCGAGTTCGGTGTGCAGGGTCTTGATCGCGACCTGGCGGTCGAGCACCGAGTCGTACGCGAGGTGGACCGAGGCCATGCCGCCCTCGCCGAGCAGATCACGCAGCTGGTAGCGGCCGCCGGCGACCGCACGCCCCGCGTACCGGCCCTGTGCGCCGTCCTGGCTCATCTTCTGCGTCCCCCATCGGCGCGGCGGAAGCGGCTGGTCGCCCCCGCGGTCCGTGACTCGATGACTCGATTGTCGTGATCGAATGTGTGATCTGCCCGGTGATCGGCCGGTGTTCGGTGATCGATTGGCTCATTCTCGGCCAAGTCTGCCCGAGGGCACTGACACGTCAAGCTCGGTGCCCGTTCCGTGACCGTCTGCGAAAGAAGCGTCGCGGAAGCGTTACAGGTGCCGTACGGGCGGTACACAGGATTTGCACGCGGGCACCCGGGACGGGTTGGATGGCCGGTCCATCCCACTTCCGTCTCGGACCGGCGCCTTGCGCGGAGCCTGTAGCGTGGCCCGACGGAGACCGTAACAACCACCGCGCAGACCGCGGGCAGAAACGACGGCGAGGACTGATGGCACAGCAGCAGCGCGCTCAGGGCCCGTCCGACCCCGAGGCGACTGGCGGCGGTATGTCAGATGCGCCGGAGCTGTGGGGTAACGGCGGGCTGGTCGGCGACGGCCGGTATCGGCTGACCCACAGACTGGGCCGGGGCGGCATGGCCGAGGTTTTCGCGGCCGAGGACGTACGCCTGGGGCGCACGGTCGCGGTCAAGCTGCTCCGCTCCGACCTGGCCGAGGACCCGGTCTCCAAGGCCCGCTTCACACGCGAGGCCCAGTCGGTCGCCGGCCTCAACCACCACGCTGTCGTCGCCGTGTACGACTCCGGCGAGGACGTGGTCGGCTCCCGCGTCGTCCCGTACATCGTGATGGAGATCGTCGAGGGCCACACGATCCGCGATCTGCTGATCAACGCCGAGGCTCCCGGGCCCGAGCAGGCGCTGATCATCGTCTCCGGTGTCCTGGAGGCGCTCGCCTACTCGCACCAGCACGGCATCGTGCACCGCGACATCAAGCCGGCGAACGTGATCATCACGGACACCGGCGCCGTGAAGGTCATGGACTTCGGCATCGCGCGCGCCCTGCACGGTGCGCAGTCGACGATGACCCAGACCGGCATGGTCATGGGCACGCCGCAGTACCTCTCCCCGGAGCAGGCGCTCGGCAAGGCCGTCGACCACCGCTCCGACCTGTACGCGACGGGCTGCCTCCTCTACGAACTCCTCGCGCTGCGGCCCCCGTTCACCGGCGAGACGCCGCTGTCGGTGGTCTACCAGCACGTCCAGGACATTCCGGTGCCCCCGTCCGAGGTCTCGGACGCGGCGCCGCCGGAGCTCGACGGGCTCGTCATGCGCTCGCTCGCGAAGGAGCCGGACGACCGGTTCCAGACCGCCGAGGAGATGCGCGGGCTCGTCCAGTACGGGCTGCAGATGCTGTACGACCAGGGCAGCCACACCGGCACCTGGAACACCGGCCCGGTCGACATGCACGGCGGGCCGCGCACCCCGGCGGCGGGCTTCGCCGGTACGGCCGCGCTGCCGCATCCCAGCGACTCCGGCACCTCGCAGATTCCGCAGCCGATCCTGCCGAGCGGGTACGGCGGTGGGGACGACGGCGGCTTCGAGGGGCACGGCAACAAGGGCGGCGGCCGCGGCAAGCTGTGGATCCTCGCGGTCCTCGCGGTGATCGCCATCGCGGCGGGTGTCGCGCTCGCGCTCAACAAGACCAATGACGATGGCGGCGGGACGGGCACGACGCAGTCGCCCACGGCGACGTCCTCGTCCACCGAGGACAGCGATTCCAGCGCGACCCCGAGCGACGAGGCCACGGACAACCCCACCGACGAGTCGACGGACGACGGCACCAGCTCGGGCTCCGGCTCGGACTACACACCGTCGTACACGCCGTCCCCGAGCTACAGCAGTGACCCGACCGACGAGCCCACGGACGAGCCGACCACCACGGAGCCGACCACCGCGGAGCCGTCGGACGACCCGACGACCACGGAGCCGACGGACCCGGCGACAGGGGAGCCCTCGGACCCGGGCGTCACCGGTGACACCTCTGCCGGGGGCAGCGGCTGACCCGCCGGACAAACACCCTCCACGCGCGCGTGCGGCCCGAAACGGGCTCCACGCGCGCGTGCCGTTTGCGGCGGCCCACCCAGTGGCATCCGCAGGTCACCCCGCGAACGCCTCGCACACCGGCTCGTACTCCCGGGTCCACCACACCGCCAGCGCCGACGCCGCCGGGAACTGCGGATCGGCGCGGGTGTCCCCCCGCTCGTAGTGCCAGCGCAGTATCCAGAAGTCGTTGAGGCGCTCCCACCACACGCGGTGCACGGCGGCGGCGAGTTCGGAGGGGGTCGCGCCCGCGGTACGCCGGTACGCGCGCGCGTAGGCCCGCACTTTGGCCAGGTCGAGCGCGCCGACGGGCTGTACGAAGAAGATCACCGCGGCGCGTACCGCCTCCTCGGCGCGAGGCTGGACGCCCAGCCGGTCCCAGTCGACGATCGCGGCCGGTTCGCCGTCGCGGTAGAGCAGGTTGAACGGGTGGAAGTCGCCGTGCACCCAGCCCACCGAACCGCCCCGCGGAGGCCGTCGGTCCGCATGCCGCTCCAGGAGGGCGCGCCGTTCCAGGAGCCGGTGCCTGGCCAGTTCGTCGAAGGCGTCGGGCGGCCGGTGGCGGCGTACCTGGGCGAGCAGGTGGTCGATGAGCGCGAAGGTGTCGGCCGGGTCGGCGCCGTCGGCCGGCTCCGCGGGCCCGCGTCCCTCCGTGGGCATCACCTGCTCCAGGCTCGCGTGGACGACGCCCAGGAGCGCCCCCAGCCGCGCACACTGCTCCGTGGTGAGCTGGCCGCCGTGCCGGTGCCGTCCGTCGACCCACGGGTGCAGCGCGTACGCGTGGCCCCCGACGACGGCGACCGTACGCCCGTCGGTGCCGGTCAGCGGCGGGGCGACCGGGACGCCGAGGTCCGCGAGGCGCTGGGTCGCCCGGTGCTGGCGGGCGATCGCGACGGGGTCGGCGGTCTCGGGGTCGAAATGGTGCTTGAGGAAGTACCTGCCGCGGGTGGTGCGCAGCCGGTAGCCGCGGTTGAGCAGCCCCTCTTCGACGGGTTCGCAGGTCAGCGCGGACCCGGCGGAGTACTGGCGGAGGAGGGCGCCCAGAGGGGGCGCGAAAGACACAGGGGGTGGTACAGAAGAGCGCGGCACGCGGCAGATGCTAGGGCACTCAACTGGCCCCTGACCTTGCGTTTGTCACAGACAGTCGCCCTGTATGCAACATCGGTCACAGAACGTGCTGGAACCGCCGTTCCAGGCCACCGTCCGTCGAATGCACGGTGGAGAACTGCGGCTCGATGCCCAGATAGACCGGCTCGTAGGGCTCGCCGTCCACCAGGCGCGGCGCGGGACCGAAACGTTCCAGCTGCGCCGCGGTCGGCTCGATGGTCTCGCACCGGCCGACGACCTGCACGGACCACAGGCTCTCCCCCGGCCGTGCGGAGCTCAGGTTGTCGGTGCCGTACGCGACGACGCTGCCGGCGCAGGCCTGGTGGTAGCCGCAGTTCCGGGGCATCCGCAGCAGGACGCGGCCGTCGGCCACGATGTGCCGGGCGAACGCGAGGAAGGGCAGCGCGCGCATGCTGGTGGCCACCCGGCCGTAGTCGGTGCGGCCGATCAGTTCCACGGCGAGCTGAATGTCGTCCGGCTGTTCGTCGGGCATACGACCAATTTCCGGTACCCAGGAGAGCGGGAAAAGGGCCACCCGTCTCCTGTAGGGGGGCCATAAGTCCCGAAGGGCTTCCCCATCACCGGCGACGCTGCGACTAGTGCCGCTGCTCCTGCTCCACCTGCAGACGCGCGACGTACGCGGCCGCCTGGGACCGCCGCTCCATCCCCAGTTTGGCCAGCAGGCTCGACACATAGTTCTTGATCGTCTTCTCGGCGAGATGCAGCCGTTCGCCGATCACGCGATTGGTGAGCCCTTCGCCGATCAGGTCGAGGATCTTGCGCTCCTGCTCGGTGAGGTGCGCGAGCCTGTCGTCGCTCTTGGGGCCGCCCCCCTCGCGCAGCCGCTCCAGGACGCGCGCGGTGGCCACCGGGTCGAGCAGGGACTTCCCGGCGGCGACATCACGTACGGCCGAGAGCAGTTCGCTGCCACGGATGGCCTTGAGCACATAGCCCGAGGCGCCCGCCATGATCGCGTCGAAAAGGGCCTCGTCGTCGGCGTACGAGGTCAGCATCAGGCACTTGATGTCCTCGTCCTGGGACCGGATCTCGCGGCAGACCTCGACGCCGCTGCCGTCCGGGAGCCGTACGTCCAAGATGGCGACGTCGGGGTGGGTGGCCGGAATCCGTACCAGGGCGTCGGCCGCCGTGCCGGCCTCGCCGACCACCTCGATGTCGTCCTCCACCGAGAGCAGCTCATGGACGCCGCGCCGGACCACCTCGTGATCATCGAGGAGAAATACGGTGATTTTCCCGTTTTCACGCACGGTGTCAGTGTCACACACGATCATTGGCCCTGCCCCGGGGTGAACTCTTCCCGTGCCAGGGGTGACCGGGATAACGTGCCGGTGTTCCGGCCCCCTGCAAGGCTGTTACCAGCGCTGTGACCAGCGGCTGTTCCCGACCGAGGCGATGTACTTGGAGATCCGACTAAAAAGTAGTTGGAAATCCGAGCAAAATCGCAGGTCAGGCGGGGTTTCACAGAATTGTGAAGCACTGGGTAACGTGGCTGTTGCAGGGCGCTCGCCGGGGCACCTGTCACGCCTGTTCCCGGCCGAGTGCACCCACCCCGTGCACGGGTACTGGAGCAGGCGAGCCGCACTGGCCGACCGGCAACCCCGGGGGCCGGACCGACGGAGGAGCACACGTGACCGTGGAGAGCACTGCCGCGCAGAAGCCGCGACGCAGCGCCGGTACGAAGAGCGCCGCAAGCACCGGCACGACCGGGACGAAGCGCGCCGCGAGCGGTGCCAAGCGCACCGGCGCAAACAAGTCACCGGGCGCAGACCCTGAACTCATTCAGCTGCTGACCCCCGAGGGCAAGCGGGTCAAGGACGCCACGTACGACCCGTACGTCGCCGACATCACCCCCGAAGAGCTGCGCGGCCTGTACCGGGACATGGTGCTGACCCGCCGTTTCGACGCCGAGGCCACCTCCCTGCAGCGCCAGGGCGAGCTGGGCCTGTGGGCCTCGCTGCTCGGCCAGGAGGCCGCCCAGATCGGCTCCGGGCGCGCCACCCGCGAGGACGACTACGTCTTCCCGACCTACCGCGAGCACGGCGTCGCCTGGTGCCGCGGGGTCGACCCGACCAACCTGCTCGGCATGTTCCGCGGCGTGAACAACGGCGGCTGGGACCCGAACACCAACAACTTCCACCTGTACACGATCGTCATCGGCTCGCAGACCCTGCACGCCACCGGGTACGCCATGGGCATCACCAAGGACGGCGCCGACTCGGCCGTGATCGCCTACTTCGGAGACGGCGCCTCCAGCCAGGGCGACGTCGCCGAATCGTTCACCTTCTCCGCGGTCTACAACGCCCCCGTCGTGTTCTTCTGCCAGAACAACCAGTGGGCCATCTCCGAGCCGACCGAGAAGCAGACCCGCGTCCCGCTCTACCAGCGCGCGCAGGGCTACGGCTTCCCGGGCGTCCGCGTCGACGGCAACGACGTCCTCGCCTGCCTGGCCGTCACCAAGTGGGCCCTGGAGCGGGCCCGCCGCGGCGAGGGCCCCACCCTCGTGGAGGCGTTCACCTACCGGATGGGCGCGCACACCACCTCCGACGACCCGACCAAGTACCGGGCCGACGAGGAGACCGAGTCCTGGGAGGCGAAGGACCCGATCCTGCGCATGCGCACGTATCTCGAGGCCTCAAACCACGCGGACGAGGGATTTTTCGCGGAACTCGAAGCCGAGAGCGAGGCGTTGGGCAAACGAGTACGCGAAGTCGTACGGGCCATGCCGGACCCGGACCACTTCGCCATCTTCGAGAACGTGTACGCGGACGGGCACGCGCTCGTCGACGAGGAGCGGGCCCAGTTCGCCGCCTACCAGGCGTCGTTCGCGGACGAAGGGGAGGACAAGTAGCGATGACCGCGGAAAAGATGGCGCTGGCCAAGGCGATCAACGAGTCGCTGCGCAAAGCCCTGGAAACCGACCCCAAGGTCCTGATCATGGGCGAGGACGTCGGCAAGCTCGGCGGAGTCTTCCGGGTCACCGACGGACTCCAGAAGGACTTCGGCGAGGACCGGGTCATCGACACCCCGCTCGCCGAGTCGGGCATCGTCGGCACGGCGATCGGTCTCGCACTGCGCGGCTACCGCCCTGTGGTGGAGATCCAGTTCGACGGTTTCGTCTTCCCCGCCTACGACCAGATCGTCACGCAGCTGGCGAAGATGCACGCGCGGGCGCTCGGCAAGATCAAGCTCCCCGTCGTCATCCGCATTCCGTACGGCGGTGGCATCGGCGCGGTCGAGCACCACTCGGAGTCGCCGGAGGCGCTGTTCGCGCACGTGTCGGGCCTGAAGGTGGTCTCCCCGTCGACCGCGTCCGACGCCTACTGGATGATGCAGCAGGCCATCCAGAGCAACGACCCGGTGATCTTCTTCGAGCCGAAGCGGCGCTACTGGGACAAGTCCGAGGTCAACACGGAGGCGATCCCCGGACCCCTGCACAAGGCGCGCGTGGTGCGCGAGGGCACCGACCTGACCCTCGTCGCGTACGGCCCGATGGTGAAGGTGTGCCTGGAGGCCGCGGCGGCCGCCCAGGAGGAGGGCAAGTCGATCGAGGTCCTGGACCTGCGCTCGATGTCCCCGCTCGACTTCGACTCCGTCCAGACCTCGGTGGAGAAGACCCGCCACCTGGTCGTGGTGCACGAGGCACCGGTGTTCCTCGGCACGGGCGCGGAGATCGCCGCCCGCATCACGGAGCGGTGCTTCTACCACCTGGAGGCACCCGTCCTGCGGGTCGGCGGCTACCACGCCCCCTACCCGCCGGCACGCCTGGAGGACGAGTACCTTCCGGGCCTGGACCGGGTGCTCGACGCCGTCGACCGCTCGCTTGCGTACTGAGGAGAGGGTCGTGACGACGATGACCGAGAACGCGTCGGGACTCCGCGAGTTCAAGATGCCCGATGTGGGCGAAGGGCTCACCGAGGCGGAGATCCTCAAGTGGTACGTCCAGCCGGGCGACCAGGTCACCGACGGCCAGGTGGTCTGCGAGGTCGAGACCGCCAAGGCCGCCGTGGAACTGCCCATCCCGTACGACGGTGTGGTGCGCGAACTCCGCTTCCCCGAGGGGACGACGGTGGACGTGGGCCAGGTGATCATCGCCGTGGAGGTGGCCGGAGCGGCCGGTTCGCCCGTGGTCGAGGTCACCGCGGCCCCTGTCGAAGCGCCCGCCGCCGAGAAGCCGAAGTCCGAAGGCCGCACCCCGGTCCTCGTCGGCTACGGCGTCGCCGAGTCCTCCACCAAGCGCCGTGCCCGCAAGGGGACCGAGGTCCCCGCCCAGGCGCCCGAGCCGGTCTACGCGGCTTCGGCGATCCAGGCAATCCAGGGCGAGCTGAACGGCCACGGGCACTCCGCCTCCGGCACGGCCCGTCCGCTGGCCAAGCCCCCGGTCCGCAAGCTCGCCAAGGACCTCGGCGTCGACCTGGCGACGATCGTCCCGTCCGGCCCGGACGGCATCATCACGCGCGAGGACGTGCACGCGGCGGTGGCACCCGTACCAGCCGCCCCGGAGCCGGTCGTCCAGCGGACGCCGGCCGCCCCCGTCCAGGCCGCCGCCCCGGTCGCCTCGTACGACACGGCACGCGAGACCCGTATCCCGGTCAAGGGTGTCCGCAAGGCCACGGCGGCCGCGATGGTCGGTTCGGCGTTCACCGCTCCGCATGTGACCGAGTTCGTGACGGTCGACGTGACGCGCACGATGAAGCTCGTCGAGGAGCTCAAGCAGGACAAGGAGATGCAGGGCCTGCGGGTGAACCCGCTGCTCCTCATCGCCAAGGCCCTGCTGGTCGCCATCAAGCGCAACCCGGACGTCAACGCGTCCTGGGACGAGGCCGCCCAGGAGATCGTCCTCAAGCACTATGTGAACCTGGGCATCGCCGCGGCGACCCCGCGCGGCCTGCTCGTCCCGAACATCAAGGACGCGCACAGCAAGACCCTGCCGCAACTGGCTCAGTCTCTCGGCGAGTTGGTCTCCACTGCCCGTGAGGGCAAGACCTCCCCGGCCGCGATGCAGGGCGGCACGGTCACCATCACCAACGTCGGCGTCTTCGGCGTCGACACCGGCACGCCGATCCTCAACCCCGGCGAGTCCGCGATCCTCGCCGTCGGCGCGATCAAGCTCCAGCCCTGGGTCCACAAGGGCAAGGTCAAGCCCCGCCAGGTCACCACCCTCGCGCTGAGCTTCGACCACCGCCTGGTGGACGGGGAGCTGGGCTCCAAAGTGCTCGCCGATGTGGCGGCCGTCCTGGAGCAGCCGAAGCGGCTGATCACCTGGGCGTAGGGAACGAACGAGAAGGGGGCCCGCCGCACAAGTGCGGCGGGCCCCCTTCTCGTGTGCGACGGGACTGCGGGCCCGTACGCTCGCGAGCTACTTCTACGCCTGGGACCTACTTGGCGAAGGCGTAGTTCATCAGCTTCTTGGCGTCCGACTCACGGGCGGTGATGGACGTGGAGGCGAGAACCGTGCCGATGACGGTCTTGCCGTTGCGGGTGGCGGCGAAGACGAGGCAGTACTTGGCCTGGGCGCCGGAGCCGGTCTTCACGCCGATCGTGCCGCTGTAGGTGCCGAGCAGACCGTTTGTGTTGGTCCACGCGGCCATGGTGCGGGTGGAGCCGGTCTTCGTGACGGTCTTCGCCGTGTACGACTTCGTCTTCACGATCGTCTTGAACGTGGAGCTCAGCATCGTGCTGCTGGCGAGCTTCGTCAGGTCCTTCGGCGTCGAGTAGTTGGAGCCGTTGCTGATGCCGTCGAACGAGTCGAAGTGCGTGTTCGTCAGGCCGAGCTGGCTGGCCTTGCTGTTCATCTTGGCGATGAACGACTTCACGCGGGCGGAGCGCGTCGTGCCCGTGCCGAACTTGTCGGCGAGCGCGTACGCGGCGTCGCAGCCGGACGGCAGCATCAGCCCGTACAGGAGCTGGCGGACGGTGACCTTGTCGCCGACGATCAGGCGGGCCGAGGAGGCGTTGTTGGCGACGATGTAGTCGCTGTACGCCTTCTGGATGGTGACCTTGGCGTCCAGGTTGAGGTTCGCCTGCGTGAGCACGACCTTGGCGGTCATGATCTTGGTGGTGGAGCCGGTGGGGAGCTTGGTGTTCCCGGCCTTCGAGTAGAGGGCCGTGCCCGTGCCGTTGTTCATCACGTAGCCGCCCTTGGCGGCGATCGTGGGCGTGGTGAGGGCTTGTGCGGGAGCCGCGCCGAGGGCTCCGGTCGCGATCATGGCGCCGGTCGTGACGACTACGGCGGCAGCTCTGCGGACGCGCGTGCCCTTAATGCCGGTTATCAAGTTTCCTACCCCGATTACGTTAAATGCCCAAGGAGCGCGGCCACATGGGAGAGCCGCCTCTCGTGTGACACGTAAGTAGCACGAAAGGTTGTGCGCTTAATTGGAGAGACGTTCGATCGCGAATCCGGGCGTCCGCATTCTGGAATGACGCGACCATGCGTACGTGTTGTATCTATGCTGTGCCCATGTCCTCCGCCCCGTCCCCCGCGGCAACCCGGCCCGCGTCCGCGAAACAACCCCCCGCCGCCGAGCGCGTCTACGCGCACGTCAAGCAGGGTGTCCTGGAACGCCGTTACGAAGGCGGGACGCTGCTCACCGAGGGCGAGCTCGCCGAGGCCGTGGGGGTCTCCCGCACGCCGGTCCGCGAGGCGCTGCTCCGGCTCGAGGTCGAAGGGCTGATCAAGCTCTACCCGAAGAAGGGCGCGCTGGTCCTGCCGGTCTCCGCCCAGGAGATCGCGGACGTCGTCGAGACGCGGCAGCTCGTCGAGGGACACGCGGCGCGCAAGGCCGTACCGGCCTCGCCGCGGCTCCTCGCCCGCCTCGAGGAACTCCTCGCCAGGCAGAAGGAGCAGGCCGCCGCCGGGGATCTGGCCGGCGCCGCCGTCACCGACCGCTGTTTCCACGCCGAGATCGTCCGCAGTGGCGGCAACGAGATCCTCTCCCGGCTCTACGACCAGCTCCGCGACCGGCAGTTGAGGATGGGGGTGGCCGTGATGCACGCCCACCCCGACCGGATCACCAAGACGCTCTCCGAGCACGAGCAGATCCTGGAGGCGCTGCGCGCCGGTGACGCGGAGGCGGTCGTCGGCCTCATCCACGGGCACGTCAGCTGGTTCTCCAACCTGGCGCGGGGCGAGGTCCGATGAGTTCGTCAGCCACGCTGCCCGGGGATCCGCCCGGCGGGCGGCGCGCCCTCGCCGTCTGGGGCGTCGGCGTCTCCGTCTACTTCGTCGCCGTCATCTTCCGTACGTCCCTGGGCGTGGCCGGCCTGGACGCGGCGGACCGCTTCCACGTCAACGCCTCCGCCCTCTCCACCTTCTCGATCCTCCAGCTCCTGGTCTACGCGGGCATGCAGATACCGGTGGGCCTGCTGGTCGACAGTCTCGGCACCAAGAAGGTGCTGACCATCGGCGCGGTGCTGTTCACGGCAGGGCAGTTGGGCTTCGCGTTCTCCCCCTCGTACGGGATGGCGCTCGCCTCGCGCGCGCTGCTTGGCTGCGGCGACGCGATGACCTTCATCAGCATCCTGCGGCTCGGTACCCGGTGGTTCCCCGCCCGGCGCGGGCCGCTCGTCGCGCAGCTCGCGGGGCTTGTCGGGATGGCGGGCAACCTCGTCTCGACGCTGGTGATCGCCCGGCTGCTGCACGGAGTGGGCTGGACGGCGGCGTTCGCGGGCAGTGCGGGCGCCGGTGTCGTCGTCCTCGTCCTCATGCTGCTGTTCCTGAAGGACCACCCCGAGGGGCACGAGCCTGAGCCGTTCCCGCACCAGGGGGCCGCCTACGTACGGCGCCAGATCGCGGCGTCCTGGCGGGAGCCCGGGACCCGGCTCGGGATGTGGGTGCACTTCACCACGCAGTTCCCGGCGATGGTGTTCCTGCTGCTGTGGGGCTTGCCGTTCCTGGTCGAGGCGGAGGGGCTTTCGCGGGCCACCGCCGGTGAACTGCTGACGCTCGTCGTGCTGTCCAACATGGTCGTCGGACTTGTGTACGGGCAGGTCGTGGCCCGGCATCATGCGGCGCGGCTGCCGCTGGCGCTCGGCACGGTGGCCGCGACGGCGGTCGTCTGGGCGGGGGTGCTGGTGTACCCCGGTGTGTACGCGCCGATGTGGGTGCTGGTGGTGCTGTGTGTGGTGCTGGGTGCCTGTGGGCCGGCTTCCATGCTGGGGTTCGACTTCGCCCGGCCCGCCAATCCGCCCGAGCGGCAGGGGACCGCGTCCGGGATCACCAACATGGGGGGCTTCGTCGCCTCCATGACCACGCTGTTGGCGATCGGGGTGCTGTTGGACGCGACCGGGGACAACTACCGGGTCGCCTTCTCCGCCGTGTTCGTTCTTCAGGCGGTTGGGCTGAGCCAGGTCTTCCGGTTGCGGAAGCAGGCGGCTCGGAGGGAGCGGGAGCGGTTGGTTGCTAGTCGGGTAGAGACGGTGCACGTTCCGGCGTAGGGGGGTGGGGGTTGGGGGGTTGGGGGATTTTTCGCCCCCTCCGCCCCTACCCGTCCCGTTTCTGGGGCTCCGCCCCAGGCCCCGCTCCTCAAACGCCGGAGGGGCTGAAAACTACTTGGTGACCGTGAAGTTCCTCAGGATTGCCGTCGTCAGTTCCGGGTCGCCCTCCGTCTTGATGCGGTCGGCTACCGCCTCGGGGGTCACGCGGCCGCAGGCCAGGCGGTAGAACGTCTCCCAGTCGAGGGTGAGGGTGGCGGCCGGGCCCAGGGAGGGTGCGCCGTCCACCTTGCCGTTGCCCTCGGCGTCGACGCGGACCGTCCGGAGGAACTCGACAGGACCGTGTATGTCGAAGACCACCGCCGAATTCGCAGGCGCCCCCGCTTCCTTGGCGACGACTCTCGGGAGTGCGGCGAGCAGCCCGTCGCGGACGATGTATGCGCCCGGGGAGTCGAGGTTGCCCGGCCGTCCGAGGGCGGCGCGGAGGTCCTGCTCGTGCA
Source organism: Streptomyces sp. NBC_00554 (assembly GCF_041431135.1). Taxonomy (NCBI): domain Bacteria; kingdom Bacillati; phylum Actinomycetota; class Actinomycetes; order Kitasatosporales; family Streptomycetaceae; genus Streptomyces; species Streptomyces sp. NBC_00554. The sequence goes on along the minus strand of NZ_CP107799.1, from coordinate 4,979,821 downwards.
CCCACACGTCGAACGCCCGGTTCCGCATGGCGTGTTCGAGGGTGACCTCGGTGCCGAGGGGGCCGCGCACCTTGGTGTCGGGCTGCCGGTTCTCGTTCCGCAGCTGGCGGTTGCGGCGGATGATCGTGTACTCCAGCTCGGAGGTCATCTCCGGGGCGGTGTGGTGACGGCGTACGTCGACCTGCATCTCCATGTACCGCTGGTGTTCGTTCGTCACGTGGTACAGGTCGCGCGGGAGCGTGTGGATCGGGCGCGGATCGCCGAGCATCTCGCAGTCGAGACCGATGACGTGCGAGACGAGGTCGCGCACCGACCAGCCCGGGCATGGCGTCCGCCTGTTCCACTCGCCTTCCACAAGCGGGGACACCAGCTCGGATATCGCTTCCACGGAATGGGTCCAGGCGTCGGCGTAGGACTGAAGGCTGGGATGCAGACTCACGGAACGGGACCCCTCGGGCGGTTGGACGCGGGCAGTGCAGAGGCAGCGGGTGTCTTGGGACGCTAAGTTACGCTGCTGTGAGGCACCCCGGCAGTGCTTTGGTGTGACGATCGTAGGCCCGTATCAACGGCTCGAATGCCAGGACGGTGGTAGTGTGCGCGCCTCTCTCCTCCAGATCGACGTAAACGAGACCGAATCCGTCGATTCGCGGCGTGTACGTGTGGCGTCTCTGGTACGGGAGCAGGCCGGTGCCGATCTCGTGGTGCTGCCCGAGCTGTGGACCACGGGGGCGTTCGCGTACGAGGGGTTCGGCGCGGAGGCCGAGCCGCTGGAGGGGCCCACGTACGAGGTGATGGCCAAGGCTGCGAGTGACGCGGGTGTCTGGCTGCACGCGGGCTCGATTCCCGAGCGGGACCCCGAGGGGGCTCTCTACAACACCTCCCTCGTCTTCTCGCCCTCCGGTGAGCTGGCCGGCGCCTATCGCAAGATCCATCGGTTCGGCTTCGACAAGGGTGAGGCCGTGTTGATGGGGGCGGGGGCCGAGCTGGTCACCGTCCGGCTGCCGGAGACCACTCTCGGGCTTGCCACCTGCTACGACCTTCGCTTTCCCGAGCTCTTCCGTGGGCTTGTCGATGCGGGTGCCGAGACTCTTGTCCTGGCGGCCGGGTGGCCCGAGCGGCGTCGTTCGCACTGGACGCTGCTTGCTCAGGCGCGTGCGGTTGAGAACCAGGCGTACGTTCTTGCCTGTGGAACTGCCGGTACGCATGCGGGGGTTCCCCAGGCCGGGCACTCCATCGTGGTCGACCCTTGGGGTGAGGTTCTCGCGGAGGCGGGCTCTGGTGAGGAGGTCCTCACTGTGGAGTTCGACCCGGGGAGGGTCGGGGTGACCCGGGAACAGTTCCCGGCGCTGAAGGATCGGGTGCTGGGGCTGGAGACTCCTCGGCGCTGATTGCCTTGGCACCCGGGGTGGGGGCTGGGGTCGGAGTGGGTGCGCTTGCCTGCGCTTGCAGGGTGCCCGCTGTGCCCACCCGTGCCGCCCCTAGCGGCACGCATGCCCACAGCTAAGCCTCGCCCCGTTCCTTCTCCGCCAAGTGGATCACGCATACCGCCACCGCGATCATCAGTGCCGGGTCCGCGTCCTCGCGTACGACGTCGACGCCGTACGTCTCGCGGATGTGGAGCCAGCGGCGGGAGATCTGGGCGAGGAGTTCGTTGTCGTAGTCGACGGCGAACTCGCGGTCGAGGATCTTGCCGCTGACGTCGAGTTCGGTGCCGTCCACCAGGGACACGCGGTAGTGGTTGCGCAGCAGCGACAGCCGCTTGCGCTTGATCGTGGCGAGCGGGTCGCCGTCGCGTTCGATGATCATCGTGTCGCGCAGGGCGAGCATCTTCTGATGGATGTCGATGAGGACACGCCCCCGCGTGTCCTTCAGCTCGAAGGTGTCCCGCAGCCGCATGGCCTTGCCGTCGACGAGGAAGACCTTGTTGCCGTGGTCGTCCTCGATCCAGTAGTCGTCACCGAAGCCGAGCAGCCGGTCGCGTACGAGGTATCTCATGCCATCACCGCTTCCCCGGCGGGCGGTCCGAAACGCCGCCGATAGGCCGACGGGCTGAGTCCGGTCGCGCGCCGCACCCGTTCCCGCAGGTTCGCGGCGCTCCCGAGACCGCTGCGTTCGGCGACGACGTCGAGCCGTTCCTCCCCGCGCTCGATGAGCCGGCAGGCCAGCGCGACCCGCTCCCCGGTGAGCCACGCCAGCGGGGTCGTGCCGAGCTGCGCTCGGAAGCGCCGGTGCAGTGTCGCCGGGCTGACCGCCGCGCGGGCCGCCAGGCCCGCCACCGTGAGCGGTTCGCCGATCCGCCCTTGCGCCCACGCCAGCAGCGGGGCGAGCGACTCGTCCGGTACGTCGGGCACCGGCCGCTCGACGAACTGCCGCTGCCCGCCGTCGCGGTGAGCGGCGAACACGAGCCGCCGGGACACCGCGTTGGCGATCTCGGCGCCGTGGTCGCGCCGGATGAGGTGCAGCCCGAGATCCAGTGCGGCCGCGCTGCCGGCCGCCGTCAGCACGTCGCCCTCGTCCACGAAGAGCACGTCGGGCTCCAGCAGGACCTTCGGATGGAGCTCGCGGAAGGAGTCCGCCCAGCGCCAGTGCGTGGTGGCCCGGCGCCCGTCGAGCAGCCCCGCCTCGGCGAGCGCGAAGGTGCCGGTGCAGAAGCTCACGACACGGGCGCCGCGTGCATGGGTGCGCCGGATGGCCTCGCGCACGGTGCTGTCACGCGGGACGACGTTGTCGGGGCGGCCCGGGACGATCAGGGTGTCCGCGGCGTCCACCGCCTCCAGCCCCGGCACTCCGGTCAGGGTGAAGAACCCGTGGTTCATCCGGACCCCGGGCGTGGGCGTGCACAGGGTCAGGTCGTACAGCGGCTGAGGCAGCCCGAGTTCGGGGCGCGGCAGCCCGAACAGCTCCGTCGAGACGCCTACCTCGAAGGGGTTCGTGCTCTCGTCGACGATCACGGCGACCCGGTGCGGCCGGGTCGCGGGTACGTGCTGCGAGGATCCTTGCGGCATGTGCGATTTCTAGCACTCACCGGGATGCCGGGCCACCGCCGAGGATGACGGCATGGCCAACGAACCGATCGCCCTCCCCACCGCCCTCGCCTCCTTCACCGACCTGTGGAGCCCCCGCATCGTCACCTCCGTCAACGACTACGACGTACGCGTCGCGAAGGTCGAAGGGGAGCACGTCTGGCACGTGCACGACCACACGGACGAGTTCTTCCTGGTGGTCGAGGGCGAACTGCACATCGCGCTCCGGGAAACGGCCGGCGAGCGGACCGTCGTACTCCCGAAAGGCTCCCTCTTCACCGTCCCCCGAGGCACCGAACACAGGCCGTACGCGCCACAGCCCACCTCGATCCTGATGTTCGAGCCCACCGGCACCCTCACCGTCGGCGACCGCCACGACGAGGTCCCGGACCACGTGGACGCGACGACGGGGCACGCACTCGCGTAGGGGCAAGCTCTCGCGTAGGGCCCGGTCCGCCTCACCGAAGGCGGGACGGACCGGCTGCCGCCCGTGCTTGCGGGGATGTACGCCCGACAGGGACGGACCTCGGGCTTACGAGCCCTGCCCGTCGCGGTAGCTGCCCCGGTGCGGGCGTTCCTCGTCGATCACCGGGGTGCCGGCCCCCATGACCACGCGCCTTCGCCTGGCGACGCTGCTGAACGTCGCCACACCGATCAGTCCGACGATCATGAAGATGATGCCGACCAGGTCGAGGTTGACACCTTGCATGTCCCAGTCGGTCGCGAACGTGAGGATCGCTCCTGCGGCGATCAGAATGATGCACCCGCCCAGGCCCATGGGTTTCGCCTCCTTGTGTTCGACTCGGCGTCGTTCTGGCCAACTCCGGGTACCCGACCCGGCCCTGGACATGCGGACGCACGCGGAGGCATCCGGTGGGCTATCCCTCCAGGAAGGCGACCATCGCGTTCGCCAGCAGGAACGGGTCGTCCGCGCCGCACAGTTCACGCGCGCTGTGCATGGACAGGATGGCGACCCCGATGTCGACGGTCTTGATGCCGTGGCGGGCCGCGGTGATCGGGCCGATGGTGGTGCCGCAGGGCATCGAGTTGTTGGAGACGAAGGACTGGAAGGGCACGCCGGCCTTCTCGCAGGCGGCGGCGAAGACCGCGCGGCCCGAACCGTCCGTGGCGTAGCGGTTGTTGACGTTCACCTTGAGGATGGGGCCGCCGCCCGCGCGCGGGTGGTGCGTCGGGTCGTGCCGCTCCGCGTAGTTGGGGTGGATGGCGTGGCCGGTGTCCGAGGACAGACAGACGGTGCCGGCGAAGGCGCGCGCCCGGTCCTCGTACGAGCCCCCGCGCGCGAACACCGAGCGTTCCAGGACGCTGCCGAGGAGCGGCCCGTCCGCGCCGGTGTCGCTCTGCGAGCCGTTCTCCTCGTGGTCGAAGGCGGCGAGGACGGGGATGTACGGGAGGTACGGCTGACCGGCGTCGGCCGTCGCGACCGCCGCGAGGGCCGCAGTACCGGCGTGCACGGACAGCAGGTTGTCCATGCGCGGTCCTGCCAGCAGCTCCCTGTCGCGGCCCAGGTAGGACGGCGGCTCGACGGAGTGGGTCATCAGGTCCCAGCCGGTCACCTCGCCGGCGGCCAGGCCCGACTCCTCCTCCAGGAAGGCGATCAGGTCGCCGTCGCCTACCTCCTCGCCCAGGCCCCAAATGGGCTGCAGATGACGCTGCTTGTCCAGCTTCAGGCCCTCCGTGGACACGGAACGGTCCAGGTGGACGGCGAGTTGGGGCACCCGCAGCAGCGCGCGGTCGATGTTCACCAGGCGCGTCGAGCCGTCCCGCAGCGAGAGGCGCCCCGCCAGGCCCAGGTCCCGGTCCAGCCAGGAGTTCAGCAGCGGCCCGCCGTAGATCTCCACGGCCACCTGCCGCCAGCCGTGCGCCCCGCTGTCCGGGCGCGGCTTCACCCGCAGGTTGGGGGAGTCGGTGTGCGCGCCCACGATCCGGAACGGGGTGTGCGGCTCGGCGCCCTCAGGGACGTACCAGGCGACGAGCGCACCCCCGCGCAGCACGTACTTCCCGCCGCTCGTCCCCTCCCACGCGTCGGTCTCGGCGACCTGACGGAATCCGGCCTTCTCCAGCCGCTCGGCGGCGTTCGCCACGGCGTGGTACGGCGTCGGACTCGCCGCCAGGAAGGGCATGAGGTCGTCGGTGTGGCCGCGGTCGAAGCGGGAGGGAGTGCTCATGGGGTTCACCTTAACGACGCCCGAGGGCCCGCTCCCGGGGATGGGAACGGGCCCTCGTAACGGGGTTGTGAAGGGCGGACACCTGACTGGAAGGACAGGTTCCAGTCAGGTGTCCGCCCTGTCCCGGAGTGCGCCGCGGCGCGGCTTTGGTGCGACGCGGCAAGACTCTGGAGGACTTAGAAGGCCGCCTCGTCCAGCTCCATCAGGTCGAGGTCCACGCCCTCGGCGAGCTTGCGCGCGCCCGTGACACCCGGCAGGACGGTGGCGGCGAAGAACTTCGCGGCCGCGATCTTGCCGCTGTAGAAGGGCTTGTCCTTCGCCGAGGCCGTCTCCAGCTTCTCGGCGGCGACCGCGGCACCGCGCAGCAGCAGGTAACCGACGACCACGTCACCGGAGGCCATCAGCAGACGGGTCGTGTTGAGGCCCACCTTGTAGATGTTCTTGACGTCCTGCTCGGTCGCCGCGAGGTCGGTCAGCATCAGGCCGACGATGGCCTCCAGCTCGACGGCGGCCTTGGCGAGCTGCTCGCGGGCCGCGGAGAGCTCCTCGCCGCCCGTGCCGAGGGCGAGGAACTTCTTGATGTCCTCGGCGAGGGAGTTCAGCGCCGCGCCCTGGTTGCGGACGATCTTCCGGAAGAAGAAGTCCTGGCCCTGGATCGCGGTCGTTCCCTCGTACAGGGTGTCGATCTTGGCGTCGCGGATGTACTGCTCGATCGGGTACTCCTGGAGGAACCCGGAGCCGCCGAAGGTCTGCAGGGACTGCGCGAGCTGCTCGTAGCCCTTCTCGGAGCCGTACCCCTTCACGATCGGCAGGAGCAGGTCGTTGAGGGCGTGCAGCTGCGAGGTGTCCTCGCCCGCCGCCGTCTGGACCGCGATCTCGTCCTGGACGGCCGCGGTGTGCAGCACCAGGGCGCGCATGCCCTCGGCGTACGCCTTCTGCGTGATGAGGGCGCGGCGCACGTCCGGGTGGTGCGTGATGGTGACCTTGGGCGCGGCCTTGTCCATGAAGTTCGCGAGGTCGGGACCCTGGACGCGCTCCTTGGCGTACTCGAGGGCGTTCAGGTAACCCGTCGACAGCGTCGAGATCGCCTTCGTACCGACCATCATGCGAGCGAACTCGATGATCCGGAACATCTGGCGGATGCCGTCGTGCTTGTCGCCGATCAGCCAGCCCTTGGCGGGGTGCCGGTCGCCGAAGGTCATCTCGCAGGTGTTGGAGGCCTTGAGGCCCATCTTGTGCTCGACGTTCGTGGCGTAGGCGCCGTTGCGCTCGCCCAGCTCGCCGGTCTCGAAGTCGAACAGGTACTTCGGGACCATGAAGAGGGAGAGCCCCTTGGTGCCGGGACCGGAGCCCTCGGGACGGGCCAGCACGTAGTGAAGGATGTTCTCCTCCATGTCGTGCTCACCGGAGGTGATGAACCGCTTCACACCCTCGATGTGCCAGGAGCCGTCCTCCTGCTCGATCGCCTTGGTACGGCCGGCGCCCACGTCGGAGCCCGCGTCGGGCTCGGTGAGGACCATGGTCGAACCCCAGGTGCGGTCCACCGCGATCTGGGCGATCTTCTTCTGTACGTCATTGCCCTCGTCGAAGAGGATCCCCGCGAAGGCCGGGCCCGACGAGTACATCCAGACAGCCGGGTTCGCGCCCAGGATCAGTTCCGCGAACCCCCAGATCAGGGACGCGGGGGCGGTCGTACCGCCGATCTCCTCGGGCAGGCCCAGACGCCAGTACTCGGAGTCCATGAAGGCTTTGTACGATTTTTTGAAGGACGCCGGTACGGGAGCGGTGTTGGTCTCCGGGTCGAAGACCGGCGGGTTGCGGTCGGCGTCCGCGAAGGACTCGGCGAGCTCGTTCTCCGAGAGCCTGGTCAGCTCCCCGAGGATGCTCTTGGCGGTATCGACGTCCATCTCCGCGAACGGGCCGGTGCCGTACACCTTGTCGCGCCCGAGCACCTCGAAGAGGTTGAACTCGATGTCGCGGAGATTCGACTTGTAGTGCCCCATGGCGACGGCTCCGTAAGGGATCGGGGAGGCCGAAGCACTTCGGAGAACTCGCAGCCTCGTTTCACGTACCAGCAAGTAGCTACGATGATGCTACCCGTCGGTAATAAGACGCAACCCCGAACGGGCATCTGTGACGAGTCCGACCGCGAGCCGCACGACGCGCGGGGTCGTGCGCCGGGCCCTACACCGGAACCGTGAGAGTGGCCGTGTAGCCCTTCTCGACGCTACCCGCCATGGTCGCCAGCTGCTGGTCGTAGCCGTCGCTGAAGATGCCGTCCGTCTCCAGCGAGAGCTGGCTCAGGTTGGACACGCTCTTGCTGTAGCCGTCCGTCGCGTACACCGTGTCGCAGACGTCCTTCGGGAACGCGAGCTGTGAGGTGTTCGTGATGGACGTCGCCGCCGTGGCGTCCGCCAGGCTGCCGTAGACCTCGAAGTGGATGTGCGGCCAGCGACCCGAGTAGCAGGCGGGGAAGATGCTGGTGAAGGTGACCTGGCCCTTGTCGTCCGTCTCCTGGACCCCGCGCAGGTAGTTCTCCTCGGTGACGCCCTCGGAGTACAGGGAGTAGTTCCCCTCCCGGTCGCAGTGCCACAGATAGACGGCCGCGCCCTCCTTGGCCGTGCCGCAGCCGGAGGCGGCGTCGACGACCGTGAGCGTGATCGTCAGGGGCACACCCTCGGCGGTGCCGCCCGCCGAGTCGCCGAAGCTCGCCCTGATGTCGCTCCGCACGACACCGCTCTCCTTCAGGACGTTCACGCCGTTCGAGCCGTCACCGGGGTACGGGCCGGCCGTCTCGTTCGGGATCGTCGCGCACTCGGCGGACGAGGAGGAGGAAGACGAGGACGAGGACGAGCTGCTGGAGGAGGAAGCAGATGAGGTGGAGGTCTCGTCGTCGGCCGAGCAGCCGACCAGCGGTATCAGGCTCGCCCCCGCCATCAGCCGGATCATCCGGCGCCGGGCGAGGACGGGGAGGTCGTAGGAGAGACCCCTGTCGTGCTCGTGGACTTCGTCGTCGTGGTGTCCGTGTCCGTGCATGGCCCTGCCCCCTGTTGCTGGTTGCCCGATCTTTGCCGGTGCGTGGTGCGTTCTTTGATGAGGCAGAAGCTATGAGCGCCCGCTGTGGGAAACCAGGGCGGTGTCTGTGAACTCCCCATGGGTGTGCCGGGTTCCCGGGCGTCCCGTGCGCGCCCTGTACCGGCCGGCCCGGTCGGTCACCCCGTACCGGCACGCCGGGGCGGTCGCCTCGGTACGCTTGCGCGCATGTACGGCTATGACCAGAACGCGGGTGCACAGCAGGGGTACGCCGCGCCCCAGCAGCAGATGCCCGGGCAGATGCCGGGCGGCCAGATGCCCGGTGGGTACGGGCAGCAGCCGCCGCTCTACCCCGAGCCGTCCCCGCCGTCCCTCGCGGACGCGGTCCGCGCGTTCACCACGGGATCGATGGCCGCCGAGGACTTTCAGCAGGTCTTCGCGACCTCGAAGGTCTACTGCCCGCGCGGCGACAACCCCGGATTCCTGGCGCTGCACAACACCCAGCAGCCGGTCATCCCCATGTTCACCTCGCTCAAGGAGCTCCGCCGGTACGCCGGCAAGGAGTCCAAGTACTTCGTGATCACCGGCGCCGAGGTGATCGACCTGCTTCCCACCGGCTACGGCTTCGTGGTCGACATGGAGGGCGAGCACCGCATGGTCTTCGACGCCAAGGCGGTGGAGCAGATGGTGGACTTCGCGATGCGCCGTATGTACGGCTGAGGCTCACCTGCGCCTGTACTCATCCCGGACGCCCGGAGGGAATGCCCTCCGGGCGTCCGTCGTTACGGGTAGCAGAAAGTTCAACAATCAACTAAACTGAACGCACAAGGAGGTACCGACATGCCTGCAGTGACCGTCGAGAACCCGCTGACCCTGCCCCGCGTAGCCGCGTCCGCCGACGCCGTGGCCCGCCCGGTGCTCACCGTGACGACCGCGCCCAGCGGCTTCGAGGGCGAGGGCTTCCCGGTCCGCCGTGCGTTCGCCGGGATCAACTACCGCCACCTCGACCCGTTCATCATGATGGACCAGATGGGCGAGGTGGAGTATGCGCCCGGGGAGCCGAAGGGCACCCCCTGGCACCCCCACCGCGGCTTCGAGACCGTGACCTACATCCTCGACGGCATCTTCGACCACCAGGACTCCAACGGTGGCGGTGGCACCATCACCAACGGTGACACTCAGTGGATGACCGCGGGCTCGGGCCTCCTGCACATCGAGGCTCCGCCGGAGTCGCTCGTCATGTCGGGCGGTCTCTTCCACGGCCTGCAGCTGTGGGTGAACCTGCCTGCCAAGGACAAGATGATGGCCCCGCGCTACCAGGACATCCGTGGTGGCCAGGTGCAGCTGCTGACCACCCCCGACGGCGGCGCGCTGCTTCGCGTCATCGCCGGTGAGCTCGACGGCCACCAGGGCCCGGGCGTCACGCACACGCCGATCACGATGGTCCACGCGACCGTCGCGCCCGGCGCCGAGGTCACGCTGCCGTGGCGCGAGGACTTCAACGGTCTCGCGTACGTGCTGGCCGGCCGCGGGTCCGTCGGTGCGGACCGCCGTCCGGTGCACCTCGGACAGACGGCCGTCTTCGGCGCGGGTTCCTCGCTGACCGTCCGCGCGGACGAGCAGCAGGACGCCAACACCCCGGACATGGAGGTCGTGATCCTCGGCGGCCAGCCCATCCGCGAGCCGATGGCCCACTACGGCCCCTTCGTCATGAACACCCGCGAGGAACTCCAGCAGGCGTTCGAGGACTTCCAGAAGGGCCGCCTGGGCACGGTTCCGGCGGTACACGGCATGACCGAGGGCGGGCTGTAACCACTCCCGGTCCGGTACGGCACGACTCCGGTACGGCACGACAAAGGCCCGAAGCCGCGACTACACGTCGCGGCTTCGGGCCTTTTTCGCATTGCCGGTTGACGCTACTTGCGCCCCCGGAGCCGCACCCGCGCCGGCCCCGTCGCCTGGAGGGTGATTCCGGCGGCGAGGGGGACCTCGGTGTCCACCGCCTCCAGCTCGTACGACCGTAGAAGCACGGCCAGGGCCAGGACGGACTCCAGCATCGAGAAGTGCTGGCCGATGCAGGCGCGGGGGCCGCCGCCGAAGGGGAACCAGGCGTAGCGGTGTCGGGAGGCTTCCTGTCCGGGGGTGAAGCGGCCGGGGTCGAAGTGGTCCGGGTCGGGCCAGAGGCCGGGGTGGCGGTGGGTGACCCAGGGGGCGATCAGGACGTCGGCACCGGCGGGGATGAGGTGGCCGTCGATCTCGGCGGCCTCGACGGAGCGGCGGCCGATGACCGGAGCGGCCGGGAACAGGCGCATGGCCTCCTTCAACACCGCTGTCAGGTACGGGAGTCGGTCGAGGTCGGTGGCCGTGAGGGGGCGGTCCGGCGGCAGGGCGTCGGCCTCCTGGCGGGCCTTTGCCTGTTCCTCGGGGTGCAGGGCGAGGAGGTGGAGGGCGAAGGCCATGGAGGTGGCGGTCGTCTCGTGGCCCGCCAGCAGGAAGATCAGGACCTGGTCACGGATCTCGGCGGGGTCCAGGGTGCCGTCCTGCTCGCTGCCCGCCCTGGAGAGGAGGGAGAGGAGGTCGTCGCCGTCGTCCTCGCCCTTGGCGCGGCGCTCGGCGATGATCCGGTCGCAGACCGCGTACACCTCGCCCGTCGCGGCCCCGGCCCGCCGGTTGGCCGGGGTGGGCCAGTTGCGCGGCGGGTTGGCGGGTGAAAAGCCGCGCTGTGTCACGTAGTTGTTGATGACGGGGAAGTTGCGGTCGATGACGTCGACGGCGGCCTCGACGTCGGCGCCGAAGAGGATGCGCGAGACGGTGCGCAGCGCGAGGTGGTTCATCTCCTGTACGACGTCCACCTCGGCGGTGTCGCGCCAGCTCTCGGCGGTGGCGGTGGCCTCCAGGGTCACCGCGTTGGCGTAGCCGTCCACTCTGCGCTTGGTGAACATCGGCTGGATCAGGCGGCGTTGGCGCAGGTAGTCGGCGTCCTGGCTGGTGAGCAGGCCGTTGCCGGCGGAGAGCCGCAGCTCCTCGTAGAACTGGTTGTCCTTGCGGAAGTTGGCCGCCTGCGAGGCCAGGATCTGCTGTGCGCCTTCCGCGGAGAAGACGCAGTGCAGCACGGTACGGAGTCCGGGCGGGCCGGCGGAGACGCGGACGACGTCGCCGTACTCCTGCCGTATGCGGAGGAAGGTTCCCAGCGTGTCGCGCCGCAGATCGAGTATGGAGCCCAGTACGGGAAGGCCCTTGGGGCCAGGTATCTCGGTGATGACCGCCATGGCCCCCATCATCCCGCAGCCCAGGCGAATTCACCGTTCCCCCTTTCGGACCTCCCCATGTGACGCCCCGCCTGACGCATGATCAGCTGGGGCGCGTGCAGCTACTTCCCGAAGGTGCCCGGCGGCTGGCCGGCTGGTGTGCCGTCATTCTGCTGGCCGCCGCCGTCGGCTGGGTCGGGATCGAGCTGTGCTCCCAGGTCAGGACGGCGGTCGTGCCGGTGCTGCTCGCGCTGCTCGGTACGGCGTTGCTGGGGCCGCTGTTCCAGCGGCTGGTGAAGGCCGGGGTGAACCGGTCGGTCGCGGCCGGGCTGACCTGTGTCGCGGTGGTGGCGGTGGTCGGCGGGACCGTGTACATCGTCGTCGCCGCGCTCGTCGGCACCGGTGACGAGATCGTGGCCTCGCTCAAGCAGGCCTCCGAGTCGGTCGCCGAGCACTTCGGCGCGGCGGGCACCTCGCTCGACGACATCGCGACCAACTCCAAGGACCTGCTCGCCAAGTTCGGCGGTACGGCGGCCTCAGGGGTCATCAGCGGGATCAGCGTCGTCGGCGAGGTGATCGCCATGGCCGTGCTCGCCCTGCTGCTCGTCTTCTTCTTCCTCCGGGACTCCCACCGGGCCACGGGAGCCCTCCGGTCGCTCGCCCCGCGCGGCACCGCCGACACGGTCGAGGCCATGGCCCGCCGTGCCTTCGAGGCCGTCGAAGGCTTCATGCGCGGGACGACGATCATCGCGCTCATCGACGCCACGTGCATCACCGTCGGGCTGCTGATCCTCGATGTTCCGGGCGCGGTGGGCCTGGGAGCGCTGGTCTTCGTGGGGGCGTACATCCCGTATCTCGGCGCGTTCCTCTCCGGAGCGGTGGCCGTGCTGGTCGCCCTCGCGGACCGTGGGGCCGTCATCGCGACGTGGGCGCTCGGAGTCGTCGTCGCAGTGCAGGTGCTCGACGGGCATGTGCTGCAGCCGATGGTGCAGAGCAGGACCGTGCAGATGCATCCGGCGGTGGTGATGCTGGCGATCACCGCGGGGGCGTCCGTCGCGGGGGTTCTGGGCATGCTGCTGGCCGTACCGCTGACGGCCGCCGTGTTCGGGGTGCTCTCCGAACTTCGTACGCGCTACTCCCCGGACTCCGCTGTCGAATCCTCTGCAGACGGCTCGTAGAACTCGAACCAGATGCTCTTCCCCTCCCCCCGCGGGTCCACCCCCCACAGGTCCGCGAGGAGTTCCACGAGCACCAGTCCACGTCCGGAGGACGCCAGTTCGCCGGGGTGTCTCTTGTGCGGCAGGTCGTCGCTGGCGTCGGTGACCTCCACCCGCATCCGGCGCTTGCCGCTGTCGCCGGCCACCTCGGCGACGAGGAGGGCGTCGGCGTCCGTGTGCACGAGGACGTTCGTCATCATCTCGGAGACGAGGAGGACGGCGGAGTCGAGCTGGTCCTCGGAGGCCCAGTCGTGGAGGAGTTCCCGCACCTGCTGGCGGGCGGCCGCGATGCCCTCGGGCTCTGCCTGCGCCACGGTCAGCACGGTGCGGCGCGCGAGGGGCCGTACGTCCGTGACCGTGTCGCCGCAGCCGCACCCCGGCCCCAGCCGGCACAGCAGCAGCACCGCTATGTCGTCCTCACGCCGGTCCACCAGCGGGCCGGGGGTGTGGTGCGAGGAGGGCCCGTGCACGGCCTGGACCAGGGCGTCCGCGAGGGACTCCATGTCGCCGTTGTGGGATTCGAGGGTCCGGCGGATACGCCGCCAGCCGGTGTCGAGGTCGTGGCCGCCGGTCTCGATCAGCCCGTCGGTGCAGATCAGCATGGTCTCGCCGGGCTCCAGTACGAGCCGGGTCGTCGGATAGTCGGCGTCCGGGTCGATGCCGAGCGGCAGTCCGCCCGCGACCGGGCGGGTCAGCACGGTCCCGTCCGCCATGCGTATCGCGGGGTCCGGGTGCCCGGCGCGGGCGATGTCCAGCGTCCCGGTCGCCGGGTCGACCTCCACGTAGAGGCAGGTCGCGAAGCGCATGTCCCCGGCGTCGCCCTCGCTGTCACTGCTGCCGCTGGAGCCGTACGTCACCGAGTCCGTGACCCCGTACAGGAAGCGCGAGGCCCGTGAGAGCACCGCGTCCGGGCGGTGGCCCTCGGCGGCGTACGCGCGCAGGGCGATCCGGAGCTGGCCCATCAGGCCGGCCGCGCGGACGTCATGGCCCTGGACGTCGCCGATGACGAGGGCGAAGCGGCCGGTCGGGAGCGGGATCATGTCGTACCAGTCGCCGCCGACCTGGAGCCCGCCGCCGGTGGGGACGTAGCGCGCGGCGACGGTCATGCCCGGCATCTGGGGGCCCAGCGTGGGCATCATCGAGCGCTGGAGGCCGTCGGTCAGCTCCCGCTGGGTCTCGGCGGCGCCGGCGCGGGAGAGCGCCTGGGCGAGCATGCGGGCCACGGTCGTCAGGACCGCCCGTTCGTCGGGCGTGAAGGTGACGGGGTACGCGAAGGCCGCCATCCACGCGCCCATCGTGCTGCCCGCGACGGTGAGCGGCAGGAACGCCCACGACTGCCGGCCGAAGTGCTGGGCCAGCGGCCAGGAGACGGGATAGCGCTCCTTGTACTCCTCCGGGGATGAGATGTAGACGGCGCGGCCGGTTCGTACGACTTCCGCGGCCGGATAGTCCGTGGCCAGCGACATGTGGGAGAAGGGTCCCTCGTCCCCCGGCTGGTGCCCGTGGTGCCCGATGACCGTCAGCCGGTCGCCCTCGGCGCCGAAGACCGCGAGCCCGTCGGGCGAGAACCCCGGCATCGACAGGCCCGCCGCGACCCGCAGCACCTCCGCCGTGGACCGCGCCTCGGCCAGCGCACGCCCCGCGTCCAGCAGGAACGCCTCGCGCGAGCGCCGCCAGTCACCCGTGATCGGTGTGCGCGCGACGGTGGCCGGCGTGGGTTCGGTGACCTCCTGAAGGGTGCCGATCAGCTCGAACTCCCCGCTCTTCGGGTCGACGACCGGCTTGGAGCGGCTGCGCACGGTACGGATCACCCGGCCCTGCACGTCCATGACCCGCATCCGGACCTCGGCGAGGGTGTCCTCGACCAGGGCGAGCTGGACGACTCCGTAGACCTCGTTCCAGTCGACGGGGTGGAAGCGGGAGCGCGCACCGGCTTCCGTGAGCGTCACCTGCTCCGCGGGCAGCCCGATGAGCCGGGCGGCCTCGGCGTCGAACGTGACCTGCCCCTCGGCGTTGTCCCAGCGCCACAGGCCGGTCGCGAGGGCGGCCAGGACGTCCCCCACGGCGGGCAGGGGCTCACCAGTGCGCATTGACCCACTGTAGGGAGAGGTGATCCATGCCTGCCACCCAGGACCTGTCCGGCCGACCACGGCGGAGACGCGGGGTGTGGTGCGCACATCTGCCGCGTTGTCGTCGGTCACCGACTCCCCCACTCTCGGCTTCGCTCGAGCGGGGGGACCCCCATCGCGTCGACTCCCTCCTCCGCCTTGCAGCTGCACGCACCACACCCCGCTCACCGGCACCACCAGGGCACCGCTGCTTTCCTCCACCGTGATCGGCCGGACAGATCCTGACCATGGCGGGGCTGCCTCCACCTGGACCCCGGCGGGGTTATCGGGCGGAGTGATCTTGGCGTGGCCGGTACCCTTGTGGGGTCCGGGCCCCGGCCCGGCTGTTTCACGTGAAACAGACCCCGATCCGCGAAGACTGGATGACACGACGATGCATCGGTACAGGTCCCACACCTGCGGCGAGCTCCGCTCCTCTGACGTCGGCAGCGACGTCCGGCTGAGTGGCTGGCTGCACAATCGGCGCGACCTGGGCGGCATCCTCTTCATCGATCTGCGCGATCACTACGGCATCACGCAGCTCGTCGCCCGCCCCGGCACGCCCGCCTACGAGGCCCTCGACAAGATCTCCAAGGAGTCGACGGTCCGCGTCGACGGCAAGGCCGTCTCTCGCGGCACGGAGAACGTGAACCCGGATCTGCCGACCGGCGAGATCGAGGTCGAGGTGAGCGAGGTCGAGCTGCTCGGCGCCGCCGCCCCGCTCCCGTTCACGATCAACGCCGAGGACGGGGTCAACGAGGAGCGGCGCCTCGAGTACCGCTTCCTGGACCTGCGCCGTGAGCGCATGCACCGCAACATCCTGCTGCGTACGGCCGTGATCTCCGCGATCCGTCACAAGATGACGGCGCTGGGCTTCAACGAGATGGCGACGCCGATCCTGTCCGCGACCTCCCCCGAGGGCGCGCGTGACTTCGTTGTCCCGTCCCGTTTGAACCCGGGCAAGTTCTACGCGCTCCCGCAGGCGCCGCAGCAGTTCAAGCAGCTGCTGATGATCTCCGGCTTCGACCGCTACTTCCAGATCGCGCCCTGCTTCCGCGACGAGGACGCGCGTGCGGACCGTTCGCCGGGCGAGTTCTACCAGCTCGACGTGGAGATGTCCTTCGTCGAGCAGGAGGACGTCTTCCAGCCGATCGAGAAGCTCATGACGGAGCTCTTCGAGGAGTTCGGCGGCGGCCGCCATGTCACCTCCCCCTTCCCGCGCATCCCGTTCCGCGAGTCGATGCTGAAGTACGGCTCCGACAAGCCGGACCTGCGGGCCCAGCTGGAGCTGGTGGACATCACCGATGTGTTCGCGGGCTCGGAGTTCAAGGCCTTCGCCGGCAAGCACGTGCGCGCGCTGCCGGTGCCGGATGTCGCCGGCCAGTCGAGGAAGTTCTTCGACGGCCTCGGTGACTACGCGGTCGAGCAGGGTGCGAAGGGCCTGGCCTGGGTGCGGGTGACCGAGGACGGCTCGCTGACCGGCCCGATCGCGAAGTTCCTGACCGAGGAGAACGTCGCCGAGCTGACCAAGCGCCTGTCGCTGGCCGCCGGCCACGCGGTCTTCTTCGGCGCCGGCGAGTTCGACGAGGTCTCGAAGATCATGGGCGCGGTGCGGGTCGAGGCCGCCAAGCGCGCGGGCCACTTCGAGGAGGGCGTCTTCCGGTTCTGCTGGATCGTCGACTTCCCGATGTACGAGAAGGACGAGGAGACCGGCAAGCTGGACTTCTCGCACAACCCCTTCTCGATGCCGCAGGGCGGTCTGGAGGCCCTGGAGACCCAGGACCCGCTGGACATCCTGGGCTGGCAGTACGACATCGTCTGCAACGGCGTCGAGCTGTCCTCCGGCGCGATCCGGAACCACGAGCCCGACATCATGCTCAAGGCCTTCGAGCTCGCGGGCTACGACCGTGACACCGTCGAGGAGCAGTTCGCCGGCATGCTCCGTGCGTTCCGCTTCGGCGCCCCGCCGCACGGCGGCATCGCGCCCGGCGTCGACCGCATCGTCATGCTTCTCGCCGACGAGCCGAACATCCGCGAGACGATCGCGTTCCCGCTCAACGGCAACGCGCAGGACCTGATGATGGGCGCGCCGACGGAGCTGGACGAGACCCGCCTGCGTGAGCTGCACATTTCGGTGCGGAAGCCGCAGCCGAAGTAGACCCTCGGCCGCGTCCCGGCACGTTTGAATGGCTCGGAATCGGTGTCGATTCCGAGCCATTCTTATGTGGTGCTCAGGAAACCCCGTGAATCACAGCCTTTTGACAGGTTCACTTCATAATCTTCACGGCCATGACTGAGACCCCCCAACACCCCCAACAGACAGCAGCAGAACGGGAATTGACGCGCCGTCGGGTCGTCGTCGCCGGCGGTGCGACGGTCGCGGCCGCGGGTCTGGCGGCCGGCCTGGGCGCGAACGCCTTCGCGGGCGACTCGACCGCCGCCCGTCCCCTGCCCAAGGACTCCGCCGACCCGTCCGGCACCCCGGAGGCCTGCTACCTCCTGACCACGGAGACCACCGAGGGCCCGTACTACATCGACGCGGACAAGCTCCGCCGGGACGTCACCGAGGACGAGGAGGGCATCCCCCTCACCCTCCGGCTCAAGGTGATCGACGCCGAGACCTGCAGACCGGTACGGAACGCCGCCGTCGACATCTGGCACTGCTCGGCGCTGGGCATCTACTCGGGCTACGAGGACATGGGCAACGGCGGTGGCGGTGGCGGCGGCACCCCGCCCACCGACGCTCCCACCGGCCCGCCCCCGACGGGCGGTCCCGGCGGTCCGGGCGGCCACCAGGAGCCGACCGACGACGAGCGCTATCTGCGCGGCACCTGGCGGACGGACCGGCACGGGTTCGTCACCTTCAGGACGGTCTTCCCGGGCTGGTACCGGGGCCGCTGCGTGCACATCCATGTGAAGGTCCACGTGGACGGCACCTGGACGGACGCGGGGTACGAGGGCGGCCACACCTGCCACACGGGCCAGCTGTTCTTCGACGAGGAGTCGGTCCTGGCCTCCGCCGAGGTCGAGCCGTACTCGACGAACACCGCCACCCGCACGACCCTCGACGAGGACACGATCTACCCGGACAACGGCGCCGAGGGCGGCCTGCTCCACCTCAAGTACGACAAACGGCGCATCGCCCGGGGGGTTCACGCCCACTTGACGATGGGGGTGGCTCCGGAGGAGACGCACGACAGCGCGGAGTAAGGGCAAGAAGTGGAGCGAATTAAGTAAGGGAAGCCTTGCCTAATTCCATTATCAGAAGGGGCGCGAAAGTGCCGTACATTTCGGGCCCCTTCAGCTCTCTCATGGAAAGCCACAGTGATTTCCCACGGTATTGACAGGCGTCTTACCTAGCGTCCGGGCCATGACTGAGACCCAGGGACCGGCACACAAACGGAATATGACGCGACGCAAGGTCGTCGTGGCGGGTGGCGCGGCGGTGGCCGCGGTGGGCGTGGGCGGCGGGATCGCCGCGACAGCGAACGCGGGCCAGGTGAAGAGTGCGACTCCGAGCGCCTCCTCCAGCTCCGCGGAGGCGTGTTACACGCTCACCTCGGAGACCACCGAGGGCCCGTACTACATCGACGCGGACAAGATCAGGCGGGACATCACCGAGGACCAGGAGGGCATTCCGATGACCCTCAAGCTCAAGGTGATCGACGCTGACACCTGTAAGCCCGTGAAGAACGCGGCGGTCGACATCTGGCACTGCACGGCGATGGGCGTGTACTCCGGCTACGAGGCGATGAGCAGCGGTGGCGGCGGTGGCGGCGCACCGACGGACGCGCCTTCCGGTACCCCGACGGACGGGGCTTCCGGCACTCCGACCGGTGAGCCCCCGTCCGGCGCGCCCTCCGGCGGCACGGGCGGCGGCCACTCCGAGCCCACCGACGACGAGCGCTACCTGCGCGGCACCTGGAAGACCGACAAGCACGGATTCGTCACCTTCAAGACGGTCTTCCCGGGCTGGTACCAGGGCCGCTGCGTCCACATCCACGTGAAGGTCCACGTGGACGGCACCTGGACCGACGCGGGCTACGAGGGCGGCCACACCTGCCACACCGGCCAGCTCTTCTTCTCCGAGGAGTCCGTCCTGGCCTCGGCGGAGGTGTCCCCGTACTCCACCAACACCACCACCCGCACCACGCTCGACGAGGACACGATCTACCCGGACAACGGCACCGAGGGCGGGCTGCTGAAGCTCAAGTACAAGAAGAACGACATAGCCAAGGGCGTCATCGCCTCACTGACGATGGGCGTCGCCCCTGACGAGACCCACGACAGCACGGACACGGTGCCGAGCACGACGGCTTCGGCGTCGGCCAGCTGACTCGTGTAGGTACGTGAAGGGTCCGGAACTCCACTGGTTCCGGGCCCTTTGGGCTGCCGTGTCGAGTCGGTCCGGGTGGCCGGAGGAACGTTCACGCCGCCGAAGTCAGTTCGCACCAGATGTACTTGCCGGTGCCGGCGATGTTCCAGGTGTCCCGCTGCTGGACCCATCCCCAGGTGTCCGCGCAGCTGTGGACGAGGGCGAGGCCGCGGCCCGTTTCGGCGTCCGGGGCGGTGTGTCGGGAGAGGCGCGGCGGGGTGGGGTCCGCGTCCCAGATGCCGATCCGCAGGGTGCCGCCCTCCGCGCGCAGCCGTATGGCGGCGGGGCCCTTCGTGTGCTGTACGGCGTTGGTGACCAGCTCGGTCGCCACCAGTTCGGCGGCTGCCGTGAGGTGGGGGAGGCCGTGGGCGGCGAGGATCAGACGGAGGGTGCGGCGGCAGATGGTGACGGCTCGGGGGTCGTTGGGGATGTAGAGGGTGTACTCCCAGGGGGTCGGGGAGGGTGCTGCGGCTGGGGTTTCGGGCATGCGGAACTCCGGTTCGTGGTCAGTGAGTTGGAGTACGCGGCGGTCGTTCGGGCGGTGGCAGTGTCGCCGTCGTCATGGCGTGACGGGGCGGTGCGCTTCCGGTGGTCCCGGGTTCGCAGCGTGTGCGTCGCGTCACTGACGGTAGGGCATTAATTTCTGCCTCGGCAAGCCGCTCGCGTAATCTGACCCCGGATGAGGGATGCCAACATGGCTGCACGCACGGCCTGTTGAGAGGAAGAGATACGCATGCCACCGAGGAGTCAGCCGACCGCGCGCCAGGTCCGCCTCGGCACCGAGTTGCGTCGACTGCGGGACGCCGCCGGCATGACGGCCAGGGAGGTGGCCGGCTTCCTGGGATCGACCTCGGCCCAGATGAGCCAGATGGAGGCGGGGATCGCGGGGGTCAGCGAGGAGCGGGTACGCAGGCTCGCGGCTCACTACTCCTGTGCGGACGAAGCGTTGGTCGACGCGCTGGTCGCAATGGCGATGGAGCGTACGCGCGGGTGGTGGGAGCAGTACCGGAGTGTGCTGCCGCCCGTGTTCCTGGACCTCGCGGAGTTGGAGCATCACGCGACGTTCATCGAGGAGATTTCGACCGCGCACGTCCCGGGGCTGCTCCAGACCGAGGACTACGCGCGCGCCGTCATCGAGTACTGGCGTCCGGAGCTTCCGGAGAGCGAGTTGGCGCCGCGAGTTGAGCACCGTATGCGGCGCAAGGTGGTCCTCGCGGCGACCCCGTACACGGTCGTGCTGCATGAGCCCGTGCTGCGTACGAGGGTTGCCGACCGTCGCGCGGCGCGAGGCCAACTCACCGCGATCCTGGAGCAGTCGGAGTCTCCCAGCGTCACTGTGCGGGTGATTCCCTTCGACGTGGACGGCTTTGCGGGGGCCAGTGCGGAGCTGTTGTACGCGGGCGGCAGGGTTCCCGCACTGGACACCGCACAGCGAGACACCCCAGAGGGCTCGGCGTTCATGGACGCGGCGGCACGACTGCGTTCCATGCGAACGCTCTTTCGTAGGGTGGAGGCAGTGTCCCTTGAACCCACCCGTTCGCGGGACTACATCCACCGTCTGGCGAAGGAGCTGTAGGACGTGACTCAGTGGCAGAAGTCGACCTTCTCCAGCGGCACCGATGGAAGTAACTGCGTGGAACTCGCCGCAAAGGACGGGAAGTTGCTGCTCCGGGAAAGCGACGACCCCGACCGAATACTCCCCCTCAGCCGCACCGGCGTGACCGCCCTCCTCCGGCACCTCGACGCCGACCCCTGCTAGTTCCGCAGAGCCTTCAGGGTGGTGGCGAGATCGGCCCGACTGGGCTGGTTGTGGGGGAGTTTGGCGAGCGCGGCGGCCATGCCGCACGTGTTCGTGGTGGCGGAGAAGACCAGGCCGGCGCCGATGGCGGCGGAGAGCCAGCGGGCGGGGCGGTAGTGGGTGCCGGCGGCGAGGCCGAGGACCACGAGGGAGCCGGCGGCCAGGCGGACCTGGCGCTCCATGGGCCAGACGGCGCGCGTGCCCTCGGGGCGGTGGAGGGCATGGCCCTGCTGCGCCCAGGCGGTCGTGCCGCCGGTGAGCGTGGCGGCGGGGATGTCCGCTTCGGCGAGTTCCCGGCAGGCGGTGGCGGAGCGGTTGCCGGAGGCGCAGACGATGAGGAGGTCGCCGCGGGCGGCTGCGTCCTTGAGGGCGGGCAGCGCGGCAGGCAGGTGGTCGAGGGGGATGTTGTGGGCGCCGGGGACGTGGCCTCCGGCGTATTCGCCGGGGGTGCGCACGTCGATGACGGTGTACTGGGCCAGGCGGGCGACGGCCTGGGCGGGGAGCAGGGCGGTCGGAGTGGTCATGCCGGGTTGTCCTTTCAGGCTTCCGGGGACGGATGCCCGAACCCGGTAGGATACCCATAGGGGTATCTGTGGAGGTGGAAGCGTGGAGCTTCAGATGGCGGCCGATGAGTTGAAGTCGGTCTTGAACCGGCTGCGGCGGGCCCAGGGGCAGATCGCCGGGATCATCAAGATGATCGAGGACGGCCGCGACTGCGAGGACGTGATCACGCAGCTCGCCGCGGTCTCCCGCGCCCTGGACCGTGCGGGGTTCGCGATCATCGCGACCGGACTCCAGCACTGCATGGCCGACGGCGGGCAGGAGGCCGGTGACCGGGACCAGATGCGGGCCCGGCTGGAGAAGCTGTTCCTCTCCCTGGCCTGAACGACGCCGGTCGTACGGAGACCGGCGTACGGCGCCTTCCCTGCGAACCGGCCTGAACGGCGCCGGTCATACGAAGAAGACGTCGATGAGCATGAACGCGGCCACCGCCAGCAACACGGCCGCGAACAGGCGTTGCAGCAGCGGTCCGGAGACCTTGGCCGCGAGGCGTTTGCCGTCCCAGGCGCCCAGGATCGCCGCGCCGGTGAACGGCGCCATGACCGCCCAGTCGATGCCGGCCGCGCCGCCGGAGCGGCTCAGCAGGGAAGCCAGCGAGTTGGTGGTGATGACCAGCAGGCTGGTGCCGATCGCCGCCTGCATCTCGAAAGCCAGGACGGTGACCAGGGCGGGCACGGCGAGGAACCCTCCGCCGACGCCCAGCAGACCGGTCAGCGCACCCAGCCCCGCCCCCGTGCCTGCGGCCTTCACCGGCCGCGCCTGCCGGGTGGCGGTGGCGGTGGCCGATGGTGCGGGGCCCAGCATCCTGATCGCGGCGAGGGCCGCGATACCGGCGAACGCGGCGGTCAGGACGGACTGCGGCAGCCGGGCGGCGACGGCCCCGGCCATCGCCGCGGGGACGATCCCGGCGGCGGCGAACGCGGCCCCGGCCTTCCAGCGGACGTGCCCGGCGACGGCGTGGGCGTAGAGGGCGGTGGCGGAGGTGGCGGTGACGATGATGAGGCTCGCGGTGGTGGCCGCGGCCGGCGAGAAGCCGAGCAGGTAGATCAGGGCGGGCACCGCGAGGACGCTGCCGCCGCCGCCCAGCGCGCCGAGTGCCAGACCGACCACGGCCCCCGCCACGAGGGCCAGGATCAGTACGCTCACGCTGTCGAGCCGCCCTTGCCGCGTTCGTCGACGACCGGCAGGCCCGCCTTCGCCCAAGCGGTCATGCCGCCCCTGACGTCACTTGCGTCGATGCCCTGTGCGGCGAGATGTTTCGCCGCCCGCTGCGAGCGCTGACCGGGGCGGCAGATCGCCACCACGGGTCTGCCGACCGCCTCGGGCGGCAGCGCGGTGCCGGTGAGCAGGAGGGACAGCGGCAGGTGGCAGGCACCGGGCGCGTGCCCGGCCTTCCACTCCGGTATTTCGCGGACGTCCAGCAGCAACGCCTCTCCGTTGTCGGTGCGCTCACGAGCCTGGCCGGGGGTGAGGCGGCGCAGGCCGCGGCGGAAGAGGAACATCGTCGGGATCTCCTTGTGTACGACGGGCTGTAGGGCTGGCTGCACGGCGCGGCCGTAGGACTGGCTGTACGGGGCGGCTGTAGGGCTGGCCGTACGGCGCGGCTGTACGGCGGGCTCAGCCGCCCCCGGTGACGGTCAGCCCGGCCTGTTCGGCCGCGGCGAATCCGTCGTCGACGGCGACCACTTGCCGCCCCGCCGCGTCGAGCAGCGACGCGGCGATCGCCGCGCGCATCCCGCCGGCGCAGTGCACCCACACCGTCCCCGCCGGGACCTCCCCGGCGCGGTCGTGCAGCTCGTGGACGGGGATGTGCACCGACCCCTTCACATGGCCGCCGGCGCGTTCGGAGTTGCGGCGCACGTCCAGCACGACCACCTTCTCGCCGCGTTCCCGGGCCTTCTCAAGAGCGGCGAAGTCGGCGCGCGGGAAGGACCGCAAGGTGTCGCCCGCGCGCAGCCAGGCGCTGGGGTCGCCGGTCGCGGCGGCCGCGGGCCGGTCGATGCCGATCCGGGACAGCTCCCGCTGTGCGTAGGCGAGTTGGGCGGCGTCTTCGGCGAGGAGGGTGACGGGTTTGCCCCACGGGATGAGCCAGGCCAGGTAGGTGGCGAGCTTGCCCTCGGCCTCGAAGTTGAAGGTGCCCGACACGTGCCCTTCGGAGAAGGCGGTGCGGGCGCGCAGGTCGACGACCCATTCCCCGGCGGCGAGGCGCTCGGCGATCTCCCGGCCGTCGGCGGCCTCCGGCGGCGTCAGGTCCACCGGCGCGGGCCCGGCGGCGTTGACCGGGCCCATGTGGGCGTAGTAGGCCGGTACGTCGTCGAGACCGGCCAGCAGCTGTGCCACGAACGTGTCCACGTCCCTGGTCAGCGCGTCATTGGTCCTGTGCTCCTGGCCGATGGTGCCGGCGTCGCCCTCGGCCTGCGAGGAGGAGCAGAAGCTGCCGAACCCGTGTGTGGGCAGCACACGTACGGCGTCGTCGAGCTCCGCGGCCAGCCGGTGTGCGGAGGCGTGCTGGGCGCGGGCCAGCTGTTCGGTCAGCCGCGGCTCGACCAGGTCGGGACGGCCCACGCTGCCGATCAGCAGGGACCCGCCGGTGAACGCCGCGACCTCCTGCCCGTCCTCGACGAGCACGTAGGAGGTGTGGTGCGGGGTGTGCCCCGGGGTGGCCAGCGCTCGCAGGGTCAGTCCGGCATCGACGGTGACGGTCTCGCCGTCGGCGATGGGCGTGCGGGCGAAGGACACGCGGGCGGCGGCGGGCACCAGGTAGGTGGCGCCGGTCAGCCGGGCGAGCTCCAGGCCGCCGGAGACGTAGTCGTTGTGTATGTGGGTCTCCGCCACGTAGGCGATCCGCACCCCCCGCGCGGCCGCGGCCGCCACCACCCGCTCCGCATCCCGCGGCGGATCGACGACGACGGCTGTCTCGCGGCCGCCGGCCAGGTAGCTGCGGTTGCCCAGACCCTCGGTCTCCAGGATGTCCACGAAGAACACGGATGGGCCCCTTTCTCGGATCGGTGTACCCCGGGGGGTATCTTGTTTTCACTGTAGCACCCATACCCCGGGGGGTATTTTGGGGACTGTGGATCTCTCCGGACCCGCATCGCCCGTACGCCCTCACCGCCACCCCTCGCACGCCGCGGAGGCCGGGGCCAGACTGGAGAGAGGCGGAGATCGTCGGGACCCCGCCGTGAACCGGCCTGGAGGAGTCATGACGGCGACCACGCGGAATGAGACTCCCGTCGCGATCGAAGGTGGCGGCGTGGAACTGCGCGCGCAGGAGATCGGGGGAGACATGAGTGTCGCCTTCGCGCGGCTTCCCGGGGGTACGGACATGACGCCGGCGGTCAAGGGGCTGCCCGGTGACGCTTGCCAGTGCCCGCACTGGGGCTACCTGCTCAAGGGGCGGCTGCAGATGCGGACCGAGCAGGGGGACGAGGTCTACGAGGCGGGGCAGGCCTTCTACTGGGCGCCGGGGCACGTCCCGGTAGCGCTCGAGGACTGCGAGTACGTGGACTTCTCGCCGACGAAGGAGTTCAACGAGGTCATCGACCACGTCAAGGCGCAGTTGGGGTGACTCCGGCAGCGAGGCGCAGTTGGGGTGACTCCGGCGGCGAGGCGCTGCGCGGCGGACCCTCATAAACGGGCGTAATCGCGCCCGCTTCGTACCCGCTTCATCGTCGAGTTCGCCCGGCTCGCAATCACCGGACCGAAAGCCGAATTCGTCACCCGCGCTGATCGATGCTCGCGCGGTCAGATGTTCGGCTATTCGGAGGGATTCTGCCCACACGGGAGATGATTCGGAGTCGAGTGCAGGAAAATGCTGGCATCTTGAGGGGCCTTCGGACGCTGTAGCCGCTTCTGGAAAGGCCCGGTCATGCAGGCATCCCCCGCCGACAGCGCCACGCTCCCACCTCAGCAGTCACAGCCCGACAAACAGGCGCGAGCAGGGGATTCCCCCAGGGATCGCGACGGGATTCCGTGGTGGCTCTGGGTTCTCGTGGGGGCGCTGTTCTTCACGTACATGACGCTGTCCCTCCGCATCCATCAACGGCTGCTGTCCAACGCCTTCGACCTGGGAATCTTCGAACAGGTCATCCGGTCCTACGCGGACGGGCACCTTCCCGTGTCCGAGGTGAAGGGGCCGGACTACCCCGTTCTGGGGGACCATTTCCACCCTGTTCTGGCCCTTGTCGCCCCCTTCTACCGGCTCTGGCCCTCGCCGCAGGTCCTGCTCGTGGTGCAGGCGGCGCTGATCGCCGCGAGCGTTCTGCCGCTGGCCCTCTGGGCCCGTCGTGCACTGGGCTCCGGCGCGGCGGCGGTCATCGGCACTTGCTACGGCCTGTCCTGGGGCCTCGCGAACGCCGCCGGCTTCGACTTCCATGAAGTGGCCTTCGCCGTTCCGCTGCTCGCGTGCTCACTGGCCGCTCTGGGGAGCGACCGGCTGCGTGCCGCGGCGTTCTGGGCCCTGCCCTTGTTGCTGGTCAAGGAGGACCTCGGCCTCACCGTGGCCGTGATCGGCTTCCTCATCGCCCTGCGGGGGGACCGCAAGCTGGGGATCGCCACCGTCGCGGCCGGTCTGGTCGGGACGGCCCTGGCGATGCTGGTGATCCTGCCGGCCTTCAACCCGCAGGGGTCCTACGCGTATACGCACTGGCTGACAGGTCCAGAAGGCGGCGCCGAAAGCGGGCCGTTGGACCTGCTGTACAAGGCCACGATCGGTCTCATCACCCCCGAGGCCAAGGTCACGACTCTGCTGTTCCTGCTGGCCCCCACACTGTTCCTGGCCCTGCGGTCCCCGCTGTTGTGGGTCGCGCTGCCGACCCTGGCCTGGCGCTTCGCCTCCGGGCTCTGGACCCACTGGGGCACCAGCTACCACTACTCGGTCGTGCTGATGCCGATCGTCTTCGCCGCCTTCATCGATGCCCTGATCCGGAGGCAGTCGAGCACAGTGAGCCTGCGGCGCTACCTCGTGGGCTCGGCCGCGATCACGGCCTTGCTCCTTCCGCAGTTCCCGCTATGGCAGTTGGCGAAGCCGGAGACCTGGCGTGCCGATCCGCGCATCGCCGTCGCCCACAAGCTCATGGACCGGATCCCCGACGGCGCGACGGTCCAGGCGTCCAACCAACTCGTGCCCCAGCTCACCGACCGCACGAGTGCCAGCCTCTACGGCTGGGCCGACAGCCGCCCCGACCCGGAGTGGATCATGGTGGACACCGAGGTGCCGCAGCAGCGGCGATGGCCGTTGAGTCCCGGGGAGGAGAGGATCTCCCTGGACCGTGCCCTCACGCAGGGGTACCGCACCGCGGCGGAACAGGACGGCTTCGTGCTGCTCACCCGCTCGGGCTGACGCCCCCCGGCCGACGCGAGCCAACGCGAACCGACGCGAGCCCCAGACCTACCGCACGAGCACCGACTTGATGATGACGGGCAGCTGGGGCCTGCCATCGGTGGATCCGTCCGACGTCCCCGTCTCGCCGATCTTCCGCAGTACGTCCATTCCGTCGACGACTTTCGCGAACGGAGTCCACTGGGGCGACATGGCGACGTCCGGATCGGCGTAACTGATGAAGAACTGGCTTCCATTCTTCCCCGGTTCCACCTTGGCCATCGCCACGGTGCCCGCCGGATAGCTCGCTCCGTTCAGATTTTCGTCGGAGAAGAAGTATCCGGGGTCGGCTTTGCCGTCCCCTTTGGTGTCTCCGCATTCCAGAACGTAGATCCCCTGAGTGGTGACGCGGTGGCATTCGCTGCCGTCGAAGTACCCCTTGCGGGCCAGGAAGGAGAACGAGTTGGTCGTGCAGGGCGCGTCGCCGGTCAGGGCCTTGAGCGTGACCTCTCCCCGGTTGGTGACCAAGGTGACCGTGAGCGGACGGGCGGCCTTCTCGGCGTCGAAGACGGGGAGGTCGGAGCGGGTTCCGCGCTCGGTTGGCGTGTAGGAACACGATGCCTGCGGCTTGGAGTCGGAATCCTGTGTGGCCAGGGAGACCGACATCCAGGTCAGCGCCGAGCCGACCCCCGTGACGGCGAGAGCCATCGTCGCGGCCGCCGCCACACGGTTCTTGGGCCGTGCACCGGCCCTCAGTTTTCCTGACCATTTCCTGATGGGCATTCATTCCCCGATCGTGGTGGGTTGCGTTGGCCGAAACGACGCCGAGAGCGTATCCAGGCGTATTTGGATCAGGGCCAGCGACACACACCATTCCCGTTTCGGCTCGGCGCGCCTCAGCCATTCATGCCGGGGAGCTGGAATTGGATGAGGATTGTGAATCCAACGGTATGCCTGAACATGATCGTCAAAGACGAAGCGCCGGTGATTCGCCGCTGTCTTGAATCCGTCCGTCCCCTGATCGATACCTGGGTCATCCTGGACACCGGCTCCAGCGACGGCACTCAGGACGTCATCCGTGAGGTCTTCAAGGATCTGCCCGGTGCTCTGCACGAGAGCCCCTGGAAGGGCTTCGACGGGAGCCGCAGCGAAGCGATCGACCTCGCCCGCGACCGTGCGGACTATCTGCTGTTCATCGACGCCGACGACCTGATGGAGGTGGAGCAGGGGTTCCGTATGCCGGAGCTGACCCACGACGCCTACCGGGTCGCCCTCCACGACGGGCCGATCATCCACTGGCGCCCCGCCCTGGTCTCGACCCGGCTGCCCTGGCGCTATGTCGGTGTCCTGCACGAGTACCTCGAATGCGGAGAGCCGTACAGCCGCGGGACGTTCACGGGCGCCAACATCCTCTCCGTGGGAGGCGGCGCCCGCCTGCGCGACGGCCAGCGGAACAAGTACCTGCGCGACGCGGAGATCCTTGAGGAAGGCCTGGTCAAGGAGCCCGACAATGCCCGCTACGTCTTCTATCTCGCGCAGAGCTGGCGCGACGCCGGCGAGCCCGAGAAGGCACTCGCCGCCTACGACCGCCGGGCGGCCATGGGCGGATGGGGCGAGGAGGTCTTCTGCGCCCACCTCTACGCCGCGCGGCTCGCGGCACGTCTCGAAAGGCCCGCCGCCGAGGTGATGGACCGCTATCTCCGCGCCCACGAGAGCCGGCCCTCACGCGCCGAAGCACTCGGCGATCTGGCACGCTACTGCCGCGAAAACGGCCCGCGCTGGCCGCTGGCCCACCTCTTCGCGAAGGCCGCGGCGCGGATCCCGTATCCGAGCGACATCCTGTTCGTCGAGTTCGACTGGTACAACTGGCGCGCTCTCGACGAACTGGCGGTGGCGGCGTACTGGACCGGGGAGTACGAGGAGACCATGGCCTGCTGCGAGCAGCTTCTCGCCGACGGCAAGCTCCCCGAGGCGCAGCGCGAGCGCGTGACCCGCAACCTCGAATTCGCCCGGAGCAAGCGGGGCTCGAGTGAGCTGGTGGACGCCTGACCCTGACGATCGCGTACGGGTTCGAGGCAGTGTTCGAAGCGCTCGACCCGCTCCTGACGATCACGCACAGGCAGATCGACGGCCGCACGGCAACACCGCTCCCGGCGATTCGACGCGGGAGACCATAGGCACAGGAGTCACGGGCCTTGCGGCGGCTCGCCGGTACGCGGCTGCGAATTCGCTGTCGTGCACGCATCCATCGGGGGGTGGCCGGTACGCCGATATGTTGATAACCCCTCCGAGCACTCAAGGCGTTGCTTCTGCGATCCGATGTTGCCCAGGGAGGCTCGAACGCGCTTCCGGAATGGAATCTCGAACGTGCTTCCGGGACATCACTCGATCCGAAATCATGAGGAGCAGTGCATGAGTCCTGAACACCGGAACCGATCCCCATTCGGTCCGCTGCCTGTACGGAACGCCTGGCTGACCGGGGGCACCATCGCCTCGCTCGCACTCGTGCTCTCGAGCATCGCGAGCCCCGCGGGCGCCGTGGCGCGCACTACCGATCCGGCCACCGAGACCGCCGTGTCGAGCCCGTCCACCGGGGACCCGTGCAAGAAGCCGCGGCCGAAGCCGAAGCCGAAGCCGAAGCCGCACAGGCCGCACAGGCCGGAGGGGAAGTCCGTCGAGCCTGCGGCCGGCGGCGACCACGACAAGTGCAAGGTCGGGCCTACGGGTCCGACTGGGGCCACCGGTGCCACGGGCGCGACCGGTGCCACGGGTCCGACCGGGCCCGCAGACGGTGCGACGGGTGCGACGGGTGCCACGGGTGCGACCGGTGCCACGGGTCCGACTGGGCCTGCAGACGGTGCGACGGGTGCGACAGGTGCCACGGGTGCCACGGGTGCGACTGGGGCCACCGGCGCAACGGGCCCGTGTACTGACATCGACACCTACGAGCCCTCGGACTCGGAGGAGTTCAGCGCGCTGCTCATCGACGGTGTGGCGTACGCCGGGCGCAGGGACAACCAGCCGGAGCTGGGCGACTACACGTGGACGGACCTCAGCGACAACGAGGACTACCCCGAAAACGTCTGCGGCATCTCTATCGCGGCCCAGGGCAACGACTCTTCGATCAAGGTCGTGACCACAGAGGGTGACATCTGGGAGACGCTGGGCGACACGAACGGCGACAACTTCGACTGGGACGGGGACTGGGACCCGGTGGATGCACCGACGGCCGTGAACCGCGCCATCATCAAGTCCAAGGGCGACCTGAACATGATCGGTTCCCTGAACGGACTTCCGACGAACAGGAACGGCTCCTGACCCCCTCCTGATACCCGCGGCTCGCCGCGCGCGCCCATCCGTACGCGCGCGGTGAGCCGGGGCACCGCCCGCCCAAAACCCACGGCAACCTTTCAACTCCCCGCGCCCACTGATGAGTCGAAGCCCCGCACCGGAGCTTCACACCGCACGTGACCCACCACCACGTAAAGGACTCATCCGTGGCATCCCCCTCCCACCGCCGGTCCCTCCGCAAGCGGCGCACGATCGTCGTAGCCTCCGCCGCCGTCGCGGCGACAGGCCTCGGCGCCGTCGCCTTCGTGATGAACGCGAACGCCGGAGCCGTCGACCTGGCCCACCAGACGCTGCCCGCCAAGGACGGCTGGGCGGCCTCAGGGTCGGGCACGACCGGCGGCTCGCAGGCCGACTCGGCGCACGTGTTCACCGTCAGCACCCGGGCGCAGTTGGTGAAGGCGCTGGGATCCAGCACCAATTCAACGGCGAAGATCATCCAGGTCAAGGGCACGATCGACGCCAACACGGACGACGCCGGCAAGAAGCTGACCTGCGCCGACTACGCCTCCGGTACGGGCTATTCGCTGGCCGCCTACCTCAAGGCGTACGACCCGGCCACCTACGGCACCTCCAAGCTGCCCTCGGGCACGCAGGAGTCCGCCCGCGCCGCCGCCCAGGCCAAGCAGGCGAAGAGCGTCGTCCTCAAGGTGCCGGCCAACACCACCATCGTGGGCGTGCCGGGGACCAAGGCCGGGATCACCGGCGGGAGTCTGCAGGTGAAGAGCGTGGACAACGTCATCATCCGCAACCTCGCCTTCTCCGCCACCGAGGACTGCTTCCCGCAGTGGGACCCGACGGACGGTTCCACCGGCAACTGGAACTCCGCCTACGACTCCGTCACCCTGCGCGGGGCGACCCATGTGTGGGCCGACCACAACACGTTCACCGACGCGCCGCACCTCGACAGCGCCAACCCCAAGTACTACGGCCGGGAGTACCAGATCCACGACGGCGCCCTCGACATCACCAACGGCTCGGATCTGGTGACCGTCGAGCGCAACCAGTTCACCAGTCACGACAAGACCATGCTGATAGGCAGCAGCGACACCGACAGCACCGGCAAGCTGCGCGTCTCGATCCACCACAACGTGTGGAAGGGCATAGTCCAGCGCGCCCCGCTGGCCCGCATCGGCCAGATCCACATCTACAACAACTACTTCGACACGACGACCCTCAACGGCTACGCGCCCCTCTACAGCATCAACTCCCGCGCCAAGGCCCAGGTCGTCGCCGAGAACAACTACTGGAAACTGCCGTCCGGCGGCAAGGCCGCGAAGCTTCTCAGCGGCGACGGCACCGGCTCGGTCGCGGGCGGCGGCAACCTCGTCAACGGCACGGCGACCGACCTCGTCGCCGCGTACAACGCCGCCAACTCGAAGAAGCTGAAGACGACGGTGAACTGGACCCCGGCGCTCACCGCCGGCCTCCAGACCTCCGCGAAGAACCTCCCCACGGAACTGGCGACCACCACCGGCGCCGGGATCCTCACCAACTAGAGCCACACAAAAGGGCGCCCGGGGTCGGAAGACCCCGGGCGCCCTTCAACTTTGCGGTCAGGACAGGGACTTGTATCCGCCCCAACCCGTCGCGATCTTTGTGCGGGCTCCGAACGACCCTGCGCCGTTGCCGTAGTTGCGCCAGAGGTTGCCGGCCGTGTCACGCGAGACCAGGTCGGCCTTGCCGTCGCGGTTGAGGTCGCCCACGCCGACGATGACGTTGTAGGAGCCACCCCAGTTGGCGAAGACCTTCACGCGGGCCGCGAAGGTGCCGTTGCCCTTGCCGTAGTAGCGGTAGAGGTTGTTGGCCTTGTCCTGCGCGACCAGGTCACCGATGCCGTCACCGTTGAGGTCGCCGGTGCCGACGATCTTCTTGTACGTCTTCCAGTTGTCGTAGAGCTTCACGCGGGCGGAGAGCTTGCCCGCGCTCGTGCCCTTGTACAGGTAGACCGCGCCGGTGGAGGTGTTGCGGGCGATCAGGTCGGGACGACCGTCGCCGCTGACGTCTCCGGGCGAGGTGAGGATGTCGTACTGGTTCCAGCCGCTCGCCCCCAGCGACGTGTACGAGGTCGTCGGCTTGACCGCGCTGCCGCAGCCCGGCTTGTAGAGGCGCAGGGCCCCACTGCTCAGCCGTACCAGGACGTCGTTGCAACGATCGCCGCTCAGATCCCCGAACGGGACCGCCTTGATGCTGGTGGCCCAGCCCGAGCCGGTCGTCTTCTCGGAGAACTTGCCGCCGCCGGTGCCGTGTTGGTAGCTCAGGCCACCCGAGGAGTTGAGGGTGAGGACGTCGCCCACGCCGTCCGGTTCGCCTTCGATGCTGTTGAAGTCGTGGCGTACCGCCGAGCCGCCGAACACCGTTCCCGTGCCGCTGGTCAAGGTGGTCGCCGCGGTGCTGCCGAGGCCGGTCACCTTGAGGGTCCACTTGAAGCGGCCGTTGGGGAAGTAACTCCCGTTCGTCGCCTTGCCGTTCCAGGTCGGCGCCAGCCATGCCGTGGCTGCTCCGCCGGTGACCGTGCGCGTGGCCTTGCCGGTCTCGCCGCTCTCCACCGAGGTGAAGGTGAGGGACCAGGAGGAGATGGGACGGGACAGCAGCCAGTTGCCGTTCCACGTCTTGGAGTCGGTGTCCGACGACTTCGCCCAGACGAGGTCGTCGGCGGTCTTGGTCTCGAACACAGTTGTGGTGGACGGGGTCACCCCGGTCGTCGCCACGTGCGTCCGCTCGTGCAGGTCGAACCAGGCGACCAGGCCCGTGTACTCGTCCACCGTCCACCGGTAGCGGCGGTCGACGGCCAGACCGGAGTCCGGGAGCCCGGAGGCGATCGCGCGGGTGGCGCCGGTGGTCGCGTCCGTCAGGACGAGCTCGTCCGTGGTGTGGTCGTGGCGCACGGCGAATCCGTCGCCGAGCAGCACGTCACCGGGCGTGGTGGCGACCGACGTACCCGCCTTGGTGTCGTACACGCCCGCCGAGGCGGTCCCGCAGGCCCAGTACACCCAGCGGCCCGCCGCCTGCAGCTCGGTCGGGACGCAGCCCGCGCCCGGGATGGTGACCGTGGAGAGGGTCTTCGCCTCGGGCAGGCTGTACGAGGTGATCTGGCCGGCGGTGGTGGTGGCGCTCCAGAGCGTGGGGCCGTTGAGGGCGGCGGCGCGCACCGAACGCTTCAGCAGCTGACCGTCCTGGAAGTTGCCGACGTACTGCGTGGGCGTGGTGCCGCCGGAGTTGTACACCGCGTAGTCGTCGGAGACGTCGACGATGGAGCCGCCCTGGGTCGCGAAGTCCAGTTCGAGGCCCGGGATGGCGATCAGCCTGTCCGAAGCCGAGGTGTCGCTGTCGTCGGCCGTGCTGAGGTAGACGTCCCTGGGAGTGCTGCCGCTGTTGCCCCACAGCACCGAGCAACTGGTGACGGCGTACGGGCATGCGGAGCTGACCCCGGAGGACGCCGTGGCGGCGGAGGCGGTCAGCGTGGTGCCGCCGTCCGTGGTCAGGGTCCGTATCGACGTGTCGTCACTGGTGGTGGAGGCGGGGTCGTCCTCCGCCACGCGCAGGCTGCCCCGGCTGAGCGCGAGGCCCGTCTTGGCGTTCTCCGTCGCCGGGATCTCGGACACCTTTGCCAGCTCCAGGGAGCCGTCCGCCGCCTGGCTCGCGCGCTGCACCCACCAGTCGGTTGCGCTGGTGCCGCCCGTGACGAGGGCGTCGTCGCCGGCGGTGTGGATCGCGTACCCGTCCGCGTCGGCCAGCAGGGTCCGCGTGGAGCCGTCGGCGAGCGAGTGGGCCGTGATCGCGGTGCCGGTGCGCGTGTGCGTGGGCAGCAGCAGCCAGTCGCCGATCAGGACCGGCTCGCCGTCGAGGGAGCCGAGGGCCGGCTGGCCGATGATCGTGACGGGCGGGAGGTCGACGACCTGTTCCGTCCCCGCAGGGTCGGTACGGGACTTGAGGTGGAGGTCGCCGGTGCCGGGCTCGTACCAGCCGAACCGGTCCTCGCTCTGTACGTAGAACACGTTGGAGCCGACGTCGGTGAAGGCCTGGGTGGCGACGGCCGTGTCGACGTCGACGTAGGACAGGTAACTGCCGTACCCGTACAGCACACCGGCGGAGTCCGCGGCCACGACCTCGGAGGCCCCGATGCCGTACACGCCGTCGATGCCGGTAATGGTCCGAGAGCGCCGTACGCCGTCCACGGTGTCGATCAGGGTGTGCGCGGTGACGACCGTGTCACCGGCCAGCGCCCGGTATTCGTAGGAGGACGTGAAGGTCGACGTCTTGCGGGTCGCCGGGTCCCAGAGGGTGACGGACTTGGTGGTCGCGGCCGTCGGCAGGGCGACCAGGTCGCCGTCCGAGCCGAACCAGGCGGTCGAGCACTGCGAGCCGAGGGACGCGCAGGGCGCCGAGGGCGTGTAGACGCCGCTCGCGTTCTCCACGGTGACCGTCGTGCCGGTCGCGTAGTCCGTCCACAGCAGTCCGGCGACCCCGCTCTGCCGGTGCAGGAAGCCGGTCGTGCCGGCGGTGAGCGGCCGGTCGTCGCGATGCGTGTCCGAGTTCGGGTCGGTGAGCGTGATCCCGGTGGTGGCCGCGGCTTCGGTGGTGGCCGCCTCGGCGGAACCGCCGGCCTCGGAGTAAACGGTGACGGCCGCGACGGCGACCGCGAGTGCGGAGACGGCTGCGGCAAGACCGCCCCGTCTCAGGGCGTGTCTGCCCACGTGAATATCCCTCCCCGCGAGGGTCCCCGCCCTCGCACAAGTGAACGGATGCTACCAGCGGGTTCTTTGTGGGTTGTACGAGGTGGCGGACCGGGCCCGGACATCTGTCAGGGGCGGTCGACGCGGCCCGAACATCCGCCGCGGCACGCTCAGTTCACCCGCGTTTTCCGTTCCGTACTTCTCAAGTTTCGTTAAGGGGAGGCAAAGGTAACTCAAAGGGTTACCCACGATTGTCAGTGACATGTTGCTTCTTGTCGCCGCTGACCTGGTCGCCGTCTCCGTGCTGGCCTTCGGGATCTACTTCCCCCGCCACCACCGCCGGGACCTGGTGGCCGCGTTCCTGGGCGTGAACGTCGGCGTGCTCGCCGTGGCGATGGTGCTCGGCTCCACCTCGGTCGGCATCGGCATGGGGATGGGCCTGTTCGGGGTGCTGTCGATCATCCGGCTCCGCTCGTACGAGATCGCGCACCACGACATCGCCTACTACTTCTCGGCGCTGGCCATCGGCCTGCTGGCCGGTCTCTCCGAGTCTCTCGACCTTCTGCACGTCGGGCTGATGCTGCTGGTCGTGGGCACCCTCTTCGTCGGCGACCACCCCCGGCTGTTCCCGCGTTACCGCCAGCAGAACCTGCGTCTGGACTCCGCGTACACCGACGAGGACGCCCTGCGCGCGGACCTCGAAGTGCTGCTCGGCGGACGGGTGGTGAACCTGTCGGTGCGGAGCATCGACCTCGTCAACGACACGACTCAGGTCGAGGTGCGGTACGTCGTTCCGGCCGCCTCCCGGGCTCCCAAGGCGGCGAAGGCGGCCAAGGCACCGGGCTCCCGTACCGAGCGGAGGGTGGGGGCGTGACCGCCCTCGACTCCGTCGACGCGGTCATCGGCACACTGCGGCCGATCGGTCTCGATGAACTCCTCACGCGGGCCTCGCTGTTGACCCGGCTCGACCGCAAGTACATGCTGCCCCTCGCCGATCTGCCCTTCGTCCTCGGCGGTCTCGACGAGGACTCGCAGGTCCTGGAGATGGACGGGGCACGGCAGTTCGCCTACCGGTCCGTCTACTTCGACACCCCGGAGATGGACGGCTACCTGGGCGCCGCCCGCAGCAGACGGCGCCGGTTCAAGCTGCGGATCCGCACGTATCTCGACTCCGGCCAGCACTTCTTCGAGGTCAAGACGCGGGGCCCGCGCGGCACCACCGTCAAGCAACGCATTCCGTACGAGGGTGAGTTGGGGCGGCTCGGTGCCGAGGCGCGGGCCTACGCGGACACGGCGCTCGCCGAGTCCGGGATCGACTCCGGCCGCTTCCGGTTCGTGCCCACGCTGACCACGTACTACCGGCGCA
The DNA here is from genome assembly GCF_041431135.1 of Streptomyces sp. NBC_00554. Classification (NCBI taxonomy): domain Bacteria; kingdom Bacillati; phylum Actinomycetota; class Actinomycetes; order Kitasatosporales; family Streptomycetaceae; genus Streptomyces; species Streptomyces sp. NBC_00554. Next base: position 4,943,562 of record NZ_CP107799.1, on the reverse strand, counting down.
CGACCCTCTTCCTCCCGGCCACCGGAAGCCGGCTGACCGCCGACACCGACCTGACCTGGACGCTGCCCGACGGCACCGCCCTGCGCACCCCCGACCGGACCATCGTCGAGACCAAGGCGGGCCGGGCGGGCTCGGGGGCGGACCGGCTGCTCTGGTCGCTGAAGCACCGGCCCTGCCCGGTGTCGAAGTACGGCACCGGGCTCGCCGCCCTGCGCCCCGAGCTTCCCTCGAACCGCTGGCTGCCCGTACTGCGGCGCCATTTTCCGACGGCACTGGACGGGAGTCCGGCATGAGCACACGTACACGTATCAGAACGACGGCACGAGGATTTCGTACGAAGGCGGTGGGCGCCCTCGCTTCGGCGGTGCTCGCCGCGGCGGCGCTGGCCGGGTGCTCCTCGGGGAGCGACACCGCGGGAGATTCCGCCACGCCGAGTGCGAGCAGCGGATCGTCGGCCGCAGCAGTGGACGGTGGCCAGGGCGCAGCCGCCGTGCTCGCCGACAACAAGGAGTCGCACGCGGAGGCCTCCGACGGCGACTGGGACGAGTCCGCCGCCGTCGGGATCGAGCTGGACGGCGACTCGGCGTCCGCCGACGGCGACGGGGTGAAGGTGGACGGCTCCACGGTGACCATCACCGCGGGCGGTACCTACCGGGTCAGCGGCACCCTCACCGACGGGCAGATCGTCGTCAACGCCCCTGACGAGAAGGTGCAGTTGGTGCTCGACGGCGCCTCGGTCTCGCACTCCTCCGGCGCCGCGATCGAGGTCACCGCGGCCGACGAGGCCGTCGTCGTCCTCGCCGACGGCAGCGAGAACACCCTGAGCGACGCCGACTCCTACGCCGACGACGCCGAGGCCAACGCCGCGCTCTACAGCGCCGCCGACCTGACGGTCACGGGCGGCGGCCAACTCACCGTGCACGGCAACGGCAACGACGGCATCGCGAGCACGGACGGTCTGGTGATCTCCTCCGGCACGATCGTGGTCGACGCCGCCGACGACGGCATCCGCGGCAAGGACTACCTGATCGTCGAGGGCGGCCGGGTGACGGTCACCGCAGGTGGCGACGGCCTCAAGGCCGACAACAGCGAGGACACGGACTCCGGTTACGTCGCCCTCGGCGGCGGGACGGTGAAGGTGACCGCCAAGGGCGACGGTGTCGACGCCGCCACCGACCTGGTGGTCACCGGCGGCACGCTGACCGTCGACAGCGGCGAAGGGAGCGGCACTCAGCCGTCCGACGACACGTCCACGAAGGGGCTGAAGGCGGGCGTGATCAACGTGCTCGAGGGCGGCACCGTGTACGTCGACTCCTCCGACGACGCCGTGCACAGCGACGGCGCGGTCCACATCAGCGGGGCGAAGGTGACGGCCGCGAGCGGCGACGACGGGGTGCACGCCGAGGGCGACCTGATCGTCGACAAGGGGTCGTTGAAGATCACGTCGGCGGTCGAGGGCGTGGAGGGGGCCGACATCGCGGTGAACGGCGGCACGGTGGAGATCCACTCCAGCGACGACGGGATCAACGCGGCGGGTGGTACGAGCACTTCGGAGGACGGCGGTGGCGGCGGGGGCTTCGGAGGCGGCGGCGGAGGAGGCGGCAGTGAAGTGGGCGACTTCAAGCTGACCGTCACCGGTGGCACCCTCGTGGTGAACGCCGACGGCGACGGCCTCGACTCCAACGGCACCGCCGAGATCACCGGCGGCACGGTCGTCGTCAACGGACCGGAGCAGGCGGGGAACGGCGCCCTCGACGTCAACGGCAGCTTCACCGTCAGCGGCGGCACCCTCCTCGCCGCGGGCAGCGCGGGCATGGCCGTCGCACCCGGCACCGAGTCCGAGCAGGGCTGGCTCTCCGCGACCCTCGACTCGGCGGTCGACGCGGGCACGACCCTCCACGTCGTCGACTCCGACGGCAAGGTCCTGGCCACCTTCGTCACTTCGAAGTCCGTCCAGAACGTCGTCTACTCCTCCTCCGCCGTCAAGAGCGGCGAGGAGTACCGCATCTACTCCGGCGGCTCAGCCTCGGGCACGAGTACCGGCGGTCTGACCGCGACCGGCGAACTCGGCTCGGCCGAGGAGATCGCCACGGTGACGGCGGGCGAGGCTCCGGAGGGCGGCTTCGGCGGCGGTGGACCGGGCGGCCGGGGATAGCACGGGTAGCACGCGAGGGGTGCCCAGGACTTGAACTCCTGGGTGCCCCTCAGGTGTCGTACGAGCCGTCCCAGGGCTCGCCGAAGCCGAGGCGGTCCGGGTAGAGCTCCGCCCAGCTCTCGCCCTCGTCCTCCCTGATCACCAGGCCGAACAGGACGCCGTCGACGGTGAGTTGGAAGGGGCGGATCGCGATGTCCATGTAGCGGCGCCGGGGGAGACTTCGCAGCAGTTTCCCCAGGTGGGCCTCGGCCCTGGCAAGGACCGAGCCCTCGGCGTGCGGGGCGCGGTGCTGCTCGGCCCAGGTGCCCGCGCACCAGATCTCCGAGTCGCGGTACCGGCCCTCGGCGTCGAAAGTGTGAAGCACCGTGTAGAGGCGCTTGTGCTCTTCCCAGCCGTCGTCGGGACGGAACCCTTCGGGAAAGGCATACGTGACCGACGCCAGGAACTGGCCATCCGCGTACCGGCCGATGGCCTCGGTGCGGTGGTGCGGTTCATAGGCGATCGGGATGACCTCGGGGACTGCCATGGCGAAACCATACGGGTGGGCGCGAACATGCCAGCGCCGGGGGCTGTTTCCAGCCTGGCGGATTTTGTGAAGAGGCCCGGCACCGAATGGTGCCGGGCCCTCCTCACAACGTCCTGACTACTCCGGACAACGTCCTGACTACTCCGGTGCGCCGCCGAAGCGCTCCTTGTACGACTCCAGGTCCTCGTCCGTGATCTTGGCGAAGAGGACGGGGGGCACGGTGAAGGCCGTACCGGCGGGGACCGCGGTCAGCGCCTTCGCCTCCTCCGCCGATACCCAGGTCGCGGTGTCGTCGGGAAGGGAGAAGGCCGAGCGCATAGCTGCGGCCGACGCCGGGATGAAGGGCTCCGACACCACCGAGTAGAGGTGGATCAGGTTCATCGCCGTACGCAGGGTCAGGGCCGCCCCTTCCGGGTCGGTCTTGATCTCCAGCCAGGGGGCCTTCTCCTCCAGGTAGGAGTTGCCGGCCGACCACAGGGCGCGCAGCGCGGCGGCCGCCTTGCGGAACTGGAGGGCCTCCATCTGGGTCTCGTACTCCGCGAGCAGGCCCGCGATCTCCTCGCCGAGCCGCGTCTCCGCCTCACCGGCAGCCGTGCCCGCCGGTACTTCGTCGCCGAAGCGCTTGCGCGAGAAGGAGAGGACCCGGTTGACGAAGTTGCCCAGCGTGTCCGCCAGGTCCTTGTTCACCGTGGCCGTGAAGTGCTCCCAGGTGAAGGACGAGTCGTCCGACTCGGGGGCGTTGGCGATCAGGAAGTAGCGCCAGTAGTCGGCGGGGAGGATGTCCAGGGCGGCGTCGGTGAAGACACCGCGCTTCTGGGACGTGGAGAACTTTCCGCCGTAGTACGTCAGCCAGTTGAAGGACTTCAGGTAGTCGACCTTCTTCCACGGCTCGCGGACGCCCAGTTCGGTCGCCGGGAACATCACCGAGTGGAAGGGGACGTTGTCCTTGGCCATGAACTCCGTGTAGCGGACCGGGTTCTCGCCGGAGTCGGCGTCGTACCACCAGGACTTCCAGTCCCGGTTCTCCGGGTCGAGGTCCGACCACTCCTTCGTCGCGCCGATGTACTCGATCGGGGCGTCGAACCAGACGTAGAAGACCTTGCCCGCGGCGGCCAGCTCCGGCCAGGTGTCGGCCGGGACCGGGACACCCCAGTCCAGGTCACGGGTGATCGCGCGGTCGTGCAGGCCCTCGGTCAGCCACTTGCGGGCGATGGAGGAGGCGAGCTGCGGCCACTCGTCGCCGACCTCGTCGATCCACGCCTCGACCTCGTGCTGCAGCTTCGACTGGAGGAGGAAGAGGTGCTTGGTCTCCCGGACCTCGAGGTCGGTGGAGCCGCTGATGGCGCTGCGCGGGTTGATCAGGTCGGTCGGGTCCAGGACGCGGGTGCAGTTCTCGCACTGGTCGCCGCGGGCCTTGTCGTAGCCGCAGTGCGGGCAGGTGCCCTCGACGTAGCGGTCCGGGAGGAACCGGCCGTCCGTCGGCGAGTACACCTGACGGATCTCGCGCTCCTCGATGAAGCCGTTCTCGTTCAGGCGGCGCGCGAAGTGCTGGGTGATCTCGCGGTTCTGCGGGCTGGAGCTGCGGCCGAAGTAGTCGAAGGCCAGCGCGAAGCCGTTGTACACCGCCTTCTGCGCGTCGTGCGCCTGCGCGCAGAACTCGTCGACCGGGAGGCCCTGCTCCTTCGCGGCCAGCTCGGCCGGGGTGCCGTGCTCGTCCGTCGCGCAGATGTACAGCACGTCGTGGCCGCGCTGGCGGAGGTACCGGGAGTACACGTCCGCCGGGAGCATGGACCCCACCATGTTGCCCAGGTGCTTGATCCCGTTGATGTACGGAAGGGCGCTGGTGATGAGGTGTCGAGCCATTGCGGGCTGCTCCCAAGTCGGTACGTGGGGTGACGATCGTCGGTTCAGATGGTGACGTCGGTCGTCTTACGAACCTTGAAATCGTATCCGACATGGGTGGGCCGCCCGCCTCCCGTTTAACCGGGTGGGAAGCGGGCGGCCGTTGTGCGGTGCCGGTGAGGGTTACGGGCGCCAGTTCGCCAGTACGCCCTCGTAGATCTCGGCGTCCGTCAGTTCGCGCGGGGTCGGGCCCGCGTGGAAGAAGGCCGTGTTCTCGGTCTTCAGCTTGCGGAGGTAGTCGAAGGCCTTGTTCTCCGTCTCTCCGAAGGCGACGAAGGAGAAGAAGACGGAGGGGTGGCTCTTCGCCGCGTCCGTGAGGGACTGGGTGGCGGGGGTCTTGGCGTCGGGGGCGCCGTCCGTCTGGAAGACGACGAGGGCGGGGGCCGTGGTGTCCGACTTCTGGTAGTGCGTGAGGATTTCCTCCACGGCCGCGTGGTAGCTCGTACGTCCCATGCGGCCGAGGTCCGCGTGGAGCTCGTCGACCTTGTTCTCGTGGTCGGTGAGGGTCAGCTCGCCGGTGCCGTCCAGCTCCGTGGAGAAGAAGACGACGTGGACCGTGGCCTCGGGGTCGAGGTGGGCGGCGAGGGCGAGGGTCTGCTCGCCGAGGGCCTGGGCGGAGCCGTCCTTGTAGTACGGGCGCATGCTCGCGGAGCGGTCGAGGACGAGGTAGACCTTGGCACTCGTGCCGGTGAGCTTCTGCGTTGTGAGAGCTGCGGCTGCCTCGGTGTAGGCGGTGAGGAGGCTTGCGGGTACGTCTGCCTGGGCGGCGGCCGGGGTGAGCTTCTCCGCCTCCGGCTCGGGGGTTTCTTCGGCCTCGGGCCGGGGGGTGGGCACCCGGCCTTCGGCCGGGTCGTTGTTCCCACCCGCACCACCCGTGACAGTCTCGTCGTCGGCTGCGGGTGGCCCCGGTGGGGCCTCATCGCCGTCGGCGGCCGCGGGCTCGTCCGCCTGTGCGGCGGCGGGAGCGGGCTCCTCGGCGACGACCGGCTCGGGCTCGGCAGCGGGCTCGGGCTCAGCCGCGATCTCGGGCTCCGGCTCGGCCTCGGCCACAGTCTCGGGCTCGGCCACGACCTCCGGCTCGGCCACGACCTCCGGCTCGGCCACGACCTCGGCCTCCGGCTCCGCCTCGACCACGCTCGCGGTCTCCGGCTCGGCCACGATCTCGGCCTCGGGCTCCGGCTCGGTTTCGGCCGCAACCTCGGCCTCCGCCTCCGCCTCCGCGACGACCTCCGGCTCCGGCTCGACCACAGCCTCCGCCGCGACCGCGGGCTCGACGACCGGCTCGGGCTCGATCACCGGTGCGGGCGTCTCCGCCTGCTCGGGCTCGATCACCGGCTCCGGCTCCGGGGTCCGTGCCGGCGGAACCGTCACATTGTCGAAGGCCGCTGACACCAGCTCGTCCACGACGGACGGCTTGGGCTCGGTGGCAGGTGCGGGGACCTCCACGGCCGGTGCGGGTTCCGGCTGGAGTTCGGAGGACGGTGCCGGAATCCTCGGCTCGGTCTCCTGTGCGGGGACCCGTTCGGGAGCCGTCGGAGTCGAAACCTCCCGCGAGGTCTCCCCGTCGGCGTCACGACCCTTGCGTGAGCGGCCGAACGCATTCCGCAAGACGGTGAGAATGCCCATGTGCGCAACCCTTCGCGTGAGTTGGTGCCCGTCAATCCCTGGCCAGGACGGACACGTAAGGTTAGCGGTCACAGCTGGTGATCTTTGGCAGGGGCAGAGTACGGGGGCGACAGCCGTCAACACCGCGTCGCCGACGCTACCCGCGTAACCCCAACACCCCTGCGGATCCCATGGGTTCACCCCCCGTTCATCCCGCTGGCCTGTTTCCGCACATACGCACCACCTAGCGTCACGCTGAAACCAAGGGACCGCATGGGGAGAGCAAAAGTGCGCAGACTTCTGCCGTTGATCGGAACGCCCGACTCGCATCCCGGTGGCAGGTCGGCCATGACCTGCCTGTACCGCTGTGGCAACGCCTGTTTCCACGAGATACCGAACACCAGCGACAACGAGTACGTCGGTGACGTCATCGCCACCGCGCTGAGCCGCCGTTCGATGATGCGTGCCGCGGCCGTCGTGACCGTCGCCACCGCGGCGGGCACCGCCGTCATCGGCACCGGCGCCCAGCAGGCGCAGGCGGCCACCGAAGCTGCCGCGACGACTGCCAAGAGCGACAAGGCGGCCCGCGGCCTCCGCTTCACCGCCGTCGCCCCCAACCTCACCGACGCCGTGGTGATCCCCGACGGGTACGCCCAGAACGTCGTGATCCGCTGGGGCGAGCCCATCCTCCGCGGCGCCCCGGCCTTCGACCCGGACAACCAGACCGCCGCGGCACAGGCGGCCCAGTTCGGCTACAACAATGACTTCCTGGCGCTGCTGCCGCTCCCCGGTGAGCGAGGCCGTCAGGTGCTTGTGGCGAACCACGAGTACACGGACGAGGTCCTGATGTTCAAGGCGTACGACGCCGCGAACCCGACCCGTGAGCAGGCCGAGATCGCCTGGGCGGCGCACGGCCTGTCCGTCGTGGTCGTGGAGGAGGACAAGCGGAGCGGCAAGCTGACCGCGGTCCCCCGCCACCACCTCAACCGCCGTGTCACCGCGACCACCGAGTTCAAGGTGACGGGACCGGCCGCCGGCTCGGACCTCCTCAAGACCTCCGCCGACCCGACCGGCAAGAAGGTCCTCGGCACGCTCAACAACTGCGCCGGCGGCGAGACCCCCTGGGGCACGACGCTGCACGGCGAGGAGAACTTCAACCAGTACTTCGCCAACAGCAGCCGCCCCACCGACGCCCGCTACGGCATCGGCACCGGCGCCACCGAGCGCAAGTGGGAGCGTTTCGACAAGCGCTTCGACGTCGCCCAGGAGCCGAACGAGGTCCACCGCTTCGGCTACGTCGTGGAGCTGGACCCGTACGACCCCACCTCCACGCCCCGCAAGCGCACCGCGCTCGGCCGCTTCAAGCACGAGGGCGCCACCGTCCGCCTCACGGACGACGGCCGCCCGGTCCTCTACACCGGTGACGACGAGCGCTTCGACTACTTCTACAAGTTCGTCGGCAGCAAGAAGATGAAGAAGGGCAGCTCCCGCTCCGCCCGCGAGCACAACCTGACCCTCCTCGACGAGGGCACGCTCTACGTCGCCAAGCTCACCGGCGACTCCCCGGTGGCCGAGATCGACGGCACGGGCAAGCTGCCGGCCGACGGCGAGTTCGACGGCGGCGGCGTGTGGATCCCGCTCGCGACCGCCACCGCGAAGGGCGCCGTCTCGCACGTCGAGGGCATGACCGCCGAGGAGGTGTACGTCTTCACGCGCCTCGCCGGTGACAAGGTCGGCGCCACGAAGATGGACCGCCCCGAGGACATCCAGCCCTCCCCGACCACCGGCAAGGTGTACGTCGCCCTGACGAACAACACCAACCGCGGTGTCGGCAGCAACGCCAAGGCCGACGAGGCCAACCCGCGCAACGCCAACAAGCACGGGCACATCCTCGAACTCACCGAGGGCCGCAACCGCCCCGAGAGCCTGACCTTCGCCTGGTCGCTGTTCCTCGTCGCGGGTGACCCGACCGACCCGGCCACCTACTTCGCGGGCTTCCCGAAGGAGAAGGTCAGCCCGATCTCCTGCCCGGACAACGTGGCCTTCGACCCGCACGGCAACCTGTGGATCTCCACCGACGGCAACCAGCTCGGTTCGCACGACGGCCTGTTCGGTGTCGCGACCAAGGGCGACCGGCGCGGTGAGCTGAAGCAGTTCCTGACCGTCCCGACCGGCGCGGAGACCTGCGGCCCGCTCGTCCAGGACCGGCGCGTGCTCGTCGCCGTCCAGCACCCGGGCGAGATCAGCGGCGCGACCGTCGAGAAGCCTGCGAGCATCTGGCCCGACGGCGCCGGCAAGATCGTCCGCCCGGCGGTCGTCTCGGTGTGGCGCAAGGACGGCTGCGACATCGGCGTCTGACAGCAGTAGTAGTGCAGTAGTTACGAGGATGGGGGCGCCCCCTGGCTCAGGGGGCGCCCCCATCCTCGTAACAGGAGATGTCAGTGCGGCGACGTGATCGCCCGTGCCGCCGCGACCTCCTGCCGGAGCGGTTCGAGGACGCTCCCCGACGGCCCGGTGAGATCCGTACGGACCTCGAAGAGCACGTCGGTCTCGCGCAGGCCATCGGACAACTCCCGCAATTGCAGGGTGACCTGGCCGACCTCGGCGGGCGAAGGGCGGGAAGCCCCGTGCCTGATCCGTACCCCGGCCGCCGTCGTCGCGTCGACGATCCGCTCGACGGCGACGACGAGCGGGAGCCAGGCGGCGGCGCGCCGTCCGCCCGGTGGCGGTTCGGTCAGGGCGCGCTGGAACTCCGTACGGATGGCGGAGAGGTCGCGGTAGAGGCGGCGGCGCATCCGGGAGCGGGCGGCGGGGTCGGCGCCGTCGCCGAACGCGTACTCCACGTACCCGGCGGTTTCCGCGACCGCGTCCGCGAGCCGGTCGCCGACCCGGGTGTGCCAGCTCTCCGGCCACAGCAGGTACCCGGCGACGATGGCGATCGCGCACCCCATGAGGGAGTCGACCAGGCGCGGTACGAGGAGTGCCGTGCCCTGGTGGTTGAGGACGTCGGAGAGGAGGAGGATCACCGGGGTGACGGCGGCGGTCTGGTAGCCGTATCCGCGCGGGGTGAACGCGGGGATGAGCGGGGCGAGGACGAGCATCACGGGCACGTCCCACCAGCCGAGCGGTACGACGGCGAGGACGCCGGCCGCGACGACGAGCCCCACGACCGTGCCGAGGGCGCGCAGCAGCGCCCGGGAGAAGACGGAACCGAAGTCGGGCTTCATCACGAAGGTGATGGTGAGGGCGACCCAGTAGGAACGCGGCACCGGGACGATCGAGACGAGGGCCTGCGCGAGGCCGATACACAGGGCGAGGCGCAGGCCGTAGCGCCAGGAGGCGTTGGACAGGACGACGTTGCGTGCGGCGCGTGCGGCGCGGACGCGGAGCGCGGCGGGCCTGCCGAGCCGGTCGTCGACGTTGCCCGCGTTCGGGGCCTGGTCCGTCACCACGTCGGCGGCGTACCGCAGGGCGTGGTCGACGGCGCGCGCGGTCTCGCTCTCGGGCACCGGGAGCTTGAGCCCTATCGGGCCGCTGTAACCGGTCTCCACCGCGTCGGCGAGATGGCGTACGGCGGCGGGGACTTCGGCCGGCAGCGGCTTGCCGTACTGGTGGGCCGCCGGAGCCGCCTCCACGACGGGCGTCACGGCGTTCAACTGGGCCAGCAGGCGCACGAGTTCGGGGCTGCGGCCGTGCTGGAAGGCGCGCCGGGCGAGGACGAGGTCGTAGGACTTGTTGAGGGACTCGGTGACGGCCAGGCGGAGTTCGTCGTACTTCTCGGTGCCGCTCGAGGCGAGCAGATCCGCCACCGTCCGGTAGCTCGCGGCGACCGCGGCCCGCTCGGGCACCCGCGACCGCAGCGGCCAGGCGAGCAGCGCCAGGACGAGCACCAGGAGCCCGCCGCCGGACATCAGCAGCGGCGTGATCCACCACTCGCCCGGCAGTGGAAGTCCGGCGCCGATCACGCAGTTGAGGAGCAGTAGCAGGCCGGACACGGAGGCCACGGCGCCGATCGACGAGATCATCCCGGAGAGGAGCGCGATGACGGTGACCGTGACGACGGTGACCCAGCCGTGCCCGTACACGAGTGAGCCGATGGTGACGCCGATGGCGCCGAAGAGCTGGGGGACGGCGATGTTGAGGATCCGCATGCGGTAGGCGTCGGCGGTGTCGCCGATGACCCCCGACAGGGCGCCCATGGAGGCGAGCGCGCCGTACTCCGGCTGTCCCACGGCGAGGCCGATGACGAGCGGCAGGGTCATCGCGATCGCGGCGCGGGCGACGGCGGCCCAGGGGATGGGAGCCCGCTGCGGTTGGAGGTTCCTGACCAGCCAGTCGGGAGGGGTGAGGCGGCTGATGGGGAACTGGCGGAACATGCCCACAGTATGGCGGGCGGGTCTCCCGCAGCCGTCGCGGCCGTCTCAGCCGCGCTGGTGGAGGGTGAGATCGACGACCAGCGCGCGGTGGTCGGAATCGCTGAGGTCGAGGAAGGTGGCCTTGTTCGCCGAGAAGTCCGCGGAGACCAGGACGTGGTCGATCTGGGCGCCGAGGACCGGGGTGGTCCGGGAGGGCCAGCTGGGGGTGCGGGACTCTCCGGCGAGGCGGGAGCCGTCGCGCAGGCCGGTGTCGAGGATGCGGCGGAACGCGGCGTGGTCCTGGGAGGCGTTGAAGTCCCCGGCCAGGATGGTGGGTTGGTCGCCTGCCGCCGCGTAGTCGCGCAGCTCGCCGAGCTCACGCCGCCAGACGCCGACCTGGCCGGGGAGCGGGGGCATCGGGTGCGCGAGCTGCAGCCGTACGTCGTGTCCCTTTACGTCGGCCACGGCGCCGGGCATGCCCATGGTGGTCCCGGGCAGGCCGTCGGCGCCCTTGAGCGGGAACCGGCTGAGGATCACGGACCCGTCGGATCCGGCGCCCTCGACGGCCTCCCGGTACGGGAACGCGCCGCCGCTCCCGCCGAAGGCGTCCTCCAGCGCGCGGGAGCACGCGTACTCGCACTCCTCCACGAACACGATGGCGGGTTTCTCCCGCTCGACGGCGGCGATGAGCGCGTCGGTCGCCCGCCCGAACTGCACGTTGGAAGTCATCACACGGAGTTCGGCGACGGCCGCCCCGGTCGGCTCGCTGATCTTCCCGTACGGGTCCATGTACCAGATGAGGCCGAAGACAACGGCCATGCCCCACACCATCCCGGTCCGCCAGAGGGCGAGCGCCGAGATCGCGAGTCCCAGCCCAGCGGGCGCGAGCAGCCAGGGCAGGAACGCGAGCAGCTGCGGCACGGGAGTGATCCCGTCGCTGTCGCCCACCCGGAACCCGAGGACCACACTCACCGCGGCCAGCAGCGACCCCGCGAACCAGAGGCGCCCGCGCCGCCGCGGCGTGACACTCTCCCACTCCGGAGCAGACCACCCCGCCGGCGCAGTATCCAAGTCCTGGTCCCGGCCTTCCGTTCGTCCGCATGGGGTGTCGGAATTCTCCCCTGAGGACCCTAAGGACGGGGTGAGGCGGTGGAGGGTTGCCCTGTGAACGGGAGGACCGTGGACGCTACTTCGTCGTCGACGGGCGTCCTGCCGTCGCCAGGGCCCAGATCACGAACACCGCGATGGCGATGGAGATGATCGACCAGAAGGGGGCGTAGGGCAGGAACATGAAGTACTCGATCATGGACAGGGCGGCGAGGCCGATGCCGACGCCGCGGGCCCAGTCCATGCCCTGGAGGATGCCCCAGCCGGTGATGGCGACGAGGACGCCGATGACGAGGTGGATCCAGCCCCAGGTGGTGAGGTTGAACTCGTACACATAGCTGCCGAGGCGTGTGTAGACGTCGTCGGCCGCGATGCCCGCGATGCCGTTGAGCACGCTCAGGATGCCGGTGACCATCATCAGGACACCGGCGAAGACGGTGCCGCCGGAGGCCCAGTCGGAGCCTCCGGTCGAGGCCGTGCGGTGCTTGGGGTCGACGGGCGGCGCGGCGTGGTCGGTCATGGGGTCTCCTCGGGGCGGGCCTGGAGTTCCCTCGCAGGTTCGCCCCGGGGGGCGGGGGCTCGCATCAGGGGTGGGCCGAACGGGTGAGCCGCCGCTTCGGGCGTCGCCGTGTCAGCCGTCCATCGGTGTCAGCCGTCCAGCCGTGTCAGCCGTCCAGCCGTGCCAGGAAGCCCGCCAGTGCCTCGTTGAACTCTTCCGGGCGCTCCAGGTTCGGCATGTGCGCCGCCGAGTCGATCACCTGGAGCGTGGAGTCGGGGAGCGCCGCGTGCATCGCCTCCGCGTCGGAGACCGGTGTGAACTCGTCGTCGGCGCCCACGACCACGAGGGCCGGGACCGTGACCCCGGTCAGCAGTGAGCGGTAGTCGGGGCGTTCCGCGCGGCCGCGCAGGGCCGCCGCCGCGCCCTCGGGTGAGGTTGCGGTCATCATGCGGTGCACGTGCGCCGCGACCTCCGCGTCCGCGTACGGCGCGACCATCTTGCGCAGCACCTCGTCGGCGTATCCGCGCATCCCCTCGCGCAGCAGCCGGTCCGCCATCGCGTTCCGCGTCTTCTTGCCCTCCGGCGTCTCGGCGGCCGGGAAGGTGTCCGCGAGGACCAGACCCCGGATGCGCTCGGGGAACTGCCGGTAGCACTCCATGACGATCTGCCCGCCCATCGAAAGACCGGCGAGGACGAACTCCTCGACGCCCAGGTCGTCGAGGAGCGCCGCGATGTCCTCGGCGAACGTGGAGAGCGGGGTGACGCCGGGCACCACCGGGGACGCGCCGTAGCCGCGCAGGTCGGGGGCGACGACCCGCCGGGAGGGGGCGAACGCGGTGATCTGCGGGGCCCACATCGTGCGGTCGAAGGGGTGGCCGTGGATGAGGACGAGGGGGAGCGCCGTGGAGTCGGCGTCGCCTTCGTCCGCGTGGGCGAGGTACGAGGAGTCGTGGGGCGGGACTTCGGATGCCATGGTCACGACCCTAGACACACCAACTCCCCAGTGCAATAAGGTCTTTGGTCTAGTGCAATGAGAGGGGTGTGGGTGCGGTCAGGCCCGGACCCGCGACGCTCCTTCCACCGGAGCTTCCGCGGGCACCTCCTCCGTGCCCGCCCGCCGGTGCCGTGCGTACGCGCCCGTGAGCAGTGCGGCGGCGGCCACGGTGACGCCGAGTGCGAGGAGCAGCCAGCAGGCCAGGCGGAGCGTGGACGTGAGGGCGTCGTACACCGCGCCCGCCGCCGTGGGGGAGACGCCGGGCGGCAGGTCGGCGAGGGTGAGCCGGCGGCCGACGGCGATCGCCACGCCGAGCAGCGCGGCGCCCAGCGCGGTGCCGAGCCCTGTCGAGAGCACCGCGCGGCGGCGGCACACCGCGACGAGGATCCCGGCGAGGGTGAGGACGACCGAGGCGGCCGGCAGCCAGAACGCGGCGACTTCGAGCACGTGGAAACCCTTCCGGAGCCGGGTCAGATCCTCGGCCGCGAGCACCGTGAGCCGGGTGTGCTCGACGGGGATACGGTTCGCCAACGGCATGTGGTCGTCGGCGAGTTGGCGCTTCACGCGCTCGGTGACGGTCGCGAGGTCGACGGTCACCGGGCCCTCGCTGTCGTCGCGCAGCGCCCGCATCAGGGCGTCGTGCGCGGCGATGTTCGCGGCCTCCCAGGCCGTGCGGTACGCCTCGGTCTGCGTGAACGAGCGCACCGCGTCCCGCACGAAGGAGTTCACCGGACCCTGCATCCGCGGCCGTACGTGGACCTCCCGCATGATCCCGTCCGTGACCCCGGCCGCGATCGCGTCCCGTACGTCCGCGTCGGCGGCCAGCGGCGCCATCGTGGCCTCGTAACGGGCCGTGTCGCCGATCCCGTACAGCGCCCAGGCCGAGAGCGCGCCCAGCGGCGTGAGCAGGCAGGCGAGGACGATCAGCGCGGCCGAAAGGGCGCTGCGGGCACGGTGGGACACCCCACCAGGCAAGGCCTCGGGGGCGCCTCGCGCGAGCGGTTTGGCTGCAAATGGGCGCATATGACAAGCCGTACGGGGGCCAGGGACCCCGGTATGGGATCACCGCGCGCCCGGCACCCGCCCACAGCCCAGTAACCGCACGGCCCGCACGCTCTCCGGTGGAGGCCTCACCCGAACGGGTGTTACCTGGTTCTGGGGAAAAGGAGGCCGATATGCGCACCACCCCGGCCCTGCGGACCCTTGCCGTGGCCCTGTTCACCGGCGGCGTCATCACCGTCGCCGTGGCGGGCACCTCGGCGGCGGCGGTCCCGTCGGCTCACACCTCCGGTGGCGGCGGCTCGGACAGTCCCATATGGGGCACCGTCGTCTCCCGAGGCGATCTGAACGTACGACAGCAGCCCAACGCGAACTCGTCCCTGGTCGACAGGCTCTCGCCGGGCAGTCAGGACCGCGTCCTGTGCGCGGTGCAGGGACAGAGCATCTTCGGCAACACGGACTGGTACTGGCTCGTCGGGGCGCAGGGATGGGCAAGCGCCGCCTTCGTGGACACCGGCAGGCAGTGGGTGCCCAGCTGTCAGGACCCGTGCCCCGGCTGGAAGGACGGGGCCTGGGACGACGACAACTGGAAGAACGGCGACAACAGCTGGAACAACGACAGCAACAGGAACAGCGGCTGGAACAACGGTGACTCCGACTGGAGTTCGTCCAGTTCGTCCAGTTCAGGTTCCTGGAGTTTCAGCGTCTCCGGCTCGTGGAGCTTCAGCGCTTCCGGCTCCTCTTCGAGCTCCTGGGACTGGATCCCAGGGGGCAGGTGAGTGAGGGACAAACACGAGGCCCCGGCTGCTGCGCCGGGGCCTCGTGTGTGCCGTACGTCGGGGGTCGGCGGGTCAGTTCACCCGGTGACCCTCGGCGTCCTCGTGGGTGTAGTAGCGGTAGAAGAGCACCACGTACACGCTCGCCGCGACCGCGAGGGACATGAGCACGGACCGCAGGATGGTCGCGCCGGTCTGGCTGTAGATGAAACCGAACGCGATACCCGCGAACGCCATCCACATCAGCGCGTGCAGCTCGCGCCTCATCAGCGGAGCCATCATGCGTACGCCGATCCAGGCCGCGGCGAACGCGATCGCGCACACGAACCCGAACAGCACGTTCCAGCCCGTGATCGCGCCGGTGTCGCGGTTGATGGCCGCCGCCCAGAAGCCGTAGATGAGCCCGCCGACCACGGGCATCGCCCATTTCACGATGCTCGCGGCCCGCGGGCCCATGAGGTCGTACAGGAAGCCGGGCTGATCCGCTCCGGATGTACGTGGCCGGGAACGCGGTGTCCCTGACGCCGGTGATGCGGGTGCTGCCTGAGCCATGGGAGCACTCCTCTCTCTCCTCGCCCCTGCCTCCAGGGCACACCTCGCCCGGGCGGCTGGCAAGTCGGGATGCGGTGGTCGGGGCAGCGTGTTTCGCTGGGCTTCATGAAGCTCGTACTCTTCGGCGCCACCGGCATGGTCGGCAGCCGTATCGCCACGGAGGCGTCGGCACGCGGACACCAGGTCATCGCCGTGAGCCGGTCCGGGCAGTCCCCGGTCCCCGGTGTCATCACGGCGGCGGCGGACGTCTCGGACCCGGCGAAGGTGACGGAGCTGGCGGCGGGCGCGGACGCGGTGGCGTCCGCGTGCGCGCCGCCCAGGGACGGCACGGATCCCCGCGGCCCCTACCTCGCACTGACCCAGTCGCTGGTGGAGGGCGTCCGGGCGGCCGGTGTACGGCGGCTCGTGGTCGCCGGTGGCGCGGGCAGCCTGGAGGTCGCCCCGGGGCAGGCGGCGGCGGACCAGCCCGGCTTCCCCGAGGCCTACCTCCCCGAGGCCCTCGCCCAGCGCGACGCCCTCACCTACTACCGTGGCCTCGACGACGGCCTCGACTGGACCTACGTCTCGCCCGCCGCGGCGATCGCCCCCGGCCAACGCACGGGCCGCTTCCGCATCGGCGGCGACCAGCTGCTCACCGACGAGCACGGCAACAGCCGGATCAGCGCCGAGGACTACGCGGTCGCCTTCGTCGACGAGCTGGAGAAGGACGCCCATCCGCGCGCCCGTATGTCGGTCGCGTACTGACGGGCGCGAGGAAGAGACGGAAGGGCGAGGTGGGCGGCCGGCGGACCGTCATCGAGCAACTGCCTCCCGCCGGACGGACGGACCCGGTCCAGCGGCAGAGGATCCTGCGGCTGCGCGGCCACAGCGTGGCCTGGGTGCCGCCGCTGCTGCTCCTCATCGGCATCACGCTCGCCGACGCGAACACCTCCGGCGAGTTCCGGATCATCTCCTGGATCGTGCTCGTGCCGGGTATCGCGGCGGCGATCTGCGGGGTGTGGGGCACCGGGGCGTTCGCCGTGCTCTCGCTGCTCACCTACTTCGCCGTGGACACCTCCTGGCCGCACCAGTACCAGACCGGCCTGCCCGACTTCATCCTCGTCGCGGTGGGCGGCATCCTCGCCACGCTGGCCTGCGCGGTCCGGGTCCGCGGCGAACAGCGGATGCTGCACATGAAGGACGTCGCCGAGACCACCCGGCGCACCCTGCTGCGCCCGCTGGCGCCGGGCTGGGGCGGCCTCGACCACGCGGCCGTGTACCTCGCCGCCGACAGCGAGGCCCGCGTCGGCGGCGACTTCTACGACATCCAGCCGGGCCTTCACGGCACCCGCGTCCTCCTCGGCGACGTCCAGGGCAAGGGGCTCTCGGCGGTGGAGGCGGCGGCCGCGCTGCTTGGCACCTTCCGCGAGTCGGCGTACCACGAGCCCCGCCTGCGCACCGTCTCCGACCGCCTGGAGACCCGCATGCTCCGGCACGTCCACTACTGCGCCTCGCTCGGCTACGACGACGACGACCGCTTCGCGACGGCGATCCTGGTCGGCTTTCCCAGGACCGAGTGGCGCGGCCCGACCCGGCGGGACGGTACGAGCGAGCCGGAGCCCGAGGCTCCGGTTCTGCCGGTCTCCCCCGGCACCGTCGAGGTCATCAACTTCGGCCACGAACCGCCGCTCGTGATCTCCCACGGCGGGGTGCGTTCGCTGCCGCCCGGCGACGGACTCCCGCTCGGGCTCAGCGAGTTGACGTACCATCCGCCGCCGCTGATCACCGTCCCGCTCGCCCCCGGCGAGACCCTGCTCCTCGTCACGGACGGGGTGACCGAGGCCCGCGACTCCGCCGATGTCTTCTACCCGCTCCGCGACAGCGTGGCCCGCGCCGCTGCCGAGGACCCGGACATCGCCGATCCGCAGCGCCTCGTGCAGTTCGTCCGCGACGCCACCCTGCGGCACTGCGGCGGCCGCCTCGCCGACGACACGACGATCTTCGCCGTACGACGTCGGCTGCCACCCCCGGGCGAGGTACAAGCCCCGTCATAGCCGGGCGTTTGCACTCCTGCCGCCCCCCTTTGCAGGCGCAGCGGTTACGGTGCTGGCGTACGTGATCGATGGGGAGGGAACCTATGCCCGGAACCGTGCTGCTTCTCGCGGCCTCGCCGGTGGGCAAGGGGCGTCTGGTGGACGCGGCGTCCGTGCTTCCCGTACTCGCGGCGGTGTCCCCCGCGGTGCTGTCCGGCGCGGACACCGCGAACGTGGTGGAACTGGCCGATCCGCTGGAGCCGCAGGCCGTGCTCACCCGGCTGCGGGCTGCGGCTGCGGCCCCCGGACCGCTGACGGTGTTCGTGACCGGCCAGCTTCAGCTGGACCGGCGCCAGCGTCTTCCCCACCTCGCTCTCGCCCGGACCACGGCGGCGACGGTTCGCTATACCGCCTTTCCCTGGCACTGGATCGCCGAGGAGCTGCGGTTGCGGCCGCCGGGTACCAGCACGCTGGTGGTCGACCTGCACGCCGATCCGGAGGCCTGGCAGCATCTCGCCGCCCACCCGCTCACCGCGGGGCCGACCTGCGCTCTGTACGGGCGCGTTGCTCCGCCGCCGCCGCGCCGGACGGTGGCTTCACCGGCGTACATGAAGGCGGTCGCCACGCTTCTCCGTAGTGGGTACCGGCCGCCGGTTGCGCAGCTTCACCAGCAGGCGCTGTCGCGGATCGTGGGGGAGGGTGGGTACGGGGATGTCGTGCTGGAGCCCGGAGTTGGTGCCGGGGTGGGGTTTTTCGCCCCCTCCGCCCCTTCCCAGCCCGTACCTGGGGGCTTCGCCCCCAGACCCCCTTATCGGCCTGAACGGCCTCGTCCTCAAACGCCGGACGGGCTGGATGACCCCCACGCCGTCATTGCCGCGGCCGTGCAGGCTGAGCGGCATGGTGCCGCCGACACCCTGGCCGCCCAGTGTGAACAGGACGCGCTGCGCACGCACGGGCCTGCCTCCGAGCAGGTGCTGCACTGGATGGAAGTCCGTGCGGATCTGGCGATGTTCGCGGGGGATCCGGTCCGTAGCTGCCGGACCTGGCTCGCGGTTGCGAACGCGCGGCTCGGGGCGGGGCAGTCCCCGGACGCGGCTGCCGTCGAGACGGCCGCCGACCGTGCCCATCATCAGTGGGGCAGCATTCGCGACGCGGCACGGGCCCGTGAACTCGGGCCCGCACTGGCCGAGTTGCGCCGCCGGGTCCCCGGGCGTCGTGAGGGCGCGTTGAGTCACGTGCAGCGGCACCTGAACGAGCTGCAGGCGACGGAACAACTCGCCGGCTAGTTGGCGGGGGCGAGGTACGCGAGCGCGCCGGACACCAGCGTGCGTACGCCCGGTGCGACCACGGACAGGTCGGGGGCGAAGAGCGGGCTGTGGTTGCTGGGGACGGCGTCGAACTTCGTCATCAGGTCCTCGCCCGGCGCCTCGTCCCACACCGCGGCCGGGGTGCTCGTCACGAACCAGTAGGCGTACGGCAGTTTGCCCTCCGCGAGCTGCGAGAAGTCCTCGCTGCCCATCGCCGGGCCGGGGTCGAAGACGGTGGCCTCGCCGAACACCTCGCGGTGGACGCCGGCGACACGGTGGTCGGTCTCCGCGTCGTTCACCGTCGCCGGGAAGCTGTTGCCCAGCGTCACCTCGGGCTCGCGCGGGCAGCCCGCGGCGTGGCACTCGCCCTCGGCGATGCGGCGGATGGCGGCGAGCATCCGGTCCCGGACCGCCTCGGACTGCGTACGGAGGTTGAGGGAGATACGGGCGGTGGCGGGGATGATGTTCGAGGCCGTGCCCGCCTCGATGCGGCCGACGGTCAGCACGGTCGACTCGCGCGGGGCGATCTCGCGGCTGACGACGGTCTGCAGTCGGGTCACGATGTACGCGGCGGTCACCACCGGGTCGACGGTCGTCTCCGGCCGCGACCCGTGCCCGCCCCGCCCGTGCACCACGATGTCGACGTCCGTCGTCGCCGACATGATCAGCCCCGGCACATGCGCGTACAGGCCCGCGGGCCCGGGCGCGACATGCTGTCCGAGCAGGACGTCGGGGCGCGGAAAGCGGTCGTAGAGCCCGTCCGTGACCATCGCGGCGGCGCCCTTGCCGGACTCCTCGGCGGGCTGGCCGACCACCAGCAGCGTCCCGGACCAGGCGTCGCGTCCGGCGGCCAGCGCCGCCGCCGCGCCGGCCAGCCAGGTCACGTGCATGTCGTGCCCGCAGGCGTGCATCACACCGGGCGCCTCGGAGGCGTACGCAAGGCCGGTCTCCTCGGTCACCGGCAGCGCGTCCATGTCGGCGCGCAGCAGCACGGTCGGGCCGTCGCCGTTGCGCAGCACCCCGGCGACTCCGGTACCGCCGATGCCCTCGGCCGTCTCGAACCCCGCTTCGGCGAGCCGCTCGGTCAGTTTGGCCGCCGTGCGGTGTTCCTGGAAGGCCAGTTCCGGGTGGCGGTGCAGGTCCCGGTAGAAGTCCTCCAGGGCGGAGACCGGGAGGCCGTCGGTGAGTTCCAGTGCGGCGCGTGCGGCGGCAGAGGTCATGAACGCAGCGTAGACCGGCTGGCTGTGACCTGTATGGCGGCGTTCACCACGGTCGGCGCAGCCGCCCGCCGCCCGGCGGTGGATCCCGCTTGACGTGACACTCGAACCACACCGTCTTCCCCGCCCGTCCCGGCAACGGAGTCCATCCCCACCGGTCGGTGACCGCCTCCACGATCACCAGCCCCCGCCCGCCCTCCCCGAGCTCGTCCACAGCTGTGGACAACGGTGGCCGCGGGCACGTGTCGGTCACCTCCACCCGTACGCCGTCGGCCGACCACAGCATCAGCAGCGCGGCCCGCCGGCCCGGCACATGCCGTACGACGTTCGCGACCAGCTCGGTCAACGCGAGCCCGGCGGCGTCGTTCAGTTCCGTCATCTCCCAGGCGATCAGATACGCCCGCAGGATGCGCCGCAGGTGCCGCGCCGAGTGCTCACCGACGGTGAAGCTGATGCCGTACCTCGCGGCAATTGCCGTAGGTGGGGGGTCAGTTGCGTGATTCATGTCACCAGCGTGGAGTGGAGTGATTACGCTCGGCTACAGAACGAATTGAACGCCGCCCGGCGTTCGGACCTGGGGGTGACCGCCCATGCCCAACATCCGCGAACTGGATCCCAGCGCTTCCCCGTTGGACTACTTCGGCTCGGAGCTGCGCCGGCAGAGAGAGGCGGCGGGTCTGAGGCAGGGGCAGTTGGGCGACGTCATCTTCTGCACGGGGTCGCTGATCGGGCAGGTCGAGACGGCCCACAAGGTCCCGACCCGCGAATTCGCAGAGCGGATCGACGCGGCGCTGATGACGGACGGGGCGTTTTCGCGGTTGGTGGGGTTGGTTTTGCGAAGCCAACTGCCTTCTTGGTTTCAGCAGTATGCGGAGATGGAAGCGAGGGCCGAGTACATCTCGACGTACCAGTGCCAGCTCGTCTACGGGCTCCTCCAGACGGAGGCGTACGCGCGAGCCGTGCTCGGCGTCGAGCAGACGAGCAAGCTCGACGAGATGGTGGCCGCGCGGATGGAGCGCCAGCGCATCCTGAAGCGTGAGCATCCTCCGGTGGTCTGGACGGTGCTGGACGAGGCCGTCCTGTACCGGGCGATCGGTGGCAAGGCTGTGATGCGTGAGCAACTCACCCATCTGTTGGGTCTCTTCGGCCAGCCGTGGATGGAGCTTCAGGTGCTGCCGTTCTCGGCGGGTGAGCACGCCGGAATGATGGGCTCGTTCACACTCCTGCGCTTCGACGACGACCCGGCCCTGCACTACAACGAGAGCTACGACTCGGGCCACATGACCGCCAACCCGCAAGTGATCAGGGAGCGTTCGGTCGGTTACGCTCGCTTGCAGGCCGAGGCACTCTCTCCGAGGGAGTCGGCGGCACTGATCGCTCGCGTGATGGAGGAACGCTATGGGGAGCAGCCAGGACCTGACGCGCGCTCAGTGGCGTAAGTCGTCGTACAGCGGATCCAGCGGCGGCGACTGCATCGAGTGCGCCCCCATCGGCACAGCCGAGTGGCGCAAGTCGACCTACAGCGGCAGCAGCGGCGGCGAGTGCCTCGAAGTCGCCGACCTCACCCCCCACATCGCCGTCCGCGACTCCAAGAACCCCGCCGGCGGCACCCTCACGCTCTCGCCGGAGGCGTACGCGGCCTTCGTGAGCCACGTCTCCGCGCGGTAGCCCAGCGGCAGTGAGCCTGCTCCAGATTCCGTGTGCGGGCTGCTTGTCTACTCTGGGAGCGTGGCGCTGAGCGAAGGAGGTCTGTCATGGCGACGGCGGAGCCGATCATCTGCCGGGGTACCAGGGCGAGGCCTTTCAAGGCCCCAACGACGACCCTGACGGCGACTACGAGATGCCCTTCTACATGGGCGGCGTAGGCGTGGAGCAGGCCTTCGAGCTGTTCAGTGCTGCGGCTCCGGAGGGCTGGCGCGTGGAGCTGGTTGAAGGGGAGATTTGCGTGTCGCCACCGACGAATGGGGCGCACGAGGAGATTGTGTCGGAGCTCAGCGAGCAGTTCTGGGACCATGACAAGGGGCTGGGTCGTTACACCGGCATCGGCCTGAACATCCCCGGTGCCTCCGGGACCGGTCACGTCATCCCCGACCTGGCGACCGCCCTCAAAGGCAGTTTCCATGACGAGGAGGAGTGGCACGACCCCTCCGCCGTCCTCCTCGTCGCAGAGGTCACCTCGACCAGCACGGCCGACCGCGACCGGGAGAAGAAGATCCACGGCTATGCCCGTGCCGGCATCCCCGTCTACCTCCTCATCGACCGGGAAGAGGCCGAGGTGACGGTCTACTCCGACCCGTCGGGCGACGGCTACGCCAAGGGACCGAAGCACAAGCTCGGCCTGACCGTGCCACTCCCCGCCCCCCTCGGGTTCGAGCTCGACACCAAGGAATTCTGAACTCGGCGTGCCACTCCCCGACGCCCTCGGGCTCGGCTAGAACAGGAACACCAGCCCCGCCGCGATGAGAATGTCGAGGACCCCGCACCACTCCGCGTAAGTGCGCGACACCACCTTGTCGAGCTTGATGTACGCGAAGTCCCAGACCCCGTGCAGCAACCAACCGGCGGCGATCAGCCAACGGCCGACGTCCGGGTCCACGATCAGCCCGGCCAGGGCCACCGCACCGAAGCCGAGCATGCCCAGGGTCTGGACCCGGAACGGGTCGGGCCGGGAAAGCTGCCCGTCGAGCGCGCCCCAGACCAGGACGACCAGCGCCACGGCGGCGAAGACGGTGGACGGCGGGACCACGTCCACCGCGCCCAGGATCAGCGTGAGCGCGAACGCCACGCTGATCACCGGCCAAGTGGCCCGGCGGTTGCTCAACTTGGCGACGATCAGGTACTCCAGGGGCAGGAGCGGGAGTATGTGCGCGAGCTCGCTGTCGGCGTCGGGACCGTTCAGGGTGAGGGCCGCGACCGCGACGGCCAGGGCGGTGGGCCAGCGCCCCAGCAGCCAATGGGTCCAGCCCGTGCGGGCGGCGGGCGTCGTGTCAGCCATGAGAGCAACCTCCGTACTCGGCGCGGCGGCGGAGCATGAGCAGGAACATCAGCGGGAGCATCAGGACGTGCTCCAGGAGGAGCAGGGACTCGCCCGAGAGCGCGCCCAGCCACAGCAGCGGGAACAGCACGAGGAACGGGGCGAACATGGCGCCCGCCATTTCGAGGGTTCCGGCCCAGGCGTGACCGCGGTGGCGCATCCAGACGACCATCCCTGCCGACATGTCGAAGGCCATCTCCAGGCAGACCAACTCCGCGTACTGCGATGGGAATTCAAGGCCTGCGAGCCACAGGACGCCTCGCAGCGCCGGGCCGAGGACCACCATTCCGACGGCCATCGCGGCGACCATCTCCAGGTAGTGGCGGAGGAAGCGTTTGTTCGTCGTCAGGGTTTTCACGGGGCAGCTCCTGAATACCGGGGCGGGGTATCTCGTGCTGCCCAGACTGGCGAAGGCGGACCAGCGCCAGTAGTGCCGAACCCGCATGAGTGGACGTGGAGTTGTCACGTCGTCGTGTGACAACTGTCATCCGCGGCGGACCCGTTGCGACAATGACCGCGTGCGTGACGCGCCGAACGACCAGGGGGCAGGACCGGCAGGGCTGACGGGCTTCCACCGCTACACCTGGTGGAGCCTCATCGGCACCACCGAGTTCTTCTTGGTCTTCCTCGTCGGGGAGTGGGTCCTCGACGAGGACGTCGCGGCCTGGGCGCGGATCTCCGGCGCGGTCGGCCTGGCGGCCACGGCGGTGGCGAGTGCGGTGCTGCTCAGCCGCCGGGTGGCGATGGCACCCGCTCCCGACACCTGGCCCGACCGGCCGCCGGTGGCGTGGCTGACCGTCGGGAGCGTGGGCGCGGCCCTGCTCGGCGGAGTCGCGCTCGCCGTCCGGAACTACGAGCTGTGGTCGTACGCCCCGGCGACGATGGTCACGGTCGCGGCGACGTTCCTGTCGCCAAGGCGGAGGCGGGAGTTGATCGCCGGAGCGGTGGCCGTTGCAGCGGTGCTCGGCGGGATCGTCGCCCTGGCTTCCGGCGACGGGTTGGTCCACGCGACGGCGTTCCCGGCCGTGATGGTCGCCTCCGTCGCCTGGATCACGCTGGGCATGCTGTGGGGCTGGGACGTCGCCGGGCGGCTCAACCGGGCCCGCGGGCTCGCCGCCGAACTGGCGGTCAAGGACGAGCGCCTGCGCTTCGCCGCCGACCTGCACGACATCCAGGGCCACCATCTGCAAGTGATCGCGCTCAAGGGCGAGTTGGCCGCACGGCTCGTCGAGGCCGACCCCGCGCGGGCCGCCGCCGAGATGAAGGACGTGCAGCGGCTGGCCACCGACGCGCTCACCGACACCCGCGCCGTGGTGCAGGGCTATCGCCGTACCTCCCTGGACGCGGAGATCGCCAACGCGGCCAGGGTCCTCGCCGCGGCCGACATAGACGCCCGGCTGCACATCGAACCCGCCGACGCCGACCGCCTCCCGACCGCCGGACGGCATCTCCTGGGCCTGGTGATGCGGGAGGCCACCACCAACGTGCTGCGCCACAGCCAGGCGCGCCGGGCGGAGGTCGACTACCGCCTCACGAACGGCTTCGCCCGCCTGCGGGTGAGCAACGACGGCGCGGCAGGACCGCCCCGCTCGGGCATGGACACCGGAACCGGGCTGCGCACCCTGGCCGAGCGCCTGGAGGCCGCCGGAGGCGAACTGACCTGGGAACACGAGGAGGACAGCTTCGTGGTGGCGGCCTCACTGCCGGTGAAAGCAGGCACAGACGGGCACTCTGAGGGGGAGGCGGGATGATCCGGCTGCTGCTGGCCGACGACGAGGAGCTCCTCAGGAGCGCACTGGCCGCCCTGTTGGACCTGGAGGACGACCTCAGCGTGGTCGCCCAGGCGGCCACCTCCACCGACGCCGTACGGCTGGCGCGCGAGCACCGGCCCGACATCGCCGTCCTCGACCTGGAGATGCCCCCGGCCGACGGCCTGACCGCCGCCGAGCAGATCCGCGCGGAACTGCCCACCCGGATAGTCATGGTCACCCGGCACGCGCGGCCGGGAGTGCTGCGCCGTGCCCTGGCTGCCGGGGTCAGCGGGTTCGTGCCCAAGACGACGCCTGCGGTCAGGCTGGCGGAGATCATCCGTGACGTCGCCGCAGGCCGCCGGTACGTCGATTCCGACATCGCCGCATCCGCGCTGACCGAGGACGACTGCCCGCTCAGCGACCGGGAGCTGGACGTACTGCGGGCGACCCGGACCGGCGCCTCGGTCAAGGAGATCGCCAAAGAGGTCGGCCTCGCACAGGGCACGGTCCGCAACTACCTGTCGGCGGCCATGTCCAAGCTCAACGCCAACTCACGGCACGCGGCCGCCCACCGGGCCTGGGAGGAAGGCTGGATCTAGCGGGTCAATGGATCTAGCGCGTCACGGCCAGGACCGGTACCGGTACCGGCTCGGCCGCTCGCGCGGGCCCCGCGTTCGCCGCGAGCAGCAGAGCTGCGATGGCGATGACAGCGGCGCCGAAGCCCCTTGAGTAGCGGACGGTAATACGTCGGAGCATGGCGACCTCGCAACGACAGCGGCGTATTAAGCGGGCTTAATCTCGCGCTTAACGTAGGGGTTAGGAGTGTCAAAGGGCAAGGGGGACAAGGGGAGTTGGATATTAGTCAGGACTTGACCGAATGTAACTCGGCTTACTGGCATGCTTAAGTCATGGCGGAGCGTGACGGACCGGAGATCATCGGGCGCAGGGTGCAGCAGCTGCGTACGGCACGCGGGTTGACCCAGAAGCAATTGGCGGAACCCGTGTATACGCCCGCCTATATCTCCACGTTGGAGGCCGGGCGGGTGCGGGCCTCCGAACCGGCGCTCAGGCACATCGCCGAACGGCTCGGGGTGGCGTACGAGGAACTGGCCACAGGGCGCCCCGCCCACCTCGCCACCGACCTGCGGCTGCGGCTCACCGACGCGCAGCGCACCCTCGCCACAGGCGAGGCCGAGGTCGCGGCGGAGCAGTACGACGGGCTTCTCGCGGAGGCGGAGGCGCACGGGCTGGTCGCCGAGCAGGCGGCTGCGTTGCTGGGGCTGGGTGAATGCGCCCTGGAGACCGGTGACCTGGAAACCGCGCGTAAGCGGTTCGAGGAGTCCGAGGGGCGGTTGGGGGACGCCCCGCTGCCGAACCGCGTGCCGGCCATTCGCGGCCGTGCCGTGTCCCACTATCTCGCCGGTGAACTCCGTTACGCCTGCTACCTGTTCGAGTCCACCCTCGACGAACTGAACCGCACCGGAATGCACGACCCGGACGCCCTCCTGCTCCTCTACACCGGCATCATCGCGCCGTACATGGACATGGGCGCCCAGGCCCGTGCCGCCCAGGCCGCCGAGCTCGCTCTCGCGCTGGCGCCGCAGGTGGGCGATCCCGCGCTGGTCGCCCGGATGCACCGGTCGGTTGCCCGGACGATGATCGCCGAGGGGCGGATGGCGGAGGCGGACGCGTCCCTCGCCAAGGCCGCCGAGCTCTATCGCCAGCTTCAGATCCGTACGGAGCTGGCCAACTGTCACTGGATGCGCGGGTATTTGTACGCCCAGAACGGCGAACTGGCGCGGGCCGAGGGTGAGTTGCGGGAGGCGCAGGCCATGCTCTCCGCCAAGCGGGCCGCGCTCTACACCAGTCAGGTCGCCGTCGAACTGGCCGATGTGCTGCACCGGCGTGGCAAGTCGGAGGAGGCCGCGACGCTTCTCCACGAGGTGCTCGGTGACCTCAGTCCCGAGCGGGGCGCCGTCCACTCCGCCGGTGCGCACCGGCTCCTCGGGATCATCGCGGAGGATGCTCGGGACACGGAGTCCGCCGAGGAGCACTACGTCCGAGCCCTCAGCCTCCTGGAACGCGCCGGCGCGGCGGGCGACCTCGCGGACCTGTGCCGCCTCCTCGGCGACCTGCTCCGCCGCACGGGCCGCGTCGAGGCAGCCCTCGACGCGTATCGCACGGGCCTGGGCCACCGCACGGCCCCGGGCACCACCACCCTGGGCCCGGCCCCTGCCCAGCCCCCGCTGTGACTTTTTTCGCCCCCTCCGCCCCTACCCGTCCCGTACCTGGGGGCTGCCGCCCCCAGACCCCCGCATCGCGCTGACGCGCTCGTCCTCAAACGCCGGACGGGCTAGGGGTAGCCCCTCCGGCGTTTGAGGAGCGGGGTCTGGGGCGGAGCCCCAGGAACAAGGGACGGGTAGGGGCGGAGGGGGCGAAAAAACCACCCCCAACCCCACCCCAGCCCGCCCGCACAGCCCCCTCTTCGACGATTACAGGCCCCCGCACAGCGCCCCCAGCTAGCCTGCGGATGGCGTACAACCAGCACACCCAAGGGCAGGCGGGAACCAGGCGCGTGGAGAACCAGCACTACCCGGCGCCCCGGCGCGGGCTGGCCGACGGTGCCCGCCTCGCCGTCCGGACCGTCTTCTACCTGGTCGTCGGCGGCCTTGCGCTACTGGCGATAGGCACCGTCGTCTCGGTGCTGGGCCCCATGGTCGCCCTCGACCTGGCCACCCCCGCGATGTCGGCATGGTGGACGGTCTTCACGGCGGTCACCGTGCAGGGCGTCCCCTTCCTCCTGCTCGGCACCCTCGTGTCGGCGGCGATAGGCGCGTTCGTCCCCGAGCGGGTATTCAACAAGCTGCTCCCCAGCAACCCGGCCCTGGCGGTCCCCGTGGCCGGAGCAGCCGGCGTCGTACTGCCGGGCTGCGAGTGCGCCTCGGTCCCGGTCGCGGGAAGCCTGATGCGCCGCGGAGTCACCCCGGCCGCCGCCCTGGCGTTCCTGCTGTCGGCCCCCGCGATCAACCCGGTCGTCATGGTCGCCACGTCGATCGCGTTCCCGGCCAACCCGATGATGGTCCTCGCCAGGCTGCTCGCCTCCCTCGCGACGGCAGTCGTGATGGGCTGGCTGTGGATCCGCTTCGGACGGGAGGAGTGGATCCGGCTGCCGAAGCCGGCCCGCAGGAAGTACACCGGCTCCCGCTGGGACGGCTTCCGCACCGGCCTCCAGCACGACTTCCTGCACGCGGGCGGCTTCCTCGTCCTCGGCGCGGCGGCCGCCGCGACCTTCAACATCGCGGTCCCGAGGTCGGTCCTCGACCTCTTCACCGGCTCCCCGTGGCTGTCGGTACTGCTGCTCGCCGTACTGGCCGTCGTGCTGTGCGTGTGCAGCGAGGCCGACGCCTTCGTGGCCGCGTCCCTGACGGGCTTCTCGCCGACCGCGCGGCTGGCCTTCATGGTGGTCGGCCCGATGGTGGACCTGAAACTGATCGCCCTCCAGGCGGGCACCTTCGGCAAGTCCTTCGCCGTGCGCTTCTCCTCCGTGACATGGGTGGTGGCTCTGGTGAGCAGTGTCCTGGTCGGGTGGTGGCTGCTGTGAGGCGCTACGGGCCCGCGTTGCTGTTGCTGCTCAGCGGGGCGGCGGTACTGAGGATCACCGTCTTCAGCGACCTGTACCTGCGGTACGTGCAGTCGGGGCTGAAGGTGTACCTGATCGCGTCCGGCGTACTGCTGCTGACGCTGGGCGCCCTGAGCGCCGTACGAGCAACGCGACCGCACGACCACGAAGCCGAGGACGAGGACCTCGAAGAGGACCACGACGACGACCACGGCCACAACCACCACCGCACCCCCCGAATCGCCTGGCTCCTCGCCATCCCCGCCGCCGCCCTCCTCCTCTTCCCGCCCCCCGCCCTCGGCTCGTACAGCGCCGACCGCGAGGCCGAACAGCGTGCGGCCCAGGGCGTGGGAACCTTCCCGGCGCTCCCCTCCGGGGACCCCGTCGCCCTGACCCTGGGCGAGTACACCTCGCGGGCGATCTACGACAGCGGCAAGTCGCTGACGGGCCGCACGGTCCGGATGACCGGCTTCGTCACCCGGGGAGACAACGGCACCTGGTACCTGGCCCGGCTCCTCATCACGTGCTGCGCGGCCGACGCGAGCACGTACAAGATCGAGATCAAGGGTGCCGACGCCCCCGTGAACGACACCTGGGTCACCGTCACCGGCACCTGGCACCCCAAGGGCAAGCTCGGCTCGGACGAGGCGTGGCCGCCCGTACTGGACTCGACCTCGGTGAAGACGGTGAAGGAGCCGGCGAACCCGTACGAGCGCCGCTGATCCCCGCGCGCGTCAGGGCGTCACGACGGGGAAGGCCTTGTCCGGCGGCTCCGAGGCGTACGAGAGGAGCCGGGACAGGAGTTCCGGGTCGCCGTCCGTCTCGATGCCGGTGAGGCCCTTGCCTGCGAGGACGCCGAGCAGCTCGGCCCTGGTGAGGATGAGGGTGAGGCCGGCGTGCGGTTTCGGGGTGTGGTGGACGGGCATTGCGCGGTGGGTGAGGGCGCCGTTGTGGAGGTTCACGCGGTGGCGGCGCTGCTCGTCGATGACGACGAGGTCGAGGGTGAGACGGTCGTTCCAGGCGCGGGGGCCGTCGATCCGCACGGCGAGGGAGTCCAGGAGCATGCTCACGGTGAGGGCGGAGGCCATCTCGGCGTTGGCGGTGTCGAGGGTGACGCGGCCCGCCCCCTTGCGCAGCTCCATGGCGGCGGTCAGATAGAAGTTGCGCCAGGGCCCGTTCTCGGAGCCCTGCCCGAGCCTGTCGTAGACGCCCGCGAGGGTCTCCTTGGCCTCCGTGTTCTCGGGTTCGGCGAAGACCACGTGGTTGAGGAGCGTGGCGGCGAAACGGAGATCGCCTTCGTCGACGTACGCACGGGCCTTCGCGAGCGCCCACTCCGCGCCGCCCGCCAAGTCCACGTAGCGCCGCGCGAGTTCGACCGGGGGATGTTCCCAGAGGTGGGCGGGGTTTCCGTCGTACCAGCCCATGTACCGCTGGTAGACCGCCTTGACGTTGTGACTCAGCGAGCCGTAGTAGCCGCGCGCGTGCCAGGACTGCTCCAGCGCGGGCGGCAGCCGCAGCTCCTCGGCGATCTCGGTGCCCGTCAGGCCGTTGTTGAGCATGCGCAGGGTCTGGTCGTGCAGGTACGCGTACAGGTCGCGCTGCTCGGCGAGGAAGCGGATGACGTTGTCGCGTCCCCAGGTCGGCCAGTGGTGGGAGGCGAAGGCGACGTCGTACGTGTCGCCGAAGAAGTCGATGGCCTCGTCGAGGTAGCGGGCCCAGATGCGCGCGTCGCGGACGACGGCTCCGCGCAGGGTCAGGATGTTGTGCATGTTGTGGGTCGCGTTCTCGGCCATGCACAGCGCGCGCCGCTCGGGGAACAGGAAGTTCATCTCGGCCGGCGCCTCGGTGCCGGGGGTGAGCTGGAAGACGATCCGGACGCCGTCGACCGTCTCCTCCTGGCCGGTGTGCGTGATGTCCACGGTCGGCGGGATCAGGCTGATCGTCCCGGTGGACGTCGTCGTGCCGAGGCCCGCGCCGATCTGCCCGTCCGGCGCCTTGGGCAGCCGGTCGCCGTACATGAAGCTCGCGCGGCGCGTCATCGCGTTGCCCGCGTAGACGTTCTCGCTGACGGCGTGCTCCAGAAAGCCCGCCGGAGCCAGAATCGGCACGCCCTCCTCGGCACCGTGCGGCAGTACGCCCCGGGCGCCGCCGAAATGATCGCCGTGCGAGTGCGTGTAGACGAGCCCGGTGACGGGCCGCTGCCCCCGGTGCTCGCGGTACAGCGCGAGAGCCGCCGCCGCACACTCCACGGAGATCAACGGATCGACGACGATCACACCCCGCTCGCCCTCGACGACCGTCATGTTCGAGAGGTCGAGCCCTCGCACCTGATAAACACCCTCGGTGACCTCGTACAACCCCTGCCGCGCACACAACCGCGCCTGCCGCCACAGACTGGGATGCGCACTCCCAGGACAGTCGTCCTCCAGAAACCCGTACGCGTCCCCGTCATAGACGACCCGCCCCTCCCCGTCCCGCACCACCCCGGGCACCAACGCCGCGATGAACCCCCGATCAGCGTTCTCGAAGTCGGTCAGGTCCTCGAAGGGCAACTCATCGCGCACCGGGGCATCCATGAACCCAGCCTCTGCGGCACCCGGGCGAGGAGCTAGCGGGGTGGGCCGTTCGGGCTGGGGGCACCGGCGCCGACTCGTCGAGGGCCGGCGCACGAACGCAGTAGTCCACCTCGACCGCCGCGCCCCGCGGGCTCCGCAAGGTGTGGAGGCGGGTGGCGCGGGGGTGAGGTGGACAGGGGTCGAGGTGGACGGGTGACGGACCAGTCACTGCGTGTGGGTCAGAGACGGTCCATCCGGGTGTAGGGGCTGAGGACGCGGACCTGGCGGGCGCCGAAGTCGACGAGCATCGCAATGCCCTCTTCGACGCCGACGATCGTGCCCAGGCCGTACTGGTCGTGGGAGACACGGTCTCCGAGGGCGAACTCCTTGGCCACGGGGACGACCGGGGCGGCGAAGGGGCTGGTGGGCAGGTGGCGCCGGGGCGCGGATGGCTTCGTCATCGTAGAACCAGTATGGGCCCTAATTTTTCGCGCGGTAGAGCTTGAAGGTCTCGATCCCGGCTCTGGACGGAGTTCGCGGGCCAGAGGATGGCTGGCTGATCTTGGCAGGGGTGCGGGGGTCTCACGGCCGGTCACTCTGAGTTCTGCTCGGGCTCGGATGTCGGTTTCGGGGCCGGAATCGCCGCGCCCCAGGGGGAGGGAACCAGGCGGTTGCGGACGTCCGAGTTGACGCGCAGGGCCAGCTCGGAGGTGCCGGAGGGGAGCTGGGCCGTGCGGGCCGGGAGCTTGCCCTCGGCGGGGTGCTGGGCGAAGAGGGCGACGGTGACGGTGAGCTGTTCGTCGTACGTGGTCTGCCAGAGGGTGCGGGTTCCGGCGCCGCCGGTGTGCGTGGCCAGGGGGCCGGCCTCGCTGTACGCGTATTTGGCGATCACGTCTGTGGCGTACGGCTCCATCGCGGTGCGGGTGCGGGGATGCGCCGTGTACACGGCGTGTCCGGCCCGGGTTATCTTCCCGACCGTGTACGGCGCGGCGTACGTGCCGCGGGCCGCCGCCGTGGCCCACGCCGACGCCAGCCGCAGCGGCGTCGGCGCGGCCTCGCGCGGCAGGCCGGACAGCGGGTCGCCGAGCTTCGTCCAGGCGAACGGCTCGAGCGCGGTGCCCGCCTCCACCGCGCCGTCGAGCGCGTCGTTGAAGGGCTGCCTGGCGTAGTCCGCGCCGCCGTACAGCACGCGGACCGCGCCGTCGCCGGGCACCAACGCGACGACAGAGGTGTGGAGTTGGAGATCTTTCGCCGATGGCTTGGCGTCGTCCACCAGTTCCGCCGCCGCGTTCTGGGCCGTCAGGTCGAAGGTGGTGTGGACTGTGTAGCCGCCGCGGGCCAGCTCGTCCTGGGTGATGCCGAGGCGGTCGGCCGCCTCCGCCGCGGCCGCGTCGATCAGGTACTGGCGCTGCCCGTCCGTGTCACCCGGCGGATAGAAACGGAAGGCGGGGAAGCGCGCCGAGCCCCGCTGCGCGGCCGTGATGGCACCGCTGTCGGCCATCGCGTCGAGCACCCACTCCCACCGGCTCACCAGCTTCGCCGTCACCTCAGGGTCGGAGCCCGCCTTCTCGTAGTACGAGGGGATGTTGACGATGCTCGCGAGCGCCGCCCCCTGACTGACCGTCAACTCCTTTGCGTCCACGCCGAAGTAGTTCCGCGCGGCGGCCTGGATGCCCGCCGCTCCCCGCCCGAAGTAGACCGTGTTGAGATACCCCGCGAGGATCTCGTCCTTCGACCGGGTCCGGTCCAGCTTGACCGCGATCAGCGCCTCCCGCGCCTTGCGGGACAAGGTCTGCTCGGGGCTCAGCAGCGCGTTCTTCACATACTGCTGCGTGATCGTCGAACCGCCCTGCGGGGCACCCCCGGTCACCGCCGCGAGCGCCGCCCGCGCGATCGCGGTCGGAGCGATCCCCGTGTCCGTACGGAAGGACCGGTTCTCGGCGGCGATCACCGCTTCCTGTACATGCCGCGGGACCTGGGACAGCGGCACCTCCTGCCGGTCCACCGGACCGCGCCGGCCCAGGTAGTCGCCGTGCGAGTCGACGAAGACCGTGCTCTGCATCGCCGTCTCGGGGTGCGGCTCGGGGATGTCCGTCATCTTGTACGCCACCACGGCCGCGCCGACGAGGGAGAGGAGGAGGACGAGGAGTACGGCGAGGGCGCGGCGCAGCCGGCGGCCACGGGTGCGGCGAACCCGCGTACGGCGGGTACGGACCCGGCGTACGAGACCCCGTACCGCCGCCCGTACGGCGCGCGCAGCCGCGTGCACGCAGGCCTTCAGCCTCACGCTGCCGCGCCTCACGAGGAGAACTCCTGGCTCGCGATCACACCGCCCGCCGAGTCGTACACCGTCACTCTCTCGGTGACACCGCCCAGGAAGTCCGAGGACGACCTCACGGACTCCGGCACCTTCACCTCCGCGTACCAGACCCCCCAGCCGGGCTCGCCCGCCAGCGTGAGCGCCGTACCGTCGATGTCGCCCGCGACGATCCTGATCTCGACGAGGGCCGGTTCGCCCGCGCCGTAGAAGATGCCGGAGAGGAAGACGGTGCCGTCCTCGCGCCCCGACTCCTGGAGGCTGACGCCGGGACTGCTCAGGTCGAGGTTGCCGTCGGTCACGCTGCGGAACTGGGTGGGCTGGTCCGGCTCCGTCCAGTGCTTGCCGTCCTCCGTCAGCCAGATCTTGGTGCCGGGCGAGACCGTCACCCGCTCGCCGGGGGTGACGACCCGCACCTTCCCGGCGTGCGGCATGGACATGGAAGGCGACGGAGAGACGCTCGCGGCCGGGGGCGTGACCTGCTCGCGCTCGCCCTGCCCGCCGGGCACACCCCCGCGGAGCATGACCACGGCCAGCGGCACGAGCAGCACCCCGCAAGCGGCACCGAGCACGGCTGCCGTACGACGACGCCTGCGCCGGCGGCCCTCGCGCGCGATGGCGGCGATCGGGACGACGGAGGGCGTGACGTCGTACGCGACCTCGGCGAACGCCTCACGCAGCCGCTCGGCCTCGGCCGCAGGACTCTGGGGCTGCTGGGAACGAGAGGGGTGGTTCATGGGCGGGCTCCGGAAACGGGGTGGCGGCCGGCGAACAAGGGGTGGACGCGCAGGGCCTCGAGGCCACGCCGGGCATGGGTCTTCACCGTGCCGACCGAGCAGCCGAGCAGCTGCGCGATCTCGGCCTCGCCCAGGTCGTCCCAGTAGCGCAGCACCAGCACGGCACGCTGCCGCGCCGAAAGGGAGTTCAGCGCCTGGCTGAGGGCAGCCCGCTGTTCGACGTCCTCGGCGTGCCCCGGTACGCGCTGATGCATCCGCTCGGGCAGGAACGGCGTCAGCAGATGGACGACCCGTCTCCTGCGCACCCGGCTGAGGTTGTTGTTGACCAGCGAGCGGCGTACGTAGAAGTCGACGTCGTCGCGCGGGATGCGCCGCCAGCGGGCGTACACCTTGGCCAGCGTGGTCTGCACGAGATCCTCGGCCTCGTGGAAGTCACCGGTGAGCATGTGCGCGGTGCGGACGAGGCGGGGCCAGGCCGCGGTGGCGTACTCGGCGAAGTCGCCTTCCACCGAGGTGGCAGGGACTTCGGGGGCGTCGGATGAGGTCTGCTGCACGGCCGGCGGGGTCCCTCGGAATCGGGTACGTGGGGGGAGGAGGGGGAACGGGGTGGTGCGGGGGAGTCGAGACCTGAACGACCCGACTCCCCCGCCCGCGAACTCAGCTCCGCGGCAGCTGGGCGTAGACCTTGCCTCTGGTGTCGTACACGGTGATGTCGCCGAGGGCGCCGAGGCCCCCGTCGTCACCCACCGGCACGTCGGCGGTGGCGTACCAGACACCCCAGCCGGGCTTGCCCGCCAGCTCGAGGAGCTTGCCGCGCACGGTGCCGACGGAGGTCTCCACGGTGACCCGCGAGGCGGTGCCCTTGCCGCCGTAGTAGAGGCCGGAGAGCGTGATGTGCCCGTTGTTGCCCTCCGCCTGCATCGACACGCCCGGCTGGCTGCGGTCGATGTTCCCGTCGATCACACTGCGGAACTGCGGGTCCGGATCCCCGGGCGTCGTCCAGTACTTGCCCTCCTCGGTGAGCCAGAGCTCGAAGCCGGGTTCACCGCCCGAGACATGCTCACCGGGGGCGACGATCTGGGCCGAACCGGCATGCGTACCGGTGCCGTACGCCGCCCTCCCCGGCGCGGCGGCGTACGACACCGTGGGCGCCCCCACCAGCGCGGCGGCGACCACCGCGGCGGCCATGTACTTCTGCATCCGTGTCATGAACGGACAACTCCTCGTGGTTCGCGGACCGTTGGGGATCCGCATGAGCGAGATGAGCGATACGGGACGGAGGGCGCCTCTCCACTCCTACAAACTCCCGGGGGCCCCAGCCGGGATGACACAGGCGCAGGATTTCTTCGGATCGTGTGTCACGCCGGCGCGCAGGCGGCCGCCGCGCTCATGGCGCGGGCGAGCCGCCCGCTCCCGGCTCCTCTGGTCCCCGTGTTCATCGCGATCCCCCTGTGGTGTGTTTCCATGTGCGACGTACGGGACCTGTACGCACGGCACGGACCGCCGGGTTGCACGGGACTTCGGAATTTCCGCGAACTCCGGCGAGGGGCATGACCGAGGAAGAGTTCGACGCGTTCTACGCGACCGCGTTCCCCCGGCTGACCGGCCAGCTCTACGCCTTCACCGGGGACCACGGCGAGGCGCAGGACGTCGTCCAGGAGGCGTTCGTACGCGCCTGGGACCGCCGGCGCGAGTTTCTCGCCGACGGTGCACCGGAAGCATGGATACGGACCGTGGCGATGCGGCTCGCGGTGAGCCGCTGGCGCCGAGCGCGCCGCTGGCTGGAACTGGTACGCCGGAATCCGCCGCCGGAGCACGTCCCCGGGCCCGGCCCCGAACACGCCACCCTGGTCGCCGCGTTGCGCACACTGCCCGAGCCGCAGCGGATGGCCATCGTCCTGCACCATCTGTGCGACCTCAGTGTCGAGCAGGTAGCCTCCGAAACCGGCGCCCCCGTGGGGACGGTCAAGGCCCGGCTGTCCCGTGGCCGGGCGGCGCTGGCACGGGAGCTTTCGGCGGGCGACGCGGACTCGGCCGACCCGGCCGGTACAGGGGAGAGGGAGGACAACCGTGTCCGATGAACTCACCTCCGAACTCACCGCGGAACTCCACGAGTTGGCTGCCACCGGTGAGACGCCTCCGCCGCTGTCCGGCGCGGAGATCCGCGGCAGGGCGGTACGCCGCAGACGCCACCGCCGTACGGCCGCCGCCGTCGTCGGCGCCTCCGCCGCGGCGGCGCTCGCCCTGGTCGTCATCCTGAACCTGGGCGGTGGCGACACGGACCGGCACCCCTCCCCCGCGGCGAGCCCCACCGGCACGCCCACCACCCCCGCGACGCCCGACGCCTCGGTCGACCTGTTCCGACGGGTGGTCACGGTCGCGGGCCGCGAACTGCCGCTCTCCTCCGGCTCCCCGCTCACCCCCACGCGCGCGGGCCGCATGACGGTCACCGCCAAGGTGAGCATGAAGCTCGTCCCCGCCGAGGAACTCCGCTTCGAGGCCTACGACATGAAGCTCCCCTGGTTCATCGAGCTCCGCGCCTCCGACGGCAAGACCAACTACATCGCCGGCCTCACATACGACGAGAAGGCCCCCGGCTACTACAACACCACGTCCGGCTGGATCGGCCTGCGCGAGAGCGACGCGGAGTGGCTGTACGGGCAGCTGAAGGAGGGGTCGGTGGTCGACATCGAGGGGACCGCGCCGACGCCGACTCCCGTGTCGACGCCGACCGCATCGCCCACGGACACGGCCGCCGAGGGCGCGGGCACACCGACGGCTAGGCGGTCGTGACGTCCAGGTAGGCGTCGAGCGCGGCGAAGGACGCGGCGGGCTGTTCGAGGTGCGGGAGATGACCGGCCTCGGGCACCGTCACGAACCGCCCCCCGGGAAGCGCCGCCGCGAGCGCGCGCCCGTACGCCGGGGTGACGATGCGGTCGCTCTCTCCCCACAGCACGAGGGCCGGAATCCGGACCCGGCCGAGCCGGTCCAGGAGCGTCGGGTCGTGCATGTACGGGTCACCGGCCAGGGCCCGTACGGTCGCCATGTTGGCCTTCTGGGCCGCGACCTGCTCCTGAGTGACGGTGGCGGGGTCGACGGCGAAACGGGCCGGGTCGTGGAAGGAGTACGCGGGGATCTTCCTGGGTTCGAGGCCGAAGATGTCACGGATGGGCTCCCCCGGAACGGCCACGCCGACGGAGTTCACCAGCACGAGCCCGGTGATGAGGCCGCCCTCGTCGCGCACGGCCATCTCGGCGCCGGTCCACCCGCCGAGCGACGAGCCGACGACGAGCACGTCCCGGTGCCCCTCGTCCCTCAGCAGGTCCAGATAGGCGGCGGCCATGTCGCCGATACCGGTGAACCAGTCGGGACGCTCGGTCCCGTTCCATCCGGGGTGCGTCGGGACGACGACTCTCATGCGCCGGGCCAGATGCGCGGCTATGCCCCGCACGCTGACGGGCCCGCTGCCGCCGTGCAGGACGAGTGCGGTACGGCCGCCGCGCGGGCCGCTCTCGGTGAGGGTGAGGGGGAGACCGGGGCGGGGACGGACGGTACGGGTCACGGGGGCGGTGGGGTTGTCGTCGGGCGTGTCGTTGAGAGCGCCATGGAGAGTGTCATTGAGAGCGTCAGCCATACGGGAGAGGCTATCTACGCATGCGTATATAAGCAAGCGTATTCGCTGGGCTAGTATCGCGGCATGACTGCGAACGACCACGACGAGATACACGACGAGACAGTGGACCTGGAGGTGCTGGGCCGGGCTGTGAAGGGGGCGCAGTACCGGCATCACCGCACGCTCGACACTCGCCTCTCGGCGGTCGGTACGACCCTCGCCCAGTGGGACGCGCTGCGCGCGATCGCCCGCGCCCCCGGCGCCTCCGCGCACGAACTGGCCGTCGCCACCTTCCAGGGCGACCAGTCCTTCGGCACGCTGGCCACCCGGCTCGCGGCCCAGCAGCTCATCGAACGCCGCTCCGGCCGGGGACGCCGCAACGAACACCACCTCACCGAGGAGGGCGAACGCGTCCTCGCCGCAGGCCGCGCCGTCACCCTCGACGTCCTCGGCGCGTCCTTCGCTCCGCTCACCGAGGCCGAACGGGTCACGCTGCTGGGCCTGTTGAGCAAGGTGGGCGCTCTCGTCGACGGCCCCTAGGATCCCTCACCATGGAAATGACAGGACTCCTGGTCATCGCCGCGATCATGATCGCGAGTTTCGCCGGGCTCGAGACCAAGCTGAGCCGGGCCGACCGCAGAATCGCCCGCGTCGAGAAGAAGATCGACCTGATAATCCGCCACCTCGGCGTCCACGCGGACGATCCCGAGCTGCCGGAGGTCGCCGCGTTCCTGCGGGACGGCAAGAAGATCCAGGCGATCAAGGCCTACCGGGCGGCCACGGGCGCCGGTCTCCAGGAGGCCAAGGAAGCCGTCGAGCGCATGGAGTGAACTCCCTTACCAGTCAGCCTTCTTCAGCCTTCTTCAGCGGATTGCTGATCGGCGGGCACGCCGGTTGGCTGGTCTGCGGGCTGGTCTACGGGCTGGTCCGCGGGCCGGTTTGCGGGCTGGTTCGGGGTCGTGCGACCGGCGAGGACGTTCTGGAGGCGCTGGGTGCCCAGTTGGACGGCCTGGTTCGTGAAGTCCTCCTCGGCGCCGCCGAGTCCGCCATTGGTGAGGGAGACCGCCCTGTCTCCGACCCGCACGGCGGCGAAGTCCAGTGTCAGCGTCGGGGTCTCGCCGTACAGGTCGCCCTCACCGCTCATGGTCATCCGCAGACCCTCGCGGGCGTCGCCCACGCCGGGCAGCGCCGCCGGGACGACCCGTACCGTCTGCCGCTCGCCCCTGACATCGGTGGCCGTGAACTCCGCGCACTTCTCCGGCAGCGTCCGCAGCCAGGCCATCTTCGCGTCCACCTCCGCCGGTCCGCCGTACGCGGCGACCTGGTAGCGCAGTTGTGCCTCGGTGTCGCTCTGGTCGAGGCCGACGACCGCGCCGGCCCCCTTCGGCTTGCCCAGCAGATCCTCCGCGTACAGCCCGTCCAGGAGCCGCTGACAGTCCGCGACATCCGTCCTCCCCTTGAGGAGCCCGTCCCGCCAGGTCGCCCCGCCCTGCGTCGCGGACCACCGCTCACCCAGCTCGGCGGGGCCGAGGAGGGCGTCGCGGGCCTGGGCGTCGGTGAGCGACGGGGTGGCGGAGGTGGTGGGGGAGGCCGTGGCGGTGGGGGACGCGGGCGACACGTCGAACTTCGCGGTCTCGGGGCGCTCTAGGAGCGAGCAGGCGGACAGCGAGACCAGGACGCCTGCCGTCAGGGCGGAGGCGAGGGCGCGGGAGGGGAGGGCGCGGGAGGCGAAGACGCGGGAGGCAGGCACGCGGGGCGGGCGACGGGTCATGGCGGGGGCCTCCTGGGGGCGTGACAGTTACCCCCACGCCACCACTGGAGCCCGGACGCCACCAGCGCACCGGGCCGTCCGGGTGAGCCTGGGAGACCGAGCGAGGTCCTGGGGCGGGAGGTCCCGACGCCGCGCCGCCTCAGCCGGCCGACACTCGGACCCGCCGGCTCCCGCACACCGCGCACACCGCGTCGGTCAGCGGCGACCTGATGGCGGCGCCGTCCTCGTCGACGTACTCCTGCGTGCCCTGCCCGGTCGGGTCGAGCGGGTCGGTGAAGAACATGACCTTGAACGTCGCCCGCCAGGTGTGTCCGCAGTTCCCGCAGGCGAACGCGAAGGTCTCGGAGACCGCGCCGGGGTCGGTCGTCATGGGTCCAGCGCACCCCGGGCGGCGGGGTCAGGCAAGTCGGGGCGGGCCCGTCGGCGGCGGGCGGCGGGTGATCACTGCCTCCGGCGGGGGCGAATATCTGTCGTGACAGATGGAGAAATTGGTTCGCAGTGCGGGGAGTTTCTTTATTCCCCCGAGTGGGGTGAGATAGTGCGCCCCCCTTCCCGGCCGTCCCGTGCTAGTGTCGATATCAGTTGCAGTTGTGGTTCCCAAAGTCTTGGAGCCTACTTACCGGTCCGTACCGGGAAGTGGGCTTCTGAATATCCGGTGCTTTTTCCGGAGGGGGCAACATCGCGCAGACGCGGACCCACACAGTGTGGGTCCTCGAGCTTTGCCCCGAAGGAGATTTGACATGGCTACTGGCACCGTGAAGTGGTTCAACGCGGAAAAGGGCTTCGGCTTCATTGAG
The DNA here is from genome assembly GCF_041431135.1 of Streptomyces sp. NBC_00554. Classification (NCBI taxonomy): domain Bacteria; kingdom Bacillati; phylum Actinomycetota; class Actinomycetes; order Kitasatosporales; family Streptomycetaceae; genus Streptomyces; species Streptomyces sp. NBC_00554. The sequence goes on along the minus strand of NZ_CP107799.1, from coordinate 4,903,362 downwards.
CAGGATGGCGGCGGCGCCGACGTCTTCGCCCACTACTCGAACATCGCCACCCAGGGCTTCCGTGAGCTCCAGGAAGGCCAGAAGGTGACCTTCGATGTCACCCAGGGCCAGAAGGGCCCCCAGGCGGAGAACATCGTCCCCGCCTAGTCCGGGACCCCCGCTGACGCCTGACTTTTGAGTCGGCCGACGCTTACAGGTGGCCGGGACCTGCACCCTGAGGTGCGGGTCCCGGCCACCTGCTTTTTGTTTATTCCCGCATTAAATTTCCGGCGAATTTCCCGTGACGCCGTGCCCGCTTTCCGGTGCTGGGAAACTTCCCCTGCGGAGGCACCCATGCGTTGTGTGATCGCCCGTTTCCCGTTCGACCTCATCAAGGGTGAGGTCGAACACTCGATGGCGGACGTCCAGCCCGAACCCGTCACCGGTCAGTCCGTGGTCATCGGTTCGCGTACGTACCCCGTCAAGCAGGTCGGGGAGGTCATCACCCGGCAGGACCGCCGCGACTTCACCGAGTTCGAGGTGGCCCGTGCGTTGACCCGTCTCGGGTTCGTGTGCCAGCCGGCGGCGCCGGCGCCGGCGCGTGCTGCGCTCAGCGACTGGTCTGCTGAACCGGCGTAGCGGGTGCGGGGGGTGGGTTTTCGCCCCCTCCGCCCCTACCCGTCCCTTGCTTCCTGGGGGCTCCGCCCCCAGACCCCCGTGTCGCGCTGACGCGCTCGTCCTCAAACGCCGGACGGGCTGAAAGATCTCCGGCTCGGGCAGGATTTTCAGCCCCTCCGGCGTTTGAGGAGCGGGGTCTGGGGCGGAGCCCCAGGAACGGGACGGGTAGGGGCGGAGGGGGCGAAAAACCCACCCCCCAACCGTCACTGGCGCCCCGGCCTCCCCTCCCACGGCGCGCCCGGAACCCCCGCTCGGACCCGTTTCGCCGCGAAGTCGATCGTCGCCTTCCGGCCGGGGGCGACGCGGGCCGTGATGCGGCGCAGGTCACCGGCGGCGTCGAGCACGTAGGTCGGCGGAGTCGTGGGGCGCGCAGAGGCTTTGGGGTGGATGGCCGGGCCGTCGGCGCGTGACCACGAGCGCCGGTCGGCAGGGCGGTCCGCGGTCACGGACAGTGCCAGTTGCAGCGCCTGGTCCAGCGGAGCGCTGCCGTAGGGGCGACGCGTCCACTGGCCCGGAGTCAGGCTGCTCGCCCGACGCGCCGCCTGGACGGCGGTGGTGACAGGCCCGGGGGCGGCCGGCCGCGTGGAGGACCCCGAGGTGTCGTCGGTCGACGCCACCGGGGACCCGGCCACCGCGACGCCCTCAAGGTCCCAGGCAAGCAGCCCCCGCATGACGTGCCCCTCGTCCATCACCTCGTACACGCCGACCGCCCGATGAACCCGGTAGTCGGCCACGGCGCGCACCGTCACCGCCCCGCCGCCCGCCGAGGGAAGCCGCACGGTGACCTCCGATGGACCGGCCTGGGACGCCGTCCGGAACCGGGTCAGCGCGATGGCCGTGCGCTGAGCCTCGTCCGCGGCAGCAGCGGTCCGGCGGGAGCCCTCGCTCCCGCTACCGCCTCCGGTGACCAGCAAGGCGGCCAGCCCGCCCGCGACCGCCGTCGCCGCCACCCCCGACACCCAGACTCTTCGAGAAAAGCGCATGGTTCGTCTCTACATGCGGGTGGGGTGGCCCTCGGCCGACGCCGGTCGGCGGGCCGTTCCGCGTCACCCGCCCGGGCGCACCCCGTCATCGCGCGCAGGCGGAGCCTCGGGCCTCACACTGCCAGAACCGCGCGGACCGTCTTGCCGCCGAAGCCGGTGCTGACGATCTCCAGGCGGTTGGCGAGATGCTGGACCATCGCGAGACCGCGGCCGCTCTCCGAGTCGGTGTCCATCGGGCCGACACTGGGGCGCCCGGGGCTGTCGTCGTGCACCTCGACGGTCACTTCGCCGTGGCCCACCTGGAGGCGGAGCCGGCAGCCGGTGCCGCCGTGCCGGACGGCGTTGGCGACGAGTTCGGAGGCGATCAGCGTGGCGTCGTCGACCTGGTCGGCCGTCGGCGCGTTCATCCGCGGCCGGGTGAGGAACGCCGACGTGAGCCTGCGGGCCCTGCCCGCCGACACCGCCGTGCGCGGCAGTGTGTACTCGACGCGGGCGGTCGGCCGGACGGCGCGCTCATGCGCACGCATGACACCTCACTCCCCTCCAGGACGGTCGGTACTCCCGGCGGTCGGACCCCCCGCCGGCCGGGACCCGCGCGATAGGTGCGCGGCCGGTCCTGCCTACGGGTGATGCCCACGCCGAGTGATCCACAACCGGCGTCGAACGTCACAAAGGCGCTAAGGAAGTTACGGGAGTGGCGGCACTCGTCGGCCCGTGCGTGTGAGCAGATCCCGTACCGCCTTCGTGACCTCTGCGGGCGCCTCCTCCGCCATGAAGTGACCGCAGGAGACGGTGGAATGGCGCAGATCGGTCGCCCAGGCGGACCACCGCGCGGCGGCGTCGAAACCGAGGGCGGCGCCCCAGTCCTGCTGGAGGACGGTGACCGGCATCCGCAGGCGGTTTCCGGACTCCCGGTCGGCCAGATCGTGTACGACGTCGATGCCGGCGGAGGCACGGTAGTCGGCGACGATGGACGGCACCGCCTCGCGGGACGCCTTCAGGTACGCGGCGCGGATGTCGTCCGGGATCGCTGTCGTCCCCGGGTCCGTTGACTCCGTCTGCCGCGCCCACTGGTCGAGGAAGTGGCCGAAGAACGCGTCCGGGGCCGCGCCGATGAGTTGTTCCGGCAGACCGGGCGGCTGGGCCATGAGGTACAGGTGGAAGGCGACCGCCGCGGTCGTGCCGTGCAGGACGTCCCACATGTCCAGCGTGGGCAGGACGTCGAGCGAGGCGAGGTGTGTGACCGCGCCGGGATGGTCGAGTCCGGCGCGGAACGCGACGAGCGCGCCTCGGTCGTGGCCGGCCAGGGCGAAGCGCTCGTGGCCCAGGGCGCGGGCGAGGGTGACGATGTCGGCTGCCATGGTGCGCTTGGAGTACGTCGACCCGGCGTCGGTTTCCGTGAGTTCGGCGGCTTCGGCCGGCTTGTCGCTGGCGCCGTAGCCGCGCAGGTCGGGGCAGATGACCGTGTGATCGGCGGCGAGGTCGGTGGCTACGTGTCGCCACATCAGATGGGTCTGCGGGAAGCCGTGCAGGAGGACGACGGGGGTGCCGCCAGAGCCGCCGACGGCGACGTTCAGGGACACGTCGGCGGCGACGGGGATGCGGTGGTAGGCGAAGCCGGGGATGGTCGGAGGCGTGGTCGAGGGCACGGGTTTCTGCCTTTCGGAGGGGGCGGGGCAGGGACGACTCGAGCTTGCCGGGCGTGAATCAGCGGCGAATCAGCGCGCGTACGGTGGTGGCGTGGAGCAGCGGATCGACTTCGGGGTGCTCGGGGCAGTCGTGGCCGCGCGCGGCGGGGGCTCGCTCGCGTTGAAGGGGCCGCGGCACCGGGCCGTGCTCGCCCGGCTGATCGTGGCCCGGCGGCGGGTCGTGTCCGTCGCCCGGCTGGTCGAAGACCTGTGGGAGGAGCCGCCCCCGGGTGCGGTGGGTGCCGTACAGACCTTCGTCGGTGCGCTTCGGCGGGCGCTGGAACCGGAGCGGCCGCCGCGTGCGCCGGCTCGGTTGCTGGTCACCGAGGGGCCCGGGTACGCGTTGCGTGTTTCGCCGGATGCGGTGGACGCGTGGCGGTTCGAGGCGGTCGTCGGGGGTGCCGTGGAGCTGTCGGCCGAGGAGGCGCTCGGGGGGCTGGAGGAGGCGCTCGGGTGGTGGCGGGGGCCGGCGTACGCCGAGTTCGCGCACGAGGGCTGGGCTCGCGGGGAGCGGTCCCGGCTTTCCGAGCTTCGGCTACAGGCCGTTGAGCGTCGCGCCGCTGCCCAGCTCGCGCTCGGTCGTGCCGCCGAGGCGGTGCCCGACCTCGATGCGCACGCCGCCGGGCATCCCTGGCGCGAGGACGCCTGGTGTCTGCTTGCCCTGGCGCTCTATCGGGCGGGGCGTCAGGCGGATGCGCTTGCGGTGGTGCGGCGGGCGCGGGTTGCGCTGGCGGACCAGTTGGGGCTGGACCCCGGCCCCGCTCTGCGGCGCCTGGAGGCGGACATCCTGGTGCAGGCTCCCGGGTTGGAGGTGGGTGGCTTTTCGCCCCCTCCGCCCCTACCCATTCCCGTCACTTGGGGGCTCCGCCCCCAAACCCCCGCTCCTCAAACGCCGGAGGGGCTACCCCTAGCCCGTCCGGCGTTTGAGGACGAGCGCGTCAGCGCGATGCGGGGGTCTGGGGGCGGAGCCCCCAGGAAGCAAGGGACGGGTAGGGGCGGAGGGGGCGAAAAGACCCCCACGCCCGCCCCCGACGCCGCCGCGCAGATCTGGACACGGGCCACCGCCGCCTACGACCGCGCCGCCGGAGCGGGGTCACGCGCCCGGCTTGAGTCGGCCGTCGGGCTGATGCGGAACCTCGCGGTGACCGGGGGCGGTGGGTTGGAGGCGGCGCGGGAGCATCGTATGGCGGCCGTCGACGCGGCGGAGGAGTCCGGCGACGCGGAACTGACCGCCCGCGTGATCGGCGCGTTCGACGTCCCCGCGATCTGGACGCGCGTCGACGATCCGGACCTGGCCGAGCGGCTCGTCGCGGCCGCCGAGCGCACCCTCGCGGCCCTTCCGCAGGCCCCGGCGTACGACGCGGCGCGCTGCCGCCTGCTGGCCACGATCGCGCTGGAGATGCGCGGCACCCGTTCCTCTCGCGGACCGGAGGCCGCCCGCGAGGCGGAGGAGACCGCTCGCCGCCTCGACGACCCGGCGCTGCTGGCGTTCGCCCTCAACGGCACGTTCATGCAGTCCTTCGACCGCGCGGGACTCGCCCCGCGCCGTGACGAGATCGGCGCGGAACTGGTCACCCTCTCCGCCCGTCACGGTCTGACCACCTTCGAAGTCCTGGGCCACCTCATCCGCCTCCAGGCCCGCAGCGCCCTCGCCGACTTCGCGACGGCGGACGAACACGCCGCCGCCGCAGACCGGCTGGCGGAGCGTCACGAACTGCCGCTGGTAGGTGTGTTCACCGAGTGGTACGGGGCTCTGCGGACGGCCGCGTCCGGGCAACGGCGGGCGGAAGCCGAGGCCGCCTATCGGGCCGCCGCCGCAAGGCTGGACGGCGCCGGCATGCCGGGACTGGAGCGCGGACTCCTCCCCCTCGCGTCGCTGTGCCTGCGCTTGGCGCACCGGGCGCCGGCGACGGGGGTGGACCTGCGCGCGGACTGGGGCCCGTACCGCCCCTGGGCCGAGCCGCTCGCCCTCCTGGAGACCGGCCGCCGCACCGAGGCGGGCACGGCACTGCGCGCTCTGCCGGAACCACCCCGGGACCTGCTGTACGAGGCCCTTTCCTGCCTGGAGGCTGCTGCCGCGCTCCGACTCGGCGACCCTCTCGTACTGAAGCGGACCTATGCCCGCCTCCTCCCGGCCGCCGACGAACTCGCGGGCGCGGGCAGCGGGTTGATCAGCCTCGGCCCGGTGAAGCAGTGGCTCGCGGAGATCGCGACGCGCCTGGGGTCTCTGGGGGCGGCGGCTGCCCCGAGGACTCAGGCCCCCGAGTCGATGAGGTGGAAGTCCTCGTAGTCGAAGCCGGGGGCCACGATACAGCTGACCAGGACCTCCTGGTCTGTGGCCGGGCGGGCGGACTGCCAGATGCCGCCGGGTACGAGGGCCTGGGGGTGTTCGCCGGTTTCGATGCCGGGGCCGACGCGGACGACCGTCGGGTTCGGGTCGGGGGTGTCGGCGTCGCCTCCGAGGAGGAGTTCCAGGGGGCCGCCGCGGTGCCACAGCCACAGTTCGTCGGAGCGGACCTTGTGCCAGGCGGAGGTGTCTCCGGGGGCGAGGAGGAAGTAGATCGCGGTCGCGGCGGCGCGGGGGCCGGGGTAGCCGTCCGGGCGGAAGGTGTGTGTCGCCTTCCATGTCTCGATGAACCAGCCGCCTTCCGGGTGCGGCTGCATACCGAGGGCTTCGGCCAACGCCGGTGTCTTGGAACGGGGTTCAGGTGAGGTCATTGCATGCGTCTACCACGCCGAGCGGAAGCGGATCAATGTACGGCGGGCGTGTTCGGGTCACGCCGGATACGCGTGCGTCTGTGCCGCCTTCACCGTCGCCCAGACCGGCGCGCCCTGGTGCAGGTCGAGTTCGGCGGCGGCGACGGTGGTGAGGTCGGCGGCCAGGGGGAGTTC